>NZ_PZJT01000003.1:40391-382152 GCF_003206135.1 Salinicola salarius | reverse complement strand
GGTCTTCGTCCACGGCAAGTTCGCCGAGCTTGTCATTGACATAGTCGGCATCGATGACCAGCGGGCTGGCGAAGTCGCCGCCCTGGAACGAGGCTTCCTCGAGCAGTCGCTCCATTACCGTATGCAGGCGTCGGGCGCCGATGTTCTCGGTGCCGTCGTTGACCTGCCAGGCGATCTCGGCGATGCGGGAAATGCCGTCTTCGGTGAACTGGACATCCAGCCCTTCGGTGCCGAGCAGTGCCCGGTACTGCTTGGTCAGCGCGGCCGACGGCTCGGTCAGGATGCGCTTGAAATCGTCTGGCGTCAGCGCCGTCAGTTCGACCCGGATCGGCAGGCGGCCCTGCAGTTCCGGAATCAGATCCGACGGCTTGGAGAGGTGGAAGGCGCCGGAGGCGATGAACAGGATGTGGTCGGTACGCACCATGCCGTGCTTGGTGGAGACGGTAGAGCCCTCGATCAGCGGCAGCAGGTCACGCTGGACGCCCTCGCGGGAGACATCGCCGCCGCTGCCGGATTCGCCGCGCTTGGCGACCTTGTCGATCTCGTCGAGGAACACGATCCCGTTCTGTTCGACCGCTTCCAGCGCGCGCTGCTTGATCTCTTCCTCGTTGACCAGCTTGGCGGCTTCCTCGTCCTGCAGCAGCTTCCAGGCGTCCTTGACCGTGACGCGGCGCGTCTCGGACTTCTGCTTGCCCATGTTGGCGAACAGGCTCTGGAGCTGGTTGGTCATCTCCTCCATGCCGGGCGGCGTCATGATGTCGACCCCCTGGCTGGCCGGCGTCACCTCGATGTCGATCTCCTTGTCGTCGAGCTGGCCTTCACGCAGCTTCTTGCGGAAAACCTGACGGGTGGAGGAGTCGTCGCGACCGGCATCGTACTCGCTGCCCCGCGGACGCGGCAGCAGGGCGTCGAGAATGCGATCCTCGGCGGCATCCTGCGCCTTGTGGCGAACTTCGGTCTTGGCCTGCTCGCGCACCATCTTGATCGCCATTTCCATCAGGTCGCGGATGATCGATTCGACATCGCGGCCGACATAGCCGACCTCGGTGAACTTGGTCGCTTCGACCTTGAGGAAGGGGGCGCCGGCCAGCTTGGCCAGGCGTCGCGCAATCTCGGTCTTGCCGACGCCGGTCGGGCCGATCATCAGGATGTTCTTGGGCACGATCTCGCCGCGCATGTTCTCGTCGAGACGCATCCGGCGCCAGCGGTTGCGCAGCGCGATGGCGACGGCACGCTTGGCGTCGTGCTGGCCGATGATGTACTGGTCGAGCGAATGGACGATCTCACGCGGCGTCATCGAAGACTGGGTCAGCGCCGGCTGCATGCTGGCGGTTTCCTGGGAAGGAGTCTGAGACATGGGAATGGGGCCTCGTTACAGCTCTTCGAGCGTGATCTGGTGATTGGTGAAGACGCAGATGTCGGCGGCGATGTTGATCGACTTCTCGGTGATCTCGCGTGCGCCGAGATCGGTGTTCTCGAGCAGTGCCCGCGCCGAGGCCTGGGCGAAGTGGCCGCCGGAGCCGATGGCGATGATGCCGCGCTCGGGTTCCACCACGTCACCGTTGCCGGTAATTATCAGCGAGGCGGTCTTGTCGGCGACGGCCAGCATCGCTTCCAGGCGGCGCAGCGCGCGGTCGGTGCGCCACTCCTTCGCCAGCTCGACCGCGGCCTTGGTCAGATGCCCCTGATATTTCTCGAGTTGCGCCTCGAAGCGCTCGAACAGGGTGAAGGCGTCGGCGGTGCCGCCAGCGAAACCGGCCAGAACCTGGCCGCGATGGAGGCGGCGAACCTTGCTGGCATTGCCTTTCATTACCGTATTGCCCAGCGACACCTGGCCATCGCCGGCCAGGGCAACCTGATCGCCACGGCGCACGGATACGATTGTGGTCATGCAATTAACTCCCAATGGCGCGCCGTCAAGTCTGGCCGACGGCGCCGAAAAACCGGTGTCATCGCGTCCGAATCAAGGATGACGGGTACGACGCGATGCAGCATGAATCATCAAGTGCGGGCAGGACCTTCGGAAATCAAGCCATCGGCGAGCAACGGCGGGAAAGCGGCGAGGCACAGAGGGGCAGAACACAAAGGGCAGAAGAAGGGAAAAGACGGGAAGAATGATAGGGGGAGAGACGCAGGGGAGAAAGACAGGAGGGAAAACCGCGAAGGCGTAACGGCCGGCGAAGAGTGCCGGCCGTGTTCTGTCTCGTGCTCGCGACGTTGCAGACGTCTCGCCTGCGGGGCTCAGTTCTGCAGGCGCAGCAGCAGCGGCTCGATGCCCTGGGTCACCATCAGGTCCTGGGCACGCGAGAGTTCGCGCTTGTCCTCGTAGGGGCCGACCTGAACCCGGTGCCACAGTTGATCGCCGTTGGCGCGGACATCGGTGATCTTGGCCAGCAGGCCGAAGTCCTTGAGCCGGTTGGCCAGGCGCTCGGCATCGCCGAGATCCCGGAACGAGGCGGCCTGCAGGACATAGCGGCCACCGCTGGGCGTCGGCTGCTTGGTCTGGTTCGCGGCGTCGTCGGCAGCGGCTTCCTGCGTCGCCTTGGCGGTCGGCTCCGGCGACGAGCTATCGCTGCTGGGCGCGATGACTTCCGTTTCCGGCAGCAGCGTGTAGAACTCGAACGTCGGCGTGGCCGGCTGTTGTGCAGTGCTGTCGCCGGCATCGGCGTTGCCACCACTCTGCTGGCCCTCGCTACCGCCGCTGGTCTGAGTGGAGGTCGGGCGAGGCACGACGGCAGCGACGGGCTCCGGCGAGGAGCGGTCCAGATACTGCGACAGGGCGAAACCGGCGATCAGGCCGGCAATCGCCCACAGCCACCCCGGAATGCCGCCGAGACCACCGCCTGGACTGCTGCCGGATCGGCGCGGGCGAGCCTTCGTCGTTGCACCTTTGGGCGAAGAACGGGAGGGGGACGGGCGGCTGTTCTGAGCGGGGCGGCGTGCCATGTCTTACATCTCCTCCGGGGCGCTGACGCCGAGTAGCGCCAATCCATTGCCGATGACCTGGCGTGTCGCCAGACCCAGTGCCAGGCGTGCGTTACGCAGCTCGGCATCGTCTACCATGACTTTCTGGGCGTTGTAGCAGGTGTGGAAGTCACTGGCGAGCTCGGTCAGATACTGCGCGATCTGATGCGGCTCGCGGGTGCGGGCGGCGCGCTCGACGACATCGGGATAACGCGCCAGACGATTCATCAGCGCCTTCTCCTGGGGGGCATCGAGACGCTCCAGATTGGCCATCGCGATGGCGTGGTCGAAAGCGAGATCGTCGCTTTCGGCCTTGCGCAGCACGCTGCAGACGCGGGCATGGGCGTACTGGATGTAGTAGACCGGATTGTCGTTGGTCTGCGACCGTGCGAGATCGATATCGAACGTCAACTGGGAGTCGGCGCGTCGTGCGGCGAGGAAGTAGCGCGTGGCATCGCGGCCGACTTCGTCGATCAGATCCCGCAGCGTGACGTAGCTGCCGGCACGCTTGGAGAGCTTGACCTCGACACCGGAGCGGGTCACCAGCACCATCTGGTGCAGCACGTAGTCCGGCCAGCCCTGCGGGATGCCGGCTTCCAGCGCTTGCAGGCCGGCGCGCACGCGAGTGACGGTCGAATGGTGGTCGGCGCCCTGTTCGTCGATCACGGTGGTGAAGCCGCGCTGCCACTTGTTGTAGTGATAGGCGACATCGGGCACGAAGTAGGTGTAGTCGCCGTCGCTCTTGCGCATCACCCGATCCTTGTCGTCGCCAAAGTCGGTGGTGCGAAGCCAGAGCGCGCCGTCGGCCTCGTAGGTGTGCCCGCCGGATACCAGCGCTTCGACCGTCTCTTCGACCCGGCCTTCGGCATATAGCGACGATTCCAGAAAATAGACGTCGAACTCGACTCCGAACGCCTTGAGGTCGAGATCCTGTTCGCGACGCAGGTAGGCCACGGCAAAGGCGCGGATGGCATCTTCGTCTTCCGGATCGGCCTTGGCGGTGACTTCGCGGTCGTCGGCAGTCACGGTCTCGCCGGCCAGATAGGCCTGGGCGACATCCTTGATGTAATCGCCGCGATAGCCGTCCTCGGGCCAGCCTTCGTCGTCGGGGCCGAGGCCGAGGGCGCGGGCCTTCACGGAGCGCATCAGGTTGTTGATCTGGGCGCCGGCGTCGTTGTAGTAGAACTCGCGGGTCACGTCGAAGCCGGTGGCTTCCAGCACCCGGCACAGGCAGTCGCCGATGGCGGCGCCACGGCCATGGCCGACATGCAGCGGCCCGGTCGGGTTGGCGGAAACGAACTCGACCTGCACTTTTTCGCCGGCGCCGATCATGCTGCGCCCGAAGGTGTCACCGGCATCCAGAATCTGGCTGACGATGCCCGCGATGGCATCGGTCGCGGCGAAAAAGTTGATGAAGCCCGGCCCGGCGATCTCGGTCTTGCGGATCGCGTCGTTGTCGGGAAGGGCTGCGACCAGCTTGTCGGCGAGCTCGCGCGGCTTGCAGCCGGCCGGCTTGGCGAGCACCAGCGCCAGGTTGCTGGCGTAGTCGCCATGGGCCTTGTCGCGGGTCGGGTCGACCTTGATCGCCGGACTCACGTCTGCCGGTAGATCGCCTGTCTGCTGCAGCTTGGCGATGGCGGCTTCGAGCAGTTCTGTAATCGTCTCTTTCATGGGTTACTTCGTAGTCGTGGGGCCTGGGCTTGGGGCTCTCGGCCCGACCCGGCGCGGGGTGCCGCGGATCTGGGCGTCGTGAACCTGCCGTCACGACGCGGGAAAAAGGCAGCCATTATCGGTGATTGCGGCATGGCTTTAAACCCTAGTCCCTTCGGGAGCTATAAGTTAGAAGCTTTAAGCTGTAAGAAAAGCGAAACCATCCGATTCCGGCTCGAAAGGTGGTTGCATCCCGGCTTACGGCTNNCTCAACGTCATCGGGTCGATATCCAGCGACCAGCGGACGCGTCGCGAGGCGGCGTTCTCCAGCCAGCCGACCAGCCAGGCGCCGGCTTCGTGCAGGGCGCTGCGTTTTTCCGCCGACAGCATCAGTTGCAGGTGATACCGGTTCTGGCGCCGTTCCATGGGCGCCGGCACGGGGCCGAGACAGTGGACTGCCAGACGACGTTCGGCAAGCCAGGCGCGTACGGCATCACCGGCCGCGTCTGCGGTCTCGCGGGCGTCTTCCTCGCGGGTGGCTTCGAAACGCGCCAAGGCCAGATAGCGATAGGGCGGCAGCCCGGCCAGGCGTCGCTCTTCCAGCATCTGATAGGCCAGCGCGTCGTAGCCGCTATCCGCCAGCAAACGCAGGTTCGGGTCGTCGGGATGCAGCGTCTGGACCAGCACGCGGCCGGCTCGGTCCGCCCGCCCGGCGCGTCCGGCCACCTGTACCAGTAGCTGGGCGCTCTGCTCGAGCGCGCGGAAATCGCTGGCGTAGAGGCCGGCGTCGGCATTGACCACGACGACCAGTGTCACGTGGGGAAGATGGTGGCCCTTGGCCAGCATCTGGGTGCCCACCAGGAGGCCCGGTTCGCCGCGGCGGATCTCGGTCAGCAACTGGTCGAAGGCTTCCTTGCGTCGCGTGCTGTCCCGGTCGATGCGATAGACCGGGACGTCCGGAAACAGCGTGGTCAGCGTTTCCTCCGTGCGTTCGGTTCCGGCGCCGAGCGGCCTCAGGTCCGCACTGTCGCAGCTCGGGCAGGCGTCCGGTTGCGGCGTCTGGTGTTCGCAGTGATGACAGACCAGCCTCGGCGGCTGGCGGTGCAGGGTCATGCGCGAGTCGCAGTGGCGGCATTCGGCGATCCAGCCGCACTGGTGGCAGGCCAGCGAAGGCGAGAACCCGCGCCGGTTGATGAAGACCAGTACCTGCCCCTCGGCTTTCAGTGCCTGGCGGATGGCATCGATCACTGGCGGAATCAGGCCGCCCTGGCGCAGGCGGCCGCGCAGATCGACCAGCTCCAGCTTGGCCGGGGCATGACGACTGGCGCGCTGGGTCAGGCACAGGTGCCGGTAGCGGCCGCTGCGTGCCTGGGCCAGCGTTTCCAGCGATGGCGTCGCGCTTCCCAGCAGGATCGGCACCCCGTCGCGTTGCGCGCGGGCCATGGCCAGGTCGCGGGCGTGGTAGCGCAGGCCGTCCTGCTGCTTGAACGAGCCATCGTGCTCTTCGTCGACGATGATCACGCCGGGCCGCGCCAGTGGCGTGAAGATGGCGGAGCGGGTGCCGATGATGATCGGGGCGCGTCCGCTGCGGGCGGCCTCCCAGGCATCCAGCCGCTCCAGGTCGGTAAGCCCGGAATGCAGTGCCACCACCGGCGCACGAAAGCGCTTGCGAAAGCGCGATAGCGTCTGCGGTGTCAGGCCGATCTCAGGCACCAGTACCAGTGCTTGGCGGCCCTGTCCGAGCACGCCTTCGATCAGTTGCAGGTAGACCTCGGTCTTGCCGCTGCCGGTAACGCCATGGAGCAGGCAGGGGTGGAAGCGGTCCAGCCCTTCGTGCAACGCGGCCAACGCTGCCGACTGCTCGCGATTGAGCGGCAGGGCGGGTTCGGCCAGCAGCGCTCCCGACCACCCTTCGCCGGCGGTCAGCGGCTCCCGAATGCAGGTGATCAGCGCCTTGTCGAGCAGCCCCTGCAGTTGGGCACGGGTGTAACCTTGTGCGGTTATCGCGGAGGTGATCATGCCGTGGCGATGCTGGGCCAGGAGCTTTACCAGTTCACGCTGGCGCGGCGCGCGGCCTAGCGCGTCGAGGGCGAGGGCTTCCGAGGCGTTCAGTTTCCAGCGTTCGCGAACCCGGGCCTCGAGCGGCCGTCCCTGGCGTAGCGGGCCGGGCAGGGCATGATGCAGCGTATCGCCCAGCGAATGCTGATAGTAGCGGGCGGTGAACTGGCACAGCCATAGCCAGTCCGCCGGCAGTGGCTCGTCGTCGAGGCGCTCCGTGATCGGCTTGAGCTGCTGGGCGGGCAGTTCGCTGTGCGTGGTACATTCCATCACGACCCCGACCAGGTGGCGCCGGCCGAACGGGATCTTGACGCGCAGCCCCGGTCGCCACCCGCCTGCGGGCGGTTGACCGGCGGGGCGATAGTCGAAAAGTCGCCTCAGCGGCGTAGGAACGGCAACGCGAAGAATCCGAGGAGGCGTTGATGCGCTCTCGGGGGCGATACGGGAATCTGCCAATTGGCCTCCATGAAGAGTTCTGCTAAAATACGCCGCCTTCCGACGTAGGGTTCGTCTTTTATCCGTGGTGCGATCATCGCCTGGCGATGCCGACTACGGGATTCCAGGCGGGCCGGTCGCGCGGGAGTGAACCGCGATTCCCTATCCGTGTACGGTGCCTGGCAAGAGATCAGGTGGCGGTACACCGCAAAGCGAGGCTTCACGATGAAACAGTCTATTCATCCCGAATACAAGACAGTCACGGCGACCTGTTCCTGTGGCGCGACCCATTCGATCGGCACCACGGCCAGCGAAGATTTCCACATCGACGTCTGCTCGCAGTGTCATCCGTTCTACACCGGCAAGCAGAAGCAGGCGACCACCGGTGGCCGCGTCGAGCGTTTCAACAAGCGCTTCGGTGCTGCAGTGCGTCGCGGTTAAAAGCGCGTCTCGCTACAACCGATTGGTTGTCGAAAAGCCCGCCTTGATGGCGGGCTTTTTTGTGCCCGCTCGATGGCTTTTTAAGTTTTAAAAGGCAAGGGTTAAGTTTTAAAAGATAAGGGGCATCGGATTTATCGACTGCCCCGAAGAGATGGATAAGGAATGTTTTATGGCTGAGGCTCTAGATATAAGTGTCGCCAAATGCACCCAAGTGGTTCAAACAGGCGCTTAAAATTCGCGAAAGGCAGAAAATGGGCAAAAGTTGTGTGGGGTGGGTTTTTTCTATAATCTGATCCGACTTCAGGCAAGACACTGTCGAAAATTCCCATCATTTGTCTTTGGAAAATCCTCATGAGTGACGATAAGAGACAGGCGGCGCTCGATTACCACGCAAAGCCGATTCCGGGTAAGTTGTCGGTCGAGCTGACCAAGCCGACCAACTCCGCCAAGCATCTTGCGCTGGCCTACAGTCCCGGCGTGGCGGAACCGTGCCGGGAAATCGCGCTGGATCCGGAAAACGCCTACCTCTATACCGGCAAGGGGAACCTGGTAGCCGTCGTTTCCGACGGCAGCGCCATTCTGGGGCTGGGCAATCTGGGACCGCTGGCGAGCAAGCCGGTCATGGAAGGCAAGGGCGTTCTGTTCAAGCGCTTCGCCGGCATCAACTCGGTGGATATCGAGGTCGAGGCCGACTCGGCCCAGGCTTTCATCGATACCGTGGCCAACATCGCCAATACCTGGGGCGGCATCAACCTGGAAGACATCAAGGCGCCGGAGTGCTTCGAGATCGAGGCGGCGCTCAAGGCGCGCTGCAGCATTCCGGTATTCCACGACGACCAGCATGGTACCGCGATCGTGACCGCGGCAGGGTTGCTCAACGCGCTGGATATCGCCGGCAAGACGCTGGCCGAAGCGCGCATCGTCTGTCTCGGGGCCGGTTCCGCCGCCATTGCCTGCATGAAGCTGCTCATCGAATGTGGCGCCAAGGCCGAGAATATCTTCATGCTGGATCGTAACGGCGTCATCCATAGCGGCCGCAACGATCTCAATCAATACAAGGCGCAGTTCGCGACCGAAACGCCGCTGCGTACGCTGGACGACGCCATCGAAGGCGCCGATGTCTTCGTCGGTCTGTCCGGGCCGAACCTGTTCAAGCCCGAGCAGCTCGAGAAGATGGCCGCGAACCCGGTGGTCTTCGCCTGTTCCAATCCGGACCCGGAGATCCACCCCGACGTGGCGCGGGCGACCCGGAGCGACGTGATCATGGGTACGGGGCGCTCCGATTACCCCAACCAGGTCAACAACGTGCTGGGGTTCCCGTTCATCTTCCGGGGTGCGCTGGATGTCCGGGCCACGGCCATCAACGAGCAGATGAAGATCGCGGCCGTTCATGCCCTGAAGGATCTGGCGCGAGAGCCGGTGACCCAGGAAGTGCTGGATGCCTACGAGCTCGACTCGCTGGAGTTCGGTCGCGGCTACATCATCCCGACGCCGGTGGATTCGCGCCTGCTCGAGAAGATTCCGGCGGCCGTCGCCCAGGCTGCGGTGGAATCCGGCGTGGCACGCAAGCCATATCCCGCGCACTACCCGCTGAAGAGCGTCAAGGAGATCTACGGCTGATCGCGAGCCTGTCATCTCCAGACGACGATGCCGCCCACAGGGGCGGCATCGTCGTTTGTGGCATCCAGTGCAGGTCTTCCACGCTGTCTCGCTACACTTCTGCGGCTCGTGGCTCGTGGCTCGTGGCTCGTGGCTCGTGGCTCGTTACCAGCTGTAGAGAAGCGATACCGATGTCGTGGTATCGGTGCGCGCTTCGGCATCGGGCGGCGGGTGCGTGTTGCTCCTGACATCGTAGGAGACGCGTAGCGCGAGGTGGGAGTTCAACTGCGAGGTGATCGTCGACAGCGAACGGGTCGTGACGCTGATATGCGTTGCTTCCGCGGACAGCTCCTGGTCGAAGGAGATGTCATCGCTGAAGTGGTAGGTGTAGTCCAGTGCCGAGTAGGCCAGGGTCAGGTCGTCGCTACCGCCGGCCGCGTAGGCGTCGTGACGATAGCCCGGGCCGACTTCGGCGGAAAGCGTATGCGTCGGCCCGGTCAGCAGTTGACGGCCGTAGCCGGCGATAGTGGTGAGCTGCGAGTCGTAGCCGCTGAACCGGTCGCGCTCCCAGCGCGCAAAGCCGAACAGGTAGTTGTTGTTCTCCAGTTCGTAGCGTTCACGGGCACCGACCAGATACCGCTCGGAGGTGGTGTCGTCGTTGTCCTGGACACTGCGGGTTTCGGCGCGGAACGTATGGGTGTTGCGCCCGGTCAGCCAGGTCAGGCGAGCCTTGGCGAGCAGCGTCTGGGTATTGGCGTTGCCGGTCAACTTCGTATAACCGAGTTCCGCACTGCCGCTGAAGTTGGGGGCGTTCTCTTCCGGCGCCGGCGGTGCGTAGAAAAGCTCTGCATATGACGGTGATGCCATCAGGCAGGTGGTCAACAGCCACCAACGGCAACTAGGCAGGGACATGATATTTCTCTCAGCGTCGCTGCGACGTCCTGTTGCGGTGAAGAGCGAGTGTGGGACGAAAAAGTCGGGGCCAGAGCCCCGACTCATGTATCAGAAGATCGCTTCGTAAGTGCCGGTGCCCTGCGAGCCGCTCTCGTCTTCCAGTTCCGGACGAATACCGCGCGGCTGATACTCAGGCAAGTTGTCCTTGCGGAATATCTCGCTGATGCCGCCGGGCTGGTCATCGTGCAGGCGCTTGCCGGTATCCGGGTCGATGCGAACCTGAACGATATCGTCGGGGGCGTCCGGGATCACCTCGGGCGTGCCTTCCAGTGCCGGACCCATGAACGCTTTCCAGATCGGCAGGGCGGCTTGAGCGCCGTATTCCGCCGTGGTGGTGTTATCGTCCTTGCCGACCCAGACCGTGGCCACGAGCGAGTTGTTGAAGCCGGAGAACCAGGCGTCACGCTGATCGTTGGTGGTGCCGGTCTTGCCGACGATGTCGCTGCGATCGAGCGACAGGGCGCCGCGTCCGGTGCCGTGTTCGATGACATCACGCAGGATGCTGCGCAGGATGTAGAGCGCGTCGGGTTCCACCACGCGGGGGGCGATGCGACGCGGCTCGCCATCGATGACGGTCTGGGTCGCGCCGGGTGCGCAGTCACGGCACGCCACCAGCGGATTGGCCTGTTCGACCACGGTATTCTGGCTGCCCTGGGTGACCTTCTGAATGTACCAGGGCGACACCTGGAAGCCGCCGTTGGCGAGCACGGCGTAGGCGTTGGCGATCTCCAGCGGTGTCAGCGAGGCACTGCCGAGAGCCAGCGAGAGACCGTGGGGCAGGCGGTCCCGTGCAAAACCGAAGCGCTCGAGGAAGTTCAGCGCGTTGTCGAGTCCGAGCGACTGCAACACACGGATGGTCACCAGGTTGCGCGAGGTGTAGAGCCCGACGCGCAGACGCGTCGGCCCCTGGAACTGGCGCTCGGCATTTTCCGGGCGCCAATCGTCACCGCTGAACTGTGACATGACCACCGGCGCGTCATTGATGATGGTCGCCGCGGTCATGCCGCCTTCCTGCAGTGCAGCCAGATAGACGAACGGCTTGAAGTTGGAGCCGACCTGACGCTGGGCCTGGATGGCGCGGTTGAACTTGCTGGCGGCGAAGCTGAACCCGCCCTGAAGCGCCTCGATGGCACCGGTCTGCGGATCGAGGACGACGATGGCCCCTTCGGCGCCGGGGCGTTGCGACAGGCGCCAGTGGTCGCCTTCCTTGAGGATGCGTACCAGATCGCCGCGGCTCGCGATCGCTGCGGCATTGGCGGGAACCTCGCCGCGCCACTTGGCGCTGTGGTAGACCCTGGCCCACTTGAGGCCGTCCCAGTCCAGCGTGATCACCTTGCCGTCGGCATTGAGCACGCGCATCTGCTTGCCGTCGGTGGCGGTGACGATGGCCGGCTGGAGCGGGCCGAACGACGGCGTGCGCTCAAGCACCTTGAGCCAGTTGCTGACGTCACCGTCGACACCCTCGATCGTGGCCTGGCTGCTCTGGGCTGCCTGGCGGGCGGTTTCGATGACCTCGGGGGATTCCGAGAGCTCTTCTTCCAGGCCCTGGCGTTCGGTTCGGTCCTGCGCTTCGACCAGACTCGGCGGCACGTCCTTCTCTTCGGGGCCGCGCCAGCCGTGGCGGGTATCGTAGTCGATCAGGCCCTGCACCAGCGCATCGCGGGCCTCGGTCTGCAGACGGCTGTCGAGGGTGGTGGTGATGCGAATGTTGTCGGTATAGGCCTTGTCGCCGAAACGCTCGACGGCGTAGGCGCGGGCCATCTCCGCGACGTAGGGAGCATCGACTTCCGAACGCGCCGTATGGCGGCTGGCCGTGATCGGCGCCTTGACGGCCTGGTCGTAGCTCGCCTGGTCGATGGAGCCGAGCTCGCGCATGCGGTAGAGAATCCAGTTGCGGCGGATCAGGGCGCGCTCCGGATTGGTCAGCGGATTGAAGCTCGACGGTGCCTTGGGCAGCCCGGCGATCATGGCATACTGCGGCAGGGTCAGATCCGTCAGCGGCTTGCCGTAGTAGGTATTGGCCGCGGCGGCGATGCCGTAGGAACGGTGACCCAGATAGATCTTGTTGACGTAGAGTTCGAGGATCTCGGGCTTGCTCAGGATCTGTTCCATCTGCAGTGCCAGCAGAATTTCACGGATCTTGCGCGTGAAGGTCTGATCCAGAGTCAGCAGGTAGTTGCGTGCGACCTGCATGGTGATGGTGCTGCCGCCGGACTGGATATCACCGGAGGAGGCCAGCTCGACCGCGGCGCGCAGGAGCCCTTTGGGATCGACCCCGGGGTGGTTGTAGAAGTTGGCGTCTTCGGCGGCCAGCAGGGCGTTGATCAGCGGTTCGGGAATCTCGTCGTAGCTGACGGGCATGCGACGTTCCTCGCCGTATTCTCCGATCAGCTTGTCGTCTTCCGTATAGATGCGCAACGGAGTCTGGAGTTCGTAATTCTGGAGCTGATGCACGTCGGGCAGGCCAGGGGCGAAGTAGAGCCCGGCGCCAATGACTGCCAGCACCATGCCTGCGCAGAGCGACAGCAAAAGCCAGAAGGCAGTCGTCAGTAGGCGGGTAAAAAGCTTCATATAAAGGGGTAATCCTTGACTGGTGGCGGTCCGGCCGCGTGTTCGCTATCCCTGGCGTCGGATGATTCAGCATCGGAGCATTATATGGATGCGGTAGAGCCGGGGCCAGTTTCGCCCCTTCCGCTTCCTGCAAGTAAAGCGAAATAACTGTAACGGAACGTTCAAGTTGTCCGTGTCACCGCCGTTAAATCCGGTTAGGCTTTTCCTGCTTAGGCTTTTCCAGTTTCGGCGAGGTGAGACAGTGTTGCGCTTGAAAAGATCCTCGAAAGGATTGGTGGGAGTGGACATCACGTCTGCCACCGTCAAGCTGCTGGAGCTGGAACATCGCGCCGGCGGCTTGAGAATCGACAGTTATGCGGTGCGTCCGTTGCGTGAGGGGGCCGTGGTCGAAAGGCGCATTCGCGACAAGAGCGAAGTCGTGGATACGCTGGGCCGGGCGGTCGATCACGCCCGGCTGCAGTCTCGGCGCGCCGTGGTCGCGGTGCCCAACTCGGCCGCCATCACTCGCGTGCTGTCGTTGCCCTCGTCGCTCAGCGACGACGACATCGAGGCACGGATTCAGATGGAATCCGACAAGTACATCCCGTTCCCGCTCAATGAAGTCGCCTTCGATTTCCAGCGTCTGGGCCGCCATTCGCGTTACGACGACCAGCAGGAAATCATGCTGGTGGCCTGCCGTCTGCAGGATATCGATACGCTGTCGTCGGTTCTGGATGCCGTGGGGCTCGAGACGGTGGCCGTCGATGTCGAAGGCTTCGCGCTCGAGCGCGTCTGTCGTGCTTTGCAGACCTCCGAGGATAAGGAGGGAGATAGCACGGCACTGGTCGATATCGGCGCCAACCTGTGCGCGTTCCATGTGCTCAAGGAGGGGCGGATCGTCTATAGTCGCGACAGCCTGTGTGGTGGGCGGCAGCTCACCGATGCCATCAGCAAGCGCTACGGCATGAGTTTCGATGAAGCTGGTCGCGCCAAGAAGCGTGGTGGATTGCCCGACGATTATCGCCAGCAAGTCCTGTTGCCTTTCATCGATACCCTGATCCAGCACATCGGACGCTCGCTGCAGCTCTATTACACCTCCGCGGGCCAGCAGCAGATTCGGCGCCTGGTCCTGGCCGGCGGGTCGAGCGCATTGCCGGGCTTGGCGGAGCGATTGCGCGCCCAGAGCGGGCTGGAAGCCACGCTCGCCAACCCTTTCACGCACATGCGGATCCATCCGCGGCTGGACGTCACGGCGTTGGCCGCGGATGCGCCGGCCATGCTCACGGCCTGTGGCCTGGCCATGCGAGCGCTGCCATGACGATCGAAATCAATCTGCTGCCATGGCGGGAGCAGCGCCGCTTGCGGAAGACCCGGCGCTTCAAGCAGAGCCTGCTGCTGGTGCTGCTGCTCGGGCTGCTGGTCGGTTGGGGCATCGCTCAGTACGAAAAATCGATGGTGCGGGCGGGACAGGCCCGGTTGGCGCTGATCCAGCGGGAAACCGATGCGCTCACTCGCGATATCCAGGAGATGCACAATTTTCGTCAGCTGCGGGAGCGCATGCTGAAACAGATCGATCTGATCGGCGAGCTGCAGTCGAGCCGCCCGTTGACCATCCGCGTGCTCGATCAACTCACGGCCACGCTGGTCGATGGCGTCTACTATACCGAGTTGACTCGCAAGGGTAGCCGGCTCGAGTTGAGCGGCGTCGCGGCCTCGAATCGTCAGGTGTCCGACCAGATGCGAGCGCTCGACAACAGTCCTGCGTTCGATACGCCATTGCTCTCGGACGTGCAGTCCGCAGAAGGGCCGGCAGCGGCCAAGCGCTTTCACATGAGTGTCGATGAACATCTTGGCGACGACACTCAGGCTGGAGCTGGCCCATGAAGCGCCCGACGCTGAATGGTCCACGATGGAATGCCTTGCGGGAGGCGTTCACAGAGCAATGGCGCCAGCTGCGTGAACTGCAGTGGCGTGAACTCGATATCAGGGAGGCGGGTAGCTGGCCGGTCAGTCTTCAATGGCTGATTGCGCTGGGCGTGCTGATGGGTTCGATATGGGTCACGCAGTGGTTGTTCGCCTCCACTCCCCGGGAAACGCACGAGCGCCTGGTCATGCAGCAGCAGCAAGCGTTGCAGCGCTTCGAGACGCTCTCTTACCAGGCGGTCAATCTGCCGGCGATGGAGCATCAGATGGAAGAGCTCCAGGGGCGCATGCAGAGCGTGCTCGAGATGCTGCCCAGCGATGCGGAAGTCCCCGCCTTGCTGGACGCCATCAGTGATGCGGCGCGGCAGCAGCAGCTCGATATCGACAGCATCAAGCTGCGACCGGCAGTCGAGCAGGCGTTCTACATCGAGCAGCCTTTCGACATTCAGGTGCGCGGCGACTTTCACCAGATCGCCTCGTTTCTGGCTCGTGTCGCCGCGATGCCTCGGATCGTCACGCTTCATGATTTCACGCTGAAGCCGATGGGTGACCGCCTTCAACTGTCGATGCTGGCAAAAACGTACCGCTATCGAGAGGATGTCGATCCAGGCAAGGAGGGCGGAAAGTCGTGAGTTCACAACGATTCGTTCTCATCGGGCTGCTGTTTGCAAGCATCGTGCTGAGCGGGTGCGAGGACGCCGACCTGGAGGGGTTGCAGGCGCGACTGAATACCCTGCGAAACAATCCGAAGGGGCAGATCGCCTCGTTGCCGGAGATGCCCCGGTACGCCACGGCCAGTTACGACCAGCAGCAGCGGCGGAGCCCGTTCGTGGCCGAGCAGGCTGTCGCCGCCGCCGCCCCGAGCGAGGTCTCGCCGCTGCCGGATGCCGATCGGCCGCGCCAGCCACTCGAGGCCTTCGAGCTGGATAACCTGAGCCTGGTCGGCACGATGATCGTGGGCAAGACGCCCTCGGCGCTGATCGCCGCGCCGGACGGCAGGGTTCATCGGCTCTTCGAGGGAGATTATCTGGGCCGGGACTACGGCCGCATCATCAGCGTGGAACCCCGTGGGCTGACGCTCCTCGAGACCGTGCGCGGCCCTGGGGGAGAATGGACCGAGCGTCGTCAGCGCCTGGAAATGGCAGGACAAGACTCCGACGGTGCCAGCCGGCGGCAACAGTAGCAGGGGACAACATGACTTCTCGACGGCGCCTGGCCGCAGGCTTGGCAGCACTGACATTGTGGGGACTGGCGTTTTCCGCCTGGGCGGCACCGACCTTGACGGCGATGACCTTCACCGATCAGGGAGCCGGCCGCCTGGACGTCGGGCTCGATTTCGTCGGCGGCGTCCCGGAGATTCGCGGCTATCGTACGGAGGCGCCGCCACGGCTGGCGCTGGATCTGCTGCAGGCCCAGAGCGGCCTGACGCAATCGAGCTTTGCCATCGGCAGTGGCGGTGTCGATTCCGTCAGAGTGCTGGGGGCGGGGGCGCGTACGCGCCTGGTGTTCGATCTGGCCTCGCCCACCGATTATCGACTCGAACGTCTGGATGACAAGGTCATCGTGCATTTCGGTGACGAAGCTGCGCCGGCTGCGACCGACGCATCGCCCGAGCGTTCCGCGGCGGCGCTGCCGCGCCAGCCGGAGGTGAGCTCGATCGATTTCCGCCGGGGCGAAGACGGGGCCGGCCAGCTCGATCTGGCGCTAGATCGCGCCGGAGTGGCGGCGGAAGTCTCCGGGCAGGGGCGTCAGGTCTCGGTCTCGCTACCTGGCGTGACCTTGCCCGACGCGCAGTATCAGACGCTCGATGTCAGCGATTTCGGCACTGCCGTCGAGCGCATCGTGCCGCGTCGGAGCGCTGATGGCGTTACCTTCGATATTGTGGCATCCGATGCGGTGGAGCCGCTGGTGACCCAGAACGGGCGCCGTTTCACGATCGAACTGGCGCCCGCGGGCAGCCTCGAGCGCCCCGAGACGGACTCCGGCCCCAGCTATACCGGTCACCGCATTACCCTCGATTTCCAGGACATCCCGGTGCGTGACGTGCTGTCGATCATCGCCGAGGAGTCGGGACTCAACGTGGTCGCCAGCGATAGCGTGCAGGGTAACGTGACCCTCAATCTGACCGATGTCCCCTGGGATCAGGCGCTCGATCTGGTGCTGCGCAATCATGGCCTGTCGGCGCGACGTGAAGGCAACGTGATGATGGTGGCGCCGACCGGCGAGCTGGCCAATCTGCAGCGCCAGACGCTGGAAACCCGTGAACAGACGAAACAGCTGGCTCCGCTGGCCACGGAGTTCCTGCAGATCCGTTACGCCAAGGCCGAAGATCTGGCGGCGCTGCTGCGCGGTGGTGAGGGTGTCGGCATGATGTCGGAGCGCGGGCGTGTTACCGTCGACCCACGCACCAACACCCTGATCCTGCAGGATACGCGAGAACAGCTCGATGCCATTCGGCGAACCATCGAGCATCTCGATGTGCCGGTGCGCCAGGTGCAGATCGAGGCGCGAATCGTGATCGCCCGTGACAGCGCGACCCGCGAGCTCGGGGTCAACTGGGGGCTCTCTTCTCCGGCGGGTCGACATCTCGATCTGAGCGGGGCGGCCGATGGCGATCCCTCGACCGTGCCGACCACGTCGGACGACCCCGATACGTATGGCGGCGGCCTGGCGGTGGATCTGGGCAATGCCGTCAATCCCGCCAGCGCGTTCAGCTTCGGGTATGTTTCCGGCGACATCCTGATCGATCTGGAGCTGCGGGCGCTGGAGAGCGAAGGCAAGAGCCAGACCATTTCCCAGCCCAAGGTGATCACCGCCAACCAGCGCACGGCGATCATCAAGCAGGGCCAGGAAGTGCCTTATCAGGAAGCTTCGTCCAGCGGTGCCACCTCCACCGAGTTCAAGGAGGCCGTGCTGTCGCTCGAGGTGACACCGCAGATTACCCCGGACGACCGCATCATCATGGATCTGCGCATCAATAACGATGATATTTCCGACACCCGCTACGACGGCGCGCCGGCCATCGATACCAACGAGATCCAGACTCAGGTACTGGTCAATAACGGCGAAACCGTGGTGCTGGGCGGGATCCTGACCTCCGAACAGCTGCGGACGCTGTTCAAGACACCATTCCTCGGCGACCTGCCGGTGATCGGCAACCTGTTCCGCTATACCCAGAACAGCAACGAGAAGGTAGAATTGCTGGTATTCATCACGCCCAAGATCATCGAGGACGGACTGGCCATTCGCTGATGCGGTCGCTTCCCAATCTTTTTCTCATCGGTCCCATGGGGGCCGGCAAGAGCACAATCGGCCGCCTCCTGGCGGCCGAATTGCAGCGCGAATTCCTGGATAGCGACCATCAGATCGAGGCTCGCTGCGGGGCGAATATCCCATGGATTTTCGATGTCGAGGGTGAGCAGGGCTTTCGGGACCGCGAAACGGCCATGATCGACGAACTCACCCAGCGCAGCGACATCGTCATGGCAACCGGTGGCGGCGCGATCATGCGCGAGATCAATCGCCAACTGCTGCGGGAGCGGGGGACGGTCGTCTATCTCGCCACCACCGTCGAACAGCAGATCCGGCGCACCTCCCGGGATCGCAATCGGCCGCTGCTGCAGACGGCCAACCCCGAGCAGGTGCTGCGGGATCTGTTCGCGGTTCGCGATCCGCTCTATCGCGCAACGGCGGATATCATCGTGCGCACAGACCGCCGAGGCCCCAGGAGTGTGGTGAACGACATCCTGCGCCGGGTTTCGCATCTGACGGAGCCGCTTGGCGAATCGGTATCTCTTTCGCATCAGAGGTGATGTCTCATTCTCGTCGGCCTTTCCCGCGGCCGTCTTTTCTACACTCGTCTTCCTACATCCGTCTTCCATATCAAAGGTAATGCCCATGTCCTCCGCTTCGTCGCTTCCCGTGGAATCGCTGAACGTTTCGCTGGGTGACCGCAGTTACCCCATTCACATTGGCGCGGGCATTCTGACGAGTCGGGAACATCTGCTGCCATACCTGGCCGGGCGTCAGGTCATGATCGTGACCAACGAGGTGATCGCGCCCCACTATCTCGCGGCACTCAAGGCGACGCTCGCCGATGCCGACCTGGACGTCCGGGAAGTCATTCTGCCCGATGGCGAGGCGACCAAGTCGCTGGCCTCGGTCGAGCGCATCTGGGACGCCCTGCTGGCGGCCGGATTCAACCGCCGCTGTACCCTGATCGCGCTCGGTGGCGGTGTCATCGGCGACATGACGGGCTACGCCGCCGCCAGCTATCAGCGCGGTGTCGCTTTCGTCCAGATTCCCACCACGCTGCTGGCCCAGGTGGACTCCTCCGTGGGCGGCAAGACCGGTGTCAATCATCCGCGCGGCAAGAACATGATCGGTGCGTTCTGGCAGCCCCGGGCGGTAATCGTCGATACCGATACCCTGCGGACGCTGCCGGCACGGGAGCTCTCCGCCGGGCTGGCGGAAGTGATCAAGTACGGTCTGATCTGGGATTCGGCGTTTCTCGAATGGCTGGAGAACAACCTGCCCGCGCTGCGCGCGCTCGAGGAAGCCCCCGTTCGTCACGCCATCCGGCGCAGTTGCGAGATCAAGGCGGAAGTGGTGGCCGAGGACGAGACCGAGCAGGGCGTGCGCGCGCTGCTCAACCTGGGGCACACCTTCGGCCACGCCATCGAGGCGCATCAGGGCTATGGCAACTGGCTGCACGGCGAAGCGGTGGGGGCCGGCATGATGATGGCCGCGCAGCTCTCCTTCGAGCGCGGCTGGCTGAGCGAGGCCGATGTCGAACGTGTCGCTGCGATTCTGAAGGCGGCGGATCTCCCGGTTACGGCGCCGGCCAACATGCAGGCAGAGGATTTCCTTGCTCGCATGCGGCTCGACAAGAAGAATCTCGACGACCGGCTGCGGCTGATTCTGCTCGAAGCGCTGGGTAAGGCGTGCGTTCGAGACGATACGGACGCCGATCGGCTCGAGCGGCTGCTGGCGAATTTTCCGCGAGCCTGATCGGATCCGTTCTCGGGAGCCGGATCGTCCGTGATTCGGCCCTCGATCCCGATCCCCTGGCCAGCCTGGCTGACTTACTTCCCTTCCTTTGCCGATCACCTTGCCCTGTCGGCGCCGATTGGCGGCGTCCGTTTCCTGTCGCCTCCTCAAAGCCATCGTCTGGTACTGCTGTCGTCCGGATCCGTGTGATCGATGCCGCCCCATTACTTTGCCGCCCCATTGCCTTGTCGCTCCGTTATCTTGCCGGCACATGCGCGGTGGCGATGCCGCATGTCGACAATCTGGATGATCGCTGCTGCTTTTTCGAGGCGTTGACGATATAATTGGTATGCTCCATGCCGTATCGGTATGGGGTTCGCGCCACGATCCCACCCTGATCGGGCCACGGCTCAAAAGATTAAGACTTTAGTCTTACCCTCATGTCTAAGCCTTTGAGCTAACAGCGTATTTTGGCCAGTATTCCGCTAAGTATTCGATTTTAAATGCGTTTGCGGGGGAAATGCCCGACGGCTCAATTGCGCTGTGACGGGTAACTGGCTATTCTGTCCGGCCTTTTGGCGACCGCCAGTAGCAATATTGTCGGTGTTTCGAGACGAAAATAGGCCGGATATTCAGCCATCAATTCGGTCATAAAAATAACAAAACCTTAAATTATCTCTTTTTATTCGATCGAATGCAAGATCTGTATTCTGACACAGCTTTGTGAGGCACGCCCATGATGAGAGGTCTTCACCAGCCCGGCGAATTCCGCGACAACTGCGGTTTCGGCCTGATTGCTCATATGGAGGGGCAGGCCAGTCACGATCTGCTCAAGACGGCGATCGAATCCCTGACATGCATGACCCACCGAGGTGGTATCGCGGCGGACGGCAAGACCGGCGACGGTTGCGGCCTGCTGCTGAAGATGCCGATGAGCTTCATGCGAGCGCTGGCCCAGGAGCAACTGGACGTGACCCTGGGCGAGCGTTTCGCGGTCGGCATGGTGTTCTTCCCCGATGACGACGCTCGCGAGCAGCACGCACGGGAAATCCTGGAAGGCGAGCTGGCCGAGCGCGGCTTGAGCGTCATGGGTTGGCGCGACGTGCCCACGGACCCCAGCGTCTGCGGGCCGATGGCGCTCGAGTGCCTGCCGCGCATTCGTCAGGTGTTCGTCGAAGGGGATGCGTCCCAGTCCGACGCCGCGTTCAATGTCGAGCTGTTCATGGCTCGTCGCCTGGCCGAGCAGAAGCTGCGTCAGGAAGAAGAGTTCTACGTCTGCTCGCTGTCGTCCAAGGTGGTGTCCTACAAGGGCCTGATGATGCCCGTGGATCTGCCGACCTTCTATCAGGATCTGGGCGACGAACGTCTCGAAACCGCCGTCTGCGTCTTCCACCAGCGTTTCTCGACCAATACGGCGCCGCGCTGGCCGCTGGCGCAGCCGTTCCGCTTCATGGCGCACAACGGCGAGATCAACACCATCGAGGCCAACCGCAGCTGGGCCAATGCGCGCAAGGCCAACTTCGTCAGCGAACTGCTGCCGGAGATCGAAGGCCTCGACGAGATCGTCAACACCACCGGTTCCGATTCTTCGAGCATGGACAACATGCTCGAAGTGCTGCTGACCGGCGGCATGGATCTCTACAACGCGGTGCGCATGATGGTGCCGCCGGCGTGGCAGAACGTGGAGACCATGGACGGCGACCTGCGCGCCTTCTACGAATACAACTCCATGCACATGGAGGCGTGGGACGGCCCCGCCGGTATCGTCATGACCGACGGCCGCCATGCCGTCTGCATGCTCGACCGCAACGGTCTGCGTCCGGCGCGCTGGGTGATCACCGACAACGGCTACATCACCCTCTCCTCCGAGATCGGGGTATGGAACTATCAGCCGGAATCCGTCGTGGCCAAGGGCCGTGTCGGGCCGGGGCAGATCCTCGCCGTCGATACCCAGACCGGCGAGGTGCTGCATACCGACGATATCGATCAGCGGCTCAAGTCCGCCTACCCCTACCGTCGCTGGCTCAAGGAGCACGCCCACTATCTCGAGTCGGCGCTGACCGAGCTGGCCCGCTTCCAGCCGATGGAAACCGACGAGCTCAACGTCTATCAGAAGATGTTCTCGGTCACCTTCGAAGAGCGCGATCAGCTGCTCAGGCCGCTGGCCGAGAGCGGTCAGGAGGCGGTCGGGTCGATGGGCGACGACACGCCGATGGCGGTACTGTCGCGGCAGAACCGTCTGCTCACCGATTTCTTCCGTCAGAAATTCGCCCAGGTCACCAACCCGCCGATCGACCCGTTGCGTGAAGCGATCGTGATGTCGCTGGAAACCTGCATGGGCGCGGAACTCAACGTCTTCCAGGCCACCCCCGAGCACGCGCATCGCCTGATCCTGACCACGCCGGTGCTGTCGCCGCGCAAGTTCACCGCCCTGGTGACCCAGGAAGATCCGGCGTTCACCTCGATCCGGCTGCCGTTGCACTACGACCCGGAAACCACCTCGCTGCGCCAGGCGCTGGTAGCGCTCTGCCAGCAGGCCGAGCAGGCGGCTCGGGATGGCAAGGTGATCCTGGTGCTGTCCGATGCCGAACTCGAAAAAGGCAAGCAGCCGATCCAGGCGCTGCTGGCGACCGGCGCCGTGCACCATCATCTGGCCAGGCTGGCGCTGCGCCCGCGCGTCAATATCGTGGTCGAGACCGGCTACGCCCGTGACGCGCACCAGATGGCGGTATTCTTCGGGGTCGGCGCCACCGCGGTCTATCCGTACCTCGCCTATCAGGTGATGGCGGACATGCACCGCACCGGCGAGCTGGTCGGCAACCCGGCGGACGCGCGCGAGAACTACCGCAAGGGGATGCAGAAGGGGCTTTACAAGATTCTGTCGAAGATGGGCATCTCGCAGATCTCTTCCTACCGGGGTTCGCAGCTGTTCGAAGCCGTCGGACTGGGTTCCGAAGTCATGCAGATGTGCTTCGACGGCATGATGTCGCGCATCGAGGGCACCGGCTTCAGCGAGCTGCAGATGCAGCAGACGCTGGCGGCCCGCGATGCCTGGATTCCCCGTAAAGGCATCCGCCAGGGCGGCCTGGTCAAGTTCGTCCACGGGCACGAATACCACGCCTACAATCCCGACGTGGTGATGCTGCTGCAGCAGGCGGTCCAGCAGGGCGACTACGCCAAGTGGAAAGCCTTCGCGCGGCTGGTCAACGAGCGTCCGGTGGCCACGATCCGGGATCTGCTGAAGCTCAAGCCGGCTCCCGAGCCGTTGCCGCTGGACGAGGTCGAGCCGGTGGAAAACCTGCTGCCGCGCTTCGACAGCGCCGGCATGTCGCTGGGCGCGCTGTCGCCGGAAGCCCACGAGGCGCTGGCGCAGGCGATGAACGAAACCGGTGGCCGCTCCAACTCCGGCGAAGGCGGCGAGGATCCGGCCCGCTACGGCACCATCCGCTCGTCGAAGATCAAGCAGATCGCCTCCGGGCGCTTCGGTGTGACGCCGGCCTATCTGGTCAACGCCGAAGTGCTGCAGATCAAGGTCGCCCAGGGCGCCAAGCCCGGCGAGGGCGGCCAGCTGCCGGGTGGCAAGGTCAACGACATGATCGCGCGGCTGCGCTATGCGGTGCCGGGCGTGACGCTGATTTCGCCGCCGCCGCATCACGACATCTATTCGATCGAGGATCTGGCTCAGCTGATCTTCGATCTCAAGCAGGTCAACCCGAGCGCCCAGGTCTCGGTCAAGCTGGTCTCCGAGCCGGGCATCGGCACCATCGCCACCGGGGTGGCCAAGGCCTACGCCGACCTGATCACCGTCTCCGGCTACGACGGCGGCACCGCGGCGAGCCCGATCACCTCGATCCGCCACGCCGGGAGCCCGTGGGAGCTGGGCCTGCCGGAAGTGCACCAGGCGCTGCGCATCAACGGCCTGCGCGACAAGATCCGGTTGCAGACCGATGGCGGCCTGAAGACCGGGCTCGACGTGGTCAAGGCGGCGATTCTTGGCGCCGAGAGCTTCGGCTTCGGCACCGCGCCGATGGTGGCACTGGGCTGCAAGTATCTGAAGATCTGCCACCTCAACAACTGTGCGACCGGCGTCGCGACCCAGCATCAGGAGCTGCGCGACGAGCACTTCCGTGGCACGGTCGACATGGTCAAGCACTACTTCCGCTTCATCGCCGAGGAAGTGCGTGAATTGATGGCGCTGCTCGGCGTGCGCCAGCTCACCGACCTGATCGGGCGCACCGACCTGCTGGAAATGCTTGAAGGCGAGACTGCGGCGCAGCGCAAGCTCGACCTGAGCCCGCTACTGGCCAACGATTTCGTACCCGCGGACGCGCCGCAGTTCTGCGAGGTCCGCCGCAACGTGCCGCATGATCCGGGTGCCAAGAACCAGGAAGTGTTCGACGCGTTGCTGCCGGCGATCGAGTCGAAGTCCGGTGGCGAGTTCTCGTTCACGATCACCAACTGCGACCGCTCGGTGGCGGCTCGGGTTTCCGGCGAGATCGCCAAGCGCTACGGCGAGGCGGGGCTGGAAGATGCACCGATCACGGTCCGCTTCAAGGGTGTTGCGGGTCAGAGCTTCGGGGTATGGAACGCGCGCGGGCTGAACCTGTATCTGGAAGGCGATGCCAACGACTACGTCGGCAAGGGCATGAACGGCGGCAAGGTGGTGATCGTGCCGCCCAAGACCAGCCGCTTCCAGAGCCACGAGACGGCGATCATCGGCAACACCTGCCTGTACGGTGCCACCGACGGCAAGCTGTTCGCCGCGGGAATGGCCGGCGAGCGCTTCGGCGTGCGCAACTCCGGCACCCACGCGGTGATCGAAGGGGCCGGCGACCACTGCTGCGAATACATGACCGGCGGCCTGGTCTGTGTGCTGGGCAAGACCGGGATCAACTTCGGTGCGGGCATGACCGGCGGTTTCGCCTATGTGCTCGACGAGGATCGCGGTTTCGTCGACCGCTACAACCACGAGCTGGTGGAAATCCATCGGATCAACACCGAGTCGATGGAGGCTTACCGCCGTCACCTGCGCGAAGTGATTACCGAGTACGTGGAAGAGACGGACTCGCCACGCGGGCGAGCGATTCTCGAGGATTTCTCCGACTTCATCCGCCACTTCTGGCTGGTGAAGCCCAAGGCCGCAAGTCTCAACGGTTTGCTGGCCCAATCCAGGCGGCAGCCTGAATAAGAGGCGGCGACAGCCCGAACGGCCCCCGGTGTCAGCCACCGGGGCAGGGGCTACAGCTGCAATCCGAGAGCGTCGTCGGCCCAGTGAGGAGAAAAGACATGGCAAACCGTTTGAGTAACGACTTTCAGTTCATCGATGTAGGGCGACGCGATCCGCAGAAAAAGGATGCGCGCAGCCGGGCGAAGGAGTTCGCCGAAATCTACGAGCCGTTCAAGCCCAGCGAGGCGGCCAGCCAGGCGCATCGCTGCCTGCATTGCGGCAACCCGTACTGCGAGTGGAAGTGTCCGGTTCACAACTACATTCCCAACTGGCTCAAGCTGGTCAGCGAGGGGAACATTCTCGAAGCGGCGGAGATGTCGCACCGCACCAACTCTCTGCCCGAAGTGTGTGGCCGGGTCTGCCCGCAGGATCGCCTGTGCGAGGGCGACTGCACGCTGAACGACGGCTTCGGCGCCGTCACCATCGGCTCGGTGGAGAAGTACATCACCGATACCGCCTTCGCCATGGGCTGGCGTCCGGACATGTCCAGCGTGACCATGACCGACAAGCGCGTCGCCATCGTCGGTGCCGGGCCGGCCGGACTGGGCTGCGCCGATATCCTGATCCGCAACGGGGTCAAGCCGGTGGTGTTCGATCGCTACCCGGAGATCGGCGGTCTGCTGACTTTCGGCATTCCCGAGTTCAAGCTCGAAAAGCACGTGATGGAACGCCGTCGCGCGGTGTTCGAGGAGATGGGGGTCGAGTTCCGGCTCAATACCGAAATCGGTCGGGACATCACCTTCGAACAGCTCAACGACGAATTCGATGCGGTCTTCCTCGGCATGGGCACTTACAAGTACATGGTCGGCGGCTTTCCCGGCGAGGAGACGGAAGGCGTCTACAAGGCGCTCGATTTCCTGATCGCCAACGCCAACCATCACCTCGGCTTCGAGAAGGATCCGGCCGACTACGTGTCGATGGCCGGCAGGCGCGTCGTCGTCCTGGGCGGTGGCGATACGGCGATGGACTGCAACCGCACCTCGATTCGCCAGGGCGCGGCCAGCGTGACCTGTGCCTATCGTCGAGACGAGGAGAACATGCCGGGCTCCAAGCGCGAGGTGGCCAACGCGCGCGAAGAGGGCGTCGAGTTCCTGTTCAACCGCCAGCCGGTGGCGATCGTCGGCGAGGGCAAGGTCGAGGGCGTCAAGCTGGTACGCACCCGCATGGGGGAGCCGGACGAGAAAGGACGGCGCAGCGCGGAAGTGGTGCCGGGCTCCGAAGAGATCCTGGCCTGCGATGCGGTGGTCATCGCCTTCGGTTTCCAGCCCAGCGAGATCGAATGGTTCGACACGCACCAGATCGAGGTGGACGAGCGCGGCCGCGTGCTGGCGCCAGAGATTCCGGCGCAGATGGAACGTTTCGCCTATCAGACCAGCAACGAAAAAGTGTTCGCCGGTGGCGACATGGTGCGCGGCTCCGACCTGGTGGTGACGGCTGTCTACGAAGGGCGTCAGGCGGCGGAAGGCATCCTCGGTTATCTCGAGGTGTGAGGGTTGCGGCTCGTGCTGGCGGTAGCGCCGGCACGAGCCGCCCGGCGCTACCGATCGCGTTCAGCGGTGGTATAAAGTCGGATGAGCCTTTACAGTGGCGCGCTCGAAACGAACTGCAATTCTCAAAAGGTCACACCATGATCAGGCTTGAACGCAACATTCTCGACCAGGCAAACACGCAGCTGCGAGCGCTGGAAGACCATGTGCTGGATCAGGACGGCGGCTATCAGGCCACCATGATCAGTGGCCAGTTGAAGGCCCTGTTCTCGCTCGCCAAGCTGCATGACAGCGGGATGTCCGACGAGTGCGCCGGGATGCTCGAGGAGATCGAGCGTCGTTCCAATATCCTGGTTTCCCGCCTGCCCGAGTCCAGCTGACGCCGCGGGTCACCAGGCCCGGTTACCGAATTGCCGGATCAAAAGCGCCAACGTCATCGTTGGCGCTTTTTCGTTGAAGGCATTCGCATGAATGTCATGCAGGGCCCCGATCACGACCGGGCAATGCGGCCCATCAGGGTATCGGGGCGCTGCGGTGACTTGTCCGCCAATACCTCGCGAGCCTCGTCGAGCTTGTCGGCTTCCAGGTTGAGCAGCAGTACGCCGACGACGTTCTCAATCTCATTGTCGAGATAGTAATAGACGCCTTTGTCGTCTTCCACGTCCTCGACGGTTGTCAGCGAACTGTCGAGCTTGCCCACGGCTTTCCAGGCGAAGTCGAACACGTTCGAATAGAAGTAGGGCGTGTAATCGTAGGTCTCGTCGCTGCCGGCCATGATCCGGCCGACCGTCGCGCCCATCTGGTTGGCATTGTCGACGTGCTCTGCGTGCCAGCGGCCGAGAATGTGGTCCGGGTAGGTCACGATATCGCCGGCGGCGAAGATGGCGTCATCGCTGGTCTCGAGGCGCGCATCGACCACGACCATGCCGTCCTCGACCTCCAGCCCTGCCTGTGCTGCAAGCTCGACTCGCGGCTTGACTCCCAGTCCGAAGACCGCCGCGTCCACTTCCAGGCCGTTGCCATCGTCGAGTTCGAGCGTGACCTTGCCGTCGGCCTCGCGCCCGCCGCTGACCTTGCGGCCATTCAATAGCTCGACGCCCTTGTCGAGATAGGTCTGGTGGAAACGGTCTGCGAGGCTGGGCGGGAACATCTGGCTTCCCAGTACCTCATGGGGATGTATCAGGGTCACCCGGCATCCATTCTGGATCAGTGCCGCGGCCAGTTCCGTACCGATATAACTGCCGCCGATGACGGCAATGTGCAGCCCCTTGCCGGCAAGTCTTCTCAGGCAGTCGTAATCCTCGACCGTGCGGAAATAGCGCACGCGGTCGCTCGCCGGCAGATCGATCGTCATCGGTGCGCCGCCAGTCGCCAGCAGCAGTTTGCCGTAGCCGATGGTGTCGCCGTCATCCGTCGTCACCGTTTTCTGGTCGCGATCGATGGCCGTGACGCGAGTGCGGGTATGCAGCGTGGTGCCGTCGTCCTGCTCCGGCTGCATCCAGATCTTGTCGTAACCGAATTCGGGGTCGGTCCAGAGCTTTTTCGTTAGCGCTGGCCGCGTGACCGGGCCGTTGGGCTCGGCGCCCAGAATGCCGATCGTGCCTTGGGTGTCCTTCTCTCTGATGCCTTGAACGGCATTGGCGGCGACCATGCCGGCGCCGACGATCAGGTAGTCGTAGCGTTGCATATCCACTCCCTGGCATGCCTTGAGTTTAGACGAGACACCACCGTTCAAAGTGGCGTCGCTCGCTCGGTATTCCCGTTCGATCCTTGGGGTCGATGGTGTCAGCGTAGTTCAGTCGTGAGGCACTGTGCCAAAAACGCGAGGTCGGGAGGCATCCCGCCATCGCTGAAGGTAGAATGCGCGTCGGGTCGGTTATCCGCCGCTCGTCCATACAACAATCGCTTTCACGCATTCGGAAATCGCCGGCGTCGACCGGTCGTTTCCCTGGAGAACAAGTTCGATGTCATCCTGGTTCCCCCGCTGGCGCCGCGTCGATGCCGCTCGCCAAGATCTGGTCGCACCCGACGAGACGCTGCCACCCGCGCAGACGCTATTGATGGGCGTGCAACACGCCGTCGCCATGTTCGGTTCCACCGTGCTGGCGCCGCTGCTGATGGGGTTCGATCCCAACCTGGCGATCCTGATGTCGGGGATCGGTACGCTGCTGTTCTTCGTGATCGTCGGCGGGCGGGTTCCCAGCTACCTGGGGTCGAGTTTCGCCTTCATCGGGGTGGTGATTGCCGCCACCGGTTACGGCGGGAGCGGCGGCAATCCGTCGATCGGGCTGGCGCTGGGCGGCATCATCGCCTGCGGCGCGATCTATGCGGTCATCGGCCTGATCGTGATGGCCATGGGCACGCGCTGGATCGAGTTCCTGCTGCCGCCGGTCGTGACCGGCGCCATCGTCATGACCATCGGTCTCAACCTGGCTCCGGTAGCCGTTTCCAGCGTGGCCGGCTCCAACTTCGATGCCGCGATGGCGCTGGTGACCATCCTGTGCATCGGCCTGGCGGCGGTGCTGACTCGCGGCATGCTGCAGCGGCTGCTGATCCTGGTCGGGCTGGTTGCCGCCTACGCGATCTATGCGCTGGTCACCAACGGCCTGGGCTGGGGCACGCCGATCGATTTCTCGATCATCGAAGAGGCCGCCTGGTTCGGGATGCCCGCGTTCACCGCCCCGACGTTCAGCCCGCACGCCATGGTGCTGATCGCCCCGGTCGCGATCATCCTGGTGGCGGAAAACCTGGGCCACATCAAGGCGGTGGGAGCGATGACCGGGCGCGATCTCGATCCCTATATCGGCCGGGCCTTCCTGGGTGACGGACTGGCGACGATGGTCTCCGGGGCGTCCGGCGGCACCGGCGTGACGACCTATGCCGAGAACATCGGCGTGATGGCGGTGACGCGGGTCTACTCGACATTGATCTTCGTCGCGGCGGCGGGATTTGCCATTCTGCTCGGGTTCTCGCCGCGCTTCGGCGCGCTGATCCAGACGATCCCCGGCCCGGTGCTTGCCGGCGCTTCGATCGTGGTGTTCGGCCTGATCGCGGTTGCGGGCGCCCGCATCTGGGTCCAGAACCAGGTCGACCTGGGGGAAAATACCAATCTGATCGTCGCGGCGGTCACCCTGGTGCTGGGCGCGGGCAACTTCTCGATCGATTTCGGCGGCTTCACGCTCGACGGAATCGGTACGGCGACGTTTGGCGCGATCCTCCTGCATCTCGTCCTGCGTCACGGCACCGGAGGCGGGCGGGGTCGCGCGATCTGACGTTTGCATCTCGTCCAACTAGCGCTTCGCTTTGCGCCCGTTGGACGTTAGTCTGGGGTGATGGCATCGTNNACGATGCCATCACCCTTGTTTTCCATGATCGTATCGATCGCGCCCGAGATTAGAGTCCCAATGAGTGAGCCGCAGCCCAGCGCTATCAGTGTCGATGAAGAAGAGACTTCCGCCGGAAAGTCGATCGCCATGACCCGCGAGGTGCTGGAGCAGGATCTGATTCGTCGCCACTTCGAAGCCGTCTACCCCGACGTGGCCTTGAAGAGCCACGAAGAGCTGCAAAGCTCGATCCATCAGGTGCTGGCCTCGGCGCCGCCCGGCGTGCAGTGTCGCGACGGTGTCTATCTGTTCGCCTACGGCTCGTTGATCTGGAACCCTTGCGTGGAGGTCGACGAACGCCATACCTGCCGCCTCTACGGCTACCATCGCGATTTCTGCCTCAAGCTCGACCACGGCCGTGGCACGCCAGATACGCCCGGACTGATGCTGGCGCTGGCGCCGGGCGGCTCCTGCCGTGGCGTCGCGCTGCGGGTCCCCGGTGACAATCTCGAACGCGAGCTGACGCTGGTGTGGCGGCGCGAGATGCTGACCGGCGCCTACCGCCCGCGCTGGATCAAGCTGAAGACGGACGTCGGCCCGATCTGGGGCATCGCCTTCGTGATCAACCCGCATCACGACCGCTATATCGGTCGCCAGCCCGACGAGACGGTAGTGCATCTGCTACGGACCGGCCGCGGCGTGCTGGGGTCGTGTCGCGAGTATCTCGACAACACGGTGGGCGACCTGCATGCGCTGGGAATCCGGGATCGGCGCCTGGAGTCGTTGCAGCGCGCGGTGGCGAGCTGACGTCCGGATGTCGGCGCGGCACGCGATCCAAAATTGAGCCTTTCGATCGAGTCTGGTAATCTGACGTCCCATCCTGGCCCGACTTTCTCCCCCGGGTCTTTTCTCACGAGCTTTACGACCACGATTCGACAGGTTTTCCATGACACGATATATCTTCGTGACCGGCGGCGTTGTGTCCTCCCTGGGCAAGGGTATTGCCTCCGCTTCGCTGGCTGCGATCCTCGAGGCCCGCGGCCTCAAGGTCACCATCCTCAAGCTGGACCCGTACATCAATGTCGATCCGGGCACCATGAGTCCGTTCCAGCATGGCGAGGTGTTCGTCACCGAAGATGGCGCGGAAACCGATCTCGACCTGGGCCACTACGAGCGCTTCATCCGTACCAAGATGACCCAGAGCAACAACTTCACCACCGGCCGGGTCTACGAGCACGTGCTGCGCAAGGAGCGCCGTGGCGACTATCTCGGCGGTACGGTGCAGGTGATTCCGCACATCACCGACGAGATCAAGCATCGTGTGATCAAGGGGGGAGAAGGTTACGACGTGGCGCTGGTGGAGATCGGCGGCACCGTCGGCGACATCGAATCGCTGCCGTTCCTGGAATCCATCCGTCAGCTGCGCAGCGAAGTGGGTGCCAACCGCGCGCTGTTCATGCACCTGACGCTGGTGCCCTACATCAAGACCGCCGGCGAGACCAAGACCAAGCCGACCCAGCACAGCGTCAAGGAGCTGCGCTCGATCGGTATCCAGCCCGATATCCTGATCTGCCGCAGCGAAGTCGAGCTCGAGGAGAGCGAGCGGCGCAAGATCGCGCTGTTCACCAACGTCGAAGAGCGTGCGGTCATCCCGCTGCAGGATGCCGATACCATCTATCGCATTCCGCTGATGCTGCATGAGCAGGGTCTCGACGATATCGTCTGCGACAAGTTCCGCCTCGAGGCGCCGCAGGCGGACCTGGCCGAGTGGATCCACGTCCTCGACGCCAAGCTCAATCCGCTCAAGACGATCAACATCGCCATGGTCGGCAAGTACATGGAGCTGCTCGACGCCTACAAGTCGCTCAACGAGGCGCTGATCCATGCCGGCATCCAGACGCGGGTGAAGGTCAACGTCGAGTACATCGATTCCGAATTGATCGAACGTCACGGCACCGAGCGTCTGGCCGGCAAGGATGCCATCCTGGTGCCGGGCGGCTTCGGCGAGCGCGGCGTGGAAGGCAAGATCCAGGCCGCCCGCTTCGCGCGCGAGAACGACGTTCCCTATCTCGGCATCTGCCTCGGCATGCAGGTCGCGGTGATCGAGTTCGCGCGCCACGTGGCGGGTTGGGAAGACGCCAACTCCACCGAGTTCACCCGCGATACCCAGCATCCGGTGGTCGGCCTGATTACCGAATGGATCAACCCGGAAGGGCAGATCGAGTTGCGCGACGAGGCCTCCGATCTGGGCGGCACCATGCGTCTCGGCGGGCAGGAATGCCGACTCAAGCCCGGTTCCAGGGCGCACGAGGTGTACGGTCTGGACACGATCACCGAACGTCACCGCCATCGCTTCGAGGTCAACGAGCAGTTCGTCGAACAGCTCGAGGCCGCGGGCCTGATCGTCTCGGGCAAGAGCGGCGATCAGTCGCTGGTCGAAATGATCGAGCTGCCGGACCACCCCTGGTTCCTGGCGTGCCAGTTCCACCCCGAGTTCACCTCCACGCCCCGCGACGGCCATCCGCTGTTCACCGGCTTCGTCAACGCGGCGCTGGAGCACAAGGCGCAACGCCAGCGCCAGCATGGCATGGCGCATCAGGAGTGATCGAATGACCGGCGGGGGATGAAGCGATTCATCCCCCGCCATCGTTGGAGACGCTGGACCTGACCCGCCAACGCTGGATAAGCTCCAGAACTGCTACCATGACCGAATCATCGCGCCCGGAGTCCGCGCAAGAGCCGGGCGCTTCACCCTCGATCATTGATTTTTCAACCGACAGGACGACGTAACATGGCTGAGATCGTTGATATCCGCGCCCTCGAAGTACTCGATTCCCGCGGCAACCCCACCGTCCAGGCACAGGTCACGCTGAGCGGCGGCATCACGGGCAGCGCCTGTGCGCCCAGCGGTGCTTCCACCGGCTCTCGCGAAGCGCTGGAACTGCGTGACGGGGACAAGTCGCGCTATCTGGGCAAGGGCGTGTTGAAGGCCGTCGAGGCCGTCAACGGCAAGATCCGCGAGCGCCTTCTGGGCATGGACGCCAGCGATCAGCGCGCTCTCGACGACGCCATGCTGGCGCTGGATGGCACCGACAACAAGGCAAGCCTGGGCGCCAACGCGATTCTCGCCGTTTCGCTGGCCGCGGCCAAGGCAGCGGCGACCGAGAAGGGCGTGCCGCTCTACGCTCACATCGCCGAACTCTACGGCCAGCCGGGCCAGTACACCATGCCGGTGCCGATGATGAACATCCTCAACGGCGGCGAGCATGCCGACAACAACGTCGACATCCAGGAATTCATGATCCAGCCGGTGGGCGCGCCGAACTTCCGCGAAGCGCTGCGCACGGGCGCCGAGATCTTCCATTCGCTGAAGAAGGTGCTCTCTGCCAAAGGGCTTTCCACCTCGGTCGGCGACGAGGGCGGTTTCGCGCCGAACCTCTCCTCCAACGCCGAAGCGCTGGCAGTCATCAAGCAGGCGGTCAGCGACGCGGGCTACACCCTGGGCAAGGACGTCACGCTGGCGCTCGACTGCGCCTCCAGCGAATTCTTCAAGGACGGCACCTACGATCTCGCCGGTGAAGGCAAGCAGTACGACGCCGCAGGCTTCACCGACTATCTGGCCGATCTCTGCGACCAGTATCCGATCGTTTCCATCGAAGATGGCATGGACGAGTCGGACTGGGATGGCTGGAAAGCGCTGACCGACAAGCTTGGCGACAAGATCCAACTGGTCGGCGACGATCTGTTCGTCACCAACACCAGGATCCTGAAGCGCGGTATCGACGAGAAGATCGGCAACTCGATTCTGATCAAGTTCAACCAGATCGGTTCGCTTTCCGAGACGCTGGATGCGATCAAGATGGCGCAGGATGCCGGCTTCACCGCGGTCATCTCCCACCGTAGCGGCGAAACCGAAGACACCACCATCGCCGATCTCGCCGTGGGCACCGCCGCCGGCCAGATCAAGACCGGCTCGCTGTGCCGCTCCGATCGCGTCGCTAAGTACAACCGCCTGCTGGTGATCGAGCAGGAGTTGGGTGACAAGGCCGCCTATCCGGGCCTAAAGGCGATCAAGGGCCAATAAATGCCTGCACGGGCAAATCACTACGTTGCACGGTGCGCGGAATCCTCACCTATAACCCATAGGCTCCGGTTCCTGTGCGCCGTGCGCCTTGTGCTTTACTCCGTTCGGCTATTTATTCAACCTTCCCAAGGACGGTTTTCGCTTCAAGTCAGTCGAGCGACATCGATGGCGATCTAAAAGTAGCTTGCTGAAACTCGTAGCGAAGACTTTGGTTTGTAGATGCAAGAAGGCCGCTCATCGAGCGGCCTTCTTGCGTTCTTAGGCAGCGAGCGCCCGATTTGCGTAATGAGCTCAGGCCAGACAAGGCGAAATCAATCTAAAAAGCGGAGTTTACGAGTTGTAAATGAGCACTTTGAGATTGATTTCAACACAGTATGGCCAAGCGCAATAGCAAATCAGCGTTCGAGCAGCTCGATCTTGTTCGGCTTCCCATCCCACTCCTTGGCATCTTCCGGCGGGTCCTTCTGCTCGGCGATGTTCGGCCATACCTCGGCGAGTTCGGCATTGAGCTCGATGAACTGCTGCTGGCCTTCGGGCAACTCGTCTTCCGAGAAGATCGCCTCCGCCGGGCATTCCGGCTCGCAGAGCGCACAGTCGATGCACTCATCGGGGTGGATGACGAGGAAGTTGGGTCCTTCGTAGAAACAATCCACCGGGCAGACTTCGACGCAGTCGGTGTATTTGCACTTGATGCAGTTCTCGGTGACGACGAACGTCATGGGTGATCTCTCCTGATTGACGGCCCGGTCATGTGGCTTCTTTTGTCACAACCCTTTTCATGGCTTTTGGTCATGGCTCTTGGTCACAGCTCTTTGTCGCGGCATTGGCGGATATGAAGACGTTCTTGAAATCACCGTTTCCACGGTGCCGCCGCGTGCTGTTCGAATGGCGCCATATTTTAGGCGGGCGGCGCCAGCTCCGGCAAGCCGCGGCGTGGAACATCGAGGAATGGCGTTATAGCCACCAGGCCATTCAGCACTGCTCGCGCCAGGCATAAAGCAGGTCCAGCGCGGCCCGCGGCGTCAGCGAGTCGACGTCCAGCGACCCCAGCGCTTCCAGTACCGGGTGCGGCGTCGCGGCAAACAGGTCCGCCTGCTGCGGCCCGGCGGACTGCGTGCGGGCGTCGGTGGCGACCGGCATGGCTGCGGGCTGCTCGAGACTGGCCAGCTTGTCGCGGGCACGGGCGATCACGCGCTGCGGCACGCCGGCGAGCTGGGCGACCTGCAGGCCGTAGCTCTGGCTGGCGGGGCCGTCCTCGACCCGGTGCATGAAGACGATGCCATCCTTGTGCTCGGCGGCCGTCAGATGGACGTTGGCGACCGTCTCCTGCTGTTCGGCCAGCGCGGTCATCTCGAAGTAGTGGGTCGCGAACAGCGTGAAGGCGCGCTGGGCCGCCAGGTGTTCGGCGCTGGCCCACGCCAGCGAGAGGCCATCGAAAGTGCTGGTGCCACGGCCGATCTCGTCCATCAGCACCAGACTTTCCGAGGTGGCGTTGTGGAGAATGCTGGCGGTCTCGGTCATCTCCACCATGAAGGTCGAGCGCCCGCCGGCCAGATCGTCGCTGGAACCGATACGGGTGAAGATCCGGTCCACCGGGCCGATCTCGGCGCTGTCCGCCGGCACGAAGCTGCCGGTATGGGCGAGCAGGGCGATCAGCGCCGCCTGACGCATGTAGGTCGACTTGCCGCCCATGTTGGGGCCAGTGATCACCAGCATGCGGCGATCCTCGTCGAGACGCAGGTCGTTGGGCACGAACGGATGCTGGCTGACCTGCTCGACCACCGGATGGCGGCCGCCGACGATATTGAAGCCGGGGGTTTCCATTAGTTGCGGGCGCACGAATTCGAGGGTCTGTGCACGCTCGGCGAAGGCGCAGAGAACGTCCAGCGCCGCTAGCGCCCGGCCGGTGGCCTGCAGCGCGTCGAGATCGGCGTTGAGGGTGTCGATCAGGCTCTCGTAGAGCAGCTTTTCCCGTGCCAGCGCGCGGGACTTGGCGGAGAGCGCCTTGTCCTCGAACTCCTTGAGCTCGGGGATGATGAAACGCTCGGCATTCTTCAGCGTCTGGCGACGAATATAGTCCGCCGGCACCTCGCGTGCCTGAGCGCGGGGGATCTCGATGTAGTAGCCGTGGACCCGGTTGTAGCCGACCTTGAGACCCGGCAGGCCGGCACGTTCGCGCTCACGGACTTCGAGCTGGACCAGATAATCGCCGGCGTGCTCGGCCAGGCCGCGATACTCGTCGAGTTCAGCATCGAAACCCTCGCGGATGACGCCGCCGTCCCGGATCACCACCGGCGGGTTGTCGATCAGCGCCTGGGTGAGCGTCTCGGCGAGCTCGGGATAGGGATGAATATGACGGGCGAGATCGTTCAGTGCGCTTTCGCCTTCGATGCGCTGCAGGTCGCCCTGGAGCGCCGGCAGCACGTTGAGCGCATCGCGCAGGCGGGCCAGATCTCTCGGCCGGGCGCTGCGCAGCGCCACGCGGGCCAGGATGCGCTCGACGTCGCCGACCTCGTTGAGTGGCTCGCGAATCAGCAGGTACTGGTCATTGTCCAGCAGCAGTTGCACGGCGGCCTGGCGCCCGCCGATCTGGGCGCGATCCCGCAGCGGGCGGTTGAGCCAGCGCTTGAGCAGCCGCGAGCCCATCGGCGTGACGGTGGTGTCGAGTACGCTGGCCAGGGTGTTGTCGCCGGTGCCGCCGAGGTTGATGTCGATCTCGAGATTGCGCCGGCTGGCGGCATCGATCACTACGGATTCGTCGCGGCTCTCGACGCCCAGCGCGGTGACATGGGGCAGGCGCGACCGCTGGGTATCCCGTGCGTAGTCGATCAGCACGCCGGCCGCGATCAGTGCGGTCTCGAGATGCGTGCAACCGAATCCCCGCAGATCGGCGACCTCGAACTGGTCGCACAGCAGCCGGTGGGCGGTCTCCAGATCGAAGTGCCAGTCGTGCTGGCGGCGCAGGCCGGTTCGGGCGGCCAGCGAGGGCGGCAGGTCCAGGCTCTCGGCGGCGAGCAGTTCGGCGGGCTGCAGGCGATGGATCTCGGCCAGCATGTCGGCTTCGCCTTCGACCTCGAGCACGCTGAAGCGGCCGCTGGAGAGTTCGAGCCAGGCAAGCCCCCAGCAGTTGCCCGTCTGGTGCAGAGCCACCAGTAGGTTGTCGCGCCCGGCATCCAGCAGCGCCTCGTCGTGCAGCGTGCCCGGCGTGACGATACGCACGACGCGACGCTCGACCGGCCCCTTGGAGGTAGCGGGATCGCCGATCTGCTCGCAGATCGCCACCGATTCGCCGGACTTCACCAGCCGGGCCAGGTAGGACTCGGCACTGTGGTAAGGAATGCCGGCCATGGGGATGGGCTTGCCCGCCGACTGGCCGCGCGCCGTCAGCGTGATGTCGAGCAGCCGCGATGCCCGCTTGGCATCATCGAAGAACAGCTCGTAGAAATCGCCCATCCGGTAGAAGAGCAGTACGTCAGGATGCTCGCGCTTGATCTTGAGGTACTGCGCCATCATCGGCGTATGCTGAGTGCTCTTGCTGGAGGCCACGTCCTGCATGGTGTCTCGGAAGCTCCGTCGATTCTTGGGGCACAGAGGGGGCATCGAAATGCCGGGTCGTACGGTGAAGGGCAAGGTTACCACGCCGTGGCCGGGTCCAGCACGGCGCGGGGTCGACGGCCTGCCTGCCTTAGAGGGGATCATGCCTCAGGTCTAGTGATTTCAGCCTGAGTACCCGTCGATAACTCGTTACAGTGTCAGAAACCGGCACTCGAGGACTCCCATATGGCCCGGTTGGTGCTCAACCACCTCAGCGATTCCACCTATCGACTACTGGCGACCGAGGCCAGCAAACGTAACGTCAATGTCAGTGAGCTGGCCGTGGTTCTGCTGGAGATCGCCGTCGCCGAGCTGGCGGCTCGTCAACCGGCAGTGATGACACCGCCCGTCCGGGAGCCCCGCGAGCCGGAGTGATGCCCGCTGCTATGATGGGACTGGATCGGCGGGGCTCGATCAGCCACTTGTTTCGAGCCGGCTCGTTGCCGGGCGGCCGGACGAACACCTTGCCGGAAGCATGAACCGTTCAGCTCGGTGCTGGAACGAGCGATCAATACATGCCGCCGTTCACCGCGATCACCTGACGCGTGATGTAGGCGGCATCCGCCGAGCAGAGAAAGCTCACGGTGCCGGCGACTTCCTCGGCGGTCCCGGTGCGCTGCATGGGAATCAGCTTGCGAATCTCGTCGCGGGGCAGCTCATCGGTCATGCGCGTCTCGATCCACCCTGGCGCGACGCAGTTGACCGTGATGCGGCGCTTGGCCAGCTCGACGGCCAGCGCCTTGCTGGCGCCGATGATGCCGGCCTTGGCCGCGCTGTAGTTGACCTGGCCGCGATTGCCTATCAATCCGGACATCGACGAGAGCGCGACGATACGTCCGGGCCGGCGCCGCTGGATCATCGGCATGACCAGCGGATGCAGGACGTTGTAGAAACCGTCCAGATTGGTTCGCAGCACGCTGTCCCAGTCCTCGCCCGTCAGCGCGGGAAAGGGCTTGTCCGCGGTGATGCCGGCGTTGCAGATCACGCCGTAGTAGCAGCCGTGCTCGGCGATGTCCGCCTCCAGCACCGCCTTGACGGTTTCCCGCTCGGCGACGTCGAAGTGGACGATGCGCGCCTGGCGTCCCTCGGCTTCCACTGCGGCCCTGACCGCGTCGATGTCGTCGCCGGGGCGCCGGCAGTGCAGTACCAGATCGTGGCCGTCGCGGGCCAGGCGTCTGGCGATCGCTTCGCCGATGCCGCGATTGGCGCCGGTGACCAGAATCGTCTCGGGATGTCGTTCTTCCATGGGGCCTCGAGCGCAGAGCTGCGAATGGTGAAGTCAGGGCGTCAGGCGCCGTTCAGTGCCGGCATCGCGGCGGGGCGATAGAGCGTCAGGCTGCCGCGAGCCAGCGGCTCGGCATCGTCCGGCACCGCCGTGGCGTGCTTTCCGATGTCGTACTTTTCGATGGCATGCTTTTCTATGGCGTACAGCGCGCCGCTGACCTGGGTGACGCCATTGTCGGCGACGAAGTCGATGGTGACGGTGACACGGATCCGCTGGTCGAAATCGAAGACCGGCACGCGCGCACGATAGCGTTTGGCGCCCAGCAACAGACCCGGGGCCGGTGCCTCGCCCGATGCGACGACCCGGAAACCGGCCCAGGCGGCGACGGCCTGAGCCAGCCACTCGACACCGACCCACGCCGGGATGCCGTCGGGCTCGGCGAACAGATCGTCGCGCCGGGTCACGGTTTCGGCAGTCGCCCCCTCTTCGCGGACCTCGACCAGTTGCGTCAGCAGGCACATGCCTCTGGCGTGGGGGACCAGCGGCGCGACGGGGCAGGGGAGCGAAGGCGTATCGGATGCAGTCAAGGGAATTCCGTCGTCGTTCTTGCGTTTCTCTTTCCGGGCAAGCCAGCGCTTCAATCGGCCCGGGACAGCAGCAGACTGGCGTTGTTGCCACCGAAGGCAAAGCTGTTGCTCAGGGCATGACACAGCGGGCGCGCCGGCGTGGCGTTTTGCGTCACCAATGGCAGGGCCGGAATGTCCGGGTCGTAGTCATCGTCGAAGACGTGTATCGGCAGATGGCCGCGATCCAGAGCCAGCCAGCAGAACGCCGCCTCAAGTGCACCGGCCGCGCCCAGAGTGTGGCCGGTCAGCGCCTTGGTCGAGCTGCAAGCCGGGGGCGTGGCGAACAGCGTCGCGACGGCCGCGGCCTCCATGCTGTCGTTGAGCGGTGTGCCGGTGCCGTGGAGGTTGAGATAGTCGATCTCCGTCGGATCGCGTCCGGCCATCGCCATTGCCTGGCGCATGGCTTCGGCGGCGCCGCTGCCGTCGGGACGCGGAGCCGAGATGTGGTGCGCATCGACACTCTCGCCGACGCCGGCAAGCTGGATGCCGCCGGCCTCCGGGGTAACCACGAACAGCGCCGCCGCCTCGCCGAGATTGATCCCGTCGCGATGGCGGGAAAAGGGCAGGCAGGGCGCGTCGCTGACGGCTTCCAGGCTGGCGAAGCCGTTGACCGTGAGGCGGCAAAGGCTATCCGCGCCGCCGGCGATCACCGCGTCGCATTGGCCGCTCTTGAGCAGACGCCTGGCGCTGGCCAGCGCCCGGGCGCTGGAACTGCAAGCGGTGGAGAGGGAATAGCAGGGCCCGGCGCTGCCCAGCCGCTCGGCAATGAAACGTGCCGGCGCGCCCAGTTCCTGGCGGGCGTAGGCGAAGTCCTCTGGCAGCGGCCCTTCACGGCCGCTGGCGGCCAGCGCCAGCTCGGTTTCGCCGATGCCGGAAGTGCTGGTGCCGATCACCACGCCGATCCGATCGCTGGGCACCCGGGTCAGCAGCGGTTCGATTTCCGCCTCTAGCCGTTCCAGCGCCAGCGCCAGCAAACGATTGTTGCGGCTGCGGTGATTCTTCGGCCAGCCGGTGACGTCCGGCAGTTCGCCGACGACCCGGCCCAGGGGCAGGGGGCGGCCCGGAGTGAAGGCATCGCTGGTCGTCAGGCCGCGCTCGCCAGCGAAGAGCGCGCGAGCGATCGCATCCAGATCGTCACCCAGCGAGCAGACGACGCCGGGGCGGGACAGGCGACAGGGAAAGACAGCACTCATGAGTCAGCGTTCTTCTGCATTAGTTCTTCTCCATTGGCGCTTCTCCATCATCGCGCGCCTGCATCGGGTCGATCGTCAGTCGATAGTCGCCCTGGCGATCGTCCAGGGTCAGCGTCCTGGCGTGTTCGCGGTCCGGCACCGGGGTGATGCGGGCGGCCAGCTCGCCGCGATAGAGAATGTCGCGATGCGCCGAGTCGTCGACGACCTGCCAGGCGCTTCCGTCGAAGGCGTCACGCAAGGCGTCGAGCGGCCACAGGCTCCACTCCAGGCGCGATGCCAGCCACGCTGGCGGGATCGGCAGCGGCGATTCGCCCGGGGCGTCGCCGGCCTCGAATCGCGCGCCGTCGGCATCGCGGACCAGCGTCGTCACGCGCTGACCGTACGGCGTGACCAGCACGGCTCGCAGTCGGTCGGGATCGATGCGGATGAAGGCGATCAGCGTACGGGGTTCGCCCTCGTCAGGCTGGAACGTCAATCGACTCTTCAAGGTATCGGCGGTGGTCGCGGCGGCCAGGGGCGGCGTCGGTGATACCGGCGGCGTCAGGCTGCAGGCGCTCAGGACCATCGCCAGACAGAGTAGCCCTAGCGGCCGCAGGCTGCGCTTCATGGTCTGTTCTCCGTCGCCCGGGCGGGCGGCCGTGGGGTCTCGGTCTGTGTCGTCGAAGACTCCGCCTGCCTTTCGCAGATGGCCGCGAGCGTGTCGAGATGACGACGCGATGCGCTGACGAACGGATTGCTTCGGTCCCACGCGTATCCTGCCAGGATGGCACTGATGCGCCTCTTGATGTCGCTCGGCGCGTCGGCATGGAAGATGATCGTCTGCAGGCGGCCGTCGTACCAGGCATCGACGAAGGCGCGAAACGTCTCGATACCCTCGCGCAGCGGTACCTCGAACTCGGCATGCCAGTCGATCGCATCGCCACCCAGTTGGCGGTCGACCAGCGGCGCCGCCAGGCTGGCCGACCGCAGGGCGATGGTCACGCCGGACGAGAACACCGGGTCCAGGAATTCGCCGGCATTGCCCAGCAGCGCATAGCCGGGGCCGTGCAGACGTGTCACATCGGCGGAGTAGCCGCTGAGCTCGCCCACTGCACGCGTGGGCCGAGCGCCTTCGAGGAGCTGGCGGAAACGGGGTTCGGCATCGATCAGCGCTTGCCATCGTGCTGCCGGGGTGGCGCCGTAGGCTTCGAGGCGCTCGGTCTCGCCGACCACACCTACCGAGGCACGCTGGTGCCGGAACGGGATCAGCCAGTACCAGATGCCGGCATCGTCGGGATGCACGCCGATCAGGATCTTTTCGCGATCGTGGCTCGAATCCGCAGGGTAGGCCTCGACGTGGGTAAACAGCGCCGTGCGGGGATCCTGACGCGCGTCGCGCTCGAGATGCTCGAGCCGGGCCAGCACACGGCCATAGCCGCTGGCGTCGAGCACGAATCGGGCGGTCAGCGTGCGGGCGTTGCCGGATTCATCGACCACGTCGACCTGCGGGCGGTCGTCGTCGGCCCGGAACGCGGTGACGGTAACGCCGAATTCGACCTCTGCACCCTGGTCGCGGGCGCCATCGATCAACCGATGATCGAAATCGGCGCGTTCGACCTGGAACGTGGTGCCCCAGCCCGGGGTGAACTTCTCGCGGAAGTCGATTGCCGTCTCCAGGCCGTCGCGGGTGAACGCGGCGCCATTCTTGGGCTGGTAATCGGCGGCCAGGACGCTCTCCAGCAGACCGGCCTCCTCGAGATGACTCATGCACTGCGGCAGCAGGCTTTCGCCGATGGAAAAGCGGGGAAAGTGGCTGCGCTCGACCACCAGCACGCGTCGGCCGAAGGCTGCCAGGCGTGCGGCGGCCGCGGCCCCGGCCGGCCCGGCACCGATGACGATGACATCGTGATCGACTTCAGCCATGTTCGTTCTCCTGTTGATGGATCCGGTCTGGATCGACAGGTCTTACCCAGGGAACCAGAACCCACACGCTGGCCAGCCCGATCAGGCAGGTCAGACCCAGATAGTGCAGCGCCGGCGTGGCACTGAAGGCGAGCATGCCGAACGCCAGCAGACTGGTCAGGGTCGACAGCGTGATCGCGAGCCAGGCGGATGGCTGTCTGGCGTGCTCCACGTTGAAGATGCCGGCATCCAGCCCGATCCCCAAGACCAGCAGCAGGCCCAACTGGTTGAAGATATTGAGCGGGACGCCGCCAAGGGCGAAGGCCGCCAGCACGATCAGGGTGGCACCGAAGGGCGGCACGATCACGCGCCACGCGCGGCGCCGATACCGCCACACCAGCGCCAGCGTCATCAACGCCATCGCCAGCACGACCCAGAGCGCGGTATGGCGGCGCAGCTCGCCGAGCAAGGCGCCGATCCGGTCGACCCGATCGACATACTCGACCCTGGCTTGCGGGCCGCCCACGGCCTCGGCCACTGCCTGCAGGGTGCGCCCGGTCTCGGCGTCTCTGGCCCCGGAGACGACCACCATCGCGGCGACGCCGCCCTCCGGTGTCTCGCCCAGCCATAGCCGCTGCTGGTACTGCCCCAGCGGCGTGTCCAGCCAGTCGGACACGGTCAGCGGGGCAGAGGTGTCGAGCCGCGCCCTGGCTTTCTCGGCCACCTCGGCCGGTAATCCGGCGCGCCGGATCAGATCGTCTAATGGCTCGCCATAGAGGGAACGCACCCTTGCCAGGTTGGCCTGCTGCTGCGCTGCCGTCGGCACTGCGTCGGCCAGCGATTGAAAGTCGATTTCGAGCCCGTCGGCAATGGCGCGATCGAGCGCGGTGTCGAGCGAGTCGAGCCGGGCCAGCAGCGTTTGGGTATCCTCGGCCTGAACCAGGAAGTAACGGCTGCCGGTATCGCGATCGAGCAGTTGCTGTACCCGCTGCTCGTCCTGCATCAGCGCCGCCGGCGAGGGGTTGAGCAGCTCCAGGCTGTCGTCGCTGGTCAGGCGGACGGCGCAGATGACGACCAGCACGACGGCGCCGATCAGGGCGAGCCAGGGCGGCAACCGCCAGCGAGGTTGGCACAGCCGCCACCAGCGTGTCGCCAGACGTGCGGTGAACGGGCTGGCATGAAGCGTGAAGCGAGGCAGCCACAGCACGACCGTCAGCCAGGCACCGACAAGGCCGAAGGCGGCGAAGGCGGCCATCTGGCGCAATCCCGGCATCGGTGTCAGCGCCTGCGCCACGTAGGCGACGACGCTCGAGATCAGGCCCAGCGCGAGACTCGGCAGCAGCCGGCGCAGGCGGAACCCGGCGCCGGTGATGGCGCGATCGCACTGCAGGTGCAGCACATAATCGATGGCGATACCGATCAGGCTGGCGCCGAAGGCTAGCGTCAGCAGGTGCAGGCGGCCGAAGAAACCCAGGGTCAATGTCAGCGCGAACAGCGAGCCGGCCAGCAGTGGCACCATCAGTTGCAGCAGCACCCGGGGCGAGCGAAAGACGAACCCGATGATCAGCAGCACCCCGAGCAGGGAGGCCGCGCCGATGGTGGACATCTCGTGCTTCGCCTGGCGCGCGCCGGCGGCGGCGTGGAACACCAGGCCGGAGCGCAGCAGCTCGGCGTCGGGATGCTGCTGCTGGAACTGCTCGAGCGTCGCGTGCAGAGCGTTCTGCATCGGCTGGTCGTAGGGCGAGCCCTCGAGTTCGCCGATCAGCACGCTCCACTGTCGGCCGTCGCGACCCAGCGTCAGCAGGCCATCGGCGGCCCCGATGGGGCTGCCGGGCAGGCGTGCAAGCCAGGTATCCAGCAGGCCGAAAGGGTCGGCGACGGGGTCCGGGCGTGCCGTCGGCGAGAACAGCCGGCGCAGCGCCGGCTCCACCAGCGTGCCGGCGTCGCCGCGATCGATGGTTTCCTGCCATTCCGGTGTCAGCAGGCGATAGCGCCACTGGCCCATCCAGTCGTGAGGATCGGCATCGGCCAGATCCAGCTCGCGCCAGTCGATGGCCGCAAGCTGGCAGTCGTCGACCAGCGTCTGCAACGCCTGCCCCAATGCCCGGGTCGTCGTGACGCGCTCGTCGTCGCCGAGCAGCAGCAGGAAGCGATTCTCGAAGCCGCGTCCCAGTTCGCGGTCCGCCTGCTCGATCAGCGGCGCCTGCCGATCGGCGGGCAGCAGCGCGGTGAGGTCGGTATCGGCGGGCAATCCGTGGCGCAGCATCCATCCGAGCCAGATGGTGCAGAGCGCCAGAACCGCGAACCAGAGCCAGCCGAGCCGGCGATAGCCTGCGCGGCTCATGAACCGTTCAGCGGGTGCTGGTCGAACAGACGAACCTCGAGCCGGTCGCCATTCGGCGTGCGCATGTCGAGACGATCGATGGTGCGATCACCCTGCAGGGTGATTCCGGCGATACGTTCACGCAGCGCCGCTTCTTTCGGGGTCAGCGCGACCTGCCAGGCATCCTGATCGCCGGAGAGCGCCAGCGTGAAGCGCGACTCCAGCGCCTGCCAGTCCCCTTCCAGCAGTTGCAGGAACAGCTGGGCCACCTGTTCGCCGCCGGGGGGCGCACTTTCGCCGCTGCCATTGGTGATCGCTTCCGGGGTGAGCTCGATGCGCTCCTCGACCGGGGTTTCGAGCTGCCAGACGACGCGCTTGCCGCGCTCGAAGAGGAACGTGCCCCGGCTGGTGAGAGAGCTATCGAGATCCGCCAGTTCGCGCTGCTGTTCGAAACTGCCTGCCAATGCCGGGGTGGCGGCGAGCTGGCGTTGCAGGTCGTCCAGATCGAAGGCCTGGGCGCTCAATGGCGCCAGTAGAAGCAGAAGCGTGATCAACCATCGGCGAAGCGGCATGCGGAAGTCCTTTTGGGGTTTCAGGTCTCGAGTGGCGAGGGTCAGCCGGCGGGTCGCCCGTCCTCGGAGCCGGCGTCCGGGTGGGCGTCGTCGCAATCCAGCCAGAAGGGAAAGAAGTTGAACCACTGCAGCGGCGTCTTCTCGCATTGCCGTGTCAACCAGTCGACATAATGCTGCATGGCGCTGTCGATCCAAGCTGCCCGATCCCGGCGGCTCAGTTCGCTGGTATCGTCGAAGTGGTCGAAATCGACGCGGTAGCCCTTGGCCTCGCGAAAGCAGCCGATGGTGTAGACCGGACAGCGCAGCAGGCTGGCCAGCCAGAACGGCCCCTCCGGGAATCGTGCCGGGTGGCCCAGAAAGGGCAGGGTACGGGCGCGGCCGCTGTCGCTGATCGGCACGCGGTCGGCGGCGATGACCACGAAACCACCTTCCGCGATCCGGCGGCCCAGCTTCATCGCCGTCGTCGGGGTGATCTCGCTGACCTCGATGATCTCCGGCGGATTCTCGCGGTGGGTCGAGCGAGCGAGGACTTCGTCGAACTGCTGCGCGTTACGGGTGTGCATCAGCAGCGTCGCGCGGAAATCGTCCTGCATGTCGCTCATCGCGGTGCAGATCTCCATGTTGCCGACATGGGAGACGAGCATGATGCCCCCGCGTCCGCCGGCGACCGCCTGGCGAAAGCGCTCTCGAGTGTCGCCCTCGAAGCTGAGCGCCGGCGGGATGCCGCTCCAGGCGTCGATCTTGTCCATCAGGCTCTGGCCGAAGCTGCGGAAGTGGCGCAGGCTCAGCCAGGTCAGATGGCTGGGGGGCTGACCGTGAAGATGCCGCCACAGCCTGGTCAGGTAGGTATGAGAAGCGCGTCGGTGCAGACCGTGGGCGATGTAGTAGTAGACGATCACCAATAGCAGCATGATCTGGAACGGTAGCCGGCCCAGCTTGCGCCGGATCCAGACCATGGCGCGAATGCCGCCGGCGGTGCCGGTTTCGCGAATTCTCGACCAGTGATTGGGATTGCTGCTGATCGGTGTCATGAAGGCGTTTCCTGGCGGCGTCGCAAGAGGATGGGAAGACGTCCGAGCATGCCGAGCGCCAGACGCAGATGCATGCGGGCCAGCAGCACGTTGTCTCGCCACAGCTTGAAGTGGGAGACGCCATCGATCGGATAGTGCACCCGCACCGGCAGATTGCCGACGCGCCCGCCCTGCCAGTGCCAGCGCACCGGCAGCTCGCTGTCGAACTCCATGCGGTCCCCGCAGGGGTGTTCGGCGATCAGGCGATTGACGGCGGCAACCGGATAGAGCTTGACCCCGCACATGGTATCGCGGAGGTCGAACGACAGCGTCGCCAGCCACACCAGCGAGTGGGTGATGTAGCGGGAATAGAAACGGTGTCTGGGGACGCTGGCGTCGAACCGCGGATAGCCGAGCAGCAGGATCTCGTCGTCGGCGCGAAGCCCTTTGATGAAAGGCGGCAGGTCGCTGGCCTCGTGCTGGCCATCCGCGTCCACCTGGAGCACGTGGGTGAGCCCGCGCTCGGCGGCTCGCGCCAGCCCTGCGCGGATGGCGGCGCCCTTGCCGCGATTGACGGGCAGCCTGACCAGGTCCACCTGTGGATCGCGGGCGAGATCGTCCAGCACGCCGGCACAGTGGGCGTCGCTACCGTCGTCGATCAGGATGATCGGCAGGTCCAGCAGCCGGAGCCGCGCCAGCGTCTGGCCGATGGCTTCGGCGTGGTTGTAGACGGGGACCAGCACCGCGATGCGGGCGGTATCTTCACTCGACATCGACTACCTCTTCAGCTCTTGCCGGGCCGTTAGCGCGATGCGGCCGCTGACGTGCTTGCCGCGCTGGCTGTCGCACTCGAGGCGCAGGCTCGCCCCGGCGTCGTCCTGGCGATGCTCGAGCGTCATCTCGAAGCGGTCGCCGGGCAGCAGCGGCTGCGGGAATCTCAGCCGCTCGAGGCCGCTGAAATCGGCGTCAATGGCGAACAGCCGGCGCGCCTGCTGCATCGCCCAGTGTACCAGCGCGATGCCGGGGAGGACGGGCTGGCCGTCGAAGTGACCGTCGACATAGATGCAGTGCTCGGGCACTTCCAGAATGATGCGCCAGCCGCTCTCGTGCGGGCGCTCGCCCAGCCAGCGCGGTGCGCGTCGGTCTTCCAGATCCTGAAACAGCCGCTGACGAATCTCCGCGCTCAGCTTGCCCTGGGTGTTGGTGGGCCAGTGATCGACGAAGCGCCAGTAGCGGGGCAGCGCCGGGGTCTCGAAGCGCGCGGCGAGTGCCCTGCGCAGCCGTTTCACCGTTTCGCGACGCTGTCGGTGGTCATGTGGCATCGCGTCGGGTGACAGCTGGATGACCGCGGCCAGCCGCAGGTCGCGCCGCTGCAGTGTCCAGGTGGTCGCCCGTTCGACGCCGGGCAGCGTGGCGAGGGCGCGATCCATGGCCGTCAGCGAGAGTCGCTTGCCGCCGATCTTGACGATGCGGTCGGCCCGGCCCAGCAGCTCGAACCCGTCATCGGTCGGCGCGATCAGGTCGGCCTGGCGCTGCCACTGGTTCGGCGTCTCCAGATGGGAAGAGCGCAGCCACAGGCGACTCTCCTCGTCATGACGCACCTCGACGCCGGGCAGGGCGGTCCACGCCGAACCGCGCTGCTGAACGCGCCAGGCGATGCCGCCGGTCTCGGAGCTGCCGTAGATCTCGTGAACCGGCTTGCCGAGCCGCTCGAAGACCTGGTCACTGGCACCCTTCGATAACGGCGCGCCGGAGCTGTATATGGTCTCCAGGACGGCGCGCTCCGGCTGCCAGTCGAGCGCTTCCGGTAGCCGCGACAGTGCCGGTGGGGCGCTGACGAGAACGATCCGGCGGCCTTCCGTCTTACAGCACCGCAGCCAGGTATGCAGGGTCTCCGGGTAGCGGCAAGGCTGCGCCGAGAAGGGGCTGGCCTCGCAGAGCGGACGCAGGATCGAGAACAGTAGTCCGTAGATATGCTGGTGGCTGACCTGGCTGACCACCAGTTGGCCGCGCAGGGGCCAGAGCGATGCCTGGGTGGCGAGTTCGGCATCCAACTGGTCGAAACGCTTGTCGATCCGCTGCGGATCGCCGCTGGAGCCGGAGGTATAGAGCGAAACGGCGACGGCGGGCAGCGGTTCGGAGGACCACCGAGGCGGTCGGCTCGGGAGCCTTGTCGACGGCATCTGTTCCGGCGTCTGCCCGCTCGATCCCAGAACGACGCCCGCGTCGCGCAGGCCCGATAGCGTTTCCGGCTGGTTGTCCGCCGGCAGGACGACGCGGTCGCCGCGTTCCCAGATCGCGATCAGGGCGGCGCCGAATTCGATCGGATCCGGCTCGTAGAGTCGCCAGCTGTCGCTGTCGTTGGGCGTGTCGAGCAGCTGTTGCTGCCAGGCGCCGATCCGTCCGTGCCACTCGCCGACGCTGAACCAGCGCGCGGGCGTATTGCCCTCCGGCGGTAGCCAGGCGAAGGGCTCCGAAAGAGGGCGATGGCGCCATGGGCGCGCGCTCAATTCACGAAACGTCATGCGGCCTCTTTTCGTCGTGTCCTGCTGCGTCATGCATTCTCTCGTCATGCGCTGCGGCCCGGCGCTTGACGCGCTGGCGGATGCACCATTCGCCCAGGAACATCGCAAGCATCAGCGCGTAGACGATGCCGCCGTTGTACCAGGCCCAGACGTCGAGATCGGCATGGATCGCGGTGATCAGCGCCACGCTGCCGTTGAGCACGAAGAACACGCACCAGGCCTGAGTGACTCGGCGGGTATAGCGTACGGCATGAGGCGGCAGATCCGGTTCCTGGCGACGGGCGAGTCGCTCGATCAGCGTTGGCGGGTGACGCAGTCCGTGGGAGAAGAGCAGCAGCAGGGCGAGGTTCACCACCACCGGCCACAGGCGAAGCCCCAGCTCGGCACTGTCGGTCATCATCAACAGCAGGAGCAGCGGCAGCAGGCCCCAGCCCCAGCGGCGCTGTGCCGGCGGCAGGCGCCACCAGGCGATGGCGGCGAGCGCGATCAGCAAGGGCCAGGCACCGTAGTGCGGCAGCAGATAATGCACCACCAGCGGCCAGAGCAGGCCAACGAGACCCGCTGCGGCCCACAGGAGGCGGTTGCGGCCCTGGGCAGGCGCTGACGGAATCAAGAGGACACCGCCGGGTTCATTTCTGGCGACGCGATTCGACCAGTGCCGCCAGGCTTCGCAGGTTGGCGAAATGCTGGCGCGACGATTCCGCTTCGGACTCCAGCGTGATGCCATAGCGCTTCTGCAGCGCGAGCCCCAGTTCCAGCGCATCGATGGAGTCGAGCCCCAGCCCTTCGACGAACAGCGGCTCGTCGGGGTCGATGTCATCCGGCGTGACATCCTCCAGTTCCAGGGTCTCGATGATCATCTCTTTGAGTTCGTGTTCCAGCGCTGTCGTTGCCATCGGTCTTGGTCGTCCTTGTCACTCGTTCATTATCAGTTGCGGGCGCTCGATCCCGCATCGGGCGCGTTGCCGGTGGCGTCCGGCGTGCAGGCCTGTCGTTTCGGCCTCGGGAAATGTCATGCGGTAAACGTCATGTCATGGGCTGCGGATCATGGCCGAACGCTGGCGAGTTGCCAACCACGGCGGCTCATGGGACACGCCACGGTCGCACGCTTGTCCATCAGCCAGTCGATGATGTCGAGTGGCTGCAAGGTCGGCGTCTCCACCGTGACCGAGGTTTCCGAGAGTCGTCGTGCATCGGGGGCCGGGGCCTGGCCGATTCGAAGGGCAACGGCTGCCGAGCAGGATTCCGGCGCGTAGGCGGCGAAGCGTCGAGGAACGGGCTGGTCACTGAAAACGACCACGACGCTCGAATGGTCGTCGGCGAGATAGCCGCGCGCCTCGGCGATCAAGGCGGCCCACTCGCCGCCGCTGGCTGCGATCGCCTGCTGGCTGCGTCGATTGCCGCTGGCGATCGAGTAGACGCCGGCGATGGCATTGTGTACCGACAGGCCGAAACGCGCCGGCGACAGCGGCTCGCCTTCAGTCAAGCCGTACAGCATCTCCAGCGTGCGCTCGCCGTCGCCATGACGAGAGGCGTGAAGCACGATGGCGTCTGCACTGGGATCGAGGTCCAAGAGCATGTCGCAAACCGCGCGTCCGAGCAGGTTGAGACGGCGCCGCAACATCGAGGGAATGGCCTTGCCGGCAGGCTTGTCACGCGTGTCGAGCCGGGATTCCCCGTCGGTTTCGCGGTGAGGTGTCCAGGCTCGCCAATCCTGTAGGTAAAGGTCCGTCATGGCGTCGTTTCAACGATCCGTATTGCTGCAACTTTACGCATCATAACGGAAAATAAGGTCAGCGCGGTGCAAGCTTTATGCATTCTGAAGGAGGGTGGCGCCATGGGCGGAGGGCATCAGAGCGCCGAACCGGGGTTCGACGCACCCCGGGAGGACGATCCCTTGGGCCTGAATAAGCCTACCCTCGGTTTCCTCGGTTGAACTTGATACAGATCAAATATCGACGGGCGTTGGCCCACAAACCGGCCCCTAGCGACTACAGGGATCGTCGAGCGGGACGTCGCGAGGCCGGAAACGGCGGGAGATGGTGTCGATGGCGATGTTGAGGCCGGCGGTGACCAGCAGCAGAAAGAAGGCCTGATCGAACATCAGGTACTGGAAGCTGGAGTCGATGTAGAAGCCCAGCGTGGCGACACCCAGCATGCCGAGCAGGGCGGTTTCGCGCATGATGACTTCCGCGCGATAGCAGAGCAGTGCCAGCAGGTTGGGGTAAAGGCGCGGCAGCAGTTCGTAGGCGTAGCGTCCGGAGGCCGGCAGATCCGCCATGCCGATCGTCAGGCCGTCGGCGTGGCGTGCGACCAGAAAGGCGATCAGCGCGCCGTTATGCAGGGCCAGGGCGAGCCAGGCCGGCAGCATCGAAGGCCCCAGCATCAGCAGGAAGATGAAGGCGAGCATCAGTTCCGGCGTCGAGCGCAATACGACCAGCAGCAGCCGGCCGCCGAAGCGCTGCCATGGGTGGCCGAAGTGAAAGCTGGCCAGCGGCCACAACAGCAGCGCCAGTACCAGGCTGCCGACGGTGCCCATCAATGCCAACAGTAGCGTATTGCCGATGGCCGGCAGCAGGTCCGGCAGGCTGGACAGCCACGACCCCAGACCGGCCAGGTTCCCGTCGAGTAGCGGTGCCGGCCACAGATCATGGCTGACGAAGCGCCATAGCAGATGGCCATCGACATCGGGCCACGGCCCCAGAAAGAACAGCGCGCCGATCAGCAGCGGTAACAACAGCCGGCGATGCCCCCACCACGGCAGCGTGGCGACGAGGGCATAGAAGAGCCACAGCAGTGCCCCGGCTTCACCGAAACGCCCCTCGCGGAAGGCGCTCTCGAGATAGAAGCCGAGCGTCGGCAGCCCCACGAAGCCGAGCAGCACGCTGGCCCGCATGGCGCATTCGAAACGGTAGCGGGTGTAGCTGGCAAGCCGTTCCCAGACCAGCGGCAGCTCGGCATAGAGAAAGCGGGACAGCCGGTCGGTGCCGGCAGGCAGCGCCTCCGTCGGGGCTTTCGGCGTGAGTTCCAGAATCTCTGCGTAGACCTTGGCAAAGATCCCGGCGTAGGGGATCGCCAGCGCGGCGAGCGCGGTGACCGCGGAGAGGCCGAAGACCTGCAGGAACAGCAGCGCCCAGAACAGCTCATGGATGGCGCGCATGAAGGCGCAGAAGGCGCGCACGAGCCGCGAGCGATGAAAGATCAGCGCCAGCGGGAAGCCGAGCACGGCGCCGATGAGGGTTCCCCATAGCGCGACGCTGACGGTCAGGGCGATCGCTCGAAGCGGGCTTTCCAGCGCGACGAAGTCGGGCCGGACGAAACCTTGCGCCATTCGCCACACTTCCCCCCACGGATCGACGGCGACGATCCGCAGGTCGGCGAAGGGGAGCAGCAGCAGGCACAGCAGAATCAGCGCCAGCGAGCGGCGTGCCAGAGTGAGTCCAGGGCTATTGCCTTGCAGCAGTCCGGGAGGCGCGCTCATGTCGTGGCATCTACCTCGGTCCCGCGACTCGATTTCCTCGCATCCGGATAAAGCGCGTCCAGCTGGGCGAGCGTCAGCTCTCGCGCTGGGGCATCCAGGACTATCCGACCGTCACGCAGGCCGATGACCCGATCGAAATGCGCTAGCGCCAGCCGATGCTGGTGCAGGGCGATGACGCTGGAGGCATGGCGAGTCTGGATATGCTCCAGCAGTCGCAGCGCCTGATGAGGATCGACGCTGGCCAGCGGTTCGTCGCCAAGGAAGACCTCGCGCTGCTGGTAGAACGCTCTGGCGATCGCGACCCGCTGGCGCTGACCGCCGGAAAGCTGCGCCACGGGGCGGCGCAGCAATCCTTCGAGGCCCAGCTCGTCAGCCAGGGCTTCGATGGTCTGCCACGCCTGGCGACGAGGCTTGAGGAGGTTGAAGAGGTTGCTCAGCGCGGCGTGCCGTTCGAGCTGCCCCATATAGATGTTGTGATAGACCGAGAGCAGTGGCACCAGCCCGTGTCCCTGCGGGCACCAGGCGGCGGTATTGCCCAGCCGGCGACGAATCTCGGCAAGCAGCGTCGACTTGCCGGCGCCGCTCTGACCCAGTAGCGCCACGCGCTCGCCGGCTTCCAGGGAGAGCGTCAACGCCGGCAGCACCACCTGCGTCCCGTAGCCCAGGTCGGCGCTATCGAAAGTCAGTAGCGGCATGGGTCTCAGCGCAGCAGGCCGATGGACTTCCCGACCGACTCGATCGGGCCGTAGTCATCGTTGCTGGCCGGAATGAAGCCCGAGCGCGGAAAGCTCTCCAGCAGTGCCGGATCGGTCATGTCGACCAGTGCCTGCTGCACCTTCTGCGTGAAGCCTTTGCCGTAACGCTCGTCGGCGTCGCCGCGCAGCGTCCACTGATAGTCCGGATAGGTCGGCGATTCCCAGATCACTTCGACCTTGTCGGTATCGACGCGCCCATCCTCGACGGCAGCCTGCCAGACGGTGAAGTTCACCGCGCCGACATCGTAGGTGCCGGATTCCACCAGCGCGATGGTGCGCGTGTGATCACCGGAGAAGCCCACGCGGGAGAAGACCTGCTCGGGAGCCTCGTCGAAGCGCTGGCGAATGAAGTGCTCCGGCATCAGGCGACCGGACGTCGAGGTCTTGGCGCCGAACGTGAACGAGTGGCCGGCCACGGATTCGGGCAGCGCTTCCTGCTGCGGCTCGATGCCGGTGGCGGTATTGGCGATGAAGTAGCTCACGAACTCGGCATCTTCCTTGCCCTGGGCGATGGCTTGCGAGCCGGGCACCAGTTGGCGGGCCTGGACGCCGGAGAGGCCGCCGAACCAGGCAAGCTGTACCTGGTCGTTGCGGAAGGCGGTGACCGCGGCGCCATAGGACGTGACGGGAACGTATTCGACATCGACGCCGAGCCGATCCGAGAGGTAATCGGCAACCTTGGAGAAGCGTTCGACCAGGCGAGACTGGTCCTCATCGGGGATGGCCGTGAAGCGGAAAGTCTCGTCGGCATGGGCGAGCGAACAGCCGATCGACAGAACCAGGGCAAACATCCAGCGCATGGGAAACGGGCCTCGATGATTTCAGAAGGCGGCCATGATAACCGCATGAGCGCATCGGCATTAAGCCGCGTGTGGTTATCCATGTTGATGGACGTCTGGCTGCCCGGTGACTCGAAGGCCGAGAGACTGTCGTCACTTATCCTTCGGCGGGAATTTGGTCGGCCGCAGGCTCTCCTTGATCTTCTTGAGATGAGGCAGGAACGACTCGCCTCGGCGCAGCGTCACGCCTGTCGCGAGCACGTCGATCAACGCCATGTGGATCATTCGCGAACTCATCGGCATGTAGACTTCCGTGTCTTCCGGCAGGTCGACCGGCAGGATGTCGGTGCAGACTTCCGCCAGCGGCGACCCATCGCGAGTGATGCCGATGACCAGTGCACCGCTGTCGCGGGCCACCTTGGCGACTTCCACCAGTTCACGGGTGCGGCCGGTATAGGAAATCACCACGATGACGTCGCCGGTATGGGACGCCGCCGCGATCATGCGCTGCATCAGCACGTCGTTGTAGGCGGCCACCGGCAGGTTGAAGCGGAAGAACTTGTTCTGCGCATCGAAGGCCGCCGGCGCCGAGGCGCCGAGGGCGAAGAAGCTGATCTGGCGGGCCTGGGAGAGATGATCGACGACGCGCTCGATCCGCTTCGGGTCGATCTCGCGGCGAGCCTCGTCCAGTGCGGCGATGGTCGCGCCGATGATCTTGTCGGTATAGGCCGCCGCATCGTCGTCGCTCTCCACGCTGCGGCTGACGTAGGGCGTTCCGCCTGCCAGACTCTGGGCCAGCTGGATCTTGAAGTCCGGATAGCCTTTGGTTTCGAAATTGCGACAGAAGCGGTTGACCGTGGGTTCGCTCACCGTGGCAGCCTGTGCCAGAGTGGCTATGCTCATGCCAATTGCCGCGTTGGGGTCCTGCAGGATGACGTCGGCGACCTTGCGTTCCGAGCGATTGAGGTCGTCGACCCGCGAACGAATGCGGGCGATGAGATCGTGCATTGCCATGGTTGCGGGGCATCTCCTTGCGGCGGAATGACGGGTGAATCATCACAGGCCCTGCATCCTAGCGTCTGCCGGCAACAGCGCCAAGCGGTGATAGGCCGTGATCGCCAGGTTACGCCCTCGTGGCCCTGCGGCGCGGTATACTGGTAGGAGGCGGTAATTTAATGACGAAGTCGAATGTCAAATGACGCCTGGATGGCGTATTTTATTCGTAAATTAACGACACTGGCGGAGGGAGGCAATGACTCGAGAGGCAACGCCCAACGTGGACTTGGCTCTGTTCGGCGCGCTTGGCGACTTGGCGCTGCGCAAACTTTACCCGGCACTCTATCATCTGGATCGCGATGGCCTGCTGGGTACCGATACCCGAATTCTGGGGCTGGCACGTCGCGAGCATGACATCGACAGTTTCCGCAGCACCGTACTCGGGACGCTCAAGAAGCGCATCAAGCCCAAGGAGCTGGAGCAGAGGTGTCTCGACCGCTTCCTGGCCCGGCTCGAGTACGCGCAGCTCGATTTCGACACCGTCGACGGCTACGAGAAGATTCGGGACTGGCACGCCCAGAGCCCGGATCCCCTGTGTCCGCTGACCATCTACCTTGCCGTGCCCGCCAGCATCTACGGGGCGATCTGCGCCAATCTCGAGCAGAGCGGCAGCCTGGATGGCGAATCGCGGGTGGTGGTCGAGAAACCGATCGGTTATGACCTCGAGTCCTCGCATGAGATCAACGACGCCATCGGTGCCGTCTTCCCCGAATCTCGCATCTATCGCATGGATCACTATCTGGGCAAGGAAACGGTCCAGAACCTGATCGCACTGCGTTTCGCCAACCCGATGTTCGGCAACCAGTGGAACCAGAGCCAGATCTCCCACGTCGAGATCACCGTGGCCGAGCAGGTTGGTATCGAAGGGCGCTGGGGCTACTTCGACAAGGCCGGCCAACTGCGCGACATGGTCCAGAACCATCTCCTGCAGCTGCTGACCATGCTCGCCATGGATCCGCCGGCCAACCTGGACGCGGATGCCATTCGCGACGAGAAGGTGAAGGTGCTCAAGGCGCTCAAGCCGCTGGAAGGCGAGGACCTCAACCGCCACGTGGTTCGCGGGCAGTACGTCGCCGGCACCATAGACGGCGAGAGCGTCCCGGGGTATCTCGACGAAGAGGACGCCAACACCTCCAGCACCACCGAGACCTTCGTCGCCATGCGTCTCGAAGTGGCCAACTGGCGCTGGGCCGGCGTGCCGTTCTACCTGCGTACCGGTAAGCGCATGCCGGAGAAGCTGTCGCAGATCGTGATTCACTTCCGCCAGCAGCCGCACTACATCTTCGATCCGGACCAGCGCAACCTCGCTGCCAACAAGCTGGTGATCCGGCTGCAGCCGGAAGAGGGGATCGCGCTGCAGGTGCTGACCAAGGACGGCGGCCTCGACAAGGGCATGCGCCTGCGCCCCGGCCCGCTGCATCTGGATTTCAACCACGCCTTCCCCAAGGAGCGGATTCCGGACGCCTACGAGCGCCTGCTGCTGGAGGTCATGAAAGGCCAGCAGTATCTGTTCGTGCGTCGCGACGAAGTCGAGTACGCCTGGAAGTGGGTCGATCACCTCATCGCTGGCTGGGAAAAGCGTGATATTCCGCCGCGTCGCTATCCGGCGGGCTCCTGGGGGCCCGTGGCCTCCATCGCGATGATCACGCAGGACGGTCGCTCCTGGTATGAAGACTACTGACAGCGCTCGCGAGCAGATCGGTGCGCAGCTGGCTGTCGCTGCCGCCCAGGCATTGACGGCGGACCTGGCCAGCCAGCCACGCGCGCTGCTGGTCGTCTCCGGCGGTTCGACCCCGCTGCCGTTCTTCCGGCGGCTGGCCGAGCAGCCGGTGGCGTGGTCGCGGGTCGATATCACCCTCGCCGACGAGCGCTGGGTGCCCGAGGAGCACGCCGACAGCAATGCGCGCCTGGTCCGGGAAACGCTGCTGACAGGGCCGGCCGCCGCGGCGACCTTTCACTCGCTGACCACCTCCGACCCCACGCCGGAGCAGGGCGCGGCGACGGTCGCCGCCCGTCTGGCGACGCTGCCGTGGCCGGCCAGCCTGGTCGTGCTCGGCATGGGCGATGACGGCCATACCGCTTCGCTGTTCCCGGATAGCGGCGAGCTTTCGCTGGCGCTGAGTACGGATGAGAGCGTCGTCGCGGTACGCGCGCCCAGCGTGTCGCAGCCTCGCATTACCTTGAGCGCGGCGCGATTGCATGACGCGCGCCGCCTCGCGCTGCATCTGGTCGGCGACGCCAAGAAGGCGGTGCTGGCCCAGGCGCTCAGCGGGGATGACGTCCGCGAACTGCCGATCCGTGCCTTCCTGGCCTGTCCGCTTACCCTCTACTGGGCGCCTTAGCGCCTGCCGGCACCTGCCCGCCGACCGAGCGAGTGCCGATATTCTTCAAAGGAGTCTCCTCTCTATGTCATCCGCTCAACGTTTGCCCGCTTCACACATCGAGCGTCTGGACGAAATCTGCCGCTCCGGCGCCATCATCCCCGTTCTCGTCATCGAGCGTCTCGAACATGCCGTACCGCTGGCCAAGGCGCTGGTCGAGGGCGGTCTGAATGTCCTCGAAATCACGTTGCGTACCGAGTGCGCGGTCGAGGCCATCAAGCAGATCAAGCAGGCGCTGCCGGATGCGATCATCGGCGCGGGCACCGTGCTGGGCATCGATCAGTACCGGGTCTGCGAGGAGATCGGCGTCGATTTCGTCGTCACGCCCGGCACGACGCCGGCCCTGTTCGAGTATGGCGCCGGCAGCGACGTGCCGCTGCTGCCGGGCGTGGCCACGGTTTCCGAGGTCGTCACCGGCTGGGAGTACGGCTATCGCCGTTTCAAGTTCTTCCCGGCGGAAGCGAATGGCGGTGCCAAGGCGCTGAAATCCTTCGGCGGTCCGCTGCCGGAAGCGCTGTTCTGCCCGACTGGCGGGGTCACCGTGGACAACGCCGCAGACTATCTGGCGCTACCCAACGTGATGTGCGTCGGTGGTTCCTGGATGGCGCCAAAGTCGCTCATCGATAACGAAGATTGGGCGGGTATTACCGAACTGACACGGGAAGCCACGCAGCGCTATCCGCGCTGAACCGGCATCGAGCGCCCGGTCTTCCGGGCTCGGGCGCTCGGGCCGCGCTCCCTGGTGATCGACCGGGTCGACCGGGATTAGCGATGGGGTATCAGTCCTCGAGGCGCGCCAGAAGACGCTGACCGCGACGCGAGCGGCGAGTACGCCGCATGCCGGCCGATGCCAGTTTCCAGCCAACGATGCGCGCCATTCCTACTGCCATGCCGGAGGCCGCACCCCAGAGCAGCGCCTGACGCCATTCGACATCATCCTCGTCGGGATTGATCGGTGGCTCGAAAACGCCCTTGCGAAAGGTCTGTTTGAGGCTTTGACGAGCCAGCACGCCGGATAAAACCGCCGTGCTCGTGCCAACGATGGTCCACAGTGTCTGAGGCTTCACGAAATTCTCCTTCCTGGATAGATTGTCCCGATAGTCTGGTCGATCCTTCGAAGACTCACCAGTCGAATGCCCGAGGCGCACACCGGGCGAATTCGACGGCCAGGGCTTACGGTTTGGGGTTTAGGATCATGGACATGGAGGATCACGGCTTCGGCAGGCACGACGGCGTTCTGCCGCCTGACGTTCTGGCGTCTACCGCTCGATCGCCGTCGCCACGCCCTGGCCACCGCCGATGCATAGCGTCGCCAGTCCCTTGTGGACGTCGCGGCGCTGCATCTCGTGCAGCAGCGTCACCAGAATGCGGGCGCCGGAGGCCCCGATTGGGTGACCCAGCGCGATGGCGCCGCCGTTGACGTTGACCTTGCTGCCGTCCCAGCCGAGATCCTTGGCCACGGCCAGCGTCTGGGCGGCGAAGGCTTCATTGGCCTCGATCAGGTCCAGCTCGTCGATCGTCCAGCCGGCACGTTCCAGACAGCGTCGGGTCGCCGGTACCGGGCCGATGCCCATGGTCGCTGGGTCGACGGCGGCGTTGGCGTAGGCACGGATCGTCGCCAGCACGGGTAGCCCAAGGGTCCTGGCCCGTTCGGCGCTCATGATGAGCAGGGCGGCGGCACCGTCGTTGAGCGAAGAGGCGTTGCCGGCGGTGACGCTGCCGGTCTTGGAGAACGCCGGCTTGAGCTTGCCCAGCGATTCGGCGGTAACGCCGTCGCGGGGCTGTTCGTCGCGCTCGATCATGATGGGGTCGCCGCGCCGCTGAGGCACGCTCACCGGCGTGATCTCGGCATCGAAGCGTCCGGCTTCGCGAGCCTGCGAGGCACGCCGCTGGGATTCGGCGGCATAGGCATCCTGCTCTTCGCGGGAGATGCCCCAGCGCTCGGCCACGTTCTCCGCCGTGATGCCCATGTGATAGTCGTTGAAGGCGTCCCACAGGCCATCGTGGATCATGCTGTCGAGCAGCTCGGCGTGACCCATGCGCAGGCCGGTGCGGGCCTTGGGCAGTACGTAGGGTGCCAGGCTCATGCTCTCCATGCCGCCGGCGACGATGATCTCGGCATCGCCGCAGCGGATCGCCTGGACCGCCAGGTGCACCGCTTTCAGCCCGGAGCCGCAGACCTTGTCGATGGTCATCGCTGGCACGCTGTCCGGCACGCCGGCTTCGATCGCGGCCTGGCGCGCGGTGTTCTGGCCCAGGCCGGCGCGCAGCACGTGCCCCATGATCACCTCGTCGACGCCGGTCGGGTCGATGCCTTCCAGAACGCGTCGAATGACGGTCGCGCCCAGCGTTACCGCTGGAACGCTGGAAAGGCCGCCCTGGAATGTGCCGATCGGCGTGCGCGTGGCGGCGACGATCACCACGTCGCGCATGGGCGTGGTCGGTCCGGAAACGTCAGGCATGGGAAGTCTCCCGTTTGTCGATCAGCTTGCAGCCTGTGGCTGCGGAAATTTCCTCGAGGGTGACACCGGGTGCCAGCTCGACCAGGGCCAGCCCTTCCTCGGTGATATCCATCACGCCCAGGTCGGTAATGATCCGATCGACCACGCCGACCCCGGTCAGCGGCAGCGTGCATTCGCTCAGGATCTTGTGCTCGCCCTTGGCCGTGTGGCTCATCAGCACCACCACGCGCTGCACGCCAGCGACCAGATCCATCGCGCCGCCCATGCCCTTGACCATCTTGCCCGGGATCATCCAGTTGGCGAGGTCGCCTTTCTCGGAGACCTGCATCGCGCCCAGAATCGCCAGGTTGATATGGCCGCCGCGAATCATGGCGAAGGATTCGGCATTGTCGAAGTAACTGCTGCCCGGCAGGGCGGTGACGGTCTGTTTGCCGGCGTTGATCAGATCGGGGTCGACGGTCTCTTCGGTCGGGAAGGGGCCGATGCCGAGCAGGCCGTTCTCCGACTGTAGCCAGACGTCCATGCCCTCGGGAATATAGTTCGCTACCAATGTCGGCTGACCGATGCCGAGGTTGACGTAGAAGCCGTCACGCAATTCGCCGGCGGCGCGCTCTGCCATCTGTTCCTTGGTCCAGGCCATCTCAGTTCACCTCCCTGAGCGTGCGTTTCTCGATGCGTTTTTCCGGTGTCGGATTATGGACGATGCGATGCACGAAGATCCCCGGCAGATGGATATCGTCGGGATCGATGGCGCCCGTCTCGACGATCTCTTCGACCTCGGCGACGCAGACCTTGCCGGCCATCGCGGCCAGCGGGTTGAAGTTGCGCGCGGTCTTGTTGAAGCGCAGATTGCCCGCCTTGTCGGCGACCTTCGCCTTGATCAGGGCGACGTCCACCGGCAGGCCGCGCTCCATCACGTAGTGCTCGCCATCGAATTCGCGCACCTCCTTGCCTTCGGCGATCCTGGTGCCGTAGCCGGTCTTGGTAAAGAAGGCGGCGATGCCGGCACCGCCTGCGCGCAGGCGCTCGGCCAGCGTGCCCTGCGGGCAGAATTCGAGCTCCAGTTCGCCGGAAAGGTACTGGCGCTCGAACTCCTTGTTCTCGCCGACATAGGAAGAGAGCATCTTCCTGATCTGACGCGACTCGAGCAGCAGCCCGAGGCCGAAGCCGTCGACGCCGGCATTGTTGCTGGCGACCGTCAGATCCTTCTTGCCGGTGTCACGCAGGGCGACGATCAGCGATTCGGGGATGCCGCACAGGCCGAAGCCGCCAACGGCGAGAGTCATGCCGTCTTCGATGAGACCTTCCAGCGCTTCAGCGGCGCTGCCAAACACTTTGTCCATGAGTCCTCGTCCTGTGAAACGGAAGTCGTGCAAAAGATCGCTTCGAAGCCGCTGTGCCGCAACGTTCGCTCCGTTCAGATTGGCAATGAACGTGCGGACACGCGCTATCTCAAGCGATCGATGGAGGAAGACATTACCACCCGAGCGAGAGCGACGTGGGCAGGTTAGACGATAGTAGCAGCGCCGCCAGGAAGGCGGCGCTGGTTGTCTCGATGAAGGTGGATGGCGGCCTAGCGGGGCAGGTCGTCGAGATCGTCGGTGCCGGGCAACGAGACGAAGGCGCCGGCACGAGTGGCCGCGAAGGCACCGCAGCGACAGGCGAACGTCAGCGCCTCGGTCAGCCGGGTTTCGTCGGCCAGCCAGTCGGCGAGTGTCTCGCAGGTCACGTCGTCTCGCGCCAGGGAGGCCAGCAGGCCGCCGATGAAGGCGTCGCCGGCCGCGGTGGTATCCACTGCCTGAACGCTGGGCGGAATCGCCTGCAGCTGGCGATCGGCCAGGTGCGCGCTCACCGGCCCCGGGCCGTCGGTGATCACGATCAGTCGGGTGCCCTTGGACAGCCTGGCGCTGATCCATTCCTCGGCGCTGCGATCACCGCGCAGGATGTCGAGCTCTTCGGCGGAGAGCTTGATGACATGAGCGCGTTCGAGCAGCTGTTCGACCAGGGGCACATCGATCTTGCCCTGGGGCCACAGCATCGCGCGCAGGTTGGCATCGACGCTGATCAGACAGCCGCCGCGCCGCGCAATGCTGGCGAGATCCAGCGTGGTGCGGGCAATGGCGGCATCGGTCAGGCTGTTGCTGCAAAGATGGACCAGCGCGGGCTCGGTGAAGATGCCCGGCGGCAGGTGCTCGCGACGGTAGAGCAGATCCGCGGCGGGCGGACGGTAGAAGTCGAACTGGCGCTCGCCGCGGCTGTCGCGGGAAACGAAAGCCAGTGCCGTGCGAGCCTCGCGGGTGCGCACCACGTATTGGGTGTCGACGCCGTAGCGGGTCAGTTCGTCGATCAGGAAGTCGCCGAAACGGTCATCACCGATCATGCCGAGAAAGAGGCTGGGGACACCCTGGCGGGCGCAGGCCACGGCAGCATTGGCGGGCGCGCCGCCGGCGTAGGGCGTAAAGGTCTCGGGGCCGCTGTCGTCACCCAGACGGCTGGACAGCATGTCGACGAGGGCTTCGCCGAAGGCGATGATGGGAGTCATGGGTCAACCGGCTCTCTATGTCGAACGAAAATCGAGGTGCGGCGTGCTTGATCTCATCGAAGCTGATTTCATCGAAACTGATCTCAAACAGGATGCCGCACCGAACGTCATCACGGCACGCGGTAACTGCGGGCTTCCTCAAGCAGCGCAAACCACGTCGGGCGATCGAGTTCGAGATTACTGCTCAGCAGCAAATTGTCGATACGTCTTTCATTCAACGTTCCGATCACTGGAATCGGCTGGCCGGGAAGGCGCCGCAGCCAGGCCAGTGCCAAGCCGGCCGTGGTCGAGTTGAGCTGGTCGGCCAGCCGCGAAAGCGCCGTGCCGAGAACGTCTTCGAACACCGAGCCGCCGCCCAGCGGCGACCAGGCCATCGGTGCCAGTCCGTCGGCCAGGACGGCGTCGTAGAAACCATCGAACAGCGCGTCGGGATGGGCCAGCGAAAGCTCGAGCTGGTGAGCGCCGAGCCGGTGATGCATCGCGGCTTGCAGGCGCCGCCACTGTTCGGGCAGGAAGTTGGAAACGCCTACGGCGCCGACCTTGCCGGCAGCGATGGCGTCATCCAGTGCTCGGGCCGTGGCTTCGGCATCCATCAGTGGGTCGGGGCGGTGCAGCAGGAAATGATCGAGCCGGTCGACGCCGAGGCGGGAGAGTGAACTGTCGATGACCTGGGCAAGATAGCGCTCGGACGTGTCGTAATGCTTGACTCCGAACGGAGAGATGTCGCGATGCGGCAGGACGATATCGCCTTTGGTCACCACTCGAACCCGGGACTTGAGCGCCGGGCGATGCGACAGCGCCTCGCCGAACAACTGCTCGCACTTGTGGTTGCCGTAGATGTCGGCGTGATCGAACCAGTGCAGGCCCTGATCGACGCGCGCTTCCAGCCAGTCGGCGAGCTTCTCTGGCTCGTTGAAGTCGGGCCTTTCGTGCAGCCGCATCATGCCCAGAATGAACGGGGCATCGAAGTAGAGATCTTCGCTCACGCCGGGGTTTCCTCTCGGCTGATCGTGGTGGCGAGCAGATGCTGGCCATCCGGCACCAGCCAGACGGGATCGACCCGGGTGCAGGCCGCTTCGATGCACAGAAAGCGCTGGCCGACGGCGGCGGGGGTATCTCCCGGCAGGCCGTTGCCCGGGTGCCAGACGACGGTGGAGTCGCTGCCCTGCTTGCTGATCCGCAGACGTCGTTGGCCATCGTCGAGAACGACAGGGCGGTTCGACTGGTAGATACGGTCCAGCGCGCCACGAATGCCCAGTTCCCCCTGCTGATGATGCTCGGCAAAGTGTTCGAGCTTGTCCAGATAGCGGGCGCCGGCCAGCCCTTCGATACGGCACCGGTGCGTATCGGCGACGGCAAAATAGGTGTGCAGCGCGCCGGTCAGCTTGACCGGGGTGGTGCCGGCGTGGCGAGTCATCAGTTCGACGCTCAGGCGCTGGGCGTTGGCGTGAACCACGGCATTGGGAACGAGCTGATCGTGCAGCCGCTCTTCGGGGGAGAGGTGAATCTCGACCCCGCCGCCGGTCACGCTCTCGTCGACGGCATCGATGCGCCATTGCACTGTGCGGGCGGGGCCATGCATCGGGCCCTTGCCGTCCGGCGACTCGTCGGCGAACCACGGCCAGCACAGCGGGATCCCGCCGCGAATGGCACCGGGCATCGGCTGCGGCGTCGGGGTGACCCAGAGCCAGCCATCCTCCGTGCCGGATGCCGGTCGGACGCCTTGCCCGGCTTCGGGGGCGAAAGGTAAAAAGTGCAGAACCTGAGCGCCCTGCAACGAAATCGCCAGCTCGCCCCAGTCGGCATTGATCAGCAGCACGCGCCGACCTTCCCATTCGGCTTCCCGCTGACCGTTCGTCGCGTCGATCAGCTGCCGCAGCGTATCGGGAATCATGTCACCTCCTCGTTGTGCAGGGCTTCCGCCGCACCCAGAAGGCCGGTCCACGGCGCCGTCACCACCCAGGTGGGAATTCCCGCATTGTAGGCGCTCAGCCGGCCCTTGTCGGCAAAGGCGCGACGGAAATCGCTGCGCGGCAGCCACTCGATCAGACGTGGCGTGATACCGCCGCAGAGATAGACCCCGCCCAGCGCGCCGAGGGTCAGCGCGGCGTCGCCGGCCACGCTGCCGAGGATCTTGAGAAAGCGCATCAAGGTCTCGCGGGCAACGCGATCGCCCGCCCGGGCGGCCCCGGTAATCTCCGCCGGGGTGTTGTAGTGGGCGGTGACATTGAGTAGTGCCGCATGGGCGAGATAGAGATCGAGCAGGCCCTGGCCGCACAGCAGACGTTCGATCGAGACCCGGCCATAACGGGCTCGGAAATGGTCGAGAAGCTGGTATTCGCGCTGATCGGTAGGGGCAAAGGTGGCGTGGCCGCCTTCGGTCGTCAGCGGAATCCAGGCGCGCCGACTGGGGACCAGTCCGGCGACGCCGAGCCCGGTTCCCGGGCCGATCACCAGGCGCGGGCGTCGAGGTTCGGCCTCGCCTTCACCGATCTTGACCAGTTCCTTTTCGTCGATGTGAGGAATGCCGAGGGCCTGGGCGGTGAAGTCGTTGATGACCTTGAAATTCGACAGGCCGAGTTCCTCGGCGACGGCCTTCTTGGAGAACGCCCAGTCGTTGTTGGTCATCTTGACCCAATCTTCGTGCACCGGGCAGGCGAAGGCCAGGCACGCCTCGTCGGGCGTCTCTGCGCCGACCTGTTTCAAGTAGGCCTGGATGGCCTCGACCAGCCCGCCATAGCGCGCGCAGGGGAGCGTCTCGATCGATTGCAGCTCGACGCTGCCGGGCATCACCAGCGCAAAACGTGCGTTGGTTCCGCCTATGTCGCCGATCAGGGCGGGAATCGTCATTGGTGCCCTCCGGGCAAGTCGGCGGCATCGAAACCGCCAAAGGTGGCCGCGCCTTCCTCGGCACCGCCGACCAGCTGGCGGAACCCGGCGAACAGTTCGCGGCCCATTCCATGATGATAGTGGTTCAGGTCGCAGGTCGCCGGTTCGCGTTGCGCCCAGGTTTCGGCATCCACCAGGGCCTCGAGCACGCCGTTATCCGGGTCGAGCAGCACCGTGTCGCCGTCGCGCAGATAGGCGATCGGGCCGGCATCGACGGCTTCCGGAGTGATGTGGATGGCCGCCGGTACCTTACCAGAGGCGCCGGACATTCGTCCGTCGGTGACCAGCGCGACCTTGTATCCGCGATCCTGCAGCACGCCGAGAAACGGCGTCAACTGGTGCAGTTCCGGCATGCCGTTGGCGCGCGGCCCCTGGAAGCGCACGACGACGATGACGTCGCGATCCAGCTCGCCGCTCTCGAACGCGGCCTTGACCTGGCTCTGGTCGTCGAAGATCCGCACCGGCGCCTCGACCCGGCGGAACTCCGGTTTGACGGCGGAAACCTTGATCACCCCGCGTCCCAGGTTGCCGTCCAGCACGGCCAGCCCGCCGGTGGGGGAGAACGGGCGCGTTACCGGCCGCAGCACGTCTTCGTCGAGGCTCTGTCGGGTGCCTTCTCGCCAGATCAGCTTGTCATCTTCCAGGAACGGCTCCTGGGTGTAGGCGGTCATGTCGGTGCCGAAAGCGGTGCGGACATCGGCATGCATCAGGCCCGCGGACAGCAACTCGCGGACCAGGAAGCTGACGCCGCCGGCGGCGTGGAAGTGGTTCACGTCCGCCTGCCCGTTGGGGTAGATCCGGGTCAGCCCGGGAATCACTGTCGACAGCTCGGCGAAGTCGTCCCAGGTGATGGTCAGGCCGACGGCGGCGGCCATCGCCACCAGATGCAGCGTGTGGTTGGTCGATCCACCGGAAGAGAGCAGCCCGATCATGGCGTTGACGATGGCATGGGCATCGATCTGCTTGTAGAACGGGTGATAGCTGCCCCCCTGGTCACTGTTGCGGATCACCTGCTCGGTGCTGAATCGGGTGATCGCGTCGCGCAGCGGCGTGTTCGGATTGACGAACGAGGTGCCCGGCATGTGCAGGCCCATCATCTCGAGCATCAGCTGGTTGGAGTTGGCGGTGCCGTAGAAGGTGCAGGTGCCCGGGCTGTGGTAGGAGTCCGACTCGGCTTCCAGCAGCGCATCGCGGCCAACCTTGCCTTCGGCATAGAGCTGGCGGATCCGGGACTTCTCGGCGTTGGGCAACCCGCTCGGCATCGGTCCGGCAGGAACGAACACCGCCGGCAGGTGGCCGAAGCGCGCGGCACCGATGAACAGACCCGGCACGATCTTGTCACACACGCCAAGATACAGTGCACCGTCGAACATGTTGTGCGACATCGCCACGGCCGTCGACATGGCGATCACGTCGCGAGAGAACAGCGACAGCTCCATGCCGGGCTGGCCCTGGGTCACACCGTCGCACATGGCCGGCACGCCGCCGGCGAACTGCGCGGTGCCGCCCATGCCGCGAGCGGCTTCCTTGATCAGCTCCGGGAAGTGCTCGAGCGGCTGATGAGCGGAGAGCATGTCGTTATAGGAAGAGACGATGCCGACGTTGGCGCTGTTCATCAGCTTCAGGCTGTTCTTGTCGCCGGCATTGCAGGCGGCGAAGCCATGGGCCAGGTTGCCGCAGGAGAGTTCGGCGCGGTGGACGCCGCGACGATGCTGTTGCTCCATGCGTTCTTCATAAAGGCGGCGGCGATCGGCCGATCGAGCCTCGATACGTCGGGTTACGCGGTCGACGGTAGAGTTGAGCGTCATGGGGTTGCCTCATCGAGCTGTCATGGTTATTTGGTAAACTTACCAAAAATTATGGCATTTGTTCGCGAATGAGCCTTTTGTATTAGTCTTTCGGAGTAATATTTTTTCATGCGCCGATGTTCTAGACTGGTGTTCTAGACTATTGGCAGTTCGCGGTGATCGAGCGTCGCCGTTCGATTGCGCCACACACGACTGCGTGATCAGGCGCGACCGTGCCACATTCCCCAAACCAAACGTTCGAGTTACGTCAGTCATTAGGAGGAGAGCACCATGACATTGCGTGTCGCCATCAACGGATTCGGCCGTATCGGCCGTAACGTACTTCGTGCCATGTACGAAAACGGTTATCGCGACCGGATCGAAATCGTCGCCATCAACGATCTGGGCGACCCGGCACTTAACGCACACCTGCTGCGTCACGACAGCGTGCACGGGCATTTCGGCTTCGACGTCACTCACGACAGCGATACCCTGAGCGTAGACGGAGATAGCATTCGCATCCTTTCGGAGCGTGATCCGTCGCAGTTGCCCTGGAAATCGCTGAATGTCGACCTGGTGATGGAGTGCACCGGGCTGTTCACCAAGCGCGAGGCCGCAGCCAAGCACATCGATGCCGGTGCGGAACGGGTATTGATTTCCGCACCCAGCGGCGATGCCGACGCGACGATCGTGTTCGGTGTTAACGAAGGGACGCTGAAGGCGGAGCATCGGGTGGTTTCCAACGCTTCCTGCACCACCAACTGCCTGGCGCCGGTAGCCCAGGCGCTGCAGGAGAGCGTGGGTATCGAGAATGGCCTGATGACCACGGTGCATGCCTACACCAACGACCAGAACCTGTCCGACGTCTACCACAAGGATCCATATCGCGCGCGCAGTGCCACGCAGTCGATGATCCCGACCAAGACCGGTGCCGCCGCGGCCGTCGGGCTGGTGCTGCCCGAACTGAACGGCAAGCTCGACGGGCTCGCGGTGCGGGTGCCGGTCATCAACGTATCGCTGGTGGATCTGGTCTTCACCGCCGGTCGCGAGACGAGCAAGGAAGAGATCAACGAGATCGTCGAAAAGGCAGCGGCCAAGTCGCCGGTACTGGCAGTGAACTCGCAGCCGCTGGTGTCGATCGATTTCAATCACGACCCCAATTCATCGACTTTCGATGCCAACCACACGCGTGTGAACGGTCGCCTGGTCAAGGTCATGGCCTGGTACGACAACGAGTGGGGCTTCTCAAACCGCATGCTGGATACGGCACTGGCCATGCAGGCCGCCAGCTGAGGTGAATATCGGTTTCGCTGGCTGAACGCCTGGCAAGAGTGGCTCGAAAGCGAGTCGCAAGCGACAGTCAAAGGCGATAGCCGAAAACGATGAAGCAGGATCGAGGGGTGGCAGAGCGTCTGCCGCCCCTCTTTGTCTGCCGCCCTTCCTTTTTGGTGTTTTTGGTATTTTCTCCCTCCGGTGCACCCTCACGACGTGTCCCGCTCGGCTAGAAAGCGGCAGGCCGCCGAGTCGCATACGCTCGAAGTAACGCCAGTTTTGCATTCAAGTCATCCAATCCGTTGTCGATACAACACTGTATGCTGGACAATTGCGGTGGTGGGCTTGGACTTGTCAGGCTGACCCTCTAGTGTAAGTCTGCACAGGCTCTATCTTTCCACCATGCATTGAGGTTGGCGGCGTCATGCAGGACAACATCATCAACGCACATCGCCTGATTGGCGAGACCATTCGCGATCCTGAAGAAAAGCGGCTCGGGAAGATCGTGGGTGTCGACCAGTCGCGTGCCGTGCCAGTGATCTTCGTGATCTGGCGGGAGCGGGCAGGCGTGCAGCGTTTCGAGCTGACTCGCGACGAGCTGCGCCAGCTGACGGATGCCTGCTGCCGTGCTCAGTCGAAGGGGCGCGATCATCGAGCCAGTGGGCACGATGAGGTGCGAACTTCATCTGACGAGACATCCTCTTCGCCCGCAGTCGCTCAGCGTCGTGTCGGCTTTCGCTGACGCGATCTCGTTTCACCACCCAGCCGCTTGGAAACAGCACTGCGGCTAGACGAGGCCGGAGTGCATGGATTCACGGGATGCCTTCGTGCATGACGATGGAGCTTTGGGCGCGGAAGCCCGACAGTGGTTGCAATCCTTGCCGGGTACGGTCTACGTCACCGACTCGGCCTGGTGGTTGGGCGAGCTGCGTTTCGTCGCCGATTCCATCGGCGCGCTGGGCCATCGTCCGGCCACGGACTATCTGGCCCGACCCGAGCTATGGCTGGCGCAGATCCCCGAATCCGAGCGCCGGCCGCTGCTCGAACGACTGCAGCAGGCTCTGAACGAGGGCGAGCTCTCGGTGCGGTTGTCCTATGCCATCGAAAGGCGAGACGGCTCCGAGTGTCAAGTCGACGACAGCCTTCATATTCAGCGTGACGCGGACGGCGAGGTCGTGACACTCGTCGGCTTCCTGCAGCCGCGCCCGCCTGCCGTTCCCGCGAATCCTGCCGCCCCCGCGGATGACGCCGGCTTGTCCCGGCAATCCCTGCTCGACCACAGCGGCGATGTGATCATGGCGCTCGACGAGGATCTGGAGTGTCATTACGCGGCGGGCAACACCCAAGGCGCGCTCGGTGTCAGCGCAGCGTCGCTGCTGTCGACGTCTCTCTTCGCCCTGATGGCGCCCGAAGATGGCTCCCGGGTCAGGCGCCTGTTGATCGAAGGGGCCGCCGAGGCGAGTTCGCCCATGGTGGAGCTGCGGCTGAGGCACCGAGATGGGGGATATCGCTGGTTCGAGATCCATTTTTCGCCTTATCCGCTGCCGTTGGGGCAGACGCTGGAGCCCCCGGTCATGCCGGGCTGGGTTGCCATCGCGAGGGATATCACCCAGCGCCGCCAACAGTCGCTGCAGTGGAACGCGTACACCGCTACCGACGAACTGACCTCGGCGCTCAATCGGGTGCCTTTCATGGGCCTGATGCGACATGCGTTCGCCAGCGGAGACGTCGGCGCCAGATTCACGCTGATCGTGTTCGATGTCGACCATTTCAGTGACATCAATCGCGACTGGGGGCGCGAGGGCGGCGATCTCGTGCTCAGTTGCATCGGCGAAATGTGTCGGGCGACGTTGAGAGAGCGGTTCAGCTTCGGTCGACTGGGCGACGATTCCTTCGCGCTGCTGATGAGCGGCAAGTCGCTGCAGGAAACGGCCGCCATTGCCGATAAGCTGCGCGGACGTCTGGCCTCGACCCGGGTGGAGTTTCATGGTCATTGGCTGTCGTTCTCGGTTAGTCTTGGGGTCGCCGAACGGCGCAGTGACGAGACTGCGGAAGCCATGCTGGCGCGTGCCGAGGCGGGAATGCAGAATGCCAAGCAGCGCGGGCGGGATCGCGTTCAGCAGGCGCCATGAGCCGCTGTGCCAGTCGACGTTGCGCCAGTCGAACCTGCGCCAAGCCAGTCAAAAGAAGGAGAACGATGATGGGACGATTACTGCTGGCCTCGCTGCTCAGCCTGATGTGTCTACCGGCGTTGGCCGACGAAGTCGAGGGCCCGCACGTTCAGGGCGAGACTTTCGAATATGCCACGGGCGGCCAGACCTACCAGGGCTATCTTGCCTACAACGCCAGCGATGACGAGCCTCGCCCCGGCGTACTGCTGGTCCATGAATGGTGGGGGCTCAACGACTACATCAAGCACAAGGCCGATCAGCTGGCGGCGCTGGGCTTCGTGGCGCTGGCGGTAGACATGTATGGCGACGGCAAGGTGGCCCAGCACCCCCAGGATGCCAAGGCGTTCTCCAGCCAGGTCATGCAGGACTGGCCCTCCGCCCGGGCACGGCTGGAAGCGGCGATGGCGGCGCTGCGTGAACACCCCGCGGTGCGCGAGGATCGCATGGCAGCGATCGGTTACTGCTTTGGCGGTGGCGTGGTGATGAACATGGCGCTGGCGGGCATGCCGCTGGAAGCGGCGATCAGCTTCCATGGCAGCCCGACCCAGGTCGTCACCAACCCGCAGCCGTTCGACGGCCTGGTGCGCATCTACAATGGCCAGGATGATTCGCTGGTCGATGCCAAGGCGCTCGACAGCATGGCAGCGGCACTGACGAAGAATGGTGCGGACGTTCGCGTGGTGCAGTACCCCGGTGCCAAGCACGCCTTCACCAATCCGGATGCCGACGAGCTGGCCAAGGAGAACGATCTCCCGCTCGGCTACGACGCGGCGGCGGATGCTGCCTCCTGGCAGGCCGCGCTGCTGACGCTGGACAAGGCGCTGAACCAGTAGACTGAAGGCGGGCTACGGGCTACGGGCTACGGGCTACGGGCTACGGGCCAGGCAGCAGAAAGCCACGAACGACCGCGTTCGTGGTTTTTTCGTTGACGAGCTGAAAACTATTCGCTGGGGCGACTGAGGGCGAGCACGCGTTTGGCGAGGGCAATCATTTCCGGGTCGCCGGTATGCTTGTCGGGCACGTCGGAAAGCTTGACCACGGGCAGCCAGTGCTGGCCTTCCGGTCTCGCCTCGACCATCTTGATCACCATGTTCATCGGCTCGACGCCCACGTCGTTGGTGAAGTTGGTGCCGATGCCGAACGCCATGCCGACGCGGCCCTGGCAGAACGACTGGATTCGCTCGACCTTTTCCGGCGTCAGCGCGTCGGAGAAGATGATCGTCTTGCTGCGCGGGTCGATCCCCAGCCGCTCGTAATGCGCGATGGTTGAGGCCGCGAAGTCGATGGGGTCCGCGCTGTCGTGCCTTACGCCATCGAAGAGTTTGGCGAACTTCTTGTCGAAGCTCTCGAAGAAGGCGCGGGAAGTGAACGTGTCGGTCAGGGCGATGCCAAGGTCGCCCCGATAGACATCGACCCAGTGCTCCAGCGCCAGGCTGTTGGCCATCTTGAAGCCGAAACGGGCGCCGTGAAACATGAACCATTCGTGGGCGTGGGTGCCGATGGGCTTGACGCCGTGGCGCATGGCCAGCAGTACGTTGCTGCTGCCGCTGAAGGCTTCGCCGCCGTGATGACGAAGCGCGCCGACCACCCGGTCATGAACGTCGAAGGAAAACCGCCGCCGGGTGCCGAATTCGGCGATCTTCAGGCCCAGCCGCTGATACTGTTCGATCTTGGCTCGGGTGCGAGCCTCGACCGTTTCATCGTCATCGCGCTCGACACCACGCAGGCGATACCAGAGCTCGCTGATCAGCGCCATCAGCGGGACTTCCCACAGGATGGTGCGATACCACAGCCCCTCGATAGCGACCGAGAGTTCGCTGCCGCTCTGCTCGATGATGACCTCGGCCGGGTTGAAGCGAAAGCCGGCCAGAAAGTCCAGGTAGGTCGGGTCGAGATAGGGGCAGGTGACCTCGAGATAGCGCTTTTCCGCGTCGGTAAGCACGAGGCTGGCCATGGCATCGACTTCGCGGCGCAGGGCGTCGCCGAATCCTTCGGGAAACGCATGCTCGCCGCGATTGATGAAGGCGTAGCGGGCCTGCGCATAGGGAAAGCGCTTGATCACGGCGTTCTGCATCGTGATCTTGTAGAAGTCGTTATCGATAAGCGAAGTCAGCATGAAAACTCGTCATCAGCATGAACACAATCCGCGGCCGTTAGCGCCAGCGAGCGTTTCTTCAATGAGATCGGCTACAGGAAAGCCATGATACCGAACATTGTCGCGACGAAGCCGCCGAACAGCAAAAGTCCGGCCAGCGAAAGCAGAATCAACAGGTAGCCCAGTATCAACCCGGCGAGCGCCCAGCCATCGCCGGATTCCTGCCGCTGGCGAATCTGACGCCGGGCCAGATGACCGCAGACCACGCCGCCCAGTGCTGCTGGCGGCACGAACGTGCCTAGCACGCTAAGCGCAAAGGCTGCCAGCGCCATGATGTTGGTGGGCGCTGGCGTTGGCGGGCCGGGAGGCGTCGGGACGGATGTCATCGGCTTGAAGTAGCTCTCGTCTTGGCTGTTGCCAGAGTATCGCACGCTTGCCCGCGGCTCTCGAAGTTTTCAACATAGACTGAGCGACGAGCGACGAGCGACGAGCGACGAGCGACGAGCGACGAGCGACGAGCGACGAGCGACGAGCGACGAGCGACGAAAGACCGGAAAAGCAACGGGGGAGATCGGATGGCATTGCGGGTCGAGAATATCGGTAGCCTCGCGGCTACCCGTGCGTCGCTCTGGAACGATGTGGTCGGCGACCGTTATCCGTTTCTGCGCCACGAATTTCTGGCGGCGCTGGAAGCCTGCGGTTGTGCCGATACCGATACCGGCTGGGAGCCGGATCACCTGATGGTCTTCGACGACGATCGGCCGGTGGCGGTCCTGCCGCGCTACGCCAAGTATCACTCGCGTGGCGAGTACGTATTCGACTGGTCCTGGGCGGATGCCTGGGAGCGCGCCGGCGGCGATTACTATCCCAAGTCGCTGTCGGCGATTCCGTTCACGCCCGCCTCGGGGCCGCGGCTGGCCGTGGTGGACGATGTGGATCGGCGGGCGGTGATCGCGGCGCTGGCGCCGGTGATCCGCGATACCGGCTTGCAGAGCTGGCATCTGCTGTTTGCCGACAGCGGCGAGGTGGACGACTGGCAGGCAGCGTTCGATGCGCCGCTGATGGAGCGCCAGGCCGTGCAGTTTGCCTGGTGCGACGACGGATTCGGCAATTTCGACGGCTTTCTGGCGCGGATGAGCTCGCGCAAGCGCAAGGAGATCCGCCGGGAGCGTCGCAAGCTGGTGGAGCAGGGCTTCGTGTTCGAGCGGCTGACGGGGGCGCGGATCGACGACGAGGCGCTGGCGCAGTTTTATCGCTGCTACTGCATGACATACCTGGAACGGGGCCAGCGTCCCTATCTGTCGCTCGAGTTCTTTACCCGGCTGCGCGACGACCTGGGCGATACGCTGCTGCTGGTCCGCGCCAGCGTGGAAGGGCGGGCCGTGGCAGCTGCGCTCTGCCTGCAGGGAAGTGACACGCTCTACGGCCGCTACTGGGGCAGCGAAGTCGAGGCGGACTTTCTGCATTTCGAAACCTGCTACTACCAGGGGATCGAGCACTGCCTGGCACAGGGCTTGTCCCGCTTCGATCCGGGAACGCAAGGGGAGCACAAGCTGACCCGAGGTTTCGCGCCGGTCATCAGCCGCTCGCTGCACTATCTCGATCATCCGGGGTTTCGGGATGCCGTCGAGGATTTCTGCCGCGAGGAGCGGGCCTACGTCCATGCCTATTTCGAGCAGTGCCGGTCTCGACTGCCGTTCAAGGAGCCGCTGCCTTGAGTACGAGACGCTAGGCGCGTGCTGCTGTCGTGCCGACGTGAGTGATATGCTGAACCCAGGTTAAATTAGGCGGCGGGTCTTGCCGCGACGAGGACAGATATTCGATGGGCTTTCTCACTGAAGCGGCTGTGCTGCTGGGCGCAGCCATCCTTGCGGTTCCCCTGTTTCAGCGTCTGGGTCTGGGGTCGATCCTGGGCTACCTCTGCATCGGTCTGCTCGCGGGCCCGTCGATCAGCGGCTTCATCTCCGAGCCCGAATCGGTGCTGCATTTCTCCGAGTTCGGTGTGGTCATGCTGTTGTTCATCATCGGTCTGGAGCTGGAGCCGCGTCGTCTTTGGTCGATGCGCAAGCGTCTACTGGGTCTGGGAACGCTGCAGATGGCGGGCTGCGCAGCGCTTTTGATGCCGGTCGGGCTCCTGCTGGATCTGCCGCCAAGTATCGCCATCTTCCTCGGGCTCACGCTGGCGCTGTCATCGACCGCCTTTGCGCTGCAGGTGCTCAACGAACGCCGTCAACTGGCGACGCCGCACGGTCAGAGCGCGTTCTCCATTCTGCTGTTTCAGGATCTGGCGGTGATACCGCTGCTGGCGCTGCTGCCGTTTCTGGCCGGGCGTGCCGATGCCGCGCCCGGCGACGGCTGGCTCATCGCCCGCAGCATTGGCGTGGTGATCGCCGCCATCGCCTTCGGTCGCCTGGTATTCCCTCGCGTGCTGGCGCTGATCGCACGTAGCGACGTGCACGAGATATTCACCGCCGCGGCACTGTTTCTGGTGCTGGCGATGGCGCTGGTCATGGAGTGGGCGGGGCTGTCGATGGCGCTGGGTGCCTTCCTTGGCGGTGTGATGCTGGCGGACACCCCGTACCGGCACGAGCTGGAAGCCAATATCGAGCCTTTCAAGGGGCTGCTGTTAGGGCTCTTTTTCATTGCCGTCGGCATGTCGGTCAACCTGGCATTGGTGCTGGACAACGTCTGGCTGGTGCTGGGGCTGGCCGTTGCGATGACGCTGGCCAAGTCCGTGGTACTGGTGATCGTCGGCCTGCTGGCGCGATTGCCCCGTCCGGAAATCCCCCGGCTGGCGACGATCATTTCCCAGGGCGGCGAATTCGACTTCGTGCTGCTGACGGCGGCGGTGGCGGCCGGCGTCATCGATCAGCGCATCGCCAGCCTGTGTATCGCGGCGGTCACGCTGAGCATGGCGGCCACGCCGTTTTTGTATCAACTAGGGGAGAAGGCGGGTGATCGTCTCAAGGAGAGCCGGCCGTTCGATACCGACTTCGGCGACGATACGCCGCCGGTGATCATTGCCGGCCTTGGCCGCTTCGGGCAGATGGTCGGGCGTATGCTGAAAATACAGGGGATCAATTTCACGGCGCTGGACCCCAATATCGCTCAGGTCGAGTTCATTCGCCGTTTCGGTTCGCGCATCTTCTATGCCGATGCGACCCGGCTCGATCTGCTGCGCGCGGCGGGCATCGACAAGGCGCGCCTGCTCGTCATCGCGGTGGATGGCGAGAACACCGCGCTGACCATCGCGAGACTGGCAAAGACGCATTTTCCGCATCTCACCGTCTATGCGCGGGCGCGCAATCGCCATCACGCCTGGCAGTTGATGGAGATCGGCGTCGATGGCGTGGTCCGTGAAACGTTCGCCTCGAGCATGGAGATGAGCGTCGAGGTCCTCAAGGGATTGGGGTATCCCAGCGCCAACGCCATCAATGCGGTGCGCACCTTCCGCGATTTCGACAACCAGTTGCTCAAGGATACCTATGCGCATCGCAACGATACCGAGCAATTGATGGCGACCGAGAAGGCGGCCATGGCCGAGTTGCAATCCCTGTTCCAGCAGGAGCTCAACCGGGGGCGCGCCGGCAGACGCGAAGAGGACACCGACTCCGACGATCGCGAGGAGATGCGCGATGACGCAGACACCGTTGCAGAGACTGAAACGTCGGCTCGCGGCGCTTGAGCTGCCGACCGGCACCGGGCTGGAACTCGACGCCGGCGTCACGCCGCTTTCCGGTGGCGACAGCGGCGCGGGGCTGTGGCGAATCGAGGGTGCGAGACCTTGCATCGTCAAGCAGGATTCGGCGGCGCGCGTCGCCGGAGAGGCCGATGGGCTGCGGGCGCTGGCCAGCGTTTGCCGTCTGCTCGTCGTACCGGCTGTCGTTGCCGAGGATGACGACCTGCTGGTGATGGAAGCCCTGGATGCCACGGGGCGACGCGACGGCGCAGCGCTGGGTGAAGGGCTGCGCCAGATGCACCGCGATTCCCGAGAGCCGCAGGGCGAGCACGGCTGGCCGCGGGACAATGCCTGCGGCGCGACGCCTCAGCCCAACGCGCCGCTAGCGGACGGCCGTGTCTTCCAGCGTGACCGCCGTCTGCTGCCGCTCACGAGGCTGTGTCGCGAGCAGGGGTTGCTGGATGCCGGTCTCGCCGAGCGTATCGAACGTGTCGCCGAGTCGCTCGAAAGCTGGCTGCCCGATACGCCGCCCTGCCTGGTGCACGGCGATCTATGGTCGGGCAACGTGCTGTTCACGCCCGCCGGACCTGCCATCATCGATCCGGCGGTCTACCGGCATTATTCGGAGGTGGATATCGCCATGCTGACGCTGTTCGGCGGGCCGGGCGATGCCTTCTTCGAAGCCTACTGGGATGGCGATCGTCCCGTCGACTGGGAGCGGCGCGAGGCGCTGTTTCAGCTCTATCCGCTGCTCAATCATCTCTCTCTGTTTGGCCGGGGCTATCTCGGTGGCGTCTCGCGCGCGGTGGATCGCATACTGGCCGGATAGAAGTGGACTCTGCTCAGGTTCGGCTCGCTGTGCGAATCTCCGAAGGCGCAATCGCTTCACCGATGACATGGTGGCCACGTGTATTGAGCGTGACTGCATAGAGCGACGTGGTAGCGCAGATATAGAGTCGGTTGCGACTGACGCCACCAAAGCAGACGTTGGCTACGGTTTCCGGAATCAGAATGCGACCAAGGCGTTTGCCATCCGGCGCGTAGCAGTGGACGCCGTCCCCGGCGCTCGTCCAGAGGTTGCCGGCGACATCCAGACGGAAGCCATCGAACAGCCCGCAGTCCGAGACCGCGAAAATCTCGCCGCCGACGAGGCGGTGACTCTCCTCGACCCGAAAGCGACGAATATGCCGGGGGGCATCGGCTCGGTGGGTCGCACCGGTATCCGACACGTAGAGCCAGGCTTCGTCGGGGGAGAACGCCAGGCCGTTGGGCTTTTCGAAATCCTCGGCAACGCGATGCAGTTGGCCATCGACGGTCAGGCAATAGACGTGGCAACCCATCTCGGAAGTTCTCAGCCCCCCTTCGTAATCGCTGTCGATGCCGTAGCTGGGATCGGTGAACCAGATCGAGCCGTCCGACCTGACGGTGACATCGTTGGGGGAATTGAGTCGGCTGCCCTCGTAGGTATCGGCCAGCGTAATGATACGGCCGTTGTGTTCGGTACGGGTGACGCTACGGCTACCGTGCTCGCAGGTAACGAGGCGGCCTTCCCGGTCCAGTGTCTGGCCGTTGCTGAAAGCGGAAGATTGACGAAAGATGGAAACATGACCGTCATTCTCGTCGTAACGCATGATGCGGTCGTTGGGGATGTCCGACCACAGCAGATAGCGCCCGGCAGCGAAATAGGCCGGCCCCTCGCACCAGCGGCCTCCTCGCCAGAGAGAGTCGAGCTGGCCGTTGGGCAGCACCAGGGAAGAGAAACGTTCGTCCTCGATAACGAGCCAGTCGGGGTGGGGCATGATAGGCATTCTTCTCTTGGTCTTGGGAAAGCTCTTGTCTTGGAAAAGTTCTTATCTTGAAAAAAGCTCTTGTCTTGAAAAGCTTCGATCTCGAAAAACGTCCAGTGTCGAGTGTCAAGCCAATCGTGTCTTTGCGACGATAGGAGGAGACCGGACGCTGATCATGGCATGTGGGTCCGGCCTGGCCGTGTCATTTCGTTCGTGCGGCAGGCTTGCCGGGTGAAGACGACGTCACCGAGGGAAGAGAAATGCGTTCGAAGAAGGTGTCGAGCATGCGCGGGCCGACATCGCCGATATCATAGCGCTCAGGATCACGCAGCCAGTCATGCAGGAGGCCCAGAATCATCGACATCAGCATGCGAGAGGCAATTTCCGGTTCGACGTTATCGATCAGGGTTCCGGTATCACGCGCTTCTTCGAAGCGTTCGACCATCGTTTCATAGCAGTCGCACGCCAGTTGATCCTGCAGCGCGAGAATATCGACATCGCTGGCGGACTCGCTGCAGTGCAGCAAAATGGTGTGCACGCGGCGCGAGCGCGGACCCTGTAGTCGCTCGAGAGCGTGAAGCGTGGCAAGGCGCAGGCTTTCCAGCGGCGCGTTGGGCTGGTCGGGATCCTCGACATCATCGAGTAACTGGCGCAGTGGCATCTTGACGCGATCGAGCATGGCGTGGAACAGATCGGACTTGTTCTTGAAATGCCAATAGACCGCGCCGCGCGTCATGCCGGCTTGCCGGGCTATCTGCTCGAGCGAGGTTCGTGACACGCCGCGTTTGAGAAAAATGACCTCGGCAGCGTCCAGTAACGCCTCGCGGGTTGCCTCGGCTTCGGCCTTGGTGCGTTTGGGCATGATGGTGTCGTCGAAAGGTGAGTGGGGGCGTGACATCGGACCGGCGTTTCTTATGTTGTGATTAAAACTGCCGCGACAAGAGCATAACCAATTTTCTGCAAGTTTACATTCATGTATGTATGCCTGTAAGCTCGCTGGATTACCCTAGGCATCCTTTCTTCCAGGACGGAGACTCATGCGCCCTAATCTCATGAATTGCACCCTCGGCTTCGGTGGGGCGTTGTTGCTGTCATTGGCCTTGGCCGGCTGTGGCGGCGATGATCAGCAAAGTGCTCAGCAAGGTGGAAACCAGCAGCAGAAGCCGCCCACCAAGGCCGAGGTCATGGAGGTCGAGGCGCATGATGTCTCGCTTTCCAAGGAATACCCGGCCCAGATTCGCAGTAATCGTGAAGTGACCGTGATGGGTCGTGTCGAAGGCATCCTCGAGGCGCGTCACTACCGCGAGGGCAGCATGGTCGAGAAGGGCGACGAGCTCTTCACCATCGAGCAGGCGCCTTATGAAGCGACCGTCAAGCAGCGCCAGGCGGACGTGCAGAGCGCCAAGGCGGAAGTCTATCGTGCCCAACGTGATGCCGAACGCTATCAGCGCCTGTACAACCAGAACTCCATCAGTCAGCAGCAGCGTGATCAGGCCCAGGCCGATCTGCGCACGGCTCAGGCGGCCCAGGCTCAGGCTCAGGCAGCGCTGGACAGTGCCCAGATCGATCTCAGCTATACCGAGGTCAATGCGCCGGTCAGCGGCATGATCAGCCTCAGCGAGATCAACGTCGGCAATCTGGTACAGCCGCCTCAGGAGCTGGCGACCATTACGCCGCTGGATCCGATCGAGGTACGCTTTTCGCTGCCAGCCGATGACGCCTTTGCGCTGCGTCAGCAACGCCAGCAGGGGGATGCCGATCAGGCCAACGTGGCCGTGCTGACCGCGCCCGGTACGGAAAGCGCTTCCCGTGATGCGCTTCAGCTCCGGGGCCGGCTGGACTTTCTGGGTTCGCGAGTGGATGAATCCACCAGCACGGTACAGGCCGAAGCCGTATTTCAGAACGACGATCAAATCTTCCTGCCGGGCCAGTTCGTGCGCGTGACGCTGCCCAACATGATGCGTTACGACGTCTACGCCGTGCCGTCGATCGCCGTGACCGAAGGGCTCAAGGGGCCGCAGGTTTTCGTGCTCGACGACGAAGGCAAGACCGAGACGCGATTCGTGTCGCTGGGCGAGATCGCCGGTGACTGGCAGATCATCACCGAGGGGCTGAACCCCGGAGACCGGGTCGTCGTGTCGGCAATCGGCAGCATCTCCGCCGGCGATCAGATCGATGCACAGCCGTTCAGCGGCAAGGTGCCCAAGCCGCAGAACAACGCCGGTGAGAATCCCTCCCAGGAGCCCGACGCAAAAGGTGGTGAAGGCGTCGCGGGCGCCCAGCGTGATGCGCAAGAGGCGAACGGCGGACAGAACGGAGCCAACTGATGAATTTTTCCAGCGTTTTCATCAGGCGGCCGATATTCGCCACCGTCGTCTCGGTCATCATTACGCTGATCGGCTTGATGGCGATGCGCACCTTGCCGATCGAACAGTATCCGCCGGTGGTACCGCCGACGATCAGCGTGTCGGCCACCTATCCCGGCGCCAGCGCGCAGACCGTTTCCGACACGGTGGCCTCCGTCATCGCCCAGGAGATCAACGGCACCGAGGACATGATCTACCTGACCTCGTCGAGTTCCGACAGCGGTCAGATGTCGATGAGTGTCTATTTCAACATCGGCACCGACCCTCAGACGGCGACGATCAACGTCAACAACCGGGTCCAGAGGGCGCTGTCGCAGTTGCCGAGCGAAGTGCAATCACAGGGCGTTACCGTTGAACAACGCTCCTCGAGCATCCTGCTGTTTGTTGGACTCACCTCGGACTCGGACGCCTACGACTCGCTCTACCTGACCAACTACGCCAACATCAACGTCACCGACGAGCTGTCACGGCTTCCCGGCGTAGGGCAGGCGGAGGTATTGGGGAGTCAGGAATTCGCCATGCGCGTCTGGCTCAATCCGGACAAGCTGGCGCAGTACGATCTGACGCCGGCCGAGGTTTCTTCGGCCATACAGGCTCAGAACGCTGTCGTCGCGGGCGGCAAGCTCGGCGCCGAGCCGCAGGCCAATCCGACGCCCTACACCTACACCATCACCACTCAAGGTCGTTACGAAAACGTCGACCAGTTCCGCGAAATCGTGCTGCGGACGAATCCGGATGGCTCCTCGCTGCGGCTGAGCGACGTGGCGCGGATCGAACTGGGCAAGAACAGTTACGGCATCCAGGCCTACGTCAACAACAAGCCGATTGCGCCGATCGCCATCTATCTGCAGCCGGGTGCCAACGCGCTGGACGTGGCCAAGGAAGTCAAGACCTCGATGGCGGATCTCAAGACGCGCTTCCCGCCGGGGTTGGATTACGATATCCCCTACGATACCACGCTGTTCATCGACGCTTCCATCGAATCGGTGGAGCACACCTTCATCGAGGCGCTGCTTCTCGTTGCGGTGATCGTGTTCCTGTTCCTGCAGAGCTGGCGCTCGACGCTGGTGGCGATGTCGGTGGTGCCGATTTCGGTGGTGGGCACGTTTGCCGGCATGTATCTGCTCGATTTCTCGATCAACCTGCTCTCGCTATTCGGCATGATATTGGCGATCGGTATCGTGGTGGATGATGCGATCGTGGTCATCGAGAACGTCGAACGCATCATGGAAGAGGACGAGGAGGCGACGCCGCTCAGTGCTGCGCTCGAGGCAATGAAAGAGGTCTCTGGCGCTGTCATCGCGACGGCGTTCATCATGTCGGCGGTGTTCGTGCCGGTAGGCTTCATGAGCGGTCTGACGGGTCAGATGTACCAGCAGTTCGCGATCACCATTGCGATCTCGGTGGCGATCTCGGCGATCGTGGCTCTGTCGTTCACGCCGGCCATGAGCGCGATCTTCCTCAAGCATCAGGATCGCATGAAGCAGTCCGGGTTCGTGCGTGCCATCCGCAAGCCGTTCGACTGGTTCAACAAGATATTCGACAAGATCACCGATTTCTTCATGGCGATCACCAACTTCATCATCCATCAGTTGTGGCTGGTGGTGGTGGGCCTGGCGGTTGCCGGCGTCGCTTCCTGGATGATCTTTGCCCAGTTACCGGCGGCGCTGCTGCCTTCCGAGGACCAGGGGGTCGCCCTGGCCGCCGTCAACTTGCCGGCAGGGTCGTCGGTGGCGCGTACGGATGCCTACGTGCAGGAGCTTAGCCAGCGGCTTCGTGATGAGGTGCCGGGGATCAATTACGTTACCGGCATCCCGGGCTTCGATATTCTGTCGAGTTCGCCGAATACCGCCAAGGGTACGGTCTTCATTACCATGAAGCCGTGGCAAGAGCGCGATATCACCGTCGATCAGTTGACCCAGAAGATCATGCAGATCGGCGGCCAGATTCCGGGAGGCAAGACGGTTGCCTTCAACCTGCCGCCGATTCAGGGGCTGTCGCCGACCGGCGGATTCACTGGTTTTCTTCAGTCCTACGGCGGCGATACCTCGCAGCAGTTGGCGGAGGCGGCCGGCAAGGTCATGCAGGCAGCGGCCGAACGGCCGGAACTTGCAGGTGTCTTCTCGTCACTCGATACCAATGTGCCATCCTACCGGGCGGACGTCGATACCGAGAAGGCGCGTAGTCTGGGTGTCGATATCGCTGACCTGAACACCACCATGGCGAGTACGTTCGGTAGTTCTTTCGTCAACTATTTCACGAGTTCGGGACGTAACTTCCAGGTCTATCTGCAGTCCGAGGATGATTTCCGTCGCAACCCGGATGATTTGAACAAGGTCTACGTGCGCGGTGGCGACGGTCAACGCATTCCACTATCCGAGCTGGTGACGCTCACCCGCGACAAGGCGCCAACGGTGCTGCAGCGCTACAACACCTATTCGGCGGCTCAGTTCTCCGGTGGTCCGGCGCCTGGCTACAGCTCCGGGCAAGCGGTACAGGCGATGCAGGAAGTCGTCTCCAGTACGCTGGGCTCCGATTACGGAATGGGTTGGAGCGGCGAGGCCTATCAGCAGGTCAATGTGGGCACCGCGGCAACGTTGGCGTTGTCGTTTGGCGTGGTCATGATGTTCCTGATCCTGGCAGCGCAGTACGAGAGCTGGACTTTGCCCTTGGCGGTGGTGTCGGCGGTGCCGTTCGCCTTCGTCGGTGCCATCTTGGCGGTCTACCTGGCTGGCTTGAGCACCAGTGTCTACCTGCAGGTGGGCTTGCTGGTAGTCGTCGGATTGGCGGCAAAGAACGCCATCCTGATCGTCGAGTTCGCCGAACAGCAGCGCAAGCATGCGGGACTGTCGGTGGTCGATGCGGCCAAGGTGGCGGCACGCCAGCGCTTCCGTCCGATCGTGATGACGTCACTGGCATTCATCGGCGGGACCTTGCCGCTGGCATTGGCATCCGGTGCCAGTGCGGCAAGCCGTAACCAGATCGGTACGCCGGTGGTCGGTGGGATGATCTCCATCACGCTGCTGGCGACGATTTTCGTGCCGGCAACCTATGTGTTGATCATGAAGGTCACCCATGGGTTACAGGCGAAATTTGGCAATGGCGAACGGCGTCACGACGGTCAACCGGAGGCGCGCAACAGTCGATAATCGACTGCGTCAAAATGACCAATAATTCGGTCCTTTGAAGGCAACCCCCCTTGGGGGTTGCCTTTTTTGTTGGCTGCCCTTCATCGGCTGCGGTGAGGCCTCAAAACAGGCTTTGACGCTTTCCGGCCGGTGGCATATATCTTTAATCAGGCTGAAGGGGCGGTTACGAGGGAGTCAATACCGTCAGACGACTGCCATCCGCTCGTGAATCATCCGCTCAGGACTTCGGCTGACAGTTGCCGTCGTCGTCGAACTCGTTGATTAACGTCGGTTATGGTCGGGTTAGCCACCTCAGCGCAGGATGAGGGTCCAAGCTGGTTAATGTCGACTGGTGGATCGATGTTCAGGGAGGCTGAACATGACGCAGGCCGCAGTTCATGGAAAGAACAGCCGGACGGCCGCGAGAATCTCGGGTGATTCCCGTTGCGTTTCGCCGGTATCGAGTCAAGTCTCGCGAATAGCGGGGAGCGGGTCACTGTCGAATGGGGCATTGTCGCGGCCACTTCCCGCTCCGCCCAGGCGCAATCGGCGCGTGCTGTTCGTGACCACCGAAATTGCCGATTTCATCAAGGCTGGCGGGCTGGGAGATGTATCTGCCGCCTTGCCTCGTGCGCTGAAACCCCAGTACGACGTGCGCATTCTGATGCCGGGCTATCGGCAATTGCTGTCGGCCGGACGACAGATCGTGCGTTTGGTCAGTCTGCCCGCCAGCCATGACTTGCCTGCCTGCGAGATCGGCCGTCTTATCTGCGAGGATGGCCTGGTCGTTTATGTCGTGCTGTGTCCTGAACTCTATGATCGGGTCGGTAACGCCTACGGGGACGAACTGGGGGTAGGCTGGGCCGACAACGATATCCGCTTTGCGCGATTGGCAATGGCGGCCGCCGAGATCGTCAATGATCCGACCCTGCTCGATTGGCAGGTGGAGCTCCTGCATCTCAACGACTGGGCGACCGGATTGACGGCGGGTTATGTCCGCTGGCTCGGCAAGCGTTACGTACCCTCGATCTATACCATCCACAATCTCGCCTATCAGGGCATCTTTTCCGCCGAACGGCTCCCGGCGCTCGGTATCCCGGCATCCGCGTTTCATATCGATGGGGTGGAGTTTCACGGCCAGCTCTCCTTCATGAAGGCGGGACTCTCCTACGCTTCCCATGTGACGACCGTCAGCAGCAATTACGCTGACGAGATCACCACGGCTCCCCTCGGCTGCGGGCTGGAGGGCTTGCTCAAGAAACGTGCGCTGGAAGGGCGGCTCAGCGGTCTGCTCAACGGCATCGATGACCATTGGGATCCGCGCACGGACCCTCACCTGGCGCCCAACTTCGGCATCAACGACTGGCATGGCAAGCGTGCCAATACGCAGCGCGTGCGCCGGATGTTCGGTCTGGATCCGAGCAGTGGCCCACTGTTTGCGGTGGTTTCCCGGCTGGTGGCGCAGAAAGGGCTCGATCTGACCATTCAGGTCGCCGACGCCATCGTGCGAGCCGGCGGGCAACTGGTGGTGATCGGGCGCGGCGAGTACGCCATCGAGCAGGCGCTGGTCGAGATGGCCGCGCTCTATCCCGGCCAGGTCGGGGTCAATATCGGCTTCGACGAGGGCGAGGCGCGGCAGATCTATGCCGGCAGCGACTTCCTGCTGATGCCGTCACGTTTCGAGCCCTGTGGCCTGAGCCAGCTTTACGCGCAACGCTTCGGTTCGTTGCCGATCGCGCATCGCACCGGCGGCCTGGCGGATACGATCCAGGATGGCATCAATGGCCTGCTGTTCGACGACATGAGCCTGGAAACCTATCGCGCCACCGTGCTGCGTGCGTTCGACCTGTTCCGTGCGACCGATCTGTTCTACGCCATGCGGCGAGCGGCGATGGCGGGGCGCCTGCATTGGCGCCAGGCCGTGATTCCCTATCGGCGACTCTATGCCGACCTGTTGACGGAGGCGATAGTGCGAACCGAAGACGTCGTGACAAGCCCATGATGACTACTGCCGACAATCGCACGCCCGGCAAGATGTCGCCTTCATGGCCACGGAGCTTCAAGCTTCAGCGCAGGAACCTGGCCGAAGCGGCCTGGACGCTGGCATTGTCTTCGTCTTTCTCCACGGTCTCGTCGGGTGGCAGCGCGAGCCAGGCGACGTGGCCCTGGGACGACGGCGACTGGATGCGGGCCAGGGTCGGACGCCACGGTGGCGATATGCCGCTGGCGCTCTACCGCCTCGACGCCTCGGACTGGTATGTCTCTCGATTCCCGCCGCCCCTGAACTGGAACCATCTGGCGCAGGAGCTGGTGCCTTACGTCGCCGATCTGGGGTTTACCCATGTCGTGCTCGACGAGGCGCTCATCGCCCAGCCCGAAGCCGTGGTCTGCCAGTTCGTCGAAACCTGCCATGTCGCCGGCGTAGGTGTCATGGTCCGGTATCCGGCAGCCTCGCCAACGCCTGAATCCGCGTTTCTCGCCTGGTGCCAACGCTGTCATATCGACGGCTTCGAGGAAGTCGATGGAACTTCCCGTGCCAGCGGCTGCCACCTGTTCCAGAGCGAGACCACCGAGCTGTTGCTGACATTGCATCGGCGGCCACGCTGGCAGGTCGCGAGCGCTCACTATCTGGCGCTCGCCCCGGCCGAGCGCTCCCGCTGGCATGCCGATTGGATCGAGGCATTGACGCCACACGAAACCGATCGGGGGCTGCTGGAACAGATGCCGGATGAGGCATCGACGTTCGGTCAGTGGCGACAGTCCATTCATGGCGACGACTGGCAGCGTTTCGCAGCGTATCGAGCCAGCCTGGCATTGATGTGGGCGCTGCCCGGCGACAAGCAGGTGGCCATGGGCGTCGAACTGGGTCAGGCATTGTCCGAGCCTCGGGAAGCCGCCATGCACTGGCCGCTACTGTTCGAAAGCCGTCACGCGGGCATATTGCGCATGATGGCCGATCTCAACCGGCTTTACGTCAACGAGCCGGCAATGCAGATCCGCCACGACGGTCAGCTCGGTTTCGAATGGCTGGTCGACGACGATAGCGATAACTGCGTGATCGTTTTCGCCCGGCACACCGAAAGCGGCCATGCCAGCATGATCTGCCTCTGCAACTTCCAGGCCTCCGTCCACTACCACTACCGGTTGGGTGTTCCCAGCGCCGGCTGGTGGCGGGAAATCTTCAACAGCGACAGCGTCTTCTACGGCGGTAGCAATGTAGGCAATAGTCGCGGCGCGACGACGAAGCCGATTCCTAGCCATGGTCACGCCCAGTCGTTGACCGTGACGGTACCGCCGATGGCCGCGCTGTTCCTGCGTCACGAAAACTGGATCGAGGAAACCCCATGAGCGCGTCTTCCGGTTCCAGCGACTCGAGTATGGCCGCCACGTCATCCGATGCCACATCATCTGGTTCCACATCATCTGGTTCCACGTCATCTGGTGCCACGTCATCCGAGGTCATGGAAATGAATGAGGCGGCCTGGACGCCGTTCTACGGCGCATCACTGACCGCCGAGGGGCGCGTTCGCTTTCGCCTGTGGGCACCCAGCGCGCAGCGGGTGGATCTGGAGTGCGAAGGCATGGCGCCGCAGCCGATGAACCCGATGGCGGAGGGAGATTTCGAACTCGAGCTCGACTGCCCGCCGCAGGCCGCCTATCGCTATCGCGTGTTCGTCGAGGGTGACGATGACGGCATGCCCGTGCCCGACCCCGCCTCGAAAGCGCTACGCGGTGGCGTCGACGGGCTGACCTGCGTGGTCGACCCGAATCGCTACACATGGCGCCACGATGAATGGACAGGCCGGCCATGGGAAGAGACGGTCATCTATGAGGTTCATCTGGGTGCCAGCGGCGGAATCGACGGATTGCGCCGACGGCTACCCGAACTGGTGGAACTGGGCGTGACCGCCATCGAACTGATGCCGCTCGCCGAATGTCCGGGGGAGCGCAACTGGGGGTACGACGGCGTCCAGCCCTACGCCGTGGCGGCCTATTACGGTACGCCGGAGGCGCTCAAGGCGCTGATCGACGATGTCCACGGGCACGGGCTGATGATCTTTCTCGATGTGGTCTACAACCACTTCGGCCCGGATGGCAATTTCCTGGCGCACTACGCCAAGGCGTTCTTTCGCGATGACCTGCAGACGCCCTGGGGCGATGCCATCGATTTCCGTCGTCCGCAAGTGCGCCGCTTCTTCATCGATAACGCCCTGATGTGGCTGCTCGAATATCGTTTCGACGGGCTGCGGTTCGATGCCGTCCACGCCATCAGCGAGCGGGATTTTCTGGTCGAGCTGGGGCAGACCTTGCGCGAGCGGGTCGGTTCGACTCGTCACTGCCACCTGATGCTGGAAAACGAGCATAACCAGGCCAGCCTGCTGGACCCGACGCTGTTCGACGCGCAGTGGGCCGACGACTGGCACAACACGATGCATGTCCTATTGACCGGCGAGCGCGAGGGGTACTACGCCGACTTCGCCGAGCACACCACGGAAAAGCTGGCGACCGCGCTGGGCGAAGGATTCATCTATCAGGGCCAGCCTTCACGCAAGGGCGAGGCGCGCGGCGAGCCCAGCGGGCATCTGCCGCCGACGTCGTTCATCGACTTTCTGCAGAATCACGACCAGATCGGCAACCGCGCACTGGGGGAGCGTCTATCCCGGCTGGCCGAGCCGGACGCGCTCGATGCGGCAACGCTGATGCTGCTGCTCTCTCCCGCCATTCCGCTGCTGTTCATGGGCGACGAGTGGGGCTCGACACAACCCTTTCTGTTCTTTACCGACCATCGCGACGCCCTGGCGGATGCGGTACGGGAAGGCCGTCGCCGCGAATTCGCCGAGTTCGGCGCTTTCGAGGACCCGGCGCAGCGCGAGCGCATTCCCGATCCCAATGCCCTGGCCACGTTCGAAGCGTCCCGTCTCGATGAGGCGAGCACGCCGGCACAGCATCGTTACCAGACGCGTTTTCGCCACTGGCTGGAGTTACGCCATCGCCACATCGTTCCCGGGCTGAAAGGATGCAGCACCGCCGGGTCGCGCGTGCTCGGCGACAAGGCCGTCCAGGGACAGTGGCGGCTAGGCAACGGCCAGGTACTGACCGTTGCCATCAACCTCGCCTCGCAGCCGGTATCCGTGACCCCGCCGGGGAAACCGCTGACCTGTTCGCGAGACGGGGTAGTCGATCTCGTCGAAGGCGGCCAGTTGCCGGCACTGACGAGCGTCGTCTGGCTCCAGCCAATGGATGGCATTTCAGGAGAACCAATCGCATGAGTACTGCCCAGGAACCCGGTCCCGACGCAGGCGCCCAACTGCGCCAACTGGCAGAGTCGGTTGGTTTGCTGTGCGAATGGGACGGCAGCGACAACCAGCCCCAGACGCTGTCCGAAGATCGCCAGCGCACGATGCTGGCCCGCCTTGGCTGGCCGGCGGGTGACGCTGAGGAGGTCGCCGCCAGCCTGGCCCGTTGGCAGGCGCGACGATGGCCCGCCGCGTTCGAGCACCTGCCGCCGATGCTGATCGCCGATCAGGGCCAGCTCACCCAGGTGCCCGTCGCCGACAGCGGCGGGTGCGCCTTCGCCATCCGGCTCGAAAGCGGCGAGACGATGGACGGCCATCTCGACGATAACGGCTGTCTGCCCGCGATTCAGGAGACGGGCTATCACCATCTCTGTTTCCTGACGGAGCGGGGCGACGACAGCGTGTCCCGGATTCTGGCGGTGGCGCCGCCGCGCTGCTTTACCCTGGACGATATCGCCCGGGAGCATCGTCATGCCCAACCGAGCTACTGGGGCGTAGCGGTCCAACTCTACGGGCTGCGGCGCGAGGGCGATGCCGGTATCGGCGACCTGCAGGCGCTGGACGACCTCTGCGCGGTGGTGGCGCGCGCCGGTGCCGATGCGGTTGCCATCAGCCCGCTGCATGCGTCGTTTGCCGCGCATCCCGAACGATTCAGCCCCTACTCGCCCTCCAGCCGGCTGTTCTACAACGTCTGGCACGCCTCGCCGGAGTGTGTCTTCGATGCGGAGACCCTGGCGCGGGCGCAGGCGCCTTTCAGCGAGGCGATGGCGCAGCAGGCCGGTCTCGAGTTGATCGACTGGCCGACCAGCGCGCGCCTCAAACTGTCGATGCTGGAACGGCTGTTCCTGCACGTGCAGCGTGACGAGAGCGCGCTCGCCTGGCGCTCGCAACTGGTCGCCTTCCGTCGCGATGGCGGCGGAAGCCTCGAACGTCACTGTCTTTTCGAAGTGCTTCAGGCGCATGCCGAGCATGCCGACTGGCGACAGTGGCCCGAGGCATGGCGGGATCCCCGCGGGGCAGCGGTGGAAGCGTTCGCCGAACAGCACCGGGAAGCGATCACGTTTGCCGTCTTCCTGCAGTGGCTGGTGGCGGCCGGGCTCGATCGCGTGCAGAACAACGCGCGTCAGGCTGGAATGGCGGTCGGCCTGATCGCCGATCTGGCCGTGGGCGCCGATCCCACCGGTAGCCAGGCCTGGAGCGATCCGGAAGAGCTGTTTCCGGGGCTCAGCGTGGGCTCGCCGCCGGACGACTTCAATGCGCACGGCCAGAACTGGGGCGTGGCAGCGTTCTCCCCCCAGGGGCTGGTCGATTCCGGCTATCGAGGATTCCTGGCCATGCTGCGAGCCAGTCTGGCCCATGCCGGCGGTTTGCGGATCGACCATATTCTGGGGCTTTCGCGGCTATGGCTGGTTCCGGAGGGAGAAACGGCCCAGCAGGGGGCCTATCTGCGCTACCCGCTGGACGATCTGCTGCGACTGGTATCGCTGGAGTCCTGGCGGCATCGGGCCATCGTCATCGGCGAGGATCTGGGGACCGTCGAAGCGGGGCTGCGGGATCGGCTGGCGGCGCGGGGCGTGCTGGGCATGAGCGTGATGTGGTTCGAGCGAGAGGGCGAGGCGTTCCTGCCGGCCGAGGCGTGGCGCCAGACCACCATGGCTACCACCAGCACCCACGATCTGCCCACGGTGGCAGGCTGGTGGCTGGAAAATGATCTGCGCTGGCGGAACCGGCTGGGGCTACTGAAAGCGGGCGAGGATCCCGCCGAACTCAGCGAGCAGCGGCGTCAGGATCGACGCCGCCTGGTCAGCGCCTGCGAACTCGACGGTATCGCCAGCGATGACGGTATCGCCAGCGATAGCGTGGATGTCGAAGATGTCATCGATGCCGTACTGGTGCATGTGGCAAAGACCTCGACGCCGCTGGCACTGTTTCCGCTGGAAGATCTGCTGGGATTGAAAGAGCAGGCCAACCTGCCCGGGACCTTCGACGAGCATCCCAACTGGCGACGACGGCTACCGGTACCCGCGCCCCAGGCGTTGAAGGATCCGGTGGTGCAGCAGCGCCTGTCACGCATCGATGGCATACGCCGGGGGCGCCGAACATGAGACCGCTTCGCGCCACTGTCAGGTTGCAGCTGCATGCCGACTTCACCTTCGACGATGCCCTTCGGCAGGTCGACTACTACGCTGCGCTGGGCATCAGCCACTTCTATCTTTCGCCCTTTCTTGCCTCGCGAGCCGAATCGGCCCATGGGTATGACGGTATCGACCCGACCCGGGTGGACTCGGAGCTGGGTGGCGAGGCAGGGCTGGCCCGGCTGGTCGAAGCGCTGCACGCGGCGGACATGGGCATCCTGGCCGACATCGTGCCCAATCATCTGGCGGTGGGCTCCGAAAATCCCTGGTGGCAGGACGTGCTGGCGCATGGCCGTACCAGTGAGTACGCCCGATTCTTCGACATCGACTGGGAACAGTCCGGCGCCGACGGCAAGCTGTTGTTGCCGTTTCTCGGCGACCGTTACACGCAGGTATTGGAAAACGGTGAGCTGACGCTGGAATGGGACGCGCAAAGAGCGGCCTTTTTCGTCGCCTACCATGAGCACCGGTTTCCGCTGGACCCGGCCCATACCGCTGCGCTATTGGCATCGGCCGACGCCGATGCTGATCGAGACGGCCCGACACCCGAACGATTCCGGTCACCGGAAACCAGCCACCCAGAGCGCGGAGCGGACGATCCGCTCATCGCGGCCACCCTCGCCCGTCATGACCCCGCAACCGAGGAGGGCAGGGCGCGACTGCACGCGCTGCTGGAGCGTCAGGCCTATCGGCTGGCCTATTGGCGCACCGCCAACGACGCGCTCAACTGGCGTCGATTCTTCGATATCACCGAACTGGTCGGCGTGCGGGTCGAGGACGAGAGCGTTTTCGATCTGTCTCATGCCTACATGCTCTCGCTGGTCGAACGCGGCTGGATCGACGGGCTGCGCATCGATCATATCGATGGCCTGGCCGATCCCCGCGGTTACGCACTGCGCCTGCGCGCGCGTCTCGAAGCGATCGCTGGACGCCGTCGCGCCCTCAATGGCGAACGCTACGAGGATCGACGCCCCATCTATGTAGAAAAGATCCTGGGTCACGACGAGCGTCTGCATACGGATTGGGACGTGGATGGCACCACGGGGTACGAATTTCTCGATCTGGTTTCCGGCATCCAGCACGATCCGGCAGGACGCGAGCCGCTGACTCGCCTGTGGCGAGAGGTCAGCGGACGTACGGACGATTTCGCTGCCGAGGTGCAGACAGCTCGTCGGGAAATGCTCGACGGCGCCCTGACCGCCGAGTTCGAAAGATGCATTCGGACGGTCGACGCTCTGGCCCGGCTCAGACCCGAGACACGGGAGTTCACGTCGCCGGCGATCCGCCGTGTGCTGGGAGCACTCGCGGTCGGCTATCCCGTCTATCGCAGCTACGCCGATCAGGATGGTCGGCCCGATGCCGACGCCGAAGACTTCGACCATGCCATGCAGGTGGCCCGATCGCAGCTGTCGGCAGCCGATGCGGCCTGGCTCCCGCTGCTCGATGACTGGCTGGGAGGCGAAGCGCCCGGCGCTTTCGACGAACCCGAGCGTACGCTGCGCCTGAAAGCGGTGACCGGTTTTCAGCAGCTGACATCGCCGCTGGCGGCGAAGGCGGTCGAGGACACCGCGGGTTATCGCTCGGCGGTGTTGCTGTCCCGCAACGACGTCGGCTGCGAAGGGGCGCATTTTGCCTATGCACCGAAACGTCTGCACGAGGCGAACCGGGAGCGCCTGGCGAGCTTTCCCCGTACGTTGCTGACCACCGCGACGCATGATCACAAGCGTGGCGAAGACGTCCGCGCCCGGCTGGCGGCGATGAGCGAAATGAGCGACGTGCTGGTACCGAGGATGCGGGCCTGGGCAGGCGACCAGCGCCTCTACGATAGCGGCGAGACGCCCAGCGGCGGGGATCGCCTGATGATGCTCCAGCTGTTGCTGGCGGCCTGGCCCCTGGAACTGAAGCTGGAGCCTGACGCCGAGTTCGCCGACCGGAACCGCCAGGCGCTGAACGACTTCGCCGACCGAATCGTCGCCTGGCAGCAGAAGGCGATGCGCGAGGCCAAGCTCGCGAGCCACTGGCTGGCACCCGACGAAACCTATGAGCAGGCGGGCGAAGATGCCGTGCGCTGTGCGCTGAGCGGTGGCGATCTGACGCGGGAACTGGCCGAGGCGGCAGCGCTGCTGGACCTGCCCGGGGCGATCAACGGCCTGGCGCAGACGGTGTTGCGGCTGTGTTCGCCGGGCATACCGGATCTCTACCAGGGCACCGAGTTCTGGGACCAGTCGCTGGTCGATCCCGACAACCGCCGCCCGGTGGACATGGCTGCGCGCCGTGAGGCATTGGGGAGCGCCGAGATGCCGGACTCGGCCTGGAAGCATTGGCGGGACGGTATCGTCAAGCAGGCGGTCGTGCAGCGGCTGCTGAATCTGAGGCGGGAGCATCCGCGCCTCTTCAGCGAAGGAGAGTACCTGCCATTGGAGGCCGGCGGCGCCTACGCGGATTACGTCATTGCCTTCGCCCGCCGGACGCCGACCCTGACTCTGATAGTCGTCGTGCCGCGCCTGTCGAGGGTGCTGTCGCCGTCATCGGCGCAACGGGAGCTGCGGTGGTCGGATACGGCGCTGTCTCTCGAGACGCTGGGACTGACAGGGAGCGGAGACCCCTGGCTGACGTCGGCACCGGTAGCGTCGTCGTCCGAGTTGTCGCTACATCAACATTTGTCGGATTTCCCTTGCGGAGCTTGGGTATGGACATCCTGAACCCGCTACTTTGAAAGTGAGGCGTCGGTCCAGCCGGCGCCGGTCTTGCATGAATTTGGCGGGGCAGGGATGACCCCGCCACGCAACGAAAAGAGAAAGGAGGGCGTCATGATGACCAGTCGCGAACAACGTGTACGGATGCTGGCTTATCGCATTTGGGAGTCGGAAGGCCGCCCTGAGGATCAGGAAGCGCGCCATTGGGAAATGGCCGAGCGAATCGTCGAGGCCGAAAACGCGCGCGAGGAAGAGCACGAATGGCGTACCGCGTCCGATGAACCTTCCCTGTTGGAAGGTGAGGAGCCGCCGGCCGAGCCCGAAGAACTCGGCATCGACGAAATGCGGCTGCCACTGGACGATCCGGAAACGGAAGCCCGCAAGGAAGAGGACACGGGTGTCGAGGTGACGACGCAGCCGGGACGCGCCAAGTCTGCCTCGCGGAGCAAGGCGGCGAGCGGCGGAGCGGGAAGCGATAAACCGGCCCCACGCAAGCGTGCCACGAAAGCCTCGAGCGCCGAGAGCGACAAGGTCAAGCCAGCACCCAAACCACGGAAGCCCCGTGGCAAGAGTGAATGATTTCTCGTCTGGAACACAGGCGGCAAGGTCGATTTGGCTCATTGGGAGAGCAGGACATGAGTGACATGGGATTGGGCCGTGAAGCGGCAATGGGTCATATCGTCCAGGAAGCGAGCTTGTCGCGCTCGCGGATTCGAGAAGGCTTGCCCTATCCGTTGGGGGCAACCTGGGATGGGCTCGGGGTCAATTTTGCACTGTTTTCGGCGAATGCGACGCGAGTCGAACTTTGCCTGTTCGATGAAACCGGAAAGGAAGAAGTGGAGCGGGTCGTTTTGCCGGAGTATACCGACGAGGTCTGGCACGGTTATCTGCCGGACGCTCACCCCGGCCAACTCTATGGTTATCGGGTTCATGGTCCCTATGATCCGGAAGCGGGGCATCGTTTCAATCCCAACAAGCTGCTGATCGACCCCTATGCCAAGCAGCTGGTGGGTGAGCTGGTCTGGGACGATGCACTCTATGGCTACACCATCGGCCATGAGGACGGCGATCTCAGCTTCGACGAGCGTGACAGCGCCCCGTTCATGCCCCGCTGCCGGGTCATCGATCCAGCCTTTACCTGGGGGCGCTCCGGCGAAATCCGCGTGCCGTGGAGCGATACCGTCATCTACGAGACGCACGTGCGCGGCTACACCATGCGTCACCCGGATGTGCCGGAAGCACTGCGCGGCACGTTTTCCGGCCTCGCCGTGCCCAAGGTGATCGATTATCTCAGCGATCTTGGCATCTCCTCGCTGGAGCTGATGCCGATCCACGCCTTCGCCGATGATCGTCATCTGCAGGAAAAGGGACTGCACAACTACTGGGGCTATAACACGCTCGCATTCTTCGCCCCCCATCCGAACTACATGGCCAGCGAGTCGATCAGCGAGTTCAAGCAGATGGTGGCGCGTTTTCACGCTGCGGGTATCGAAGTCCTGCTCGACGTGGTCTACAACCACACGGCGGAAGGCAACGAGATGGGGCCGACGTTATCCTTCAGAGGAATCGACAATGCCTCCTATTACCGCCTGATGCCGGAAGAGCCGCGCTTCTATATCAACGATACCGGTACCGGCAATACGCTGAATCTGTCGCATCCGCGGATTCTGCAGATGGTCAACGACTCCCTGCGCTACTGGGCGGACGAGATGCGTGTCGACGGTTTCCGTTTCGATCTGGCGACGATCCTGGGACGCGAGGCCGAAGGTTTCGACGAAGGCGGCGGCTTCCTCGATTCCTGCCGACAGGATCCGCTGCTGTCGCAGTGCAAGCTGATCGCCGAACCCTGGGACTGCGGGCCCGGCGGTTACCAGGTCGGCAAGTTCCCGCCCGGATGGGCGGAGTGGAACGACCGGTTCCGCGATGACATGCGCGGGTTCTGGCGCGGTGACGAAGGCAAGCTGCCGGCCTTCGCCAATCGTCTGACGGCCTCGGCCGACCTGTTCAATCACAGAGGGCGCAAGGCCTTTTCGTCGATCAACTTCGTTACTGCCCACGACGGTTTCACGCTGCGGGATCTGGTCAGCTACAACGACAAGCATAACGAGGCCAACGGCGAGGACAATCAGGACGGTCACGACGACAACGTCTCCTGGAATCACGGGGCCGAGGGAGAGACCGACGATCCCCAGATCCGGGAGTTACGCATGCGTCAGATGCGTAACCTGCTGGCGACGCTGATGCTTTCACAAGGCACGCCGATGCTGTTGGCCGGCGATGAATTCGGCCGTACGCAAGGCGGCAATAACAATGCCTATTGCCAGGATGGCGAGATCGGCTGGATCGATTGGGATCTTTCCGACGAAGGCCGCGAACTGCTGGCTTTCACCCGCTATGTGATTCGTCTGCGTCGCCAATACCCGATTCTGGAGCGCGGGCGCTTCATGACCGGCGAGCTGAACGAGAATCTGGGCATCAAGGATGTCACCTGGCTCACGCCGGCAGCTGAAGAGATGGGCGTGGAGCATTGGCACGATGGAGAAGTCAAGGCGATTGGGGTGGTCCTCAATGGTCACGCGCAGCCCACTGGTATCTGTCGTTATGGCTCCGACGTAACGGTTTTTCTTGCGCTCAATGCCGGAGATCAGGATATCGACTTCGTACTGCCGGACGTGCCTGGTGGTAGCGAATGGCGCAGACGTGTCGAGACCTTCGATCCGGGCGCTGCCAACGTACGTTGCCCGATGCAGAGCGATTATCAAGTCAAGGCCCGAAGTCTTTCGCTTTTCGAACTCATCGAAGCGGAGGCTCCGTATTGCTGATCATCTGGAGCCTGCGAGGCAGCAGGTTGCCTGTGGCTGACAGTGGCTCTCGCACATCATGGATAGATGATGCTTTTCACTCCGGCGCCTGTCATGACAGGGCTTTGCGACAGGGCCGGATCATTCGTCCACGAGAGCAGTAATGAAAGCAGTGATATAGCGCGACATTGCCGTCCGGGACGGCAATGCCGGAACAGCAACTCCACCCCAAGGATGGAAGGAGGCGCCAATGGTTACGCGCTCATCGCCGTATCAGACGCCGGATGCGTCATCATCGTCGGGAGACGAAAGCGCCCACGCGGCAGCGCATTCACCGCGTATCGCCATCGAGGCCGTGCAGCCCTCGCTGGAACAAGGGCGTTTCGCAGCCAAGGCGATCGCCGGTCGACCCGTGACCGTCTCCGCGGTGATCTTCGCCGACGGTCACGATGTGCTGGCCGCTGCCGTGAACTGGTGCGATGACCAGGGCCAGCACCGCCGCGAACCGATGCACCTCATGCGTCCGCTGGGCAAGGATCTCTGGGAAGCGGCGTTCACCCCCACGCGGGTCGGTCGGCATACCTTCGTGATCGAGGCGTGGTGGGATGTGTTCGGCACCTACCGCGACGAGCTGTTCAAGAAGCATCAGGCCGGCGTTCCGGTCGGGCTCGAACTCGAGGAAGGGCGGCGTCTGCTGGTGGCCGCTGCCGAGCGGATGGAAGGCGAGGCGCGCGAAGCACTGGAAAACATTCATGAACGTTTCCAGGCCTGTGACAGCGACGGCGAGCGGGTCGGCATCATGCTCGACACGCGGACCGCCCAGTGGATGCATGCCGCCGATGCCCGGCCGCACCTGACGCGCAGCAACTCGGTCTACCCGCTCGAGGTGGAACGCCGGGGGGCCCAGTTCGCCAGCTGGTACGAGCTGTTCCCGCGTTCGGAAACCGACGACCCCAACCGTCACGGTACTTTCGGCGATGTCCACAAGCGCTTGCCGATGATTCGCGACATGGGCTTCGACGTGCTCTATTTCCCGCCCATACATCCGGTGGGCCGCGCCCACCGCAAGGGCCGCAACAACACCCTCCAGGCCGGCCCGGACGATCCCGGCAGCCCCTATGCCATCGGAAGCCAGGAGGGCGGCCACGAGGCGATCCATCCCGAACTCGGCACGCGCGAGGATTTTCGCGCCCTGGTCCAGGCCGCTGCCGAGCACGGCCTGGAGATCGCGCTGGATTTCGCTATCCAGTGCTCGCCGGATCACCCCTGGCTCCAGGAGCATCCCGGCTGGTTCTCGTGGCGGCCGGATGGCTCGATCCGTTACGCCGAGAATCCGCCCAAGAAATACCAGGACATCGTCAACGTCGACTTTTATGCCGAGGACGCGGTGCCCTCGCTGTGGTTGGCACTGCGCGACGTGGTGCAGGGCTGGGTGGACGAAGGGGTGAAGATCTTCCGCGTCGATAACCCCCACACCAAGCCGCTGCCGTTCTGGGAGTGGCTGATCGCCGACATCCGCGCGCGCGACCCGGGGGTGCTGTTCCTCGCCGAGGCGTTCACGCGGCCGGCGATGATGAAGCGCCTGGGCAAGATCGGCTTCAACATGAGCTACACCTACTTCACCTGGCGCAATACCAAGGCCGAACTGACCGACTACCTGACCGAGCTCAACGAATCGCCGATGCGCGAGTGCTACCGGCCCAACTTCTTCGTCAACACGCCGGACATCAACCCCTACTTCCTGCAGTCTTCCGGCCGTCCCGGGTTTCTGATCCGCGCCGCACTGGCCACCATGGGCTCCGGGCTGTGGGGCATGTATTCCGGCTTCGAGCTGTGCGAGGGCGAGCCGGTGCCGGGCAAGGAGGAGTATCTCGATTCGGAGAAGTACCAGATCAAGCCGCGCGACTATACCGCGCCCGGCAACATCAGCTACGAGATCGCCCAGCTCAATCGTATTCGCCGCGAGAATCCGGCGCTGCAGACCCATCTCGGGGTTGCCTTCTATCCGGCATACAACGAGCGCCTGCTCTACTTCGGCAAGCGCACCGACGATCTGGGCAATTTCGTTCTGGTGATGATCAATCTCGATCCGTTCGAAGCCCAGGAAGGGGCCTTCGAGCTGCCGCTGTGGGAGTTCGCGCTTCCCGACGATGCGGCCCTGCACGTGGAAGACTTGATGTCCGGTCATCGCTGGACATGGCAGGGCAAGTGGCAGTCGATGCGGCTGGAACCATGGCACTTGCCATTCGCCATCTGGCGCATCCACCCGGTGCGCTGATCAGCCAAGGAGGAAGGCACCATGATGGATGCCAGCAGCGAGTCGCACGCCGTCGAGACCATCGATTTTCTCGAGGATCCGCTATGGTACAAGGACGCCGTCATCTACCAGGTACACGTCAAGTCGTTCTTCGATGCCAACGATGACGGAATCGGCGACTTCCAGGGGCTGATCGACAAGCTGGACTACATCGTCAGCCTGGGCGTGAACGCTATCTGGATCCTGCCGTTCTACCCATCGCCGCGCCGCGATGACGGCTATGACATTGCCGAGTACACCGGCGTCAGCCCCGACTACGGCACGCTCGAGGATGCCCAGCGTTTCATCGAACAGGCGCACAAGCGCGGCCTGCGAGTGATCACCGAACTGGTCATCAACCACACCTCGGATCAGCACGAGTGGTTCCAGCGCGCCCGCCGCGCGCCGCCGGGCTCGCCGGAGCGCGACTTCTACGTGTGGTCGGACAGCGATCAGAAATATCCCGGCACGCGGATCATCTTTCTCGATACCGAATCGTCCAACTGGACCTGGGACCCGGTGGCGGGTGCCTACTTCTGGCACCGTTTCTATTCCCATCAGCCGGATTTGAACTTCGACAATCCGCAGGTGCTCGACGAAGTGCTCAAGGTGATGGCGTACTGGCTGGACATGGGAGTCGACGGCCTGCGCCTGGATGCGATTCCCTATCTGGTCGAGCGCGAAGGCACCAACAACGAGAACCTGCCCGAGACGCACGAGGTGCTCAAGAAGATCCGGGCGGTGATCGACGAGCGCTACCCCGATCGCATGCTGCTGGCCGAGGCCAACCAGTGGCCCGAGGACACGCGGCCCTACTTTGGCGGCAACGAGAGCGGCGAGGGCGACGAATGTCACATGGCGTTCCATTTCCCGCTGATGCCGCGCATGTACATGGCATTGGCCCAGGAGGATCGCTTTCCGATCACCGACATCCTGCGTCAGACGCCGGAGATCCCCCCCAATTGTCAGTGGGCGATCTTCCTGCGCAACCATGACGAGCTGACCCTCGAGATGGTCACCGACAAGGAGCGCGACTATCTCTGGAACCACTACGCCGCCGATCGCCGCGCGCGCATCAACTTAGGCATCCGCCGGCGCCTGGCGCCGCTGCTCGAACGCGATCGCCGACGGATCGAACTGCTCAACAGCCTGCTGCTGTCGATGCCGGGCACGCCGGTACTCTATTACGGCGACGAGATCGGCATGGGCGACAACATCTATCTGGGCGATCGCGATGGCGTGCGCACGCCGATGCAGTGGTCGATGGATCGCAATGGCGGCTTCTCGCGGGCCGATCCGGCCAAGCTGGTGCTACCGTCGGTCATGGATCCGTTGTACGGCTTCCAGGCGGTCAACGTCGAAGCCCAGACCCGCGATCCGCACTCGCTGCTCAACAGCATGCGACGCCTGCTGGCGGTGCGCAGTCAGCATCGTGTATTCAGCCGCGGCACCATGCAGCCGCTCTATCCGGCCAACCGGCATATCCTCGCCTACCTGCGCGAGCTGGTGCTCGACAATGGCGAGAGCGAAGTGTTGTTGTGCGTCGCCAACGTGGCACGCAACGCTCAGGCGGTGGAGCTCGACCTGTCGTCATTTGCCGGCCAGGTGCCGGTGGAGATGGTCGGTGGCAGCGCCTTCCCGCCGATCGGCAAGCTGTCGTATCTGCTGACATTGCCGCCCTACGGCTTCTACTGGTTCCTGCTGGCGCCCGAGACGGCGATGCCCGCCTGGCACGTGCCGGCGCCCGAGGCGATGCCGGATTACGTCACGCTGATCGTCAAGCGTCATCTGGAAGAGATCCTCGACGCCCCGTCGCGCGGCATGCTCGAGCACGAAGCGCTGCCCAAGTACCTGCCCAAGCGGCGCTGGTTTGCCGCCAAGCAGTCGCGGATCGACCGGGTACACATCCTTTATGCCGTGCGCATCGAGGATACTCGGCACTCCATGCTGCTAAGCGAGATCGAGGTTCAGCACTCGCAGGGTAGCGATCGCTATCTGCTGCCGCTGGGCTTTCTCGGCGAGGACGATCGCAGCGGTGCCGTGGCTCAGCAGCTCGCCTTGGCGCGGGTGCGTCGCGGGCGCGATGTCGGCCTGTTGACCGATGCGCTCGGGCTGGATGCCTTCGCGCTGCGCATTCTCGACCTGCTGCGTAGCGGGGCGAGCCTGCCTTGCGCCGACGGCGAGATCCGCTTCGTGCCGACGCCGGCGCTTGACGAGCTGGAACTGCCCGAGGATGTCGATGTCGCCCACAACAACGTCGAGCAGTCCAACAGCTCGGTGATCATCGGCCACCAGGTGGTACTCAAGCTGTTCCGGCGTCTGGAGCCCGGCGTGCATCCCGAGGCCGAGTTCGGTCGCTACCTGAGCGAACAGGGTTTCGAGAACGTGCCGCCATTGTATGGCGAGGTGGCGCGCCGCAACGCCGCTGGCGAAGCCCAGACCCTGATGCTGGTGCAGGGCTTCATCGCCAACCAGGGCGATGCTTGGTCATGGACACGCAACGCGCTCGAACGGGCGATTCGAGAGGCGGGCGAGGAGAGCGAGTCCAGTACCGAAGAGAGTGGCTACAGTGCCTTCGACGAACTCGAGGGATTCGCCACGACCCTGGGCCAGCGCCTGGGCGAGCTGCATCGGGTGCTGGCGTCGCCGAGCGATAACCCCGACTTCGCACCGGAACTGGCTGATAAAACGCATGTGACCGCCTGGACGCAGCGAGTCCGCGAGCAGATCGAGAAAGCGCTCGACCTGCTGGCGCGCCACAAGGGCAATGCCAGTGAAGCCGACCAGGCACTGGCCGACCGGGTGCTGGCCGAGCGCGATGCGCTGATGTCCGCCGTCGAGCCGCTGGCGCAGCGCGCCAGGGGGAGTCTGCTCACGCGTATCCATGGCGATCTGCACCTCGGTCAGGTGCTGGTGGCCCACGACGATGCCTACATCATCGACTTCGAAGGTGAACCCGCCCGCTCGCTGGAAGAACGACGCGCCAAGGACTGCCCTTTGCGCGACGTCGCCGGCATGCTGCGCTCCTTCGACTATGCTGGCGCCAAGATGGACGAAGCCGCTGTCGGCAAGTCGAGCGACGAGAGTGTCAGCGAGGTGACTCATGATGTCGCCGAGCGCTACCTGATTGCCAGTCGTCGTGCCTTCCTTGAGGCCTATTGGCAGAGTACCGCCGATATCGCCCACCGCTGGACTTCCCCGGAAGGCGCTGATGCCGCACTGGAACTGTTCGTGCTGGAAAAGACGGTCTACGAGATCGCCTACGAAGCTGCCAATCGCCCCGCCTGGCTGGGCGTGCCGCTGCGCGGCCTGGCAGCCATCGTCGACCAATTGTCCACGAGCGAACAACTGTCCAAGAGAGAGTCACAATGACCGATCTGAACGTCACTACCGTCAAGGACGACGCCCTCTGGTTGTCCGCCGATGATGCCGAGGCGCTGGTTCGGGGTAGCCACGGCAACCCGTTTTCCGTGCTCGGCGTGCATGCCTGTGGCGAGGAGAGTGAGGAAACCTGTCTGCTGCGGGTCTACCTGCCCGGTGCGTTGGGTGTGGATGTGCTCGACCGTGATACCGGCGAGCGTCGTTGCAGCCTGACGGGCATCCAGAAGCCCGGGCTGTTTGCCGGCAGGTTGCCGCATGTTGCGCCGTATAAACTGCGCATCCGCTGGCCAGGCGGCGAGCAGGAAACCGAGGATCCCTACTCGTTCGACCTGCTGCTCGGCGAGATGGATCTTTACCTGATTGGCGAGGGCAATCACCGTAACCTGGGGCACTGCCTGGGCGCCCAGTCGATGGAAATCGATGGCGTGTCCGGGGTGCGCTTCGCCGTCTGGGCGCCCAATGCTCGGCGTGTCTCGGTGGTGGGCAACTTCAATGGCTGGGACGGCCGGCGGCATGTGATGCGCCTGCGTCATCCCGCCGGGGTCTGGGAGCTGTTCATACCCCGCCTGGGGCCGGGCGAAGCCTACAAATACGAGATTCTCGATGCCCACGGCACCCTCGCGCTCAAGGCCGACCCGGTGGCGCTGGCCACCGAGACGCCGCCGCACACCTCATCGGTGGTCGCCGATACCACGCCGTTCACCTGGCACGATGCCGAGTGGATCGCCCATCGCGGCGATCATCAGGCGCCCGACCGGCCGATCTCCGTCTATGAAGTGCATGCCGCCTCGTGGCGCAAGCATGGCGGGCACGACGGCGTCACCTATAGCTGGCGCGACCTGACCGAACACCTGATCCCCTACGTGCTCGGGATGGGGTTCACCCACGTCGAATTGCTGCCGATCATGGAACATCCCTTCGGCGGCTCCTGGGGCTACCAGCCACTAAGCCAGTTCGCGCCCAGCGGGCGTTTTGGCAAGCCCGAGGACTTCGCCTACTTCGTGGATGCCTGCCACCAGGCTGGCCTTGGGGTGATCCTCGACTGGGTGCCGGCGCACTTTCCTACCGACCCGCATGGTCTGGCGCGCTTCGATGGCACGGCACTCTACGAGTACGAGCATCCTTTCGAGGGCTTCCACCAGGACTGGAACACCTACATCTACAACCTGGGACGGCGCGAGGTGCACGGCTTCATGCTGGCCTCGGCGCTGTACTGGCTGCGCCATTTCCACATCGATGCGCTTCGCGTCGATGCCGTGGCCTCGATGCTGTATCGCAACTACTCGCGCAACGAGGGCGAGTGGATTCCCAATCAATACGGCGGCCAGGAGAATCTCGAGGCGATCGAATTCCTGCGCCATTTGAACGACGTGGTCGCGGAGGAGGTGCCTGGCGCGGTGGTGATCGCCGAGGAATCCACCGCCTGGCCGGGCGTGACCCAGCCAACCCGTGATGGCGGCCTGGGCTTTGCCTACAAATGGAACATGGGCTGGATGCACGACACCCTGGAGTACATCGCCAAGGATCCGGTCTATCGCTCGTATGCCCATCACGAACTGACCTTTCCGATGGTCTACGCGTTCTCCGAAAAGTACGTGCTGCCGATCTCGCATGACGAGGTGGTGCACGGCAAGGGGTCGCTGATCAACAAGATGCCGGGCGACGAATGGCAGCGGTTCGCCAACCTGCGCGCCTACCTGTCGATCATGTGGACCCAGCCCGGCAAGAAGCTCTTGTTCATGGGCTGCGAGTTCGGTCAGTGGCGCGAATGGAATCACGACCGCGAGCTCGACTGGTCGCTGCTCGGCGAGTCTCACCATGCCGGCATCCAGCGCCTGATCGGCGATCTCAACCGGCTCTATCAGGAGAAGACGCCGCTGCATCAGCGCGACACCGAGCCGGAGGGCTTCGCCTGGGTGGTGGGCGACGACAGCACCAACAGCGTATTCGCCTGGCTGCGCTGGAACCTGATCGGCGAGCCGCTGCTGGTGGTGGCCAACATGACCCCGGTGCCGCGCCACGATTATCGGCTCGGCGTGCCGGTCATGGGCGCCTGGGAGGAGATATTCAATAGCGACGCGCAGTGCTATGGCGGATCCAACCTGGGCAACATGGGGCAGATCCAGGCCCTCGATGCGCCGCTGCACGGGCAGACGGCCAGTATTTCGCTGACGCTACCGCCGCTGGGGGTGGTGTTACTCGTGCCCGGCGCGTCGGGCGAGTAACGCCCGGGTTACGCCGTTGGTCCAGGCAAAGCCGTCCTGCAGCGGATATTCGCCGCCGGTAGCGAAATCCGCGCCCGGGTAGAGCACGTACTTTTCGACCAGCTTGTGTTCGCGGCGATAGAGATCCTCGACCAGGGCCAGCCAGCGGTCGGCGATGTCGTCGGCGAGTTCGGTGAATCCGTAGCGCCGCAGCCCTTCGGTCGCCATCCACTGTAGCGGTGCCCAGCCGTTGGGATGGTCCCACTGCTGGTGACTATCGGTGATCTCCGTGGTGGCGAGTCCGCCTGGCGCCATGAGGCGGTTGGCGACGATATTGGCAACCCGCTCTGCCTGTGCTTCGGAGGCTGCGCCGACGAACAGCGGGACGACGCAGGCGGCCGTCAGGTGAACGCTACTGCGGCCGCGCGTGAAATCGTAGTCATAGTAGGCGCCTCGCGAATCGCTCCATAGATACTCATCCATGGCGGCCCGCCGGCGAAGGGCTCGACGTCGAAAGTTTCCCGCCTTGCGATGGTCGCCAACGATGGCATGGAGACGTTCCAGTGTCTGCTCGAGGTGAAACAGCAGGGCATTGAGCTCCGGCGTAACGAAGTGAGTCGTGCGGATCGAGCCGAGATTCTGCACGTCGTCCAGCCAGCGACCGCTGAAGTCCCAACCAGTTTCCGCGCCGGCGCGGAGATTGCGATAGAGCTGCTCCGCTGGGCGATCCGAGCCTTGGGCCAACTCGTAGTCCTCGCGGTAAGACTCCTCCCGCGGCGTGGCGCGGTCGTCCCAGTGGCGATTCAGCCAGGCCGCCTCGTCTAGACGGACGCAGCGTCGGTGAGATTCTCCGGGCGACAGCCTCTCTTCGCCATTCATCCAGAAGGCATACTCCCGCTCCAGTTGAGGCAAGTAGTCGACGGCGTTCCGCAAGCCCTGACGTTCGGTCAGCTCGACCATCATCGAGAACAGCGGCGGCTGGGAGCGGCTCAGGTAGTAACTGCGGTTGCCGTTGGGCATGTGGCCGTAGCGCGAGATCAGGTCGGCACAGTTATCGGTGACGGCGCACATCAGGTGATTTTCACCGCTGGCAGCCAAGCCCAGCATGGTGAAGTAGGAATCCCAGTAGTAGTACTCGCGGAAGCGTCCACCGGGGACGACATAGTCATGGCACAGTTCGAGCAGCGACGACCAGCGCGGGTGCTGGCGGGAATTGCGGGTGAGGATGGGCCAGAGACTATCGATATGCGTGACCAGGTCGTGCTCGGGGCGGGACTCGTAGCCCTTGCCGGGGAGCATGTCACTGTAGAAATGATCGGCCACGAAGGCTCTCAGATCGAATCCTGGCCGGTTTCGCTGCTGCTCGTAGGCCTCCATGATCTGCGCGGGTGGCAGCTGCGGGATGCAGTCGGCAAACGTCTTGGAATCATGAAAGATATGGGCAAGAGCGACCGCTTCGAACAACTCCCCGTAACGGTCATAAGGCGTGACCGCCGCTTCGTCTATGGATTCAGCGTCTTCGAACTTCACCTGAATACTGTCGAGCATGCCTTTTCCTGTGTGACGAACACATTGTCGGTGGCGAAAATATTATCTCTGACAAAGCCTTGTCGATCGCGAAACATGGGCGATGTCAAAAGCATTAACGATGGCAAAAGCATTGACGATGCAAAAAACATTATCGATGGCAAAACAGCGGCACCATCATTCCTCATATTGCCATAGCAGGCCACCATCTACCGGCAGCGATGCCCCAGTCATGTAGTCGGCGTCGTCCGAGGCCAGGAATTCGACCACGCCGGCCACGTCTTCGGGTCGGCCCAGCCGGTTGAGCGGAATGTTGCCAAGCAGATGGCGCAGCTTCTCCGGATCTTCGTCGAGTGCCGAATTGATCGGTGTCTTGATCGCGCCGGGCGCCACGCTGTTGACCGTGATCCCGAGCGGCGCCAGCTCGACGGCCAGGTTGCGGGTCAGCATGCGCATGCCGCCCTTGCTCATGCAATAGCTGGTAAAGCCTGGAAACGGCAGATCCTCATGCACCGAACTCATGTTGATCACGCGGCCGCCGCGGCCTTCGTCACGCAGATGGCGAACGAAGGCCTGGGTCGTGAAGAAGACGCCTTTCAGATTGGTCTGCATGACCTTGTCATAGTCAGCCTCGTCGAGGTCCAGAAAAGGGGAGTCGATCTCCAGGCCGGCGTTGTTGACCAGGATATCCAGCCGGCCCATGGCCTCGACGCTCTCATCGATCAGGCGCCGGTTGGTCTCGACATCGCCGATGTCACCGGTGACGATCGCGGCTCTTCGGCCGTGGGCGCGAACGCGCGCTGCGGTTTCCTCGGCGCGCTCGGAAGGACGGCTGCCGCTGACGACTACATCGGCGCCGGCCTGGGCGAGTCGTTCGGCGACGGCACGGCCGATGCCCTGGGTGCTGCCGGTGACCAGGGCCACCTTGCCTGAAAGGCGCATGTTGCTCTCCTTGCGTAGGAATCCTTGCGTGACACTTCGATCGAGGCGCGCCGACGTTTCAGATAACACCCAGAGAGGGCTTCTGTCAGACGCGTCTGTTGAAGATAGAGCAGCATCGAGGTCAGGACCAAAATCGGTTTGGCGTTGTCGTGACTCCCCTTGGATAGCATGATGTCCGACGACAAGCCATCGAAGGCTCGATAGGCATGCAGACAGGAGTCACCGTGAGCGGATTGAGACAGTTGGGATGGATGTGGGTGCTGGCCCTGACGTTGATGATCAGTCTGCCGGCATCGGCGCAGTCCTTGACATCACTGGTGGGCGGCGGTCAGAGCAGCGAGCCGAGTGCGGCATCGGCGCCGTCTCCGCAAGAGCTGCGCACTTCCCTCGATCAGATCATCGCCACACTCGAAAACAGCGACCAGCGCCAGGCCTTGCTTGACCATCTCAAGCAATTGCGCGACGTCACCGCGGCGGATACCGAACAGGCGAGCGGTTCGGCCGGGCTATTGGGCGCACTGGCGCAATCGTTTTCATCGCTGGAGACGGACGGGCTCGACAACCCGATTCGGTACTGGTCGGCGCGGGCCAGCCAGGCGGGCAAGGATGTGTCGGGGCTGCTCGACGATCCTCGGCGGTTGCAGGGCATCCTGCTGGACCTGCTGTGGGTGACGGGATTGTGGGTCGGCGTGACGTTGCTGATCGCCATGCTCTGGCGCTGGGCGGTGCGTCAGTTTGGGTTGCCCTGGCACTTGCCCGAGGATCCGACGACCTGGATGCTGATCCGCCACATCATCCGGCGCGTGGTGCCATTGGCCATCGGCTTCGCCGTCGCGCTGACGACCGTCCATCAGGTCGAATCCGCATCGGTGGGTATCGCTCTGGCCATGGTCGCGGCCTACGCCACGCTTTGCGGGGCGGTCTTCTCTTCGGTCTGTGAAATCGTCTTCTCGCTGTTCGGCAACGGCCATCGACACACGGCGCTGCGCATATTGCGCCAGCGTGGCGCCCGCTGGTTGTTCGCGCTTGGCGCGCTGGTCGCGCTGGGCGATGCCGCGCATGCCGAGGCGCTGGTAGTGCCACTGGGCGAAGGGCTGACGGCGCTCGTTGCGCTGGTTGCCAATGTCTGCGCCGCCCTGCTGCTGGGCATCTTCGTCATGGTGTTCCGGCGCCCCATCCGGCATCTGATTCGCAACCGACCCTACTCGCAGCGTCAGGAACGTCGTGCGACGACGGAACTGATCCGTGCGTTCAGCCGGATCTGGCACATCCCGATTCTGATCATGGTGGGAGTCTCGCTGATCGCGATGATCCTGTCCGCTGAGGATTCGCGCAGCGCGTTCTTCCGGGCGATCGTGACCGCGGGTCTCATGATCGCGACGCTGGTCGTCACCGGGCTGATTCATCGGCGCGGCGAGAACGCCCGGGAGAAATCCTCATCGGAGTATGCGTCACGGCTGGTGCGCTTCGGTTTCACGCTGGCCCACCTGGTGAGCTGGGTAATCTTCGCCGAACTGGCGATGCGGGTCTGGGGTTCGTCGCTCTGGGCCGTAGGCGGCTCGGCGGGTATCGGCCAGCAGATCGCCAAGGGCGTCTTCGGCCTGGGGATGACGTTCCTGGTGGCGTGGCTGGTGTGGATTCTGGCCGATACCGCGATCAAGCACGCGCTGTTGCGCAGCAGCCGCCGCCATGGTCGTCGGGCCAATGCCAGTGCCCGCGCCCAGACCATCACGCCGCTGTTGCGCAACACCGTCTTCGTGACCATCGCGGTGATCGCTTTCATCATTGCACTGGCGAACCTGGGCGTGAACGTGACGCCGCTGCTGGCGGGTGCCGGTGTCATCGGTCTGGCAGTCGGTTTCGGCGCCCAGACGCTGGTCCAGGATCTCATTACCGGGCTGTTCATCCTGATCGAGGACTCCCTGGCGATCGACGACTTCGTCAACCTGGGATCGCACATGGGTACGGTCGAGGCGCTGAGTATCCGTACCGTCAAATTGCGCGACCTGGACGGTATCGTGCATATCATTCCGTTCAGCCAGATCCAGGGAATTCAGAACTACTCCCGGGAATTCGGTATCGCGTTGATGCGAATCCGTATCGCCCATCACATGAAGATCGACGAGGCGATCGAGATCGTGCGCGGGATCGCCGAGGACCTGCGCAACGACCCGATGATGCGCCACTACATCTGGTCCGCGCTGGAGGTCCAGGGGATCGAGAGCTTCGATGCCGGCGCGGCCATCCTGCGGGTTCGCATGCGTACGGCGCCGATCATGCAGTGGGACGTGGCGCGTGCCTTCAATTTGCGTCTCAAGCAGCGCTTCGACGAGCAGGGCATCGACCTGGCCATGCCGCGAATGAGCGTGGTGATGGAACAGGCGCCGGTGGCTGCCGGCAGCACCGGGCCAAGAGAATCGGTGACGGCACCGGGCGCGCCGGATCCGCAATGACCGGTGGGCCAGACAGCCCGAGGCAGATAGTTCAAGACAGACAGTCCGGCAGCCGTTCATAGCGATTGGCCGTACGGCGGGCTAGCGCAGCACCCACTCCCGGAAGGCGCGCATCGGTTCGGTCAGGTGCCGGTGTTCGGGCGTGAAGAGAGAGAGGCGGCCGCGGCTGGGCAAGGTTTGCGGCAGTGCCTGGACCAGGGTTCCCTGATCCAGCTCGGCCGCCAGCAGCCGCATCCAGCCCAGCGTGATGCCTTGGCCCGCCAGTGTCGCGTTCATCAACAACTGGAAGCTGTTGGCCCGCAGCGTGTGAACGGGCGGCTGCCACGCCAGGCCGAGTTCCCGGAACCAGAGCTCCCAGGTCAGCCAGTCGTGATAGTGATCCTCGACCACCATCAGCGTGTGCCGGGTGAGCAGCGCCGCCGGGTCCAGGATCTGTCCATGGCGTTCCAGATAGACCGGGCTGCAGACGGCGGCGACGCTCTCCTGCTCGAAGATGGCATCGGCGTAAACCCCGGGCGGGTCCACCTCGTTGTGCACGTGGTAGTAGATACCGAGGTCGAACTCCGCCAGATCCAGCCGGTGCGGGTCCTCGACGGTCAGGATGCGAATTTCGATATCGGGATGGGCGCGCTGGAAGTCGGGCAACTGACGCGCCAGCCAGATCGAGGCGATGGTCGGGCTGGACGCCAGGGTCAGCTGGCGATCGTCGCCACGCCGGCGCAGGCGGGCCGTTTCGTCACGCAGATCACGCAGCAGCCGCTGAACGACGCGAAAGTAGTGTTCACCCGCCGGGGTCAAACGCAGCCCATCGTAGTGGCGCTCGAAGAGCGGTCTGCCGAGGTCGCTCTCCAGGCGCTTGATCTGCCGGCTGACGGCGCTCTGGGTCAGGTGCAGTTCGCTGCCGGCCTGAGTGAAGCTGCCATGGCGCGCGGCCGCTTCGAAAGCGCGAAGGCAGGAGAGTGGCGGGAGGGGATCACGCGAGGGCATGCAGGCATCCGGAGCCATGGGATCACGGCTCCGGAGCATAACACGGGAGGCTCCGATACCGGCCTCCGCGGGGCCTTTCACCGTCAGATCGCCGTCCGCGGAATCTCCCGCGTCCAGGACTTCTCGCTGACCAGCGTCTCGCCCTCGTGGGCGATCTGCTCGGCGCTGAGATAGAACGTCTGTTCGTCGCAGTGCAGGTGGTAGCGACTGGTGACTTCTACCGCGAACTGCGCTTCTTTATCGCCATGGCCTTCGTCGCGGCTGGCGCGGTAGACCCACTCGATATCAGCACGGGTCCGCGTGGCGTCGGTCGGGTGGCTGGTATAGATTTCCTTCGCCTTCTGCTCGACGCGCAGGCCGTGATCGGCGAAGCGGATATCGCCCATGTCGTCCTCGACGGTCACCGTGACCTCGCCGCTGCCGACATCCTCGCTGATGGTGCGCTTGGGCTGACCGGCACGCAGGGTGTCGACCCGGCAGGGCGTGGCGCTCTCCGGCGGCTCGAACGGCATGGGTACGTATTCCGCCTTGCAGATCGGCAGCGACAGCGTCGGCGTGCCGGCCTTGAGGATGAGGTCGGCGCGTTTCTTCGGCGACCACACCAGCGGAAAGCTGGCACTGGAGAGCGCCACGCGCAGGCGATGCCCCTCGGGCAGGCGGTAGCCGATCAGGTCCAGCGCCATGCGTATCTGTATTGGCTCGCCCGGTACCGGCGGGGCGATCGTGCCCGGATCGTCTCGCAAGTTGAGGTTGAGCGTGGCGTAGCTGATCAGCGCGCTCTCGCCGCTCGGCGCCACGTCGCACAGGCGCACGTGCAACTGGCCGCAATCCTCGGCACTCGTCAGCGTGGCGGTGAGTGTGGGCTGGCCGAGGATATCGAGACCGTAGAGATAGGGCTCGGAGTCGAAGGTCAGCGCCAGGCCGTCGTCGCGGCGCTGATCGGGCGGGAAGTCCGCGCCGAACCACAGTGGAATGTATTCTCCCTGCAGCGAGCCGGCGGTGAGCGGGGAGGCGATCGCGCGGTCCTGGCTCAATCGGCCGTTCGGCGTCAGACCGGTGTCGCCCAGCGCAAGCGACCACTCTTCGACCTCATCCGCCGGCGCGGGCCAGCCACGGGTGTGAACCCACCGGCCGGGGCGCTCCAGATACCTGGGCGCCGGCGGCACGCCATCCTGCAGGTAGAAGGTGCACTCGGGCTCGTCCATGATTCCGGTGTCGATGTCCTTGAGCCAGTAGTCCCACCAGCGCAGCGCCTCCTGCAGGAAGCCGATGGCGGGATCGGGAATCGCGAAGTGCGGGTACTTGTGCATCCACGGCCCCAGCAGCGCCTTTTTCGGGCAGGAGAGATTCTCCATCATCCGCGGGATCGTATTGATGTACGAATCCCCCCAGCCGCTGATCATGTAGACCGCTGCCTCGATATCTTCGTAGCTCTCGCAGATCGAGCCATGCTTCCAGTAGTCGTCCCGGTGCTGATGCGTGAGCCAGGGATCCATCAGCAGCGGCATGTGGTCGAGCCGGTGCTTCCACATCTCGCGCCAGCGTTCGCCCACCAGCGCCGGGTCGGGCACGGCGGCGGAAAAGCTCAGCATGGTCGCCGCCCAGCCGAGATTCTCCAGCAGCATGTTGCCGCCCTTGTAGTGGATGTCGTCGGCGTAGCGGTCGTCGGTGGAGCACAGCGTGATGATCGCCTTGAGCGGTTCGGGGCGCAGCGCCGCCACCTGCAGGCCGTTGAAGCCGCCCCAGGAGATGCCCATCATGCCCAGCTTGCCGTTGCACCAGGGCTGGCTGGCGATCCAGTCGATCACTTCCAGCGCGTCGACCTGCTCCTGCGGGGCGTACTCGTCGAGCATCAGCCCGTCGGATTCACCGTTGCCGCGCATGTCGACACGCACGCAGGCGTAGCCGTGACCGGCAAAATAGGGATGGGTCAGCTCGTCGCGCACCGCCGTGCCATCCCGCTTGCGGTAGGGCAGGTATTCGAGGATCGCCGGCACCGGAGTCGCTTCGGCATTCTCGGGTAACCAGATTCTGGCGGCCAGGCGGGTGCCGTCGGTCAGCACGATCCATTGGTTCTCGATTTCACGCACGCGGTGCGGAAAGTCCTGTTTGATCTTCATGCGTCATCCTTGGCTGCGCGGGAGGAAGTTGAGCGTGTCGGCACGGCATCCAGCCGTTCGGGATGCTTGAGCCAGACCCACAGCGAGCCGGTAGCCAGCAGCACGATCAGCATGGCGGGCAACCCGCCCAGGTTGGAGAGCATCTTGATACCGTCGATGCCGACGAAGCTGACCATCACCCAGGAGACCATGCCGACGATCACGCCCCAGATCACCTTCATCGGCACGCCGGCATTGAGATCGGAGTCCGCCGTCAGGCCGCGAGTGCAGAGGTTGCCGATGGCGTCGGTCTGCGAATCCGCCGCGGTGACGTAGGAGATGTAGGCGATGAACAGCAGCAGCGGAATCCACACCTCGGAGAACGGCAACTGGCGGAACAGCTCGTAGAGCACGTTTTCGACGCCGCGATCGTTGAGTACGGCATAGAGATCGACGCCGGCAGTGTCGGCGTGAGCCTGAAAGTAGAGCGCGGTACCGGAGAAGATCAGTATCCACACGCTGGCGAACAGCGCCGGGTAGAGCAGATTGACGCGCAGGAACTCGCGCACGGTGTAACCCCGCGAGATCTTGCCCAGGAACAGCGCCGCCACCGGCGCCCAGGCGAACCAGACCGCCCAGTAGAAGATCGACCACCACTGCGGCCACGGATCGTTCCCAGCAGCGCCGGTGAACAGGCTTTTGGTGAAGAAGTTGTCGAGATAGACACCGAACGATTCGACGCCCAGCGCCAGGCAGAACACCGTCGGCCCGACGATGAACATGAACACGCCGAGAATCGCGAGCAGAATGGCGTTCAGCGACGACAGCCGGGCGATCCCCTTCTGCAGGCCGCTGGCGGCGGACAGCACGAAGGTCACCACGATGATGGCGATGATCACGCCGAGTCGCAGCGGGCTGGTCTCGCCGCCGAGATATTGACCCGCGCCGCCGGCCAGGGTCAGTGCGCCGGTCCCCAGCGACGAGGCCATGCCGGCCACCAGCGCATAAAGCGAGATGGCGTCGATCAGACCGCCGAAGCGCTTTACCTTGGGGCCGAAGATCGGCTCCAGCATGCTCGAGATCGAGAAGCGCAGGCGCAGGTTATAGAAGGCCAGCGCGAAGATCAGCGCCGGGACGGCGTAGATCGCGTAGGGCGTGAACGACCAGTGCAGGAACATGGTCGACATCGCGAACAGAATGGCATCGCCGGAGCCGGCTTCGAGCCCGGCGGACTCGGGCGGGGCCATGAAGTGGTAGAGCGGCTCGGCGGTGGTCCAGAACAGCACGCCCACGGCCAGGGTGGTACACAGCGTGATCGAGAACCAGCGCAGGCGGGAGAGTAAAGGCGTGGCATCCCGGCCGCCGATACGAATGCGTCCGACCGGCGAAAAATAGACGACGACGGCCATGATCAGCAGGTAGAGGCTGCCCAGGCTGAATAGCCATGAAAAGTTGGTCAGAACGGCGTCGTTGAGCGCGCTGGCAGTGGCCAGAAACGCATCCAGATCGACATAGCTGGCGATCACCGCGGCCAGCAGTATCAGAAAGGTCGGCCAGAATACCAGCGGCCGGAGTGAAGTTTGCATTCCCGTCTCCCGTTATCGTTATCGTAGGCGCCGATGCGCAGCGCTCATGGCGGTATAACCTAACGTCCTTCGTACCTGCTTGGGCAAACGGCTTCTGGGAATGAGGATATGCGTCCAGTGCATGGCTGGGCTGACATGATTGGCCGCATGGCTCGGCGCTGGCGCCATCCGTGTAGAATGGCGCGCAATGTCACGAGAGGAGGCGAGATGGAGTCTGAAGACCTCAAGAAGCTGATCACCCGCAAGATGCCGTTCGGCAAGTACGAAGGATGGTTGATCGCCGATCTCCCCGGCCCCTATCTCAACTGGTTCGCCCGCGAAGGCTTTCCCTATGGCGAGATCGGGCGCCTGCTGGCGCTGATGCAGGAGATCGATCACAACGGCTTGAGCCCGCTGCTCGAGCCGTTGCGCTGAAGAGCCCGGGGCAGGACGTGTGCCCGCACAGCCAGGTACCGTCGGCCGGTCGCTAGCTCATCCAGCGTCCGGCGACATGCGCGGCAATCAACCCGACCACGACGGCCAGAACGAGCCAGCCCCGGCGGCGCCAGCGTGTCTGGTGATTTCCCAGCGCCATTTCCAGCTGCCGCGCCAGCAGTTCATGGCGAACCACGATGCGTTGCGGCAAGACGGAAAAATCGTTGGCGGCGTCTCCCTGCCAGTGGGGCGCATGGGTCATGCCCAGGCCCGCCCGCAGCCTGCCGAGATCGCCCAGCAGGTCATGGAGGTCGTCGTAGGCTTCCCGATGTGTCGCCTCTCCCAGCGCGCTCAGCGCATCCGCTTTCAGGGTACGGTTGTTGCAGCGCTGCGCGGCGCGAATGATGGTATCGGCAGGGGCGTCCTTGCTGACGCCGAGGCGGCGATAGAGATCTCGCATATCGTGTTGGACCGTCCTCGTCAGGGAATCGTCGTTGGAGCGTCGTCAGGGAGTCGTCGTTGGAGCGTCATCGTTAAAGGGTCGTCATCAGATAGTCGTAGGCGTTCTTGATGCGCTGGAAGCGCTGCGAGGCCAGCGAGATGCGCAGCTCGCTCTGGCCATGAAAGCGATCGGGATGATGGCGCTGCGCCAGGCGACGATAGGCTCGCTTGATCTCGGTGGGCGACGCGTTCTCGTCGAGTTCCAGCACTTGTAGCGCCAGGCGGATCCGGTAGTGGGGTCGCGCCGCTCCTGCGGTCTGCTGCTGTTGTTTCTGTTCCTGTTGTTTCTGTTCCTGTTGTTTCTGTTCTTGTTGCTGCTGGCGCCATCGTTCCCGCCGGTAGGCCTCCTCCCGCTCCGCCTGTTCCCGGCGCCGGCTTTCGGCCTCGCGCTCCTGCTCCTGGCGCCTGGTCTCTTCCTCGCGCGCTTGTCGTTGACGTTCCTGCGCTTGACGCGCTTCCGCCTGATGTCGGCTCTTGGCCTGGCGACGCAGACGGATTCGTTCCTGGCGCAGCTGCCGCCGCTGCGCCCGGGCCGCGCTGGCGCGTAGCCGCCAGCCTCGCCAGCAACGAATCTTCGGCGCGAGCTCGGCGGTTTCTCCATCGTTGTTTCCGTCGGCTTCGCTTGTGTCCCTGTCGGTTCTGTTTGTCTCCTGATCCGCCGCCGCTTCGGGGTTGTCCTCCCGATGCCAATAAGCCAGGCGGCTGGGGTCGTCCGGTGCCTTCAGCGGACGCCCCGTCACCTCGCGAAACAGACGGGCGAAATCGCCCGGCGTCGCGCCGGAAAGATCGGCGAGAAAGCGCAGGATGTGATGATTTCGCAGGCTCGGTTCGCCCTCGCTGGTGGCGAGGCCGATCGCACGGCGCAGAAAGGGGTGCGACTGCTCATCGACGTGTTCGCGCAGCACGACTTCGGCCGCCAGCTGGATGGCCGTCAGATCGGTCCGGGCGATCGTCAGCAGCGTTTCCAGATCATGGGAGTGACGAAAGCCGTTGGCCAGCGCTTCGAGATAACGCTGGTCCTCGGCAAGCACGACGCGCTTGTTGACGTATACCCACGTCAGCAGCAACAGGGATGCAGTATCGGGCGGATAACGACTTTTCAGCAGCAGGAGCTCGAAAGCGGAAAAGCGCGCGGGGGCCATCGACGAATCCAGGCGGAGAAAGGGTTGTTGTCATTTGTTGGACCCGAGTATACCCAAACTCGATGACGAGTCGTCACCGTTGTGCTTTTCCTTCTTCGCGTCTGCTTCTGCGCCTTCTCTTATCGCTTCTTCTGCCTGCTGCTGCTGCTTCCCGGGCTAGCGGGCGTCAACGCGTTGTCGCCATGCCCGAGGTCCTGTTCAGGTTCTCCGGGCCGAAGGAGTCGGGCAGCAGTTCGTCCATGGTGTAGTGCTTGAGCGGAGCGCCTTCGCCGTCGAGCACGATGATTTCGGTTTCCGGCGTGGCGAATTCGCGGATTCGCTGGCGGCAGTCGCCGCAGGGCGTACAGAGATGTTCGCCGGGGCCGATGACGTAGATCGTGCGGATCTGTCGTTCCCCGCTGGAGACCAGGCCGGCGATGGCGCTGGCCTCGGCGCAGAGTCCCTTGTAGTTGGCGCTTTCGACGTTGCAGCCGGCGTAGGTCTTGCCGCTCTCGCTGATCAGCACGGCGCCGACGGGATGGTCGGAGTAGGGCACGTAGGCGTGATCGCGGACGTTCAGTGCCGTCTGGCGGATCTCGTCGGGAACCCGGATATCGTTCGTCGTCTTGCTCATCGTTTCGCTTCCTCGTCGTCGCGCAACAGACCTTCCAGTGTGATCGCCATCATCTCGGAAAAGCCGGTCTGCCGGGCCTGGGAGTCGAGCGCTTCCCCCTTGAGAATATGGTCGGAAACGGTGCAGACCGTCAGCGCGCGGGCACCGAATTCGGCGGCAACGCCGTACAGGCCGGCGGCTTCCATCTCGACGCCGAGAATGCCGTGGCGCTTCATGCTCTGGAAGAATTCGATGTCCGGGGTGTAGAACAGATCGGCGGAGAAAAGATTGCCGACCTTGACCTTCGTACCGCGTTCACGCGCCGCCTCGACGGCATGACGGGTCAGGTCGAAATCGGCGATGGCGGCGAAGTCGTGGCCGTTGAATCGCGCCCGGTTGACGCCGGAATCGGTGCACGCTCCCATGCCGATGACGATGTCGTTGACCGCGACGTCGTCGCGTACCGCGCCGCAGGAACCGACCCGCACCAGCCGCTCGACGCCGTACTCGGTGATCAGCTCCTTGGCGTAGATCGACAGCGACGGAATCCCCATGCCGCTGCCCATCACCGAGATCTTGCGCCCCCGGTAGGTGCCGGTGAAGCCGAGCATGTTGCGCACGCGATTGACGCACCGGGCGTCTTCGAGAAACGTCTCGGCGATGAACTGGGCACGCAGCGGATCGCCGGGCATCAGTACGGTATCGGCGAAGTCGCCCGGCTGGGCTTCGATATGGGGAGTGGGCATCTCACGGGTCTCCGTTGTCGGGGGTGTCTTTCAGCAGGGACCGTCCGTATTCCATCGGCGACAGGCCGAGATACTCGGCCAGCGTCTGGCCAATGTCGGCATAGGTCTCGCGGCGGCCGTAGCTGCCGGGCGCCAGCACGTCGCCGGCGATCAGAACGGGCACCTGCTCGCGGGTGTGATCGGTGCCGCTCCAGGTCGGGTCGTTGCCGTGGTCGGCGGTCAGGATCAACAGGTCGCCGGGTTCCAGCTTCGCGATGATCTCCGGCAGGCGGCGGTCGAACGCTTCCAGCGCACTGGCGTAGCCTTCCGGGTCGCGGCGGTGACCGTAGAGGGTGTCGAAGTCGACGAAGTTGGTCATTACCAGTGTCTGTTTATTCGCCACTGAACGCTCGGCGGCCTCGTCGATGGCAGATAGCGTGGCGTCGAACAGGGCATCGTGACCGTGGGCCTTGATCACTTTCGAGATGCCACAGTGGGCGTAGATGTCGCCGATCTTGCCCACGCCGAGCACCTTGCCGCCGTCGTCATGCAGCTTCTGCAACACGGTGGGCGTCGGCGGCTCGATGGCATAGTCGCGGCGGTTGCCGGTACGTTCGAAGGTCTCGGGGGTCTCGCCAACGAAGGGGCGGGCGATGACACGGCCGATGTTGTAGGGCATCAGCAGTTCGCGGGCGATCTCGCAGAGCCGATAGAGGCGGTCGAGGCCGAAATGGGTCTCGTGGGCGGCGATCTGGAAGACCGAGTCCGCCGAGGTGTAGACGATCGGCTTGCCGCTCTTGATATGCGCCTCGCCCAGCGCTTCGAGGATCGGCATGCCTGACGCCTGGCAGTTGCCGAGCACGCCGGGCAGGTCGGCGCGCTCAATCAATGCTTCCAGCAGGTCGGATGGAAAGCTGTTCTCGCGTTCGTGGAAGTAGCCCCATTCGAACAGCGCCGGGACGCCGGCGATCTCCCAGTGGCCGGAGGGCGTGTCCTTGCCGGAGGAGATCTCGCTGGCGCAGGCGTAAGCCCCTTCGACGACCTCGGGAACGTCGACGCCTGTCGCCCAGTCGCCGGTGCTCAGGTGGTGGGCGTGATAGAGCCCGAGACGAGCCAGGTTGGGTAGTTGGAGCGGGCGGCCGGCATCGGCGCGATAGCGGGCGATATGGCCGAGCGTGTCCGAGCCGGCATCGCTCGAGCTGGCATCGCCATAGTCGGCGGCGTCCGGCGCGTTGCCGATGCCGAAGGAATCGAGAACCAGCAAAATGGCGCGTTTCATGTCGTTTCTCCCGTGCATGTCGCGTTCTTGTCCGTCTCTCGTCTCGGTCATGCCGACTGGCCTTCGCGCAGGGTGGCATGGACCAGCGGCGGGATGGCGACGTCGTCCGTCTCGCTCAAGGTAAAGGCGCGACGCAGACGCTGGGTGACGGCTTCGGCATCGGCCCGTTCGGCGGCATGGATGCGCAGCAGCGGCTGGCCCGGTTCGACTCGCTGGCCGAGCGCGGCGATGTGCGACAGGCCGACCCGATGATCGATGGCATCGCCCGCGTTGCGCCGGCCACCGCCCAGTTCGACCACGCCGAGACCGAGCGAACGCGTGTCGATGGCGCTGATGCATCCCGCCCGGTCGGCGTCGAGATCGATGGTGATCGGCGCGGTGGCGAGGTGGTCTTCGGGGCGTTCCGCCAGATCGGCGGGGCCGCCGAGCCCGTGGACCATGCGCGAGAAGCGCTCCAGCGCCTCGCCGGAATCGAGCGCGCGGTCGAGGCGGGCTTCGGCGTCTTCGGTATCGCTGGCGATGCCGGATTGAAGCAGCATCTCCGCCGCCAGCGGTCGGGTGACCCGGTAGAGGCGACTATTCCTGCCTTCGCCACGCTCTTCATTGCGTCCGTCGCCACGCAGCAATCGTAGCGCCTCGAAGACTTCCAGCGAATTGCCGGCGCAGTCGGCCAGCGGCTGGTTCATGTCGGTCAGAAGCACGCTGGTCTTGGTACCCGCGCCGCAGCCGATCGCGACGATCGCCTCGGCGAGTTCGCGGGAGGCCTCCTCGGTGGGCATGAAGGCGCCACTGCCGACCTTGACGTCCATCACCAGCGTCTCGAGGCCGCAGGCCAGCTTCTTGCCCAGGATCGAGGCGACGATCAGCGGGATCGACTCCACCGTGGCAGTGACGTCGCGCACGCCATAGAGGCGCTTGTCGGCCGGCGCCAGCGATCCGGTCTGGCCGATGATCGCGACGCCGACGTCCTTCACCAGCCGGCGGAAGGTCTCGTCGCTGGGGGTGACGTCGTAGCCGGGGATCGACTCGAGCTTGTCCAGCGTGCCACCGGTGTGGCCCAGGCCGCGCCCGGAGACCATCGGCACGTGACCGCCGCAGGCAGCGACCCATGGCCCCAGCACCAGCGACACCAGATCGCCGACGCCTCCGGTGGAGTGCTTGTCGAGCACCGGACCGGCAAGATCGAGATCGTCCCAGCGCATCACCTGGCCGGAATCCCGAATCGACTCCGTCAATGCGACGGCCTCGTCCCGGTTCATGCCGTTGAGATAGACGGCCATGGCGAAGGCGCCGATCTGCGCATCGCCGATACTGCCGTCGGCGATGCCCCGCATGACCAGATCGAGCATCTGGCGATTGAGCGTCTGACCATCGCGTTTACGACGAATGATTTCCTGGGTCAGCATGATATGGGTCCGCAGTGATGGGCGGGTTTCTCGGTAACCGCGGCTGATCAATAACTACTGTCGATCAGTAACCGCTGGTAGTCGTCGGTCGGCTGTCGTCATCGGAGAGCGTGGCGAGCAGCGCATCCAGCAACCCCGAAGCGCCGAAGCGGAAGTGAGACGGCGTGAGCCAGGCCTCGCCCATGATACCGGCGGCCAGGTCCAGATAGGCCTTGGCATCCTCGGCGGAGCGAATGCCGCCGGCCGCCTTGAAACCCACGTCGCGACCGCTGTCGCGAATGGCGGTCAGCAGAATCTCGGCGGCCTCGAGCGTTGCGTTGACCGGCACCTTGCCGGTGGAGGTCTTGAGGAAGTCCGCGCCGCAGGCGAGGGCGATATCCGCGGCCTGGCGGATCAGCGCAGGATCCTTGAGTTCGCCGGTTTCCAGAATCACCTTGAGCAGGCAATCGCCGCAGGCCTCACGGCAAGCCGTCACCAGCGCCCGGCCGGCATCGGCGTCACCGCCGATCAAGGCCTTGTAGGGAAAGACCACGTCGACTTCGTCGGCGCCGGCCGCTACGGCTGCGCGGGTTTCGCGGGAGGCGCGCTCGACGTTGACGCAGCCGTCCGGGAAGTTGGTGACGGTGGCGATCCGCACGCGTTCACGCATGCCCATGTCGACCAGTTCACGGTTCGCCGTCTCGATGAAGGCGGGGTAGATGCAGACCGCGGCCGGGGCGCCGTACGGCGTATCGGTGCGGCGGCACAGCGCCCGGATGGCGGCGTCGTCATCGCCGTCGTTGAGCGAGGTGAGGTCCATCATGGCCAGCGCCTGGCTGGCGGCGTGCTTGAGGCTATTCATCTTCTTGTCTCCATGTTCGGCGTGGTCACGACGGCCTCCTGCCGTTTCCGTGTTCTGGCTCGCGCAAGGATCCGGCAGTACTTCCGCGAGTCTGCCGGATTTTCATGACGATCCTGTCCAGAGCGGTCCTGTCCAGAGCGATTCTGTCCAAAGCAGTTCTGGGTCAGGCGGTGCCGGCCAGCGAGAGGAAGATCCCCGCCAGGGTGGCGGACATCAGATTGGATAGCGTGCCGGCGAGTACGGCCTTGAGACCGTAGCGGGCGATCTCTGGGCGGCGGCTGGGCGCCAGCGTGCCAAGACCGCCGAGCAGGATCGCGATCGAGGACAGGTTGGCGAACCCGCACAGCGCGAACGACAGGATCGCGGCGGTGTGGGCGGACATTGCCTGCCCGGTCGACTCCACGATGGTGTCGCCGCTGATGTACGGGGCCAGATTGATGTAGGCCACGAATTCGTTGACCACCAGCTTCTGGCCGATGAACGAGCCGGCCAGCATCGCCTCGTTCCAGGGGATGCCGAGCACGAACGCCAGCGGCGAGAACAGCCAGCCGAGGATCATCGACAGACTCAGCGAGTCCATGCCGAACCAGCCGCCGATGCCGCCCAGGATGCCGTCGATCATTGCGATCAGGCCGATGAAGGCAAGCAGCATGGCGCCCACGTTGGCGGCCAGCATCAACCCGGATGACGCGCCGGCAGCGGCCGCGTCGAGCACGTTGGCCGGCTTGTCCTCGGCTTCCAGGATCTCCTTGGCCTGCTCGGTGCGGTCGTCGGGCTTCTCGGTTTCCGGCATCAGGATCTTGGCGAACAGCAGGCCGCCCGGGGCCGCCATGAAGGACGCGGCGATCAGATACTCCATCGGGATGCCGAGTTCGGCGTAACCGGCGAGCACGGAACCGGCAACGGAGGCGAGCCCGCCACACATGACGGCGAACAGCTCGGACTTGGTCATGCTGGCCAGGAACGGTCTCACCACCAGCGGTGCCTCGGTCTGGCCGACGAAGATGTTGGCGGTAGCGGAGAGCGATTCGGTGCGCGAGGTGCCCAGCACTTTCTGCAACGCGCCACCCAGGATCCGCACGACCCACTGCATGATGCCCAGGTAGTAGAGCACGGCCGTCAGCGACGAGAAGAAGATGATGATCGGTAGGACCTTGACGGCGAAGACGAAGCCGACGTTGGCCGGGTCGGCGAGGTTGCCGAACAGGAAGCCGATACCGTCGTTGGCGTAGTTGATGACCTGGCTGACGGCGCTGGAAACGGAGCCCAGCACGGCCTGGCCGAACGGTACATAGAGCACGAAAGCTCCGATGCCGGCCTGAATGGCGAAGGCGCCGATGACGGTACGCAGGCTGATCGCCTTGCGGTTGCTCGAAAAGATCAGCGCGATCAGCAGCAGCACGATGACGCCGACCAGACCCATGAGGAGTGTCATGTTGTTGTCCTTGGTGTTGGCCTTGATGAGTCGAAAATGCATGCCAGGACGTGCCGGAGCCAATGAAACGGAACGATGTCATGCCGACCGTTTCATGCCGTCCGCTCACGCATTGGTCAATGCCTTTTCTTGAGAGGTTTTTAACATTTTTTGGTTTTGCTCGTCACTTATTGTTTTTATTCTCACAAGCTCATAGAGTAGTTCCAGGCGAGGCAGAGGCCCATATATAGTGCTTTCGGCTCGATCTGGCGATGTTCGGGTCATGCGTTCGCTTTCTCTCTAACCGCCTCGATCACAGGCCAGACGAGAAAATAGTCACAAAAATCAGCATCAAAACGCCATAACAACAAAGTGGGGGATGGCATGGTAGAAGGACTCGCACAGCCGGCATCGGCTGAACGGTGGGCAGGCAAGGGATCTCGTCTTCTGGCGCTGTCGGTCTCGTTGGGATTGGGATCGATGACACTGGCGGCCGCGCCGGTCTGGGCTGCGGACGATCAGGGCGATGCGCCGGTCATCGAACAGGAAACGCCTGACGAAGGGCCGATGTCGGAAGGCCAGACGGCCGACGGACCCTATCTCTCCGACTGGTATCACCAGAACGTTACGGTCATCGGCAGCAAGAACATTCGCTTCGGCCCGCAGCAGGTCGACGATATCTATCTGGAATACGAATTCTTCGGTCGCAAGGGGCCGCTGGATCTCTACGGCTATATCGATTTTCCCAAGTTCTTCGGCACCGGTAACGCCGCGGACAGCGGTATCTTCGACAAGGGCTCGCCGGTCTTCATGGAGCTGGAACCGCGCCTGTCGATCGACGACATGACCGGCCAGGATCTGAGCTTCGGCCCGTTCAAGGAGTGGTTCGTCGCCTTCGACTATATCTTCGACTGGGGCCACAACACCGAGAACCGCCAGAACACGCTCTACGCCGGTCTGGGAACCGATATCGAAACCGGCTCGCCGCTGGGACTCTCGTTCAATTTCTACAAGCGCCGCCAGTGGGAGAACTATGGCGCCGCGAACGAGAATTCCTGGGACGGTTACCGCGCACAGCTGAACTACTCCTATCCGCTGGCCAGCTTCGATAACGGCGCGTCGCTGGTCTACGTCGGTTTCACCAACCACGACTTCGGTTCGGATCTGGGCGATAACGACCCGACGCGTACCAACGAGTCGACCGTGGCGACCAACGTGCTGTTGTACCAGTTCACGCACCTGCGCTTCATGGCGGTGGCGCGTTACTTCCATAACGGCGGACAGTGGAACGACGGCGAGATGGCGCCGTTTCCCAACAGCCATGGCGACAGTTTCGAACTGCGCTCCACCGGCTGGGGCTACTATTTCGGTGTCGGCTGGCAGTTCTGACGCGACAGCGATGGATGTCATCGACGAGGAGCCTTCGGGCTCCTCGTTGCGTTGCGTTTCAAGTAGAGATCGGGGATAAGATCTGACCCTCAGAAGGCAGGATCGGGAGAATGTCATGAATGGCCGCAGCGCCGTACGGCTCGAGAGACTTCGTGAAGCGATCAGGCGCAACGGCACCCTGCCGTTGGCCGAGGCGGCGGCGCTGTGCGACGTCTCCGAGATGACGGTGCGGCGGGACATTGCCGCCAGCAACGGCGCGATCGTCTCCTTCGGCGGCCATCTGGTCATGGCCGACAACCCCCAGTTTGCCGCCGCCTACAATCTCGATGCGCAGAGGGATCAGTACGCGAAGGCCAAGCAGCGCCTGTGCGAGGCGATCGCGTCGAGGATCGAGGACGGCGATACCGTGTTCGTCGACTGCGGCACCACGCTGATGCCGTTCTGCACGCTGCTGCCGAGAGAGATGAACGTCACCATCGTCACCTACGCGCTCAACGTCGCCAACGCCTTCAGCCAGCGCGATATGCCCAACATGCGGCTCGTGGTGCTCGGCGGGCTCTACTACGCCTCTTCGGACTCCTTTGGCGGGCAGGACGTCACTACCGCGATTCGCCGGCTGGGCATCAACAAGGCGCTCATTTCCGCCGCCGGCGTGCATGCAGAGAAGGGGGCGAGCTGCTTTCACTTTCACGAGGTGGCGCCCAAGCAGGCCGCCATCGAACACGCGGAACGACGCATCCTGGTCGCCGACGAGAGCAAGCTCGACGTCATGCGTGCGGCGTTCTTCGCCGACCTTGCTGACTTCGACACGCTGCTGACCAGCGGCGATCCGGGCCGGGCGTGGCGGGATCGGTTGAAGGAGAGCGACGCCGCGAAAGTCAAAGTGGTGTGAGGTTTCCTGCCTTTCGTAGACTTTGATCGTATTTCTATCCTGTCATGGGCAGGAAGTATTCGGTTCGTCCTGCGGTTAGGATGACTGGACTCCCTACTTTCCGAACAGGTGACCGGATCGATGTCTTCTTCATCTACGTCTTCTTCATCAACGCCTTCTTCATCAACGTCTTCTTCACTCGCGCCGCTCGAGGCCCCCGCTGACGCTGCCTACTATCCCGCCGCCATCGTCGGTTTCGATGCCGACGGGGCAGGCCGCTACGCGCTGCGTTCTCCCGCCACCGGCGAGGTGATCGCCGAGGTCGCCGATTGCGGCGTCGAGCAGGCGAAGCTGGCCGCCGACAACGCCCAGCGCGGCTTCGAGTCCTGGCGCAAGACCACCTCATTCGAGCGCGCGGCGCTGCTCAAGGCCTGGCACCAGGCGATGCTGGAGGCCAAGGAGACCCTCGCCGTGACCATGGCGCGGGAGATGGGCAAACCGATCCGCGAAGCGCGGGGCGAGGTCGACTACGCCGCCAGCTTCCTGGAGTGGTACGCCGAGCAGGCCAAGCGCATCGACGGCGACATCCTGCCCGCCCAGCATCCGGACAAGCGACTTGCTGTGCTGCGTCAGCCGGTCGGCCCGGTGCTCGCGATCACGCCGTGGAACTTCCCGGCGGCGATGATCACCCGCAAGGTGGCGCCGGGGCTGGCGGCCGGCTGCTCGGTGATCGTCAAGCCGGCGGAACAGACGCCGATCACGGCACTCATGCTGGCCCGGCTGTGGCAGCAGGTCGGCGGGCCGGCGGAGGTCTTCCAGGTGATTACCGCCGAGCGTCCGGCCGCGGTCAGCGACGAGCTGATGGCGGACCGGCGCATCCGCAAGGTGACCTTCACCGGCAGCACGCCGGTCGGCAAGCACCTCTACGCCAAATCCGCCGCCACCATGAAGCGGATGTCGCTGGAGCTGGGCGGCCATGCGCCGTTCCTGGTCTTCGACGATGCCGATATCGACGCCGCCGTGGCCGAAGTGATGGCGAGCAAGTTCCGCAATGGCGGCCAGACCTGCGTCTGTGCCAACCGCATCTACGTGCAGCGCGGCATTCTCGAGACCTTCTCCGCGCGCCTGACCGCCGCGGTGGACGCGCTGCGCGTCGGGCAGCCGGAAGACGAGTCGACCCAGATCGGCCCGCTGGTTAGCCAGGCCGGCCGCGACAAGGCGCAATCCCACATCGACGATGCGCTGGCCAAGGGCGCCAAGCGCCTGACCGCCGCGCGCGATGTCGACGGCTTCTTCGTGGCGCCGACGGTGCTGGCGGATGTCACCGGCGACATGCGAATCATGCAGGAAGAGACCTTCGGCCCCGTCGCGCCGTTGATCGCCTTCGACAGCGAGGAAGAGGCGATCGCGGCGGCCAACGCCACGCCGTTCGGGCTCGCCGCCTATCTGTGGACCCGCAATCTCGGGCGCGCGGCACGTGTCTCCGAAGCGCTGGACTACGGCATCGTCGGGGTCAACGATGGCGCGCCGTCCGTGCCGCAGGCGCCGTTCGGTGGCGTCAAGGATAGCGGCCTCGGCCGCGAGGGTGGCCGCTACGGCATCGATGAATATCTCGATCTCAAGTTCGTCTCGACGCGACTGGACGGCTGATGGCGATGGGGGATGGGGAAGCCAACGCAGCGCGGTTGCCGGCCGAGCTCGACCTCGCCACCGCGCTGCGCGAGACCAACCTGCGCCAGGCCCGCGTGGTGGCCGGCGAGCGCTCGCTGGGCCGTCCGCTGCGCTGGGTGCACATGGTGGATCATCCCGACATCATTGCCTGGGTTCGTGAAGGCCAACTGCTGCTGACCACCGGCTATCACTGGCCCGACGAGCCGGAAGCCGAGCGAGCGCTGATCGAGGCGCTGGTCGACAAGGGCCTGGCCGGCGTGGCGCTGGCGGTACCGCGGTTTCTCACCGCTTTCCCTAAAACCAGCCGTCGCGTGGCGGCATCGCTCGACTTCCCGCTGCTGGAGATTCCCTGGGACGTTCCGTTCAGCCAGATCACCGAGGAGGTGCACGCCTGGCTGATCGCGCGGCAGGGCCAGTTGATCGCACGGGCGGAACGCATTCACCGCGATCTCACCCGCTCGGCGTTGACGGCGCGTAGCTTGGGCGATATCGCCACGGCCTTGAGCCTGCTGCTCGAGCGGGATGTGTTCTTCACCGGGCTGGACGGCGAATGGCTGGGCGGCAGCGCCGAGCTTGAGACGATGCGCCTGCCCACGCCGACCATGCTGACCGAGGCCCAGTTTCTGGCCGAGGCCACGGCTCGCTCCTTCGGCGAGGAGGCCGGGTGCCGGATGCTGGCCTGTCCGGTACGAATTCGGGAAGCGCCGGCGGCCACGCTGTGGATCGATGAAACGGCCTCTCATGTCAGCGAGCTCGAACGCCGGGCGGCGGAGCAGGCGGCGCTGATCTCCGCGCTACATCTGTCGCACCAGCGGGCGTTGCAGGCTCAGGAGACCCGGCTGGGCTACGCCTTCGTCGACTCGCTGCTCGAAGGACGCTTCGAAGCCACGCCGGCAGCGCTGGAGCGGGCATCGTTGCAGGGGTGGGAGCCCCATGGCGCGTATCACGTCTGCGCGATCCTGCTCAACGAGCCGGTGCCGCTGACCCGCGAGGGGCTGCTGCGGCGGGAGCGCTGGGAGCGCCGGCTGGGCGATCGTCTCGAAGCGCTCGGTCTGCCACGGTTGATCTCCGTCTCCCTCAACCAGCTGTTGTTCCTGGTTCGCGCCGATATCTCGACCGAGGCGCTATGGCGCGAGTTGAGCGACGGCGAAGCCGCCCTGGCGATCAGCCGCGAGGCGAGAGGGGCGGCAGCCATCGCCCGGGGAGCGGGCGACGTGGCGCGGTTGCTGCCTTCGCTCAAGGCCGGCGAACGGCGGGATTTCGAGACGCTGCTGTTCACCCGCGTGCTGGAAGGCGACAGCGAAGCGCGGCAACTGTTTCTGGCGCGCATCTCGCAAGCGCTGGGCGAGGGGGCTCGTCGTCACAACGCCTTCGAGACGCTCTCGGCGCTGGCCGCAAGCGGCTTCCAGCTGGCGCAGACCGCGCGGGCGCTCGACATTCATATCAGTACCTTGCGCTATCGCATCGAGCGGTTGGAAACGGCATTGGGCATGAACCTGAACGACGCCGATATCCGGCTGCAACTGCAGGTGGCGATGCGGCTGCTCAATGACGATGCCGATTGATGAGCGATCATCTCGTTACGCTTTCACGAACGTACCCGACATTCAATCAGAGAGACGACCATGCAACTGACGGATTTCACTACCCTGACCTTCGATGTCTACGGCACCCTGATCGACTGGGAGAGCGGCATGGTGGCCGGGCTGCAGCCACTGCTGCAGCGTAGCGAACTGGGCCTGAGCCGCGACCAGATTCTCGAGGCGCACGCCCGGCACGAGTCCACCCAGCAGCGCTACACCCCGCATCTGCAGTACCGGCTGCTGCTGGCGGTGGTCTACAAGCGTCTGGCGGAGGAGTGGGGCGTGACGGTGACGCACGACGAATGCCTGGCCTACGGCGATTTCGTCAAGCAGTGGCCGGCCTTCGCCGACACCGCCGAGGCGCTGGCCTACCTCAAGCAGCACTACAAGCTGGTGGTGCTCTCCAACGTCGACAACGAAAGCTTCGCCTACAGCCAGCGCAAGCTCGGCGTCGAGTTCGACGCGGTCTACACCGCCGAGGACATCGGCTCCTACAAGCCGTCGCCGCGCAATTTCGACTACATGCTGGAAAAGCTCGGTGAGCGCGGCATCGACAAGTCGCAGATTCTGCACACCGCCGAGAGCATGTTCCACGACCACCAGCCCGCCAACCGTCACGACCTCGCCAACTGCTGGATCTATCGCCGCCACAACAAGCAAGGCTTCGGCGCGACGATGAACCCCGGCGACATGCCCACGGTCGACTTCCGCTTCAACAACATGGCGGAGCTGGCCGAGGCGCACCGGAAATTGGGCTGAAGCTTTCAGCGAAGCGGGCGCCACACCTGCGCTTCGCTGATGCCCAGCGCCTCGAATTCGGCTCGCCGCAGCGGCGCTTCTTGGGTCATGAAGAATTCGTCGAGCTGCGGCGGGGCGACATCGGTCTCCGAAAGCATGGCGTGAACCTGGCCGCGGTGATGCGTCTGGTGCACGAACAGATGCGCCAGCACCCGGTGCGCCGGCTCGCGCTGCTGGCGGTCGGCCCGCTCGAGCGTGACGTCGGCGATCAGCGAAGCCTCGTCGAGCGCATAACAGATCGCGATCAAGCGTCTATCCCGCGCTTCCTGGGCTGGCCACAGCGTGTCGACACAAGAGTGGGGCAGCTCGTCATCGAAGGCGCGCTGGCCGAGCGTGCCGCCTTCGAGGGCATCGATATAGTAGGCATCGACGATCAGGATATGGTTGAGCGTGGCGTGAATCGACGGGAAGAAGCTGCTCCGCCTGGCGTGAAAGGCTTCGTCGGACAAGCGGGCGCAGGCAGCCAACAGCCGATGGTTCGACCACAGGTTGCAGTAGGCTTGATGGCGAAAATATTCGATCATGTTCGGGCATCGCTCAATCGTCTTCCTCTCCAGCATCTCAGGAATCGTCATGGAAATGCTACACGGCCTGATCGTCATCACTTTCGTGCATCTGCTGGCGGCCGCCTCGCCGGGGCCGGACTTCGTGCTGGTCACCCAGCAGACGCTGAATCACGGCAAGCGCATCGGCCTCCTGTGCAGCCTGGGTATCGCGCTGGGGCTGTCGATTCACATCGTCTATTCCGCGTTCGGGCTGGCAGCGGTGATCGCCAACTCCGCCGAGGCGCTATGGGCGATCAAGCTGATCGGCGGCGCGTATCTGCTCTATCTGGGGATTTCGGGATTGCGCTCGCGCCCGGCAGCGACCGACACGGCGACGGTGACGCCGAAGGTGGCACCGCCTCGCTCGGCGCTGCGCACCGTCGGCATGGGATTTCTCTGCAACGCGCTCAATCCCAAGGCGCCGATCTACTTCGTCTCGCTGTTCACCATCGTGTTGTCGCCGTCGATGCCGCTCTACCAGATCGCCATCTACGGCGCCTGGATCATGCTGATCCAGCTGGGGTGGTTCTCGGCGGTGGCGCTGCTGCTCTCCACGCCCCCGATCCACCGCGCGTTCAAGCGCTTCAGCCACTGGATCGACCGGGTGCTGGGCCTGGCGATGGTGGCGCTGGGGATCAAGGTGTTGACGACGCGGGTATGAGCCGGGAACGCCGACAGACGACGGCGCTCGCCCGACGCTTTCCACCACGCGTGCTTTTCGGCATCCTGAAACGCATCCACTCAAACTGGCGAGGAGCGCTCGTGAAGACTTGGCTGCGTGAATTACCCAAGGTCGAACTGCATCTACATATCGAGGGTTCGCTGGAGCCGGAGCTGATGTTTGCGCTGGCGGCGCGCAACAACGTGTCGCTGCCCTACGCGACGGTGGACGAGGTGCGTGCCGCCTACGATTTCAGCGATCTGCAGTCGTTTCTGGATCTCTACTACCAGGGAATGCGGGTGCTGCGCACCGAGCAGGATTTCCATGACCTGGCGATGGCGTACTTCGAGCGCGCGCAGGCAGAGGGCGTGGTGCATGTCGAGCTGTCGTTCGATCCGCAAGCGCACCTGAGCCGTGGCGTCGAGCTGGCGACACCGTTCGAGGGGCTGCGCCGCGCCATGCGAGACGCGGAGCGCCGCTGGGGCATGACCACGGCGCTGATCATGAGCTTCCTGCGGGATCGTGACGCGAGCGATGCAATGGACGTGCTGGAGAAGGCGGCACCCTACTACGAGCTGATCGACGCCGTGGGTCTCGACAGCGCGGAGATGGGCAACCCGCCGGCCAAGTTCGCGGCGGTGTTCGAACGCGCCAGGGCGCTGGGCATTCCGCGCGTCGCGCACGCGGGCGAGGAGGGGCCGGCGGCCTACATCAGCGAGGCGCTGGACGTGCTCGATATCTGCCGGGTCGATCATGGCGTCGCCTGCCTGCAGGATGCCGCCCTCGTCGAACGGCTGCGGGCGTCGCAGATTCCGCTGACGGTCTGTCCGCTTTCCAACGTACGGCTGAAAGTGGTGGAGCAGATGACCGACCATCCGTTGCCGCATATCACCGAGCAGGGTCTCAAAGTGACGCTCAACTCCGACGACCCGGCCTACTTCGGCGGCGGCGTGCTGGACAATTACCTCGCCTGTCTCGAGGCGTTCGACTGGGATCAGGCGATGTTCAAGCAACTGGCGGGCAATGCGATCGACGTCGCGTTCATGCCGGAATCTCGCCGCAGCGAGTTGCAAAAGCGCCTGGCGGCCTGTTGATCGGCTGCCAATCCACAGCCCGCCTCATGACTGCCCGGCCGATCAGGCCGGGCAGTGTCGTTCAGCGTACCGACTAGACGGTAGCGCCTTGCGGTGCGTCAGCCAGCGCCGAAAGGAAGGGCACCAGCCGATCGAGCGCTTCCCTGGCGAGCTCCGGGTCGATGGCGAAGCAGATTCGCAGATAATCCTCACCCTCGGGGCCGAAGGCGCTGCCCGGCGCCACGCCGACCTTGGCCTCCCGCAGGATACGTTTGGCCGTGTCCAGGCTCGAGCCGTCCAGACCATGCACCTTGAAGAAGAGGTAGAAGGTGCCTTGCGGCGAGAACACGGTCACGCTGTCCAGCGCGGTCAGCCCCTCGACCAGAATGTCCCGCGAGGCCTGGCAGCGTTTGACCTGATGAGCGATGAAGTCGTCGCCCTGCTCGAGCGCCGCGATGCAGGCCCGCTGAACGAACGGCGCCACGCCGGTGGTGTTGTATTGGCAAAGACGGGCGAACAGCTGATCCATGCCCTGCGGGAACGTGACCCAGCCCGCGCGCCAGCCGGTCATGCACCAGTTCTTGGAGAAGGTGTTGGTCACCAGCAGCCGGTCTTGTGGTTCGCAGATCTGCAGGAAGGAGGCGGCCGGCCCCTTGCTGTCGTCGACCCCTTTATCGTAAACAAAATGGTTGTAGACCTCGTCGGCCACGATCCACAGCCCCTTGTCCCGGCAGAAGTCCCGCAGCCGCGTCATATCCTCGAGCGGCATGCGCCAGCCGGTCGGGTTGGAGGGCGAGTTGATGAAGATGGCGCGGGTGCGATCGGTCACCGCCGCGAACAGCTTTTCCAGGTCGAGCTCGATGCTGCCGTCCGGGTGGAAATCGAAGGCGACCGGTACGTTGACCCCGCCGACGATCTCGATCATCTGCCTGGCGTTGGGCCAGGCCGGCGTCGGCATGATCACCTCGCTGCCTTCGTCGAGGATCGCCTGCATCGCCATGGTGACGGCGTTCATGCCGCCGATGGAGACGCAGAACCGGTCGGCGGCGACGTCGACCTGCCAGTGCCGGCGGTGGTAGTCGGAGAGCGCCTGGCGAAGCTCGGGCAAGCCCTGGGAGTAGCTGTAGCGGGTATCGTCTCCTTCCAGTGCATCCATCGCCGCCTGCTTGATGTAGGCAGGCGTCGGCAGATCGCCTTCGCCAATCCAGAGCCGCACGACCGAGGCGTCGTGACGGGCGAGATCCGCTACCGCGACGATCTGGTTGTCGGGCATTTCCTGAACGCGAGAAGAGCAGTAGCGGCGCAGGCTGGAAGGGATGACGTCGGACATGATGAGCTCGCTGGTTGGGAAAGAAGGTTTCCTGATCATATAACGCTCGCTCGTTGGCGGGCCAATCGTTCCTCTGACACACTGAAGACCATGACCGGCGCTGCGGGAATCGTGGCGCGCTTTCCTCTGTAGCGAGTCCACATGACCCCGATTATCAGGAGACTCAAACGCATGTTTTCAGCGACTCCCATCGTTCGCTCCGCGGAGCATCAGGCCGAAGTCGACCGCGCCTGCCAGCGTCTCGCGCTCTACCACTTCATGAGCTGCCCGTTCTGCCAGCGCGTGCGCAGCCAAATCGAGCGGCTGGCGTTGCCCATCGAGCTGCGAGACATCCAGCGCGATCCCCAGCATCGCCAGGATCTGATGGCGGGCGGTGGCCGCACCATGGTGCCGTGCCTGCGTATCGAGACAGAGGACGGCGCCGTGGAGTGGATGTACGAGTCCGCCGATATCAACCGCTACCTGGAGCGGCGATTCGGCTGATTCTGGCGGATGCCGGCCATGCTCAAGCCATGCCCGCCAGCGCTGCCGTTCGAATCGTCTTGCTGGCTGAAAACGGCTGATGGTGTCGATTGTCGGTGACGGCGAGCGGCGGGGTTTCGTAGAATGCCCGCTTTCCCAACGAGCAAGATTCAGGAGTGATCTCATGGCACAGGCCAGCGCCCGCCACATTCTCGTCGACAGCGAACAGAAGTGTCTCGAACTCAAGCAGCAGATCGAAGCCGGCAGCGACTTCGCCGACGTGGCCCGTCAGCACTCCACCTGCCCCTCCGGGCGTCAGGGCGGCGAGCTGGGCACGTTCGGCCGCGGCCAGATGGTCAAGGAATTCGACGAAGTCGTCTTCAATGGCGCATTGAACGAAGTTCACGGGCCGGTGAAGACCCAGTTCGGCTATCATCTGCTGGAAGTGACCTCGCGCACTTGATCTTCCGCACTTGATCTCCCCTCGGGCCGCCCACCTCCGGGCGGCTCTCGTCGATCCGCCGTTCTCTCTTTTATCCGTTCCCCTCGACTCCCTGACGATCATCCCGGCAGGCAGCTGTCCCTCCGTTTTTCACGAACAATTCGTTACCAATCTTCCGTTTCGGCTTTTCCGCGGCGAACTATTCTGAAGACACGCCCGCCGTTGCCGAAGCGTTCGGTAACCGAATGACGGCGAGCGGATAAGGATATCCACGCAAAGCGAGGTAGCAGCGATGACGACGCATTCAAAGTCGGACAAGACGGAAGGCAAGGTCGACAAGGCAGCCGGCAAGGTCAAGGAGGCCGCCGGCAAGATGACCAAGGATCGCGAACTCGAAGGTAAAGGCAAGACTCAACAGGCCAAGGGGGATGCCAAGTCCGCCAAAGGCAACTTGAAGGACGCCACCAAACCACGCCACTAGTTATCACTGAATCCCGGAAACATCGAGTCTTCGACACCAGCAGCCCACTCGAGACTCTTCACGCAGCGGCCCCGCACTATGCGGGGCCGCTATCGTTTGGGCGAGAGCCGCAAGGATATGATCCGTCAGGCTTTACCGGGCCGGTTGTAGACGTCCAGATCCAGTTCCTTCTCGCTCTTGGCGACCAGTGTCGTCACCATCAGGTCGCCGGCGACGTTGACGCTGGTGCGCGCCATATCAAGGATCCTGTCCACGCCGGCAACGACGCCGATCGCCTCCAGCGGCAGGCCGATCTGCGCCAGCACGATCGACAGCATGATCAGCCCGGCGCCGGGCACGCCCGCCGTGCCGATCGAGGCCAGCGTGCCGGTCAGCACGATCATCCCGTAGTCCATCATCGAAAGGTCGGCGCCGACCAGCTGGGCGACGAACAGCGCCGCCACGCCCTGATAGATGGCGGTACCGTCCATGTTGATGGTGGCGCCCACCGGCAGCACGAAGCTCGACACGCCTTCCGATACGCCCAAGTTCTTCTGCGCGCAGCGAATCGAAACGGGTAGCGTGCCGGAAGAGGAGGCCGACGAGAACGAGACCACCAGCGCGTCGAGGATGCCCTGCAGGTAGCGCATCGGGTTGAGGCGACCGATCAGGCTCAAGAGCCCGGTGTAGACGACCAGCACGTGCACGATACAGGCGAGATAGACCACGCCGATGACCTTGGCCAGCGGCAGCAGCACGTCCAGCCCATACTGCCCGGAGACGTTGGCCATCAGGCCGAACACCCCGAACGGCGCGAACGCCATGACGATAGCGGTCAGCTTGTACATCGCTTCGGCGAAGCTTTCGAACACGCGCACGACGGGTTCGCCCTTTTCGCCGATCAGCATCAGCGAGATGCCCAGGCCGATGGCGAAGACGATGATCTGCAGGATATTGCCTTCGATCATCGCCTGCAGCGGGTTCGAAGGCACCAGGCCGACCACGATATCCACCAGCGACGGCGCCTCGCCCGCCTGCTGCGCCGCGCTCATCGACGCATCCGCACCGACGCCGGGCTGGAAGATCGTCGCCGCGACCAGACCGATGACGATGGCAAAAGCGGTCGTCACCAGATAGAGCCCGATCGTTCGCGCGCCGACCCGCCCCATCTTCTGCGGATCGCGCATGCCGGTAATGCCGACGACCAGGGTCGAGAACACCAGCGGCACGATCAGCATCTTGATGCCGTTGATGAAGATATCGCCGAGCGGCTTGAACATGCTGGCCTGCTCGCCCATTAGTGCGCCTGCCAGGATCCCTAATGCCAAGCCCGCGATGATTTTTTGCCACAGGGGAATGCGTCGCCACAGATTTGGCCGGGCGGAGGATTGCGGTGAAGATCTTTCTGACATGAGACGGCTCCGGCTGCGTTGTTAATGGCCAATAAGTGAAAGACCGCGCATTCTACCGAGTCGGTGGGCAATCTCTAGATGATTCATTCGATGGTCTAAAATCGCCTGACTAAGCCGCTAACCCCGGAGCGGGTAGCCGAATCAGCCTGGATCCAGCGCCTCGGAGATATCGTCGATGAGGTGGGTGCGCTGCAGGGCACGGTCGCCCAGTCTGTCTGCCGTGGTATGGGCGAGCAGGTGCAGCATGCTGATGAGACTCATCGCCGAATAGCCGTATGGCCCGCCGGTGCTGTAGCAGGGCAGCACGTTGTCGGAAAAGCGCCGTGCCCAGGCGGCATTGCGCACGTCGACGACGGCCATCACTGTGACGCGCGACAGCGTGAGCTGCTCCATCGCGCGTTCCAGCATCGCCGGGCGGTGTTGCGAGAGGACCAGCAGCACGACGTCACGCGGCGAGGGCATCGCCAGCTCCTCCGCCCAGGTTCCGCTTTGCGCCCCGAGAGAGAAGACATCCGTGCGGATACGGCTCAGCAGCGGACGCATGTAGTAGACCAGACCCTGATCCACGCCCAGACCCAGAAGCCAGACACGTGGCGCGGTGGCAAGCCCATCTGCTGCCTTGACCAGTTCGTCGTTGCGCGTGACCTCGAAGGTTCGCGCCAGACTGTCCGTTTCCATTTGCAGATGCGTCGCGACCGTCAGGCCACGAGCCGATGTCCTCGTCTCGCCGGACGAAGGAATGTTGCGAAACGGCTGGGTCCGATTGCGCTCTTCCCGTGCCTGCGCCCGGACCTCGCTGAAGTCCCGATAGCCGAGGCTGCGGAACAGGCGGGCGGCGGTGGCCTTGGAAACTCCCGCCATATCGGCCATCTCCTTGGCCGAGTAGGCGAGCATGTCGTCGATCCGATCCAGTATCAGCGTCGCCAGCTTGCGTTCGCTGGGAGAGAGCTGTTCGTAATGTTCCTGGATGGCGAGAACCAATCTCGTAGACATAGGCGCGTCCGTCTTTCTGGCGGGGCTTCATGACGAGGCGGAGCCTGCCGATTTTTCCGCTAGCGATCTTTTAGAAACTACGGTTTCAGTGTAGCATTATTTTGAAACCAAAGGTTCCAAACGCTTCCAAGAGGGCGCTCGAGTGCTGGCCAGGCGTGCGATCCGCGAACGAATCTGGAGTCGGCTGCGAGATGTCGCGATACCCGATTCCCGCTTCCACATGCGTTTCTCCGAATTCATTCCCGACTTCGTCGGCTCCGATGCGGCCCTGCGCCGTATTCTCGACGATGCGCGGTTTGGTGACGTGCGCCATGTCTTCGTCACGCCGGACAACAGCCTGGCCGGCCTGCGTCAGCAGCTGATCGAATCCGGCACGAGCCTGGTGGTATCGACCCACGGCATGGCACGCGGCTTTTTCTGGATCGAGCCCGGCTCGGTGCCCCGGGGCGAAGCCAGGTTTGCCGCCTGGCTCGACGGCCTCGAACACTTCGGCAAGCCGCTCTCGCTGGAATCGCTGGTCGCGCTGGGCGGGTTCGATGCCATCGTCACCGGCGCCTCGGCCGTCGCCACCAGCGGCGTGCGCTTCGGGCGCGGTCACGGCTTTCTCGATCTCGAGTGGCTGCTCTTTCGCGAACTGGGCCTGGTCGACGACACCACGCCGATCTGGACGCTGGTCCACGACGTTCAGGTGGTCGAGGAAGAGCTCTTTCCCGGCGAGCGCGATGTCGTTCTCGACGTGATCGCCACGCCAACGCGCACGCTCGAGATAAACCGCCAGACGCCACGACCTGCGCGTATCGACTGGCAGCGCCTGATGCAGACGGAGATCGACGCCATGCCACCGCTGCGCGAGCTGCAGCGAGCACTGGGGCTGGCGTAGGCAGGCGGGCCGGCATGGAGAGAAACTGGCACTGGGCAGCGTCGTACTGCCGTCACACCCCATCTTTCCTGTTCGACTTTGCGGCGAAGCGACGAACGAGTCGAGACAACGAGCAATCAGTCGAGATAACGAACAACGACACGAGGATACAGCGATGACGCTCAGCAGACGGCGTTTCCTTCAGATGACCGGTTCCGGTGCCCTGGCGGGCGCTCTGGGATGGCCGGCGTTCTCGATGGCTCAGAGCGGCCAGGGTACGTCGATCGGCATGCAGGCTTCCTGGGTCAACGATGCCGAATTTCTCGGCTATATCGTCGCGCGGCACAAGGGCTTCTATGCCGACCAGGGGCTCTCGCTCGACTATCGCTCGGGCGGCCCGGACGTCATTCCCGAAGGGGCGCTGCTTTCCAACCGCGCCGAGATAGCGCTGACGACGGTGGAGAGTACGCTCAAGGCGGTGACGCAGCAGGGCGCGCCGCTGGTCATCATCGGGACGCAGTATCAGAAGAACCCGGCGGGCATCGTCAGCCTGGCCAGCAACCCGGTCGAGAAGCCCGAGGATCTCGTCGGCAAGGTCCTCGCCGTGCCGCCGGTCAACCGTCTGGCGGTCGAAGCGATGCTCGAAGCCAACGGAATTTCGCCGAACGACGTGCGCATCGTGCCCTACGCCTACGACCCGACACCGCTGCTCAAGGGCGAGATTGACGCCTCGCTCGACTTCGTCACCAACGTGCCCTACACGATTGGCCTGCAGGGCGAGAAAGCCGTCAGCTTCCTGCTCTACGATCATGGCTTTCCGGTCTTCAACGACACCGTGGTGGTGACGCGCGATACCCTCGAGACACGCCGCGACGACCTGGTGGCCTGGCTGCGGGCCAGCCGCCAGGGTTGGCAGGAGAACTTCAAGGATCCTGCCTATTACCCGCCGCTTTTCGCGGACAGCTTCTTCCAGGGCAACGGCCGCTCTATCGAGAACGAAATCTTCTTCAATCAGGCGCAGAAATCGCTGATCGAGTCCCCGAACGGCATCTTTTCGATGGCCGAAGCCGATATCGAGCGCTGCCTGACGGCACTCGAACGTATCGGTATCCAGGCCTCGCGGGACAATTTCGATACCTCGTTGCTAGAGGAAATCGCGGCGTGACGGTAGGGGATCTGCGCATCGAGGACGTCAGCCGTCGCTTCGATGTCGATGGCCGAGCGCTGCTGGCGCTGGACAGCGTCTCTCTCGAGGCGCCGGCCGGCAGCTTTATTGCCCTGATCGGCCCGTCGGGCTGTGGGAAGTCGACGCTGCTGCGCATGCTGGCGGGGCTGGATCAGCCCAGCGAGGGCACGATCCGGATCGGCGGCCTGTCGCCGCGGACGCTGCAGCAACGCGGCGCGCTGGGTATCGCTTTTCAGGATGCGTCGCTGCTGCCCTGGCGCAGCGTGGAAGCCAACGTGCGCTTTCCGTTCGACGTGATCGGCCGGATGAGCGAGGCGGACCGAAGCCGCGTGCAGGAGATGATCGAACTCGTCGGCCTGGGAGGCTTCGAGCAGGCGCTGCCCGGCCAGCTTTCCGGCGGGATGCGCCAGCGCGTCGCCATTGCCCGAGCGCTGGTCAGCGAGCCGCAACTGCTGCTGCTCGACGAGCCTTTCGGCGCGCTGGACCAGATCCTGCGCCGCAGCATGAACCGCGAGCTGCAGAAGCTCTGGCTCAAGCGCCCGGTCACCACCGTGATGGTGACCCACAGTGTCGACGAGGCGATCTTCCTCGCCGACAAGGTGGTGGTCATGACCGGAAGACCAGGGCGGATCGGCCGGGTCATCGACGTGCCGTTCGAGCGCGAGCGGCCGTTGTCGCTGCTCAACAGCGCCGAGTGTCGCCAGCTCGAGGCCGAGATCCTGCAGCTGATGTTCGACCACGAGAACGACGATGCGTGATCGACGACAGCGCACGACCATCGCGATCGGCTGGCTGGCGCTGCTGCTGCTGTGGGAAGTGGCGGGGCGGCTGCATTGGGTGGCGGATGGCGCCTTGCCCAGCCTGAGCGGCGTGCTGCGGCAACTGGTCGAGGATTGGGGCGATTACCCGCCGCACATCTGGGCCACCGTGCGCACGTCGCTGATCGGCTTCCTCGTCGGCAACGCCGTCGCCGTGCTCTGCGGCTTTCTGATGGCCAGTTGGCGCCCCGTCGGCCGGCTGCTGAGCGGCATCAACGTTACCCTTTTCGCGATGCCGCCGATCGCGCTGACGCCGATCCTGGTGATCGCGTTCGATGGCGACGCGCCGAGGATCGTGCTGGCCGCGCTCGCGACCTACTACCCGACCATGGTCGCCACCGTGCTCGGCCTGACCCGGATCGATCCGCGCCTGCTCGACGTCGTTCGCCTCTATGGCGGCGGGCGCTGGGCGGCTCTGCGCTGGGTACGGCTGCGCCACGCGCTGCCGACCTTGCTGGCCGGACTGCGGGTCGCGGCACCCAACGCGGTGCTCGGTTCGCTGCTGGCGGAGTTCGGAAGCGGGTCCGGTGCGGGGCTCGGCCACTATCTGATCGGTTCGCTGGGGCGCGGCGATCCGGAGCGGCTGTGGGGCATCGGCCTGGTCGCGACCGCGATCAGCGCGCTGTTCTACGTCGCGATCCTGCTCGTCGCGCGCTGCTGGGTAGGCGCTCAGGCACCGACGCAGGAGAGTCTGGGCAGTCAGGGAGACGCCGCGCGTGGTGCCGGCACGCAGTGGCTGATCACGCTGGTCGCGGTGGTGCTGCCGCTGCTGGCGTGGTGGGCGGCGGTCTGGGGGCTCGAGCAGGCCGGCGTGTCCGGCTTCGTGCTGCGCACGCCGGTCGACCTGGCCGCCGAGCTGTTCTCCTCGACGCGGCCGGAAAGCCTCGCGAGCATCATCGGGGGAGCGCTTCTCGAGACGCTGCCCTGGTGTCTCGCCGGGATGGCGCTGGGGCTCGGTTTTGCGCTGCTGCTGGCCATTCTGGGTACGCTCAGTCCGGTGCTGGAGCGCGTGCTGATGCCGCTGTCGCTGCTCAGCCAGTCGATGCCGCTGGTCGCGCTCACGCCGCTGATCGTGCTGATCTTCGGTCGTGACGGCGCGACGATTCTTGCCATCACGATCTCGGTCACGTTCTTCCCGGCCTACGTCACCCTGGCCCAGGGAATGGCGCTGGTGCCGGAAGCGACGCAGGACTGCGTTCGCGCGCTGGGCGGCTCCCGGCTCAAGCAGATCCGCCTGGTGTCGCTGCCCTGGAGCCTGCCGTATCTGTGCGCCGCCGCACGGCTGGTGGCGCCGCGGGCCTTTCTGGGCGTGATGATCGCCGAGTGGCTCGCCACCGGAACGGGCATCGGCAATCTGCTCAACGTCGCTCGCGGATCGCTGGACTACGGCCTGGTCTGGGCCGTGGTGGTCGCCGCCGTCCTGGTGTCGGTGCTGCTCTATCTGATGGTGACCGTCATCGAGCAGCGCGTGCTGAAGCGCTTTGCGATGACGCCCGTACAGTAACGCCAATATCTCATTCAGAGCCTGAGGTCGATATGAATCATAAATCCGACGTACGTCGGCGGGTGTTCGCCAATCTGCGCAAGGTCGCCTTTCCCGACAGTCGCTTTCACTTCGATTTCGGCGAGTTCATCGCCGACTTCCAGAACCGGGAGGACGCGACCCGTCGCCTGGTCGCCCATCCGTTCTATCAACAGGCATCGACCATTTTCATCACGCCGGACAATTGCCTGGAAGAGCTGCGTCACCGGGCGCTGCTCGACGGCAAGACGGTGCTGATGACGACCTATTCGATCAAGCGCGGTTTCTGGCTGCTCGATCCCGCCGAGATTCCGGAGGAAATGTACCTCTATGCCGCGACGCTGGACGGCATGGAGCGCATGGGACGGCCGATCTCGCTGACGGAGATCCACGAGCGGCCCAAGACCGATTTCATGGTGACGGGCACCGGCGCGATCAACGAAGCCGGCATTCGTTTCGGCAAGGGCCACGGTTACTTCGATGCCGAGTGGGGCATGCTCTATCGCATCGGCAACATCGACGTGAATACCCCCTCGGCGGCCCTGGTCCATGACTGCCAGGTACTTGAGGAGGAGCTGCATCCGGAGGTCTTCGATACCGTTTCGGACGTGATCTTCACGCCGACCCGCACGATCGAAGTCGATGCGCCCCACAAGCCCACCGTGGGCATCGTGTGGCAACTGCTGGATCAGCAGATGTACGACACGATTCCGCCGCTGCAGGAGCTGTGCCGAATGGAAGCGCAGGGCACGATCTGAGGGCCAAGCCAAGCCAAGCCAAGCCAAGCCAAGCCGCAGACGTCGGGCACGATGCCCGACGCCGCGAGCGTCTACACCTCCCGGTAGAGTTCGCTCCCTTCGCGCTTGAAGCGTTCTGCCTGTTCCGCCATGCCGGCGTCGCGTTCATGGCGCGCTTCGGCATCGTCGCCGAAGCGTTCGCGGACTTCCTGGGTGATCTTCATCGAGCAGAACTTCGGCCCGCACATCGAGCAGAAGTGCGCCACCTTGGCCGAGTCCTTGGGCAACGTCTCGTCGTGATAGGCGCGGGCGGTGTCCGGGTCGAGACCGAGATTGAACTGATCCTCCCAGCGGAATTCGAAGCGGGCTTTCGACAGCGCGTTGTCGCGACGTTGCGCGCCGGGATGCCCCTTGGCGAGGTCGGCGGCGTGGGCGGCGATCTTGTAGGTGATGATGCCGGTCTTGACGTCGTCCTTGTTGGGCAGGCCCAGGTGCTCCTTGGGCGTGACGTAGCAGAGCATCGCGCAGCCGTACCAGCCGATCTGCGCCGCGCCGATGCCGGAGGTGATGTGATCGTAGCCCGGGGCGATATCGGTGGTCAGCGGGCCGAGCGTGTAGAAGGGCGCTTCGTCGCAGCATTCGAGCTGCTTGTCCATGTTCTCCTTGATCAGTTGCATCGGCACGTGGCCTGGGCCTTCGATCATCACCTGGACATCGTGTTTCCAGGCGATCCGGGTCAGCTCGCCCAGGGTTTCCAGTTCGGCGAACTGGGCCTCGTCGTTGGCGTCCGCAATCGAACCCGGGCGCAGGCCGTCGCCCAGCGAGAACGAGACGTCGTAGGCCTTCATGATCTCGCAGATCTCCTCGAAGTGGGTGTAGAGGAAGCTCTCCCGGTGGTGGTACAGGCACCACTTGGCCATGATCGAGCCGCCGCGCGAGACGATGCCGGTGACGCGCCGGGCCGTCATCGGCACGTGATGCAGGCGTACGCCGGCATGGATGGTGAAGTAGTCCACGCCCTGTTCGGCCTGTTCGATCAGGGTGTCGCGGAAGATCTCCCAGGTCAGGTTCTCGGCGACGCCGTCGACCTTCTCCAGCGCCTGGTAGATCGGCACCGTGCCGATGGGCACCGGCGAGTTGCGAATGATCCACTCCCGCGTCTCGTGGATGTTCTGGCCGGTGGAGAGATCCATGATCGTGTCCGCGCCCCAGCGAATCCCCCAGGTCATCTTGTCGACCTCTTCCTCGATCGAGGAGGTCACCGCCGAGTTGCCCAGGTTGCCGTTGATCTTCACCAGGAAGTTGCGGCCGATGATCATCGGCTCGCTCTCGGGGTGATTGATGTTGGCGGGAATGATCGCCCGGCCGCGGGCGACTTCGTCACGCACGAACTCCGGCGTGATCTCGTCGGGCAGCTCGGCACCGAAGGACTCTCCCCGGTGCTGGTGATCCAGCATGGGATCGGTATCGAGGGCACGGGCCTGCCGCCGGCGCTGGTTCTCGCGGATGGCGATGAATTCCATCTCCGGCGTGACGATGCCTTGTCTGGCGTAGTGAAGCTGGGTGACGTTGGCACCCCGTCCCTCTTTTGTCATGCGGGCACGACGCGGCGTGCGCTGGAGCTGAAATCGCAGCGTCGACAGACGCAGATCCTCGGCACGAATGCGGCCGTAGGTCGAACTGGGGCCGTCGAGCCATTCGGTGTCGCCGCGCTCGTCGATCCATTGGCGACGCAGTTCCGGCAGGCCACGGCGGATATCGATGTCGGCAGCCGGGTCGGTGTAGGGGCCGGAGGTGTCGTAGACGGTGAGCGGGGCGTTGGGTTCGAGTCCGCTTCGGGTTTGCGTGGGCGAGAGCGAGATTTCGCGCATCGGCACGCGAATATCCGGACGCGAGCCTTCGACATAAATCTTGGTCGAGGCCGGTAGCGGCGCGATGGCGGCACTGTCGACGCGAGCGGTTTCGGAGAGAAACTGTGGGGATTTCATGTTCGGTTGTGCTCCGTGGCATGACTTGCCAGGCGTACTTGCCAAGGCTATCGGGGTCAGGCCGGCGCACAGCGCAGGAGGGGGAAACCGGCACGGACGAGTCTTCTCCCACGCCACGGTTTCCGCTTGATCCCTACGCCGGTACTAGCCGGATCAGGTTCGTCGGGATCCGCCGTGGCGCCGTCGAATGAATCCCGGCGCAGGGCGATCTCAGCCGGTTCCACCGGCACCCCGTCAAGCTGGCGATATCGTGCATCGCCACGGGCAGTCTGTGACGAGGGGCGAGCGAGGTCAAGCCGGTTGTGTGAGGGCGGCGATCACGGCCGGGCCCGCGAGGAGGGAAGGCGTCATGGGTCGACGGGGCGCTGGACCAGATCGATGAACGATCGGGCCTGGGGCGTCAGGTGATGGCGGGCGTGAGTCAGCCAGACTTCGGACACGGCGTCGGCATCGCTCAGCGGACGATAGCGGACATTGTCGATCCGGATGTGCTGGAACGAGGCAGGAAGAACCGACACGCCCATGCCGCCCGCGACGAGGCTGATAATGGTGTTCGGCCCGCCGACCTCCTGCACCAGTCGGGGCGTCAGGCCGCGCTTGGCGAACAGGGCATTGAACTGATCGAGCAGGCCGGTGCCGGCGGCAGGCGAGAAATAGACGAAGGGGTGAGCCGCCAAGGCTTCGAGCGTCAGCGGTAGCGCGCTGCCACCGAGCGGCCCCTGCTCGTTGACCACGGCCATCAGCGGTTCGCGAATCAGGGTGAAGGCGTCGAGGCCATCCGGCAGGGTGGCGGGGCGCATGATGCCGATATCCAGGTCGCCCTCGAGCAGCGGGGCGACCTGGCGCTGGCTGTTGAGCTCGTGCATGCGCAGCTCGACATTGGGATAGCGCTGGCGGTAACGCATCAACGTACGCGGCAGCGTCGGGCTCAAGGGCACCGAGGTGGTGAAGCCGATGCGCAGCTGGCCGGCCTCGCCACGCCCGAGCCGGGAAACCAGCCGTGTGGCGCGTTCGGTTCGTGCCAGGATGTCGCGCGCCTCGTCGAGGAAGACCAGGCCGGCTTCGGTCAGCTCGACGCGGCGGTTGGTCCGTGTCAGCAGGCGTGTGCCCAGCTCGCGCTCCAGCGCCTGGATCTGCTGGCTCAGCGGCGGCTGCGAGATTCCCAGCCGCGCGGCCGCGCGGCTGAAATGCAGCTCTTCGGCCACGGCGACGAAGTAGCGCAGATAGCGCAGTTCCATTGAGTCGCGAAACCTCTCAAAAGCATCGAATAATATATTAGAAAGCTTAATGGTGGCGGCGTAACCTACCAAGATCTAAATCAACTCGGCGCAACGGGCCGACCATGGCACTCCGGCGCCAGCCATCGTCTTCGGGAGAATCGGGTTGTCCCGCCATACCTCATCCGACATCCACAATGCCACCCAGGCCGCCAATCATCGGCTGGCGCGCGAGGCGGAAGCCGCCGAAAGCGGTTTCATCGAACGCGGTCAGCGCGGCTATCGGCCGACCATGCTGGCACTGTTCCTCGGTGCCTTCTCGACCTTCGTGCTGCTCTACTGCGTCCAACCGCTGCTACCGATCCTGTCGGACGCCTTCGGCATCGACGCCGCCACCAGCAGCCTGTCGCTGTCGGTCGCCACCGGCATGCTGGCGATCGGCCTGCTGATCACCGGGCCGATCTCGGACGCGGTGGGGCGCAAGTCGGTGATGTCGGTGGCGCTATTGGCGGCGGCGGTCTGTACCCTGATTGCCGCGGCGATGCCGAGCTGGACGGGAGTATTGGTCATGCGGGGGCTGGCGGGGCTGTCGCTCTCCGGGTTGTGCGCGGTGGCGATGACCTATCTCAACGAGGAGATTCACCCCCGTTATATCGGCTTGTCGATGGGGCTCTACATCAGCGGCAGTTCCATCGGCGGCATGAGCGGGCGCCTGATCAGCGGCGTCATGGTGGACTGGATGCCATGGCGCATCGTGATCGCGACGATCGGTGTGGTGGCCCTGGTCGCGGCGCTGCTGTTCATGCGCTGGCTGCCGCCGTCGAGGCATTTCACGCCGCGGGCGCTCAACTGGCGCAACGTGGTTTCCGGCTTCACTGTGCAGTTCAAGGATCGCGGGCTGCCGCTTCTGTTCCTCGAGGCTTTCCTGCTCATGGGCGGCTTCGTCACGCTTTACAACTACATCGCCTTTCGGCTGCTGGCGGAACCCTATCATGTCAGCCAGGCGCTGGTCGGTGTTCTGTCGGTTGCCTATCTTTCCGGCACCTACAGCTCGGCCTGGGCCGGTTCCCTGGCCGACAAGCTCGGGCGTCCGCGGATCTTCTGGCTGTTCATCGCGATGATGCTGGTTGGGCTTGCGATCACGCTGTTCGAGCCCATCAGTCTGATCCTGATCGGCATGCTGGTGTTCACCTTCGGCTTCTTCGCGGCGCACTCGCTGGCCAGCGGCTGGGTCGGCCAGCGCGCCAGGCAGGCCAAGGGGCAGGCCTCTTCGCTCTACCTGTTCAGCTACTATCTCGGCTCCAGCGTCGCCGGCACTTTGGGCGGGGCGTTCTGGTACTGGGGCGGCTGGAACGGTGTTGCGCTGTTCATCGCGGTGCTGCTGCTGGCTGCGCTGGCGATTGGCGCTCTGCATCTGAGACGGCTGGAGACGGCCTGACGCCAGCGCCGCTCGAGAGGCGACGCGCCTGAAGTGGGAACGGCGAGAAGCACGACGAGAAAAACGACGAGAAAAACGACGAGGCCGCCGATTCCGAAAGTCAGTTCGGAGTCGGCGGCCTCGTCATCGTCTGGGCGTTGCCAGAGGGATCACTTGGCGAACAGCTGGCCCATGTCCTTGAACGCCTTGAACTCCAGCGCGTTGCCGCACGGATCCAGCAGGAACATGGTCGCCTGCTCGCCGGGCTGGCCCTTGAAGCGGATATAGGGCTCGATCACGAAGTCGGTGCCGAAGCCTTTCAGGCGCTCTGCCAGCGCTTCCCATTCCGGCCAGCTCAGCACGATGCCGAAGTGCGGTACCGGCACGTCATGACCGTCGACGGGGTTGGTGTGGGCCGACTCCTGCGACGGCGTCATGGGATGCTCGTGGATCACCAGCTGGTGGCCATAGAAGTCGAAATCCACCCACTGCTCGCTGGAGCGGCCTTCGCTGAGACCGAAGGTCTCGCCGTAGAACTTGCGGGCTGCGGGCAGGTCGTGGACCGGAATGGCGAGGTGGAAAGGGGACAGCGCCATGGAAAAGCTCCTGATTGTCTTGGATGGAATGGATCGGTGATGACAGTGACTGCATTCTGACGGCGAATAAATTTGATGAAAAGCGCATAATATTGCTGTCTGCCATCAAATAATCTGGATTCTTCCCGTCGCGATTCGCCATGCTGAGAGAACTTCGTACTTTTCTCGCCGTCGTCCGTCACGGCACCTTCTCCGCCGCCGGCAGCGCCGTCGGGCTGACCCAGTCCGCAGTGAGTGCCCAGATCCGCAATCTCGAAGCCGATATCGGTGAGCCGCTGTTCGAGCGCACCGGGCGTGCCGTCAGACTCAACGCGGCTGGACGCCGGCTGCTGCCGCAGGCCAACGAGATGCTGGCGCTGGCCGAGCGGATCCGGCACTCCGGGGCGGACGGCCTGACCGGCGAGTGGCATCTCGGCGCGATCGCCAGCCTGCAGAGCGGGGCCTTGCCCGAGGTACTGCAGGCGCTGACCCGCGAGGCGCCGGGCGTGATGACCCGCGTGGTCCCCGGTGTCTCGCTGGCGCTGCTCGATCAGGTCGACAAGGGCGACCTGGACATGGCGCTGATCGTCCGCCCGCCGTTCGCGCTCCCCGGCGATCTCTATTCCCGCGTCATCGCTCGCGAACCGTTCGTGCTGATCGCACCGCCCGATGTCGAAGGCGGCACGGTGGAATCGCTGCTCGAAAGCCACCCGCTGGTGCTCTACGACCGGGGCTCTTTCGGCGGCCGTCAGGTGGTGCGCTTTCTCGAAAGACAGCGGTTGCGCCCCGCGATCCGGCTGGAGCTCGACGAGATCGACGCCATCGCCCGCATGGTGGAGTGCGGCCTGGGCGTCGCGCTGATTCCGCTGACCGGGCTTTGGCGGCACCGTCAACCGCTGCCGGTGAGGATCGTGGCGCTGGGAGAACAGACGTTCTACCGCGAACTGGTGATGGTTTCGCGCCTCTCGCCGACCCAGTCGCCGCTGGTGGCGTTGATCGAGGAGGCGTTGGCGGCAACCGGCACCGGGGAGGTCGGATGATCGATGCCGGGAAATCAACGTTCCAGATAGGCCGCGCGGCAGGTCGAGATCACGAGTTCCCGGAACCAGCGATGAGCCGGGTCGGCACCCAGCCGCGGATGCCACAGCGCCGAGATCGTGAACGGATCGATCGGTGTGGGGAGCTCGAACGCCACCAGGGGCTTGTGATCTTCATGCCGTCGCACCGGCATCAGGCAGGAGTGCGGTACCAGCGTGATCCGATCGGTGTGGCGAGCGATCCGCAGGGCATCCGAGAAGCCCGGCACGATGACGCCGAATTCCCGGTCGAGGCTGAGTGCGCTCAACGCGTTTTCCATCGGTCCAGTGAATTCGCCGCTGGGAGACGCCATCACGTGCCGGCACGCGGCAATGCGTTCCGGCGTGATGGTGCCATTGAGCAACGGGTGTCCCTCGCCTGCCACGCCGACGAAGCGGTCTTGAAATAGCCCCCGTGTCAGCAGCTCCGGCGCGGTGGTCTCGATGACCCCGATCTCGAGGTCGAGCTGCCCGTCACGCAGGGGCTCTATCGCTTTGGTCGGCTTGGGCACGAAGCGCAGGCACACCCTCGGCGCGGCTTCCGCAATGGCATTCACCAGCGGCACCGAAAAGCGCTCGACGAACGACGCGTTGGTGCGCAGGGTGAACGTCCGCTCCAGCGTCGAGAGATCGAGGTCGTGTGGGCGTGGACGCAGGACCGACCGCGACTCCCGCGCCAGTTCATGAACGCGATCGCGCAGTGAGGAGGCGTGGGGGGTAGGTACCAGCCCGCGCCCCGCCCGCACCAGCAGCGGATCTCCCGTCGCCTCGCGCAGACGCTTGAGCGTGCGGCTCATCGCCGACGCGCTCAGATTCAAGCGCTTCGCGGCCGCCGTCACGCTGCCCTCTTCCAGCAGCACATCCAGTGCGATGAGGAGGTTCAAATCGATATCGTTCATCGACTCACGGTAACCGAGACCCTGCTTCTGGACTAGCGTTTGGTGCAATGATTATGTGCATTCTGTGCGTCTGGTGCATTGTCACGCCGACCTCCATCCTTGGAGATGAACCCAACATCCATGAGGTCACTTCCCATGACGACATCTGCCAATCGCCTGACCTCCCTGATCGTGGGCGCCTCGCGGGGGCTGGGTCACGCCATCGCCGCGGAGCTGCTGACGCGAGGCACGACGCCGGAGACCGAGTGGGACGTCATCGGTACGGTTCGCGCTGGCGCCGAGCAGACGCCGTTGCACACCCTGGCGGACGGCAACCCTGGCCGGGTCGAGATCGAAACCCTCGACATCACGGCACCGGATCAGATCGAAGCGTTGCAAGAGCGCTTGAAGGGACGCGCGATCGATCTGCTTTTCGTCAACGCCGGGACCACCAACCGGGATCCCGATCAGGCCACCGGCACCATCTCCACCGAGGAATTCACCCAGGTCATGATCACCAACGCGCTCAGTCCGATGCGCGTGATCGAGCGTTTGGAGGGCCTGGTGCCGGCGGTAGGACTAATCGGAGTAATGTCTTCCGGGCAGGGCAGCATCGCCAACAACGAGAACGGCATGCGTGAGCTCTACCGGGGCAGCAAGGCAGCGCTCAACATGTTCATGCGCAGCTTCGCGGCGCGTCACGCCGCTACCGGGCGGGCAGTACTGGTGATGGCGCCGGGCTGGATTCGTACCGACCTGGGTGGAGATGACGCGCCCTATACGATGGAAGAGGCGGTGCCGCCGATCGTCGATGTCCTGCTGGAGAAGAGAAGCCGGCCGGGCATCGAGTATCTCGACCGCTTCGGCGAGACCGTGCCGTGGTGAAAACGACTCCATGCAATGATTGGACGTAAATCATTCGCTTTTTTTGCGGTAGGTGTGACCTAGACTTCTTGCTGATTCTATTCAGGAGCCTCTTATGTCTGCCTTCACGCCACGCGGCGTCATCGCCCAGCACCCGGCCATCCGCGACGATATCGGCGATCTGACGACCCGCCGGCCACTGCCGGGTCCGGGGCTCGACCAGCTCGATCCGTTCCTGTTCCTCAACCATCACGGGCCGCAGGTCTACCCCGCCAACAATCGCGGGCTGCCGTTCGGGCCGCATCCGCATCGGGGCTTCGAAACCGTCACCTTCATTCTCGAGGGCTCGCTGGCGCATGCCGACAGCGCCGAGCATCAGAGCGTCATTCATGCCGGTGGCGTGCAATGGATGACGGCGGGCAGCGGCATCGTCCATGCCGAGGTCTCGCCGCCCGAGTTTCTGCGCGACGGCGGGCCGCTGGAGATCCTGCAGCTGTGGATCAATCTGCCGGCGCGGCTGAAGATGAGCGAGCCGCGTTATACCGGTTTGCAGTGCGAGTCGATTCCGACGGTTTCCCTGCCCGGCGGCGGGGAGTTGAACCTGATAGCGGGTGAATTCGAGAGCGGGAAGTCGGTCGGGCCGATCGAGAGCCAGACGAACGTGTTCATGTCGACCCTGGCGCTCCCGGCCGGCACGAGCGAGCAGTTGCCGGTCGTGCCCGGGCGGCAGGTGTTCCTTTATGTCGTCGACGGCGAGGTCACCGTGGGCGACGAGCCGGTCGAACCACGGCATCTGGTCGAGCTGGACCGTGAAGGGAATGGCGTCGAGATCGACGCGTCCAGCGATGCCCGGTTGCTGTTCGGTCATGCCGATGTGATCGGCGAGCCAGTGGTCTCCCACGGCCCGTTCGTGATGAATACCCGCGAGGAGATCGTCGAGGCGATCGACGATTACCAGGCCGGGCGCTTCGGCGGATTGGAGCAGTAACGCGGTTTTCGTCGACGAAGGGCTTTCCAGCGACGCCGGTCCTTCGACGACGATCAGCGCTTGCTGTACAGGCGCTGCTGGCGATACCCGGGGACTTTCTGCTGCTCCTGCTCGGTCTTCTTCCAGCGTTTGTATTCCCACTGGTACTGGACCGGGTCGAGGGCAATGGCGGATTCGACACAGGCATTGACGCCGGCGGCCGAGGTGGCTTCTTCGGTGTCGTAGACCCGTTCGTCGGCGGCTAGGAAATGAATCGCGAAGCCGCGACCGTCGGGCAGGCGCTTGGCGACGCCGGTGACGACACGAGCCTGGGTACGGGCGACCAGCTTGGGCAGCAGCGTGGCGGTGTAGGCCGGGCGGCCGAAGAAGTCGGCGAAGACCCCGCTGCCCCAGCTGGGCTCCTGATCGGGCAGGATGCCGACGGCTTCGGCCCGCTTGAGCGCCTTGAGCAGGGCGGCGACGCCTCGTGGATTGGTCGGCACCAGCTCCGCCCCCATGCGTTCGCGACCGTGACGGATGACGGGGTCGAGATCGGCAATCTTGGGCGGCTCGTACATGGCGGTGAACGGGAAGTGGCTGGATAGCCAGAAGTTGAGCACTTCCCAGTTGCCGAAATGCGGCGCCAGCACGATCACACCGCGATTCTCGGCCCGCGCGTCGTCCAGCAGCTCGCGGCCGTGAACCTCGACAATGGCGGCCTCGACGCGTTCCGGCCTGGCGATCCAGGCAAAGCCGAGCTCCAGCATGGTGGCCGCGGAGTGGCGCAGGCTTTCACGCACCCGTTCACGCCGCTGGGTGCTGCTGTCCTGCGGGTAGGCGACTTCGAGATTGCGCCGGCTGACGTGGCGCTCACGGCGGGAGAAGGCGTAGAGCAGCCGGCTGGCGACCCCCGCCAGTGACCATATCGTCTTCAGCCGCCAGTGGGACAGCAGGCGCCACAGTCCATGAATGGCGCGGGCTTGCAGACCTTCGATCATGCGTTTCTCTTTTTTTGGTTGGCGTCTTTGTCATCCGGGCTTCACCACCCAGCCTTCACACCCGGGCTTTACCACAGCCAGCTATCGACCTTGTCCGGCGCGCGACGTTCCTGCAATGCCTTGAATCCGATGACGCAGCGCACGATCAGCCACACGGCCTGCAGCGCCATCAGCACGAAACCGACCAGCACGAAGGCCAGTACCCAACTGATGCAGGCGTAGAGCAGCCCGATCCAGAAAGTGCGGATATGGTAGCGATAGTGCTCGTCCAGCCAGCGTGGGCCGTTGCCGCGATAGACGTAGGCGATGATCACGCCGATCACCGGAGTGATGCCGGTCACGAAGACGCCGAGGAGCAGGGCGTAGACGATCATGGCCAGCGTGGTGTCCGGTTGCCTCGCTTCGGTGTTCGACTCGGCGACGACGTTATCGGTCGGCGAAGACATGAGATTCCTCTCGACGGCATGCGGTAGTTGCCCGCATTTTGCCGTCGAGAGGCGTCGGGTGCCAGTCCGGTTGGAAATGGCGGAGGTGGCTCGAGGTCGCGGGCGCTACTCGATCAGCAGATCGTCGCCGTGCAGGCTGTCGCATCGATGCCGGACCGGCGTCTCGACCAGGGGATCGCGGCCGCCACGCAGGATCGAATTGCCCTCGAACAGGGTGCGCTGGTCGATGGGCGGTGGATTCAGCCAGTCGGAGGCCTGCATCTGGCCGCTCTTGCCGTAGACGGTGAGCGCGTTTTCGTAGGTGACCTGGCGCACCACGGATTCGGCGATGCCGGATTCGAGCGCCAGCCGTGCGGTCTTGGGCACGCCCAGGCAGTCGGAAATCCCCCAGTCGCAGGCGCTGTCGACGATGATGCGGTCGCCGCCGTACTGCCTGAGCAGTTCGACCATGCGCGCGTTGCCCATCTTGGTCGACGGGTAGATCGAAAAGCCGGCCCAGTAGCCCCGGTCCAGCGTTTCGCGAACCGTCTCCTCGTTGTTGTGGTCGATCACCACCCAGGAAGGATCCAGCCCCATCTCTTCGCACACGTCCATCGAGCGCGAGGTGCCGCGCTTCTTGTCGCGATGCGGCGTGTGCACCATCACCGGCAGCCCGAGCTCTCTGGCCAGCGTCAACTGGGCACGGAAATACTTGTCTTCCAGCGGTGTCTGCTCGTCGTAGCCGATCTCGCCGATGGCGACGACGCCTTCCTTCATGGCAAAGCGCGGCAGCCACTCCATGACGCCTTCCGCCAGCGCTTCGTTATTGGCCTCCTTGGAGTTGAGGCCGATGGTGCAGTAGTGGCGAATGCCGAACTGCCCGGCGCGGAAGCGCTCCCAGCCGACCAGCGACGAGAGATAGTCCACATACGTGCCGACGAAGGTGCGCGGCTGGCCGACCCAGAAGGCCGGTTCGACCAGCGCCACGATGCCGGCCGCGGCCATGGCCTCGTAGTCGTCGGTGGTACGGGACACCATGTGGGCGTGGGGATCGATGAACATCTCAGGCGGCCTCTTGGAGGGTAAGGTGGTTCCAGTCGAGGCGGCCGTCTGCCGCCAGCGCGGCGGTGTCCGGTGCCGTCGACAGCAGATCTCGGGCGGCGGGGGTATCGGCGGCGATCAACGCCAGGGTGGCGGCGCCGCGTTCCGTCGGGGTTCCCGCCAGCGCGCGCTGCAGGGCCGCGTAGGCCGAAACCCGCTCCGCGAACGGGCCGACGCAGCGCCACAGCTCCGGGCTGACCTGACGCCCCGCGGCCCAGCGCTCCTGGGCGTAGTCGAGCAGGATTCTCGCCAGCTCGGCATTGGCGCGCTCGTCGAGGCCGACGATGGCGCCCAGCCCGCTGCCGATGAACAGCGCCTTGAGCACCATGTGGTTCCAGCGATGTTCGTCGAAGTGATCGCGCGGATAGGGGTTGTGATGAACGATGGACTCGAACACCGCCCGCATGTTGGAGCGCAGCCCTTCGCCCACTTCGAATTCGAGTGATTCCGGCTGGGGATAGAGCGCCAGACCCCGATACAGCGTGACCAGTTCGCGGGCATCGGCGGTTCTGACCAGATCCTGGAACATGGCGGCGAACGGGCGCGGGCCCTCGAACGCGAGCAGGGCGGCGACGCGGGCCGCGCCGTCGAGGCTCCAGCCCGCAGGGTTCCAGCCGGGATAGGCCTGGTTCGCCAGCGCCAGATCCGCCGGCGACAGCATCAGGTCCTGCTTGCCCAGTCGTCTCGGCGCCAGGCCGAGGAAGAGATGGAGATCCTGCTCGTTGGCGCCCCGGCTGAACGCGGCATAGCGGTCATCCAGCCAATTGGCCTGATCGGGCGCCTGGCGGCAGATCCAGTCGCGGAGAAGTTCGAAGCATGTAACGGTCATGTAAGCGTCCCGATACGATTGTCGTTGGCGTTACTCTATCGGCTGGATAAAACAATCCCCAAGCTCAATTATCTGGCCAATTGAAGGCCCGTCATTCGAAGATGATTTCCTTTTTTGGCGTGGGTTTTCTGGTTCTTTAAAATCGGTATTTCTGATCCTTAGAGTCGGCAATACCACCGCTTTTTTCCTGATAACGCCTCAAAATGGCGTGTCGGAACTCGTGCCGATTGTCTGGCGCCTTCCCAGCTGATATGCAGCCTTTACATATCGTTTCGATCGTCTCGTGACGGTTGGTATCCATGGCTGAATCGGCAGGCAGAAATCATGAATAAGACTCTCGTCATTCTGGTGGTGGGGCTGACCCCCCAACTGGTCGGCAAGCATACGCCGGCCCTTAAACGTCTCGCCGAGCGTGGCGGATCGAGGCCGCTCAATACCGTGACACCTGCGGTGACCTGCAGCGTTCAGGCGACGCTGATGACCGGCCTGCCGCCAAGCGGGCATGGCGCCGTGGCCAACGGCTGGTATTTTCGCGATCTGTCCGAAGTGTGGTTCTGGCGCCAGTCCAATCGGCTGGTGGCGGGGGAGAAGATCTGGGAAGCCGGCAAGCGGAAGAATCCCGACTTTACCTGCGCCAAGATGTTCTGGTGGTACAACATGTATTCGACGGCGGACTGGAGCGCGACACCCCGGCCGATGTATCCCGCCGACGGTCGCAAGCTGCCCGAACATTACACCTATCCGCCGGCGCTGCACGACGAACTCGACGAGCGCTTGGGCACGTTTCCGCTGTTCACCTTCTGGGGGCCGATGGCGGACATCTCCTCGAGTCGCTGGATCAGCGATGCCACGCGCCATGTCATGGAAACCCGCGATCCGACGCTGACGCTGACCTACCTGCCGCATCTGGACTACAACCTCCAGCGGCTGGGGCCGGATCTGTCACACCCCGAACTGCAGCGCGATCTCCGCGATGTCGATGCCCTGTGCGGCGAACTGATCGACGCGGCCGAGCGGGAAGGACGACGGGTCATCGTGGTGTCCGAGTACGGAATCACGCCGGTGCGTGACGCCATCCACATCAATCGCGCCCTGCGCAGGGCGGGCCTGGTCGCGGTGCGCCGGGAGAAGGAGCGCGAACAGCTCGATGCCGGCGCGTCGCGGGCCTTTGCGGTGGCCGATCATCAGGTGGCGCACGTCTACGTCCGCGATCCCGAAGAGATTCCGAAGGTCCGGGCAGTGCTCGAAGGGCTGAAGGGGGTGGAAGCGGTCTGGGGCGATCGCGAGAAACGCGAGCACGGGCTCGATCACCCCAACTCGGGAGAGCTGGTGGCGATTGCCGAGCCGGATCGCTGGTTCAGCTACTACTACTGGCTGGACGACGCCCGGGCGCCGGATTACGCGCGCACCGTCGACATTCATCGCAAGCCGGGATACGACCCGGTGGAGCTGTTCTTCGACCCGGCGCTGAAGTCGCCCAAGCTGTCGGCCGGGTGGCGTCTGGCCAAGCGCAAGCTGGGCATGCGCCAGTTGCTGGATGTCATCTCGCTCAAGGACACGGCGCTGGTCAAGGGCGCCCACGGCCGGTTGACCGACGATCCCGCCATGGGGCCGCTGGTGATCTCGTCGGAAGCGGGCCTACTGCCCGACGGCGCGGTCGACGCGACGGACTTCAAGGCGCTGGTACTGGCGCATGTGTTCGAGGGCGACGAGATCGACATGGCGTCACGCCAGACCGCTACCGATGTCACCAGCGCCTGAGACGAGTGTACGCCACGCCGAATCCTGACGTGGAATGACGCATGACAGAAAGGCCGGGCAGACANNTGTCTGCCCGGCCTTGTTCACTTCGGAATAGTGACGCCGACCGCGCCCGACCTCAGGTCCCGGAAGTCACCCGTTGCAGCGCCAGCGTCGCAGCGAAGGCCAGCACTCCCAGCCATGCCATGGCGGTCGAGCCCATGGCCGCCATCAGCGTGGCGTCATAGAGCGAAATGGCGGCGATCAGACCCACGACGGCGCGAGGCACGTCTCCCGGCGCCCGGCGGAACAGCCACATCAGGCAGCGCGCTCCCCAGGCCAGATAGCCCAGCCACAGCGCCAGGGCAAGCAGCGAGGGTTCGGGTCCGGTCAGCATGGTGGCCAGCATGAACACGACCGGCACGGCCAGCACACCGAGCGGCCAGGCCGCGCCCAGCCGGTCGTAGGCCTCCTGGCGAGCGGCGTAGGTCAGGCCGATGACATGGCAGGCAAGGCCGATCGCCCCCCAGACCACCATGTCGTTGAGCGTATTGGTGACGACCAGCGCCGCGGTCAGGTAGGTCAGCAGACGGCACGCCCCCATCAGCAGCGGGCTCCAGCCGATGCGCTTGTGCCACCAGTCATAGCTCAGGATCGCGGCGATCAGTGCCAGCCCTGTCAGCCCGGCGGAGAGATGGCTCATGAACAGCAGCAGGCTCCCCAGCGCGAGCATCCCGGCTCCCAGCAGTGCGACGGTCAGGCGGTCGACGTCCCCTCGCGGGATTGGGCGATCGGCGCGCTCGCGGGCATCGATCTCGGCATCGCAGGCGTCATTGAGATACATGCCGCCGAGATAGAACAGCGTCAGAGCCAGCAACAACGGCAGGGCGGTGGTGGACTGCCAGAGCGCGCCGGCGCTTGCGCCGGCCAGCACGGCGCCGGCCAGCACGTTGCTCCAGACCGTGGGGAGATTGGAAACCCGCCCTAGCTCCAGCCAGACGCTGGTTTTCGAACGCAGTGTCGTCGAGTCCGCTGTTATCGCACCGGCCGGTCTCAGATCAGCTGCTGCTTGACCCAGGTCAGCTCCCGCGCCACCGCCTTCTCCACGCTCTCGGTGCGTAGAGTCTCCGGTAATACCTGCCATGTGTAGGTCTCCACTTCCAGATGCTGCGAAATCGGTTGCTGACGATGAAGGGCGAGAATGTCGGCGAGAAACGACTGCGTGGTCTCGAACGGCGGGATCGCCTCCACGAAGATCGGCACGTGGTAATGAATCCGCCACTCCTCGCCGTCGATGCGGGCCTCGTCAGCCAGCGCCTCGGGCAGGTCCGCGTATCGCACCAGTCCGCTTTCGCTGGCGACCACGACCTGATGCAGATAGGTCCGTTCGCAGAACGGCGCCAGCGCCTCTCGCTTCGCGGCGTCGAATTTCGGGATCCGCAGCGCCGCGCTCAGCTGCAGCTTGTGGATGGGAATGCCGGCCGTGCGCAGGGCTTCGATGCTGGCGGCCGGGTCCTCGAATTCCACCGCCGCGTGGCACACGTCGTAGCAGACGCCCAGATGCCGCGGCAGCGCCTGTTTCGCCTCGTCGATCGACAGCCCGCTGAGCTCGCTCAAGCGGCCGGCGGCAGCATCGGAATAGAGCCAGTCGTGGAAGAACGCCAAGGTTTCCTCGATGGTCTCCAGGAAGCAGTGGGGCTCGGGTTCCAGGGCGATGGTGATGGTCACCCGGGTCCGGCGCGCGAGCTCGACGCAGTGGGAGACGGCCTTGAGCAGATTGTCGGCCATCTGGGCCTCGGCTCCCTCGGCCAGCGGCTTGTAGGTGCCGGGGACGGTGCTCAGGCTCACGGTATCGCCGGCGACGCCGAGTTCCGCCAGCAGGTCGGCCAGCCAGCAGGTGTAGTCCAGCCGGGCCCGCTGTTTCCAGTCGGGCTGGTAGACGTTCTGCTTGACCGGAATGCCGTGGAAGGGGCCGAACGGGAAGCCGTTCATGGTCACCACGCGATAGTTCTCCCGCGCCAGGATCTCCTTGAGTTCGGCGCGGGCATCGGGGGCGCGAAGCTCCTCCAGCGCCTGGGCGGAAAGGCGCAGCCCCACGCCGAAGGTCGCGTCGGGAGAGAGGGCATCCCGCACGCGCTTGACCGGCCCGAGCAGGGCGCCGCGCACCGCTTCCCAGGTCTGGGTCGGGTGGATGTTGAGACAGTAGGTCAGTTGACCCAGATCGTCAGGCAGCTGCATGGCGGTTCGCCTCTTCGCGCAGCCAGTCGATCGCGGCTGTCATCATGGTGTCATCGATCCTGTGAACATCGTGTCCACGGCCCAGGCCGGCCAGCAGCGTGATCGTCAGTTCGCCGCCGAGATGTTCCTGGAACTCCCTGAGGCCCGCCAGGATGGCAGGCTGGCCATCGTCACCGATCTCCAGCAACTGGGCATGGAAGACCGGCAGGCCCAGGCGCTTCAACAGCCACACCACGCGCCATTCGGCGCCGGCGGGCAGCAGCCCCTTGAGCACGGAATAGCGGGCATCGAGCGCGATACCGATGGCGACGGCTTCACCGTGGCTGATGCCGTGGTGAGTCAGCGCCTCGAGCTTGTGTGCCGACCAGTGGCCGTAGTCCAGCGGGCGCGACGAACCCTGTTCGAACGGATCGCCACCGCGAGCGATTTGCTGCATGTGCAGCTCGGCGCTGCGGCGGATCATGATCTCCTCGGTGCGTGGATCGAACTCGGCCAGCGAATCGGCGTTGGCCTCGAGCCAGTCGAAGAAGGCGCCATCGCGGATCAGCGCCACCTTGATCGCCTCGGCAATGCCGGCGAGCCGGTCGCGGCGCGAAAGCGTGCACAGGAAGTCGAAGTCGTTGAGCACGGCCCACGGCGGGGCGAAGGTGCCGATGAAGTTCTTGCAACCCCGGAAATTGACGGCGTTCTTGACCCCGACGCCGCTGTCGTTCTGGGACAGCACGGTGGTCGGTAGCCGGATCAGGCGCACGCCGCGATGCCCCATGGCGGCCGCGAGACCGAGCGCATCCAGCACCGCACCGCCGCCGATGACGATGACATAGGCGTGGCGATCGACGCCGTAGTGCCGGATGTCTTCCAGCACGCCGTTGACCGTCTCGAGGTCGGCCTTGATCGCTTCCCCGCCGGGTACGGTGATCGGCGCTGCGAGCAGGGTCATGCGGCTGGCATGGGCGGCGAAGTAGGCGTTGATCCGCGTTGTCAGATCCGGCCAGGTAGCGGCGATGCCGGCGTCGACGTAGATCAGGCAACGATGAGTCTTGCGCGGTTCCTTGCGCGAGATGGCGTCGGCCAGCAGAGGGTTGTCGGGAGAAAAGATCTCTCGGGTAAACGCGATGGGATAATCGTAAGCGACGGAAAATCGCTGCCAATGGACTTCTGACGATGACGAGATTTGCGAGGTGTCGAGTTGCCGTACTGGCTTCGGTTGCATCGCGAAAGGCGGAGGGTCGATAGCGACATTGCCATCGATCGAAAACGATAAAGCGGGCCGGTTCATGAAGTTATCGCCTGCGTAAGGGGTCCGAAAACAAAAAGGCGGACCGCTTCATTAGGGGGCGGTCGCGCTTGGCCTTGGCCTGGGTTTTACGGGGTTAGCTTCGGGGTTTCGTGGGGCAGGCGACAAGAATGGTTCTTCTGCTACGAAGTATTAGCAGCGTATGGGGTTTTTGGACGTGTCGGTACTCATCAAAACGTCCGCCGTGATAGATCACAGCGTCTGCGATGGTAGATCGCAACGTCGGCGATGGTGAAAAAAAGGCGGCGCTAACTCCTTGCGCCGCCTGGGGTTTAACGGCGATCTCGCGCGTCGGTTTTTCTCGCGATCACCCTTTCAGCGGCGACGGAGTGACATCGGCGGGAATCGGGCAGCGATAGGGTTCCCGGCGTGTGGCGGCGTTCAATTCCTCGCGCGCCCGGGCCAGGATGGCGGGATTTTCCAGTAGCGCGACGGCGGTGCCGGCCATCACCTTGGCCGCCTGCAGCATGCCCTTGTGGCCCAGCGAACTGCGTCCCTGCGCGACTACCTGCCAGGTGTGCAGTGGCGTGCCCAGCGCGAAGCAGTTGACGTAGCACTGGGCCGTCGGCACCACCCAGCTCACGTCACCGACATCGGTGGAGCCGTACATCAGTGCTTCGCTGGCGCTGTACGGCGCGAGATCCTCGACCAGCGCCTTGTCGGCGAGCCCGTCGACGTACGCTTCGGCGGCCTCTCCGCCGGCGCTGACGATATTGGCGTAGGTCGTGCGCAGGTCGTCCTCGCTGACGGTCGCCTTGATTCGTTCGGCGTAGGCCTTTTCTTCCGCATCGTGACATGGCGGGCCGAACGCCTCGAACCGGGCCTGCATCACGCTTTCCAGCGTGCGGTTCGGACGATATCCGGAGCATGCCTTGTCGAACACCATCTCGACCTCGGTGCCGGTCATCAGCGCCGCGCCCTCGGCGATCTTCTGAATACGCTCGAAGATCGACTGGACATCCGCCATGCGTCGCGCGCGCATCAGGTAAAGCACCTCCGCCTCGGCCTGAACCACGTTCGGCGAAGCGCCGCCGGTGCGGGTGATCGAGTAGTGGAAGCGGGCGTCCGGCACCACATGCTCGCGCAGATAGTTGGCGCCGACGTTCATCAGTTCCACCGCATCCAGCGCGCTGCGGCCGAGGTGCGGCGAGTTGGCGGCGTGGGCGGAGGTGCCCTTGAAGCGGAAGTAGGCCTGGATATTGGCCAGGGTCGGGGTCGAGAAGATGGCGTTGAAGGCCTGCGGGTGCCAGGTGAGGGCGGCATCGACATCGTCGAAAACGCCTTCGCGCACCATGAAGGTCTTGCCGGAGCCCCCCTCCTCGCCGGGGCAGCCGTAGAAGCGGATCGTGCCGGACAGACCCTGCTGCGCTCGCCATTCTTCCAGATAGTCGCGCACGCCGACGGCGGCAGCGAGCGCGGCGACGCCGAGCAGGTTATGCCCGCAGCCATGACCGTTGCCGCCGGGGATCAGCGGTTCCGCGTCGCTCGCTTCACCGCGCTGGCTGAGTCCGGCCAAGGCGTCGTACTCGCCGAGCAGCGCGATGACCGGCTTGCCGCTGCCGTAGCTGGCGACAAAGGCCGTATCGATGCCAGCGATGCCACGTTCGACCTGAAACCCTTCGGCTTCCAGCGCTTCGCTCAGTGTCGACGCCGAGCGACCCTCCTCGAAACGCGTTTCGGCGTATTCCCATACCTGGTTGGCGTAGTCGATGAAGCGATCGCGCTTGCCTTCGATCAAGGCGTCGAGTCGCTGGGTCGTGGTGTCGGTAGCAGTTGCGTCCATGGGTTTCTCTCTCCTCAAAGCGTCTCGGTACGTCGGCGGCGTAGTGCAGCGTCGTCTGCCTGCAGTGCCAGATGCGCCAGGGTGCGAATGGCCAGCGGAAGCACGTCCTCGTCGAAATCGAAGCGCTGATGATGATGGCCAGCGGCGAGGTCGGTGCCGAACACCATGTAGGTGGCCAGGCCGCCACGCTCGCGCACGCGCTGCATCATGGTGGTGGCATCCTCGGAGCCGGAAGGGCGATTCTCGACGGGAATCACGCTGTCGATGCCGGGAAGGTCGGCAATCCGCTCCTGTATGAAATCGACCAGTTCGGGGCTCGGCTCGCAGTTGCGCGCCTCGCCCGCGAGGGAGTAGGTCATCTTCACTCCCTGCATCGCTGCCGCGCCGCGCAGCATGTCCAGCGCCCGACGCTGCATCTCGTCGTTGATCTCGCTGGTCTCGCCACGGGTCTCGAGCTTGAGCGTCGCGGTAGCCGGCACCACGTTGCGGCCGCTGCCGGCGTTGAGCACGCCGACATTGATGCGCGAGGCGCCGGCACTGTGACGCGGAATCGCATGCAGGCCGAGTGCCGCCTGGGCGGCGGCCAGCAGCGCATTGTTGCCGGCCTCCGGGTTGGCGCCGGCATGGGCGGGCACGCCGGTAAAGGTGGCGTCGAGCTTAGTGGTGGCGAGATAGCCGTTGTGACCGCAGACGACGGTCCCCTTGGCCACGCCGGTGCCGATATGGGTGGCGATGAAGATATCGGCGTCGTCGAGGACGCCGGCTTCGACCATCGACCTGGCGCCGCGCACGCCCTCTTCGGCGGGCTGGAAGATCAGCTTGATACGGCCGCTCAACTGCGATTTCAGCTCGACGAACAGACGTGCCAGGCCGAGACCGATGGTGGTGTGACCGTCGTGGCCGCAGGCGTGCATCATGCCGTCGTTGCAGGAGGCGAATCCCTCGCGGACGGGGCGGTGGTCGTCGTCGCGGGACTCGTCGAGATCGAGCGCGTCCAGGTCGACGCGGTAGGCGAATGTCGGCCCCGGGCGACCGGTATCCAGCTCGGCCACGACGCCCGTGTAACCGCCGGCGAGTGCCGGCAGCCAGCGTTCGATGGCGCCCTGGTCGCGGGCGCGGTCGAGCGCCCGGGCCAGCACTTCGGGCTCGGGAACGCCCATGCGGCTGTCGGCGTCGATCACGTCACGACCGACGCTGACCCGATAGCCGAGCCGCTCCAACTCTTCGGCGACGATCGAGGCGGTGCGGAATTCGATCCAGCCCGATTCGGCGTGGCGGTGGAAATCGCGTCGCCAGGTCTTCAACTGCGGCAACAGGGCTGCGACCGCGGTTTCCAGATCGGGCGTGGTAACGGTGCTCATGGTGAAGTTCTCCGTCTGTTCGTTGTCGTCTTGCGTCTTTTCACGTTCGGGCCTTCGTCAGGACGGCAGATAGGTCGTGATGCCCGGGCCGTAAGGCAGTCCCAGCAGATAGAACGCGGTCAGCAGCAGGATCCAGATACTCAGGAACGCCAGGGTGTAGGGCAGCATCAGTGACATCAGCGTGCCGAGGCCGGCGTCCTTGTCGTATTTCCGGATGAAGGTGAGCACCACGATCATGTACGGGTTGAGCGGCGAAATGATATTGGTCGACGAATCGGCGATGCGGTAGGCGACCTGCACGAACGCGGGGTGATAGCCGAGCTGCATGAACATCGGCACGAACACCGGTGCTTCCAGTGCCCATTTGGCAGAGCCGCTGAAGATCAGCAGGTTCATGCAGGCGGTGAAGACGATATAGCAGAGAATGACCGGGAATCCGGTGAAGTCCATGGCCGTCAGCAGGTCGGCGCCGTTGACCGCGATCCAGGTGCCGATGTGCGACCAGTTGAACCAGGCGATGAACTGCGAGGCGGCGAAGATCAGCACGATATAGCTGCCCAGGTCGCGCATCGCCTCGGCCATGTTCTCGGAGATGTCGCGGGAGCGCTTGATGCGGCCCACGGTGATCCCCCAGGTCACGCTGACGGTGATGAAGAAGAACAGGATGATGGGGATGATGCCGCTGAGGAACGGTGATGGAATCAGGCTGCCATCCGCACCGCGCAGCGGCGAGTTCGGCCAGAACAGCAGCGTGGCGATGGCGGCGACGTAGACCAGTGCGGCGATGCCGGCATTGCGCAGACCGCGACCGGCGTTTTCCGGCTCGTTGTTTTCGACCTTGTCGACATCGCCCTGATAGGTGCCGAGGCGCGGTTCGATGACGCGTTCGGTGACGACGGCGGCCACGATGGTGAGCACGAACACGGAGACGCAGTTGAAGTACCAGTTGTCCACCGGGGTCACGGTGATGTCGCCGCTGACGATGCGTGCCGCTTCGGTCGAGATCCCGGAAAGCAGGGCATCGGTGCCAACGATCAGCAGGTTGGCGGTGAAACCCGCCCCGGCGCTGGCAAAACCGAGCGCCAGACCCGCGATCGGATGGCGTCCCAGCGAGTGATAGACCATGGCGGCCAGCGGTGGCAGCAGGATCAGCGAGGCGTCGGAGGCGACGTTCATCATGATGCCGGTGAACGCGACGGTATAGGTCACCAGGCGCTTCGGCGCCGACAGGATCGTATGACGGATCAGGGTTTCCAGCAGGCCCAGTTTCTCGGCCAGGCCAATGCCGAGCATCATCGACAGCACCAGTCCGAGCGGGGCGAAGCCGGTGAAGTTGTCGAGCATCGAGTCGAGAATGAACCGGATACCCTCGCCGGAGACCAGGCTGCGGATCGCTTCCACTTCCCCGCTGCCGGGGTGTTCGACGGTGGCACCCGCAGCGGCGAACAGTGCCGAGGCGATCAGCACGACCAGGGCGAGAATCACGAAGATCATGAACGGGTCGGGGAGGCGATTGCCGAAACGCTCGATAGCGTTCAGCAACCGGATCGACAGCCGCGGGCGCGCGGCGTCGCGGGAGGCGGTCGCTTCCATAGGACACTCCTGAATCGATTGTTGTTGGATCGGTTGGGCCGATCGGATGTCATGTCGCGCTATGGCGTTGCTCGGAGCCGGCGGTCGGTTGTGTTATGGCACCTGGGCATCGAGCGGGGTCGCTGTCTGCGACCCGAAAACACAGTAGAACCGGCTCGAGATCTGCAAAAGATGTCGATTACTTTTTGGTGATAACCTGCGGTGATCGTGAACATCGGGGTCCGTTGTCATGCAGTATCCGATCAAGCTCCATCAGATTCGCGCTTTCGTCGAGGTGTCGCGTCGCGGCAGCATTCGTGCGGCGGCGCGTGAACTGGGGCTTTCCCAGCCAGGGTTGACCAAGGCGATTCGGGAACTGGAAGAGGGTCTGGGGGCCGCACTGCTGCTGCGGACCTCCCACGGGGTGACGCTGACCGAGTCCGGGCGCGCCTTCGAACAGCACGCCCATCTGATCCTCGAAGAACTGCGCCGGGCGCGCGAGAACGTCGAACAGCTGAACGGCGTGCTGCGCGGCCAGATCGTGATGGGAGCCTCGGCGACGGTAGCACGCACGCTGCTGCCTCAGGTGGTCGGCCGCTTCCGGCGGGAACTGCCCAACGTGAAGTTGCGCGTGATCGAGGGCCAGTTGTCGTCGATGGTGGCGGGGCTGCGCGACGGTGAGCTGGATTTTTCGATCAACACCGTTTCCAGCGGCGTGCTCGACAACGACCTGGAGGCGTTGCCACTGTTCTCGAAACCGTTCGTGGTGGTCATGCGCCGCGATCATCCAAAGAGCGGGGCGCGGCGACTCAGCGAACTGATCGACTGCGACTGGGTATTGCCCACCGCGCGCAGCGGCTACTACGCCGATCTGGCCGACACGCTGGAACGCCACGGATTTTCGCGTGATCAGGTCAGCGTGGTGTGCGACTCCTTTACCACTTCGCTCAATCTGATCCAGCACAGTGACATGGTCGGCGCCTTTGCCAGCGAAATGACTGCCCAGCACGGCATGGGTGAACTGGTGGAGCTGACGCTGGACGATTCGCTACCGATGGCGACCTTCCACATGATCAAACGCCGTGGCGTGCCGCTGACGCCGGTGGCCTCGCAGCTGGCGCGGCTGTTCGAGTTCGAGAGCCGGGGCGCTTGAGCCGTTCGCGAATCAGCTCGCCTTGCGGGCCGCCGTGGGGCTCTCCACCGGTTCCTCTTCGACGCCATCGAGGCGGTCGGCGCGCCGCAGGACAGGGAAGCTCCACATCCACAGACCGACGATCGCCAGCGTGCCGACGGAGCCGATGACCGCGGCCGGCGCGGTGCCGAACCACGACGCGGTGACGCCGGATTCGAACTCCCCGAGCTCGTTGGAGGCGCCGATGAACAGCATGTTGACGGCGTTGACCCGGCCGCGCATCTCGTCCGGTGTGGCCAGCTGCAAGAGCGTCAGGCGGACGTAGACGCTGATCATGTCGGCGGCGCCCGCGATCAGCAGGGCGCCGAACGAGAGCCAGAACCAGTGGGAGAGCGCGAAGACCAGGTTGGCGAGGCCGAACACGGCGACGGCGGCGAACATGATCATGCCGGCATGGCGCTTGATGGCGCGCACGCCGAGATAGAGCCCCATCAGAAAGGCGCCGATGGCGATGGCGCTGCGCAGGGCGCCGAGCCCCTCCGGGCCGACATGCAGAATTTCATGGGCGTAGACCGGCAGCAGCGCGACGATGCCGCCGAACAGTACGGCGAACAGGTCCAGCGAGATGACGCCGAGAATCACCGGCTTGTTGCGGATGTAATGGATGCCGGCGGTAAAGCGCTGCCAGGCGGTATCGTCGGTTTGAATACGTTCGAAGGCATAGCGCACCGGCACGCCGGCCAGCGCCAGCTGGGCGACGAGGAAGCAGCCCAGGTTGACGCTGTAGGTCAGCGTCGGGCCGAAGGCGTACAGCAGGCCGCCGAGCATGGGGCCGCCGATCACGCCGATCTTCATGATCGAGGAGTTGAGGGCGATCGCCTTGCCCAGTTGATCGCGCGGCACGATCTGCGGCAGCAGGCTCTGCAGCGTCGGCCCGGTGAAGGCCCGGGCAGCGCCGAACAACACCAGCACCGCGTAGAACGGCACCGCGGAGTCGGGCTGTTTCAGCGACAGCAGAATCAGCAATCCACTGCAGAGTGCCTGGGCGGCCCAGCTGAGTTGCAGGATTCGCTTGCGGTCGAAACGGTCGACGACATCGCCGGCCGGCAGCAACAGCACCACCATGGGCAGGAACTGGGCCAGGCCGACATAGCCCAGCGTCAGCGGGTCGTGGGTAATGTCGTAGACCTGCCATGCCACCACGATCGCCTGGATCTGCATGGCGAAGACCGCACAGAGGCGCGAGGCGAGAAAGGGGGCGAAACCGGGCTGGCGATAAACGGGGCTGTCGGGACTGTCGGTGGTGTCTGCGGGCATGGTGACCTGGTCGTGAGGCAGGGGAGCGGGGCGCGAATTAGCACGCTAATGGCTAGAATAGTCCAAGCATACGCCGTCCTGTGGCAAAAAGCCGCTGGTGGATGGCATGGCCCCCTTGTTTCGCGACAGTCATCTTCTCGCGACAGGCGCTCTTCAGGACAGACACGCCTTGATAGCGGTTCCGGTTTGTCAAACGAGGGCTTTGGATAACGCCGGATAATGACCGAGCGGGCGGTTGCCCCAAAGTGGCGCAATAGAGGTATTCATCGACGTTTTTTCGACTTCTTTTGGAGCGAGGGCGAGCGTATAGTTCGCTCGCTCTCGACCTCGTGTCTGGCGCGCCTTCGAGGGATCGAACCGTCATCCGGAGAGAGGCGTCACAACGCGAGCGTCTTATCCTGTTCTAGTCTATCCATTGGGAATCGCCGGCTCCGCGCCTGCTGCGCACCGGCCTTGTTCGAAGTGCATTTTCGAGGTTCGTGGCCTTATGTCTCGGCAGTTGCTTTCCATGGCGCTGGCACCGCTACTCGGTCTTTTCATCCTGGGTATCGGCAATGGCTTCCTGGCATCGTTGATTACCCTGCGTCTGGACGCCGCCGGTGAATCCGTCACCACCATCGGCTGGGTGTCCGCCGCGTACTACATCGGTCTGGCGATCGGTGCGCTGTTGAACGATCGGCTGTTGCTGAGAATCGGCCACATTCGCGCCTACGCCTGCTTCGCATCGCTGGTCGCGGTAACCGTGCTGCTGCAGGGGCTATGGCTCAACGCCGAGCTGTGGTTCACGCTGCGCCTGATCGGCGGGTGGGCGACGCTGGGTGTCTATCTGGTCATCGAAAGCTGGTTGCTGACCGCGGCCGACACGCGGGTTCGTGGCCGGCTGCTGGCGCTCTACATGATCGCGCTTTACGGCGCCGGGGTGATCGGGCAACTGCTGCTGGGCGTGGCGGACCATGCCGGCGCCAGCCAGCCATTCATGATCATCGCCATGCTGGCGTCGCTGTCGGTGCTGCCGCTGGGCATGATCCCGCGGGTGTCGCCGCTGATCGAGCATGCCGAGCCGCTGTCGCCCTGGCGGCTGATCACCGTCACGCCAACCGGCGTGATGGGCTGTTTCGGCTCAGGGCTGGCGGTCTCGGCCATCTACAGCCTGCTGCCGCTCTATCTGCAGCGCAATGGCTTCGAAGTGCAGCAGATCGGCGAGATGATGGCGATCGTGATTCTTGGCGGCATGTTGCTGCAGTATCCCATCGGGCGCTGGTCCGATCGGCATGACCGCCAGATCGTACTGATTCTGATCGGTGTCGTGCTGGCGGTGCTGTGTGGCGGGGTGATGCTGCTGCCGGATCTGCCCGGCCTGCTGGCGGCGGTGCTGTTTCTGGTGGGCGGCGGTGTGTTCGCGCTCTATCCGGTGGCGGTGAGCCATGCCGCCGACCGCGCACCGGCCGGCGCGCTGGTCCGCATGAGCCAGGGGCTGCTGCTGATCAATGCGTTGGGGGCGACCCTAAGCCCGCCGCTAATCACGCCACTGATGACGCATACCGGCAACGCGGGATTGTTCATGGCGCTGGCCGGGCTTGGTGTGGTGCTGGTGGCATTCTTCGTCTGGCGTCGGAGCCGGCGCCCGGCGCCGATCCCGGTGGCGCCGTTCACCTCCAACCCGCAGCAGTCGGTGGTGGGCGCCGAACTCAGCGTGACCGACGAACTGGTGCAGGGCGCGATCGAGCACGAACACCAGGAAGACCTGTCGCAGCTGGTGCCGGACGTGGAAACGGCGCTTCCCGATGACATGGGTGGCGATAGAGACGACGACGTGGAAGACGACCCGGCGACTGCCACGGCGAAAAGCCGAGAAAGTGTCATCAGCCGTTAGACGTCGGCGACCCGACTAGCGGGCCGGATCGATCACGCCGCCCAGCGAGGCATTGCGGCGGAACCAGCCGGCGATGCTGACGCGTGGCTGTCGAGTCGGCAGCACCTCATGAGGGATGCGGTCGGAGAGAAAGCAGGCGAAGGTGCCGGCCTCCGGGTGTACGCGGGCGACCTCGCGCTCGGGCTCGTGTTCGTCATAGAGCGCCATTTCGCCACCGCCGTCGGCCGGCCAGTCCGGATTGAGATAGAGCACGGTCGAAATGACGCGGTTGGCCCGGCCGCGAAAGCTGTCGTAGTGCTTGCGGTAGAAGGCGCCCGGCGGATAGTGGGCAAAGTGGGCCTCGAACTCGAACAATCCGGCATAGAGCGCGAGGTTGATCTGCTGCTGGAGTTCGCCCATCAGCGCCAGGTAGCGTCGCTGCGCCAGGCTTTCCCGATCCAGCCAGTGAATGGCGTCGCCGCGAATGTCGCGCCGCAGCATGCGCTCGTCCCCACGGCCGATGGCCGCTTCCTGAAGCGCCGCCTGCCGATGCAACAGCTGCAGTTCCTCCAGCAGTTCCCGGCATAGCTCCGCGGCCAGAAACCGCTCGCCGACGTACCAGCCGCGTTCCACCAGTCCGTCGATCAAGGCGGGGAGCTGGGCGCTGTCCCAGAAGGCGTGATGGGCGTCGTTGGGTGTCATGAAGCTCTCACTCGAGAATCTTGCCAGGCTGGCCGGACCGTGATGCGGTCTGGCGTCGGCGCTGTGGATGGTAGCGCAACTCCCCTTGCGTGGGTTTGCGGTCCAGCGCGATATCGCTTTCGAAACCCACGGCCAGCAACTCCACCAGCATCATGGCCGACAACCCCCAGATCATGCGGTCCTCGAAAAGATAGCTGGGTACGTACCAGGGCTGGTCGTCGACCGGAATGACATCGGTATGGCTACGATGGTCATCGATGAAGTGGCGCAAGGGAACCTCGAAGATCGAAGCGATTTCACCCGGCTCCGCCTTCAGCGGCAGGTCCGGCTCGATCAGGCCGACGAACGGCGTCACGCGCAGGCCGTGGAGCGAGATCACGTCGCTCAGACGCCCGATGATCTCGACCAGGCCCGGTTCGAGGGCGATCTCCTCGTGGGTTTCCCGCAGCGCCGTGGCGAGCAGATCTCGGTCTTCCGGCTCCCGCTTGCCGCCCGGAAAGGCGACCTGGCCGGCATGCTGGGTCAGATGCGCCGTGCGCTGGGTGAACAGAAGCGTTGGCTCGGGGCGGGTGACGATGGGCAGAAGCACTGCCGCCTGAGGGTGGGCATTATCCAATCGACGCGGGCGATGTGCTTGCAGGCGTTCACGGACTTTCTCTAACATGAGGTTTCGACTCTAGCTTTTCGATTCTGAAAGGGCCGGCGTGCCGACGATGCCCGACGGCTCCTGCGAACTCGAGACCCTCCGACACGCGAGGCGTTCTACATCCGAGACCCTATGAACTACTGTAGCCACTGCGGCCATACCGTGCGTTTCGCGATTCCCGATGGCGACGACCGCCCTCGGTTCCTGTGCGATGCCTGCCACACCATCCATTACCAGAATCCGCGCATCGTGGCCGGCACGCTGCCGGTAGCGGGGGAGCGAATCCTGCTGTGCCGTCGTGCCATCGCGCCGCGCAAAGGGTTCTGGACACTGCCGGCGGGGTTCATGGAGAACGCGGAAACCGTGGAGCAGGCGGCGCTGCGGGAAACGCGAGAAGAGGCCCGCGCCGTCGTCGACGATCCGACACTTTATACCCTGATCAGCCTGCCGCACATCAATCAGGTGTACATGATCTTCCGCGGCGATCTCAACGGCGATTTCGCCGCCGGGCCGGAGAGTCTCGAGGTCGAGCTGTTCGAGGAAACGCAGATTCCCTGGGACGAGCTGGCTTTCCCCACCATCGAGCGCACGCTGCGCCACTTCTTCGATGATCGGCGTCGGGGCACCTTCGAGCTGCACCTCAGCCAGATCGGCAAGGAGGAGAGGGAGCGTTACCTCGGCTCTGCCTGAGCATACCCTCGGGCCGCGGGGTTCCGTCTCAAGCGTAGGGCAGGGAATCCGGATCGCTCAGCGGCCAGACATCGTAGGCCGGTTCTTCATAGGGATGCGCGTCGATCAGCGCCTTGATCGCCGCGCGTATCCGCTGATCCTCGCAGACCAGTTCGACCCGATACTCCTCGACGCTTTCCAGCGCACCGACGTCACCGATATGAGGCTGGGCGCCGGGGAGCGGCCGGAACTGGCCCACGCCACGGATCTGGAAACAGCATGCCTCGTAATCGCCGATGCGCCCGGCGCCGCTGGCGAACACCGCGTCCTTGACGCTCTCCAGGTGGGATTCGGGAACGAAGAAAGCCAGTTTGTACATGAGGTCGTCGGCTCCGGATTCGGTCGTGGCGGTGGGCCGCATGCAGCGATGATGGCATAATGAGCCGCGCTCCGACAGCGGCCTGCTGCGCCCTTTGCCGAGGGCCGGGCCCTGCCGGGAATGAACTGTCCGAAATGAATCGAGCCGACCGGAAGCCTTGGCGATGTGGAAATGGGTCATTGTGGTATTGGTTGTCATGCTGGGGCTGATGCAGTACCGGCTGTGGTTCGGCGAGGGCGGCATCCGGGAATTCAACGATATCCAGGCGCGCGCCGATGCTCTGGAAGGCACCACCGACAGGCTCGAGGCGCGCAACGACCGTCTCGCCGCCGAAGTCGTCGACCTCAAGAACGGGCTCGATGCCATCGAGGAGCGGGCGCGTAGCGATATCGGCATGGTCCGCCAGGACGAACAGTTCTTCTGGGTGACCGGTGTCGACGATCCCGGCAACGGCCCCGCCGCCAGCACGGGGGGCGCACAGCCATGACCTTGTGGTTGATCGTGCCCGCCGCCGGTCGCGGCCAGCGCATGCAGGCCGACCGTCCCAAGCAGTATCTGACGCTGCAGGGCAAGAGCGTGCTGGCGCGCACGCTCGAACGTCTGCATCAGGCCTTCCCCGAAGCCGCGCTGCGGCTGTGTCTCGATCCCGACGACGAATACTTCGACCCCCGCGACGTTCCCTTCGAAGACTGGCAGCGTGTCGGCGGCGGTGACCAGCGCGCCGATACGGTGGGCCGCGCCCTCGCGACGCTGGTGGAACTGGCGGCGGACGACGACTGGGTACTGGTGCATGACGCCGCCCGGCCCTGCGTGCGGCTCGAGGATCTGCAGGCACTGCGGGAAGCGCTCGAGGACGAGGCGATCGGCGCGCTGCTGGCGACCCCGGCGGCCGACACCATGAAGCGCGCCGATGAGCGCGGACGAATCAGCCACACCGAACCGCGGGACGGCCTCTGGCACGCGCTGACACCGCAGGTTTTCCGCTTCGATCTGCTGCGCCAGGCGCTCGATGCGGCACTGGCCACCGGCATGACGGTGACCGACGAAGCCTCGGCGATCGAAGCCATGGGGCTGGCGCCGCGACTGGTCGCCGGCAGCCGCGACAATCTCAAGATCACGCATCCCGAGGATCTGGCCATGGCGGCGCGCATACTCGCCGTGCAGTCGGAAGCCGCGTCGGGATCGGCGCCGACCGTCACCGGGCAAGGAGCCGTCAGCGGGCAAGGAGCCGTCAGCGGACAAAAAGGAGTGGAAGCATGAGTTTCAGGATCGGTCACGGGTTCGACGTGCATCGCTTTGGCGAGGGCGATCATCTGATGATCGGCGGGGTTCGCCTGCCGTTCGACCGCGGCTTCGTCGCCCACTCCGATGGCGACGTGCTGCTGCACGCGATCAGCGATGCGCTGCTGGGCGCCTGCGCGCTGGGCGACATCGGTCGGCACTTTCCGGATACCGATCCGGCCTGGAAGGGCGCCGACAGCCGAGCGCTGCTGCGCCACGTCGTCGCGCTGGTGCGCGAGGCCGGCTATCGGATCGGCAATCTCGATGCCACGCTGATGGCCCAGGCGCCGCGCATGGCCGAGTCGATCCCGCTCATGCGCGAGACGATCGCCGCCGACGTGGACGTCGAGCTGGGCGCGGTCAACGTCAAGGCGACGACCACCGAGCGGCTCGGATTTACCGGGCGCGGTGAAGGCATCGCCGCGGAAGCGGTGGTACTGCTGGTCGCGGACGCTCGATGAGCGAACCCTCGATGTCTTCGGCCGACGCCTGGCCGCCGAACTGGAGCTATGTCGCGGGCGTGCCGGCTGCCACCGGCGAGTATCGCCAGCGCCCTGAAGACTTCCAGGTCGAGGAGCAGTTCGATTTCGCCCCGGAGGGCCACGGCGAGCACTGGTGGCTGTGGCTGGAGAAGCGCGGGATGACCACGCCGGATCTGGCTCGCCTGCTTGCCCGCGCGGTCGATATCCCGGTACGGGATGTGGGCTTCAGCGGGCTCAAGGATCGCGACGCGGTGACACGGCAGTGGTTCTCGCTGGCGCTGCCCGGTCGCGAGCCGCCGGCGGAGTGGGACGCAGGTTTGGCCGAACGCGGCGTCCGCTGTCTCGAGGCGGTGCGGCATCCGCGCAAGCTGAAACGGGGCGTACACCGCGCCAACCGCTTCCATCTGAGAATCCGGGGCGAGGCCATCGACGCGGCGGAGACCCGCGCGCGCTGGGACCGCCTGGTGGCCGAGGGCGTGCCCAACTATTTCGGCCCGCAGCGCTTCGGCCCGGCGGGGCGCAACCTGCAGCGCGCTCGGCAACTGCTGGCTCGGGGCTGGCGCAAGCGCCAGGATCCCCAGGGGTTACTGCTCTCCACCGCTCGCAGCTATCTTTTCAACCAGGTGCTGTCGGCGCGTGTCACCGACGGCACCTGGTGTGTCCCGCAGCCCGGCGACGTGCTGAATCTGAACGGCACCGCGAGCCGCTTCGCCAGCGCGCAGGTCGGCGAAGACCTGCTGGCCCGCGCCGAGGCCGGCGACCTGCACCCCACCGGGCCGCTGTGGGGCGTCGGCCGGCTGGAGAGCGAAGGCGAGGTGGCCGAGCGGGAAGCGGCCATCGCCACCGGCCATGCCGAGCTGAGCGACGGCCTGGTCCAGGCCGGGGCGCGGCACGACCGGCGGCCACTGCGGCTGCGGCTCGGGGAGGCCGAGTGGGAAAGGGAAGAAGAGGCGGTTCGGCTCTCCTTCACCTTGCCGCGAGGCGCCTTCGCCACTTCGGTGCTTCGTGAACTGTTTCGACACCCCACGCTGATCTGACGCCGCCGGTATCGATCATCATCCAGGAGGAAAGAAGATGCGCAGACTGTTGTTGTCCAATGACGACGGTGTTCATGCTCCGGGATTGAAAGCCCTGGCCGGCGCGCTGGAAAACCATGCCCGGCTGAGAGTCGTGGCGCCGGATCGAGACATGAGCGGCGCCAGCAACTCGCTGACACTGACGCGGCCACTGGCGTTGACCGCGCTGGACAACGGGTTTTACAGCGTCGACGGCACGCCGGCGGACTGCGTCTATCTCGGCGTCAACGGGGTCTGGGAGGAAAGGCCCGATCTGGTGATCTCCGGGATCAACCATGGCGCCAATCTGGGGGACGACGTGCTGTACTCGGGCACCGTCGCCGCGGCCATGGAAGGGCGCAACCTGGGCATGGCGGCGCTGGCCATTTCGCTCTGCGGGCAGCGCCATTTCGAGACCGCCGGACGGGTGGCCGCCAGTCTGGTCGGGGCCGCGGAAAACCTGTCGCTGCCGCCGCGCAGCCTGCTCAACGTCAACGTGCCGGATCTGCCGTGGAGCGAGATACGCGGATTCCGGGTGACCCGGCTGGGATATCGCGGCCCGGCCTCGCGGCCGATCCACATGAAGGATCCGCGCGGGCGCGACCGCTACTGGATCGCGGCGGTCTCGGAAAACGCCGACGACGCGCCCGACACCGATTTTGCGGCGATCGAAGCGGGCTTCGTCTCGATCACGCCGCTGCAAACCGATCTGACCCGTCATGAAACGCTGAACGACGTACAGGGCTGGCTGGATGGACTGTCACACGCCTGAAGAATTGAGCGGTGTCGGCATGACGTCGCAACGAACCCGCAATCGCATGGTCGAACGCCTGTCGGCCGGCGGGATTCGTCATGCGCAGGTGCTGGAGGTGATGGCGACAGAGCCGCGTCACCTGTTCCTCGATGAAGCCCTGGCGCATCGCGCCTACGAGGATACCTCGCTGCCTCTGGGCTTGGGGCAGACACTGTCCCAGCCCTGGATCGTGGCCCGGATGAGCGAGCTGGTCGCGCTGGCCGAACCGCAGCGGGTGCTGGAGATCGGCACCGGCTCCGGCTACCAGACGCTGATCCTGTCGCGCCTGGTCAAGAGCGTCTGGAGCGTGGAGCGTATCGCGGCGCTGCAGTCCCGCGCCCAGCAGCGCCTGGCGCGGCTGGGCGCCCATAACGTCCATTTGCGCCACGCCGATGGCGCCATGGGCTGGCCGCAGGCGGCGCCGTTCGATGTCGTGCTGCTGACGGCGTGCGCCAGCGAGCTTCCCCAGCCGCTGCTGTCCCAGCTGCGGGATGGCGGTGTACTGATCGCGCCGCTGGAAGACCGCGAAGGGCGCCAGTGGCTGACCCGGGTGCGTCGGCGTGGACAGGCGTTCGATCACCAGCGTCTCGAAGAGGTGCGTTTCGTACCGTTGCTTGAGGGAGTCATTCGTTGAAGCGCATTGCAAAAACCGTATTGAAAGGCATGGGCATGGGAGCGGCGGATGCCGTGCCGGGCGTCTCGGGCGGCACCATCGCCCTGGTCGTGGGGATCTACGAGGAACTGATCGAGACCATCAAGCGCTTCGGCCCCGGTGCGCTCGGCGTCTGGCGCCGACAGGGGCTCGCCGGGCTGGCCGTCTATCTCAATCTGCGCTTTCTGGTGCCGCTGGTACTGGGCATCGGCATCAGCCTGGTGACGATCGCGCATCTGGTGACCTGGTTAATGACGCATCACGAGCTGCTGCTCAATGCGTTCTTCTTCGGCCTGGTGCTGGCATCGGCTTGGGCGGTCATGCGACAGGTCGGTCATTGGCGCTGGCGCTACCTGCTTCCGGTGTTGGCTGGGCTCTCGATCGCGGCGCTCTTGCCGAGCCTGCTGCCGGACATGAGCCGGGCGGGCGATGCCACCCTGTTCGTCGCCGGCGCGATCGCCATCAGCGCGATGCTGTTGCCGGGCGTCTCGGGCAGCTTTCTGCTGCTGGTGATGGGGCTTTATGGCACCGTGATGAGCGGCATCAAGAATTTCGATGTCGGGCTGATCGCCATCTTCGGCGCCGGCTGTCTGCTGGGGCTGTTCACCTTTTCCCGTCTGCTGTCCTGGCTGCTGCGCCACTATCATGCGATCACGCTGATGGCGATCGTCGGTTTCATCCTGGGTTCGCTGCCGCAACTCTGGCCCTGGAGGCAGATTGCAAGCTACCGCCTGGGCGCCGATGGCCAGCAGGTGGCGCTGGCTTATCACTACTTGATGCCTGCGGATTACACTGCGGTAACCGGGCAACCGTCCCAGTGGCTGCTGGCGGCCGTGTTGATCATCATCGGCATCGTGGTGGTAATGTGCCTTGGAGAGCGCAGGAAGACATCGTCATGACATGACGCCTCGATTTCCTTCTGCCCGCTTTCCGTCACGAAAAAAGGAATTTTTCTATGAGCAAGCGTCGAACTGCACTGTTACTGGGGCTTCTCCCCGTTGTCGCCGTCGGGCTGAGTGCCTGCACGTCCTCGAGCGGCCGGCCGCAGGTGCAGGACCTCTCCATCAGCCGCAATAGCGAGCCGAGTTCGACCTACACGGTCAAGAACGGTGACACGATCTACGGCATCGCCTGGCAGAATCGGGTCGATTTTCGCGACCTGGCCCAGCTCAATGGCATTTCGCCGCCCTACCGCCTGGAGCCGGGACAGCAGCTGCGGCTGAAGCCGGGTGCCAGTGTCAGCGGCGGCCAGGCTGTGGCCAGCCGCGGTGTGGTCGCAACGGGGCTCGGTTCAGGTAGCGGCGCTGGCTCGTCTCAATCCGCGACGGGACAGGTCGACAACCCGTCCTGGCTGCTGCCCGCGGAAGGAAGTGGCGCCACGACCGACGCCGGCAATGCCGGTTCGGGCAATGCGCAAAGTGCTTCGCCGCAGGGCGGGCAAGCCGCCGGCAGCAATGCCTCGTCTTCTGCGCCGGGCCCCGTCACGGCGCAGAACGGCACACGGGACGTCGCTGGCAAGGGATCGTCGCAGGGCGCCTCGGTGGCCAGTACCGATACGCGCTCCGGGCAGACCGGCAACGCCGGTTCCGCTGCGAAACCCGCTGACACGGGATCGTCATCCTCTTCTGCTTCCATGAGTTCAGGCGGCACGCAGGCAGCATCCGGCAACGATGCGGGCACGGAAGTGGCCGGCGAGCCCAGCGGGGCGCCGGACCGTTCGGACCGGACCTACAAACCGGTCGAGAACGTGCCGTGGCAGTGGCCGGCCAGCGGCCAGGTGGTTGGCAGGTTCGACGATGATTCGAACATCACTCCCGGCATTGATATTGCCGGTCAAAAGGGGCAACCTGTCAAAGCAGCCGGACCAGGGATTGTGGTGTATGCCGGCGATGGCGTGCGGGGATATGGCAACCTCATCATCCTCAAGCACAACGATCGCTTCTTGAGCGCTTACGCACACAACGACTCGTTGAAGGTGAAGGAAAACGACGTCGTTGAGGCCGGAGAGACGATAGCTACCATGGGGCAGACGGATGCTGACCAGGTCGAGCTACATTTCGAAGTTCGCGTGAACGGACAACCTCAAGACCCACTGCAATACCTGCCTGCGCGCTGATCTTCGGATCGGCGCCCTAGACCGCTGTGACAGGGCTTTCTGGATCCAACGTCAGTGACCGCATTCGTACATCCGCATTCAACGTAGCCCTCCCGGAAGGCGGCGTCGAGGACGGTGTTCGAAAAGATGATTGGCGAGGCGCGGATCCAACGGCCCCTAGGGAAGTTCGAAACGGCAAGGAACATGCGATCGCCATGGAGCGGGATTGCCATGGCGAGGTACTCAGGTAGCCAAGATTGGGGGTAGTGGACATGAGCATGCTTGAACGGGAAATTCAGGATGTCGAGCTCGACGGTGTCGATACCGCAGAAGTCGATAGCGACGACACGGGTCGCAAGGATGATGAAAGCGCTTTCGAGAAAGCGTTGAGCCGTGAAGAAAACTCCTACCACCACAGTCTCGATGCGACACAGATCTACCTCAACGAAATCGGCTTTTCACCGCTACTGACGCCCGAAGAAGAAGTGCATTACGGCCGCCTTGCGCAAAAGGGCGATCCGGCGGGGCGTCAGCGCATGATCGAGTCCAACCTGCGCCTGGTGGTCAAGATCGCCCGACGTTATCTCAACCGCGGACTGTCGCTGCTCGATCTGATCGAAGAAGGCAACCTGGGCCTGATTCGTGCGGTCGAGAAGTTCGATCCGGAGCGCGGTTTCCGTTTCTCGACCTACGCCACCTGGTGGATTCGCCAGACCATCGAGCGGGCGTTGATGAACCAGACGCGCACGATTCGCCTGCCGATCCACGTTGTCAAGGAACTCAACATCTACCTGCGCGCGGCTCGCGAGCTGACCCAGAAGCTCGACCACGAGGCCACCGCGGAAGAGATCGCCGAGTTCCTCGACAAGCCGGTGAGCACCGTCAAACGCATGCTGGGACTCAACGAACGCGTCTCCTCGGTCGACTATCCGATGGGCGCCGAGAGCGACAAGCCCCTGATCGACACGCTGGCGGACGAGAACGAGGTCGGCCCGGAATCCAACCTGGTCGACGACGACGTCAAGCAGCATGTCGACGAATGGCTGGTCGAGCTGAGCGACAAGCAGCGGGAGGTCGTTCTGCGCCGCTTTGGCCTGCGCGGACACGAGGCCGCCACGCTCGAGGAGGTCGGCGAAGAGATCGGCCTGACGCGCGAGCGCGTGCGCCAGATCCAGGTCGAGGCGCTCAAGAAGCTGCGCCGGATGCTGGAAAAGCAGGGCCTGTCGATGGATTCGATCTTCGAATAGGCCGGTTCCGGGAACATGACGAATGCGCAAATGCCGGTGAAGACCGGCCATGCTATTGATCCGGTCGCATACATGCGGCATTGTATGTAAACCTCAAGCCGAGGCGTCAGCTGTGTTGCTGGCGCCTCGGTCGTTTGTTGTGTGGTCCCGGATGACGTCGACGATCGTTGGCGTCTCGAGTCCGCCAGAAAAACAGCCATGATTGGGTTTCTGGGCGATGCCGACGACATCCGTGGCTTGTGGTGCATGCTTGCATGGACTCGCACAGCCGGATTCGTATCGTCACCAGTGCTCAACGATAGGATATTTCTCGATGTCGCCTCTCATCTCGTTGCCGTCGCGCTCTCCCCTGCGACATGCCATTTCGCTGCTGGTCGTGGCAGCGTTCGCCCCCTCGGTTCACGCGGCAGATCTCTTGACCATCACTCAGGACGCGCTAGAGCATTCGGCAACGTTGAATTCATCGCGTTCGACGTTCAAGAGCACCGAAGCGGGTCAGGATGTGGAACGCGGCGATCTGCTGCCGCAGGCCAGCGCCACCGGGAGTCTGTATCGCTATGACTCGCTGGAGAGTCAGAGCTACGCTGGTTCGAGCGGTAGCCAGGCCGCCGCCGGTACCGGCTCGTCGTCCAGCGGCGAGGATTACAACGGCAGCAGCATCGGTGTCAGCGTTACCCAGGCGCTGTTCGATGCCACCAACTGGTACGAGTACCAGCAGAGCAAGAAGCAGGTCGGCCAGCAGGCGCTGCAGCTGGAAATCGACCAGCAGCAGCTGCTCTACGATGTCTCCGAGGCCTATTTCGAGATTCTGCGCGCCAAGGAAGTGCTGGAAGCACGCCAGGCCCAGGAAAAGGCGATCGGGCGGCAGCTCGAGCAGTCCAGAGAGCAGTTCAACGTCGGCCTGGTGGCGATCACCGATGTCAACGAGGCCAAGGCTGCCTTCGACTCGGCACGTGCGCAGCGTATCGCTGCCAAGAGCGACCTGCAGGTGAGTTTCGAGACGCTCGAGCGCCTGACGGGTCAGCAGTACGACAGCATCGAAGGGCTCGACGACGAGCTGCCGATCCAGCCTCCCGTACCAGCCAGTCGCGACGACTGGGTCGAGCTGGCGCTGTCCAGCAGCCCGTCCATTCAATACGCCCAGGCTGCGGTCGAGCTGGCGAAATCCGGCGTCGATATCGCCGAGGCCGGCCACCTGCCGACGCTGGACGCGTTCGCGGATTACTCCTACTCGAACAACGACCGCGACGAGCTTCGCGGCCATAACGAAGACCTGCAGATCGGCGTGCAGGCCAACCTGCCCATCTACACCGGTGGTTCGACCAGCGCCGCGGTACGCGAGAACACCTACACGCTGGAAGCGACCCAGTACGACTTCGAGGACCAGCGTCGCTACACCATGCAGCAGGTGCGTTCCCTGTTTGCCCAGGTCAGCAACGACGTGGAATCGGTCGAGGCGCAGCGTGAAGCCATCGTCTCCAGTCGCAGTGCCCTGGAAGCGACTCGAGCCGGATACGAGGTGGGGACGCGAAACATCGTCGACGTGCTGGATGCCGAGCAGTCGCTCTACGAATCCATCTCCAACTACGCCGACGCCCGTTACACCTACGTCACCGACCTGCTGCAGCTGCGCCAGCAGACCGGCGTGCTGAATCTCGACGTGATCCGTGCGACCAACCGCTGGCTGCGCGACAGCAATCCCGTGTCGCTGACGGAGGTCGACGATGCCGGCGTCTCGTCTTCCGTCGAGGATATCGGTGCGCGACCCACGCCGCCGCCGGCGTCCTGATACGGCTCTGATAGCGTCTCGCAGGAAGTCGACTCGACGCCGCTGCCCAGCAGCGGCGTCGTCGTTTCCGGAGGCAGCCTTTATCGTCTCCCGATGCCGCGAAGGCTGTCAGGCAGGATAAAATGACCACGATCGACCGGTGGCAGCCGCCGGTTTTCCTCTGCCCGTTTCGAAGGAAGTTTCATGGCCCGGCCTCTCATCGCCGATATCGATCTCGACGCGCTGCGCCACAACTACGCCATTGCCAGCGAACTGGCACCCGGAAGCCGTTCCATGGCGGTGATCAAGGCCAATGCCTATGGTCACGGTGCCGTGGCGTGCGCCCAGGCGCTCGAGAGCGCGGCGCCAGCGTTTGCGGTCGCCTCGCTGGAAGAAGCCGAGAGCCTGCGTGAAGCGGGCATCCAGCAGCCGATACTGCTGCTGGAAGGCATTTTCGAGACCGAGGAACTGGCCCGCGTCGAGGCCTTGCAACTGTGGCAGGTCGTACACAGCGACTGGCAACTGGACGCCGTCCTGAACCATCCCGCCGCACAACCGTTGACGGTCTGGCTCAAACTGGATTCCGGCATGCATCGGCTGGGTTACGATCCCGAGTCGTTCACCGACCGCTGGGCGCGATTGAAGGCGGCGTCTCACCGGGTTCGGGATATCCACCTGATCAGCCACTTCGCCAGTGCCGATCAGGCCGATACGTCACAGTTCGAGTGTCAGCAGCGAACGATCGAGTCCGTCCGCCAGCGTCTCGAAGCGCCGGTCTGTATTGCCAACTCGCCGGCCACGCTGACCAGGCCCCGGACTCACGGACAATGGAATCGCCCCGGTGTCATGCTCTACGGCAGCAATCCGCTGGAAGGCGAACTGCCACCGGGCGTCTCGCTGAAGCCGGTAATGACGCTGCGCTCGCGTCTGATCGCCGTGCAGTCATTGTCTGGCGGGGAGCCGGTCGGCTATGGCGCGCGCTGGCACACCTCTCGCCCTTCCCGAATCGGCGTGGTCGCCGCCGGCTACGGCGACGGCTACGATCGCCACGCTGCCGACGGCACGCCGATACTGGTCGATGGTCAACGCTGTTCTCTGGTGGGGCGCGTCTCGATGGACATGCTGACGGTGGATATCAGCCACCTGCCCGATGCCGGCGTCGGCAGCGAGGTGGTGCTGTGGGGGCAGGGGCTGAGCGTCGACGAGGTCGCGGGCCACTGCAATACCATCGGCTATACGTTGCTGACCGGACTGCTGCCAAGGGTGCCGCGACGCTACCGCGAGAGCGTGTAGAGGCCGTTCGCTGCAGTTCGCTACACTATTCGGCATTCATAGACCGGCACGCATAGAGAATCGGAAGGAACATGGCCAAGAAGACCTATCCCGCCAATCGCGCTCATCCCCGTTACTGGGGGGCCTGGCTCGGCATCGGCCTGATGCGAGCGGGGGCGATGCTGCCCTGGCGCCTCAAGCTGGCGCTGGGTCGAGGCATTGGATTATTGACCTGGAAGCTGGCCAAGCGCCGCCGCCATATCACCGATACCAACCTGGCGCTGTGCTTTCCCGAACTGGACGACCGGCAGCGCGCGGAGCTGGTCAGGAAGACTTTCATCGCCAACGGGATCGGCATTCTCGAAACCGCAACCGGCTGGTGCCGCGACCCGGAGCATCTGCGCCACCGCGTGACCTTCAAGGGCACCGAGCACATGGAGCAGGCCATGGCGCAGGGGAAGGGCGCATTGATCATCGGCATCCATTTCTCGACCCTGGATCTCGGCGGCGCGCTGCATTCGCTGTTCTTCCCCGCCGATGTGGTCTACCGGCCTCACGACAACCCGGTGTTCGAGGACTTCATGACCCGCGCCCGGCGTGGCATCTTCGGCGCGGCCATCGACCGTCATGACCTGCGTGGCGTCGTTCGCCGGATCAAGTCGGGCCATGCCGTGTGGTATTCCCCGGATCAGGATTTCGGCCGCGAGGTGAGCGTCTTCGCACCGTTCTTCGGCATTCCTGCTGCCTCGATCAAGCTGACGGCCAAGATCGCCAGAATGACCGGCGCTCCCGTCATGCCGCTCATGTTCCACCGCAATCCCGACGACCGGACCTACACGCTCGAGTACCTGCCGCCGCTGGAGAACTTCCCGAGTGGTGACGATGTCGCCGATGCCGCACAGGTGAATGCCTTCATCGAGCAGGCGATCCGCCGTCACCCCGAGCAGTATTTGTGGCTGCACCGGCGTTTCAAGACCCGTCCGCCGGGTGAAGCGTCCTTTTATTGAACGGGCAGGCAAGCGCGAAACTTGACGAAAACGCAATGAACGACAAGGCTTAGTTAGCCCTCACGGAACGAGAGGGTGGCTTGGCAGGCGGTCGATATTACCGGCGCCAGCAAGTCCAACGGGTCAGCACAGGAAGAGTTGCCATGCTTAGTTATGCCGTGATTTTTCTCATCGTCGCTATCATCGCCGGGGTTCTGGGTTTCGGCGGTATCGCCGGTGCCGCAGCGACGATCGCCAAGGTCTTGTTCGTGATCTTTCTGATCCTGTTCGTCGTCTCGCTGATTCGCGGACGAGGTCGTTGAAGTCTGACAGGATCGGTCGCCAATCGACTTTGCCGCTGACGACCTTGGCTGCTCACGATTTTGGCGACTAACGGCCATAGTCTCTAATAGCCACAGTCTCTAACAGACATGGTCTCTAACAAATACCCCGCCTTGATGGCGGGGTATTTGATCTTGAGGCATGAACGCGAATGAAATCAGGCGTCGATACGCTTGTACTTCATGCGCTTCGGCGTGTCGTTGCCGACCCGCTTGTGGTAGTCCGCTTCATACTCGGTGTAGTTACCCTCGAAGAAGACGACGTTGGAATCACCCTCGTACGCCAGGATATGCGTAGCGATGCGGTCCAGGAACCAGCGGTCGTGCGAGATGACCAGCGCGCAGCCGGGGAAGGCCAGCAAGGCCTCTTCCAGCGCTCGCAGCGTCTCGATGTCGAGATCGTTGGACGGTTCGTCGAGCAGCAGCACGTTGGCGGCCTGCTTCAGCGTCTGGGCCAGCTGCAGGCGTCCGCGTTCCCCGCCCGAAAGTTCGCTCAGGCGCTTCTGCTGGTCGGTTCCCTTGAAGTTGAACCGGCCGACGTAGGCGCGTGAAGAGACCTCGTAGCCATTGATGTTGAGGATGTCCTGGCCGCCGGAGACGGCTTCCCACACGGTCTGGGAATTGTCGAAATGGTCGCGCAGCTGTTCGACGTAGGCCACGTCCACCGTATCGCCCAGCACCACCTCGCCGCTGTCCGGCTGCTCGTTGCCGGCGATCAGCTTGAACAGGGTCGACTTGCCGGCCCCGTTGCCGCCGACGATCCCGACGATCGCACCGGTCGGTATCTGGAAGGAGAGGTTGTCGAACAGCATCTTCTCGTCGAAGCGCTTGCTGACATCGTGGAACTCGATGACCTTGTCACCCAGCCGCGGCCCGGGCGGAATGTAGATCTCGTTGGTCTCGTTGCGCTTCTGGTAGTCGCCGGACTGCAACTCCTCGAAGCGGTTGAGACGCGCCTTGCTCTTGGCCTGTCGGCCCTTGGCATTCTGGCGAACCCACTCCAGCTCCTGCTTGATCGCGCGCTGGCGTCCCGCTTCCTGCTTGGCTTCCTGGGCGAGACGCTGCTCCTTGGACTCGAGCCACTGGGAGTAGTTGCCCTCGAACGGAATACCGTGGCCACGGTCGAGTTCCAGGATCCAGCCGGCGACATTGTCGAGGAAGTAGCGGTCGTGGGTAATGGCGACGACGGTGCCCGGGTAGTCGTGCAGGAAGCGCTCGAGCCAGGCCACGGATTCGGCATCCAGGTGGTTGGTCGGCTCGTCAAGCAGCAGCATGTCCGGGCTGGAGAGCAGCAGGCGGCAGAGCGCCACGCGGCGACGCTCGCCCCCGGAAAGATGCCCGACGCTGGCTTCCCACGGCGGCAGGCGCAGCGCTTCGGCGGCGACTTCCAGCTTGCGCTCGATGTTGTGCGCATCGGCGGCTTCGATGATGTTCTCCAGACGCGCCTGTTGCGCGGCCAGCGCATCGAAGTCGGCATCCGGCTCGGCATAGGCCGCATAGACGGCTTCCAGTTCCGCCTGGGCCTGCTTGACCTCGCCGAGGGCTTCCTCGACCGTCTCGCGGACGTTCTTGCTGTCGTCGAGCTCGGGCTCCTGCGGCAGGTAGCCGATGTTGATGCCCGGCATCGGCCGGGCTTCGCCGTTATATTCGGTGTCGACGCCGGCCATGATGCGCAGCAGCGTCGACTTTCCCGAGCCGTTGAGACCGAGCACGCCGATCTTGGCGCCGGGGAAGAAGGAGAGCGAGATGTCTTTCAGGATCTCGCGCTTCGGGGGGACGATCTTGCCCACCCGGTTCATGGTGTAAACGTATTGCGCCATGGAAATCCGATAGTAATTCGCAGTGGATAGAAAGTAATTCGCAGTGGATAAAAACAGGCAGTCATCGCTGCAGCGCCCGTCAACGGGGCCCAGCGTCTGACAGGCAGGGTAAACGAGTCGTGCCGACAATGCGAACGGGCGCCTGGAGGCGCCCGTCGGGGGTAATGCGGAAAGCCGCTGTCGGCCTACTCTTCTTCGTCGCCGAAATCGTTGTACCAGTCATCTTCGATGGCACGTTTCAGACGACGCTCTTCCAGCAATGCCTCGACCTGACGCCTGGCACGCAGCGTATCCGCCTTGCTGCTGCGTGGACGTTCGAACTGCTCGTCGTTGATGGCTTCGGAAAAATCCTGATCCTCGACGTAATCCTCACGGCTCATGTTTTAGCCCTCCCGTGAAATCGCATCTCAGTGACGCTCCGGGCTATATATCGTCGAATGCCGCCGGGTACAAGATTTTCCTGGTTAAAAAAAACTATCGCCGCGCAAGGCGGCGATAAGTTCAGGTTTCTGCTGATGTTTCAGGCCGGATCGCGCTCGGCTTTCAGCGCCTCGAGTTCCTGCAGAGTCTCGATCAGACTGGTGACATCCTTCTGCACGCCGACGAAATAGGTGAGCCTGTCTTCCTCGTCGTAGACCGGCGTGATCGAGAGCTCGTTCCAGAACTGGCTGCCGTCCTTGCGATAGTTGCGCAGCACTTCGCGGCACGGCTTGCCTTCGCGCAGGGCGGTGCGCACCCGGTCGATGGCCGGCTGGTCGCGATCGCCATTCTGCAGAAAGCGACAGTCGCGATAGAGAATCTCGTCGACGCTGTAGCCCGTCAGGCGTTCGAAGCCCTGATTGGCGTAGATCAGAATGTTTTCGTCGCCTTCCTGTTCAGCCACCACGATGCCGTCATCCGAGGCGTTGACGATACGTTCGAGTAGCGCCGGGCTGATCATGGGCGGTTGCTTACTGGTACTGGCCATCCTTGCCTCCAGGCTGGGCATTCGACGGATTGTAGGGTCGATACGATCGAACATCATGCCACGGTGTCTCGGGATTACAACGCTTCACGCGTCGTCCACGTCCTCGACTTCCACCAGAGCGTGGGAGCTGAGCGCAGCCGCCACGGCCAGCGCCGCGAGCAGCAGCAGGAGGCCGGCGCTGCCCAGCCATTGCGCCAGGCCGCCGAGCAGCAGCCCGACGACGAGCATCAGCACCCCGGTGAAGGTATTGGAAAACGCGACGTAGAGCGCGCGGGTATTGCTGTCCGACAGATCGACGACATAGGTCTTGCGGCCCAGGCGTATTCCCGCATGGGCGATCATCAGCAGGCCGTAGACCAGGGCGTAGGGCCAGACGCTTTCCCGCGCCGCTGCCGGCAGCCATACGCAGGCAGCGCCCGCCAGGCAGCACACCGCGGCGCCGATGGCGCTGTTGCGCATCACCCGACGGCTGGAGCGATCGGCCAGACGCCCCCAGATCGGGCCGGCGACCATGCTGGCCGCGCCGGAGGTCACGATCAGGATGCCGAGACTGGCCAGATCGGTGCCGCTGTTCTGCTGGCCCAGCAGGGCGAGGTAGGGCAGGGCGAGCGCGCTGGACAGCAGCAGCGCCCGCGAGAGATTGAAATGCAAAAAGCGACGATCGCGGCGCATCAGCGAAACGCCCTGCTTGACGCTGTCCCAGGCGTTGGCACCGCCTTCGGTGGCCCCCGGCGCTTCGCGTATCGCGGCGGCGCAGAGCGCGTTCAGGCCCCAGCCCAGCGCGGCGGCGAACAGCAGGATGGCCAGCGCCCAGGTGCCGGGCTGATCCCCGATGACGACCATGGCGGCGCCGACGAGCAGGGTGAGCGCCCCCGCGACGCTGGCGCTCCATCCCATCAGCGTGCCCCGGCGCTGCTTGGCGATGGTCTTGCCCAGCACGTCCTTGGTGGAAACCGACGACAGCCCCCGGCCCAGCGACAGCCCCGTCAGCGCGACCAGTACCAGCGCACCGCCCCAGCTGCCGTGACCGAAAAGCGCCAGCAGCGCCAGCAGCAGGGCGCCGATCGCCTGGACGATGCCGCCGGTGACCCAGACCCATTTGCGGATCGGGCGCAGCCGGATATAGCCGGCGATCAGCAGTTGCGGCAGCAGGGCGCCCGCCTCGCGGATGGGCACCAGCAGACCGACCATCCACACCGGTGCGCCGATCGCGCCCATCAGCCACGGCAGGATCAGGCGAGCGTTGGAGAGTTCGTCGGCGAGCTTGTTGCCGAGCGCGGCGACGAGATGGCGGAAGAAGTTGCCGGGTTGTTCCTGACACGCCTCGTCGGAGATGTCGCGACACATGCGGCTGTCTTCATCACCGGTGACGCGTTCGAAGAGACGAGTGAGGCTGGCTTCGTTGGCTGACATGCAAAACGTTCCCTGTTTTCTGATGCGACGGGCTACGGACTACGGACCACTGGCTAGCGCCTAGCGCCTAGCGCCTAGCGCCTAGCGCCTAGCGCCGGCTTCGGGGCGCTATAAACAGCAGCTACGAGCGGCGAATGCGTTGGGGTCACCGCTTGAGCGAGGCGTTCCAACGAGCGCATCATGTCTTTTTATCGTTGTCGGCACGGTTGTCAAAGGCTCGGGAGAAACAGAAGGATGGCCAAGGTTCGTATTCATTATTGTACCCAATGCCAGTGGCTGCTGCGTGCCGGCTGGTACGCCCAGGAACTGCTGCAGACCTTCGGCGAGGATCTCGAACAGGTCGCCCTGGCGCCCAGTCATGGCGGACACTTCGAAGTGCTCTACGACGAAGAGACGCTGTGGGAGCGCAAGCGCGACGGCGGCTTTCCCGATATCAAGGAACTGAAGCGGCGCGTACGCGATCGCCTCGACCCCGAACGGGATCTGGGGCATACGGATAGAGCTTGACGCTGGAAGAGCGGCGCTACGCGCCTGGAAGCGGGAAGAAAAAGCAAAGCCAACCCCTTACGGCAATAGCGATAATCGCATCCTGTCTTCGGGCTTCGGGCTTTGCGGATTTCCGGAGGCCACACTCTGCTTTTCGCGGCTCGCGGCGCGTCTCACCACCAACGCTTGCGCTTGAGCAGCCACATCACCCCGCCGCCGACCAGGACGGTAATGGTGAGAAAGATCAGGAAGCCGTAGGGGCTTTCGGCGCCGGGGATGCCGCCGACGTTGATGCCCAGCAGGCCGGTCAGGAAACTCAGCGGCAGGAACACGGTGGTGACGATCGCCAGCATGTACATCCGCTGATTCAGCCGCTCGTTGTGTTCGCTGAAGAGCTGTTCCTGCAGGATCAGGGCGCGCTCCTGCATGGCGTGGAAGTCTTCCACATAGCGTGAAAGCTGGTTGGCGCTTTCGCGGATCGATACCTTGGTGTCCTCGTCGAACCACTCCGGCCCGTGGGCGATCTGATCCAGGCAGTCCCGCTGCGGGCCCATGAAGCGCCGCAAGGTGATCAGCGTGCGTCGCAGCCGGGAGAGGTCGTCCGGCTCGATCTCGCCATTGCTCAACTGATCCTCCTCGAGTTCGCCCAGGCGGTCGTCGAGCTCATGGGCGACATCGCCGACCCTGTCCACCAGGGTCTCCGTCAGCCACGCCAGCAGGTCCGGTACCGAAAGCGCGCCGTCGCCGTTGTCGATGCGTTCGCGTACGTCACCGACCGATTTCAGCGGCCGTCGGCGCAGCGTGATCAGGCGGTTGGGCGCAATCCAGATGCGCAACGAAATGAGGTCTTCCGGCGCGGCACCCGGGTTGAGGTTGATACCGCGCAGCGTGCTGACGGCACCATTGCGGAACTTGGCGACGCGGGGGCGGGTATCCTCTTCCAGCAGCGCCTCGATCGGTGCCTCGTCGAGCCCGGCGATATCCAGGAGGTAGGTGCGAACGTCTTCATGCCGGAAATCGAGATGCATCCACAGCGGGCGCTGGGGATCGGCCCAGGCCTCGCGCAGTTGGCGAACGCTGAGCAGGGTGCCGCCGCCTTTTCCGTCCAGTTCGTAGGCGGCGACCAGCGCCGTTTCTGCCTCCATCGTCAACCTCCTTGTCGAAGCGTGTCTCGTCTCGCCGTGCCGCGAGTCTTTTCAAGGCGTTAACGATAGCACGCCGGCGAAATCGCGGGGCATGACGGCTGGCGCGGATCCAGGCCGGCGGGAAACAGGCTCGATGCGAAGAGGATCACGTTTCCTCGTCCGAGGGAGAGAGCATCGGTTCCAGTTTCGGCCAGACGTTCTCGAGAATGATCGGCTGTGCCTCGGCAGTGGGGTGGATACCGTCACTCTGAAGCATGCCGTCGAGGTCGACACCCTCGAGCAGAAACGGCACCAACGGCACGTCGTGCTCGCTGGCCAGTTGGGTGAAGACTTCACGGAAGGCCTGGGTATAGGCGGGGCCGTAGTTGGGCGGCACTTCGATACCCAGCAGTAGGACCTCGGCGCCTGCCTCCTGGCTGCGTTCGATCATCTTGGCCAGATTGACCTGCATCTGCTGGGGGGAGAGCCCGCGCAGGCCATCGTTGCCACCGAGTTCCAGCAGAACGATATCGGGATGGTACTGTCTCAGAATGTCGGGTAGCCGACCCGAACCACCGGATGTCGTCTCGCCGCTGATGCTGGCGTTGACGACCTCATGTTCGTCACCCAGACGCTGTTTCAGCAGGTTGACCCAACCCGCCTGCGGGTCGATGCCGTAGGCGGCGCTCAGGCTGTCGCCCATCACCAGAATGGTATCGGCACGCGCCTCGACGGGAGTCAGCGACAGCACGGCAAGACACGACAATAGCGCGGCGCCCGCACAGCGCCTTGCCATCCGGACGAAAGGCATCTTGGTGAAAAGCACCTTGGTGACAGGCATATTGGCGAAAGGCATCTCAATACCAGGCACAGGGAAACCAGGCACCATGTCTCACTCCTCGGACAATCAGCAAAAGCGAATTTTATACGCCAACCAACTCGGTAAAAGGGTGACGAGCGGGGAACGGGAGCTGGTCATCCTCGAATCGCTGACGCTGGATGTCGAACGCGGTGAGAGTGTCGCCATCGTGGGAAGTTCCGGTGCCGGCAAGTCGACGCTGCTCGGCCTGCTCGCAGGGCTGGATGCACCCAGCTCGGGAGAGCTCGAAATGTTCGGTCAATCCCTGAGCGCGCTCGACGAAGACGGACGGGCGGCGCTGCGTGCGGGACGCGTCGGCTTCGTTTTTCAGAACTTCCAGTTATTACCCACTCTTACCGCCATGGAAAACGTTATGTTGCCGTTGGAACTGTCGCCACGGCAAGACATAGCGGCCAAAAGTCGTCAATGTCTGGAGCGCGTCGGCCTGGGTGCGCGCCTCGACCACCTGCCCAAGCAGCTTTCCGGTGGCGAGCAGCAGCGGGTGGCGGTGGCGCGTGCCTTCGTGACCGACCCTGACCTGGTCTTCGCCGACGAGCCGACCGGCAACCTCGACGAAGCAACCGGCAAGCGTATCATCGATCTGCTGTTCGAGCTCAACCGGGAGTCCGGCACTACGCTGATCCTGGTGACGCACGACATGGCCCTCGCCAGACGATGCGATCGCTGCCTGCAGCTCGAAGGCGGCAGGTTGCAGGCGCTCGAACGGCAGCGGCACGGGGTCGAGGCATGAACCTGATCGCACTATCGCTCAAGGGGCTCCGGCGCGATCTGCGCGCCTCCGACGTGCGGGCCCTGTTCGTGGCGTTGGCGCTGGCCGTGGCCGCCACCACCATGATCGGCTTCTTCCTCGACCGGCTCGACCGCGGGCTGACCCGTCAGGCGGGCCAGCTGCTCGGCGGGGATCTGGTGCTGGAACAGGGCCAGGCCTTCGACGACGAACTTCGCCAGACGCTGCGCCAGGCCGGGCTCGAACTCAGCGACCAGGTCGACCTGGTATCGATGGTCAGCCAGGCGGATGCCTTCCAGCCGGCCGGGCTCAAGGTGGTGGACGACCATTACCCGCTCTACGGGCAGGTTCGCGTCGACCGGGGCAACGGTATCGAAGGGCTGGCGCACGGCCCGCCACCCGGTAGCGCCTGGATCGCGCCACGGCTGGCGCAACTGCTGGATGCCGGCATCGGCGACACGGTGCAGGTCGGCTCGCTTTCGCTGACCGTTGCCGGGCTGATCGAGCGCGAACCCGACCAGCAGGGCGGATTCTCCGGCCTGGCCCCGCGCATCATGCTCAACCTGCAGGATCTCGAGGCGACCGGATTGGTCCGGCCCGGCTCGCGGATCGAATACGAGATACTGGCCGCCGGGCCGCCGGCAGCGATCGACGGTCTCGAAAGCCGTCTCGATGCGCTGCGCGACGCGGGCGTCGAGATTCGCGACGTGCGCGTGGACCGCCCCAGCCTGGGCCGCTCGCTGGATCGGGCGCAGAAATATCTCAGTCTCGCCGGGCTGGCGGCGGTGCTGCTTGCCGGTGTCGCGGTCGCCATGGCCACGCGACGCTACGTCGACCGCCATCTGGACACGGCGGCGCTGCTGCGCTGTTTCGGCGCGTCCCAACGTCAGCTGGGCCAGCTCTTCGCCTGGCAGCTGGCGTGGCTGGGGCTGGTGGCGGCGGCGGTCGGGGCGCTGCTGGGGCTCGCCGGGCAGGCTGCGCTGCTGGCACTGCTGACGCGCTTTCTGCCGCTGGAACTGCCCCCGCCCGGCGGCATGCCATGGCTGATGGGCATCCTCACCGCGCTGGCGGTGCTGGTCGGCTTCGCCGGCCCGACCCTGCTGCGGCTCAAGCGGGTCAGCGCGCTCAAGGTACTGCGCCGGGAACTCGATCCGATTCCGGCATCTGGCTGGGTGGTGGTGGTCGTCGCCAGCCTGGTCTTCGGCGCGCTGCTCTGGCTCTACTCCGGTGATCCGCTGCTGTCGGTGGGCATTCTGCTCGGCGGTCTGGTGGCGCTGGTCGTGCTGTGGGGGCTCGGGCAGTTGATGCTTACCCTGCTGCTCGCGGTGCTGGCGCGGCTGCCGCAGCGCAGCCAGCAGGGCCGGGCATGGCAGCTCGGCGGCCGCCAGCTGGCGAGGCGACGCACCGCCAGCCTGGGCCAGCTGCTGGCGTTCTCGGTCACCTTCGCGGCAATGGCGATCATCGCGCTGGTGCGCGGCGACCTGCTGACGACCTGGCAGGCCCAGCTGCCGGCGGATACACCCAACTACTTCGCGATCAATATCCAGCCGCAGGAGCGCGACGGCGTCGAATTGCTGATCGACAGCGCCGCCGACACCACCAGCGGTCTTTATCCCATGGTGCGGGGGCGGCTGACCGCCATCGACGGCGAACCTCCGCAACAGCAAGTGCCGGAGGCGAACCGGACCGACGGCGCGCTGCGGCGTGATCTCAACCTCACCTGGCGGGCGACGCTGCCCGAAGGCAACCGGATCACCGAAGGGGCCTGGTTCGGCTCCGATGGCGCCGCCGATGCCGGCAGTGCGACAGCGAGCGACGGCTCGGTGCCGATATCGGTCGAAGAGGAGCTGGCGGGCCGGCTCGGCCTTTCGCTCGGCGACGAACTGACGTTCACCATCGGCAGCGACAGCGTGACCGGGCGAATCACCAGCCTGCGCCATCTCGACTGGGAGAGCTTCCAGCCCAACTTCTTCATCATCTTCCCGCCCGGCGCCCTGGACGGCTTTGGCCACAGCTACATCACCTCGTTCCACTTGCCCGATGCCGGCGACGAGATGCTGGGCGAGATGGTGCGGCAGTACCCTGGGGTTTCGGTACTCAACGTCGAGGCGCTGCTGGAGCAGGTGCGCGTCATTCTCGGCCAGGTGACGCGGGCCATCGAGTTCGTGCTGGGCTTCGTGCTGCTGGCCGGCATCAGCGTGCTCTACGCGGCGCTCACCGCCAGCCGCCCGGCACGGGCCCACGAAGGCGCGCTGCTGCGGGTATTCGGCGCCGGCAATCGCACCCTGGCGCGCATGCAGTGGGCAGAGTTCGCGCTGCTCGGTTTCGCCAGCGGGCTGCTGGGCGCGGCACTGGCCGAGGCTTCCGCCCTGGGCATCTACGGCTGGCTGGGGCTGGCGCCCAGAATGCACTGGCTGATGTGGGGCATCATGCCGCTATTGGGCGCGGCAATCGTGGGCGGCATCGGCTACCTGCTTTCCCGCAGCAGCCGCCGGCAAGCGCCAATGGCCAGCCTGCGGCTGCTGGGAGAAACCTGAAGCCAAAGCGGCGTCTCGAAGAAGGCTCGGTGTTCACGAATCGTTCGGGAGACATCGGGCTGACGCGCCTGAAACGCCGGATGCCGCTAATGCGCACGTTTTACCGACGCTAAAGCCAACGTGAGAAATTATGGTCCAGCGCATGACGGACTTTCATGGGAAAGGCCCTTAACGCTGGGGTATCATTGCCGCCCATCATTTGAGATCGAGCCACCGGATGCCGGACGAGTGCCGGTGGCAGTCGAACCATCCCCGAGCCGAGGATACCCGTCGATGTTCAACCGAGAGATGCAGATTGCCGGATTCGATGACGCCCTCTGGGACGCGATGCAAAAGGAAGTCGCGCGCCAGGAAGCCCACATCGAGCTGATCGCTTCCGAGAACTATGCCAGCCCGCGCGTGATGCAGGCCCAGGGCACGCAGCTGACCAACAAGTACGCGGAAGGCTATCCCGGCAAGCGTTACTACGGCGGCTGCGAGCACGTCGACGTGGTCGAGCAGATGGCGATCGACTACGCCAAGGAACTGTTCGGCGCGACCTACGCCAACGTCCAGCCGCACTCCGGCTCCCAGGCCAACGGCGCGGTCTTCCAGGCGCTGGTCAAACCCGGTGACACCGTCCTCGGCATGAGCCTTGACGCCGGCGGCCATCTGACCCACGGCGCCAAGCCGAGCTTCTCCGGCAAGCACTACAACGCGGTTCAGTACGGCATCGACGAGAGCGGCCGGATCGACTATGACGAAGTCGCCAAACTGGCGCGCGAGCATCAGCCGAAGATGATCATCGCCGGCTTCTCCGCCTACTCGCAGATCATCGACTGGGCCAGGTTCCGCCAGATCGCCGATGAAGTCGGCGCGTTCCTGCTGGTGGACATGGCGCACATCGCCGGGCTGGTTGCGGCCGGTCTCTACCCGAGCCCGCTGCCGCATGCGCACGTGGTCACCACGACCACCCACAAGACGCTGCGCGGCCCTCGTGGCGGCCTGATCCTCTCCGCCGAAAACGATGCCGACATCGAGAAGAAGCTGCAGTCCGCCGTCTTCCCCGGTGGCCAGGGCGGCCCGTTGATGCACGTCATCGCGGCCAAGGCGGTCTGCTTCAAGGAAGCGATGGACCCCGAGTTCAAGACCTACCAGCAGCAGGTGATCAAGAATGCCCAGGCGATGGCCGGCGTGTTCATCGAGCGCGGCTTCGAGGTCGTCTCCGGTGGCACCGAAGACCACCTGTTCCTGCTGTCGCTGGTCAAGCAGGGCCTGACCGGCAAGGACGCCGATGCCGCTCTCGGCCGCGCCCACATCACCGTCAACAAGAACGCCGTACCCGGCGATCCGCAGAGCCCGTTCGTCACCTCCGGCCTGCGCATCGGCACCCCGGCGGTAACCACGCGCGGCTTCGGCGAAACCGAATGCCGCGATCTGGCCGGCTGGATCTGCGACATACTCGACGCCATGCAGCAGGGCGACTCCAGCCAGGCGGAAGCCGCGGTCAAGGCCAAGGTCGAAGCCGTCTGTTCACGCCTGCCGGTCTATCGCTGAGTGGTGTGATGTCCTGGCGCCGCATCGGGCGTCACCGGGCAATGGGCCATGTCCTCCAGGAGGGCATGGCCTTTTCTTTTTGACAGTGGACGGAACCCGGCATGCGTTCGCAACCCGTTCCCATCTCCGCCCGCGCATTGCCGATCGGGCGGGCAGGCTCGCTTCTCATCAGCTAGTCTAGGCGTCGCGAGCGACGTCCCGATCCCGTTTGTGCCCTTTCATGATGCCGGCGAGCGTGTCATGTTCTCGCCCCCGGACAGCCTGGGGCCCGGGCGCTGGCCGATCCTACATTCTCCGTTTTTCATCCCATAGCGAGCGATGCATGGCGACCCAGAAAGAAGCCACCGACCTGCAACGTGCCCTCAAAACTTGTCGCGGGGCATTCTTTGCGGTGGGGTTCTTCAGCCTGTTCATCAATCTGTTGATGCTGGTCCCCCCCTTGTACATGTTGCAGGTCTACGACCGCGTGATCACTTCCCGCAGCGAAGACACCCTGTTCATGCTGACGCTGGTCGTGGTCTTCCTGTTCATGGTCATGGGCGGGCTGGAGCTGGTGCGTTCACGGCTTCTGGTTCGGGTCGGCAACAGGCTGGACAAGATGGTCAACCAGCGCCTCTACAGCGCGATGTTCCGGCGCAGCGTGCTGACCCAGGGCAAGCAGACGGCCCAGCCGCTGAGCGACCTGACCAACCTGCGCCAGTTTCTTACCGGCAACGGCCTGTTCGCCTTCTTCGATGCGCCCTGGGCGCCGATCTACCTGGGCGTGCTCTATCTCTTCCACCCGTGGCTGGGCCTCTTCGCCACCGTGGCGGGTAGCGTGCTGCTGGTGCTGGCGGTCGCCAACGAAAAGGCCACCCGGGCGCTGCTGGCCGACGCCAATAGTGACCAGATCAAGGCGCAGGATCTCGCCAACGCCAACCTGCGCAACGCCGAAGTGCTGCACGCCATGGGCATGCTGCCGGGCATCATGGGGCGCTGGGCCGGCAGGCATCACGAATTCCTCTCCAAGCAGTCACGGGCCAGCGACCGCGCCAGCGGGTTGTCCAACGCCTCCAAGGTGCTGCGTTTGCTGTTCCAGTCGCTGATTCTCGGGCTCGGCGCGCTATTGGTCCTCGAAGGCGAGATGACGCCCGGCATGATGATCGCCGGTTCGGTTCTGATGGGGCGGGCGCTGGCGCCAATCGATCAGATGATCGGCAGCTGGAAGGGCTTCGTCGGTTCGCGTGGCGCCTACCGTCGTCTCAACGAACTGCTCGAGCAGATCCCCGACGAGCAACGCCGCATGCCGCTGCCCGCCCCGCGTGGCGATATCGCCATCGAAGCCGTCGCCGCGTCGCCGCCGGGCGTGCGCATGGCGACGATTCGCGGCATCGACTTCAACGTTGGCAAGGGCGAGCACATCGGCATCATCGGTCCCAGCGCTTCCGGCAAGTCCACCCTGGCGCGGGTGCTGCTGGGCGTGTGGCCGTCACAGGTCGGCACGGTGCGTCTCGACGGCGCCGAGATCGTCCAGTGGAACCGCGACGAGCTTGGCCCCTATATCGGTTATCTGCCGCAGGACATCGAACTGTTCGACGGCACCATCGGCGAGAACATCGCCCGCTTCGGCGAGGTCGATCCCGAGAAGGTCGTCGCCGCGGCCAGAAAGGCCGGGGTACACGAGATGATCCTGCGGTTGCCCGACGGCTACGACACCGAGATCAGTGCTTCCAGCGGCGCGCTCTCGGGCGGTCAGCGCCAGCGCGTCGGGCTGGCCCGAGCGCTCTACGGTGATCCGGTGCTGGTGGTTCTCGACGAGCCCAACTCGAACCTCGACGACCGCGGCGAACGGGCGTTGCGCGAGGCGATCGAGCAACTCAAGGCGGAGGGCGTCACGCTGTTCGTGATCAGCCATCGCCGAAGCGTACTCGAACACGTCGACAAGCTGCTGGTGCTCAAGGAAGGGCAGGTCAGCCTGTTCGGCCCGCGCGCCCAGGTTCTGGCCCGGCTCGCCGGCAAGCCGCCAGCGAAGAGAGGCGCGGCCCTGGAGCCTTCCGACCCCGGCCGGCCGAAAGTCGTCCAGCACGCGGACGATGCCGACAAGTCACGGTCCCGAGGGCACGAGTAGCATGACAGGCGACAATTCCCGCAGTATCGACATCACGCCGCCCCGGCAATCCGCAGCCGACGATCTGGCTCCGGCCAGTCCCTTGCCCACCAGCGGCAAGGGCTACCTGCGCCTGGGCCTGATCATCCTCCTGGTCGCCTTCGGCGGCTTCGGCGGCTGGGCGGCCAGTGCCGATCTGGCGGTGTCGGTGGTGGCCCCCGGTGCGGTCTCGGTCGAATCGTTCAAGAAGACCATCCAGCATCTCGAGGGCGGCATCGTCGACGAGATCAACGTCGACGATGGCGACCACGTCGAAGCCGGCGACACCCTGCTGGTGATCGACAACACCCAGGCACGCTCGCAGCTCGCGATTTCGCGCTCCCAGTACCTGATTAACCGCGCCGCCGAGATCCGCCTGCTCGCCGAGCAGCAGGACGCCGACTCGCTGACGTTTCCCGATGAACTGCTCGAGAGCGACACCCAGCGGGTCAAGGAAGTGCTGGCCGTTCAGCGGGCGCTGTTCCAGGCCCGCCGCGGTGCGCTAGAAGGCACGCTGAGCGCACTCGACGAGCAGATGGCCCAGATGCGTGAGCAGATCGACGGCCTGCAGGGCGTGATCGGGGTCAGCCGGCAACGCATGGCTTCGTTGAGCGAAGAAGCCGAAGACTACCGTTCGCTGTTCAAGGAAGGGCTGGGCGACAACCAGCGCGTGCGCGAGCTGGAACGCCAGATCATGCAGTTCGAGGGCGAGATCGCCCAGAGCCGCTCCAGGATCGCCGAACTCAAGTCCCAGATCAGCGAGAACAAGGTTCAGAAGCAGGTCAAGTTGCAGGAGTTCCAGAAGGAGGTCGGCGAGCAACTGCGCGAGGCCCAGGGCAATATCGCCGATGCCGAGGAACGCAGCACCGCGCTCCGCGATCAGGTCGAACGCACCACGATCACTGCGCCGGTCGCCGGCACCGTCGTCGGCTTGAAGGTCCATACCGTCGGCGCCGTCATCAAACCCGGCGAGCCGATCATGGAGATCGTCCCTTCCGGCGACGACTTCATCGTCGAAGCGCGCGTTCCCGACCGAGACATCGACAACATCTACCCCGGCCAGTACGCCGAGATTCGCTTCAGCGCGTTCAACCAGCGGCTGTCCAACGTCATCGACGGGGAAGTGGCCAATGTCAGCGCCGACTCGTTCGAGGACGAAGCCACCGGCGCCAAGTACTACAAGGTACGGGTCAAGGTGACCGAGGAAGGCAAACGCGAGATGACCGAAAACATGCAACTGCTCGCCGGCATGCCCGCCGAGGTACTCATCCGAACCGGTGAACGCACCTTCGCCAGCTACATGATCAAGCCCGTGACCGACATGCTGGCACGCGCCATGCGGGAGGAGTAAGCATGGCACAGGATCGTAAGCTCTGGACGATGCTGCCTGGCCCGTTGTTGCCTGGCCCGTTGTTGCTTGGTCTAGCGCTGCCTGGTCTAGCGCTGACAGCGCAGCTGTTCTCGCCGCTGGCCGCTGCCCAGGCTATGTCAAACCAGGCCATGCCAGGCCAGACGACGTCGATTATGGACGAAGTCGACGCTAGCCTGCCGGCACTGAACGGCCAGCCGGTGGGCAATGATGCCGCCGCGCCCGTGATCGCGCCGGGCGATGCACTGCCATCGTTGACACGGTTGTTTGCACTGGCGCTACGGAACGACGCCGATCTCGCCAGCCAGCGCTATGAGGCCGAAGCCACCGCGCAGCAGGTGCCCATGGCGCAGGCTGCGCTCAAGCCGCAGGTCCAGGCCTCCGCCGGCTACGCTTATCAGGAGTCGGACAACTACTACACCGACAACCCGGATTACCGCCCCGACGATGATCTCGGCGGCGCCGGTGACGACTACGAAACGCGCTATCGGGGCACCACCCGCGACCAGACCTGGCAGGTACAGCTGTCGCAATCGCTGTTCAGCCTCGAGCGCTGGCGCAAGGTCGGCAAGGCCGAGGCACAGAGCGCCGTCGCCGAGCTGGAAGTCGCCGTGGCCGAGCGCGACCTGGCGCTACAGGTTGCCGAGGCGTATCTCGATGCCTTTCTCGCCTCGCGCAAGCTCGGCCTGCTCGACGCCAAGCAGGCATCCCTCACGCTCCAGGCCCGGCAGGCGAGCCGCGCCTACGACCTCGGCATCGGCGATCGTATTGACTTGCTCGAATCGCAATCGCGGCTCGACCAGGCGGTTGCCGACACCGTGAGCGCCCAGAACGAACTCGACAACGCCTTGAGCCTGCTGGAACGCCTGACCGGCGAGCTGCCCCGCTTCAGTGGCGCCACGCTCGGCGATCTCGGCGAACTGACGCTGCCGGGCGGCTGGGATGACGCCGATCCCTGGCTCGAGCGCACCATCAACAACGTCGAAGTCGCCCTCGGCAAGCAGCAAATGAAGGTGGCCGACGCGGAAACCGCCGTACGCCGGGCCGGGCATTATCCCGAGCTCGATCTCTCCGTGGGCTACACCGATCGCGACTCCAACGACCCCTTCCGCGAAAGCGACGATGCCTCCGCCAACCTGCGCCTGAGCGTGCCCCTCTACGAAGGTGGCTATACCAGTGCCAGCGTCAGACAGGGCGAACTGAGCCAGCAGGCCGCCAAGGCCAGTTACACCAACGCGCTCAAACTGGCACGTCAGGAGGTTCGCCAGCGCCTGCGTGGCCTGCGCGGGGACGAACGCCAGATCGAAGCGCTCAAGCGCTCCATTGAATCCAGCAATCTGTTCCTGCAGGCGGCCGAGAAGGGCGAACAGCTCGGGCTGCGCGACCTGGTCGACGTGCTCGACGCGCGCGCCGACCTCTATGACCTGCGCATCCAGCTCTTCGAAGTGGTCCGCCAGTACCTGCTAGACCGGCTCAACCTGCAGGCCGCCGTTGGCGATCTCGGCACCCAGGATCTGGTCGATACCATGGCGTTGCTAGATAGGCTAGTCGGGTCAGCCACGGAAAGTGGAAGCATGGGATGAAAAACCTCATGCCGAACGCGCCCCTTTTCTGACAACCCGGCGGCACTTCTCGTAACATAACTACCGCGAGGCTTAGGCCGCGTTTTTTCATTGATAAATAATAGTTAACTAATTATTATAAAACGTCTCATCTTCGAAACAGAATCCCAAGCGATCATTCAAAGGCCATGAAAGGTCAGCCGAGTATTTGTCTGTCGCCAATCGATGACAGGTTATTGTTCATTAAAACAAAAATGCAACTGGACCAAGCTAGAGCCACCCAAGGGGTGAGAATAGAATGAGCGGGCATGGTCGCAAGGCCATGCTTGGCTGTTCCTTCTAACATATGGAATAGCAAGACAAACGTTGCTGACAAGGGCCTTGGGAAGCTGCCCGGAACAATCCCTGGGCGGTAGCGTGCCCAAGCCAAGATTTGCGATTAGGAACCATAATGACTCAACCACCAGCCCCACAGTCCCCCACGCCCGAGCGGCGCTACGAACACGACGATGAAATCTCCCTGGTGGATCTCGCCGTCATCCTCGTTCGCCGCTGGAAGGTTATGGCTGTCATCTTCTTTCTGGTTGTCGCCATTTTCGTTGCGGCTGCTCTGCTAATGCCAAGGAACTACCAATACTCTTCTCTCTACAGCGTGGCTGAGTACACCAACGAGAACGGTCAGCGAATTGGGGTGGAATCGCCTGCCTCCGTCGTCGCCAAGGCCCGAAACCTTTACCTGGGACAAACCACGCGCGAGTTGCTGGAAGAAAAAAAGCTGATCTCGCTTCCGTTCGACATCAGTATTTCCAACCCCGAAAATACGCTGTTGCTGCAATTGGACAGTGAGTCATCGGAATCCAACCAGCGCTTGGTTGCAGAGCTGCATCAGCGACTGATTACCAGGTTGCAACAAGACCAGAAACAACTCGTCGAAAGCCGTCGCGAGTCGCTTCAGCGCCAACTGGCCTCAGCAAGGCAAGCACTGGAAAGTGCCCAGCAATCGGAAAGTGCGAGTGCGGCCGAGCTGATCGCGACCTATTACAGCCGAGTCACGGATCTGGAAAGCCAGCTCAATGAGCTGCGTGAAGGGGAGGTGACTCAGCAGGCGGTGCAAAGCCTAGGGCCCGTTGGGGTTGGCAAAAAGCTGATCGTTGCGATGGGGATCGTTTTAGGGGGCCTTCTGGCTACGATTGGTGCGTTTTTTATGCATTTCTTTGGAGCCGTATGCCGGAGCCTACAGAAGGCTTGAAGGGGATTCGAGCAATGAATAAAGAAATTCAGCTGTAACTGCTTATCTCTCTGCAGTCAGTAGAAGGGCTATCCCTCGTTTGTGGTATCCTTTTATGACTTTATTGTAACTATGGTGGTGCTACCTAACACCGAGAATGTGAAGGTTATAATGTGTGACTTTGGAACAAACGATAAATATAGACAGTGCCTATAGCGGTTGCTATTAAGTAATGGTGGTTAAATAAGTTTCGGGGGGGGTAGCGTTTGATCGTTGCATTGGCGCTTGTCGCTTTTTCCATTGCTACACCGTTATTTGCCATGAGGCGATGGCGGCTTTTTTTTGCTATTCCTGCCTCTGTATTGCAGCTGTATCTTCCAGGCGCTGGTATCGGCGGTTTCATGCCTCCTCTAGCGCTGCTGGGTGGTTTAGCCTTGTGGCCGGAGTTTATACGAGGGATTCGCATACTTGTAAAATGGCCTCCTACATTTATATTGGTCATTATATTGTTAACGTATATTGTCAGCCTGCTCTGGTCAGTGGATATACGTATGGGCATGCGAGCAATTATTTACTTGTGGGTTTTCCTAGCTATTTTTGCAGCCATTGTTCTACAACTTCGCCGAAATGAACGAGTTGTGTGGAATCTTTTAAATATAACTGTGCTGCTTGCTATTATGGAAGCCGTTTTGGTAATAGCGTTTCGTATTAGCCCGGATCTAGAAATGGTGTTTTTGCATTCCGACCTGGCACGATTGTTTATCAATCCTAACGTTATAGATGTGCTGTTTACTGATGGGCAGAACAATGTATTAGATCCAGCTAAGGCTGGTGGATTTTTTACTAATGGTAACGTCGCTGGTGCTTATCTTTGGATTATGGCTATGGTCTCTTTTTTATTAGGTGAGTGGAAAAGATTACGCTTAATGTATTTGTCCTCAGTTTTTCTGTTGGTAGCTGCTTTATCTACAGGGTCAAAAGTTGTGATTTTATTGATTGCTGTTTTGACTCCTGTTGTCTTTATGACAATTTTTTGGCATTCTCGGAAGAGGGCGCCAGCTTTTGTTATAATGATTTTGATGATTGGGTTGGTAAGTAGCTTGGGAATATTAGCAAGCCTATTATTTGGTGATTATCATGACATAGCGCAAACCAGCTTGCTCCAGAAGTCTGATTCAGCATTTGATATACGCATACAGATCTGGCAGTACGGCATTCAAGCTTTCCCCAACTCACCGATACTTGGGCAAGGGTTTGGAGGATGGCAGCAAGAATATCCTCGATATGCTGAATTTGTTGGTATAAGCAAAAATTATCCTCCGCATAATACATGGATTTATCTATGGTCACAGGGAGGGTTGTTGGCTGCGTTAATGGGAGTGGGGTTCGTGCTGTCGGTAGTAATATGTGGTGTGCGAAATTTAACTCATAGAACCCATATGAAAAGCGTCTCAATCTCAGTTGCGATGTTGGCTGCTTATTGCTGGGTATTTGTTCATGGAATGGGGACAAATTTCGGTTTAATAGGGGAAGAACATATGGTGCCGGTGTTAGCTGTACTGCTCGCTTTAGTCTGTGCTGCTAATGGAAATAGAAAAGCTAGGCAAGTGATATGAATAAAGTAGCTGTCTTTCGCCACCAATTATTCAAGGTGTCTGAGCCATTTATTACCCAGCAAGCTGAACAGTATAGGAAATATACTCCTCTCTATTTAGGTCGAAGTAGATTTGGAGAAGCACCATTAGGATCTTGTTCCCTTACCTTGTCCGATCTTCCCGGGCAACGTCGTATCTCACGGAAAATATGGCAAGTTTTAACTCGTGATCCTCGCCCTTATTTATACATACTGGAGGAAAATCGCCCAATACTAATACATGCTCATTTTGGCGTTGAAGCCGTCTATGCCTTACCGCTTGCACGTAAGCTACGTGTGCCGCTAGTTACAACTTTTCATGGTTTCGACGCCACGTTATCAGCAAGAAACTTATTAACTTCGCGCTCCCCATCATGGATAAATTATGCGCTACTACGAGATCAGTTGGCTCAACGGGGTGATGTTTTTCTGTGTGTGTCAGATTTTATTCGACAACGTGTGCTCCAATTGGGCTTTCCTGAAGAGCGAACGCACGTACATTACATTGGTATAGATACTGATTCAATTTTTCCGCTTAAACAGAATGACGAAGGGCTAGAAGTTTTACATGTGGCGCGGCTAGTAGAGAAAAAGGGCACGGAATACTTGATACGAGCTTTTTCAATGATTACCTCTTTGTATACTGACGCAGTACTTGTTATTGTTGGTGATGGGCCTTTACGCAATTCCTTGGAATCTTTGTCAGAAACATTAGGAATTAAGGAAAAAGTGCATTTTCGAGGTGCAAAATCTCATGAGTACGTAATGTCTGCTATGCGCCGAGCTGCCATGTTGGTTTTACCAAGCGTGACTGCTAATAGCGGAGATGCGGAAGGGCTAGGAATGGTAATACTTGAAGCGGCGGCTTTAGGCAAACCAATAATTGGAACCCAGCATGGGGGAATCCCCGAAGCTATTATAGATTCTCAGACAGGTTTCTTGGTCAAGGAACGAGATGTATATACTTTGGCCGATAGAATGAAGTTTTTATTAAGTAATGAACATGAGCGAAATGCTATGGGGGAAAAAGCTCGTTCTTTTTGTAAGGAGAGGTTTAATATTCACCAGCAAACGAATAAGCTGGAAGCTATTTATGATCAGGTGCTTAGGTGAGAAAAGAAATCGTTATTTTATCACGTTCACTGCCACATCATGGAATGGGAGGCATGGAAGTCGTCGCATGGGATTTGGCAGTCGAATTTGCACGACTGAAATACCCGGTGCGTGTTATTACTACATCATTACCTGATCAGCATGAGTGCTTCCTGCAAGATGGCGTAAAAGTAGTTCCTTTGTCGAATACTCCATCTGGTCGTTATTCACGGACTTGGTGGCAAGCATCACGTCGTTATTTCTCAGAGCATTGTATGGGCACCACCCTCGGCGTTCTCAGTGTCAGCGCTGCAGCTTTCGGCATTTTGCCACTCAAGAAGCAGTTTCCAGATGTTCCCTTTATTATGCAGGCGCACGGTACATCTTGGGGAGAAGTAATCTCCAAGTGGAGAAGCAAGCGAGTACGTAGCATATTGAGCTCTATTAAAAATTTAGTCTGGCTTCCGAAAGATATTTTTGCGTATCGTAAATTCGATTCAGTTATTGCTGTCGGAGAAAGGGTGCGTATGGATCTGACGCGAGCTCCTTTGCGTTGGGTGTTGGCAGAGGAAAAAGTTCATCTGATCAGTAATGGTATTGATACCAAGGTTTTTTATCCATCATATGAAGCCAGAATTAATCTGCGAAAGTTTCTCGATATATCAGAAACGGTCCCGGTCGTAATTTCGGCAAGCCGACTACATGCTCAGAAAGGAGTGGATCAGGGGGTAAAAGCGTTTGCTAAATTTTTAGAGAGCAATCCGGACGCTGTATACTTGATTGCTGGTGATGGGCCTGAAAGAGAGTATTTACAAGCGTTAGTACATGATCTTGGTGTTGAAGGAAATGTTCGTTTTCTGGGTGCGTTGGAACGGTTTGAATTAGCTGAGTATCTGTGCGCTGCTGATGTTTTCTTGTTTTTAACAAAACGTGTCGAAGGTCTTCCCTTGAACGTTTTAGAAGCGTTAGCGTGTGGTCTCCCTTGCATTGTTTCCGATTATTTGATGATACCTTTCGCAGCTCAAGTTGAATTGGTTCTTCCTGACGATCAAGAGATGATCGTTAAATTTTTGCAGAAGCACCTTAATTCTCCAAGACAAGTTAAAAAAATAAGCCTTTTACCATCACCGCTCTCTCTTAAGAACGCGGCATCTTCATACTTGGGCGAGCTTGATTTGTCACACGGAGGCGCCAAGTGAATTGTGAGATAGAAATCGTTCAGTGTGCACGTGAGATAAGGTCTGGTGGGGGAGTTTCCGGTGTTGCTTATGCGCTGGAGAACGAGTTTAAGAAAAAAGGTATTAAAACTTTAAGATTTACTAGCAAAGATGTTGGTATAAGTGATCGCAGGGTAGAGAGAAGCTTTTTCAGGAAAAAGCTGAAGTTGCTGTGCGATGTTGTTGTGTATAGCGTTGTTGGGTCCATAAAGCTTTTTGGGAAAAAGCGTCGCGAAAAAGGAAAAATTATTTTTTGCCATAGCGACGTTATGTTTGGAGATGTTTATATAAATCATGGCCTTCACCGGGCGATGCTTTTTAGCTCCCCGTCACCTTTTAGGATGATGATTAGAAATCCAATTCATCTGTTTCTTCTGATTAGGGAATGGGTAAGGTTTAATATCTTTGTTCCAAAAAGGATTGTCTGCTTTAGTCAGTCAGATGCCTCTGAGCTTTTGAGCGTCTACCCTAAAGCTAAAAGCAGGATTTCACTGATACCTAATGGGGTTGATGTTGTGCGATTCTCAGTCGATCTGTGTTCTAGGAAAAGGATTAGGCAAGAGCTGGGTATTTTAGAGTATGAGTTTGTTATCATATTTGTAGGGCATGAATTTGAAAGAAAAGGTTTGAGATTTATTTTGGAGGCAATGCCGCATGTTTGTAGTGGTGTCAGGTTGTTAGTTGTAGGTGGGGGCGGGGAGCAGGAAGTAAGAAGATTCAAGAGTTTGTCAGAGCAGCTGGGTGTTGATGAGAGGGTCCTGTTTTTGGGAGTGCGATCTGATATCCCAGGTTTAATGAATGCTAGTGACGCCTTTATTCTTCCAACCTATTATGAAGCATGGCCATTAGTTGGTTTAGAAGCTATGGCCTGTGGACTGCCTGCCCTTATGACTCCTGTTGCTGGTATACCAGAATTTTTGGAGAATGGAATAAATGGTTTATTTATTGATAGAAACTCTAAAGATGTCGCCAGCAAGATAAATCTACTGCTAAGCGATTCTGATAATCTTGCTAGAATGAAGACCAAAGCTAGAGATGTTGCCTTGGGATATTCTTGGGAAAAGATTTCAGAGAAGTACCTTGAGCTTGCGCGTGAAATACAAGAAGAGAAAAAAAAGTTTGCGTAAAGCAATTTTTCAATTGTTGGGTGGCAATGTATTTTCCAAAGCTCTCGGAGTTTTTCGGGAAATATTGACTGCTTATTTTTTCGGAACAGGACAGGTTATTGGTGCCTACCGCGTAGCTCAAACTGGAACGCTTGTCCCGATAAATTTCTTAACCAGCGACAGCCTAAACTCAGCCTTCGTGCCTCAGTACAGGCAGCTTTTGTCTGTTTCTAGGGATTCAGCGCAAACGCTTTTTTGGTCCATTTTTATCTTGTTTGGCTTTATAACGCTACTGCTAACTAGTGGACTATGGCTTGCTGCTGAACAGTGGATTGGATTGTTGGCGCCAGGGCTTCCTAAAGCCGTGTCTGCGTTAGCCGTTGATATGCTAAGGGTCATGGCAGTAGGTGTAACGTTCTACCTTTTCTCAGCTTTACTGATGTTCCTAGGAATGGCCAATGAGGATTTTCTGCCCATGGCTATTCGCCCGTCTCTGCAAAATATAGGGTTAATAGCTGGAGCGATTGCGGCCTTTTCTTTGGGCAATGCTAGGTTGCTAGCCTGGGGTTTTACACTTTCCTATGTGATGTTCTTTTTTGGTGTGTTGTTTAGATCATATCACAAAGGATTTTTGAAAATGCCAAATGAATGGGCTTGGTTAAGTGTTAAGGAAGTCCTTTCCGGTTTTTGGCGGACTCTTCGGCCGTTACTTCTTTTACCTATACTTTTGCAGGGGAATATTGCTATTGAACGTGCGGTCGGCTCACTTATAGGTTTGGCTGTACTTTCGAGTATAGACTATGCCAAATTTATAAGTGAAACTGTGATTTTACTGATTTCTATGCCTGTTGCCTTCGCAGGTTTGGGCCGCTGGAGCGAGATGTCTAATGAGCATATGAAGCAGCATTTAGTTGAAATTCTCACACCAATTCTATTACTAGCTGTACCTATTGCTGCTTTTCTTTCTTTTAATGCCCATGCTGTAGTAGAGATGATGTATTCTCGAGGCGCATTCAACACAAATTCGGTTGCCGTAACGGCCGATATATTGATTGGCGCTTCAGTGGGGGTGTGGGCCCAAGTTGTAGGTTATGTGCTAATCAAGGCATTGAATGCTCAGCGTCGCAATGGTGTGGTTCTAAAAGTAATGATGCTTTCCTTGTTTGCTAATGCTGCTTTTAATCTTTTGCTTTATTCAAAACTTGGCGCTCTGACTCTTGGCCTTGGCAATTCTGTTTATGGTCTGATACTGCTGGTCGGCACTCTGTCAGCTTTAGGGCTCTGGAGGGATTTTTTTGAGCGTGGCTGGTTCTTGTTCTTTGCTGCCATTGGGTATTTTTTAATTAATTCATCTCTGCCTCGATCTAACGATTTGTTTCAGGAATTGATCGTGGTTACCATGGTTTTTTTGCTTTATTGGTTTTTGTGTATTTTGGCCGTTCCGCATTTCCGTAAGAGCATGCTCCGCTTGTTTCGCCGAAATTAAGAGGTTGAAGTGGATTATAAAGCTATAGTTTTACTATCTACAGGGGACTGGGATAATCCTTTTTGGACTAATAAACAGCACGTTGCGGTTGAGCTTGCCAGAATGGGGCGTCGCGTTCTTTACATAGATTCTCTAGGTCTGCGTCGTCCTAGTGCAAGTGCTCGTGATTTGAAAAGAATTGCTAAGCGGTTGTGCAAGGCGGTTCGTCCTCCTCGGAAAGTTCGAGATAATTTATGGGTTTGGTCTCCTATTATTCTGCCATGGCATGATAGAAAATCTATTAGAAAAATTAATCGAATGTTACTGTCAACAGGCTTGTGTTTTTGGTCTTCGGTATTGGGTTTTAAGAAGTCGTGGTTGTGGACATATAACCCTCTGACAACCGAGTTTTTTGACTTGTCTAAATTTTCGTACAGGGTTTATCACTGTGTCGATGAGATAAAGGCACAACCCGGTATGCCGGTTAAACTTTTAGAAACTTCTGAGCGGTGCCTTTCAGAGCAGGTTGATATCATTTTCACAACCTCGCCGAGACTGCAAGAGACACGAGGTGCATGGAACCCCAATACCCATTATTTTCCTAATGTTGCTGATTTTGATCATTTCAATAAAGCTTTGAACTCTGATTTGATAGTTCCTGACGATTTGTTAGCGTTGCCAAAACCTAGGCTTGGGTTTATTGGCGCAATTAGTGGTTACAAAATAGATTTCTCTTTGCTTCGTCATCTTGCTGAATCTCATCCTGAATGGTCTGTTGTGTTGATTGGAGAGGTGGGCGAAGGCGATCCATGGACGGATAGTTCCTTGCTTGATGGGTTGGAAAATGTGCATCTGTTAGGACCACGGTCTTATAAGAACCTTCCAGCTTACCTTAAAGGTATTGATGTGGCGCTATTGCCAAATCACGTTAATGAATATACTGATGCAATGTTCCCGATGAAATTTTCTGAGTATCTGGCAGCAGGTTGTCCTGTTGTTAGCGTTGATCTTAAAGCCCTGCGTGATTTTCATCACATTGTAGAAGTTGCAAAAACAAAGGAGGATTTTGTATCTGCTGTTGAAGAAATACTTTCAGGTAATGTTTTCCCCTTGGAGGAACGCTTAAACGTTGCACGTGAGCAGACGTATGAGGTTCGGACAAAGCGTATGCTATCGCTGATCGAGAGTGGTGAGACATCATTATGAGAGTAGCAATTGTTCATGATTGGTTGATTACTTACGCAGGTGCTGAGCGTGTGGTTGAGCAGATTCTCAATCTTTATCCTTCCGCTGATATCTTCTCAATAGTTGACTTTTTGCCTGAAAGCAAGAGGGGGTTCGTTCAAGGGAAAAAAGCTGAGACCTCCTTTATCCAAAGACTTCCGTTTGCCCAGAAGAAATATCGTAGCTACCTGCCCTTGATGCCCTTGGCCGTCGAGCAACTGAATGTATCTGATTACGACTTGGTGATCTCCAGCTCGCACGCCGTGGCCAAGGGGGTGATTACCGGACCTGATCAACTGCATATCTGCTATTGCCACTCACCTATTCGTTATGCTTGGGATATGCAGCACCAGTATCTCCGGGAGGCAGGGCTGACCAAGGGACCTAAGAGCTGGCTGGCCCGTTGGCTTTTGCACAAGATACGCCTTTGGGATCTTCGGACGGTGAATGGAGTTAATCACTTTGTATCAAACAGCGACTACATCGGCCGGCGGATCAAGAAAGTCTACGGCAGACAGGCCACGACCATTTATCCCAATGTGGCGGTGGAAGATTTCGATGTCGTCGAGCATAAGGACGACTTTTATGTTACTGCCTCTCGCATGGTCCCTTACAAAAAAATCGACCTTATCGTCCGTGCCTTCGCGCAAATGCCTGATAAGAAGCTAGTCGTGATTGGTGATGGGCCACAATTGGATAAAGTCAAGACGGCAGCTACAGCTAATATCGAGATTCTCGGCTACCAACCTTTTGATGTTCTTAGGGATTACATGGCTCGCGCCAAGGCATTTGTCTTCGCTGCCGAGGAAGATTTTGGCATTATTCCGGTGGAAGCACAGGCCTGTGGTACACCCGTGATTGCCTTTGGGAAGGGGGGAGCATGTGAGACGATTGTGGAAGGCGAGACCGGTGTGTTCTTTCATGAGCAGACACAGGCATCGATCTGTTCGACAGTCGAAAGGTTTTCTACGACCTTCAAGTCCGATCCGCACCGAATCCGACGACATGCCGAACAATTTTCAACGTCTGTATTCCGTCAGACATTTCAGGCATTCGTGCAAGCTCGGTGTGATGAATTCTTCAAGGGAAAGAGAGAAAAATGAATGCAACAGTTCAACCGGTAATCATGGCGGGCGGAACGGGATCCCGGCTATGGCCTTTATCTAGGCAGCTGCATCCCAAGCAGTTTCTCCCCTTGGCTGGTAATCAATCCATGTTGCAGTCAACCCTCAGCCGACTTGATGGACTCACGGGCGCTCAACCGATCCTTATCTGCAATGAGGAGCACCGCTTCCTGGCGGCGGAGCAGGTGCGTCAGATTGGTAAGAAGCCATCAATCTTGCTGGAGCCGGAAGGACGAAACACTGCCCCTGCGATTGCTCTGGCAGCGTTGCATGCCATGGATCGTGGAGAAGACCCGTTACTGCTTATCCTGGCAGCGGATCATGTTATTCAACGGGTGGATGCTTTTCATCTCGCTATCGAGGCGGCATTGCCGCTGGCACAAGAAGGCAAGCTGGTTACCTTCGGTATCGTGCCTACCCATGCCGAGACTGGGTACGGTTACATCCAGCGGGGAATCGGCTTGGGAGAGCAGGGCTTTGAAGTGGCGCGATTTGTCGAGAAGCCCGATTTGCCAACAGCAGAAGGCTACTTGGCCACCGAGGATTTTTTTTGGAACAGTGGCATGTTCCTGTTCCGGGCCGGCCGCTATATCGAAGAACTGGAACTTTACGCGCCGGATATTCTAGTAGCTTGTCGACGGGCTATCGACGAAGGGCAGCGAGACCTCGACTTCCTTCGAGTCGGGAAGGAAGCCTTTACGGCCTGTCCAGAGAACTCCATAGACTATGCAGTGATGGAAAAGACCGATAGCGCTGCCATGGTCAGCCTGGATGCTGGGTGGAGCGATATTGGCTCTTGGTCTGCGCTGTGGGAAGTTAGTGACAAGGACGCCGATAATAACGTTCTGCATGGAGATGTGCTCGCTGAGGGTACGTCCAACACCTTGGTTCAGGCCGAGCATCGCCTCGTAGCTACGCTGGGTGTCAACGACCTGGTGATAGTCGAAACCAAGGACGCTGTCCTCGTGGCACACAAAAATAAGGTGCAAGACGTTAAAAATATCGTGACCGCGTTAAAGCAATCAGGTCGTGCTGAGCATTCGAACCATCGTGAAGTCTACCGCCCCTGGGGGTTTTACGACTCCGTAGATTATGGGCAGCGCTATCAGGTCAAGCGTATTACGGTAAATCCCGGGGCCAAACTCTCCGTTCAGATGCACCACCACCGTGCGGAGCATTGGGTTGTCGTGTCCGGCACGGCAAGGGTCACCAATGGGGAAAGGACTTATTTGGTTACCGAGAATGAGTCGACTTTCATCCCCGTTGGGCAGATACATGCACTCGAAAACCCGGGTGTGGTTTCACTTGAACTTATTGAAATTCAGTCGGGAACCTACCTTGGTGAAGATGATATTGTGCGGTTTGATGATCGATATGGAAGAAGATGATAAGTCGCATTCGCGTGGCTTAAAGCCTTTTGTTAAAGGTGTTTTTTGATGGGGAAAAAAGCAAAACCTTTAACAGGCTTTGGTGCTTATACAAACGTGGTAGTTCGCCTGATGGATCTTGCCGCCATATTATTGGCGGGTTGGTTGGCCTATTGGTGGCGCTTCGATAGCTTATGGATGGTAGAGCGCTATGAGTGGGGCCTGATCGTAGGGCTCCTCCTGTCGGCGTTGGTGCTGCCCAACTTTGGTGTCTATCAGTCGTGGCGTGGCCGTGTAAGAGCCTTGTTGATATTCAGGATATTGTCCGCTTTTCTGGTGGTTGGGGGTACACTCACTTTCATACTTTTCTTTTCCAAGTTAGGGGAAAGCTTTTCCCGCTTCTGGTTGTTTACTTGGATAAGCGGCGCTACTGTCTTTTGCATTTTAATGCGCTTGGTAACCTATCCGGTCATCAATCGGTTACGGGCCCAAGGGCGTAATCGGCGTTCCGTCCTGCTGATAGGCGATGCACATTCTTGTGCCACGGCATATCACCATTTACGGGAGATACCCTCGGCCGGTTTCGATGTGGGCCGTATTCTGATTACCGATGAAGATGAAGGCCATGAGCTTGGTAGCGTTCGTAACGAAAAATACTGTACTGGTGAATCTATCGAGCACGACGAGGAAGAAGTCTGGATTTGCTTGCCGCTCTCCCAAGGCGAGACCGTCAAAGCCATTCAGTCGGATTTGAGTTTGTCGACGGGGAACGTGCGCTATATGCCCGATATGCGCGACTTCCGGTTGATCAACCATAATGTCTCTAATATTGCCGGCCTCTTTTTGCTGGATCTCAGCTGCTCCCCGATGACGGGATGGAGCCGGCTACTGAAAGCGACGGAAGATCGCTTTATTTCTCTGGTGATCCTGATATTGATATCGCCAATACTCGCCGCGGTGGCAATAGGGGTCAGGCTTTCCTCGTCCGGCCCTGTTTTCTATCGTCAGGAGCGTGTGGGCTGGAATGGTAAGCCGTTTTACATGTTGAAGTTTCGCTCGATGCCTGTAGATGTCGAAAAGGATGGCGTGCAATGGGGCGGGGCCAAGAAGAAGAAGACCACGAAGTTTGGTGCTTTCATTCGCCGAACGAGCCTGGATGAGCTACCCCAGTTTATCAACGTACTCAAAGGGGATATGTCGATCGTCGGGCCACGCCCGGAACGCACGGTATTCGTTGAACGCTTCAAACACGAAATACCGGGGTATATGCAGAAGCATATGGTTAAGGCCGGTATTACTGGCTGGGCGCAAATCAACGGTTGGCGGGGCGATACCGATCTGGCCAAGCGTATCGAGTGCGATCTTTGGTATATAGAGAACTGGTCGCTATGGATGGACGTTAAAATTATCTTCCTGACGGTTTTCAAGGGGTTCTTGAATCGTAATGCCTACTGATCGCACCATATTGGTGACCGGTGGGGCCGGTTATATCGGCTCTCATACGGTTCTGGAACTATTGGAAGCGGGGCACGAGGTCGTCGCCTTCGATAATCTCTGCAACGGCTCCGAAGAAGCGTTGCATCGGGTCGAGCAGATTACCGGAAAATCCGTCACTTTCCTCAATGGCGATATTCGTGACCGCAAGGCGCTCGACCGGTTGTTCGGCGCGCACGCTATTGACGCCGTGGTGCATTTCGCCGGGCTGAAAGCCGTTGGAGAAAGCGTCAACGCGCCGCTGGCCTACTATGACAACAACGTCAACGGCACGGTGGCGCTGTGCCAGGCCATGGCGGCGGCTGGGGTCTACAAGCTGATTTTCAGTTCGTCGGCGACGGTGTATGGCATCGAGGCGCCGGTTCCTTATCAAGAGGCCATGTCGCGCGGTACGACATCGAACCCTTACGGCACTTCGAAGGCGATGGTCGAGAAAGTGCTGGAAGACCTCAGTCAGGCCGATGAGCGCTGGCGTATCGGGCTGCTGCGTTATTTCAACCCCATCGGCGCTCATCCCTCGGGCCTGATCGGAGAAGATCCCAAAGGCACGCCCAACAACCTGATGCCTTACATCAGTCAGGTCGCCGTGGGTCGCCTGGATCAGTTATCGATCTTCGGTAATGACTATCCCACTGCGGACGGCACCTGCGAGCGGGATTATCTGCATGTCGTGGATCTGTCGGCAGGGCATGTCAAGGCATTGCAGTGTCTCGAAGTGCCTGGCGTTCACGCCTACAACCTTGGCACCGGTAAGGGCGTGTCGGTGCTGGAAATGGTAAAGGCCTTCCAGCGGGTTACTGGCCAGCAAGTGCCTTATCGCTTCGCACCCGGCCGGGATGGGGATTTGCCGGCTTTCTGGGCGGATCCCACCAAGGCCGAGCGTGAGCTGGGCTGGCAGGCAAGACACTCTCTGGAAGACATGATGCGCGATACCTGGAACTGGCAGTCCGCCAATCCCCTTGGTTATGACGAACGGAATTCGACAGCGTAACGGTGGAAGGCAATAGTCGCTGTCAATAGTCAGCTGCTTTTCTGAAAGGGCCGGTCTCGATGACCGGCTTTTTTGTTTGTAATTTGGCGACTCGTTTGCCGACCAAAGTCTAAAGGCAAGTCGGAGGCGTTTGGTTGATCCTATGTCGGACATAACCTGTACCTAGTCCTACAAGGAAGCGCGGGATCCCCATGAGTCATGCCACGGCCGCCACGAGTCGTAGTCAGCGACCGGACATCGCCGAAGCCCTCGCCGAGGCCGTCTTCAGCGGCCAGTACGCGATCGGCGAGACGATCCCGCGGGAGATCGACCTCTGCGAGCGCTTCGGTGTCAGCCGAAGCACCGTGCGCAGCGCACTGCAGAAGCTGGTCAACGTCGGCCTGCTGGTGCGGGTTTCCGGGCAGGGCACACGGGTGCGCGAGCTTTCGGCCTGGCATCTGCTCGATCCGCAGGTCAGCGCCTGGATGGCGCGCTACGCCCAGCCCAATCCGCGGCTGCAGCGGGAAGTCTTCGCCTTTCGCGTGGCCGTCGAGCCGTTCGTGGCCGGCCTGGCCGCGACCCATGCCACGGCTTCGGATCTGCTCGCCATCGAGACCGCCTACGAAGGCATGATCCGTGCCCTCGAGCAGGCCGATCTGCGCTGGCAGGGCCAGAGCCACGACGACTACGACGTGGCCTTCCACGAGGCGATATTCGCGGCCTCCCACAACCTCATCTGGGCACAGATCAGCCACGTGCTCAGACCCGCCATTGCCCTGATCGTCGAGCGTTCCAACCACAGTGCCGATGAGCTCGACGACAGCATGGCGCGCCATTTTCGGATGATGGAGGCGATTCGCCTGCGTCAGCCGGAAGCCGCCGAGCAGGCGGCGCTCTCGGTGCTGGAACGTACCGGCCGGGATCTGGGAATGGAGGACATCATGCAACGATCGCCTTCGATCACGCTGTCCCCACCGACATTCGAGCGATAACAAACGCTACTGGAGACTCACAATGACTTTACGCATGCCACTTCAAGGGCTGGCCATCGCTGCGCTTGGCGCGTTCGCGCTCAATGCTCAGGCTGCCGACTATGAATGGACCTTCCAGACGTCCGAAACCGCCGGCGAGCCGCAGTTCGAGATCAAGAAGGAATGGGCCGAGAACGTCGAGAAGATGTCGAACGGGCGTATCGCCATCGAGATCCTGCCGGTCAATGCCGTGGTGCAGGCCAACCAGACCCTGCAGGCGGTGAGTTCCGGCATTCTGCAGGGGCACCTGACCGACCCCAGCTACTTCTCGGGCCAGGATCCGGCCTTCGGCATGATCGGTAATCTGGTCGGTGCCTGGAGCGATCCGTACCAGTTCCTCGACTACATGAAATATCACGGCGGCGAGCAGATCTACAACGAGCTGGTCGAGCCCTATGGTGTTCACCTGATCGGTGCCGCGGCGACCGGGCTGGAATCCTTCCCGAGCTCGCGCCCGATCGAGAAGGTCGAAGACCTGAAAGGCCTCAAGGTGCGCGCGCCGGAAGGTATGGTCTACAACATCTTCGAAAAGGCGGGGGCGACGCCGGTCAACCTGCCGGGCTCGGAAGTGTATACCTCGCTGGAAAAAGGGGTGATCGACGCGGCGGACTACACGGTCTTCGCGACCAACTACGCCCAGGGCCTGTACGAGTTCGCCAACTATCCCAACTATCCGGGCTTCCACTCGCTGCCGATGGTCGCCGTTTCGCTCAACAAGCAGATCTGGGATGGTCTGCCGGACGATCTCAAGTCGATTCTGGAAGTCTCGGTCGATCAGATGGCCTACGAAATGGTCGCCAAGCTGAAGACGCTGGATCTCGAGGCCGTGAGCGAAGCGCGCAAGGACCCCAATATCCACCTCGTCGACATGTCCAATGAAGAGCGTGCCAAGTTCCGTCACATCGCTCAGGAAGAGTGGAAAGACTGGGCCGGCCGCAACGACGTCACTCAGGAATTCTACGACTCGGTCGTGGGCTACCTGCAAGACAACAACCTGATGTAACAACGCCGGCATCCGTCATCGCCGCGCCGGGTCGACCCGGCGCGGCGATGTTCGGCTGGCGTTCGAGGAAAACCCACGATGACACAACCGACCCGTAATACGGACGAGGTCACGATGCCGGTGCAGGAAGGGCCGCCGGAACCGATTCAGAACCAGGTTCCGGAAGAGGAAAGCAACGACGAGATCCGTACGCCGCTGGACCGCTGGGTGCGTCGGGGCGGCCGTTATGCCGCCTGGCTGGTCTTCATCGCCATGGCGATCAGCGTGTTCGAAGTGATCATGCGTTACGGCTTCGATTCGCCGACCTCCTGGGTGCATGAATCCGTAGTGATGCTGGTGGCGCTGACCTTTGCGGTCGGTGGCCCCGTCGCGATGGCGAGCAATCGCCACATTCGCGTTCGCGTGCTGTACGACATCGCCGGCCCGCGCCTGAAGCGCGCTCTGGATGTCTTCAATGATCTGGTCACGCTGGGCTTTTGTCTCGGCATGAGCTATGCCGCCTTCACCATGAGCTGGACGGCGACCCATGGCCCCATGGGGGACTGGCGTCTGGAGCGTTCGGGAACCTCGTGGAACCCGCCGTTCCCGGCACTGGTGAAGACGGTGATTCTGGCGGCGCTGGTGCTGATGACGCTGCAGGCGCTGTGGCATCTCTATCAGAGCGTGACCGGGCGACGCCCGGCGGCCAACCATGACCGCGGGGAGAACGTCTGATGGATATCGCAACGGGAACCTGGCTGCTGGTCGGGGCCATCTTCGCGCTCCTGATCACCGGTCTGCCGCTGGCATTCATTACCGGTCTGGTGGCGCTCGGCTTCACGTTCGGCTGGTTCGGGCCGATGGCGCTGCCGCTGGTCACCAGTCGCGTCTACAGCTTCATTACTGAGTATTCACTGGTCGCGGTGCCCATGTTCGTGCTGATGGCGTCGCTGTTGGATCGATCCGGCATCGCCAAGGATCTGTTCAACGCCATGCGGGTCTTTGCCGGGCGTCTGCCTGGCGGCGTGGCGATCCAGACCGTGGTCGTGGCGTTCTTTCTCGCGGCGCTGTCGGGAATCATCGGCGGCGAGATCGTGCTGCTGGGGATTCTGGCGCTGCCGCAGATGCTGCGCCTGGGCTATGACAAGCATCTTTCCATCGGTGTGGTCTGTGCCGGTGGCTCGCTGGGCACGATGATGCCGCCGTCGATCGTGCTGATCATCTATGGCCTGATCGCCAGCCAGTCGATCGCGGATCTGTTCACCGCGGCCATCACGCCGGCCCTGGTACTGATGGGCAGCTACATCCTCTACGTACTGCTGCGGTGCCTGAAGAACCCGAAGCTGGGGCCGCCGCTGACCGCAGAAGAGCGGGAGAACAACGAGATCAAGACCAGGGGGCAGGCGCTCAAGGCGATCCTGGTGCCCGGACTGATCGCGTTTCTGGTGCTGGGCACGATCTACGGCGGTGTCGCGTCGGTCACCGAAGCGGCGGCCATGGGGGTCTTCGGCGTGTTCGTGGCGATCATTCTGCGCGGCGAGTTCTCGATCAAGACGCTGCATGCCAGCCTCAACCAGACCCTGAGCACCTGCGGCATGATCATCTGGATCGGCATCGGGGCTGCTGCGCTGGTGGGGGTCTACAACCTGATGGGCGGCAATCGCTTCATCTCGCAGATGATCATGGGGCTGGATGTCGCGCCCATCGTGATCATGCTGGTGATGATGCTGATCCTGCTGGTGCTGGGTATGTTCCTCGACTGGATCGGCGTCGCGATGCTGACGCTGCCGATCTTCGTGCCGATCGTCACTCAGCTCGGTTACGATCCGGTGTGGTTCGGCATCCTGTTTGCCGTCAACATGCAGGTGTCGTTCCTGACGCCGCCGTTCGGGCCGGCTGCGTTCTACCTCAAGGGCGTGGCGCCACCGTCGATCAGCCTGAAGGATATCTTCGTTTCCCTGCTGCCGTTCATCGCCATTCAGCTCTGCGTGCTGGCGCTGCTGCTGGTATGGCCGAATCTGGCAATGTGGCTGGTATAAGGTGTCGTAGACGTCCGACTTCCGCTCGAGGCGCTCCCGGCGTCATGGCATGACCGGGAGCGCCGAGCGACTCAACCCCAGAGCGAAAAGTGTAGGTGATCCGTGAAAATTACCCGTTTGAAAACCTGGCAGGTTCCGCCGCGCTGGCTGTTTCTCAAGATCGAGACCGATGAAGGTTGCTACGGCTGGGGCGAGCCCGTGGTCGAAGGGCGCGCAGCCACTGTCGAAGCGGCGGTGCACGAGCTGTCCGACTATCTGATCGGCCAGGATCCGCACCGCATCGAGCATCTGTGGAACATCATGTACCGTGCCGGTTTCTATCGCGGCGGGCCGATCCTGATGAGCGCCATTGCCGGTATCGACCAGGCGCTGTGGGATCTCAAGGGGCGCGATCTCGGCGTGCCGGTTCACCAACTGCTGGGTGGCGCCTGCCGTGACAGGATGCGCATGTACGCCTGGACCGGCGGCGACAAGCCGAGCGATGTCGGCGCCGGCGCCAAGGCGCTGGTCGACAAGGGCTTCACCGCCTTCAAGATGAACGGCACCGCCGAGATGGCGATCGTCGATTCCCACGCCAAGGTGGACGAAGCGGTGGCCCGTGTCGCCGAGGCGCGCGATGCGGTAGGGCCGGACGTGGGCATCGGCATCGATTTCCACGGCCGCGTGCATCGACCCATGGCCAAGGCGCTGCTGCGCGAGCTGGAGCCGTATCATCCGATGTTCGTCGAAGAGCCGGTGCTGCCGGAACACCTGCCGAGCCTCAAGCACATCGCCAGCGGCCTGGGGTATCCCATCGCCACGGGCGAGCGACTGCACACTCGCTACCAGTTCCGCGACCTGCTCGCCGAGGGCATGGTCGATATCGTCCAGCCCGATCTTTCCCACTGCGGCGGGATCAGCGAAGGCATGAAGATCGCCACGCTGGCGTCCTGCTTCGACGTGGCGCTGGCGCCGCACTGCCCGCTGGGGCCGTTGACTCTGGCCGCCTCGCTGCACGTGGATGCGGTCAATCACAACGCCTTCATCCAGGAGCAGAGCATGGGTATCCACTACAATCGGGACAACGACGTGCTCGATTACCTGGTGGACAAGAACGCCCTGGCGATCGAGGACGGGTACTGCGCGATCCCGCAGGGGCCAGGGCTTGGCGTCGAGATCGACGAGGACTTCGTCGAGGAGCGTTCCAAGGTCGGCCATCGCTGGAGAAACCCAGTTTGGACGCATGAGGATGGTTCGATCGCGGAATGGTAACGGCACGCTCGATAGCCGCCTGCGCGAGTGAATCGCAGTGTTGCCCGGTGCGCGAACTCCTCACATATACCCCATATGCTCCGGGTTCTGTGCGCCGGGCGCCTTGCGCTTCAGCTCGCTCGGCTGGCTCTCGAGCGCACCATACTTGGCGCTCAGCCGTCGTCGCTCGCCGACGCAGAGCACCCAGAAATGCGCGGCTTGGCTGGCGCCAGAGCGTTCAGTGTTATGGGCTACGCTCGATCATGCGATTTAGACCGGCCGAAACGAGGAGAGAGAAATGAACGAGACACGCAAGTTCGCCCTGGAATCGGCGCTGCGCGAGCGGCCGCTGGTCGCCATTCTGCGCGGGATCACGCCGGAAGAGATCGATGCGGTGTTCGATGCGCTGGTGGCGTCGGGCTTCAAGCTGATCGAGATTCCGCTCAATTCGCCGCGGGCATGGGACAGCATTGCGGCGATCGCCAGGCGTTGCCCGGACGACGTGGTGATCGGCGCCGGCACGGTGCTGGATCCGGTTCATGCCGAGCGGCTGGCGACGCTCGAGGCGCCGCTGCTGATCACGCCCAACACCGACCCTGAAGTGATCCGGGCGGGCGTCGAGCATGGCCTGGCGCCGATGATCGGCTGCATGACGCCGAGCGAGGCGCTGGCGGCGGCCAGGGCGGGAGCGACGGCGCTCAAGCTGTTCCCGGCGGCGGACCTGGGAACGGGCTATTTCAAGTCCATCAACGCGATCCTGCCCAAGGGCTTGCCGGTGCTGGCGGTCGGCGGTATCGACAAGAGCAACATGAGCGAATGGCATGCTCATGGCGCGGCCGGCTTTGGCTTCGGCAGCAATCTCTACAAGCCGGGGCGCAGCGCCGAAGAGGTGGGCCGGATCGCCGCCGAGCTGGTCGAGGAGTGGCGCCGCCTGCGTGAAGTCGCCAGCCACGCGGAGCAGCTGGAACGCGAGGCGGACGCATGAGCGGTGCGGCACCCGATCGCCTGATCGTCATCGACTGGGGCACCAGCAACTTCCGGGCGTTTCTGGTCGACACGGCCAGCGGCGAGGTGCTGGACAGCCGGCGTTCGGCCTCCGGCCTGCGCGCACTGAGCCAGAGCGAATTCCCCCACTACTGCGCGTCGCAGACCGACGACTGGCGGAATGGCGGCGGCGCGGCTTCGGGGGCTGAGGGCGTGGCTTCGGGCGCTGAAAAAGTCCCGGTCTATCTGGCCGGGATGGTGGGTTCGGCGCGGGGCTGGTTCGAGGCGCCGCAGCTGGAGCTGCCGGCCACGGCCGCCGACCTGGCGGACAACGTGGTCGCCGCGCCCGGGCTCGATAACGTCTGGATCGTGCCGGGCGTCAAGCAGGTGACGCCGGAGCATGTCGACGTGATGCGCGGCGAAGAGGTCCAGGCGTTCGGCGCGCTGGCGCTGGCGGGCATCGACAGCGGCGATTGCTGCCTGCCGGGCACCCACAGCAAGTGGGCGCGGCTCGAGGGCGGCCGGATGGCCGAGTTCACCACGGTAATGACCGGCGAGCTCTATCACGCCGTGCGCTTCCACACCTTGCCGGGGGAGCCGGCCCGCGACGAGGCGCCGTTCGACGAGTCGGCGTTCCGGCTGGGCGTTTCCCGAGCGGGTTGCCCCGGCGGCGTGATGCATGCGCTGTTCGAGGCGCGCAGCCGGCATCTCTATGCCGGGCTCGAAGCGGGGCAGGTGGGCAGCTTCCTCTCCGGCGTGCTGATCGGGGAAGAGGTACACGCCATGCGGCAAGCTCGCCCCGGGCTCGATACCGTACGGCTGGTCGGCGCCGATTCGCTGCGCGAGAGCTATACCCTCGCGCTGGAAGCCGCCGGCATCCGTGTCGAGGCGGTCGACAGCGATCGGGCCACGCTGGCCGGGGTAATGGCGGTCGCTGCACGCCACGCCGGGCGATAACGGCGCGCACGTACGCGATAGTGCACCGTCATGGTGCATGGCTGCGCGTTCCGGCACCACGAAAGCGATGACGACGGCCCGGGATNNATCCCGGGCCGTCGTGTTTGGCATGATCCGTGCTACCTTCACCTATACGTCTGCTGACAAGCAGCCGATCGCGTACGACATGACGAGGTGAATCGATGCGGGTGATGCCATGACACAGCCGGCTCTGAACAAGCCACCCCTGCTGGTGTTTACCGATCTCGATGGGTCGCTGCTGGATCACGACACCTACGACTGGCAGCCGGCCTCGGCCTGGCTCTCGCGTCTCGAGCAGCAGGCGATTCCGGTCATACCCACCACCAGCAAGACGCGCGCCGAACTGTTGGCGCTGCGCCAGGAACTGGGGCTCGAACAGACCCCGTTCATTGCCGAAAACGGCGCGGTGATCGGGCTGCCGCCTTCCTGGCAGCACGCCCGGCTGGATCGCGATCCTGCCTCGCCGGATGGCCTGGTGGTCAAGACGCCGAGCATGGACGTCGACTATATCCGACGGCGCCTGGACGTGGTCCGTGAACGTCACGATCTGCGCTTTCGGCGCATGGGCGAAATGGATCTGGCCGAAGTTCAGGCGCTGACCGGCCTCAGCGCCGCCGGTGCCGAGCAGGCCATGGCTCGAGAAGGCAGCGAGCCGCTGGTGTGGGAAGACGACGACATCAAACTGCAGGCATTGCACGAGACACTGCGTGTCGACGGCCTGCGCCTGACCCGCGGCGGACGCTTCTGGCACGTGATGGGCGCGGTCGACAAGGGCCAGGCGTCGGACTGGCTGGTGGCGCGCTTCGAGGCGCTGCGCGGCTATCGCCCGCGGACGATCGGGCTGGGCGACGGCCCCAACGATCTGGCGCTGCTGGCGGCCACCGACATGGCGGTCGTCATCGCCGCCAGTCACGGCCAACCGATGCCGCTGGAAGGCCCGCAGGTCTATCGGACCCGGGCCCAGGGACCAGCGGGGTGGTCGGAAGGCGTATCCCACTGGTTGACTCAAGCGCTGGGGTGATAAGCGAACGGTTCGCCCTGAAACGGATGGCGTTGAGATGAATCGAGTCGAGATGAACGAGGTCGAGACGAATGGGGTCGAGATGAATGAGGTTGAACGGATAGTCCGATAGCAGGCGTCAGGGACTGACGCCAGGACGACAACATCACGAGGACTCCTCATGAGTGACTTTTATCAGAACGGTATCGTTACCAATTTCCACAACCTCACCCGCCGCTCGGTGGAGGCGCTGGAAACCGATCTCAAGCAGTTCTCGCGCAGCCGGCCGATGGGGTTGATCCTGCCGTCGCTGTATTCGGAGCTGGAAGGGCCGGCGCTTTCGCACATCGTCGACGAACTGTGCAAGGTGCCTTATCTCAGCGAGATCGTCATCGGCCTGGATCGCGCCGATCGCGAGCAGTTCTTGAAGGCACGCGAGTTCTTCTCGCGCCTGCCGCAGCATCACCGCATCCTGTGGAACGATGGCCCGCGTCTCCAGGCGCTGCAGCAGGAACTGGCCGGGGAAAACCTGGCGCCGCTGGAGCCGGGCAAGGGCTGCAATGTGTGGTATTGCTCCGGTTACGTGCGCGCTTCCGGCAAGACCGAGGCGGTGGCGCTGCATGACTGCGATATCGTCACCTACGATCGCGGCCTGCTGGCGCGGCTGATCTATCCGGTGGCGAACCCGCGATTCCACTACGAGTTCTGCAAGGGCTACTACTCACGGATCGCCTCCGGCAAGCTCAACGGTCGCGTGGCGCGGCTGATGGTCACGCCGCTGATCCGGGCGTTCAAGATGATCTACGGGCCGCTGCCTTATCTGGACTATCTCGACAGTTTCCGCTATCCGATCTCCGGCGAGTTCTCGATGCGGGCCGACGTGCTCGATGGCATTCGCATTCCCAGCGACTGGGGGCTGGAAATCGGCGTGCTTTCCGAGGTGCATCGCAACTTCTCGACCAAGCGGCTGTGCCAGGTCGATATCGCCGATGCCTACGATCACAAGCATCAGCCGGTGTCGGAAGACGATCCGTCGGGTGGTCTGAACCGCATGAGCATGGATATCGCCAAGGCGATGTACCGCAAGCTGGCGACGCTCGGCGTGGAGATGAGCGTCGAGAGCTTCCGTACCGTCAAGGCGACCTACTATCGCGTGGCGCTGGATCTGATCGAAGCCTACGATCACGACGCGGCGATGAACGGGCTCAAGCTCGACCGCCACAGCGAGGAGGCAGCGGTGGAGCTGTTCGCCGACAACATCATGCAGGCCGGCGCCGCGTTCTTCGAATCACCCCGCGACAAGCCGTTTATCCCCAGCTGGAACCGGGTGCAGGCCGCCATTCCCGACCTGCAGGACCGGCTCTACGAGGCGGTGGAGCTGGATAACAGCGGCGACGTGTAGGCGCCGCTGCCGCCGACCGAACGGCAGCCTGGGCGGGCGGTGCCATCGTTTCGATTCACCGCCCGCGTCGGGTCTGTTGCCGTTTCCTTCACGACCGCGCCCCGATACGCGTCAAGGCTGCACCAGCCACAGGCTGCGGTAGGGGCGCAGGATATCGCGTTCTTCCGGATGCGGGTTCCAGCGCTTGCCATCCTTGAGCACGTCGTACCATTCGCCCTCGCAGAGCTCGGCGATCTCCAGCGGCTGGCGCTTGTCGCTGATGTTGTAGATCGCCAGCAGACGCCGCCCGTTGGCCAGCGGGCCGCGCTCGATGGCAAAGATGCCGGGCGGGGTGTCGAGCACGCGCTGGGTGGCTTCGGGATGAAAGCAGGGCTCGTTGGCACGGATGTTGAGCCGCCGCTTGAGCGAGGTGAACGCCTCGCGGGTCGGCGTGCTGCGGCTGTCGATGAGCTCGTCCAGTTCCTCCTTGGGCCAGCGGCGACGATTGATCGAACGCAGCTTGCCGCTGCGTTCGACACCGCCGTGGTCGTTGAGCGTCGCGGTCAGGCTGTGAATATAGACCCCGGGAATGCCTTGCAGCGCCAGCATCAGGTTCTGGCTGCACAGGAAGCGTTCTACCTGCCAGGCATCGGCGCCTCGGCGGGTGCCTTTCATGGCGTCGTAATAGGTGATGTTGATCTCGTAGGGCGAATCGCTGCCGTCCGGGTTGGTCTTCATGCTGACGTAGCCGCCGAAGCGGTGCATCAGTTCGAGCATGATGTCCAGCTCGTGCTGCGGCAGCAGTCCCTCGAGCGCCCGGACCCCGATGCCGTCGTGGCTGGCGGTGAAGTTGAAGTAGGTACAGCCCGGCGGCAGCGTCGGCAGGCTCCGCGCCCAGTCGCTCAGGGTGGTGGCATCGCCGCTGGTCAGGGTATGCACGAGCAGGGGCGGCAGCGTGAACTGGTAGATCATGTGCGCTTCGTCGGGCATCGAGCGCTTGTCTTCCAGACGGTCGGGGCTCTGTCGTTCTAGACCCGACCGTTCGGGATCCAGTCGTTCGGGGCCCGGCCTTTCGAGACCCGGCCTTTCAAGGCCCAGCCTTTCAAGACCGAAATAGCTCATGTTTTCGTGATGCGGCACGTTGGTCTCGGTGATCAGCAGCGTGCCCGGCGCCATGAAATCCAGAATCGCTCGCAGCAGCCGTACGATGGCATGGGTCTGGGGCAGGTGGACGCAGTTGGTGCCGACTTCCTTCCACAGGTACGTGACCGCGTCGAGACGGATGATGCGGGCGCCCTGCTGCACGTAATAGAGCAGGATGCCGACGAACTCGAGCAGCACGTCCGGGTTGGCGAAGTTGAGATCGATCTGGTCCTCGGAGAAGGTCGCCCACAGGTAGCGGGTGCCCCGTCGCGTCGAGACCGGCACCAGCAGCGGCGAATTGCGCGGCCGCGTGACCATGGAGAGATCCGTTTCCGGGTCCATCTCGATGAAGTAGTCGCGCCCCGGCTGCGTGCCGGAGAGGTAGTCGGTGAACCACAGCGAATCGCGGGAGACATGATTGATGACCAGATCGACCATCAGGTCGACCCGCGACGCCAGCCGGCGGATGTCCTGCCAGTCGCCGAGGCTGGGGTTCACTTCGCGATAGTGGATCACCGAGAAGCCGTCGTCGCTGCTCCAGGGAAAGAACGGCAGGATATGCAGACCGCTGAACGTGCCGTTGAGACGCGTGGCGAGAAAGTCGTCCAGCACTTCCAGCGGCGGTCGGTCGCCGTCGATGATGGTATCGCCGTAGGTGATCAGAACCTGGTCGCGCTCGCTCCATGTCGGCTTCGGCGACGTATCCAATGCACTACGCTGGTGCATCAGCAGCGTCATCAGGCGGCGCATGATTTCGTCGCGCCGGGGGCCGTATACCTCTTCCAGGCGCGCGTTGGCGCGCTCGATGAAATCCGCTTCGGAAAGCGCGGAGTAGTTCGCGGCACGGCTCGGCATGGCGGGATTCCTGGTCTCAGCGGTTGGCGTACGTGGCCTGCGTATCGAGGTCTCGTCGTGATCGATCGTCACGATATCCTTGCAGAAGATGGGCCAACATGAAAACGGCTGCTGATTTTCAGCGTATTTCCGCTATGTTGACCAAACCGTTACACTCTATGGGGCATTCAGTACTTCATGTTCAGTACTTCACGTTCAGTACTTCATTCTGTTCATTAAACAATAGCGGCGGTTGTCCAGATCGCCCACGCTGACAGGTAGATTCCGACGATGCATTGCCCTTTCTGCGGTACGCATGATACCAAGGTGACCGACTCCCGCCTGGTGGCCGAAGGGGATCAGGTGCGTCGTCGTCGTCAATGCGCCGGATGCGGCGAGCGCTTCACGACCTACGAAACCGCCGAACTGGTGATGCCACGGGTCATCAAGTCTGATGGCTCCCGGGAGAGCTTCGACGAGCAGAAGATGCGTGCCGGCATGGCGTTGGCACTGGAGAAGCGTCCGGTCAGCGTGGAGTCCTTCGAGGCGGCTGTCGAGCGTATTCGCCAGCGACTGCGGGCACGCGGCGATCGGGAAGTCGAAGCGCGTGCCGTGGGGGAAGAGGTAATGGAAGCCCTCCAGCGTCTCGATCACGTGGCCTACATTCGTTTTGCCTCGGTCTACCGCCGTTTCCAGGATCTCGACGAGTTTCGTGCCGAGATCGATCGGCTTTCCCAGGAGCCGGCAGCGTCTTCGGAGGACAACGGCGACCCTCGCTGAGATGGCGCCGCTGTTTTCGTTGCCAGACTCCCCGTCTTTTCGAGCGAGCCGCCATGCCCTTTTCCCGTTCCGAGCCTCAGTCCCGTTCCGAGTCTGTTTCCCATTTCCCTGACACCCCCCGCGCCGGGTCTTCAACTCCGGCGGTCTGGATGGCGCGGGCGATTCAGCTTGCCTGGCACGGGCAATACACCTGCGATCCCAACCCGCGGGTCGGCTGCGTGCTGGTCAAGGAGGGCCGCATCGTCGGTGAAGGGTTCCATGCGCGCGCCGGCGAGGCGCATGCCGAGGTCAACGCGCTGCGCATGGCCGGCGAGGCCGCCCGTGGCGCGACGGCATACGTCACCCTCGAGCCCTGCTCGCATACCGGACGCACCGGCCCTTGCAGCCAGGCGCTGATCGATGCCGGCGTGGCGAAGGTGGTCGCGGCGATGGAAGATCCCAATCCGCAGGTCTCCGGGCGCGGTTTCGCGATGCTGCGCGACGCCGGCATCGAGGTCGAGGTCGGGTTGCTCGAGGAGGACGCGCGACGACTCAATCCCGGCTTCATTCGCCGCATGCGCGACGGGCTGCCGCGGGTCACGCTGAAGATGGCGATGAGCCTCGACGGGCGCACGGCAATGGCCAACGGTGAATCCCAGTGGATCACCGGACCGGCCGCGCGGCAGCAGGTGCAGCGTCTGCGTGCCGCGTCCAGCGCGGTGCTCTCCGGGGTGGAGTCGATCATCTTCGACGATTCCCGGCTGACGGTGCGTGCCGGGCAGCTGGGGCTGGATGATGCCGAGGCGATTGCCCGGCGCCAGCCGTTGCGGGTGATCCTCGACAGCCAACTGCGGCTGCCGCTGGCGGCGGCCTGTCTGAGCGAGCCGGGGCGGACGCTGGTCTTCACGATCCAGCCGGAGATGACCGAGCGCCGACGCAAGCTCGAAGCGGCGGGCGCCGAGGTGATCGTCATGCCGGCCAATGGCGAGGGGCGCGTCGAGTTCGCGGGCGTGCTGCGCTATCTGGCGACGCGGGAAGCATGCAACGAAGTCCTCGTCGAGACCGGCGCCACCCTGGCCGGGGCCTTGCTGGAGTCGGACTGCGTCGATCGGCTCGAACTGTTCATGGCGCCGACGCTGCTGGGCAGCGAGGCGCGGCCGCTCTTCGCCCTGCCGGGATTGGTATCGATGAGTCAGCAGCGGCGGCTGGAGATCGACGATATCCGCGCGGTGGGCGAGGATTGGCATATTTCGGCACGACCCGTCAGGGCGTCCGATCGAGGCGAGCTGAGGTGAGCGGACAGGCCGCGCACACCGAAATGGCTGGGACGTGTCGCTGTCATCCGACAGTAGCGTCCGTGTCCCGCGACAGGTAGGCTGTGCCGCATCGAGCCTCTCTGGCCTCGTTGAACGATGGTTTCAGCAGATGGCGGTTTCCGTGGATGAATCAGCAATGACGACAACGCAATCGAACCAGCTGGCCAGTATCGAGGTCCTGGTCGAAGAGATTCGGCAAGGCAGGATGGTCATCCTCATGGATGACGAGGACCGCGAGAACGAAGGCGATATCATCATGGCGGCCGAGTGTGTCGAGGCCGACCATATCAATTTCATGGCGCGTCACGCTCGCGGGCTAATCTGCCAGCCGATGTCGAAGGCGCGCTGTCAGCAGCTGCAGCTGCCGCTGATGGTCAGCGACAACGGCTCCGGCTACGGCACCAAGTTCACCGTGTCGATCGAGGCGGCCACCGGCGTCACCACCGGGATCTCCGCGGCGGATCGCGCGCTCACGGTGCGTGCCGCGGCGGCGCGTGGGGCGCGACCGGAAGATATCGTCCAGCCCGGTCATATCTTCCCGCTGATGGCGGAGCCGGGTGGCGTCCTGCGTCGTGCCGGCCACACCGAGGCGGCCTGCGACCTGGCCGCCATGGCCGGCTTCGAGGCCACCGGCGTGATCTGCGAGATCATGAACGAGGACGGCAGCATGGCGCGCCGGCCGGAACTCGAACGCTTCGCCGCCGAGCATGACATCAAGATCGGCACCATCGCCGACCTGATTCACTATCGCATGCTCAACGAGCGTACCGTCGAGGCGATCGAGCAGACGCCGGTGCAGACCGCGTTCGGCGAGATGACCCTGCATGTCTTCCACGACACCATTCAGGATCGGCACCATCTGGCGCTGGTAAAGGGCGAGCCCGAACACGCCACGCCGACGACGGTGCGCGTGCATGGCGGCGACACGCTGCGCGACCTGCTCGCGCTGTGTCGCGCGGAAAGCCACTGGACGGCTCACACCGCGCTGGCCGAGATCGGCCGGGCGGAGGCGGGCGTCTTCGTGCTGCTCGACGAGACGCGCCCCCACGGGGATTTCAAGCAGCAGCTCGATGTCCTGCTGGGGCATCGCCCGGCGCCGCGTTCCAGCGCCGCCGACGGATCGGGGAACTTCCTGTCGATCGGCACCGGGGCGCAGATCCTGCGCCAGCTCGGCGTCGGCAAGATGCGTCTGCTGAGTTCGCCGTGGCGTTTCTCGGCGCTCTCCGGTTTCGATCTGGAGGTGGTCGAGCTGGTCAGCGGCGACGCCTGAGCGGGATTCGAGCCCCGACTGTCGCGAGCCGGAACCGTCGCGAGCATGGTAAGGCCGCGCGGCCATGGTAAGATGGCCGGCTTCGCGCGCTAGGCCCTAGGTTCTGGCGCCGGCCAATCAGACTGTTTTTTCGCGTCCAGATTCGTATTCGTGACGACTCTGGCGCAGTGTATCCGGAACCCGATAATGCAACCGATCGCTCAACTGGAAGGCCAGTTCACCGATGTCGATGGCCGCTATGCCATCGTCGTGGGCCGTTTCAATCATCACGTCGTCGATAGCCTGGTGGAAGGCGCCATCGATAGCCTGATGCGCCACGGCGTCAGCGAGGAGAACATCGAGCTGATTCATGTCCCCGGCGCCTGGGAACTGCCGTTGGCGGTCAAGCGCGTGCTGCAGGTGTCCCGACCCGACGCGGTCGTCGCGCTGGGTGCGGTCATTCGTGGCGGTACGCCGCACTTCGAATACGTGGCGGGCAACTGCAATTCCTCGCTGAGCAGCCTGCAGCTGGAGTTCTCGACCCCCATCGCCAACGGGGTGCTGACGGTCAATTCGATCGATCAGGCCATCGAGCGCGCCGGCACCAAGGCGGGCAACAAGGGCACCGAGGCGGCCATGGCGGCCATGGAAATGGTATCTCTATTCAAGCGACTGGGAGGCGAGGCATGAGTTCACCGTCACGACAGCCGACGCCGGCTCAGGAGTCGCGTCGCGCCGCCCGCGAACTGGCGGTCCAGGGGCTCTACCAGTGGCAGATGACCGGCAAGTCGGTCACTGCCGTCGAGGCCGAGTTCCGCTCTCAGATCGCCGATGACGATCTCGAGGATCACGAAAACTGGCACAAGGTGATGGAGATCGCCGACAAGGCGCTATTCCATGATCTGCTGCACAACACGGCCAACCATCGTGCCGAGCTGGACGCCACCATTGCGCCGCTGCTCGACCGGCGCCTGGAAGACCTGGATCGCATCGAGCTGGCGATCCTGCGTCTCGGGACCTACGAATTGTCGCGCCGGCCCGAAGTACCCTATCGTGCCGTCATCAACGAGGGGGTCGAGCTGGCCAAGATATTCGGCGCGACCGATGGTCATAAATACGTCAACGGCATCCTCGACAAGCTCGCCTCGCGGCTGCGGGGCGCCGAGGTCGCTGCTCGCCGTCGTTGACATGACTCGCGCTTCGTTGAGCGAATTCGAGCTGATCGCTCGCTATCTGTCGCGCCCGGCGGCGGCCGAGCGGAGCGATGTCGTCGTCGGCAACGGCGACGACTGTGCGGTGCTTGCGCCCACCCCGGGGCATCAGCTCGCGATCAGCGTCGATACGTCCGTCGTCGATGTCCATTTCCCCCATGACGCGCCGCCGGCGGCCATTGGCCACCGTGCGCTGGCCGTCGCCTTGAGCGATCTCGCGGCGATGGGGGCCAGGGCGCGCTGGTGCTGCATGGCGCTGACGCTGCCGACGGCCGACCCCGAGTGGCTCGAGGCGTTCGCCGAGGGCTTCCGTGAACTGGCCGCCCGCAGCGGCTGCGAGCTGGTCGGCGGCGACGTGACCCGCGGCGCGCTGACGATCGGGGTGACGGTGCATGGCGAGCTGCCGGCCGGCCAGGCGTTACGACGCAGCGGGGCGCGGGCGGGGGATCTGGTCGCGGTAACCGGCTATCCGGGGCGGGCGATCACGGGGCTGGCGCGCTGGCAGCAGGGCGAACGCGAGGCGGGGCATCCGCTGCTCGAGGCCTATCTTCGCCCCGAACCGCGCCTGGCGGCGGGAGAAGCGCTGAGAGGGCTGGCCAGTAGCGCGATCGATGTTTCCGATGGCCTGCTGGCGGACCTGCAGCACGTGCTGGTGGCCTCCGGCGTGGGGGCGCGTCTTGATCTCGAGTCGTTGCCGCTGGCGACACCGCTGCGCGCGACGCTCGAACTGGACGAGATCCGGGGGCGGGTGCTCAACGGCGGTGACGACTATGAACTGCTGGTGACGCTGGCGGAGTCGGATCTTGCCGAAGCCCAGCGCCGCCTGGCTCCGCTACATCTGCCGCTGACGCCGATCGGGCGGATCATCGAGGGCGAAGGCATTCAGGGCATTCCTCCGCGCTACCTCGAGCGCAGCGGGTGGGACCACTTTCCGGAGACCGCCTCATGAACCGGGCGCCCACGAGTGTATGGCGTCGGCCGACGCATTTCCTGGCGTTCGGGCTGGGCAGCGGCGCCGTGCCGTTTGCGCCGGGGACCTTCGGTACCCTGGCCGCGATCCCGTTCTACTGGCTGCTGTCGGGGCTGCCGCTGACGATCTACATGGGGCTGCTGGGCGTGGCGACGCTGGTCGGCATCTGGCTCTGCGAGACGACCTCCCGCGATCTCGGCGTCCACGACCATTCCGGGATCGTCTGGGACGAATTCGTCGGCTACTGGCTGACCATGGCGGCAGTGCCGTTCTCCTGGGAGGCCGCGCTGTGGGGCTTCGTGGTATTCCGCGTCTTCGACATCCTCAAGCCCTGGCCGATTCGCTGGGTCGACCGCCGGGTCGCCGGGGGCATCGGCATCATGTTCGACGATATCCTCGCCGGGGTGTACGCCTGGAGCACGATGCATCTGTGGTTCTGGCTGCATTGAGCCACGAGCCACGAGCCACGAGCCACGGCCCATTAGTATCCCGTAAACTTCTCTCTATTCGTTGGCTTTTGCCTTGCGATCCACAGGCATGCGGGAAGTGCGTTGGCCCGTAGGGAGCGGGCCTGGGACTGGCCTTTGCTCGTCGACTTCCGGACAGCGTCTAATTTCAGCGTCAGGAGCAACACATGCGTAAAGGATTGATCGCCGGGGCGGTGGTGATCGTGTTGGCGGGGGGCGGCTATCTGGGCGCTCAGGCTTATTCGAGCCAGCGCTTCGATAGCGAGATCGAAAAGCTGGTCACGCGGCTCGATGCCAGTCCCGATTGGCAGGTCATGCGCGATGACGTCGACAGCGGCTGGTTCCATTCCAGCGGCCGCATCGAAGCGCGTTACGTGGCGGTGGCCCGGAATGCCGACCCGGTCGTCGTCGAGGTGCCGTATCAGGCGGGGCACGGCCTGCTCGAGACGACGCTGAACGGTGAAGCGCAGGTGCGGGGGAGTGGCGGCGAGACGCTGTTCGGCGATGTGCTCGCGAGCAAAGGCCCGATGACCTGGACCGGACGTTTCCTGACCCGCGAGCAGAAGCTGGAAGCGCACTTCACGTTGCCGGGCTTCTCGCAGACCGTCAGCGTGCCGACGCAGGACCCGGCTGGAGAGATCACCACGGCCCGCGACATGCAGCTGGATTTCGACGGCATGACGCTCGATCTCGAGCAGGCCGACGGCAAGGTCACCGTTCAGGGAGACGCGCCGCGACTGCGAATGGCCGATAACCAGACCGATATCCTGATCGAAGGGACCACGCTGTCCGGCACGTTCGAAGGCGACGACCTGGCTTTCAGGCAGGCGATGTCGCTGAACATCCCGACCACCACGGTCACGCCCGAGGGCAATCCGAGCGTGGTCACCCGGGATCTCCGCTACGCCGTGGAAGCCAACCTCGACGCCGAGCGGCTGGTGATGCAGCTGCAGGCGAACGTGGGCGAGACCCAGGTACAGGACCAGTCGATCTTCGACGGCGGCTTCGCGCTGACGCTGGACCATGTCGATGGCGACGCCTACCGAGCGCTGGTAGCGGCGCTGGACGAGCATCTGGCCGATATCCAGACTGCCATCGATAGCGAGGACGACGCCAGGATCCGGGCAGCGCTGCAGCCCTTGCAGCCGTCGATCCAGGCGCTGCTGGCGGGCTCGCCGCATCTTTCGCTGGATAGCCTGACCGCCAATAGCCCTGTGCTGGGCATGAACATGCGCGGCAGTGGCGAGCTCGGCGTCGACGGCGCGGGCATCGAAGGCTGGAATCTCGATACGATGGCGGCCGATACGCTCCAGCGCGAAGTCGTTCGGCGGCTGGAAGGGCGGCTGACCCTGGAGGGTGCGCCGGCGCTATTGATGATGTTCCTGGGCCTGCCGTTGACCAGCGACCCTCTGCAGCTCGAACTGACGGATGGCGTGCTCGACATCAATGGCCAGCAGATACCGCTGGTGCCGCTGCTGGCCGATCCGGGCTGATATCCGAAGGTCCGGCCGTGCCAGGCTCTCGCGCCTGGCACGGTTTTCTGAACCAATCTCCCTTCATCGACTTGAACTCCCGCCCCGGCGCCCGCATCCCTAGGTCATTCGGCCAGCACTGGCCACGAACTCAGGGTGAATAATGAGCGATCATAACCGGGATTCCGCGGACTATTTCGAAGCCAGCCAGGAGACACCTGGCAATGATCAGAAGTCACATTCATCGGCCAGTGGCGCCGTCGTTCCCTCCGGCGATTATCTGCCGGAGCGAATCTATCTCCTCCCCATCCATAATCGTCCGTTCTTCCCGGCCCAGGTGCAGCCGCTGATCATTCAGCGCCAGCGCTGGGAAGAGACCATGAAACGGGTCGCCAACACGCCGCACCACATGGTGGGGGTGGCATTCGTCGGCGATGTCGGGGTCGAGGAACTCAACCCGGGCAGCTTCCCCGAGATCGGTACCGCGGTGAAGGTTCACCGCGCCCAGAACGAAGAGCAGCAGATCCAGTTCATCGCCCAGGGCATGCGCCGCTTCCGCATTCAGCGCTGGCTGTCGAAGACGCCGCCGTATCTGGTCGAGGTCTCCTATCCGCGCGAGCCGGTCGATGCCGAGGCCGAAGAAGCCCGCGCCTATGCGATGTCGCTGATCAACGGCATCAAGGAACTGCTGCCGATCAACCCGCTCTACGGCGAGGAACTGAAGAGCTACCTCAACCGCTTCAGCCCCCACGAGCCGGGCCCGCTGACCGACTTCGCCGCGGCCATTACCTCGGCCAAGGGTCGCGAGCTGCAGGGCGTGCTCGAGACGCTGCCGATCATGGATCGCATGCAGAAGGTGCTGCCGTTGCTGCGCAAGGAGATCGAGGTCGCGCAGCTGCAGAACCAGATCAGCGAGCAGGTCAACTCGCAGATGCAGGAGCGCCAGCGCGAGTTCTTCCTGCGCGAGCAGCTCAAGGTGATCCAGAAAGAGCTGGGCATCTCCAAGGACGATCGCGAGAGCGACGTCGATACCTTCCGCGGCCGGCTCGAGAATCTGGAGGTGCCGGAGCGGGTTCAGGAGCGTATCGACGACGAGCTGGGCAAGCTGTCGGTGCTGGAAACCGGCTCGCCGGAGTACGGCACCACGCGCAACTATCTCGACTGGCTGACCTCGCTGCCCTGGGGCATTACCTCGGAGGATCAGCTCGATCTCAAGCGCGCCCGCGGCGTGCTGGACCGTGACCACGACGGTCTCACCGACGTCAAGGAAAGGATCATCGAGTTCCTGGCCGAAGGGTCGTTCAAGGGGGATGTCGGCGGCTCCATCGTGCTGCTGGTCGGCCCGCCCGGGGTGGGCAAGACCTCGGTCGGACGCTCGATCGCCGATGCCCTGGGGCGCAAGTTCTACCGCTTCTCGGTGGGCGGCATGCGCGACGAGGCCGAGATCAAGGGGCACCGCCGCACCTACATCGGCGCCATGCCCGGCAAGCTGGTGCAGGCGCTCAAGGAGGTCGAGGTCGAGAACCCGGTGATCATGCTCGACGAGATCGACAAGATGGGCCAGTCGTTCCAGGGCGATCCCGCCTCGGCGCTGCTCGAGGTGCTGGACCCGGAGCAGAACGTCGACTTTCTCGATCATTACCTCGACGTGCGCCTGGATCTCTCCAAGGTGCTGTTCGTCTGTACGGCCAACCAGCTCGATACCATCCCCGGGCCGCTGCTCGACCGCATGGAGCAGATCCGCCTCTCCGGCTATATCGCCGAAGAGAAGATGGCGATCGCCAAGCATCATCTGTGGCCGAAGCTGCTGGAACGCGACCGTATTCCCAGGAAGCGCATCAACCTGACCGATGCCGCGCTCAAGCAGGTGATTGAGGGCTATGCCCGCGAAGCCGGCGTGCGCCAGCTGGAAAAGCAGCTCCACCGGATCGTGCGCAAGGCGGCGGTCAAGATGCTCGAGGAGAAGCAGGAGACGGTCAAGGTCTCGGTCAACAACCTGGAAGAGTTCCTTGGCGCGCCGCTGTTCCGCAAGGAGAAGGTGCTCAAGGGCGTCGGCGTGGTCACCGGCCTGGCCTGGACGGCGATGGGCGGCGCCACCTTGCCCATCGAGGCGACCAAGGTTCACGCATTGACCCGCGGCTTCAAGCTCACCGGCAAGCTGGGCGAGGTGATGCAGGAGTCCGCCAACATCGCCTATAGCTACACGCTGGGGCATCTGGGCGAGTACGGGGCCGATGCGGACTTCTTCAACGAGGCGTTCATTCACCTCCATGTTCCCGAGGGCGCGACGCCGAAGGACGGGCCGTCTGCCGGCGTCACCATGACCACGGCGCTGATGTCGCTGGCCCGTAACCAGAGCATCGATCGCCCGCTGGCGATGACCGGCGAGCTGACGCTGACCGGCCAGGTACTGCCGGTGGGTGGTATCCGCGAGAAGGTGATCGCCGCGCGCCGCAGCGATATCTTCGAGCTGATCCTGCCGGAGGCCAACAAGCGCGACTACGACGAGCTGCCGGCCTACCTCAAGAAAGGGATGACCGTGCACTTCGCCAGGATCTATCCGGATGTGGCCAAGGTCGTGTTCGGCCGCTGAGACGTCGGCATCGTGTTACGCTGATCGACGAGGCCGGCGTGACGATCGGCGTGACATCGACCGGCATGAAAACAAGGAGCAAGGTGTGTCCAAGAGCGAGAAGAAACAGCGGCCGCGCTACATGATCGCGGCGATCTGGGGGCTGCTGGCGATGGTGCTGTTGAGCGCCTGCAGTTATCACCCGGCGCGGATCGATCCGGAACCGCCGGTCATCATCGGCGATGGCGATCACGGCCATGGTCACGGCGACGGTGACTTCTGCCCGCCGGGTCAGGCCAAGAAGGGCAACTGCTGAGCCTACCGGTTCGCGGCAACGACCCCGAGCGGCAGCGCACTTGCGCTGCCGCTTTTTCGAGGTAGACAATCGACGCTCGTCGACCTCGGACCCGTGAGCCCTGATGACATTCGAAAGTGCCGTTACCTATCTTCTGGCGATCTTCCTGTTCGCCATCACGCCCGGCCCGGGCGTGTTCGCCCTGATCGCCACCGGCATGAATGCCGGCTTCCGCCGCTGCATTTCGCTGACGGTGGGCATGACGCTGAGTGACGTGCTCTACCTGCTGCTCGCCACCTTCGGCCTGGCGACCCTCGCCGAGCATTGGGGAGAAGTCTTCGGCGTGATCCGGGTTCTGGGCGCGCTCTATCTGTTCTATCTCGGCTGGAAGCTGTGGACGAGCCCGACGCAGGACGACGAGATGTCCGCGGCCGGCGCCAGCGGCGGGGCGCTTGCCGGCATGATGCAGGGCTTTCTGATCTCCGCCTCCAACCCCAAGGTGATCCTGTTCTACATCGCGTTCCTGCCGACCTTCGTCGATCTGGATCGGCTCGGTGGTTCTTCGCTGACGCTGCTGGTGGCGCTGACCGTCGTTGGCCTGATGGGCGGGCTTTGCCTGGTCGCGGCCGGCGCGGCACGGGCGCGGCGGATCTTTCGCTCCTCCCACGCCCAGCGGCGCCTCAATCGGGGTGCCGGATCGCTGATGATTGGCGCCGGGGCGCTGCTGATCGCCAAGAGTTGATTACCAGGCGCTGATCGCCAGGCGCCGAATGCCGCCACTGCCCTTACGCTTGCCGGTTGCGGGGCTTGCGGCTGACCAGGGCGACACCGGCGGCGGCGATGCCCATGCCCAGCCACGAGATCGGTGGCATGGGCTCGTCGATCAGCCACCAGGAGAACAGCGCGGCGCAGGGCGGCACCAGATAGAAAAGTGCCGATACCCGCGAGGCTTCGCCACGTCGGATCATCGCCAACAGCAGCGAGATGGCGATCAGGGAATTGCCGACGACCAGGTAGGCCAGCGATCCGACGAGCGCGCCGTCCCAGTCGAGCGTGAAATGCCCGAACAGCAGGATCAGTGGCAGTGTCGTGATCAGGCCGGTGGCGTATTGGATCAGGTTGGCGCTGACCGGGTGCAGCGGCTGGCCGTAGCGCTTTTCGTAGAGCGTCGCGCCGCTCATCCCGAGCAGGGCGGCAATGGTCAGCAGCAGGCCACTGAGCGTGACGCCTTCCACCGTCGAACGGCCGAGGATCACCACCACGGCGCCGACGAAACCCAGCCCGAAGCCGAGCCAGCGTCGCTTGCCGATGGTTTCTCCCACCATCGCGGGGGCGGCGAGGGCGACCAGGATCGGCTGCAGCGACACGATCAGCGCCACGACGCCGGCGGAACTGCCGAGAGCGAAGGCGCTGTAGCAGCAACCGAAGTAGACGGTCTGTATCAGGAACCCGACCACCGCCTGATGGCCCCACGCGCTCGGCCGGGTCGGCATCGGCGGGCGCAGCCACAGCCAGATCGGCAGCATGATCGCCAGCACGAGCACGAACCGTAGACCCAGAAACAGCAACGGGTCCACGTGAAGGGTGCCGATCTTCGCGACCGGGAATCCCAGCGACCACAACAGCAGGAACAGGCCGGGGGCGGCGGTCAGCCAAAGGGGTGGCCGCTCGCGCTCGGTCGTCGCGGCGGCGGAAGGAACGTCAGACATGTCGATCTCATTGTTGTGATTATGAAGATAGCTGTGATTGTGGAGATGGCTGTGATTGTGGAGATGGCTGTAATCGTGGAGAGGCCGTGATTGTGGATATGGCACCCGGTGGCGGGCGTGACCCGTCTTCGAGAGTGCCCCGACCGGCGGGATATTGCCAGCGACGTCGGGGCTTGCCGGCTTGTCGTCGGCCGTCAGTCAGTCCCGATCTACCGAGAGCCCGCCCCACGACTGGCAAACGGGCATGAGCTCGAGCCGGTTGATGTTGAGGTGCGGCGGCAGCGTCGCGGCGAGAAAGACCTGTTCGGCGACGTCTTCCGGCTGGATCGGCTCCACGCCGCCGTAGAGCTTGTCGTGGGCGCTCTGGTCGCCTTTCATCCGCACCAGCGTGAACTCGGTTTCCGCCATGCCGGGCGCGATGTCGGTGACGCGAACGCCGGTGCCCTTGAGGTCGCAGCGCAGGTTGTAGGAGAACTGGTTGACGAACGCCTTGGACGCGCCGTAGACGTGGCTGCCCGGATAGGGCCATAGCGCGGCGGTGGAACTGATGTTGATGATGGCGGCGCCGCGGCCGACCTCGATCAGCGTCGGCAGCAGCGTACGCGTCACGTTGACCAGGCCGGTGATGTTGGTGTCGATGACGGTCTGCCAGTCGTCCAGATTCGCTTCCTGGGCCGGGCCGGCACCCAGCGCCAGCCCGGCATTGTTCACCAGCACCTTGACGGCCTTGAACGCTGGCGGCAGTGCCTCGACCACTTGGGCGACGGCGTCGCGCTCGCGCACGTCCAGCGTGGCGACATGAACCGGGACCTGATCTTCCAGCTGCTGCTTGACCGCTTCCAGACGCTCCTGCCGGCGGCCGGTCAGCACCAGGGCCCAGCCCGCCTCGGCAAAGCGATGGGCGCAGGCACGCCCGAACCCTGAGGTGGCACCGGTAATGAAAGCGACGGGGGGATTGTGACTCATGCTGGCTCCTGATCCGGGATAGGTGAGAAGCGCCGACGCCGAGCGAAGAGAAAGAGATGATGTCCTGGCCGACGATCGGGTCGGTTCGCGTTTTCAGACAGAGCTTAGCGCATCTTTGCCGCAAGTTGTCAGGTCGAGTCGCGAGAAGCCTGTCGTCTTCTGGCGACAAGGACCAAGGCTTTGTGTAAAACCCCGTGATTGACGACACAGTCTGATGATTTCCGTTGCCGTTTGGTTACGCTTTGGCGACGATAGCGGGGCGCTCCCCGATGACTGCGGTTCGACCGATCCCGGTACCGCTTTTTCCGCTGATTCCTCGCTATCGACTCGACTGGCTGGCTGCTTCATCGCCGCTCGCCGCGATATCACTCATGTACAGGTTGCCTCTTGGGTCTTATTGGGTCGCTCGGGGCGTCAGACACGATCCGGCGATCGATGTGAAAGGAGATGGCGTCATGTCCACGATCAAGCGGCAACGATATTACGGGCTGGAGTGGCTTCGCTTCCTGATGGCGCTGTGGATGGTCGCCTATCACTTCGGCGGCATCTACAGCGACATGCCCGACATGGTGAGAAGTTTCGTCGGCATGGGCTTCTTCGCCACCAGCACGTTCTTCATGCTGTCCGGCTTCCTGCTCGCCCACGTGGCGCTGGACCATGCGGGGGAGATGAAGGTGCACGGCCCGGCCTTCGTTGCCAAGCGGCTGTGCAATCTCTACCCGATTCATGTGCTGACGATGCTGCTGTCGATCGGGCTGTTGTTGCTGCAGTACCCCATTCGTCCGGAAGGGGTTTACGTCTACTTCAACTCGCACCCCTATTACCCGCTGAGCGATGAAGCGCGAGCCGCGTTTTCGGAGCGTCTATCCTGGCCGAGTGCGTTGGGCCATATCGCACTGCAGCTCACGCTGCTGCAGGCCTGGGAGCCGCGTTTCCTGTGGCTGAACGGCGCGTCCTGGTCAATCTCCGCGCTGCTGTTCTTCTATGCCTGCTTCCCGTGGCTGGCGCCGAGGCTGATGCGGGTTCAGCGCTGGGGGCTGGTGCTGCTGGGCGTCTGGGGGCTCTACGCCTTGGGGCCACTCGTGGCGACGCTGGCAGGCTCGTTCGACTATGTGACGGTGGGCATTCTCCACCGCAACCCGCTGTTTCGGCTTCCGGAGTTCCTGGCCGGCATCCTGCTCTACCGGGCCTGGCAATCGGAACCGGTGAGCGCACTGTTCCAGCGCTTCCGCTACCCGCTGCTGGCGCTCGGTTTGTGCGGTGTGCCGATCGGAGTCTGGTTGCTCAAGATGGATGGCCTGCATCTGTATTACTTGACCCACAACGGTTTGCTGCTGCCATTCCAGGCACTGGTGCTACTCAGCGTTTGTGCATTCGCTGCGCCGAGCAGCGCGACGATACGGGCCTGGGCGCAGCGGTTGGGAGAGTCGGCACTGTGTATCTTCGCGTTGCACACGCCGCTGATCGGCCCGATGGCGAGAGGGACGCGCTGGCTGCTGCAGCGATGGCACGAAAGCTGGATCGCCGATAGCAGCAACTTGGCGCTCAAGTTCGCGATTCCGCTGTGGACGATGGCGTTTCATCTGGCGCTGATCGTCGTCCTGGCGCTTCTGATGCAGCGCTTCGTGGTGGCGCCGATACGCCATTGGCTGGAGGCGAGATTGCCCACGGCGTGGCAGCAGCGCCGGTCACCGCTGGTGCCGGTCAGGGTTTGAGGTTCGGCCTTGCGCCGCTGCCACTACCGTGCCGGGTGGTATGAGTAGCGTTGAATTCTGCGTCCGGAAGGTCCTTTTTCGGGGTGAATCATTGCGATCCCGCATGAGATATCCTAGACGAAGGGGCGTTTCGCCGGTGCGGCCGGCGAAGCGATCAGGAATCCATCTCTAAGGGACGCAGCATGAAGGGACTCATCCGTGTGGGGTTGGTCGGCTATGGCATGGCCAGCAAACGGTTCCACGCGCCTTTGGTCACCGCGCAGGACGGGCTTTCACTGGTTGCCGTGGCGAGCCGGGACGCCGACAAGGTTCATGCCGACTGGCCGAGCGTGCCGGTAGAATCAACGCCGCAGGCGCTGTTCGCTCGCGACGATATCGATCTGGTCGTCATACCCACGCCGAATGCGACGCACTACTCGCTGGTCAGCGAGGCGCTGGCCGCGGGCAAGCATGTCGTCGTCGACAAGCCGTTCACCGTGACACTGGATGAAGCCCGCAAGCTGTGCGATCAGGCCACCGAGGCCAAGCGCTTGCTGTCGGTCTTTCACAACCGGCGCTGGGACTCGGATTTCCTGACCGTGCGCAATCTCATCGACAGCCAGTCGTTGGGCCGAATCGTGCATTTCGAGTCGCATTTCGATCGCTTCCGCCCGGATGTCGCGCAGCGCTGGCGCGAGGACCCCGCACTTGGGGCCGGCGCCTGGTTCGATCTCGGCTCCCATCTGCTCGACCAGGCCCTGGTGCTGTTCGGTACGCCGGAGGCGATTTTGCTCGACCTGGCCTGCCAGCGCGAGGGGGCAAAGGTCGACGACTACTTCCATGCGATCCTGCGTTACCGGGAATGCCGGGTGATCCTGCATGGCGGTACGCTGGTGTCGGCACCGGGAGCGCGCTTCACGATACACGGCACGCGGGCCAGCTACGTCAAGCACGGCCTCGACCCGCAGGAGGACATGCTCAAGCGCGGCGACCGCTTGCCCTCGCCGCACTGGGGAGAGGATTGGCGTCACGGCATGATGACGATCGGCCAGGTACGCGAGGGCATCCAGCCGGAACTGCACGAGGTGCCGACCCTGCCCGGGGACTACCTGGCCTACTACGCCGGCGTTCGCGATGCCATTCGCAACGGCTCGCCGCTTCCTGTGACGGCGGAAGCCGCGCTGGAGGTGATACGGGTGCTGGAGGCCGGCATCCAGAGCGCCGAGTCGGGGCAGTTCGTCAGCCTGACGTAACGTGCCCTTCGAAATGGTTGTGGTGTATCCGAAACGACCCGAGCCANNTGGCTCGGGTCGTTTGCTTTATGGCGTGAATACTATTTCATGATCGGCTCAGGACGTGAGCAAGAAGTGGTGTGCCTTTGTTGCATGTTTGCCTCTTGTGCTTCTTCGGGTGAGCGTAACTCACCGTTGCGTTTGAGTAGCCAAGAGGCGATGGCTGGTGCCATCAAGGCAGAGACCAGCACGCAGGCAGCGACCTGAGTTGTGGCGACGCCCACGTAGGCTTGTAGAGAGGGATCGGCAGCGGCGGCAATTGCTGGTGTCGCGATGGAATTGCCTGCGGTCGTCCCTGCAGCGAAGCCGATGCCGCTGCGCCGGCCGCGTTTCAGCAAGTAACGGTAGCCTAGATAGACAAGTCCCCCGGTCAAGGGAGCGACGACTAGACCTAGGGCCAATCCGGTGATACCGCCATGCACGACATCGGTGAGATTGATGCCGGTACCGAGACCAAATGAAAAAAACGGGATTACCATCTCCGGCACCGGGCGTAGCACTTCGGTCCATTTGGGGTCTAGATTGCCTACCAAAATGCCCAACAACAGCGGAATGATCGCTGCCATGAAGACTTCGAATGGAATGTCTGCCAACCCTGACGCACCGATCAGAATCAGGGTGAAGAATGGTCCATCGTTGATTGCGCTGGCGATATAAGCACCGCGGTCACGTTGATCCCCGTAGCGACCGGTGAAGGCCAGCCAGATACCGCCATTGCTGTTGTCCATCGCAGCCAGCATCGCCAGAATCGAGATCCCGAACAGGCCATTCATACCTGTAGTTAGACCTAGTAGCGCGATAAGCACACCGGGAATGAGGCTTTTGGTCAGTAGGATGACGCTGGCGGTACCAACGATAGGTCCGGCGTTTCGCGGCGTGATCTGCATACCGGTGGCGAAGATTACCAGACCCATGAAAGCCATAGCGCCTTCTTTGAACAAAGCCGTCGTGAAACTGCCGATTTCCAACGCCGAAGGCGCCAGCGTGCCAAAGATCGAACCGAGGATTAGCGGAACGATCATGAGACCGCCTGGAATGCGGTTGAGCGTATCGTAGATGGGTACGCGTGATATGGTTGCCGACATGCCATCTCCTCCATGCCTGTCAGGAATGGACGCCGCCAATGGCGGCGTTCTCATGCTTCAAGACCGGCTCATGACAGAAAGCCGGGCTCGGGATAGAAACCGAGAAAAGGGGAGTGGAACTTAGGTAATGACGCCGATCTGCCAGGGCACGAACTCCTGTTGGCCGTAGCCGTGACGTTCGCTGCGGCTGCGCTCGCCGGAGGCTAGCGTCAGAAAGCGCTGGAATATCTGCTCGCCCAGCTGTTCCATCTCGATCTCACCGTCGATCAGTGCCCCGCAGTTGATATCCATGTCGTCCGATTGATGGCGCCACAGCGCGCTGTTGGTGGAAAGCTTCATGGAGGGGACCGGCGCGCAGCCGAAGGCGCTGCCGCGGCCGGTGGTGAAGGCGATGAGATTGCAGCCGCTGGCGACCTGGCCGGTGACCGAGACCGGGTCGAAGCCGGGGGAGTCCATGAAAGCCAGGCCGCGTTCGCGCATGGGTTCGGCGTACTCGAGAACCTCGACCAGCGGCGTGGTGCCGGCCTTGGCCACCGCGCCCAGCGACTTCTCGAGAATCGTGGTCAGGCCGCCGGCCTTGTTGCCCGCGGACGGGTTGTTGTCGAGCGAAGCGCCGCGAACCCGGCAGAACTCCTCCCACCAGTGGATACGCTCGATCAGCTTGTGGGCCACGGCGGGGGTGACCGCCCGGCGCGTCAGCAGGTGTTCGGCGCCGTAGACTTCCGGTGTTTCGGCCAGCACCGCACTTCCGCCGTGGGCGATCAGCCGGTCCACGGCGGCGCCCAGGGCAGGGTTGGCGGTGATGCCGGAGTAGCCGTCGGAGCCACCGCACTGCAGCGCGACCCGTAGATGTTCGACCGAGCAGGGTATCCGTTCGACCTGGTTGGCTTCGTTCAGCAGTTGCTCGATATGGCGGATGCCCTCGGCGATCGCCTTGGTGGTGCCGCCGATCTGTTGGATAGTGAAGGGGTGCAGCCTGGGGCCGGGCTTCAGCCCCTGGGACTCGATCAGCGCGTCGATCTGATTGGTCTCGCAGCCGAGGCCGATGACCAGCACGGCAGCGAAGTTGACGTGGCGCGCGTAGCCGGCGAGCGTACGCCGCAGCATCTCCAGCGCTTCGCCATCCGCGGCCACCGCGCAGCCTACGCCGTGAGTCAGTGCGACCACGCCATCCACGTTGGGGTAGGGCGCCATCGCCGCGGGATGAACGTCGCGCCGGAAATGGTCGGCGATGGCGTGAGCGACCGTGGCGGAGCAGTTGACCGAGGTGAGAATGCCGATGTAATTGCGCGTGGCGACACGGCCATCCGCTCGTTGAATCCCCATGAAGGTGGCCGCAGGGGAGATCCGCTCGACGGGCGTGACCTCGCTGCCGATGGCATAGTCTTTCGAATAGCCCTTCGAATAGCCCTCCACATCGCCCTGTTCCTGACCGGCGCCTTCCAGGTCGCCGATGCTGAGGTTATGGACGTGGACATGATCGCCGGGCGCGATGGGGCGAGTGGCGCGGCCGATGATCTGACCGTAGCGGCGAATCATGTCCCCGCTGTCCAGGGCGCGAATGGCGATCTTGTGGGCGGCAGGCACGGCATCTGTCAGGATGACGTCCGGCAGGACTTCGGTACCCTTGGGCAATGGCGTGCGTGCGATGACGACATCGTCGCGTTCGTGCAGGCGGATGATCGAGGCGGGGGCCTCGGTGGTGTGTTCGATCAGTGCCATGAGTTGGCTCCTCGGGCGGCTTGTGCCACTTTGGTCTATGCGGCTTCGGCTCAAAGCCTTTCTAATCAGTTATTTATTATGATTCCTGTAGCCACACCCTATCCGGTCACGGTGCGCCCCACCACTGAGAGTTGCTGATCGAGTGATAACGATCGTGCATTCGCCCAAAGTCTCAATTCTTGATCGCGTCGCAAGCGAGAGGAGTCGTCGATGCCCCCGACGCTGGAAACCCTGATGTCGCGTCTGCGCTTGCGCCAGCTGCGCCTGCTGATGGCGCTCGACGAGTGCGGCTCCATTCACAAGGCCGCCGAGCAGGTGGCGATTTCCCAGCCCGGCGCGACACGGGCGCTGAACGAGATCGAGTCGACGCTGGGCGCGCCATTGTTCCTGCGCAGCGCACGGGGATTGGAAGCCAACGATTTGGGACGCTGCGTGGTGCGCTACGCGAGGCTGATCCAGACCGATGTGGCGCATCTGCGCGAGGAGATGATCGGTATCCAGCAGGGCTTCGGCGGGCATCTGGCGGTGGGGGGAACGATGGGCGCCATCGCGGCGATCGTCGAGGCCGTCGTCAAGGTGCGCGCCGAGCAGCCTTCGCTGTCGTTGCAGGTGATCGAGGATACCAGCGAGGGGTTGCTGCGGCTGCTCGATCAGGGGCGGATCGATGTCGCCCTGTGCCGTTCCAACTTCGGGCGGCGTCCGGGCGATTACCATTGCCACGGGCATTTTCCCGAACCGCTCTGGGTGGTCGCCAATCTTGCGCACCCGCTGGTGAAGGTCGAAGCGCCCGATTTCATCGCCCTGGCCAGGCAGGCATGGATCGTCTATCCCGTCAGCATGCCGAGGATGCTAGAGCAGGAGTTCGTCGCGGCGGGCCTCTCGCAGCCGGTACAGTCGATCGAGATCTCGTCGACCTACGCCATCCTGGCCATGCTGGAACGGGACGATGGGGTGCTCGCGCTGTTGCCGGAACGTATCGCGCGGGAGCAGGTGGCGCGGGGTCACGTGGCGCGGGTGAACTATCTTTTCAAAACGCGCAATCCCGCTTTCGAGCTGCTCTGGCGGCGTGATAGGGAACTGTCGCCGGCGGCCCGACGCTTTATCGAATGTTATGACAATGAAGGAGAAGGGGGCGTCGAAATTTGCCAAGTGCCGGATTAGTGTCTAGGTTTTGTATAGATTGCTCAGGCAAGCTCTCGTGACACGGGCAGCATTGGCAACGGTTGCCGGGATCGTGTTGCGAGCCAGGATGAATTATGGAGGATTCACATGAAAAAGCTTAACGCAGCCATTTTTGCCGCCTTGATTGCTCTGCCGACCGCTGGCGCCTTCGCTCAGGAGCAGGCGCCAAGCGTCAGCCCGGAAACGGGTTCGGCCAATACCCAGTCTGGTGGTTCTTCGCCCACCAAGGTTCAGGGAGGTTCCGCTGCCGGCCAGACGAATGGTTCGCTGCCGTCGGAGAACAACCTGCCTGACGACAGCAATGCCCAGACGGGTTCTGCCAATACTCAGCCGGGCAGCCTGAAGGCCCAAGGTGGCTCTGCACAGGATGAATCCGCAGCCCGTGGCCCGATGAAGGACGATATGGAAGGTAACCACGGCATTGACTCCGCGCAGGACGTGAATCCCGACTGATAAGAATATCGCTTGCGATAGCAGCTGATAGCTGGTCTTACTGCTCGACCCCCGTCCCGCTCAGCGGGGCGGGGGTCGTTCTCTTGTCATGTGTCGAGACACGGGAGAGATGGACCGCCTGCGTCTGCGACGATGTCCTCACCACCAGCTGTCGGACTCGCGTTCGCTGCGCAGCTTCTCTCGCGCGATGAAGAGTGCTGCGATGGCGCGTCCTTCGTGGAAATCGTCGCGAGCCAGCAAGCCGGTTATGTCGTCGATGGCGTGCGTTTCGACGATCAATGGTTCGGGCTCGTCCCCCTCCAGCCGCCTTTCGTAGAGATCGCTGGCCAGCATCACCTGCATGCGGTGATTCATGTAGTTGGGCGCCAGCGACAGTTCCACCAGCGGCTCGATGCGGTTGGCGCCGAAGCCGCACTCTTCCATGAGTTCCCGATTGGCGGCCGTGATGATGTCCTCGCCCGGGTCGACCAATCCCTTGGGCAGGGTGAGCATATATTCATCGAAGCCCGCTGCGTATTCGCGGATCAGCAGTACATGATCGGGGTCCGGCATCGCCACCACCATCACCGCACCGCGTCCCTTGCCTTTCAAACGTTCGAATGTTCGCTGCTCGCCATTGGCGAAGCGCAAATCGAGTGATTCGATCGCAAACAGTTCGCTCTGGGCCATATGGCGCCGCTCGAGAATCGTCGGCTTGGTCAAGGGTAACGAGGGAGAGTCTGTCGGCGCCATGGGGCCTCCGTGCATCGGGCGGGTTGCACTGGGTACAATAATCGACGCCTGCCCGTGTGGGAAATGTCCATTCTTCGCCTAGGCGGCAATGACGACACCCAACGGGATTCCCTTTCCGTCCGATTGCCGAGGTATCGCCCAATGATCGACTGGAATGCCATCGATACCGTTTTTCTGGATATGGACGGTACGTTGCTCGATCTTCACTTCGATAGCCATTTCTGGCTGGAGCACCTGCCGCGTCGCTACGTCGAGCTGCATCGTCTCGACGACTCGCATCGCACCGCGCTGGAGACTCGGATTCTCGAGTCCCGCGGAACGCTGGACTGGTACAGCCTGGCGCACTGGAGTCGCGAGCTGTCGCTGGATATCGTCGCGCTCAAACGCGAGGTTGCGCACCTGATCGGCTGGCGCGCCGACGCGCTGGCATTCATGGAGTGGCTCAAGGCCGCGCCGGTGGACGTCGTGCTGGCGACCAACGCCGACCGCGAGAGTCTCGGGCTCAAGCTGCCGTTGACGGGCCTGGACCGCTATGTCGACCGTATCGTCTCTTCCGCGGACGTGGGGGCGCCCAAGGAGCAGCCAGCGTTCTGGGACGCGATGCAGACCTTACATCCGTTCGACCCCGCACGCAGCCTGTTCGTCGATGACAATACCGACGTACTGGCGTGCGCCCGGGATTACGGCATTCGCCACCTGCTGGGCATCCATCAGCCCGACAGCCGCAAGCCCGGTAGTTCGCATCCGGCATTCACCGTCGTCGATCGCTTCGCGTCACTGCTGCCCGAAACGCCGGCTTGAAGCCATGGACAGCGACCCCCATCTACGCAGGTCGAGGTGACAGATCCATGAGTGAAACGGTTCGTATCGATAAATGGTTGTGGGCGGCGCGATTCTTCAAGACGCGCCAGCTGGCCAAGAAAGCGATCGAAGGCGGCAAGGTCCGCTACAACGGCAATCGCGTCAAGACCAGCAGGAATGTCGAGGTCGGGGCGCTGATCGAGGTGCCGCAAGGCTGGGACAACGCGACCGTCGAGGTCCTGGCGCTGTCCGACCAGCGCCGCGGCGCGCCCGAGGCGCAGCAACTCTATGCCGAAACCCCCGACAGCATCGACCGTCGCGCGCGGGAAGCGCATCAGCGAAAGCTGGCCAATCAGGTGATGCAGCCACCGATCAAGCGACCGGACAAGCGCCAGCGTCGCGATATCCACCGCTTCCAGCGTCAACAGACCGACGACTGAACGTCTGGCGCACTGGCGCCGTGAGCTGCCTGCCAACCCCCTATCTGCCATTGCCGGGCGATCGTCAGCGATTCGCCCGGCATCCGACGAGACATGATTCATGAACGATGAAATCCAGCGTTTTCTATTCGACGATACCAATGTACGCGGCGAGATCGTGCAACTGGAGTCCGCCTACCGGGAAGTGCTCGAGCGCCAGGATTACCCCGAGCCGATCCGCTATCAGCTGGGAGAGCTGTTGAGCGCCGTGGCCCTGCTGACCGAGACGGTCAAGCTCGATGGCACCGTCAGCCTGGAAATCCGGGGCAAGCAGGGCGTCGATGTGCTGATGGCCGAATCCAATCCGGGCGGTCAGCTGCGGGCCATCGCCCGCTATGACGAGAATCAGGTATTCGCCGACAACGCCACGCTGCGACAGCTGGTCGGCGACGGCCAGATCGTGATCACCCTCGATCCTGCCGAGGGCAATCGCTATCAGGGCATCGTGGCGCTGGAACACGATCACCTGGCGAGCTGCCTGGAAGCCTACTTCGCGCAGTCGGAGCAGCTGGCGACGCGCCTGTGGCTGAGCGCCGACGGCCAGCGCAGCGCCGGTCTGCTGCTGCAGCAGCTGCCGGACGATACCTCCAACAAGGATCCCGATGCCTGGGAGCGTGTCGTTCATCTGGCCTCCACGATCACCGACGACGAAATGCTGACGTTGCCGGCCCAGGACGTGCTGTATCGGCTGTTCCATGAAGAAACCACGCGGGTCTTCGCGCCCAAGGCGCTGGCGTTCGGCTGCACCTGCTCGCGGGAGCGGATCGCCAATGCCCTGCATACCTTTGGCGCCGATGAGCTGCGCAGCATTCTGGACGAGCAGAAGGCGATCGATACGCAGTGCCATTTTTGTCATACCCGGTACCATTTTAGTGCGGCAGAAATCGAGGCGATCATCGACTCGCCACAGGCGCCATCGCCGACACTTCACTGATTCTGCCGTTCGCCGAGGCCCGGGCTTCGATCAAGGCGGCATTGGCATCGAGCGTCCTGCGTTTGCGCGTCGGGCGCTTTTTGCCATAATGACGATCCTTTTTCGCCCGCCAGGCGTCGCAGCGGCGGGCCTTCGACGCTGTGAAACGACACGAAAACAGAGGCCTCAGGGCCCAGGACCGGATAATGACCACCTCTCAAGCCTCGTTCCAGGCTGCCAATGATTCCCGCCACGCGAAAGCGCATACCAATTTGACCACGGCCGAGCTGGTCGAATATGCCCTCGCAAGAGGAGAAGGCGTGCTGGCCGCCAATGGTGCATTGGTGGTGGAGACAGGCGAGCGCACCGGCCGGTCCACCCTGGATCGCTTCATCGTCGACGAGCCCTCCACGTCGGATCTGATCGACTGGGGGCAGGTCAATCGCCCGGTCGGACCGAGCGTATTCGATGCGCTGTGGGAGCGGGTCGAGGACTATCTGGCGGGTGGCGATACCTTCGTCTCCGAGCTACATGTCGGCGCCGATCCGGAGTACTACCTGCCGATTCGTGTCATCACGCAGAAGGCCTGGCACAACCTCTACGGTCGCAACCTTTTCGTGCGCCCCGACAACTGGAATCCGAAGGACAAGAGCGAGTGGACGGTGCTGAGCGCGCCCGATTTCGTCTGCGACCCGCAGCGCGACGGTACGCGTTCCGAAAGCACGGTGATGATCAATTTCGCGCGTCGTCGGGTGCTGCTGGCCGGCATGCGTTATGCGGGCGAGATGAAGAAGGCGATGTTCTCGGTGCAGAACTTCCTGTTGCCGGAGAAGGACGTGCTGCCGATGCACTGCAGCGCCAATGTCGGCGAGGATGGGGAAACCACGCTGTTCTTCGGGCTGTCCGGCACCGGCAAGACGACGTTGTCGGCGGATCCGGAACGCTATCTCATCGGCGACGACGAGCATGGCTGGGGCGAAGGCACCGTCTTCAACTTCGAAGGCGGCTGCTATGCCAAGACCATCGATCTGTCGCGCAAGAACGAGCCGATCATCTGGGACGCCATCCGTTTCGGCACCGTGCTGGAAAACGTGGTGCTGGCAGAGGATCGGGTGCCTGACTATGCCGACGACAGCCTGACCCAGAACGGACGCGCCGGCTATCCGCTGGAGTTCGTCGAGAAGCGGGTCGAGGAAAACCGCGCCGGCGAGCCGAGCGCGATCATCTTCCTGACCTGCGACATGAGCGGCGTGCTGCCGCCGGTTTCGCTGCTCTCCAAGGAAGCGGCGGCCTATCACTTCCTGTCCGGCTACACCGCCAAGGTCGGCTCGACCGAGATGGGCTCCGCCAGCGGCCTCGAGGCGACGTTCTCGACCTGCTTCGGGGCACCGTTCTTCCCGCGCCCGGCACATGAGTACGCCGACCTGCTGATCAAGCGCATCGAGGCCTTCGAGTCTCGTGTCTACCTGGTCAATACCGGCTGGAGTGGCGGGGCTTACGGCCAGGGCGGCAGCCGCTTCAGCATTCCGACGACTCGCGCCATCATTCGCGCCATCCAGGAAGGCGACCTGAAGGATATCGAGACCCGGCATATCGAAGGGCTCAATCTCGACGTGCCGCTGGCGGTGGACGGGGTCGACGCCAAGCTGCTCGATCCGCGTGATGCCTGGAGCGACCAGGAGGCGTACCGTGAACAGATGAATGCGCTGGTGGCCAAGTTCATCGCCAACTTCACCAAGTTCGACGATGTCGATGCCGCGATCCTGGCGGCCGGCCCGCAGACGCTCTGACGTCTGTCGTCTATCTGGAGCTGTAGACGTTCTGGCGCCTGTAGATACTCTGGCGCCTGTAGACACGCCGGCGCCTGTTCGAGACGGATTCGTCGAGCTGCTGCCGCGAGCCGTGCGGTATCTGACGGGGATGGCCATCGGCCATCCCCGTCTGGTTTGTGCGACTTCGATACCTCTGGAGTGTGAGCCTCTCGCGCCGGTGTGCTAACGTGGCGCGATCCTACCTATCGTGATGGTTTTCATGTCCAAGACTCAAACCGCAATCATTGCGTTGATCGCCGATGAGCTCGGCGTTCGCTCCAATCAGGTCAATGCCGCCGTCGAGCTGCTGGATGGCGGCGCCACCGTTCCGTTCATCTCCCGTTACCGCAAGGAGGCCACCGGCGGTCTCGACGATGGTCAGCTGCGTGCGCTCGAAGAGCGCTTGCGCTATCTGCGCGAGATGGAGGAGCGTCGCGAGGCGATCCTGCAGGCGATCGACGAGCAGGGGCAGATGACCGATGCGCTGCGCGCCGAGCTAAAGGCAGCCACTACCAAGCAGCGGCTGGAAGATCTCTATCTGCCCTATCGCAAGAAGCGCCGGACCAAGGCGCAGATCGCCCGGGAGGCGGGGCTGGAGCCGTTGGCGGACCGGCTGTTGGCCGATCCCGGCCTCGACCCGGATGGCGAAGCGGCGGCGTTCATCGATAGCGCCACCGGCGAGAGCCATGGCATCGAGGATGCCAGGAGCGCGCTGGACGGGGCCAAGCAGATCCTGATGGAGCGCTTCAGCGAAGAGGCCGAGCTGGTCGGCCGGCTGCGCGAACGATTGTGGGAAGACGGCCAGCTTCGCGCCCGGGTGGTCAAGGGCAAGGAGACCGAAGGCGCCAAGTTCTCCGACTACTTCGAGCATGACGAAAATCTCGCCAGGACGCCGTCGCACCGGGCGCTGGCGATGTTCCGCGGACGCAAGGAGGGCGTGCTGTCGCTCTCGCTGGCGATGGCGGGAGAAGACGAGGCACCGATCCACCCCGCCGAGGTGGCGATCGCGCGCCATGTCGGCATTGATCTCGGCGCCGAGCAGCCCGCTTCGCGCTGGTTGAAGGAGGTGGTTCGCTGGAGCTGGCGCGTCAAGCTCTACACCCATCTCGAAACCGAATTGATGGGGCGGCTGCGGGAGCGGGCCGAGCAGGAGGCGATCGATGTGTTCGCTGCCAACCTCAAGGATCTGCTGCTGGCGGCGCCGGCCGGACCGCGCACCACGCTGGGGATCGATCCCGGTCAGCGCACCGGATGCAAGGTCGCGGTGGTCGATGCCACCGGTCGCTTTCTCGAGCAGGCGGTCATCTACCCGCATGCGCCGCAGAAACGCTGGGACGAAGCGCTGGCGACGCTGGCCGATCTGGTCGAGCGCCACGAGGTATCGCTGGTCGCGATCGGCAACGGCACGGCCAGCCGCGAGACCGATAAGCTCGCCGCCGAGCTGGTCAAGCGCGTGGCGCCGCGCCAGGTTGCCAAGGTCATGGTCAGCGAGGCCGGCGCCTCGGTCTATTCCGCGTCGGAGCTGGCGGCACGGGAGTTTCCCGATCTCGATGTCTCGATTCGTGGCGCGGTCTCGATTGCCCGGCGCCTGCAGGATCCGCAGGCCGAGCTGGTCAAGATCGATCCCAAGTCGATCGGCGTCGGCCAGTATCAGCACGATGTTTCCCAGGTCAATCTGTCCCGCAGTCTCGAGGCGGTGGTCGAAGATTGCGTCAATGCCGTGGGCGTGGATCTCAACACCGCCTCCAGCGCGCTGCTGTCTCGGGTGTCCGGGCTGAGCAAGATGCTCGCCGACAACATCGTCGCCCGGCGCGACCGCGAAGGGCCATTTCGCACCCGCCAGGAGCTGCTGAGCGTCGACCGGCTGGGGCCCAAGACCTTCGAGCAGTGCGCCGGGTTCCTGCGCATCATGGGCGGTGACAATCCGCTCGACGCCAGTGCCGTGCACCCGGAAGCCTACCCGCTGGTGGCGCGCATCGCCGAGCGCAACGGCCGCGAGCTGGGCGGCCTGATCGGCGACAGCCGCTATCTGAAGTCGCTCAAGCCCTCGGACTATCTACAAGATGCGCTAGCAGTCGATGACGCGTTCGGGGTGCCGACGGTGATCGACATCCTGGCGGAACTCGACAAGCCAGGCCGCGATCCGCGTCCCGAATTCAAGGCGGCGACGTTCCGCGAAGGCGTCGAGAAGATCGGCGATCTCGAACCCGACATGCTGCTGGAAGGGGTCGTCACCAACGTGACCCATTTCGGAGCGTTCGTCGATATCGGCGTGCATCAGGATGGGCTGGTGCACATTTCCGCGCTGGCCGACAAGTTCGTCGACGATCCGCGTCAGGTGGTGAAGGCCGGCGACATCGTCAAGGTCAAGGTGATGGAGGTCGACGTGGCGCGCCAGCGCATCGGCCTGACGATGCGACTCGGTGACACGGCCGGCGAGAAAACGTCTCCGGGCGAGCGTCGCGCCGGTGGCGGCAAGTCTCGCCGTGGCGACGCAGGGCGAGGGCGGCAGCCCCGTCAGGGTGGCGGTGACCGGCAATCCGCGCAGCCCGGCGGCGCGATGGCCGAAGCGCTGTTGAAGGCACAGCGGCGGACGTAACGACGAACGGAGGCGAAGCCGCTAGTCTCTGTCGGCTTCTGGTCTTGAAAGCCATCGGTCTTGAAAGCCATCGGTCTTGAAAGCCATCGGTCTGGAAAGTCATTAGCCTTGAAAGCGCTACCGTCGGCTCCATAATGAGGTTTTGCTCGAGGCGGACCGGATGGGAGCGATTTCCTTTCGGCATCGTCAACGCACGGACAAACGGGGGAGCAGCGCTCCTCCAACGAGATAAGGTGTTGAGCGTGTCTGATCAACTCGCCACGAACGTCGGCCACTTGATGGCGCCGGCCCAGAAGGGATTGCTTGGTCGTCTACGGCGGGGCATCGAAAAGGAAGGTCTGCGAGTCGACGCGGAGGGTTCCATCGTCCAGACCGCTCACCCGCACGGGCTCGGCTCCAAGCTGACCCACCCGCATATCACGACCGACTACTCCGAGGCACTGCTCGAGTACATTACCCCGGTCTACTGTCGTCCTGCCGATGCGCTCTCGTTTCTGGGCGACCTGGTGCGTTTCACCTATCGCCAGCTCGATGGCGAGTGGATCTGGCCGGCCAGCATGCCGGCGCGACTCCAGGGCAACGACAGCATTCCGATCGCCGACTACGGCACCTCCAACATCGGCACCATGAAGCATGTCTATCGCAAGGGGCTGGATGCGCGCTATGGACGCATCATGCAGTCGATTGCGGGTATCCACTACAACGTGTCGTTGCCGGACGACATCTGGCCGCTGCTGCAGAAGCTGGAAGGCCGCCAGGACGAGTCGTTGCAGGGCTACCGCTCGACCCGCTACTTCGACCTGATCCGCAACTTCCGGCGCAACAGCTGGCTGTTGCTCTATCTGTTCGGCGCCTCGCCGGCGCTGGACCGGAGCTTCCTGGGGGAGGGCGGCGACGATCGCGGCGACAAGCTCCAGCCGCTGGGTGAGAGAACGCTCTACGCACCCTACGCGACCAGCCTGCGCATGTCGGATCTCGGCTACCAGAACAAGGTGCAGGAGCAGTTGAAGATCTGTTTCAACTCGCTTTCCAACTACGTGGGCACGCTGCGCCACGCCATCTCCGCCGAATGGCCGGACTATCGTCGCATCGGCGTGGAGGTCGACGGTGACTGGCGCCAGTTGAACGCCAATATCCTGCAGATCGAGAACGAGTATTACAGCGACATTCGCCCCAAGCGCGTGGCGCGGCACGACGAGACGCCGACCCAGGCTCTGGAGGCGCGTGGCGTCGAGTATATCGAGGTACGCTGCCTCGACCTGAACCCGTTTCTGCCGCTGGGGATCGACGAGCCGCAGATGCGCTTCCTGGATACCTTCCTGCTCTGGTGCCTGCTTTCCGAAAGCCCCTGGATTCCGGACGAGGAGTGCGACCGTCTGGACGACAATCGTCGTCTGGTGGTCGAGCGGGGGCGCGATCCGAACCTGGAACTGCAGATCGGCGATCGTCGCGTGCCGCTGCGCACCCGCGGGCACGAGATCATCGATGGCATGCGCAGGGTCGCCGAGCTGCTGGACGCCATCGAGGGAGATGATCTCCATGTCGCCGCGATCAATGCCATCGCTTTGCGTCTGGACGATCCGGAACTGACGCCCTCGGCACAGATGCTGCGCGCCATGGAGGCGCATGGCGGCGAGTGGGCGGATCTGATTGCCGATCTCGCCAAGGCGCAAGCGGAGCAGTGGCGCTCGACGCCGATGGATGAATCCCGCGCCGAGCTGTTTTCCCAACTGGTCGACACTTCGCATCAGCAACAGCACGACATCGAGGCCGAGGATCAGGTTTCTTTTGCGCAGTTCATCGCCGATTATTTCCAGCGGGCGAGGGAACCTCGTTCGGCAGCGTGAGTCAGTGAACCCGTAAATCGCGAATTCATGACGTTCGACGAAGGTCCTCGAAACCGGCTGTCGTCGAGGTTGGAAAACCGCCGGTGCGATTGCGTTCCGGCATGCAGTGGGAAGGAACATGCAAATCAAGCGTTGGATAGCGCAGGCAAGCGTTCGTCAGTGGTGCGTGCTGGGCCTGTTGATGTGCTGCTTCATGATGGCCGTTGCCCTTTACCTGCAGTATGGCGTCGGTCTCGAACCCTGCCCGCTGTGCATCTTTCAGCGCGTCGCCGTGATATCCGCGGGTATCGTCTTCCTGATCGGTGCGATCCATAATCCCGGACGACGCGGTGGCTTCGTCTATGCCGGGCTCTCTCTGCTCGCCGTGCTTGGCGGAATTGGTGTGGCAGGGCGGCATGTCTGGCTGCAGACCCTGCCGCCGGACAGCGTGCCCAGCTGCGGGCCTGGCCTGGATTACATGATGGACATGTTGCCGCTGTGGGACGTCATGTCCCGGGTGTTGCATGGTTCCGGCGAGTGCGCGGCGGTCGAGGGGGCCCTGTGGGGCGTGACGTTGCCGCAGTGGACATTGGCCGGATTCGTCGTCCTGGGCATCATTCCGGTGATGATGATCGTATCTCGAGTGCGCTACAGTGGTAAGACGGTTCGCGAGCCGGCGGGGCAGGCGTCCTGAAGCAGGATGCCATGTCTCCTGGAAAAAACACGCGATGAGGGAGAGAGGCGACGAGGGAGAGGCTGATCATGCTGGAAGATTGCAAAACCGCTCAGGAGCGCTGGGGTGGCGTTCATGCACTGATCGATCGATGGCTGGAACAGCGCTATGACATGCTCGTGACGTTGGTCGACCTGCGTGAATTCTGCGATGCCGATCTCTCGGCGGTGTCCAAGACGCGCATCGATACCTTCAGTGAAGCCTTGATGGATTACATCAGCGCCGGGCATTTCGAGATCTACCCGCAGTTGCGAGAAGAGGCCAGGGCCTTCGAGGATCGCGAGGCGCTGGCGGTGGCCGACAAGCTGCTGGCGCGGGTCGATGCCTCGACGCAGCTGGTACTCGATTTCGATAATGAATACGCCACGCCGTCGCGCTGTCAGCGCTACACCGACCGTCTCCCCGGCTGGCTGGAGAAGCTCGGCGGAAGCATGACGGAGCGATTCGATCTCGAGGATCAACTGATCAGCCGCCTGCATGCGGCGCACACGCCTGTCGACGTAGCCAAGGCGTCGGATGCCCAATCCGTACGGACGGAGTGACCTCCGCCCCAAGTCGATCGGCTTGCCGCTATCGAACAGTAAACCTCGGTCTAACAGTAAACCCCGGTCTAACAGTAAGCCCCGGTCTTGGCCGGGGCTTCTCGGTCTATGTCCTTCCGTTCCTTGCCTCGCCTTTCCGCCGAACCACCGGCTCAGTCCGCCGAATCACCCACTCGGGTGGCGCCGATGGCTATCTCAGCGAAAGCACGCGCCAGTTTCGCTCGTTGGCCAGTGCTCTGAGCTCGTCGTCCGGATCGACCGCCACGGGGGTGGCCACTTCCTCGAGCAGGTAGCGATCGTTGATCGAATCGCTGTAGAACCAGGCGTCGTCCAGCGTCAGGGCGGGTTGCTCTTCCAGCCATTGTCGGATTCGCGTGACCTTGCCTTCGCGGTAGCTGGGGACACCTTCGACACGGCCGGTATAGCGCCCGTTTTCGCGCTCCGCTTCAATTGCGATGAGGTCGTCGACCCCCAGACGCTGGGCGATAGGGCCCGTGATGAAGCGGTTGGTAGCGGTGACGATCAGCAGGAAATCCCCGCGCTGACGATGCCAGGCCAGCAATTCTTCGCCCTGCGGCAGGATATGAGGTTCGATCTTGCAGGCCATGAACTGTTGATGCCAGGCGTTGAGTTGCTCTTCGCTATGCTCGCTCAGCGGTTTCAGCGCCATCGACAGATACGCCATGATATCCAGCTGGCCGGCTTGATAGTCCCGTAGATATTGATCGTTGGCGCGACGATAAGCGTCGCCGTCCACGGCGCCTTGCTCTACCAGAAATTCACCCCAGGCATGGTCGCTGTCACAGCTCAGCAGGGTGTTGTCGAGATCGAAGATGGCCAGGCTCAAGGTTGGCTCCCGTTTGCGTACCGCATGTTTTGTGGATCAAGTTGTGGATCAGGAATCTTGTTGCTCAGGGCATGGGTCCGAGCGCTCGGCAGTATCGCAAACTCCCGCGGCTTTGCCCACGCCGGCCGCGCTCGGGTGCCGGCTTCGGTCGATCGAGTCTTCGTCACCAACGGTGACAGGATAAGACGCCTTCTTTTCAATGTTTTATGGCGGGTTGGCTTAAGGCGTATTGATGCCCTTTCTCGCTTTGTGGAAGAATGATGTCAACGACGATTGAGCTAAGGTGAACGCTGTGATAGACGCCGATGGCTTTCGGCCGAACGTTGGCATCATCATCGCCAACTGTGACGGCCAACTGCTTTGGGCGCGTCGGGCGGGTCAGGAGGCGTGGCAATTTCCGCAGGGAGGTATCAAGGCTTGCGAAACACCGCATCAGGCACTCTTCCGGGAACTCGAGGAGGAGATCGGGTTGACCTCGAGGGATGTCGATGTGGTGGCCTGTACGCGAGGATGGCTGCGTTACCGTCTCCCCCGACGCATGGTCCGAACGCACTCGAAACCGATCTGTATTGGTCAGAAACAGAAGTGGTTTTTACTGAAAATTCGCTGTCACGACAGTCGGGTTTGTGTCGATAGCACGCCCAAACCGGAATTCGATGGCTGGCGATGGGTAAGTTACTGGTATCCTCTGGGTCAGGTCGTCTCGTTCAAGCGCGAGGTTTACCGGCGCGCGCTACGGGAGCTGGCGCCTGAGTTTCATCGACTGTCACTGGAGGAAATGGCCAGGCTTTAGGGCAAGGCCGCCAACAGGATCCATGGGCGCTCAGCGTGCCCCTGATACCGGCTTTCGAAGCTCGTATCAGGGGTGACTGGCGATGCCCGTCCCGATGCCACGACGAGGACCCCCTCGCCCACAAGAAAAAGGCTCATGCTCGATACCCTTCGCCGCATCGTTCAGGAAGTCAACGGCGCCCGCAGCCTGGACGCCGCACTGGCCACCATGGTGCGCCGCATCCGCAAAGCGATGCGCACCGACGTCTGCTCCATCTATCTGTTCGACCGCGAACGCGATCGTCTGGTGTTGATGGACACTATCGGTTTGCGTACCCAGGCCGTGGGTATCGTGACATTGCGCCTTGGCGAAGGGCTGGTCGGTCTCGTTGGTCAACGGGAGGAGCCGCTGAACCTCGAGGATGCGCCGGGTCATCCACAGTTTCGTTATTTTGCCGAGACCGGGGAGGAGCGTTTTTCGAGCTTCCTTGGCGTGCCTATCATCCACCAGCGCCGGATGCTGGGTGTGCTGGTGGTTCAGCAGCAGGAAAAACGCCGCTTCGACGAAGGTGACGAGGCCTTTCTGGTCACCATGGCGGCGCAGTTGGCCGGCGTGCTGGCCCATGCGCTGGTGTCGGGTACGCTCAACCGCCCCGCCGAGCCCGATGGGCAGGCGATGTTTTCCGGCGTGGCGGCATCGCCGGGGATGGCGATCGGCGAGATCGTGGTGGTCGCGCCGCCGGCGGACCTGGATAGCGTTCCCGATCTGATCCCGACCGATCCGGATGCCGAGGTGGTGCGCCTGCATGCGGCGCTTGCTCACGTCCGCGAGGACATTCGCAAGGCGGGTGCGCGTCTTGCCAGTCGTATTTCCACCCAGGAACTGGCGCTTTTCGATGTCTACCAGCAGATGCTGGGCGATGCCGCACTGGGCAACGAGGTCGAAAAGCGGATTCGCGAAGGGCAGTGGGCGCCGGGGGCGCTGGCCGACGTGGTACGGCGTCACACGCAATATCTGGAGCGCGTCGATGACGGTTATCTTCGCGAGCGGGCGATGGATATTCGCGATCTGGGGCGGCGAGTGCTGGCGCATCTTCAGGAAAGCAACGAACTGACGCCCTCGACGTACCCGGCCAATACCATTCTGGTGGGTGACGAGATCAGTGCGGCAACGCTGGGCGAACTGCCCAGGGGGCGTCTGGCCGCGCTGGTGTCGATCCGGGGTTCCAGCAACTCGCATGTCGCGATCCTGGCGCGGGCCATGGGTATCCCGACGGTGCTGGGCATGGTCGATCTGCCGTTGCCTCGAATCAACGGGGCCAAGGCGATTCTCGACGGCCACCGGGGGCGCTTGTTCGTGCGCCCCGAGCCTCAGCTGGCCAAGCGCTACGAGCGCTTGATCAAGGAGGAACGGGCGCTGGCGGAAGTGCTGGAGCACGAACAGCATCTGCCCAGCGAAACCTCCGATGGTCACCGGATGCCGCTGATGGTCAATACCGGGTTGGCGGTCGATATGGTGGCGCAGCTCAAGCCGCGTGTCAGCGGTGTCGGCCTCTACCGTACGGAAGTGCCGTTCATGATGAACGAACGCTTCCCCAGCGAGCAGGAGCAGACGCGGCTCTATCACGAGCAGCTTTCCAGCTTCGCGCCCCTGCCGGTGGTGATGCGCACGCTCGACATCGGCGGTGACAAGGATCTGCCTTACTTCCCCATCAACGAAGCCAACCCGTTCCTCGGCTGGCGGGGGATTCGCGTTACCCTCGATCATCCCGAAGTGCTGATGGTCCAGATGCGGGCCATGCTCATGGCCTCCCGCGAGCTGGATAACCTGCGAATCCTGTTACCGATGATCACCAGCGTGGACGAGGTCGACACCGCACTGCGCCTGTTGGCACGAGCTCGCGAAGAACTCGCCGAGGACGGCATCGAGGTGGCGTCGCCCAAGGTTGGCGTGATGATCGAAGTACCGGCAACGCTCTACCAGCTTTCGGCGCTGGCGGAGCGCGTCGACTTCTTCTCGGTGGGAAGCAACGACCTGACCCAGTACCTGCTGGCGGTCGATCGCAACAATGCGCGTGTGGCCAGTCTCTACGACGCCTGTCATCCGGCGGTGCTCAACGCGCTGGCACGGCTGGCGGAGGAGAGCCAGCGGCTCGGGGTTCCGGCTTCGGTCTGTGGCGAGCTGGCGGGCGATCCTTCCGGCGCGTTGCTGCTGATGGGCATGGGCTTCGAGGCGCTGTCGATGAACGCGCCCAGCCTGCCACGGGTGCGGGCGGCGATCCGGCGCGTCAGTATCGGGGATGCCCGGTCGCTGGTGGCGGAGACGCTCTCTCTGCCCACCACGGCAGTGGTCAGGGCGCACCTGCGACAGCGAATGACGGACTGGCAGATAGGGCACCTGCTGTCGCCTCAGGACTGATCCGGCGCGCTCGCTGCCAAGCGTGTCATCTTGCCCATCGGCTCGCCGCCGGGGCCGAATCGCCGCTCTTCCAGTGTCGTATCTTCGGCGGTGACCGTGACCAGGGTCGTCGCCCGCGTCCCGTACGTTTGCCCCTCGATGAACGGCGGCGACAGAAACCGCTCCTGGTCTCGACCGATGCCGGTGTCCGGCAGCTCGTCGTCCGGCGCCGGGCGCACGTCACGCATGGCCGACCACATCCCGACTCGCCAGTCCGGGGCGTTCAGCGATCGTTGCAAGGCGTCGCGGGCGCGAACGAGCTTGGGCCAGGGCGTATCCAGCGTGGCGTTGGAGAGCCCGTGCAGGCCGGGCGCCACGAGTTGCCAGCGAGTCCCGTGACGGCTGTGATGAAACGTCCAGAGTCGATCGTTCGACATGACGAGCAGGTTGAAGCCGGCGTAGGGTTCAGCGCCGCCTTCGGCCAGGCTGTTCAGCCACTTCGTCAAATCATCGGTTTCCAGCGCCTGGCGGACGAGCTGGCCGCGACTGGGGGCCTCGGGGAGCATCGGTGCCAGGCCGTCTCGTACGTTGGTCAGTGCGGCCACGCGGGAGTGCGTCGCCGCGAGCCAGGTACCGCCGCCCACCAGGTCACGACCGCCGGTCAGTTCGGCATCCGGCCATCGATGCAGGGCCTCGGCCGGCCTGGCATGAAACTCGTCGCGATTGGCCGCGAGGCGTAATTTCATCGCGGCCTGGGGCTGCCAGTCGAACACGATCAAGCACATGTGGCGGTTTCCTGATGGGTGAAGAGGCAATCCGGACGGGAAGGCCGCCGCCATGACACGGCCCTGGCAGCAGCGTAACATAAGCGCGCTAGCGATCCGCCCACGACGCTCGTGCGACGTCTAGCCACCCGATATCCTGCTTCCGATGCCTCGCTCTCTACAGGACCGCTTCATGCCAGTCTTCACCCTCCCTGCCATTGCCGTGCCGACGGTAGATGCTTCGCTTTCCCCAGTCGATGATGCTGTCGCATGGATGGGGGACATCGAATGCTGACCGCCATTGCGATCTATCTGCTGGTCGGCGCCGCTGCCGGTCTGATGGCGGGCGTGTTCGGTATCGGTGGCGGCATCGTCATCGTTCCCGCGCTGGTCTTCACCTTTCTGGCGCAGGGTTTCGATCCCGCCGTAGTCGCGCATCTGGCGGTCGGTACGTCGCTGGCGACGATCGTCGTGACCGGCGCGTCCTCGGCCTGGGGCCATTGGCGCCGGGGTAGCGTACGCCAGGACTGGCTGCGGTTGATGATCCCGGGGCTCGTCGTCGGCGGTATTCTAGGCGTGCTGCTGGCGTCGGCGTTGCCTGGACATGCGCTGACACGCCTTTTTGGCGTTTTCGCGGTGCTGATGGCACTGAAGATGCTGCTGACGCGCCCGCCGGCGACCCAGGGGCAGGTGCCGCGCCGCTGGCCGATGACGCTGGCCGGGACGGTGATCGGCGGCGTCTCGACCCTGTTCGGCGTCGGCGGTGGCGTCATGTCGGTGCCCTGGCTGTCGCGCTTCACCAGCCGCATGACGGAAGCGGTGGGCACCTCCTCGGCGATCGGCCTGCCGATCGCGCTGATCGGCACCGTGACCAACGTCGTCGTGGGCTGGGGCGAGATGACGCTACCCGCGGGGGCGACGGGCTACGTGATGTGGCCGGCCTTTCTCGGCCTGATGGTGACCAGCGTGCCGATGGCCCGGGTCGGGGTCAAAGTCGCTCATGCATTGCCTGCCAGGACGCTGCGACGTATCTTTGCCCTCCTGCTGATCGTGGTGGGGGTCAAGCTGATGATCGGCTAACCTCGACGATCTGGACTATCCCGTAGCCGAGGAGAAAGCATGCTGGCTTACCCCGAGATCGACCCGGTGGCCATTTCGTTGGGCCCGCTCAAGGTGCACTGGTACGGGCTGATGTACGTCATCGGCTTCGTGGGGGCCTGGTGGTTGGGGCGTCGACGCGCCGACCGCCTGGGACTCAAGCCGGACGATATCGGCGACATGCTGTTCTACGGGGCGCTGGGGGTCGTTCTCGGCGGTCGTATCGGCTATGCCTTGTTCTACGGCCTGGACCGCCTGCTGGAAAATCCGCTGTGGATATTCCAGGTCTGGGACGGTGGCATGAGCTTCCATGGCGGCCTGCTGGGGGTGCTGGTGGCAGCGCTGCTGTTCGCGCGCAAGCACGGCCTGGCGTTTTTCCAGCTGACGGATTTCATCGCGCCGCTGGTGCCGATCGGGCTGGGTGCCGGGCGTATCGGCAACTTCATCAATCATGAACTGCCAGGCCGCGTGACCGACGTTCCCTGGGCGCTGGTCTTCCCGGGCATGGGCGGGCAGGGGCGCCATCCCTCCTCGCTGTACCAGTTCTTTCTCGAAGGTGTCGTGCTGTTCGGGGTGCTCTGGATCGTCTCGCTAACGCCGCGCCGGCGCGGCTTCGTCTCGGGGCTCTTCCTGATCTGCTACGGCGCGTTTCGCTTCCTGTCCGAATTCTTTCGTCGTCCGGACCCGCAACTGGGCTTCATCGCCTTCGATTGGCTGACCATGGGGCAATTGCTGTCGTTGCCGATGATTCTTGCCGGTATCGCACTGATCGTCTGGTCGCGGCACAATGGTGTCGACGACGCGCGCGAGGATCGAACTGCCCGCTGAGCGGGGCGCGCCGAGTGAGCGAATGCTCCGATTTTCAACCGTTTCGAATTTGATAAAGTGTTTCGACAGGCTCATCTCTCGCGGTGGGCCTGTCACCGTAAAGGAGCGTGCCCATGCGGCCCTATCTCGACTTGATGCAGCGCGTGCTCGACAGCGGCGTTGAAAAAGCCGATCGCACCGGTGTCGGTACGCTTAGCGTGTTCGGCCATCAGATGCGCTTCGATCTGCGCGAGGGCTTCCCGCTGGTGACCACCAAGAAGCTCCACTTGCGCTCGATCATCCATGAGCTGCTCTGGTTCCTGCGGGGTGATACCAATATCGCCTACCTGCATGAACACAACGTCACCATCTGGGACGAGTGGGCGAATGCCGATGGCGACCTGGGGCCTGTCTACGGTTACCAGTGGCGCAGCTGGCCCGCGCCCGATGGCGAGCATATCGATCAGATCGCCAGGGTGGTCGAGCAGATACGCCGTAATCCGGACTCCCGCCGTCACATCGTCTCGGCCTGGAACCCTGCCCTGGTCGACGAGATGGCGTTGCCGCCCTGTCACGCGCTGTTCCAGTTCTATGTCGCCAACGGTGAGCTATCCTGCCAGCTCTATCAGCGCAGCGCGGACATCTTTCTGGGCGTGCCGTTCAACATCGCCAGCTATGCGCTGCTGACCCACATGGTCGCTCAGGTCTGCGGGCTGAAGCCCGGCGAATTCGTGCATACGCTGGGGGATGCCCATCTCTATCTCAATCATCTCGATCAGGCCCGGTTGCAACTGTCCCGCGAGCCGTTGCCGCCGCCGAGGTTGAAGCTCAACCCGGCGATCGACGACCTGTTCGAATTCCGCTTCGAGGACATCGCGATCGAGGGCTACGAGTCTCACCCATCCATCAAGGCCCCGATCGCCGTATGAACGATGTGAAATCACTGAAGCTGGAAACGCCGGTGGCGATGATCGCGGCAATGTCGCGCAATCGCGTCATCGGCGTGAACAACCGTTTGCCGTGGCATTTGCCCGAAGACCTGAAGCGCTTCAAGTCCCTCACGCTGGGCAAGCCGCTGGTGATGGGGCGCAAGACGTTCGAATCGATCGGCCGCGCGCTGCCGGGGCGGCTCAATATCGTGATAACGCGCGATTCTCACTACCAGCGCGAGGGAATTCGGGTGTGTCACTCGCTGGACGAGGCGCTGCAACTCGCCGATCATCAAGCGTTGATCGATGGCGCGGACGAGATCATGGTGATGGGCGGAGGCGAGATCTATCGGCAGGCGCTGGCGGTTGCCGACAGGCTCCACCTCACCGAGGTGGATGTCGAGGTGGAGGGCGATGCCTTCTTCCCGGACTTCGAGCGTGATCAGTGGGAGGAGGTGGAACGCATTCCCATGGTGTCGCAGCCGGATCGGCCGGATTATGCTTTCGTCCAATATCGCCGCACGCCTGGCTCTGGCTGAGTCGCCAAAGAGGCCATGCGCCCAAGAAAAAACATGCGCCCGAGCGGGATGGAGTGCCTGTCGTCAGGATGAGCGACGGCGTGTCCCGATGTGGATTGAGAGGACTTGAGAGGAGTTGTGCCGTGTTGACGGATCGAACACAGGCGCTCCTGGCTGCCATCGAGCACCAGGTCGAAGCGGGGCAGGCCGCTTTGGAAGCCGAGAAAGAGCGTTGCCGCGCCCTGGAGGCCGAAAACAGGGCGCTCAAGGAGCGGTTACTCGCTCTGGCGGAACTGGATCCGATGGTGGTCAAGGGACAGGATCATAACGAAGACCCGGACGGCGGAACCCGCGCACGCGGACTGGGAAGCCTGGCATTCCGGCGACCTCGGCCGAAAGAGGGCGAGGCAGCTGCCCGCTCGAATTCGGGGCAGCCGGTCTCTCCGCTGCAGCGCCTGACTTCGGCGCCGTCACTTGATAGTTCATCCTCCGAGACAGTGCAGCAAGAAGGGAGGCAGGTCGCGGAAGCCGTGGAGGCCACCCGCGCCGAGCCACCGGCTGAAGAGGCCGCCTCGCTTTCGCCCGACGCACATTCGCCCACCTCATCGAATGACTCGGCGCCGGCCGGAGCAAGTCCCGAGCAGTCGCAGGATTCGCTGGAGTTCGGTGCCGAACACGAGGCGCCTTCTCCACATGCATTGCTTGCCCAGTGGTACAAGCGTTACCCCAAGACGTTCTTCAAGGGCCACACACGGCCGCTGAAAACCGGTATCCATCTCGATCTGTGCGAAGTGGAGCCATGGCCCGAAAAGCTGGTTCGTCGTGCCCTGGCTTGCTACGTGCATCTGCCGCGTTATCTGAAGTCGGTGCGAGAAGGGGCCCGGCGCGTCGACATGATGGGGGAGGATTGCGAGCTCGTCACTGCCGACGAGGCCAAGCACGCCAAGCGACAACTGGAAGCCCTGCAGAAAAAGCAGAAAGCGCGTGAAACGCAGCAGAAGTCGGAAAAGCTGGATCGAAAGATCGGGGCGCTGCTGGCCAAGCACGGGCAACGTCCGCAGGAGTGAATCGGGACCGGGACCCATGAGGGTGAACCCGGGACCCGGGAGAAGGGCAGAGTCTGGCAAACAGGCTGTGTGATGAACCGTTGAACTTTAGTCTTGGTGTGACGGTGAATTGTACGATGTTCTACCACTTTCACTTGCCTGGCCGCGGGTGTCGTGGGATTGTCATCGCCCGAAGCTAGACTGCGAGCGCCTGTATCCACGACTGACGCGTGGCGTGGAAGGGGAAACGGGAACTCACGCAGGGAACGAAAACAGTGTTTTTTTCTTGTTGCGTTCCTCCAACGTCCGGTATAAGGTTTCCGGGCGAGCATTGGACAATAACAAGGCTTCCAAGTTCCACAGCCGTCATTCGTTCGCGTGACGAAGCTGGTTGAAGGTGCCGAAGCCGACTGCATCTGCAGACACGATCGAACAGTAAGCTAGTTAAGGAACCTATCGCGATGAAAAAGACGCTCTTAGCGACTGCTATTGCTGGTGCCCTGGGCGCCTCCGCCGCTGCCCAGGCAGCGACTGTCTACAACCAGGACGGCACGCAGCTCGACATCTACGGCAACATCCAGATCGCCTACAAGAACATCAAGAACGAACGTGGCAATTGGGAAGACGAAGTCTTCGACAATGGCTCTACTGTTGGCTTCTCCGGTCAGCACATCATCAACCCGGGCTTGACCGGCTACTTCAAGGCCGAGTTCGAGCACCAGGCTGACGAAGAAAAGTCCAACGGCGGCATCAATGACGGTGACCAGGCTTACCTGGGCCTGAAAGGCAACTTCGGTGACGTCCGTCTGGGTTCCTGGGATCCGCTGATCGACGACTGGATTCAGGATCCGATCAGTAACAACGAATATTTCGACCTGACTGACTCCTCTGTCGACTTGGGTGGTCTGTACGGTGGTTCTTTGGCGGACGGCGTTGACGTCGACCGTGAAGGCGACAAGTTCCAGTATATGTCCCCAAGCTGGGGTGGCCTGCAGTTCGCCATCGGCACCCAGTACAAGGGCGACGCCGAGGAAGAATTCGGTGCTGATCACGGCGTTACTGGCGTTTCCAGCCAAGGTTCCAACGCCTCGTTCTTCGGTGGTGCGAAGTACACCATCGGCAGCTTCTCCATCGCTGCTGTGTATGACGACCTCGACAACTACGGCCTGCATGCCGTCGATGAAGCAACTGGCGAGACGCTTGAGTATGAAGCCAAGGCTTATGGTCTAGGGGCTCAGTACGTTATCGGTACGCTGCGTCTGGCTGCCAAGGTTGAAAATACCGACGCGACTTACGCTGGTGAAGATGGCGATATCTTGCGCTATGCGCTGGGTGCCCGTTACGGCTACGCGCTGTCCGACAACTTCGCGGGTGATGTTTACGGCGCTTACCAGTACGTCGATGCTGACAGCGAAGTGGCACCGATCGTTGACAACGGTGGCAACGAAGACAGCTTCAACGAGTGGACTGTTGGTGCGACCTACAACATCTCTCCGGCCATGTACACCTTCGTCGAGTATGCTCAGTATGATCGTACTGACGATGCCGGCGACGGCGTTGCTGTCGGTGCAGTCTACAGCTTCTAAGCTGATTCCGATGCGAGTGGCTGCTTAAGCTACTCTGTCGAACGAAGCCGGCCTTAGGGCCGGCTTTTTCGTGGGTGAAAGATTGTCCAACAACGTTTCGACATTTGCCGCTGGCTCGTTCGCTCCCTCATCGTCTCTTGCCTCTTGCCTCTTGCCTCTTGCCTCTTGCCTTTCCTTCCTTGACCTTCGTTCAGATGTCTTTTCCATGACAGGCTGGTAATCTCTCTTTTGAGCGGGCGTTCAATAACCACGAAATGCCAATACGAAACGTCACGCTGTCGTAACAGGTCTGTCGTATAACAACGTTTTCCACGCCTCTTCGTGACGGGTGGATCGACAAACAACAGGAGACCTTCGATGACCCTCTCCCGTCGTCGTTTCTTGCAGGGGGCTGCGGCTGCCGGTGCCGCCGCTTCGGTACCTTTCTATATCAATCGCGCCTTCGCCCAGGATCAGACGCTGCGTATTTATGCCTGGGCGGGTTATTTCACCGACGAGATGCTCGCAGATTTCACCGCCAAGACTGGCATCAAGGCGACCTTCACGCCCTACGGCACCAATGACGAGCTGATGAATTCTCTGCGGGCCACCGATGGTTCCGGCTTCGATGTGATCATGCCCACCGTGGATCGTGTGCCTGGTTACCTGGATTACCAGTTGATCCAGCCGCTGGATACGTCGCGTATTCGCTGGGATGGCTGCCTGGATACCGCGATGAAGGGCTCGGAAGTCGGTGGCGTGGTCGACGGCAAGCGCTATTTTGCACCGTCGGACTGGGGCACCGAGGCCATCGCCTACAACACCCGTTATACGGGTATCGACCGATCCCGATTGAGCTATGGCGATCTGTGGAACCCGGAAATTGGCCCCGGGGTGACCGTGCGGGCGCACTCCGCGCTGGTCGGCATCGGCCTGTGGCTGGAAGGGCAGGGCAAGCTGCCACGGCCGTTGCTCGATTCGTTCAAGACGGAAGAGGCGATGCGCGCCAATTTCGATGTCATCCTGGCCGAAGCACTCAAGCACAAGGACATGGTGATCCAGTTCTGGTCGACCGAGAACGAAGCGCAGGGTGCCTTCCGTACCAACGGTGCGCTGATCGGCCAGACGTGGGACAGCACCGCCTTCCGCCTGCAGACCGAAGGCGAGCCCATCGCGTATGGCGCGCCGAAGGAAGGCGCGATGGCGTGGATGGAAGGGTTCGTGATTCCCCAGAATGCGCAGAATGTCGACGCGGTCTACGAGTTGATCAACTGGTACTACACCCCGGAAGCGGGAGCGATGTTCGTCAAGTCGACCGGCTACAACTCCACCGCCGTCGGTGCCGAGGAGTTGCTGCCCGAGGCGACCCGCCAGTTCTTCAAGGACTCCTACAACCAGCAGGACCTGGACAACCTCTGGTGGTGGCCGGTGCAGGACCCGTGGTACGTCGCGTTGCGTAACGAGTATCAGGATCGCTACCTGTCGGCGTAAGCCTTTCTCTTGCCACGATTCCCCGTGTGAGACGACACGGGGAATTGCCGAGATGCCATGGATTTCCAGTAACGATATCACTCCAAGAGGACGTCATGGACGGTCGCGTATCCTTGCGCCAGGTCGCCATGCGATTTGGCGATTTCACGGCGATTCAGCCGACTTCGCTGGAGATCGAGTCGGGCGAGTTCTTCAGCTTTCTCGGTCCTTCCGGCTGCGGCAAGACCACCTTGCTGAACATGATCAGCGGATTTCTCACCCCCAGCGAAGGCAGCGTCACCATCGGTGGCACGGATATGACCCGAGTGCCGGTCAACCGCCGTCCGACGGCGATGATCTTCCAGAATCTGGCACTCTTTCCGCTGATGAGCGTTTACCAGAACATCGAGTTCGGTCTGGAAGTGCGGGGCATCGACCGTCAGGCGCGTCGCCGGCGAGCGGATGAACTGCTCGAACTGGTGGCGTTGGCCGGCAGTGGTGACAAGCCGGTCGCCGATCTATCCGGTGGCCAGAAGCAGCGGATCGCGATCGCTCGCGCTCTGGCCGTCGAGCCCCGGGTGTTGCTGCTGGACGAGCCGCTGTCGGCGCTGGATCTCAAGCTGCGCCAGCATATGCGTACCGAGCTCAAGGCGATTCAGCGCAAGACCGGTATCACCTTCATCTACATCACGCACGATCAGGGCGAGGCGCTGACCATGTCCGATCGGGTCGCCGTGATGTCGGAAGGGCGCATCCGGCAGGTCGCCGATCCGATGACGCTGTATCGCCAGCCGAAGACCGACTTCGTGGCGAATTTCGTGGGCGAGAACAACCGGTTCCCGGGCCGTGTCGTGTCCCGGGAGGCGGGAATGGTGACGCTGGATGTCGGGCTGCCGGCACCGTTGGCAGGTCATTCCACGGACCCGCTCGAGCCGGGAGACGAGGCGACGCTCTATGTGCGACCGGAGCAGTGGCGCGTGGGGCCAGCCGATGACCGGCGCCTGCCGCTCAGCGGGGTGATCCGGACCGAGCACTTCGAGGGCGCATGGCTGACGCTGGAGATCGCGCTGGAGCACGGGCCGACGATCCGAGCCCACGTGCCGCATGCAGCGGCAGGTAAGTCTCTCGAAGGCCAGTTTGCCGTCGGTAGCGTTTGCCGGCTGGACTATTCTCCGAATCAGGCCGTGGTGCTGGCGGGGGCCGAGGCCGGTCAGCCGAGCGAGGAGGCCATCGATGTGGCAGCAACTGCGTAATCGTTTTGGCGTTCCGCTGACCATGGCCATCGTCGCGTTGCTGGGAATCTGGCTGATCGTGATGGTGCTGCTGCCGCAATGGCAGATGATCGACTACTCGTTCCATCCCTCGCTGCTGCCGGCCGAACGCGGCGGCGAGAAGGATGTCTGGTCGCTGACCAACTATGCCACCTTCTTCAACAACGACATCCACCTCGCGATTTTCTTCAAGACGATCTGGTCGAGCGTTCTCGTCACCTTGCTGACGCTGATCGTCAGCTACCCGCTGGCCTATTATCTGGCCAAGGTCGCGACGCCGGGCCAGGCGGCGCTGTGCCTGCTGCTGTTGATCATTCCGTTCTGGATCAACGAGATTCTTCGCACCTTTGCCTGGTACATCATCTTCGCCTTTCGCGGTCCGCTCAACGAGCTGCTGTTCGCGCTGGGCCTGATCGATCGACCGATCCGCTTTCTGAATGGCGATATCGGCGTGCTGGTGGGCATGGTCTATGCCTACATCCTGTTCATGGTCTTTCCCCTCTATAACGCCATCGAAAGCCTGGATTCCAACCAGATTCGGGCCGCGCGGGATCTGGGCGCAGGCTGGGGCCGCACCCATCGGCGCATCGTGATTCCCCATGCCAAGCCGGGCATCGCCACGGGCTGCATCATGACGTTCATGCTGGCGGCCGGCAGTTATGCGGTGCCGGCGCTGCTGGGCTCGCCGGGCAGCCGCTGGTTCACGCAGATCATCTACAACTGGTTCTTCGAAGGCGGGGACTGGAATCAGGGAGCCGCCTACGCCTTCCTGCTGCTGGTGCTGTGTATCGTCTTCGTCACCGTCATCATGCGGATTTTCAAGGTCGGGCTCGGCGACATTGCCAAATAGGAAAAGCGCTTCATGAGTTCATCGCGATTCTTCTCCTGGGCGCTCAAGGCCTATCTGCTGGTTTTCTTCGTCTATCTGTTCCTGCCGCTGATGATCATGGCGGCGGCGACGTTCAACGAAAGCCGCTTCCCGACCGTCACGCCCTGGACCGGCACCACCCTGCAGTGGTTTTCGGCGCTGTGGGCCGATGGCGGGATGTGGAGCTCGCTGGTCAACAGCCTGCTGGTGGCCGTCGGCGTGCTGTGCCTGGCGCTGCCTATCGGCGTAGCGAGCGCGCTGTTCCTGACCACGGTCGAGGGGCGCGGCAAATCCTTCATCTACGCGCTGATCCTGTCGCCGCTGTTGACGCCGGGCGTGATCATCGGCATCTCGACACTGATCTTCTGGCGGAACTGGGGCGTGAACGGCGGCATCGCGTTGACCATCATCGCCCAGAGCGCCTTTATCGCCGCCTACGTCATGCTGATGGTGGCGGCTCGGCTCCAGCGCTTCGATCGCACGCTGGAACGCGCGGCCCTGGATCTCGGCGCCAGCCAGTGGCAGATGTTCCGCCGGATCCTGCTGCCGTATCTCAAGCCGGCCATTCTGTCGGCGGCGGTGCTGGCGTTCCTGCAATCGCTGGAGAACTACAACACCACACTGTTCGTTGCCGGCTACGACACGACGCTGACGATCTACATTGCCTCCAAGGTCCGTACGGGGCTGACGCCGGCAGTGAATGCGCTGGCGCTGCTGATGATCCTCTTTACGGTGGGGATGGGGGTGATCTACGAGCTCAAGCGCCGTCGCGAGGCCGCGCGGCGCCTGGTCTGACAGGCCGTCGGAGGAGAAAGCGAGGCCTACTGGCGCGTCAACCGCACCAGGCGGTGGCGCAGCTCCGGGTCGAACAGCGCCCGGCTGCGCCGCTGCAGGCGTGCCAGCGATTCTTCGTAAAAGAGATGCTCATTCTCGACGCGTAGCCAGCCTTGCTGTTCGAGCGTGTCCAGCAATCCGCTGAACAGCCGCTTGTCGAAGAACTCCGGGGCGTTGAGCCCAGCCAGTAGTGTCAGGCGTTCGGCCAGTTGACGGCTATGTTCTTCCAGCACTTCCCGGGTCAGTTCGCCGCTGGAATAGCGCAGCAGCGACGCCAGCAGCAGATAGGCGCGCTCCAGCGTGGGCTGCACCGGTTGCCCCAGCAGTCGCAGATGCTCGCTGGATTCGAGATGCCCGGGCTGCCGGCGCCAGCCGTTGTCGGTAGCTTGCAGCAGGCCTTCTTCCGTCAATACGGCAAGGGTATCCGCCAGGCGCTGTCGTGGATCGTCCGGTGGCGCGAAATAGAGCTCCTGCGCCAGCAGCGGCCAGGCCGGTGTCAGCAGCGCGTCGAGATCGTCGAGCGAGAAGGCGGCGTTGTTGCGGAAGGCGAATGCCACCAGCCCGAGATGCATGAACAGATGGAGCACGTTGTTGCGATACCAGGTCAGCAACGTCGCCTGCTCCGGGCGTGCGGTGATCAGCTCGCCGAGTGCCTGGGGCTGGCGCGTGACGAAGCCCAGATTCACGGCGTGATCGATCCACTCGGCCGGTTCGCCCGTCGGCAGCCGGCAGCGCTGGCTGCCGGGCAGAGTCTTCTGGAGCCTGACCAGCAGGCCGACGTGGTGTGCCAGCAGGTCGGATTCGATGGTGTGATGCGGCGTTGCCAACAGCGTCATCGCTACCAGCGAGACGGCATTCAGGCTGGCGGCGTCGTTGATCCGGCGCGCCAGCGTTTCGCCCAGCCGCGGAACGGCGTGATTCAGCCATGCCGGGCGTGTCGAAGCGGGCTCGACTTGCCAGTCCGGCGCCGTTTCGTTCAGGAAGCTGGCCAGCGATAGCGGCTCCCCCACGCTGACGGTGACACGGCCGTGAGGCTCGCGGAGATGCTTGAGCACGCGCAGCAGGTCGAGCGGAGACTCCTTCTTCTTGCGGCCGCCGCGGAGCTCGCGAAGATAGCTGCTGCTCTCCAGTACGCTTTCGTAGCCGACGTAGACCGGCACGAAGGCGACATCCCGGATCGCGTCCCGCGCGAACGATCGCAGCGTCATCGCCAGCATGCCGGGGCGGGGCGAGAGCATCCGTCCGGTCCGCGAGCGCCCGCCTTCAATGAAGTACTCCACCGGATGGCCTCTCGCGATCAGCCGGTGCAGATACTCGTTGAAGACGGTGGCGTAGAGGCGGTTGTCCTTGAAGCTGCGGCGCATGAAAAACGCGCCGCCGCGCCGCATCAGGGCGCCGATCACCGGCATGTCGAGATTGCGTCCCGCGGCGATGTGCGGCGGCATCAGACCTTCCCGGTAGAGCACGTAGGAGAGCAGCAGGTAGTCGATGTGGCTGCGATGGCAGGGGACGTAGATCAGCGTGCGCTCGCCGGCGATCGCCTTGACCGCGTCCAGCCCGTGAACATCGACGCCGTCGTAGAGACGGTTCCACAGCCGTTTGAGCATTTCATAGAAGAAGCGCAGCACCGGGTAGGACATGTTGGAAGCGATTTCGCGGGCGTAACGCTCGGCGCGCCGGCGCTCGCGTGCCGGTGTGCTGCGATTGGCCTCGGCCGCCTCGAGCACGGCCTGACGGACTGGCTGGCTGTCGACCACGCCCCGCACCAGTGTGCGATGATGCGAGATGTCCGGCCCCAGTACCCGGGCGCGAATGCGGCGAAAGTGAACGCGCAGCACCCGGGCGACCTTGCGCTGGGTCAAGGTGACGGCGGGATCGTCGATCAGCGGCCGCAGCCGGATCGGCTCGCCGAAGTGCGCCTCCAGATGGCGGCCGTTGACGATCACCGAGAGCAGCCGGCGCAGGCGCCCGCTCCAGGCCCAGTCGTCCGCGGCCAGCATCTTCCAGAAGCCGAAGTCCTTGCCCGGGGCGCGGCTCCAGAACACGCTGACCGGCACCAGTTGTGCGTCCAGCGTGGGATCGGCCTCGAGCGCATCCAGCAGCTGCTGCAGATGTGCCGAATGCTGGCCCCGGATCTGGCCGCGGCGGCCTCGAAGGCGCGGCAGGGCGAAGCAGGCCGGTAGCCCGCCGTGGCCGAAGGGATGCCATGCGTCGGCGTCGGGAAGGTGGAGATCGCGGCTCAGGCGTTCGACGGCGAGTTCGTCGGTCATCGAGGGGCGAGCGATGACATAGAATGTCGGCAGCGCGGAATCGAGCCGAAAGGGCTCCGGCTCGACCAGGCGAAAGGCCAGCCAGCGATCGAGCACGCGACTGGCCAGACGGTGCCACAGTCGTTGAAGTTCAATCACGGTCGTTGGTGTCCCATAGTCATTGCAGCCCCAGGAGCGCTGGCATCGAGGCAATTTCCCTGCAAATTCCCGAGTATAGCGACAAGCCCAGCCGACAGCGATGACCCGGGACGATCGCTTTCCTCGGGACCGTAAACGTGCGTCAATCGGGAGCGACCAAGGAGGCAGGTAGTTGATGCAAGCGACATGGAAAGACGGCAACCGTTTCGAGCTGTTGCCGGAGGGAAAGCGATTCTGGCCTGCCATGAGAGAGGCCATCGAAGGCGCCCGGCGCTATTTGTGGATCGAACTCTATCTGATGGAGTCGGGCTCGCTGGCCGAGCGTTTCATCGATGCGCTGACGTCGGCGGCGGCGCGTGGGGTCGAGGTCAAGCTGATGCTCGATGGCGTCGGCAGCATGGGGCTGTCGCATGGCGATCGGCGGCGACTGCGAGATGGCGGCGTCGAGCTGCGGTTCTTCAATCCGCTGGCGGTGACGCGGCTGGGCGGCAATCTGATGCGCGATCATCGCAAGCTCGTCATCGTCGATGGCGTCACGGCCTTTACCGGCGGCTTCGGCATTGTCGACGAGTTCGTCGATGCCTGGTACGAGGTCGCGGTGCGTATTCAGGGGCCGGTGGTCGAGGACTGGATGCAGCTGTTCGCCCAGGTCTGGGACTCGCCGCTGACGCGCGGGGATGGGACACGAAGGCGTCTGACGCGGTCGCTTCACGGGTCATCGGTGCCGGCGCCCTTTGCCGATGGCATGAGAGGTCGGGCCATCTGGGGGCGGGGGCATCGCTATCAGGCGATTCGTCTCTCGCTGCAGGGGCGCATCGGCACGGCTCGCCGCAGACTCTGGCTGTGCACGCCCTACTTCGTGCCGACGCTCAGCCTGCGGCGGGCGTTGGCTCGCGCCGCTCGCCGCGGCATCGACGTGCGCCTGCTGCTGGCCGGTGGCGGGCACCATGACCACCCCGGCGTGCGCTACGCCGGGCAGCGGTTTTATCGCCGGCTGCTCAAGGCAGGGGTCAGAATCTACGAATTCCAGCCCAATTTCATTCATGCCAAGTTCAGCGTCGTCGACGATTGGGTGTCGCTGGGGTCGTGCAACTTCGATCACTGGAGCCTGCAGTGGAATCTGGAAGCCAACCAGGAAGTCGACGATGCCGAATTCGCGGCCGAAGTCGCCCAGCTCTTCGAGCGCAACTTCGCCGCCAGCGAGCATATCGATGCCGAAAGCTGGGCCCGGCGCTCGTGGGGGCAGCGGGCGAGAGAGTGGCTGTTCGGCACGCTCAACGCCTGGGTGACGCGGCTCAAGTAGCGCGACGTGCTCGGGTGTCGATTTGCGGATCGTCGGCAAGCACCTAGCGCTTGCGGCCGCGCTTGCGCCCGCCGGATGTTCTGGCGGCGTTCTTTCCTTTGCCTTTGGGCGGCTCCGGCGGCACCCGGAAATGCAGGTAGAGATCCAGCGTCAACTCGGGTAGCTGGCCCGCCAGGGCGGCGAACTGCGCGTCCTCGGCGACCATCTCCGCGATCTCCGGCTCGTCGTCGAACAGGCCGGACAGCGCCATGAACGGCAGCAGCAGGGCAGCGACATGCGATTCGTCCTGGGAGAACCAGGCCGCTTCGTCGAGAAAGACGCCTTGCATGAATCCGGCGCACCAGTCCTCGATGGCGGCGGCCATTTCGCCTGCTTCATCCAGCTCGACATCGAAGGGCAGCTCGACCCAGTGGCCGCGCTCCAGGATGCCGGCGGCGTTGGCCTTGAGCGTTTCCAGCAGACCGAGAATCTCGTCGCGCTCGGCGGTGTCGTCGAAAGGAGGCTCTCCTTCGAAAAGCTCGGCGATCCACTGCTCGGGGGCGATATCCCGAGGCGAGACGGCAAGTGCCACCAGATAGCCGTGGGCGCTGATGACATCTGGCGCCTCTTCGCCGAGGCGTTCGGCGTTCAGGTAGTCGTCGAGACGCGCCAGCGCGTCGTCATCCAGCGGCGGTTGGCTCTCGACGGCATCGTCCGGTCGTTCAGACGAGAGTTCAGGCATGGGGCGCTCCGGATCAAGGCGAAGATAATGAATGTGTGGCCGATACGAACCTCTGATCGATACGAACGTGCGGCCGATACGAACGTGTGACCAACGGAAATGCATGGCAAAGGGTCAGCGGGCTGGACGCCCGTTCCTGTCGTCGGCATTCTATCATCCCATGATCGATCTGCGTTCTTCCCCCGTTTCCCCCGCCCTCGGCGAAAGTGATGCCCAGGCGCTGGAGGCGCTCGACGAGGCGTCGCTGGAAAGCCTTCTTTTGCAGCGGGCCGATGCCGCCTGGCGGCTCGCGCGTGAAATACACCCGGCGCTACCCAGGCCCAGTATCTGGTTCGATCTGCGGGGCCGGAGCGCCGGGCAGGCGCATTACCAGCGTGGCGGACTGCGCTTCAACCGAACGCTGCTGCACGAGAACCGGCAGGCTTTCATGGACGAGATCGTGCCCCACGAGATGGCACACTGGCTGGTCTTTCATCTGGAGGAAGGGCCGAAAGCCCGACCCCATGGGCGCGAGTGGCAGACGGTCATGCGAAAGCTCTATGGTCTGAAGCCGGCCGTCACGCATCGCTTCGATGTCGCCCGTGCCAGCCCGGCGCCTTATCTCTATCGCTGCCGTTGCGAGACCCTGCATCGCTTCACCGGGCGACGCCACTCCCAGGCTTCGAAGAAGGGCGTGAGCTATCGCTGTCGTCGCTGTCGAACGACGCTGACCTTTGCCTACCGGGAGACGCCGGGATAGCTGATAGATTCCATCGAAGTCTCTTTTCTCTATTTCTCTTTTCCCATTCGAACCTCTACCAAGGCTGGCGACGTTTCAGCGCGAGCCGCGGCCGTGCGTGAAGTGTCGACGGGCCTCAGTCTCTGGCGACCTTGCCGCCGTCGAACCGAGCGTGATTGGCACGATCGCGACAGGCGAGCGAAACTGATTGATACGAAGGTCTAATAGGGGGTGGCCGGTGCCGCCGTTATATGCTGGCCCACTCGATCGTCGATGGTCTATCGCATTGAGCCAGTTGGGCTTTCACCGTCGACGGATACGAACACAGTCATCAACAGGGAGACTGGAGCATGAGCGAACAGCAGCGCGTATATCCTGTCGATAAGCGCTTGGCAGCCGATGCCTGGATCGATCGCGATCGTTACGAGACGCTCTATCGCCAGTCTGTCGAAGATCCCGAAGGCTTCTGGCGCGAGCAGGCCGAAAGCCTGAGCTGGAGCAGGAAACCGGCTACCATCAAGAACACTTCGTTCGCTTCGAACAATGTCGATATCCGCTGGTTCGAGGATGGCGAACTCAACGTCGCCCACAACTGCCTGGATCGCCATCTGGAAACCCGAGGTGATCAGCCGGCCATCATCTGGGAAGGCGACGATCCCGCCGATCACAAGACCATCACCTACCGCGAGCTGCATCAGCGCGTCTCGCAGCTCGCCAACGGCCTCAAGTCCCTGGGGGTCGGCAAGGGCGACACGGTCACGCTCTACATGCCGATGGTGCCGGAGGCGGCCATGGCAATGCTCGCGTGCGCCCGCATCGGCGCGGTGCATTCGGTAGTGTTTGGCGGCTTTTCGCCGGATGCCCTGGCGGGGCGCATCGTCGATTCCCGATCCCGTGTCGTCATCACTGCCGACGAGTCGGTACGCGGTGGCAAGCAGATACCGCTCAAGGACAACGTCGATGCGGCACTGACCCGAGAGGGGACCGACGTGGTCGAGTCCGTGCTGGTGGTCAAGCGCACCGGTGGCGACATCGAGTGGCATGAAGGCCGGGATCGCTGGTTCGATGAGGTCGTCGACCCGCAGTCCACCGACTGCCCTGCCGAGACGATGAATGCCGAAGACCCGCTGTTCATTCTGTATACCTCCGGATCGACCGGGACACCGAAAGGATTGAAGCACACCTCCGGCGGCTATCTGCTCTATGCTGCGCTGACCCATCGCCTGGTTTTCGATTATCACGATGGCGAAGTCTACTGGTGTGCCGCCGATGTGGGCTGGATTACCGGGCACAGCTATATCGTCTACGGGCCGCTGGCCAACGGCGCCACCACGCTGATGTTCGAAGGCGTGCCGACCTACCCGAACCATGGCCGCATGGGGCAGGTCGTCGACAAGCACAATGTCTCGATTCTCTATACCTCGCCGACGGCCATCCGCTCGCTGATGGCGCATGGCGAACACATCATGGACGACAGCACCCGCAGCTCGTTGCGCATCCTCGGCTCGGTGGGGGAGCCGATCAACCCGGAGGCGTGGGACTGGTTCTACCGTGTCGTCGGCAATTCCCGCTGCCCGATCGTGGATACCTGGTGGCAGACGGAAACCGGCGGACACATGATCACGCCGCTCCCCGGCGCCACCGACCTCAAGCCGGGTTGCGCCACCAAGCCGTTCTTCGGCGTTCAGCCGGCGCTGCTGGACAACGATGGCAAGCGACTGGAAGGCGCGACCGAAGGCAATCTGGTCATCCTGGATTCCTGGCCCGGGCAGGCGCGCTCCATCTGGAACAATCACGAGCGTTTCGTTCAGACCTACTTTTCCACCTACGAAGGAGTCTACTTCACCGGAGATGGCTGTCGACGCGATGCCGACGGGGATTACTGGATCACCGGACGTATCGATGACGTGCTGAATGTTTCCGGACACCGGATGGGAACGGCGGAAATCGAGTCGTCCCTGGTCGCTCATCAATCCGTGGCCGAAGCGGCTGTCGTCGGCTATCCGCACGATGTAAAGGGCCAGGGGATTTATGTCTATGTCACGCTCAACGATGACGTCGAACCCAGCGAGGAGTTGAAGCAGGAACTCAAACAGTGGGTGCGCAAGGATATCGGCCCGATCGCCACGCCCGATGTGATCCAGTGGGCGCCGGGGCTCCCGAAAACCCGCTCCGGCAAGATCATGCGGCGCATCCTGCGCAAGATTGCTGCCAACGAGTGCGATGGGCTAGGCGATACCTCTACACTCGCCGATCCTGGCGTCGTGGAGGATCTGATCGAAAATAGTCATGTGCGCTCCTGATTCGTCATTTCGAATTTTGAAATGGGCTTTTGGGTCAACCATCATGGTGACGGCTATATAACTAGTTAATTTGAGTGACCGCTACTCATATCGACTGATGATTGTCGTTCGATCGTCGTGAAAGAGGCTTTCCTCCCGGTACTTTTCGTGCCGCTCCAAAGGGAGGGAAGCACGCCAGCTTTCCGGGACGATCGAACTTTTTTTATGTATTTGCGACGTATTTACCCTTTGGTTATCCCGGGATTTTTTTCCTAATGATTTGATACTTGGGATTCCACGAGTGCATGGGGTAACATGCCGTTAATCAATAGTTGAACCATCTTTGTCTAGGTGGCGATAGTGGACCGACTATCTCGCCACATATCTCGACAGCGCCGGAGGAGAATCAATGGCTTTTGCCCAGAAATTCATCGTTGCCGATGACCACCCACTCTTCCGGGCGGCGCTCAATCAGGCATTGCGACAGGTGTCGCCACAAGCAGAAATCGTCGAAGCGGACACCATGGAGGCGACGACGGAAGTCGTCACTCGGCACCCCGATGCCGATTTGATCCTGCTCGATCTGCACATGCCCGGCGCTCACGGTTTCTCGGGACTGATCCAGCTTCGCGGACAGATGCCGGATATTCCGGTGACGGTGGTATCCGGTAGTGAAGAGGTGGACGTGGTCCGCCGTGCCATCGATTACGGCGCTTCGGGTTTCATTCCCAAGTCCGCATCTCTCGACACCATCGCCGAAGCGATTGGAGAAGTGCTCAAAGGCGAAGTGTGGTTGCCCCCCGAGCTGGCGGACGCCATGGGCGAGGGCAGCGAGGAGGATGCGCGCTTCGCGGAGGCGATCGCCTCGCTGACGCCCCAGCAGTTTCGCGTGCTCAACATGCTGACGGAAGGGCTGCTCAACAAGCAGATCGCCTACGAGCTCAACGTATCGGAAGCCACCATCAAGGCCCACGTGACCGCGATCCTGCGCAAGCTGGGGGTTCACTCCCGTACTCAGGCAGTCATCGCCGCTCAGAAACTGGAAATCGAACCGCCCAAGGTGACCGACAACTAACCGGCAACTCGAGTCGCCTTCGATCTGGATATCGCGAGCCGATCGAAGGCCACCAACGAAAGCCGCCCATTCTCGACGAAGCATGGGCGGCTTTCTCGTTCAGGAAATGCCCTGGCGCGGACTTTTGAAGCGGTCTTTCGAAGCGGTCTTTCGAAACGGGCTTGGCGTGAATTGGCTGCCTTGGTGACCGGGACCGAACCCAAAGGGCCGGCGGAAACTCAAGCGGGGGGCGAACGCCGGTTGTCGCGAAGCCGCCTGGCCAGAAGCAGCAGTTCCACGCTGGCAAAAAGCAGCAGACTGTAACCGGCCAGTTCCGTGATCTCTTCCGCGGCGTCCTTGACCATGCGCAGGTAGTGTTCGCCCATCAGGGCTTGCCACAATTCACTACGCCCGTAGAGGCGCGAGAACACATAGGTCGTCAGAAATCCGCCCGCGAACAGCCCGAATCCCAGACTGTTGGCAATCAGCGAAAACTCTTCGAGAAAGTCGCGTCTTGCACGTATCACCAGCGCCAGGGCCGGTAGTGCCAGAAGTACTACCAGGCATTCCCAGGCGCCATCGAAGACGTAGACATCCAGCCATTGGTCGTTCTCCCGCACGAAGGATATCGCGAAGAATGCACCCATCAGCAGGCTGACGCTGCGCAGGACTCTGTAACGCTGACGAATGACCAGCATCAGAGCCGTACAAATCAGCAGCAGCGCAGCCTGGGTGAGTTCCGTCAGTGAAGTCTCGCTGAAGTCGGGGGCGCCCGCATGTCTGGCGTCCACCATCATCACTATCTGCATGAGCCCGGCCAGGATCAGGACGTAGATGCCGGCCCGCAAGACGACTGCGCGAAAGGGGAGAGTAGGCATGATGAATTCCTGCACAGCTATTGATAGCCGACTAAGAATATCAGCCTTAATGTTCTTAAGAAACGCTGTTTCGTAAATAATTTAAGATTTTCTTAATTTTTCGGTGCAAGACCTGCCTTCAGGCTGGCCGCTTCGATGCCGGCAATTGCAGCTCGCTCATCGTTGTCGGAACTGTCACCGCTGACACCGACGGCGCCGATGACCAGCTCCTGCTCGTCGAGAATCAGCACGCCGCCGGCCACGGGGATGAATTCGCCATGGGACGCCGAGGCGACTGCCGACAGGAATGCCGGCCGTGCCTGATTCCGCTCACCGATCGTGCCGCTGGACAGGCCGTAGCCCAAGGCGGCCTTGGCTTTGCCATGCGAGACGGCCAACCGTAAAGTGGCGCAGCCATCGGCTCTGTCGCTGCTTATCGGATACCCGCTGGTATCCATGACCGTCACGGTGATGGGATTCATCGCCTGCGCTACCGCATAGGCCATGGCGGCCTCGATGATGGTGCGGGCTTGCTTCAGCGACAATGTCTGGTGGGTGAGGTAGACGTTACGAGCCATGGTGATCTCCACTCCTTTTTTGTATTCATAATTCATTTATGGTGGCGTCATCCATGCGCCATTGGGAGAATGGCAACATCGAACCCGTTATGAGTGCTCCATGAACAAGATTCAGCAAAACACCCTGTACGGCGAGGCAGCCGCCCGCATCCGGGACATGATCAACGATGGAACCCTGCTTCCCGGCACCCGGATCCCGGAAAAGCAGCTATGCGAGCAGTTCGGTGTCTCCCGGACGCCGCTTCGGGAAGCGCTCAAGGTACTGGCGTCCGAGGGCATGGTCGAACTCCTGCCCAATCGGGGGGCGCGTGTCGTGCGATTGACGCGCCAGATGCTGGAGGAAACCTACAGCGTGATGGGCGCGCTGGAAGGGCTGTCCGGCGAATTGGCGTGTCGCTACATTACCGAAGAGGAAGTGGCCGACATTCAGGCGCTGCATTACCAGATGATGGCGCACTACAAGCGCAAGGAGATTCGGCCTTACTTCGAGCTCAATCACCGCATTCACGATGCCATCATGCTGGCAGCCCGCAACGAGGTGCTGCGGGAGACCCATAGCAGCTTGAATCACCGTATCCAGCGGGTCCGCTATTCCAGCATGATCGATGAGTACTGGGACCAGGCCGTGGCCGACCATGAAGCCATGATCGAATGCCTGTTGGCCCGGGATGGAGAACGGCTCGGCAGCATACTGCGAGAGCATCTGCGCCATAAGCTGATCGTGGCGGCCGCGAGCGGCGTAATCGGGGACGAACAAGCGGCGGCTGGCTGAACGTCCCGTCTTCGTCCTTCCGACTCTGGAACCCTTTCGCTGGCGTCCGCTGTAGCGACTCGTTATATCCCGCTTCGATACGCATTCTTTTCACGGCGATGTCGTCCTGACATTGCCGTCTGCCCCCGGCTTCAGCAGACGCCAGCGTCGTTGCGCCGACAATTCAAAATGAATTCATTGTGTTGGCGGCGTGATCACACTCGATTTTCGGTAACTGGCTAATTTTAAATGCTTCACGTTGAGACTTTACGCCAATAGACAAAGGGTGAATTGGTTCTCTTTGAATTATGAATTCATAATCCACTGGCAAGATCCCGAGGTGCTCGCACTGCGGGGTAACGATCGGGGCATCGCGGAAATGTAGGCAATTGCTCCGGTCCATCGTTCAGGCGAGCCAATATAAAAAAGACGGAAGGACGCCAGTGATGAAAAGTTTCAAAGCAGGATTGTTGGCACTAGCGCTGATGGCCGGTATCAACCACGCCAGTGCTCAGGAAGTGCAGATCAAATTCGCCCATGTCGGTGAGCCGGATTCGCTGTTCGCCGATGTGTCCCAGGAATTCGCCAAACGCGCCAACGAAAAGCTGGCGGGTGAAGCCAAGGTGGTCGTCTACGGCTCGAGCCAGTTGGGCGGCGACTCGGAGCTGCTGAAGAAGCTCAAGCTGGGCACGGTCGACCTGGCGTTGCCTTCGACCGTCATGAGTAGCGTCGCGCCCCAGTTCGCGCTGTTCGAGATGCCTTATCTGATCGCGGATCGTGACCATATGGCCAGGGTGCGCGATGAAGTCGTGAGACCTCAGCTCTATCCCGTCGCCGCAAGCCGGGGTTATCACATCATCGGCGTGTGGGAGAACGGCTTCCGCCAGATCACCAACAACGTCCATCCGATCAATACGCCAGCCGATCTTTCCGGCATCAAGCTGCGCGTGCCGCAGGGCGTCTGGCGTGTCGAGATGTTCAAGAGCTATGGCGCGAACCCGTCGCCCATGGCGCTTTCCGAGGTATTCGTCGCGCTGCAGACAGGGGCGATGGATGGCCAGGAGAACCCGCTGGTCCAGACCTACGCCTCGCGTCTGCAGGAGGTTCAGGAGTACCTCTCGCTGTCGGATCACATCTACACCCCCGCCTTCGTGACGGCAGGCATGAGCTGGAACCGGCTGCCCGAGCACGTGCGCGAGGTGCTCCAGCAGACGGCCATGGAGATGGAGTCCTACGCGCTGGAGCAGGGCGCGAAGCTCGACGAGGAGACGCTGGCCAAGATGCGTGACGCCGGGCTGCAGATCAACAAGGTCGATCGTCAGGCCTTCATCGATGCCTCCCAGCCGGTCTACGACAAGTTCATCAAGGATGTCGACGGCGGCCAGGAGATGCTCGACAAGGTGCGTGAACTGCAACCCGCCAGTTAATTCGCGGGCCCGGTCGTGCCGAATCAGGGCGCGACCGGGCCGTGGACGAAGGAGCCACCTGTGAAAACTCTGAATACGCTGCGCGATGGCTTCAGCCGACTGCTCGAGATCATCGTGGTCATCAATATGCTGGTGCTGGCGGGGATCGTGATCGTCGGCTTCCTCTCGCGCCTGGTGGGGTCGCCCTTTACCTGGTACGACGAGGCGGCTTCGATCAGCCTGGCCTGGCTGACCTACTACGGTGCTGCCCTGGCTGCCGCCAAGGGGGCACACATCGCCTGTCCCAGTATCGTCAATGCGTTTCCGCCGAGCGTGCGGCTGCCGATCGCGCTGCTGGGCGAGGCCGTGACGATCGCGTTCTTCATTCTGCTGATGGTGACCGGCTGGCAAGTCGTCCAGATCCTTGCGGGGTCGACCATGATCAGCCTGACTACCGTCTCGCTGCAATTCACGCAGTCGGCGCTGCCTATCGCTTCGGTGCTGTTCATCATTGCCGAGCTGCTGCGATTGCCGGAGGTGATTCGGCAGGCGAGGGGAGACGGTTTCGTCGATCATGAGCTCGAGGAGGTGGGTCTCGGCTCGAACATGGCCAGTCAGTCCGATGCAGGGAGTGCGACACGATGATTCTGGCACTGATGTTCGTAGGACTATTGCTGTTGATCGTGCTCAACGTGCCGATCGCCATCGCGCTGGGCCTGGTCGGCGCCGTCGCCGTCTACTCCAGCTACGGCGTCTATGCGTTGCCCAATATCGGCCTGACCATGTTCGAGGGCGCGACCAACTTTCCGCTGATCGCCATCCCGTTGTTCATTCTGGCCGGGGCGATCATGAACGCCTCCAGCATCTCGCGGCGTCTGATCGACTTCGCCGCTTCGCTGGTCGGCTTCGTCAAGGGCGGCCTGGCGATGGTGACCATCGGCTCATCGATCTTCTTCGCCGAGATCTCCGGCTCTGCCGTGGCCGGCGTCTCCGCGCTGGGCAGCCTGCTGATTCCCGCGATGAAGAACCGCGGCTACTCGAAGGAGTTCGCTGCGGCGATCTCTTCGTCCGCTGCCAGCCTGGCGATCATCCTGCCGCCATCGATCCCGATGATCCTGTACGCGGTCATGTCGGGAGAGTCTGTGGTGAAGATGTTCGTCGCCGGTATCTTCCCGGGGCTACTGGGCGCCCTGGGCCTGGCCGTGGTCTGCTACTTCCTGGCACGCAAGCACAACTTTCCTTCCGAAGGGCGTTTTCAGGCCAGCCGAGTCTGGAAGTCGTTCAAGGAGGCGATCTGGGCGCTGATGATTCCGGTGATCATTCTCGGCGGCATCTTCGGCGGCATCGTCACCGCCACCGAAGGCGCGGCGCTGGCGGTCGTGGTCGCGATCTTCATCAGTGCCGTGATCTATCGGGAGTTCTCGCTCAAGACCCTGTGGAAGTCCTGCCTGGATGCCGGCATCCAGACTGCCGTGGTGATGCTGCTGGTCGCCAGTTCCGCACTGGTGGGGCTCTATCTCACCGAATCCCAGCTGCCGCAACAACTGGCCAATTCGATCGCCGGCTTGACCGACAACAAGTACGTCATCCTGGCGCTGCTCAATATCATCTTCCTGATTCTTGGCGTGTTCCTGCACTCGGCGGCGGCGATCATTCTGGTGGTGCCGATCGTGCTGCCGCTGATTATCCAGGTGGGCATCGATCCGCTGCACTTCGGCCTGATCGTCACGCTCAACCTGGCCATCGGCCAGCAGACTCCGCCCGTGGCGAGCGTACTGATCGCCTCGTGCTCGATCGCCAAGGCCGATATCTGGCGTACGACGCGAACCAACCTCTGGTTCCTGGGAGTGCTGTTCGTAGTGCTGCTGTTCAACACCTACGTGCCCGACTTCGCGCTACTGCTCGTGAATCTGATCTACGGCACCTGATACCGGAAACCGGCAGGCATCGACCCAGGAGAACTGACACCATGACCCAGGATGACGAAATCCGCTGCTACCAGCGTGGGGCGATCGGCTGGATTCGCTTCAACCGCCCCGAGGCCCGCAACGCGATGACCTGGCACATGTACGAAACCATGATCCAGGCCTGCCAACGATTCGACGAAGACGAGGAGATCAAGTTGATCGCCTTTCGCGGCGAGGGCGGCGAAGCGTTCGTCGCGGGCACCGATATCAAGCAGTTCGTCGACTTCCGCGAGCGCGGCGACGGCATCGACTATGAACGCCGGATCGATGCGGTGATCGGCGGGATCGAGCGACTGGAAACGCCGACGGTCGCGCTGATCGACGGCTACTGTGTCGGTGGGGGCGCGGCCATCGCGATGGCCTGCGACTTCCGCTACGCCAATGGCGCTTTCAAGTTCGGCATTCCCATCGCCAGGACGCTGGGCAACTGCCTGTCGATCACCAACATCTCGCGGCTGGTCGATCTGATCGGGATCGCGCGCACCAAGCGCGTGCTGATGCTGGCGAAGATGATCGGGGCGGAGGAGGCGCTGTCCGTCGGCCTGATCGACGAGATCGTCGACAGCGAAGCCCTCGACGAGACAGCGGCGAAGCTCGCCGAGACGCTGGCCGGACATGCCCCGCTGACGATGCGCGCGACCAAGGCCTGCATCAACCGGATTCTGGATCGGCGCCGCCCCGGCCATGAGGCTGCCGACGACCTGATCGCGCTGTGCTACACCAGCGAAGATTTCAAGGGCGCCGTCAGGCGATTCGTCGACAAGACCCCGTATACCTGGCAGGGCCGCTAGCCCGCCAACCGGCGCCGCCTCGCTCCCATCGGTGACTGGCGTGGACTCGCTGTCGAGTTCACGGCGGGGGCGTGCGTCGATCAATCGCTCTATTAGCCGTTTCGAAGACAGGCAAGGAGAATCGCCATGTTACCGCTGGAAGGCATGAAGGTACTCGATATCTCGCAGATCATGGCCGGGCCATACTGCACCATGGTGCTGGGAGACATGGGCGCCGACGTGATCAAGGTCGAGAAGACCCAGGGCGGCGACGACAGCCGTCAGATGGGGCCATACGTCAACGACGAGTCCACCTGCTTCGCGCAGATCAACCGCAACAAGCGCAGCATCTCGCTCAATCTCAAGGAGCCCGACGGGCTGGCGCTCTTCTATGAACTGGCGCGGGAAGCGGATGTGGTGGTCGAGAACTATCGGCCCGGCGTTACCCAGTCGTTGAAGATCGACTACGAGACGCTCAAGGGCATCAATCCCGGCCTGGTCTACTGCTCGATCTCCGGCTACGGCCAGACGGGGCCGTATCGGCGCAAGGGCGGGTTCGACCTGGTCGCCCAGGGCATGACCGGCTTGATGTCGATGACCGGCGAGCCCGGCCGGCGGCCGTTGAAGACCGGCGTGGCGGTCTACGATATCGGCGCCGGGATCACCGCGATCTACTCGATACTGGCGGCCTACATTCACAAGCAAAAGACGGGGGAGGGGCAACTGGTGGACGTGGCGATCGCCGAGTGCGGCCTGCCCTGGTTCACCTGGGAAGCGGCGGCCTACTTCGCCGAAGGGCGCGTCCCGCAGCCGACCGGATGGCGGCACCGGGTCTCCGCGCCTTACCAGGCGGTCAAGGTTCGCGACGGCTACATGATGCTGGGATGCGCCAACCAGCGTACCTGGGAGCGGTTCTGCAACGACGTGCTGCAACGGCCTGATCTGACCGCCGATCCTCGCTTCGTCACCAATAGCGACCGGGGAAAGAACGTCGATGCGCTGGAGGCGCTGCTGGAAGAACTGATGTGCACGGCAGACCGGCAGCACTGGCTGGCACTGTGCGATGAAGCCGGCGTACCGGCCGGGCCGATCAACGACTTCGCCCAGGCGATGGACGATCCGCACTACCGGGAGCGGGGCATGGTGCAGGAGCTGGACCACCCGGTGATCGGGCGCATGCAGACCATCGGCTTCGCCAGCAAACTATCCCAGACGCCGTCTCAAATTCGCCGGCCGGCGCCGGTCTTTGCCCAGCATACCGACGAGGTGCTGGCGACGCTGGGCGTTGAGGGAGAGCGTCTGGCGGCGCTGCGCGAGCGCGGGGTCGTGCGCTAGACACTTTTCAGATAGAGCCTGGTTATTTCCAAAGCCTGGCTCACTCGGTTGAATCGAAAAGCGGGGCGGTCTCCACGGATCGCCGCGCTTCCTCCTCCAGCCAGTCGTGAACCGCTCGTACGCGGCGGTCGTCCAGAGCCCCCTGCTGATAGACCAGGCCGTAGCGCTTGCCGGTCGCCACCGAGCCGGCGAACGGCGCGATCAGGCGTCCGCTGTCCAACTCGTCGCCGATCAGCGTCCGGCGCGCGATCGCCACGCCCATGCCGGCGATCGCCGCCTCCACCGTCAGCTGGTTGCGGTTGAACGTGTAGCCTCGGCGTACGTTGACCTGTTCACCGCCAATCGCCCGCAGATAGTGCTCCCACTCCGCATAATCGTGACTGCCTCGCCAGGCCGTGACGTCGTGCAGCAGCGGATAGTAGCCCAGCGCCTCGGGAGTGGTGAGCGGCGGGCGCCGCCTGAGCAGTTGCGGCGAGCAGACGGCGAAGATCTTCTCGTCGATCAACGGCGTGGTCTGGAGGCCCGGATAGTGGCCGTCGTTGAGATCGATGGCCAGATCGTAGCCGCCGTCAAGCAACGAAAGATTGCTGTCTTCCGCCGTGACGTGCAGCTCGATATCGGGGAAGCGGGCCTGCAGCCGCGGCAGTCTCGGCATCAGCCACTTGGCCAGAAACGACGGCAGGCAGCGTAGCCTGAGCACGCCGCTCATGACCCCGCCGCGCAGGCGATCGACCTCCAGCCCGACGGCATCGTAAGCCTGGGCGACGACCCGGGCCAGCCGTTCCCCTTCTTCCGTCAACGCCAGCTGGCGCGGCAGACGCCTGAACAGACGAAACCCGAGCCGCTCTTCCAGCTGCTTGATCTGCTGGCTGACCGCGCCGGTGGTGACATGAAGCTCCTCTGCTGCCCGGGTGAACGACAGGAGGCGGGCACTGACGGCGAAGACTTTCAGCCAGGCATGGGTCTGAGCATTGAGTGACTGGATCATGGTTTAGCAAGGCTATAGGTATTGGCAGTTTTTATCGATTGTTTCCGGTTTAACCGGCGGCCAGACTGAAGTCAAACTACATCATGCGCCAGTTCCAGGAACGACGGATTCTGGCGCCCGAGCGACATCAGAGGTAGTCACATGACATTCAGCGTGTTCGATCTGTTCAAGATTGGCATCGGGCCTTCCAGTTCGCATACGGTCGGACCGATGCAGGCTGCCCATGATTTCGTCGCGACCCTGCGCGACCGCGAGCTGCTGCACGCGGTGACAAGGGTGTCGGTCACGCTCTACGGCTCGCTATCGGCCACTGGCAAGGGGCACAACACGGATAGCGCGGTGATCGGGGGCCTCATGGGAGAGCGCCCGTTGACCGTCGATCCCGACGACCTGGCGCTCAAGCTGGCGGCAATGGCGCGGGGCGGAGAGCTGAAGCTGGCAGGCGTGCACGCGGTGGCATTCGATCCGGTGCGGGATATCGAATGGTGCGACGAGATTCTCGACTACCATACCAACGCCTTGCGCCTGGTCGCCTCCGACGATCACGGCGTCATCCACGACAACACCTATTACTCGGTCGGCGGCGGTTTCGTCGTCGATGCCGAGCAGGCGGCCCAGGGCGATGCCGTCACCTCCACGGTGAAGGTGCCATGCCCGTTCAGGAATGCCGTCGAGCTGCTCGATATCTGCCGTCGTGAAAAGCTTTCCATCAGCGACGTGATGCTGGCCAACGAGCAGGTCTGGCGCAGCGAGTCGGACATCCGCGACGGGCTCTGGAAGATATGGCTGGCGATGAAGGCGTGTGTCGATAGCGGGCTGGACCAGCAGGGCGTGCTGCCCGGCGGGCTGAACGTGAGGCGTCGCGCCCCGGCGCTGCATCGGCGCCTGATGGCGCTGGACAACGAGAAGGGCCTGATCGCCAGTACCTTCTCGGCGATGGACTGGGTCAACCTGTTCGCGCTGGCGGTCAACGAGGAGAACGCCGCCGGCCGCCGAATGGTCACCGCGCCGACCAACGGGGCCGCGGGGATCGTGCCTGCCGTGCTGCACTACTACATGAAATTCCAGCCGGATGCCTGCGAGCGGGACGTCGTGCGTTTCCTGCTGACTGCTGGCGCGATCGGCATCCTGTGCAAGACCAATGCCTCGATTTCCGGGGCGGAAGTGGGCTGTCAGGGCGAGGTCGGCTCGGCCTGCGCGATGGCTGCCGCCGGACTGGCGGAGTTGATGGGGGGCACCCCGGCCCAGGTCGAGAACGCCGCCGAAATCGGGCTCGAACACAACCTGGGGCTGACCTGCGATCCCATCGCCGGGCTGGTCCAGGTGCCCTGCATCGAGCGCAACGCGATTGCGGCAGTCAAGGCCATCAACGCCGCGCAGATGGCGCTCTGCGGCGACGGCGAGCATTTCGTTTCTCTCGACAAGGTCATTCGGACCATGCGCGAGACCGGGCGCGACATGCAGGATAAATACAAGGAGACTTCCCGCGGCGGACTGGCGGTGAACATCATCGAATGTTGAGTCTTTTCAATCTTGAAATTGACAGAAGTGTCTCAAGTCTTGTGCTTGGATCGTGATCCCTGACGCGGGATAACGACAATCCTGGCTGGCTATGCCAATATCGATTTCCGTAATCTGACGATCGCTAAAAGCATGAACAAGGGCAAGGGTAATGAGCCAAGACAGTTGTATCGTCCGTCATTTCAAGCATTACGGTGAGCTTTCCAAAAACGATGAAGCGTTGCTGGTCGAGCTCGAGCAGAGCCCGACCGAGGTCAAGGCCGACGAGATTTTGTGGCAGGAGGGGGATCCGGCGCGCGAGTTCTGTACGCTCAGCAAGGGGTGGGCCTACTCTTTTCGCTACATGGAAGATGGCTCCCGACAGATTCTCGAGATATATCTGCCCGGCGATATCATCGGGCTGCGGGAATTTGCCTTCAAGGAGCGCCTGACCGGCGTCGCCATGCTCGAGGATGGCGTCGTGTGCCATTTTCCCCATCGGCGTCTGATCAACGTCTTCCGCGAATCGCTGATGCTGTCGACCATCTTCTTTGCCATCTCGTCTCATCAGCAGGCCCTGTTGACCGAGCGTCTCGTCAACCTCGCCCGACGCAGCGCGCGTCAGCGTCTGGCTCATCTGATCTACGAAATGTACGTGCGCCTGGAGCGCACCAAGGCACGCCAGGGCAACAGCATTCGTCTACCGCTGTCCCAGCAGCATCTCGGCGATGCGCTGGGGCTGTCGTCGGTGCACGTGAGCCGGACCCTGACCGCCTTCCGCGAGGAAGGGCTGCTGCTGCGCTCTCGCCAGCGTATCGAGCTGCCCGACCCCGAGGCGCTGGCGCGGGAGGCCGAATTCGGCGACGCCTATCTCAACGATGGCATCGATCACTTCTTCAATCATTGATCCACCTGCCTGCCACCGACCTGCCTTATCCCTGATCTCCCTGTTTTCTAGCGCTGAGCTTCTGACGTCTTGGACGATGGCGTCTCTGGCGATGGCGGCTCAGCGGCCGTGACGTCCGGTATCGGCGAGTCGCGGCCGTCTGCGGCAATCGCCTCGGGCAGTCTAGCCGACAGGAAATCGACCAACAGACGAATCTTGGACGAGAGCTGGCGGTGGCGCGGATAGACCGCCCAGACGGCGGTATCGGTAAACTGGTAGCGATCGAGCACGGCCATCAGCCGGCCTTGCTGAATCGCCGTCTCGACATAGTAATCCGGCAACTGGGCCAGCCCGATTCCCTTGCAGGCCGCATCCAGCAGCGCCGGACCGGAATTGCCGCGCCAATTCCCCGACACCCGGATTTCGCGGCGTTGACCGTCGACCCGGAACAGCCAGCTATCCCGCGATCCGACCAGGCAGTTGTGGTGGGCGAGCTCGGAAAGGCTGTGCGGTGTCGGTCGCCGCTGGAAGTAGTCGGGCGCGCCGACGACATACTCGCGGCGCTGGCAGAGCCGTCTGGCCAGCAGGCTAGAATCCTTGAGCACGCCCATGCGGATGGCGACATCGAAGCCTTCGTCGATCAGCTCGACGGTACGGTTGGTGAAATGCAGGCGTACATCGAGCTGCGGATAGCGGCAGTGGAAATCGTTGACCAGCGGCGCGATGTAGCGCTCGCCGAAGGTGGTCGCACAGCTGATGGCGAGTCTTCCCTGGGGCTGGGACTGCAGTTCGTTGAGCGCGGCCTCGGCCTCGGCGAAGCCGTCGAGCAGCGACCGGCAGTGCTCGTAGTAGATCGCACCGCCATCGGTCAGCCGAATCTGGCGGGTCGTCCGATAGAGTAGTGGCGTTCCCAACGACTGCTCCAGCTGGCTGACCAGCCGACTGACATGGGAATTGGAAACCTTCAGCGACTGGGCGGCGCGAGAGAACGTACCCAGACGCACCACGGCGACGAAAGCCTCGATACCCTCCCAGCGCGACATGGCGACTCCTTCAAACTGTTACGAGAACGATTGTTGCTACATGGCAATAATCATGTGCCGAATGCAATGTTTATTGCCTGGCAGCGAACGCCTAGACTGACGCAAAACCCGTCGCCATGTCATCAGCCGAACGACGTGCGACCCCTCGAATCCAAGCATTCAAGCGCAAAGGGAGATAGCCCGATGAAATCGCGTGCCGCAGTCGCCTGGGAAGCAGGCAAGCCGCTCTCGCTGGAAGAGATCGATGTGCAGGGCCCCAAGGCGGGCGAAGTCATGGTCCGCATCGTTGCCACCAGCGTCTGTCATACCGATGCCTACACGCTCTCCGGTAAGGATCCCGAGGGTCTGTTTCCGTCGGTGCTGGGCCATGAAGGCGCCGGTATCGTCGAAGAGGTGGGCGAGGGCGTCACCGGCCTGAAACCCGGCGATCACGTCATCCCGCTCTATACCGCCGAGTGCGGCAAGTGCAAGTTCTGCCTCTCGGGCAAGACCAACCTGTGCGGCGCCGTCCGCGCGACCCAGGGCAAGGGCCTGATGCCGGATGGCACCACGCGCTTCTCCAAGAATGGCACCTCGCTGCACCATTACATGGGCACGTCGACCTTCTCCGAGTACACCGTGCTGCCGGAAGTCTCGCTGGCCAAGGTGTCGAAGGAAGCGCCGCTGGACAAGATCTGTCTGCTGGGCTGCGGTGTCACCACCGGTATCGGTGCCGTTCTCAACACCGCCAAGGTCGAGCCGGGCGCGACCGTTGCCGTGTTCGGGCTGGGTGCCATCGGCCTGGCGGTAATCCAGGGCGCGCAGATGGCCAAGGCCTCGCGCATCATCGCGATCGACGTGAACCCGGACAAGTTCGAGCTGGCGCGCCAGTTCGGGGCGACCGAATTCGTCAACCCTAAGGATTACAGCGATCCGATCCAGCAGGTGATCGTCGATCTCACTGACGGTGGCGTCGACTATTCGTTCGAGTGCATCGGCAACGTCAACGTGATGCGTTCGGCACTGGAGTGCTGCCACAAGGGCTGGGGCGAATCGATCATCATCGGTGTCGCCGGTGCCGGCGAGGAGATCTCCACCCGCCCGTTCCAGCTGGTGACCGGCCGCGTCTGGAAGGGCTCTGCCTTCGGTGGCGTCAAGGGCCGCACCGAGCTGCCGGGTTACGTCCAACGCTACATGGACGGCGAGATCAAGATCGACGAGTTCGTGACCCACGACATGCCGTTCGATCGGATCAACGAAGCCTTCGAGCTGCTGCATGCGGGCAAGAGCATCCGTACCGTTCTGCATTTTTGAGCCACGAGCCACGGACTACGAGCGCAGATCAAAAGCGCAAGAGCCCGGTTTTGGGGCGCATGGAGAGTAGGCGCCGGTTCCGGGGCGCATGGAGAGTAGGCGCCGGTATCGGGGTGCATGGATAGAAAGCCAAGGAGAGCATCATGTCGATGAGCGAACAATTGGAGCTCGTCTCGGCCACCAAGAGCTTCGGTGGCTGGGTCAAGCGCTACAAGCATTACTCGCGGGCGCTGGATTGCGACATGATTTTCGCGATCTATCTGCCGCCGCAGGCCGAAGAGGGCCGGGTGCCGCTGATGTGGTGGCTCTCCGGTCTGACCTGCAACGACGAGAACTTCATGCAGAAGGCCGGCGCGCAGAGGATGGCTGCCGAGCTCGGCATCGCGATCGTGTGTCCGGATACCAGCCCGCGCGGCCTGGATCTGCCCGGCGAACACGACAGCTACGATTTCGGCTCCGGCGCCGGCTTCTATCTCAACGCGAAGCGGGAACCGTGGTCGAAGCACTACCGGATGTACGATTACGTCACCGAAGAGCTGCCCTCGGTGGTGCGGCTGCACTTCCCGGTCAATGGCCGCGAATCGATCAGCGGGCATTCGATGGGCGGACACGGTGCGCTGGTGCTGGCGCTGCGCCAGCCGGGGCGCTATGCCGCGGTCTCGGCATTCGCGCCGATCGTCAATCCGAGCCAGGTGCCGTGGGGCCAGAAGGCGTTCGAGAACTATCTGGGCGACGATGTCGGCCTGCGCACGCAGTACGATACCTGCGAGCTCGTTGCCAAGGGGTCGTCGCGTCAGCCGCTGTTCATCGATCAGGGCGAGGCGGATAACTTCCTCGCGGAGCAGCTCAAGCCCGAGCGGCTGGAGGCGGTCTGCGAGGAGCATGACCATCCGCTGACGCTGCGCCGGCATCCCGGCTATGACCACAGTTATTTCTTCATCGCCAGCTTCATCGACGACCACCTGAGTTATCACGCCGAGCGGCTTTACGCCAAGCGGTGACGGGGCGTCAATCTCAACATCGATCGAACCCTGGCCCGCCTGGCCGATGCGCAGGCGGGCTTTTTTCTCTTTGCGCTTCGAGCGCGGTGGATGCGATGACAGCGCTTACCGGCTACCGATGACGATTGGTGCGTATTTTGCGTCGCTTCCGGTCAATTCATTGTCTCCTGAATCGGCAGAGTAGTAGAGGAGTTCCATTCGATAACAACTTCAAGGAGACGCTTCATGGGTCATTCGAACGTGAAACGCCGGGTCGTGGCTGCCGCACTGCCGCTGACGCTGCTGGCAGCCGGATCGGCGCAGGCCGATCTCGATACCGTACGCTTTGGCGTGCCGCCGTGGCCGGGGGTGACGGTGAAGTCCGAAGTCGCCTCGCAGATCCTCGAGGCGATGGGTTACCAGACCCAGCAGAGCGAGCTGGCCGTCGGCGTCATTCTTAACGGTCTGGCCAACGATGACCTGGATGTCTACCTGGGCGGCTGGTATCCGATCGAGGAGGAGATGATCGAGCCGCTGGTGGCCGACGACAAGGTCGACAAGGTAGCCAAGAACATCAGCAACGCCAATTCCGGGCTGGTGGTGCCGGAGTACGTTCACGAGGCGGGCGTGAACAGCGTGGCCGATCTCGATCGCTACAAGGATCGCTTCAACGGCGAGATTCAGGGCATCGAGGCCGGTACCGGCATCAACGATGCGATCCTCGCCGCGATCGACGAAGACGCGGCCGGGCTGGGCGACTGGCAGCTACGGGAAAGTTCGACATCTGCCATGCTGGCGTACGCCGACCAGAAGATCAGCGACAAGCAGTGGGTCACGTTCGTCGGCTGGGAACCGCACTGGATGAACGTCAGCTATGACCTCTACTATCTGGAGGATTCCGACGATAGCGGCACGGCGGATATTCTCAGCACGGTGTGGACCGTAGTGCCAGCCGATCTGAAATCGAAGGATGCCAACCTCTATCGCTTCCTTTCCCAGTATCAGGTCGATATCGAAGCTCAGAACGACTGGGTCTACGAGTACAGTCACGAGGAGCGCCCGGCCGACAAGGTTGCCAGCGAGTGGATTCGCGATCACTACGATACCGTTGCCCAGTGGCTGGATGGCGTCACCACCAGGGATGGCGAGCCGGCCATCGACGCGATCAAGGCGCAGCTGGGTAGCTGAACGCCTCTGGCACCCTCTGTGATTGGCACCCTCTACGACTGGCACCTTCTATGAATCGGCGCTGAGTCGCTTTTCGACCGCCTGGCAGAAGTCCTGCCAGGCGGTTTGCATTTCCGGCAGATCGCCATGTCCGTGCAGGGCGGCGTGTACCATGTCCGGCGCGCAACGATAGCCGACCGAAGCGCCATTCCGGCGCCAGGATTCGATCGCCTGCTCAAGCGGTCGCGTCAGCGGATCGCGCTCCACGGCCAGTGTCTCGATGATTCTGGCCGGAGGTACGGCGGCGTCGACATCGGGCGCGTCAGGCGCCGCCATCTGCCACAGCGACAGAATGTCCGCTCGCGACAGCAGCGGCCCGTCTTCCCCCAGCGTCTCGACGGTGGGCGTACCCACAACCGGGTAGATCAATCCGAGCAACCCTTTCCATTCGCTGGTATGGGCGACATCGATCGCCAACCTGCCGCCGGCGCTGTCGCCGATCACCGCCACCGGGCCAACGGCTTCGACGACCGCACGACAGTCGGCCAGCGCTTCGGCGTAAGTGGCCTCCGGCAGCAGCCGGTAATCGACGCTGATCACCTCCCGCCGCAGGCGTTCGGCCAGGTTCGCGGTAATGCCCTGATGGCTGTCGATCGAGCCCAGGCTCCATCCGCCGCCGTGCAGGTAGACGACATTGCCTTCGACGCAGCCGGCAGGGCGGAAGCGGCGCACATCGACCCCGCCGATGCCTTCGTCGGAGATCTGCATGCCGGCCGGATCGGCCACGCGCCGCCGCGCATGTAGCGCCTCATACGCCCGGCGTCGCGACGACAGCGACGAATCGCTGCCGTCGTCGACAGGCGTGAATTCGCGGATGAAGCCTTCGATGGTCATGTCGCTTCCTCCGTAGTTTCTGTAATCCCGATCTTGCGCTTACCGGACCCATGCCGGCAGGCCCTTGTTATACTAGGCTCCTACTCTTTCGACCAAGAGCTCTCGTCCATGCCCTCAGGTTGGCCGCGCACGTTCCTCCGCTATTCATTGATCGCTATCGCGGCTTTCGTCGGGCTATCGGTATTTTTCGTGCTGGTGTTCCGCTTCGTGCCGGTGTTCGGCTCCATGGTGATGGCGGAGCGCAAGGTGAGCTCCTGGTTCCAGGGCGAGAACCTGACCATCGAGCAGCAGTGGGAGCCGTGGTCCCGGCTCTCCGACAACGCCAAGGTGGCGGTGATGGCGGGGGAGGATCAGCGCTTCCCGGACCACTGGGGTTTCGATGTGGCGCAGATCAAGCGTTCGCTCGCCAACTGGTCGGACGGCGGCGATCTTCGTGGCGCCAGCACGCTGACCCAGCAGACGGCCCGCAACCTCTTCCTGTGGACGGGGCGTAGCTGGATCCGCAAGGGGCTCGAGGCGTGGTTCACGCTGCTGCTCGAAGCGCTATGGCCCAAGCAGCGTATTCTGGAGGTCTATCTCAACATTGCCGAATGGGATACCGGCGTGTTCGGGCTGGAGGCGGCGGCGCAGCACTATTTCGGCACCTCCGCGGCCAACCTCAGCGTTTCCCAGGCCAGCCGGCTCGCCGCGATTCTGCCCAATCCGCGCGGCTGGAGCGCTTCCCAGCCCTCTGCTTACGTTCAGCAGCGTGCAGTCTGGATCCAGCGCCAGATGCGCAACCTCGGCGGTACCGCCTTTCTGCGACGGCTGGAGTGATCCCGCCGTTCTATTCCGCGTCTTTCCAGTCGGCCAGCACGGCGTCGCGTTTTTCCAGCAGATGACGCTCCATCAGCGCTCCCAGCTTCGCTCCGTCGCGGGCGCCCAGCGCGGTCATCATCTCGCGATGTTCCTCCACCGCCTTGCGCCACTTGGCTTCCGATCGGTTGGAGGACAGTCGCAGCGGGTGAAGGCGCCGATTGAGCGAAAGATAGGTCTGACGCAGGGCATCGTTGCGCGCCGCACGGTTGATCAGGTCGTGAATGCGCTGGTTGGCATGATAGTAAGCCGATAGATCCTGGCGCTGCCAGTGGCCCAGCATCGTCTCGTGGGCCGCGTGGATCTCGGCCAGCTCTTCTTCGGTGACCCTGAGACACGCCAGTTCCCCGGAAAAGCGCTCCAGCGCGCTCATCAGCTCGAAGGTGTCGCAGATTTCCTGGCGCGTCATGCGGGTCACGAAAGTGCCGTAGTTGGGGGAGATCGTCACCAGCTTTTCCGCGGCCAGCACGCGCAGTGCTTCCCGCAAGGGCGTGCGCGAAACCGCCAGCCGGTCCGCCAGTTCACGTTCGTTGATGCGCTCGCCGGGCCCGAGGCCACCTTCGATAATCAGGTCGTGGAGACGCTCCACGATCTTGTCGTGCAGGGCGGCGCGCTGGATTCGCAATGGCCGCGTCTGGGTATCGAGCTCGGTGTCATCGGATGTTTGCATGCATTGAACCCTGTTCGGTCTTCTCTTCTTTCTATCGCAAGCGCTCGGCGCTGGCTACTGCGCCGTAGCGGCGGCTATTGGAAAGCGACTTCAACGACGCTTGGCGTGATGAGCTGCGACTTATGTCGAGGTTTGTCAGCGGGCGATTATCCGGCATATTGCGTAATGAATGCAAAAAACCATGTGAAGCGGCCTGTCGCTTCACTCCTGGAGATGCCGCCATGCTCAAGCTCGACCAACATCCCTCCGGCCGCCATTTTCTGCAGATCCCGGGGCCGTCCCCCGTACCGGATCGCATCCTGCGGGCAATGAGTCTGCCCACCATCGATCACCGAGGCCCGGAATTTGGCGAGTTGGGGCTCGAGGTGCTGGGAAAAATCAAGAAGGTCTTCAAGACCGAACACCCGGTCGTCATCTACCCGGCCTCGGGGACGGGCGCATGGGAGGCGGCGCTTTCCAATACCTTGAGCCCAGGCGACTCGGTATTGATGTTCGAGACCGGGCACTTCGCCACGCTGTGGAAGCAGATGGCGCTTCGACTCGGGCTCGAGCCGGAATTCCTGACTTTGCCCGCGTCGCAGAGCTGGCGATGCGGCGTGCAACCGCAGCTCATCGAAGAGCGCTTGCGCAATGACGGCGAGCACCGGATCAAGGCGGTGTGCGTGGTACACAACGAAACGTCCACCGGGGTCACCAGCGATATCGCCGCCGTGCGCCGGGCCATCGACGCCGCCGGCCACCCGGCGCTGCTGCTGGTCGATACCATCTCGGGATTGGCGAGCGCCGACTATCGCCACGACGAGTGGGGCGTCGATGTCACCGTGTCCGGCTCGCAGAAAGGGTTGATGCTGCCGCCCGGGATCAGTTTCAACGCGCTGTCGTCCAAGGCAATCGAGGCCAGCCGCCGCTCGACCATGCCCAGGAGCTTCTGGGCCTGGGACGAGATTCTCACCGGCAACGCCAACGGTTACTGGCCCTACACACCCAACACCAACCTGCTCTATGGCCTCAACGAAGCGCTGGACATGCTGCTGGAAGAAGGCCTGGATCAGGTCTTCGCCCGCCACGAGCGCTGGGGCGAAGGCGTGCGTCGCGCGGTCAACGCCTGGGGGCTGGAAATCCAGTGCCAGGAGCCGGCGCTCTATTCGCCGGTATTGACGGGAGTCGTGGTGCCGGAAGGAATCGATGCCGACGAGGTCCGTCGAACCATTTACGATCGCTTCGACCTGTCGCTGGGTACCGGACTCGGCAAGGCCAAGGGGCGCATGTTCCGCATCGGCCATCTCGGCGACTGCAACGATCTGACCCTGATTGCCACCCTCGGCGGCTGCGAAGCGGGGCTCAAGCTCTGCGGGGTCGAGCTGTTCGGCAGTGGCGTGCAGGCCGCGCTGGACTTCTTCGCCGACAATCCGGCCCCCGGCACGCCGGCGGCTCGCAAGCTGGCGGCTGGTGCATCGATGGCTCAATCACAGGCTGGTGCCGTTCGCGCCTGAGAGGAGATCGCCATGAGCGTGATGCCGAAAAGCCCTGTTGGAGGGCAAAAGGAGCCACGGCAAAAGGAGGCACCGCGACGGAGAACGACGCGGCAGCCCAGAACCGCCGCCAGGAGTGAATTCGAGAGTCGGCTGCGTCGTGAACTGAAAGGCGAAGTGGCGTTCGATGCCGGGTCCAGAGGACGCTATGCCACCGACGCCTCGATCTATCAGATCATGCCGCTGGGCGTCGTCGTGCCGAAAGATCAGGAGGATCTGGCGCTGGCACTGGATATTGCGCGGGACGTCGGCGCCCCGGTGCTGCCGCGCGGCGGCGGCACCAGCCAGTGCGGGCAAACGGTCAACGAGGCGCTGGTGATCGATACCAGCCGCTGGCTGACCGGCATCGGCGATCTCGACGTCGAAGCGCGCACCGTCACGGTCGAGCCCGGCGTGGTGCTCGACCATCTCAACGCCTGGCTCAAGCCCCACGGGCTCTGGTTCCCGGTGGACGTTTCTACCTCGGCGCAGTGTACGCTCGGCGGCATGGCCGGCAACAACTCCTGCGGTTCGCGCTCGATCCGCTACGGCAACATGGTCCACAACGTGCTGGGGCTCGAGGCGACGCTGGCGGACGGGCGAGAGGCGAATTTCGGCTTTCTCGACGAGATCGGACCCGGCTCGACGCTGGCGGGCCTGGCCGATTCGGTGGCGGCCATTATCCATCGCGAGGCGGCAGCGATCCGCGAGCACTATCCTCAGGTGCTGCGCCGGGTCGGTGGTTACAACCTGGACCTGTTCGACTGCCGCAACCCGATTCCCTACGACGCCGAGGGGCGAGCCAACTTCGCCCACCTGCTGATCGGCTCGGAAGGGACGCTGGCCTTCACCCGCCGGCTCAAGCTGAAGCTCTCGCCGCTGCCGGTGCACAAGGTGCTCGGCGTGGTCAATTTCCCGACCTTCTACCAGGCGATGGACATGACCCAGCATATCGTCAAGCTGGGTCCCGCCGCGGTGGAGCTGGTCGATCGCACCATGATCGAACTGGCACTGGAGAACCCGGCCTTCCGGCCGACGGTGGAAAAGTCGCTGATCGGGCGGCCGGATGCGCTGCTGCTGGTGGAGTTCGCTGGCGAAGAGCGCGACTCGCAGCTGCACCAGCTGGAAGCGCTCAAGATCTTGATGAGCGACCTGGGCTTGCCGGACAGCGTCGTCGGGCTGGAAACCGGCGCCGAACAGTCGGCGCTGTGGAACGTGCGCAAGGCCGGCCTCAACATCATGATGAGCATGAAAGGCGACGGCAAACCGGTATCGTTCATAGAGGATTGCGCCGTGCCGCTGGAACATCTGGCGGAGTATACCGAGCAACTGACCGAGGTCTTCCATCGCCACGGCACCGAGGGTACCTGGTACGCGCATGCCAGCGTCGGCACGCTTCACGTGCGGCCGATTCTCGACATGCGCCGTGGCGGCGCCGCCAAGATGCGCGCCATCGCCGAGGAGGCGTCGGAGCTGGTCCGCCGCTACAAGGGCGCCTATTCCGGGGAACACGGCGACGGCATCTGTCGCGGCGAGTGGGTGGCGTGGCAGTTCGGAGCCGAGCTCAACGCCGCCTTCGGCGAGATCAAGCGGCTGTTCGATCCGGACAATCGCTTCAACCCCAACAAGATCGTCGATACGCCGAAGATGGACGATGCCCGGCTGTTCCGCTTTCCCAGCGATCACCAGATCATTCCGGTGGCGACCGAGCTCGACTGGTCGGCCTGGGACGTGACCCGCGATCCGCAGAGCGGCGAGCTGGGCGAACCCGGCAGCGGCGGGGATCCGACCCACGGTCTCGCCAAGGCCGTGGAGATGTGCAACAACAACGGCCACTGCCGCAAGTTCGACGCCGGCACCATGTGCCCGAGCTATCGGATCAGCCGCGACGAGCGCCACCTGACGCGGGGCCGCGCCAATACCCTGCGACTGGTGCTGTCGGGAAAGATCGGCGATCAGGGGCTGGCCAGCGACGAAGTCGCCGAAGCGCTGGATCTTTGCGTCTCCTGCAAGGGCTGCAAGCGCGACTGCCCGACCGGCGTCGACATGGCCAAGTTCAAGATCGAGGCGCGTGCCGCACGGGCCAAGGAGCGTGGTCTGGGATGGCGAGACAGGCTGGTGTCCGATCTGCCGCGCTACGCGCCCTGGATGCGTCATGTCGGCGGTGTTGCCTCTCGGCTGGAGCCCGTGACATGGCTCGGCGGGCGCGCCAAGCGCTGGCTGGGCTTCGCCGAGGCGCGCTCGCTACCGGTATTCAGCGGTGACTATCTGCGTGCGGCACGGCACGAAACTCCCGCCCCGGCGACGGCCGGGGAGGTGGTGTTGTTCGTCGATACCTTCAACAACTATTTCGAGGACGACAACGCCGCCGCGGCGCGGCGCGTGCTGGAAGCCGCGGGTTATCGGGTCCATTTCAATGTCCGTGAGGGCGAACGACCGCTGTGCTGCGGCAGGACCTACCTGGCCGCCGGTCGTGTCGATCGAGCCCGGCAGGAAGCGCGTCGCACCCTGGATGCGTTGATGCCGTTCGTGGCCCGGGGCGTAAAGATCGTCGGGCTGGAGCCCTCGTGTCTGCTCACGCTGCGCGATGAGTTCCTGCACTATGGTTTTGATGACGAGGGCTTTGGCGACGAAGCTCGTCGGCTGGCAGAAGCCGCCATGCTGTTCGAGGAGTTCCTGGTCGCGGAGAAGCAGGCGGGAAGGCTGAACCTGGCACTCGAGCCGCTGGCGGTCAGCCGAGCCAAGGTCCACGGGCACTGTCACCAGAAGGCGTTCGATGCCTTTACGCCGGTGATGACGGTGCTGAACTGGATTCCCGACCTCGAGGTCGAGGCGATCGTCTCCTCCTGCTGCGGCATGGCCGGCAGCTTCGGGTACGAGGCGGAGCATATCGAAGCCTCGCGGCAGATGGCGGAGCTTTCGCTGCTGCCGGCGGTTCGCGAGGCCGGGGAGGACGCCTGGATCGTGGCGGACGGCACCAGTTGCCGACACCAGATTCTCGATGGCGCCGGACGGGAAGCGCTGCACGTGGCGAAAGTGCTGGAGGCGGCGCTGGTGAACCACTGAGCACTCGACTTCAGTCCTGTTGGCATGCAGGCAACGGACGGCGGCTTGGCTGCCGAAAGTGCGGCTTGACGCTTCTCGAGACCTGGCGGCATCAGTCGCCAGGCCTCTCTGCTATCGACAACTCGCGGGCGGGAAATGGAATTTTGTCTGTTTGCTGACTAACCTTCATCTCATGCCCGCCCTAACGGGGGGTGCCAAGATGGACGGCCATCGATGCCGTTTCGTCTCCATCGCTTGCCATTAACAACCATAGAAAGCGAACGGACACATGGAAGATCTTCAATTCTGGGATTTTGCGGTCATCGCGGCCTATTTTCTGATCGTCACCTTCATCGGTTACAAGACTGCTCGAGGAAAGACGACGCCGGAGGAGCTGTTTCTGGCCGGGCGAACCTTGGGCCCCATGGCGATCGGCTTTTCGCTGTTTGCCTCGAATATCTCCTCGGATACGCTGATCGGCCTGCCCGGCGCGGCCTATCAGCACGGCATCTCGGCGGCCAACTACGAGTGGATGGCGGGCGTGGTGCTGATGTTCACGGCGATCTTCGTACTGCCGGTGCTGATGCGGGCCAGGGTCACCACCATGCCGGAGTTGATGGAGCGGCGCTTCGACTCGCGGCTGCGCAAGTATCTTTCGGTCATCACGCTGTTTTTGTCGATCATCCTCGATACCGCCGGCACTCTCTACGCTGGCGGCCTGATCGTCACTACCTTCATTCCAGGCACCAACCTCTGGGAGGTCTGTGCGCTGCTGGCGCTGTTCACCAGCATCTATACGGCTTTCGGCGGGCTGCGTGCCGTGGTCTACACCGACGTGATGCAAGCGTGCGTGCTGATCGGCGGGTCGGCGGCGATGACCTGGATCATCTTCGGTCATTTCGATCACAGCTGGGCGAACGTCAAGGAGGCGGTGAGTCCGGAGAAACTGTCGCTGATCCGCCCTCTTGATGATCCCAGCGTTCCTTGGCTGGGGCTGCTCACCGGGGTTCCTATCGTTGGCTTCTACTACTGGTCCATGAACCAGTACGTGGTTCAGCGTCTGCTCGGGGCGCGCAATATCCAGGCGGCAGGGCGCGCTTCCGTGTTCGCAGCGGCCTTGAAACTGCTGCCGATCTTCATCATGACCATTCCCGGCGCCATGGTAGTGCCGCTGCTGCCGGGACTCGAGCACCCCGATCAGGTCTACCCGAAGATGGTTCAGGAGTTCACGCCCACCGGTCTGACGGGCCTGATCCTGGCGGGCCTGATCGCGGCGCTGATGTCGACGCTCTCCTCGACGCTCAACTCCTCGGCGACGCTGTTGACGCTCGATTTCATCAAGCCGGCCAGGCCGGATCTCAGCGATGCCCAACTGGCCAGGTGGGGTCGAGTCTGCACCTTCATTCTCGCCGCCATCGCCGCGCTCTGGGGGCCGATGATCCAGTACTTTTCCGGTCTCTGGGCCTATCTGCAGCAGGTGTTCGCCTTCGTCGCCTCGCCGCTGGTGGCAACTTTCCTGATGGGGCTGTGGATCAAGTCGCTGGGGTCGTCGGCGGCGTTGCGCGGTCTGGCCAGCGGGCACGCGCTGAGTGCGGTGCTGTTCGTGCTGGTGGAAACCGGCGTGCTGCCGATCCACTTCACTATCATCGGCGGCATCCTGTTCGCGGCGACGGCGCTGTTCACATGGCTCTGGATGATCCGGCTTGGCAGCAACGACCGGCCGGATAGCAAGGATGCAAGGATCGCTGTCATGGCCAAAGAAGGATTGGAGCGGGTACCCCGCGATGTCATGATCGGCATCGCCATCGTCTCGGTGCTGACCGCTGTTATTGTCTATCTGCTGCGTTGAGCGAGTGTTGCCGAGGCCGTTTCCTTTCAAGGCTTTTGAAGGATCTTTCATGAACACCCTTCGTCTCGCGATCGTGGGCTACGGCAAGATCGCCCGCGATCAGCATCATCCGGCGATCGATAACGACGCCCATCTCCGACTGACGGCCGTCGCCAGCCCTAACGCATCCGTGCCCGATGTGGCGAATTTCGAAAGCCTCGAAGCCCTGCTCGACCAGGGTCCGGAAATCGACGCAGTTGCGCTCTGCACCCCTGCCGGTGTCCGCACGGCGCAGGCGCGTCTGGCCATGGCCCACGGCAAGCATGTGATGCTGGAGAAGCCGCCCGCGGCGACGCTGGCCGAAATCGAAACGCTACGCGAAGATGCCGAACGTTACGGCGTCACGCTGTTCGCGTCCTGGCACTCCCGGCATGCCCACGGCGTGGCGGGAGCGAAGCGCTGGCTGGCGGAGCGCCGGATTCGCCGTGTCGATATCGAGTGGAAGGAAGACGTGCGTGTCTGGCACCCGGGGCAGGCGTGGATCTGGCAGCCCGGCGGCATGGGCGTGTTCGATCCCGGCATCAATGCGCTGTCGATCGCGACCGAGATCCTGCCGACGCCGTTTCATCTGGTCGACGCCCAGTTGCAGGTGCCGGGGAACTGCCAGACGCCGATCGCCGCGTCGCTGGACTTCGTCGATAGCGATGACATACCGATCCATGCCGAGTTCGATTTTCGCCAGCAGGGCACCCCGCCGACCTGGGAGATCCATGTCGACACCGACGCCGGTCGGCTGACGCTGGAAGCGGGCGGCAGACGACTGCTGATCGATGGCGAACTGCAGGAAGAAGGTCCGGATGCCGAATACGCCGGGCTTTACCAACGTTTCGCAGACCTGATCGGCGAAGGCCGCTCGGATGTCGATGTCAGCCCGTTCCGCCACGTCGCCGACTCGCTGATGCTGGGGTATCGGCATACGGTGGAGGATTTTGTCGAGTAGCCACGAGCTACGACCGCGCCGGCTTCGGGGCGCGATAGGCGGAAGCTACGGGCTATGGGCTACGGGCTACGAGTTACGAGTTACGACTAAAGAGCTTCGAGCGAGCGCCGGTTTCGGGGCGCTATAGAAAGCAGCTACGAAAAGGACCAGCGACTGACGTCGCTGGTCCTTTTCTTCGCTACAAGCACATGCTGACTTTCGCGGCTCGCGGCTCGCGGCTCGCGGCTCGCGGCTCGCGGCTTTAGGGTTTTTACGAAAAGTCGACGAGCGAAGGCAAGACAAGGCAAAAATTGGCGAGAAAGCGCAGTTTACGCAGTGTAAATGAGCATTTGAGCCAATTTTTAACACTGTATTGCCGAGCGCAGTCAGTTTTCGTACAAAGCCTAGCCGGTCATCGCCTGCGGCAGGTACAACACGATCTCCGGGAACGCCCGCATCAGGGCGATGGCAAACAGCATCAGCAGGAAGAACGGCAGCGTCGCCTTGGCGATGGTGAAGATGTTCTTGCCGGTGAGCCCCTGGATCACGAACAGGTTGAAGCCGACCGGTGGCGTGATCTGCGAGATCTCGACCACGATCACCAGATAGATACCGAACCAGATCGGATCGATACCGGCGGCGTTGATCAGCGGCATGATGATCGAGGTCACCAGCAGGATCAGGGAAATCCCGTCGAGGAAGCAGCCCAGTACCAGCAGGAACAGGGTCAGCATCACCAGCAGCACGTTGGGCGACAGCCCCATCGCGGCAATGGCGCTGGCCAGCTGGGTCGGCAGTTGGGTGAAGCTCATGGCCGACGACAGGAACGAGGCGCCGGCGATGATGAACGCGATCATGCATGACGTGCGCAGCCCGGCAAACATCGACTCCAGGAAGATCGACTTGTCGAAATGACCGTTGCAGCGCGCGATCACCATCGACAGCACTACACCCACAGCGGCGGCTTCGGTAGGAGAGGCGACCCCGCCATAGATACTGCCGAGAATGCCGCCGATCAGCACCAGCAGCGGCAGCAGGCGCCAGCTGTTCCTGACCTTGTCGAGAAAGGGCATCGAGGCTTCGGCGTGACCCGCCCCGCCATGCTTGCCGGCGGTCAGCGACCAGATCACCAGATAGAGCATGAACAGCGCCAGCAGCAGAAGGCCCGGTCCTACGCCTGCCATGAACAGGCGCGAGATCGACTGTTCGGTGACCACGCCGTAGACGATCATCATGATCGAAGGCGGGATCAAAAGACCCAGCGTGGAAGCGCTGGCCAGCGTACCGATCGCCAGCGTCTCGCTGTAGCCGCGGCGTTCGAGTTCCGGCAGCGTCATCTTGCCGACGGTGGCGCAGGTGGCCGCGGAGGAGCCGCAGACGGCGGCGAACAGGCCGCTGCCGATGATATTGGAGTGCAACAGCCGCCCGGGAAGGCGATTGAGCCAGGGCGACAGCGCGCGGAACATGTTGTCGGCAAGCCCGGAGCGGAACAGGATCTCGCCCATCCACACGAACATCGGCAGGGCGGTCAGGTCCCAGCCGTAGCTGGCGCCCCAGAAGTCGGAGGCGAGAATAGGGCCGACCTCGAAGCTCGAGAAGCCGGTCAGCGCGATCCAGCCGGTGCCGAGCAGGGCGAAGGCGATCCATACGCCGCCGCCGAGCAGCAGCGCCAGCGTAAGCAGGGTGACTAGACTGAGCGTGAGCAAGAGTCGATACCTCGGTTCAGATTCTTGTTGGAGGCGTTATCAGCAGGCGAAGGAATCACTCGCCACCGAAGTCGTCGTTATCGCCGGGGGCCACGTAGCTCGAGGGCGCCGTCAGCGCCTGGCGCAGCGTGGTCAGCAGGGCTTCCAGCAGTGCCAGGCACAGCAGGGCCAGGCCGCTGACCAGGACGGTCTGGGGTATCCAGAGCGGGATCGCCATCAGCCCGGAGGAGACATCGCCGTAATCGAGGCTCTCCTGAACCAGGCCGATCACCTCCCAACCGAGCAGCGCGCCGAGCGCCAGCGCGATCGCAAGGCACGCCACTTCGCACCAGACTCTGGCTGCCGCCGGCAGTCGGGCGATGACCAGCGTGACGCGAATATGGGCGTAATGGGTGAAGGTGTAGGCGAGACTCAGAAAGGTGGCGCCGACCAGAAGATAGGAGGCGATTTCCGAGACGCCGCTGATCTCGTAGCCGAGGCGGCTGGCGCCGACCAGTACCAGGAGCGCGTCGAGACAGCGCAGCAGCACCTGAAACGTGACCATGCCGCAGATCGCCAGCATGCACGCCGCGGCGCCCCAGGCGCCCAGCCGGTAGAGCGGATCGAGTTTGAACGTCATCACGGGAACTCACGGGTTGCGAGTAGTCAGTAAGGCCCATCGTCGATGGGCCTGATGAATCTGGAATGGCGCTGGAGAGCCGGCGTTACTGGCTCTGCTGGGCCTGAAGCTTGCGATAGCGGTCGACCAGTTGCTTGGCCTGGTCGCCGGCACGCGACTGCCAGTCCTCGAACAGCTGCTGGCCAGCAGCCTGCAACTGCTGCTTGAGCTCGGTATTGGGCTCGCTCACGGTAACGCCGTGGGACTCGAGCGCTTCGGCGCTCTGCGCGCTGTCGTCCTTGCTCAACTGCCAGCCGCGCTGCTCGGCCTTGGCTGCGGCGTCGAGAACGGCCTTCTGCGTGGCGTCATCGAGGCGGTCGAAGGCGCGCTTGTTGACGAAGACGATGTTCTTCGGCAGCCACAGGTTGGCATCGCTGTAGTTCGACACGTAATCCCACGCGGACATCGATTTGCCGGTAGAGACGGAAGTGATCATGGCGTCGACGCGACCGGTGCTGAACGCGGTGGGAATATCGGCTTCCTCGGTCTGGGTCGGGATGCCGCCCAGATTTTCGACGAAACGCTGGGTATTGATGTTCGGCGCGCGAACTCGCAGGCCCTCGAACTGGGCGGCATCGGTCAGCTCGAAGTCGGTGTAGATACCCTGTGCCGGCCACGGCACGGCATACAGCGGCATCAATCCTTCCTTGGCGAAGAGCTCGGTGATGATCGGCTTGGAGGCCTGCCACAGGTCGTAGGCGTCGGCGTAGCTGCCGGCCAGGCCGGGAAGGGTGTCGACTTCGTAGATCGGCGACTCGTTGGAGAGCGTGGAGAGGAATATCTCGCCCGCCTGGACCGTGCCGCGACGCACGGAGGGTTTGATCTCGGCGTGGCTGATCAGCGAACCGCCGCTATGGACCGTGATGGTCAACTCGCCGTCGGTGGCTTCGGTGACATCCTTGGCGAACTGCTTGGTGTTCTGGGTATGGAAGCTGGCATCGCCGTAGGGAGAGGCGAGATTCCACTGGGCGGCAAGAGCCGGCGTCGCGATGGCCAGTGAACCGGCCATGGCAATCGTCAACAGAGAGAGATTGGGTGTGCGCATCGACAGGCCTCGAGTTGTTATTGATAGAGGTTGGTATTCAAAGGGTGCAAGACATTAGACATCTTCATTCTTCAAGTTGGCCGGCGATGGCGTCAAATCGTTAATTCTTATCCGAACTATCGGGCCAGGCTTTCACCTTGCCCTGGAGCTCGTCATCGGCATGGTCGCGGGCGTAGCGGGCGGCACAGTCCTGGGCGAGCTGGGTGACCCCTCGGCAGAAGCTCGGGTAGCTGCTGGTACGCCAGATCGCGTTGTAGACCATCGCCGGCAATGGCACCGGTAGCTCCAGCCGCAGCAGTTCGCCGCGCTGGCAGGCATCCGCCACGGTGGAGACGGGCAGCGAGCCGATGCCGACGCCATCGATGCTCATGCGGGCGATGGTCATCAGCGTCGAGGCGCAGTGGATCTTCGGGTCGTCGATACCCAGCTCGGCCAGGTAGGTCACGAGCTCGCTGTAAGGGCGCGCCAGCTTGCTGAACGAGACGAACGGGAGGCGGGACATGGCGCGTGTGCCGCCATGGTGCAGCCGCTCGGCGTGCTGTGGCGCCACGAACAGCCCCATCTCGTAGGTGGCCAGCGGCAGCTGTGTTACCGACAGCCCCGGCGCGACGCCATCCATGGCGAAGATCATGTCGAGATCGTTGTCCGCCAGACGCTGATGAAGGAACGGCGAGATATCGACGGTCAGTTCGATGGTGAGCTGCGGGTGGCGCTCGGCCAACTGGGTCAGAAAGGTACTGAACCAGCTGTGGGCGATGGTCTCGATCACCCCGAGCCGAAGCGTGCCGGAGAAATCCTCCTGATTCTGGAACAGCTGCAGCGCTTCTTCGCGACTGTTCAGCAGGCGTTCGGCGTGGACGTAGAACTCCCGCCCGCGCAGTGTCGGTTGTACCGGCCGCGCGCCGCGGTCGAGCAGCGATTCGCCGACCGCGGCTTCCAGGCGAGTGATGCGATCGGAAATCGACGGCTGGGTCAGATGCAGGCGCGCTGCCACCTTGCGAAACGAGCCCAGCCTGACGACCCAGACGAAGGCTTCGAGCTCCTTGAAATCGAACATGGCGGATTCTCTCGGTAGATTCGGGCCCTGTGCCTTCCCGTGCGTTGCATTCGAGGAAGGCTGATTCTTCGGCGCGCCGGCGTCGACGTCAACTCTCAAGGAGCGCCGGCACGCGCCATACGGCGGAATGAAAGATTGCGCCGATACTGCGCATCGCGAAAAACGATTGGACCCTTTCGCCAGCGGTTTCTTAAAGTGCCATGAGGCTGCCCGCCGGCAGCGTGCCTATATCGACGATACGTTCGTGCAACAAAGATACGTTCTGACAACGACGATACACCCTGACAACAACGACACGAGGTGAAGCGATGCGCGTGCCCCTGCTCAACTGCGACATGGGTGAAAGTTTCGGCAACTGGGCGCTGGGTCTCGACGATCAGGCGATGCCCTTCGTCGACTGCGCCAATATCGCCTGCGGCTTTCACGCCTCCGATCCTGACGTGATGCGCAAGACCGTGGCGATGGCGGTGGCCAACGGCGTGAGGATCGGCGCGCATCCGGGCTATCCCGATCTGGTGGGGTTCGGCCGCCGTTCGATGGCCTGCTCGGCGCAGGAAGTCGAGAACCTGATGCTCTACCAGATCGGAGCGCTGGAAGCCTTCTGCCGCGCCGAAGGCACCCGGGTCAGTTACGTCAAGCCGCACGGCGCGCTCTACAACGACATGGCTGCGGACCTGGATCTGCTGCGCGCGGCGATGCAGGCCGTCGTCCGTTACGATCGCGAGCTGCCGCTGCTGGTGATGTCGACCGCCAATCCCGAGCCGGTACGCGCACTCGCGGCGGAAATGGGCGTGACGCTATGGTTCGAGACCTTCGCCGACCGAGCCTATGACGCCAAGGGGCATCTGGTATCTCGACGCCTGCCGGGGGCCGTGCATCACGATCGCGGCGCCATCGTCGATCAGGCCGTCGCGCTGGCCAAGGGCGAGCCGCTAATCGCCAGCGACGGCAGCGAGCTGCGCCTGCCCGCGGATACGCTCTGTGTTCATGGCGACAATGTCGAATCGGTCGCAGCGGTCAAAGCCATCCGCGAAGCCTTCCAGCAGCTGGTTGAAGCATGAGCCGACGCATGAGCCAATCGCCTTCCCCCGCTCTTTCGCCCTCTTTTCGAATGGAAACGGTGGGTATGGATGCGCTGATCGTCAGGCTGTTCGACGCCATCGACGAGGCGCACATGCCGTGGATCCTGGCCGCCGACAACGCCTTGCGCGAAGGCCTCGGCGGGGCGCTGATCGATCTGGTGCCGTCCTACACCACGCTGCTGGTGCATTACGACATCGAGCAGCTGTCCCACATCGAGGCCAGAAGGCGGGTCCAGCAGGCCCTGCACGGCTTGCAGCCGGCTTCGACCGAGGCCGGGCGCGAACACCGCATCCCGGTCTGGTACGACGACAGCGTCGGTCCTGAACTCCCGAGGATCGCCGAGCGCCTGGGCGTCGATACCGACGAGATCGTGCGACGCCATACCGGGCGCGACTACTGCGCCTTCGCGCTGGGATTCTCTCCCGGCTATGCGTTCATGGGCATGATCGAGGAAGCGCTGGCCACGCCGCGGTTGAAGACGCCGCGCCAGAAAGTGGCTGCAGGCAGCGTGGGAATCGCCGAGCGCCAGACTGCCATCTACTCCATGCGTTCGCCGGGCGGGTGGAACATTCTCGGCCGTACCGCCGTCAAGCTGTTCGACCGCGATCGCGACGAAATCAGCCTCTTCCGGCCCGGTGACCGAGTGCGCTTCGAGCCGATCAGTCGCGAAGCCTTTATCGAACAGGGCGGCGATACCACGCCGCTGGAGGAGCGCTGATGGCGACGCGGACGACCACGCAGAAGGTTACGACAACTACTGCACGAAACGGAACGCCAAACCCGACGCAACCCACGCAGGCGTCACTCGTCGTCGAGCGTACGGGGCCGCTGGCCCTGGTGCAGGACGCGGGACGCTTCGGTTGTCGCCATCTTGGCGTGACCCAGGGCGGTGCGCTGGACTGGATTTCGCTGGGATGGGCCAACTGGCTTCTGGGCAACGCGCCGGACGCGGCCGGTATCGAGATTGCCATCGGCGGGCTCGCGCTCAAGGCGGAACGGACGCTGCGACTGGCCATCGCCGGTGCCGATCTCGGCGCGACGCGGGACGGCGAGCCGCTGGCGGCCAACGGCAGCTTCACGCTCGAACAGGGTCAGGTTCTCGCGTTCGATCAGCCGAGGGCCGGGCTACGCGCCTATCTGGCATTGCCGGGCGGGATCGACGCGGCGCCCTTCATGGGCAGCCTGTCGACGGTAGCTCGCGAACAGCTGGGCGGTCTCGATGGCCGGGGCAGTGCGATCCAGGTTGGAGACCGTCTGGTCGCGGCATCGTCGACGCCGCAGAGGGGCGAGCCGGTGCGGGAGCTGCCGTCCTTATCCGCCATGCCGACAGACGAGGCCGTGCTCGAGCTGGTCACCGGGGCACAGATCGCCCACTTCGACGGCGCCAGCCTGTTTGCCGCCTTCAATCAGCCTTGGCAGGTGGATAGCCGTGCCGATCGCATGGGCGTGCGACTGACTGGCCCGGTGCTGCGCTGCCAGGCGGGCGGGATGGTGTCGGAAGGCATTCCGCTCGGCGCCGTCCAGGTGCCGCCGGACGGACAGCCGATCATCCTGCTGAACGATCGCCAGACCATTGGCGGCTATCCGCGTCTCGGTGCGTTGTCGCCTATCGCTTGCGCGCGGCTGGGGCAGTGCGCCCCCGGCACGACGATCAGACTCTCCCCGGTCACCCCGCATCAGGCACGAACGCGCTATCTGCGCCAGCTTGCGCGCTGGCGCTAGCCGCCAGCGCTCATCCATGCACCGGGTGGCCGATCATTTCTCGGCCGCCCGGCGCATCGGCATCCGGTCGATGGTGGCGTAGATCTCCTCCAGGTCGACGTCGCCTCGAAGCTGAACCTTCTTGCCGCCATCCTTGCCCACCAGGATCGTCGTCACGCCCTGATCGGGGCTGACGCCCAGTGCCTCCAGCAGCGCCCGGGTTTCATATGGCGTCATCGGCTGGCCGTGGCGCGTGCCGCTGTCTCCTTCGACCGTGTAAAGCAGCATGTCACGGTCGGTGAACGCTCCCCGTGTCTCTTCGAGCTGTTGCCGCAGGTGCCGATAGGCCGGCTGCCCCGCGTCCGGTGTCACCACGACCAACGGTCGAAAGTTCCATTTGTCGGTGATCAGCGGGTTGGCTGGGTTCTTTCCGCCGTCCGGGCGGGCGGCGTCGTCCGCCGCGAACACGGCGCTCGTCACGAGAAAGGCGCCTGCCATCAGCGCACCGGCCATTAACCATCGTTTCATGAGCGTCTCCAGGCGTGTCGTTTACGCGTACTCTATAGCTTGTGACCCGTGTAAGGCAGAGGGGTTCAAGGCAGCGGGCTGAGTCATCGCGTTGCATCGGAATCGTCATCGCGTTGAATCGGAACCCAGCTTGGCAAATTTATTCCCTGTTTTGAAAATATATTTGCCGATATCTGGGCAAAGGTATAACCTCACAAAACTGAAAAAGAGGGACTGGTCATGGCCGATCACGATGGTTTCGACACGCCCCCCACATCGATAGCTGCCCTGCAGGCGCTCTCGATTGCCGCGCGCCGAGGAGAAGCTCAGGCGCCAAGGTTGACTCCGGGCGGCCTCAAGCTGCTGGAGCAGTTGCTCGCAGCCCCGGAACCGGCGGCGACGCTGAGCATTTCGGCACTGGCCCGGCAGCATGGCGTCAATGCCTCCAGTCTGACTCGCCTGGCGCACGCGCTGGGGCTGACCGGCTTCAAGGCCTTCCAGGCGCTGTTCCGTGCCGATGCCACCAACGGGGCGTTCTATTCCACCCGCGCCGAACGTCTGCTCGATCTCGGTCAGGTGCCGAGCGAGGGGGATCACCCGGTTCAGCAGCAGACCTTGTGGCAGGAGGAGATGGGCAATCTCTCGCGAACGGCCGAAGGGCTCGATGACGCAAAGCTGGAGCAGGCGGCGCGAGCGCTGATCGAGGCGCGTCGCGTGCATGTGGTCGGTCAGCGCGCCTGCTTCGCGGGGGCGCATTATCTTTCTTATTATCTGGGCTACCTGCGCAGCGACGTCCGTCTGATCGATTCGCTGGGCGGCCTCAATCTCGAGGCGGTACGAGAGCTGGGGGAGGGGGATCTGGTGGTGGGTGTCAGTTATCGGCCGGAGACCCGGATCAGCGTCGATTATTGTCAGCAGGCGCTGGAACAGGGCGCGCAACTGCTGGCACTAACCAATCACGGTTCCGCCCGGCTAGCCACGATGACCGAGATGACACTGCTCGCCTCCGCCGAGGGGCCTTTCTTCTTCAATCCCATGAGCAGCCTGTTCGTGGTGATCGAAATGCTGTTGTCCCACATGGCCCACGAGATGGGCGGCGATGCCGTGGCGTCGATCCGCCGTCGTGAAGCCTTGATCGCCCGCTGGCAGATCGAGTGATCCGCCTCGCCGACTCTTTTGACCCGCGCCACCCAGGAGAAATCCCGTCATGAACGCTTCATCGGGGCTCGCAGCCGAGCTGCTGAATCGCGACTATCACGCCGACGCCAATGCCACGCCGGCCTCCGACACGCTGTTGATCAACGAACAGTCGCGATTGCGCGAGTCGAAGGGCGAGCGGATCGTCAAGTTCGGCTTCGGCCAGTCGCCGTTCCCGGTCTATGGGCCGGCCGTGGAGGCCTTGGCCGAACACGCCGCCAGCAAGGCCTATCTGCCGGTTCAGGGGCTGCCCGCGTTGCGCGAGCAGGTCGCGGCCTTCCACCGCGAGCTGGATGGTACCGATTGGAAAGCCGAACGGGTGTTGATCGGCCCCGGCAGCAAATTGCTGCTGTTCGCCTTGATCAAGGCGCTGCCGGCGGCGGAAATCCTGATCCCTGCGCCGGCCTGGGTTTCCTATGCGCCGCAGGCGCGTCTGGCAGGGCAGACCGCAGTCAAGCTGGCGGCGAGTTTCGAAACGCGCTGGCAGATCACGCCCGAACAGCTCGAGGCGCATTGCCGTGAAGGCGGCAGCCGCACGCGACTGCTGATACTCAACGCGCCCGGCAATCCCACCGGATTATCGCCCGATGCCGACAGCCAGCAGGCGCTGGCCGAGGTGGCGCGTCGCCATGGCGTGATCGTGCTGGCCGACGAGATCTACGGGCCGCTGGATCACGACGGCTCTCATCGCGCCTTCGCGCTCGACTACCCCGAGGGCACGGTGACCACCGGCGGCCTGTCGAAGTGGTGTGGCGCGGGCGGGTGGCGGCTGGGGGTGATGCACGTGCCCGAAGCGCTGGGAGACGAGATTGTCTCGCGCCTGCTGGGCATCGCCTCGGAGACCTGGTCGAGCGTTGCCAGCCCGGTTCAGGAGGCCGCCTGCGTCGCCTATCGAGTGACGCCGGAATTGACCGAGTACCTCGATCGCCAGCGAGCATGGCTGGGCCTGATCGGCCACTGGTGTGCGACTCGGCTGCAGGCGGCGGGCATTCGCACGCATCTTCCCGACGGCGGCTTCTACCTGTTTCCCGACTTCGAGGCGCATCGCGAAGGGCTGGCCCGGCGGGGCATCACCACCAGTGCCGATCTGACTGCGCGGCTGCTCGCCGAGACCGGCGTGGCGTTGCTGCCGGGCAGTGCGTTCGGTTGCGATCCCGCCCAGCTCACGGTGCGTCTGGCCTATGTGGACTTCGATGGCGAGACGCTGCTGGCGCATCAGCCGCAGCGCCATGACGATCCCCTGGCATTACCGGCGCTGAGCAAGGTTCGCGACGGTGTTCAGGCTATCGTCGAATGGTTACCATGAGGAGGCGAGCTGGAAGGGGAACTGCGCTCAAGTTTCTTAAGGAAACATTAAATTTCCTCGAGAAACACTTCCGGGCGGAACTCTCCGCCCTGCGTGGCATCCCATGACAGCACATGCATAAAATCGTACTTGGAGGTATTCATGCAAAGGATCACTGCATTTCTCGCGGCGGCAATGATGACGACCGGTCTCGCCAGCGTTCCAGCCATGGCGCAAGACCAGAACGCAGCCGGCAGCGGTTCGCAGACACAGGCACCTGCCCAGAACTTTTCCGATGATCAGTTGCAGCAGTTCGCCGATGCCTCTCAGAACATCGCGATGATCTCTCAGGATTACACTGAGCAGCTGCAGAACGCCTCCGACGAAAGCGAGCAGCAGGAGATTCGTCAGCAGGCCAATGACGAAATGGTGCAGGCGGTTCAGGACAGCGGCATGAGTGTCGAGCAGTTCAACTCCATCGGCCAGGCCATTCAGCAGGACCCGCAGCTGATGCAGCGCGTCAAGGGCATGGTTCAGCAGCCGCAGCAGTAATCGCATCAGGGTGCCGCGGTCTCTCAGGCCCGCACATGGAAAAACCGCCGACATCGAGTCGGCGGTTTTTTTGTGCCAGTCTTTTTTGTGCCAGTCTCTGGCTCGACGCTCCGAGGGAGCGTGATGCGATCAGTTGTTGTCGATCGCGTCGCTGGCGTCGTCAAGAAGGTCGGATGTGGCAGCCTTGGTGTCTTCCCAGGCACTGGAAGCGCCCTGCTTGGTATTTTCCCAGGCTTCGGCGGCCTGCGTCTTGGCCTGTTGCCACCAGTCGTTATCGTATTCGGGCTGCTGCTTCAGCGCGCTCTCGTCCATGTCGAGAAGAACGCGATACTCGATGTTCTCGAGGTTGTCGTCGTTGTTGGTCTCGACCGTGAAGTCGCCTTTCTGGACCACGAAGTCCTTGTCGCCCATGTCGAGTACGCCACCGGCTTCGACGACCAGGGCCTGTACGCTCATGTCCTCGCCCAACAGAATGTCCTCGACATCGCCAATGTCTTCATTCGGCTTGCTGGACAGGAAGACGTCTGCATCCATCAGTTCATCGGCGGAGTAGAGACCTTGCGGATCTGTGGTGTCCTGCGCCAGGGCGGCCTGGGACATCATCACGCTGCCGGCTGCCAGCGTGGCCACGCCGAGTGTCTGCTTCCATGACAGGTTTTGCATCTGTGTCTCCTTGCCTTGCGGCTTCTTGGGCGTGCAACTTTCTATCCGTACATGCAATCTATGCATGCAACTATCTGTAATCCATTCATTTTTTGAAGATTACACTTTGTAATGTAGTTGCTCGTCGCGCTTTTGCAAGCCGAGGATGCGATGCGCTACAGCATGAAAGCCAATTCCAGCGGCAGGTAGACGAAGGCCAGCACGGTGGAGCAGAACACTAGGCTGGCGACGTACTCCGGCTCGCGACGGGAACGTTGCGCGAACAGATAGTTGTAGACGGCGACCGGCATGCTCATCTGGAGCGCCACGGCGCTGGCGGCCACCGGAGGCAGGCCGAACCAGGCAGCGATGCCGAACGAGAGGGCCAGCGCGATGGGTACGCGGCACAGCGTGAACAGAAATCCCGAGGACAGGCTGCGGGCCTGGATGCTGGCCAGCGAGACGCCCAGGGTTATCAGCATCAGCGGGATGGTCAGGCCGGAGAGAAGGTGGACGGTATTGCCGAGCCATGCCGGCAGATGAACGCCGGACAGCAGCAGTGTCAGCGAGATGGCGATGCTGTACAGCGTGGGATTGCGGGCCAGCGCTTTCCAAGGGTTGCCGCGCGTGGCCATCATCATGCCGATGGTGAACTGGATCAGCGCGTTGGCGACCCAGGCCGTCATGGCGAAGGTAAAACCTTCCTTGCCGAAGGCGTAAAGCGAGACCGGTAAACCCATGTTGCCGGCGTTGGGATACATCATCGGCGAGATGATCACCTGCCAGGGTTTGCCCAGCAGTCTGGCGACGCCGAAACTCGCTACCGCCATGCCGGCCAGAACCACGAAAGTCGTGGCGAGGGTACGCCCGAAGGTATGGGGGTCGACCTCGGCATTGGCCAGAGAAGCGAGTACCAACGCTGGCGTGCCGATGTTGAACACCAGCTTGGTGATGAACTCGGTGGGGTAGTTCAGCCCCAGGCGAATCCAGCCGAACCCGATGCTCGCCCCAACCAGGACTGGCGCCATGACCGCGAACAGTTGAGCAAGCATCGAATATCCTTGAGCCCTTTAGCCTGACTGAGGGCGGTGAGAGAGAAAGAGCGACAAAAGTGGAAGGCCGTATTGTCGTCAATCCGTCAGGCGACTGGCAATGCGTGTTTGCCAATCACCGTCGCGCCCCCGCCGATCAGGCCATTTCGACCACGATGCGCCCATGGTGATTGGCGCAGGTTTCCAGATAGCGATGTGCCTCGACCATCTCCTCGAACGCGAAGCGGTAGTCGATCTGCGGCTTGATCTCGCCGGCACGGGTCATCCGCTCGACCTCGGCGATGGCACGTTCCAATGCTTCCCGGTTCTGGGGGATGCCCAGTTCCGGCTTGCCGCTGAAGTTGGAAAGACAGTGCACATGGAACTGGATGTTCTTGCGGAAGGCGGCCTGAGCCGGAAACGTGGTCTGGTTGCCTCCCATCAGGCCGTAGAGAATCATCCGGCCCCGAGGCGCCATGACATCGCCCAGCAGATTCATCTGAGGGCCGCCCAGCGCATCCAGCACCACATCGACGCCATGGTGATCGGTCAGCTTGTTGATCCGGGTAACGAGGTCCTGGGTTTCCGTGTGCACCACCGCGTCGGCGCCCAGGGACTTGAGATAGTCGATCGCCGACTCGTGCGGTGTCGCGGCGATGACCCGGGCGCCCAGCGCATGGGCGATCTGGACGGCGTAGGGGCCACCGATATGGCAGGCACCGGTGATCAGCACCGTTTCGCCGGGTTTGAGGTCGGCCACCTCGCGAAATCCCAGCCAGCTGATCAGCGACGGAACGTAGTGAACGCTGGCTTCGGCCGGGGGCAGACAATCCGGATAGGCAATGAGCGCCTCGGCCGGCAGCAGCACGCGCTCGGCGTGTGCCGTATACTTGTTGGGATCGAACGCGGGGATCGAAGCGACGCGCTCCCCCGGCGAGAAGGCCGTCACCCCCGGGCCGACGGCGATGACCCTGCCGGCCATCTCGCTACCCGTGCCGGCCGGCAGCCTGGCCTCCGTGGGCGCCATGTTGCGCCGCCACAGGATATCGTACCAGTTGAGGCCGAGCGCCTCGGTTTCGATCAGGACTTCCCCGGCGGCGGGGTGCGGGTCGTCGCGTTCAATGATTTCCAGAACGTCGGCGTCGCCGAAACGTTGAAACTGTATCGCACGTGACATCGTGCACCTCAATGATTCCAGAGCTTGTCCCGACTCTATCGACGATGACGGGCAAAGACTATGCTCAGGGATCGATAGTGGCTATAACGCTGATCGATACAGCACCCGCCATGGCGATGCGATCGCCGCAGCGGGTGCCGGGAGCAACGAGTGGGCCGCCAGCCGTCGAAGGGAGGAGAGGCATGAACCGTAGTGACCTGCGGGGGGTGGATTTCAAGCTGCTGGTCGTGTTCGAGACCTTGATGCAGGAACGCAGCGTCTCGCGGGCTGCGGAGCGATTGTTTCTGGGTCAGCCGGCCACCAGTGCCTCACTTGCCAGGCTCAGGGATGTCTTCAACGATCCGCTGCTGGTGCGAACGGGTCGCCAGATGGTGCCGACCGCTCGTGCCGAGCAGATCTACGAACAGCTGCAACCCGCCCTCGATGCCATCTCCAACGTGCTCAGCCGTACCAGCGATTTCGATCCCGAGACCAGCGAGGCGGTGTTTCGAATCGGGTTGAGCGACGACATCGAATTCGCCTTGCTGCCGGCGCTGCTCAAGCGGCTGCGGACCGAAGCGCCGGGTATCGTGCTGGTGGTCCGGCGGGCCGATTTCCACCTGATGCCGCAACTGCTCAATACCGGTGAAGTGACCGTTGCCGCCGGTTATGCGCGGGAGCTGCCGGCCAATGCGAAGCAGAAGATCCTGCGCCACAGCCGCGCCAAGGTACTGCGAGCGGATAGCCGCCCGGGGACACTGACCCTCGACGACTACTGCGAGCGGCCGCATGCACTGGTGTCATTCGATGGCGATCTCAATGGCTACGTCGACGATCTGCTCGCCGAGCAAGGCCGCAAGCGCCGCATCGTGCTGGCCGTCCCGCAGTTCAACAGTCTGGCCTCGCTGTTGCGGGATACCGACATGGTCGCCACCGTGCCGGATTACGCCGCGGACGTGCTGGCCGCGCAGGGCGGGCTGCGGGTGGACGAGATGCCGCTGGAGCGTGCGCCGTCGCCGCTGAGCATGGTGTGGCAGAGCGTCTACGACAACGACCCTGCCGAGCGTTGGCTGCGCTCGCGAATACAGATGATGTTCTCCGACGACGAATGAATCGAAGCCGACCCGGTCGTCCACATCCGGTCGTCTGCACCAGGCGGCTTGACTTCACGGGTGAAGATCAGAATCATTCGCGCCTGCGGTGAGCTGGTCATCTATCGGCGCCGTGCTTCTCGCTCAAGGGTCTGACAAGCCTTTTCCGGGCTGCCGCTTCTGTCGGAAGTGTCATGGCGGAATGCCATGTCCAAGATCGTGAGCGAGCCCAATCGCCGGCTACGGAATCCGAATGGAACTACTGCGCGTCGTCTTTCGTCACTATCGCTGGCCGTTCATCGGCGTCATGCTGCTCAGTCTGCTGAGCGCGGCGCTGGGGATCGGCGTCATCGCCTTCATCAACCACTACCTGATCGTCACCGACGGCACCGCCATCACGGCTCTGCTGCCTTTCATCGGGCTGGTGGCGCTGCTACTGGCGGTCACGCTGGGATCGCAGCTGGCGCTGACGACGCTGGGCCACCATTTTGTCTACCGCTTACGCGGCCGCCTGATCAAGCGCATCCTCGATACCGACATCGAACGTCTCGAGCAGCTCGGGAGCGCGCATCTGCTGTCGTGCCTTTCCAGCGACATCCGCAACGTGACCATCGCCTTCGTCCGCCTGCCGGAACTGGTGCAGGGGGTCGTCATCACGCTGGCTTCCGTCGTCTACCTGTTCTGGCTCTCGCCGCCGCTGCTGCTGATCACGGCGATCTGGATTGCCGTGACCATGCTGGTCGGCTGGTGGCTGGTATCGAAGGTCTATCACCACATTCACATTACCCGCACCACCGACAGCCGGCTCTACCAGGACTACGAGACGATCATTCACGGGCGCAAGGAGCTGGCGCTCAACCGCGACCGCGCCCGGCACCTGCTGGAAGAGGTCTACGGTGCCAACGCCCGCACCTATCGCGATCACATCATTCGCGCCGACACCTACCACCTGAGCGCGGGCAACTGGACCAACATCATGATGCTGGGGGCCATCGGCCTGGTGTTCTTCCTGGCCAACGGTCTGGGCTGGTCGAACACTGCGGTGGCGGCGACGTTCTCGCTGACCCTGCTGTTTCTGCGCTCGCCGCTGATCCAGGCCGTCGGCGCGACGCCGACACTGATCACCGCGCAGGTCTCCTTCGACAGGCTGCGCGAGCTGGCGCTGGCCGAGTACCGTGCCGATTTCGATCTGGTCGAGACGCACAGCGAGTGGCAGTCGCTGGAGTTGCGCGACATTACCTATCGCTACCCGGCCAGGGCGGGGCGGGAAGGCTTTGCGCGCGTGGGTTTCGAAATAGGCCCGATCAATCTGCGCCTGGAGCGTGGCGAGCAGGTCTACCTGATCGGCGGCAACGGCAGCGGCAAGTCGACGCTGGCCAAGCTGTTGACCGGGCTCTACCGCCCGCACTCGGGCGAGATCCGTATCGATGACGAGGCCATTGATGAAGCGGGGTGGCATCGCTACCGGCAGCGCTTTTCCGCGGTCTACACCGATTTTCATCAGTTCGATCGGCTGATGGGACCGCATGGCGGCAGCGCCGATCCCGCACTGCTGGACAATTGGCTGCAGACGCTGCAGCTCGCGCGCAAGCTGCAGCTCGAGGATGGCCGAATCCTCGATACCGAACTCTCCCAGGGCCAGCGCAAGCGTCTGGCGCTGCTGATGGCGCTGGTCGAACAGCGCCAGATCCTGCTGCTGGACGAGTGGGCCGCGGATCAGGATCCGCAGTTCCGCCGCGCCTTCTACCGCGAGCTGATGCCGCGTTTTCGCGAACTCGGCATCACGGTCTTCGCGATCAGCCACGACGATCACTATTTCGCCCACGCCGACCGGCTGCTGGAGATGCGCGATGGCCAGCTGCGCGAACTGACCGGCGACGAGCGCGAGCTGGTCAGTCGTGACGCCGTGGCCAGGATCGACACGCCCTGACGCCACGGCCGGCGGTCTGACTAGAGCGACAGGCCGCCGTCGTCGAAGATGAGTTCCTGGATGCCCACCAGTGTCGCCTCGATGCCGTTGCCGTCGACGGTCACCCGATCGTCGTGCCGGTCGACGGCATAGTCGTTGCGGTTGCCCTCCATCCTGGCGATGTCATGGCCATCGCCACCATCGAGCCAGTCTTGCCCCCAGCCGCTGCCGGGCGCGAGAACGTCATCGCCATCACCGCCGAAGAGCGTATCGCTGCCCGTACCGCCGAAGAGTGTCACCCCATCGTCGCTGCCGCGCACGATGTCGTCTCGACGCGAGCCGACGACATCGTCGAAGGTGACGTCGTTGGTCGACATGTCGGTGGGGGCGCCGAAGGACTCGCCTTCGTTGACCCATAGCGTGGAGGAGATCTTGTCGTTGTCCGGGTCGCGGACCGAATGCTGGACGTGAACGCGATTGTCGTGATCGCGGCCGCCGTGGAAATTGATGTCGCGATCGGTTCGGGTGACTTCGACGTCATTGCCCACCGAGGAGTGCCAGGAGGCGAACAGCAGGCCATGACGCATGCCGCTGTCGCTCAGATCGTCGAAGGTGCCATCGTAGCTCTCGCGCAGTTCGAAGGCGTAGCCGTTGCCGCCGGACCCCTTGTTGAAGCTGCCCTCGGTGGTCAGGGAGTCGGCATCCATGTCCAGCGAGCGCGAGAATTCGAAGGCGGTCGAGGGGCCGTCGATCACGGCGACATCGTCGAGCTCGCCGTCTGTCGTGTCGGCATACTCGATGGCGTGATAGCCGGTGAGGTCGTCGAGTTCGTTGCTGAACTCGTCGTCATCGGGCTCGCCCAGTTCGAAGCCGACCGAAAAGCCGCGCAGCGAGACATCATCGGCGCTGTCGATCCGGGTGACTTCGGCCTCGTGATGATCGAAGTCGAAATGAACGCCGCGGTCCAGCGTGACGTAGTCGCCATCGACGTCGGTCACTTTCGCCATGCTCGTTCGCAGCGGCGAGTCCAGCTCGCGCCAGTCATGATCGTCGATCTCGTCGAGAAACTCGGTATCGTTGTCCTGCGCGATGCGAATCGTGTCGCCCGCCGCCAGTGCGCCGGCATCGTCCAGCTTGAGTACGTTCTCGCCTTCGTCGACGTCGGATTCGATCTTGCCGATCGTGTCTGCCGTCTCGCCGGTGACCAGAATGGCATTGTCGTCGTTGTCCTCCAGCGCGGCGTCGGTGAAGGTCAGCCGCGTATCGTCGCTGCCTTCGCCGACCAGGGAGACATCGGAACGGGTAATGGTCAGGGCGTGGTCGAAGCGATATTCACCGGCCTCCAGTTTGACCGTTTCGTCGCGATTGGCCTCTTCATTGATGATCTGCTCGAGTTCCTCGGCAGTGACATCGTTATCGACACGAATCATGGGGCTCCCTTATTTGATCTGGATCAATTGACGACGGAATCCTACGCAGTTCCCGGGTGCGATAGGGATACGCTATGTAGCGCTTTGGTTTCGTATGGTGAGAAAGACCGGCGCTGCATTACGGGAATGCAGCGCCGGCGTCATCAGGTGGGAAGGGGGGAGAAGGGGAAAATGGGAGAAGAGGAAGGAGCGCTCAGCTCAGCTCAGAATCAGGAATCCGCCATCCATCGGGTTCAGGTTCTGCACACCGATGACCAGATCGGAGAGGCCATCGCCGTTGATGTCACCCTGCAACTGGTCGTCGGCATAGCGAAGCTGGCCGGCGTCGCCGGTAAAGCTTTCCGCCCCGAGCCACTGGAATGCCTGACGGCCCGCCTGGGTGATGTCGGCGTCCAGCGAGGAGAGGTCGATCAGATCGTCGTCGCCGAAATCGACGATTTCATCGATCGACAGCGGCGTCGATTCCATCGCTGCCTGCCACACGAACCGATCCTGGCCACCGCCGCCCTCGAGCCGGTCGGTGCCCAGGCTGCCCATCAGCACGTTGTCTCCGGCATTGCCGATCAGGGTGTCGTTGCCGCTGCCGCCGGTCAGCGTTTCGTTACCGGAAGCCGTGATGGTGTGATCGGCATCGACGAGGGCGCTGGCGAGACGGCTGCCATCCGGTAGCGAACCCTCGTCGATCGTGACCGAGGCTCCATTCAGAAGGATCTCCCGCGGGATGTCGCTGGTATCCGCGTAGGCCTTGAACGAGAAGCGCATGGACTCGCCGGCTTCGAGCGACCGGCTGGTGACGTCGACCCGGTAGTCGTCGCCCTGCCGCGAGGCGAGGCTGGCGCCATAGAACGCATGCACATCGCTCGCCAGATTCAGCGCAACATTATCGACCTCCACGGCCGCGTCGCCGTCGTTGGTGATCGTGACACCCATGACGTACCCGCTGGACCAGCGGCTGACGACGTCGAACGAGGCATGAAGAGAGCTGGTATCCGCGGTATCCGTGATATCGAGGCTCTCCCGGCTGGCCCAGTACGCCTCGGGAGCGACATCGGCCCTTGCATCGACCTGGCTGACCGCGCCGGTCGCCAGATCCAGCAGCTGCCCGTCGGCGAACAGGGCGCGTTCGATATCGGCGAGCGTGTCTCGCGTTCCGTTACCGGCGACGTACCATTCGCCGCTGGCGAGGCGCTCGATGTCGTAGTCCGACAGTTCGCCGGTGAAGAGCGCGGTGTCGTCTCCCGCGCCGCCCTCGAGGCGGTTGCTCCCCCATCCGCCACCGCCGCCGAGAATGTCGTCGCCGCTGCCGCCGATCAGAGTGTCGTTGCCCAGCGCGCCATCGAGGTAGGCGCCGTCGTCGCTGGCGTGGATGGTATCGTCGCGGCGCGAACCGATGACGTAGTCGAAGGTGACGAGGTTGGCATCCGCGTCCGTCGGCGCGCCGAAGGTCTCGCCTTCGTTGATCCAGACCGTCGTCGACATCTTGTCGTTGCCGGCATCGCGAATCGACTGTTCGACGTGGACGCGGTTGCCGTGATCGCGGCCGCCGTGGAAGTTGATGTCGCGGTCGGTCGAGGTGACGCGTATCTCGTTGCCGACCGAGGAGTACCAGGAGGCGAACAGCACGCCGTGGCGCATGCCGCTGTCCTCCAGGCCGCTGAACTGGCCGTCGTAGCTCTCCCGCAGCTCGTAGGCGTAGCCGTTGCCGTCACTTCCCTTGTTGAAGCTGCCGCTGGCCGTGATCTCCTGCACATCGAGATCCAGCGAGCGGCTGAATTCGAACGCGACCGAAGGGCCATCGACGACAGCGACATCTTTCATTGCCGCGCCCACCGTGGCGTTGAACTCCACCGCGTGATAGCGGGATAGCGCCGGCAGCGTATTGCTGAAGTTGCTGCTGTCGGCCTCGCCCAGGGTAAATGCCACGGTCAGCCCTTCGAGCCGAACGTCCGTCAGCGGTTCGATCCTGTCGATTTCCGTCACCCCTGCGTCGAGGTCGAAATGTACGCCGCGATCCAGCACGATCTCGTTGCCGTCGACTGCCACGATCCGGGCCATGCTGGTGCGCAGCGGTGAATCCATCTCCCGCCATTCGCTGTCGCCGATGGCGTCGAGGAACGCGACGTCGTTCGATTGGGCCAACCGGATCGTGTCGCCGACCGCGAGGCCGTGTCCTTCGCTCAGCGTGAGTCGGGTATCGCCCTGCTGAACGTCACTGGCGAGTCTGGCAACGGTCTCGCCCTCGTCTCCGCTGATGCGGATGGCATTTTTCGTATCGCTTTCCAGTGCCTGGCGGGTAAATACCAGGGTGGTGTCGTCGGAACCGGCGCCCGCCAGGGTGACATCGGAGCGTTCGATGACAAGCGATTCGTCGAGCAGGTAGCGTCCGGCCGCGAGATGGATCGTGGCGCCTTCCGGCGCGGCGGCGATGAGCGTGTTGAGCGTGGCGGCGTCGATGCCGTCATCCACCGTGATGGCCTTGTCGACGAACGAATAGTCGTCACCCAGCAGATCGGATGGCGTATGCGCTTCGGTCAGCAGCCGGGCGCCTTCGGTCAGCGAGGCAGCCACGCCATTTATCGTGGGGGCGAGGGGCATCACCGTGTCGTCGCCCAGTGCCTTGAGCTTGATGCGTACCGTCTCGCCGGGAGCGAACTGCCCGCTGTCCTCGATCCGGTAACCGGTATCCGTCGTCTCGTAGCGGTCGGCGCCCCAGAGCGTATTCAGCTCGGCAGCGAGGCCGAAATCGAGCTGGTAGCCATCGAGCGGTTCCCAACCCTGGTAGGTCAGATAGACTTCGAGCGTAAAACCCCCGTTCCATTCGCTGGACAGGCGGTAATCGATCAAGAAGGAGGCATTCATGTAGGCATCTCATGACGAGTGTCGTGTCGATGCGTCCTGCGATGACGTAGCCGTAACATCCATCGTTGCGGAGGGTGGGACCGAGCCTCCATGGCTGCGGTCATCGTTTCGAGGCGAGCGAACGCTCACCGCTGGCCCGCCGCTATCCCATGGCAGGATGGCGACAGGAAACAGCGCCCAGCGGGTCGCTATCGATCTGCGAAACGCCGCCAATATGCAGCAAGTTCGAGAAATGGATTGAATAAGAAAGCGCTAATTGAGATGGCATTTCGCCCTATCAATCGGTTGGCGCGTCATCTCGTTGACGGCTGGGAAGGCTGGTGGCGTCGGCGGGCAGCTTTACATTCAGCGCCTTCCCCTGGCGCTGACCCACGCTCGTCTCCTGCGCCAGGCGCTGGCCGCCGTGGCGCGCCTTCGCTTCCATCGTCGGGATCAGGTCGCCTTCGCTGAGATGACGCCAGAAGCGCTGTGGCATGTGCTGGGTCATCACCTTGTGGTTGAGACGCGCCGGGTTGAACGTGCTGACGAAATAGGTCCGCCAGAGAGCATGTTCTTCGTCGGCATTGGGACGATTGGCGGCCGCCCGTGCTTCGCGGGTCCAGTTTTCGGGGCAGGGGGCGCGGTAGTCGAGGGTCGTGCCATCCCAGCTGACGCCACCTCCCGGCGTGGCGATGATCCAGCGCGAGCCGCCCATGCGATCGGCAAAGTGCTCCGCGCCTAGATCGAGGATCTCATGCGCGGGCTCGAACCAGGCGACATAGCGTTCACCGTGCGCATCGTCGCGACGATGAAACCGCAGGAAGGCGTGCATGTGATGCGCTTCCCGCTTGATCGCATGCCAGCGCTGGTGCAGCACGCGGCCATCATCATCGGCGGCATGCATCGCCGTCGCATCGCCCTGAACCATTCGCCACACAACCCGATACAGCAACGGCCAGCGTGGCTGTTCGCTCCCGCGGGGGCGATAGCGGGCAGCGTTGCGAAGCAGCGTCAACTGGTCGCGACCGATGCTTATCGGTGTCGAAGCGCCCTCCGGGCTTGGCGGTCGCTCGGATATCGTCGGTGACGCGAACAGGTCATCGTGGCGCGCCTCGCCATCGTGCCAGGTCACGCGGGACGGCGGGATGCCAGCCTGGAGCAACTGGCGCGCCTGCTGCCGCCATTCATCGAAATCGTCGGCCCAGGCAACGCATGACGCCGGGGGCGTTGAGACACCGTGCATGACGAGATCCCCTTCGTGCTATCTCCAATATTCTATTCGGTGCTACCACAACGCCATCTGGGCCGGCTGCGGCGCGGTCAGGTGCTGTCGCAGCCGGGTGCTGTCTCGATCGGCATCGGTGGGGCGGTAGTCCTGCGTCACCACGAAGGGCCGCAGGGTGTCCAGCCGGCAGCGCAGCGCCACCAGGTCCTGATAGCGAATGCGCCGCAACCGTCGCAGGTCGACCAGCCGCTGTACGCTGCGCAAACCGATGCCGGGAACGCGGGCGATCATGGCCGGTTCGGCTCGGTTGAGATCCACCGGGAAGTCATTGCGATGGGCCAGCGCCCAGGCCAGTTTGGGATCGATCTCCAGATCCAGATTGCCCGGTGCGTTCAGCAGCTCCTCGGCCTGAAAGCCGTAGCTGCGGATCAGAAAGTCGGCCTGATACAGCCGATGCTCCCGCAGCAGCGGCGGCGCAGCCTGGGGCAGCCCGGCAGGGCGTTCGGGAATCGGACTGAACGCCGAGTAATAGACGCGCTTGAGACGGAAATCCCGGTAGAGATGCTGGGCGGACTGGAGGATCGTGCGGTCGTCGGTGGCATCCGCGCCGACGATCATCTGCGTGCTCTGGCCGCCGGGCGCGTAGCGCGGCGCCATGCGCTTCGGATTGGCGCTGCGCGGCAGGTGCCTGGCATCTCGCGCGATGTCGTCGTTGGTGGCGTCGATTCCCTGGCGAATGTGGCCCATCGCGGCGTGGATGGTGCCGAGCTCCTTTTCCGGGGCCAGCGTCTTCAGGCTGGTCAGCGTCGGCAGCTCGATGTTCGCGCTTAGCCGGTCGGCGTAGCGTCCGGCCTCCTCGAGCAGTCTGGGATCCGCTTCCGGAATCGCCTTGAGATGGATATAGCCGCGAAACTGGTGCGTTTCGCGCAGCAGCCTGGCCACGCGAATCAGCTGCTCCATGGTGTAGTCGCTGGAGCGAATGATGCCGGAGCTCAGGAAAAGCCCGCTGATGGTGTTGCGGCGGTAGAACGATAGCGTCAATCGGACGACTTCTTCCGGCGTGAAGCGCGCCCGCGGCACGTTGCTCGAGCGTCGATTGACACAGTACTGGCAATCGAACAGGCAGAAGTTGGTCAGCAGCACCTTGAGCAGCGAGACGCAGCGCCCGTCCGGGGTAAAACTGTGACAGATCCCCATGCCGGATGACGACCCGAGCCCCGCCTTGCCCCGTGACGAGCGCTTGGGTGCGCCGCTGCTGGCGCAGGAAGCGTCATACTTGGCGGCATCGGCGAGGATGGAAAGCTTGTCGATCAGTTCCATGCGGCGACCCTGTGATCCGTCTCGAATACTGTATTTGTGTACAGTATTCGAGTTGTGGCACAGGGGCAAGGTCTGTCGGATTCAGAGGTACCAAGCGTCTTTCAGTCATCCTCCATGACGAGTGCTGTCACTTGCTTAGAATGACGGTCTTTTGGGCATGGAGGAAAACGCGTCTTTCGGTGTGGTACTGAATCGCGCGAGCCAGCGTAAGACACTCGATGTCCCGGCCCTTGTTGACTAGATCTTCCGGAAAGTAGGCGTGATCCACCGATTCGACACCCTGGGCGATGATCGGGCCTTCGTCGAGATCGTTATTGATATAGTGCGCCGTGGCGCCGACCAGCTTTACCCCTTTTTCATACGCCTGGTGATAGGGCCGGGCGCCTTTGAAGCCGGGGAGAAGCGAGTGATGGATATTGATGGCGCGCCCATTCAGGGCGTCACAGAGCTGCGGTGAAAGCACCTGCATGTATCGGGCGAGAACGATCAGGTCAGCGTCCATGTCATCGATCACCGCTCGAATCTGCGCTTCCTGTGTTGTCTTGGTCTCGGGGGTGACCGGCAGGTAGTGGTACGGAATGTTGTGCCACCTGGCGAGCGGTTCCAGGTCCGGGTGGTTGGACACGATGGCCTTGACGTCGAGCGCCAGTTGGCCGGTCCGATAGCGATAGAGCAGATCGTTGAGGCAGTGATCCGCCTTGGAAACGAGGATGACGGTCTTCATTCGCTCGGCACTGGAGCTGAGCTCGAACGTCATGTCGAACTCCTGCGCTCTCGCCGCAAAGGATTCCGCAAAGCGGTCCTTGTCGAACGTCAGCGTCCTGTCCGGCTGGAAGGCCACGCGGATGAAGAAACGTTCGGCTGGCGCGTCGTTGAACGAGCTGATTTCATTGACATAGCAGCGTGACTCTTTGAGAAAGCGCGTCACGACATCGATGGTGCCCAGGCGGCTAGGGCACTGGGCGGTGAGGATCCAGTTGTTGTTCGTCGATTTGTTGTTCATCGCTTTATTGTTCTCCACTGACGGGGCTCCTGGGTATAGGAAGGCCGATTGCACATCGGCCTTCTGTCTCATCGACGCTCGACCGTCACACCGAACTCCGCGGCGGCATCGAGGAGCCATCGGTAGACGTAGTCGGCAAAACTGCGGCGCACGATGAGCTCCCAGCAGTCCGCCTGGGGTTGGCGCAAGATAAGGGAGGTCTTGGCAAAGATCGTGGTAACGCCCTTGCCGACCGGGAACGCCGACGGGTGAACGTCGTAGGGCGTCGACTTCTTCAACGTCTCGCGTGCCTTGGGGCCGCGCAAGGTGATGACGGTCTGACCGCCACTGACATTGACGAGGCTGAAGTGTGCTTGCCCCAGGGCATGGCGAAGCGCCTTCTCCAGCACGAACTCTTCGCCGCCGGGAACCAGAATCAGCCACTCGTCCGGCGATAGCCACTGGATCGAACGCTCGCCCTTGGCATCCACGGCCAGGGTGTTGGGCCGCGCCGGCAGGTTGATGCCCAGCACCTCGCGCACGGCCTCATCCAGGACGATGGCGCCGCCCCGCAGGATCAGATGGCCCATGAAGGCGGATTCCCGAAGCGTCACCCCGGCCTGTGCGTCCGCGGCGGGCGCCGGACCGCGCTGAAACGACCAGGCGAGGGGCGACTCTGCACCGGTCTGATCGTTCGGCCGGCAGTCGAATTCACGAATCTCAGACATTCTGACGTTCTCCTTTGGGATCGATAAAGACCGGGCTGACGATTTCCGCTTCGTGCACGACGCCATCCTTCATCGGCAGATAGACCGTCTGCCCCAGGCGATCGCGGCCGCCCTTGATGACGGCGAGGGCAAACCCGTGACCGAGGTTGGGGCTGTAGTAGCTGGAGGTGACGTGGCCGACCATCGTCATCGGAATGCTCTGCTCGGGATCGAAGACGATCTGCGCGCCTTCCTCCAGCACGACCTTGGGATCCCTGGGCTTGAGCCCCACGAACTGCTTGCGGTCGGTTCGCGCCGTGTCAGGGCGGGTCAACGCGCGTTTGCCGATCCAGGAGAACGGCTTGTCGTAGCCCACCGCCCACTGCATGCCCAGATCCTCGGGCGTGACCGAACCGTCGGTGTCCTGGCCGACGATGATCAGGCCTTTCTCGGCGCGCAGCACGTGCATGGTCTCGGTGCCGTAGGGGGTCAGCCCGTACTTGTCGCCTTTCTCGAACAGGGCCTTCCAGACCGGCATCGCATAGTTGGCCTGGACGTTGATCTCGTAGGCCAGTTCGCCGGTGAAGGAGATCCGGAATACGCGAGCCGGAATGCCGGCAACGTTGCCCTCGCGCCAGTCCATGAACTTGAACTGATCCGGGGACAGATCGATGTCGGTCACCTCCGACATCAGCTTGCGCGCTTGTGGCCCGGTGACTGTCATGGTCGCCCAGTGGTCGGTCACCGAGGTGAAGTAGACCTCGAGCTCCGGCCATTCGGTCTGATGCCACAGCTCCAGCCACTCCATCACGCCGGCGGCGCCACCGGTGGTGGTGGTCATCAGGAAGTGATTCTCGGCCAGGCAGCTGGTGGTGCCGTCGTCCATCAACATGCCGTCGTCTTTGCACATCAGGCCATAACGCACGCGGCCAGGTGCCAGCTTGGCCCACTTGTTGGTGTACACCCGGCCCAGGAATTCCCGCGCATCCGGCCCCTGGATATCGATCTTGCCGAGCGTAGAAGCATCGAGGATGCCGACTTTCTCGCGCACCGCCAGACACTCGCGGGCCACCGCTTCTGCCATGCTCTCGCGTTCGCCGCTGACGGCTCCGGCGCGTACTTGTGGAAAGTACCAAGGGCGCTTCCACTGGCCGACATCCTCGAATTCCGCGCCATGCTCGACATGCCAGGCGTGCAGGGCGGTGTAGCGCTCAGGGTCGAACAGATCCCGGCAGTGGCGGCCGACGATGGCGCCGAAGGTCACCGGCGTGTAATTGGGTCGGAAGACGGTGGTGCCGACTTCCGGGATCGAACGTTTCAGGCAACGGGCGGCAATCGCCATGCCGTTGATGTTGCCGAGTTTCCCCTGATCGGTGCCGAAGCCCAGCGCGGTGTAGCGCTTGACGTGCTCGATCGATTCGAACCCTTCGCGCGTGGCCAGCTCGATACCCGCGGCAGTGACGTCGTTCTGGAGATCGACGAACTGCTTGGGGGCTCGCATGGCCGACTTCACGTGTGGCACCTGGAAGAGCGCGCAGGCCGGGGCCTCGCGCCGTTCGGCGACGTCAGGCAGCCTGGGTGCGGACGAGGCACCGTCGAACCCGATGGCCTCCAGCGCGCGGCGAGTCCCTTCGGTGGCGTGCTCGAGCACCGCCTTCAGGGCGAAGACACCGTGAACGCCACCCACCGATGTCATGCCCTTGACGTCGCCGGGCACGAAGCCCAGCACGTCGTCACGCCATACGGGCCGGGTCCCGGTATGGGAGGAGAGATGGATGACGGGGCTGTAGCCGCCGGAGCTGGCGATGGTGTCGCAGCTCAACGTCTCTTCGTGACCGAGAACGCAGAACGCATCCAGATCGACCCTGGCGATGCGAGCCGCCGTGACGCGATCGCTGCCCTTGGCTTCGATGACGGCGCTCTGGTTGATGATCCGGATCCCCAGGGCGCGGGCCTGTTCAGCCAGTTCACCCTGAGAAGTGGCGCGGGCATCGACGATCGCCACCACTTCACGGCCGGACTCGTGCCAGTCCAGCGCCGTACGATAGGCGTGATCGTTGCTGACCGACAGCACCAGCTTGTGGCCCGGCACCACGCCGAAACGGCGGATATAGGTGGAGACCGCGCCGGCAACCAGGTTGCCGGGAACATCGTTGTTGCCGTAGACCAGCGGGCGCTCGTGGGTGCCCGTTGCCAGAATGACGTGCCGGGCACGTACGCGATGCAGGCGGGAGCGCGCCTGCGGACGCCGGTTCACGGCGGGCGCGGTATCCCGGAGATGTTCGGTGCGACGCTCGTGGAGCGTGACGAAGTTGTGGTCGTGATAGCCGTTGGCGGTCGTTCGTGGCAGCAGCTCGACGTTCTCTCTTCCCGCCAGCTCGGTGACCACTTGCGATACCCATTCCGGCGCCGGCAGGCCGTCAAGCGTCTCGCGGCTATCCAGCAGCGAACCTCCCAGCTCCTCCTGTTCGTCGCAGAGCATGACGCGGGCGCCGCTGTCGGCAGCGATGCGGGCCGCTGCCAGACCGGCGGCACCGCCGCCGATGATCAGCACGTCGCAATGCTGGTTGATGTGGTCGTAGATGTCCGGATCGGACTCGAGCGGGCTACGCCCCAGACCGGCGCCCTTGCGGATGTACTTCTCGTAGGTCATCCACATCGAGGCCGGCGCCATGAAGGTCTTGTAGTAGAACCCCGGCGGCATGAAGCTGCCGCCCAGCTTGCCGATCATCCCCATCATGTCGCGCTGCACGTTCGGCCAGCCGTTGGTGCTGCGCGCCACCAGCCCTTCGTAGAGCGCCTGCTGGGTGGCGCGGACGTTGGGTACCTGAGCCGCTTCGCTGGCGCCCAGCTGCACGACGGCATTGGGTTCTTCCGGGCCCGCGGCGACGATGCCGCGCGGCCGTGAATACTTGAAGCTGCGGTTGACGATATCCACGCCGTTGGCCAGCAGGGCGGAGGCCAGGGTATCGCCGGCGTAGCCCGTGTAGCGCTTGCCGTTGAACGTGAAGGAGAGTTCGCGGGAGCGATCGATACGACCGCCGCGGTTGGATCGATGGATCTGCGTCATGCCCGTGCCTCCGTGTTCAACGCTTCGTCTTCGGGGCGCGCGCCGACCGTCTGCCAGCCGCCGGACGCGGCCTGAACGCCGGACTGGCGCTCGTCGGCGGCCAGCGTTTCGGCAGTGATCGAAGGGCGCTCGCCCATCTTGTAGGTTTCGAGGATCTCGTAGTTCGCGGTATGCCGCGTGATGTTGAAGAACTTGCGGCAGCCGACGGAATGCACCCACAGCTCGTGGTGAATGCCGCGGGGGTTGTCGCGGAAGAACAGGTAGTCGCCCCATTCCTTATCGGAACAGTTCTCCGGATCGGCGGGGCGCTGCAGGTGGGCCTGGCCACGCGGATGGAACTCTTCCTCTTCGCGATGCTCTTCGCAGTAAGGGCAGTAAATATGGAACATGCAAGAGTCCTCCTTAGGGAAACACTGCATAAATGTCTGCGCAGGCGAATCGCTGCGTTACGCGGTGCTGGAGCGCCAGCCCGGTCGGAATCCTCACCTATACCCCATAGGCTCCGGTTGCTGCGCTCCGTGCGCCTTGCGACGGAATGCCGCCCACTTCATCCTGCTCGCCGATTTATTCAGCGCTTCCTTAGTGGGCGACGCCAGCGGCGCCGTGTTCGTCCACCAGGGCGCCGGTGTGGAAGCGGTCGATCGAGAACGGTGCGGCCAGCGGATGCGCTTCGCCCTTGGCCAGCGTCGCCGCGAAGACATGGCCGGAGCCCGGCGTAGCCTTGAAGCCACCGGTGCCCCAGCCGCAGTTGAAGAACATGCCCTTGACCGGCGTGGCCGAGAGGATCGGACTGGCGTCGGGGCAGGTGTCGACGATGCCGCCCCATTGGCGGTTCATGCGCACGCGGGAGAAGATCGGGAACATCTCGACGATCGCCTGCAGGGTATGCTCGACGGTCGGGTAGCTGCCGCGCTGGCCATAACCCACGTAGCCGTCGATGCCGGCGCCAATGACCAGATCGCCCTTGTCCGACTGGCTGATGTAGCCATGCACGTGGTTGGACATGACCACCGTATCCAGCACCGGCTTCAGCGGCTCGGAGACCAGCGCCTGCAACGGGTGCGACTCGAGCGGGAGCTTGAAGCCAGCCATTTTGGCGAGCACGCCGGAGTTCCCGGCGGCGACGCAGCCCACCGTCTTCGCTTCGATGTCGCCGCGATTGGTGTGAACGCCATAGACGCGGCCATCACGGATCTTGAAACCGGTGACTTCGGTGTTCTGCAGCAAGTCCACGCCGAGTGCGTCCGCCGCCCGCGCGTAGCCCCAGGCCACGGCATCGTGACGGGCCACGCCGCCGCGCGGCTGCCAGGAAGCGCCGAGGACCGGATAGCGGGCCCGGCTCGAGCAGTCGAGGATCGGCACGATCTCCTGGACCCCCTTGGCATCGAGGACTTCGCCATCGATCCCGTTCAGGCGGTTGGCGTTGACGCGACGCTGGATGTCGCGCATGTCCTGCAGCGTGTGGCCAAGGTTGAGCACGCCCCGCTGCGAGAACATCACGTTGTAGTTGATGTCCTGGGAGAGTCCTTCCCACAGCTTCATGGAGTGTTCGAACAGCGCGGCCGCTTCGTCCCACAGGTAGTTGGAGCGCACGATCGTGGTGTTGCGGGCGGTGTTGCCGCCACCCAGCCAGCCTTTCTCGATCACCGCGACATTGGTGATGTTGTGGACCTTGGCCAGATAGTAGGCGGTAGCCAGGCCGTGGCCGCCACCGCCGACGATGACGATGTCGTACTGCTTCTTCGGCGTGGGGTTGCGCCACTGGCGCTGCCAGTTTTCGTGATGGTTCAGCGCGTGCTTGACCAGACCGAATCCGGAATAGCGTTGCATGCTTTTCTCCTGGAGGGGCGCCGCCCGGGCAGGCTCGCCGCAGCGTTGGAAACCGTTGAAATCAGATCGTTGGAAGCTTGCGCTCATGATCCGCCAGGCAGATCGAAAGGCGCTTGAACGTTTGCGACAGGATAATTGAATGGAGGGGAAGCCAGGTTCGAGCGTAAAACCGCGCTGTGGCCTGGCAGCCGTGCGCTTCTGGCCAGCCGGGAGAGGCAGGGCCTATCCCGAGAACGATATTGACGACGCTAACGTTTCCGACAGTCGGGCTGGGTCGAACGGGGCGGTGCCGACGCGGAGCGCGAGCGGATAGGCGCCTTCAGCGCTGAGCAGGCGTGGCGATCTCGAGCGCTCGGGAGGTCTGGCCGACATGGAGAAAGAACGGGTCCACGAGCCTGGCGCGCTGATCCTCGGAAAGCCGCCTGACCTCCGAAGGAGGAATGCCGAACACCTCGCGAAAGTGACGCGAGAAGTGGGCCGTGTCGGCAAAGCCGCAGCGCTCGCCGATATCCGTGATGCTGTGCTTGGTGTAGTTCAGCATCCAGCATCCGTAATGCAGACGTAGGTCGCGGGCGAATTTCTGCGGCCCGACCCCGAACTGTTCCCGGAAATGGCGCTCGATGTTGCGCCGCGAAGTATGCAGGCGCTTCGCCAGCCGCTCGATCGTGACGACCTCGCCCAGATGCTGCTCGAAGATCGAGATGGCCCGGCGCACCAGCGGATCGGAAACCCGGCTGAAGACCACGGGCTGCGGCTGGGGATGTTGCCCGGGCCGCGGCTCGTCGATCAGCATGATATGCAGGCTCTTCTTCGCCCATAGCCGCCCCAGGTGTCGCTCCACCAGGTACGCGGCCAGGTCGGCGGAGGCCACGCCGCCGGCACAGGTCAATCGATTGCCGTCATCCAGGAAGAGCTGGTCGGCCACCGGCTCGATATCCGGGTAGCGTTGCACGAGATCGGCATGGTGATACCAGCTGATGCAGCATCGACGACCATCCATCAACCCTGCCTTGATCAGGGAGAAGACCCCGGTACAGACACCGACGAGAGGAACGTCGCATTGTGCGGCCAGGCGCAGATAATCCAGCGCCTGCTGATCCTCCTCTTCGGCCGCGCCGAGCACGCCGCCGATGACCACGATGTAATCGAAGCGCTCGGGGGCCGTCAGCGGTCCGCAGCCGGTGATCGTGGCGCCGCTGCTGGAAACGACGTCCTGCCCGCCACTGCTCATGAACTGCCAGCGACAACGGATCTGCTGACTGCGGTCGCCGTCGTCGGCGGACAGCCGCAGGCAATCGACGAAGGCCGAGAACGGCAGGATGGTGAAGCGCTGCAGCAGCACGAACCCGACCGAAAGCGGCTCGTCTGGAGAGGAGAAATCTGGAGCCATATCGTAAGTCTCAGGGCATGGTCGAGGCCGAGGCATCAAACCAGTTTGTCATAACGCACGCTGATACGTCGCTTCCGTAATCCCAGGAGCAGTGCTCGATGGGCCTCGTTGCCATTCACCATCGATCAATGTCTCGCGCAGGCATTGGCCCACGCCTTGATCTCGGGATAGGGGCGCTGCTCGAAGACGCCAAAGCCGGGCAGCTGCCGCGCCTTGAGCGGCGTGAAGACCGGCATGGCGAGCCCGCACAGAAAGTGCGCGATGCGTTGCGCGCCCGGCACCGTGCCGATCTGCTCGCGATGCCGCTCGATCAGCGGCCGGGCGTATCGTTCGAAGTCGGCATCGGTCAATTCAGGCAGCGCCGCCGCGCTCGGCAGGCGAGCGACGTGGCCGTGGCAGACCGAACAATGGCCGCAGCCCTGGGTTGCCGTCTGGGAAAAATGGTCATCGCCGAAGTAAGCGGCGAGTCGTCGGGTCAGGCAGGTATCCGATTCGAACAGCGCCAGCATCGCCTGCAGACGTTCGATCTCGATCTGCTCGCGGAACTGGCTTTCCGCCAGCAGACGATCGGTCAGGGCGTCGATGTCGAACGCGGGCTGGCATACCTCGTAGACATCGGTCATGCGCTTGCCTTCCAGCACCACCCAGCCCTTGTCCTGGAAGTACTCCAGCGCGGTGATGACGCGCGAGCGTGAGGTATCGATCCCCGCGGCAACGCCGGCATTGTAGAGACGCTCGAAATCCACCGTGCCCCAGGTCTTGGCGATGGCGATGTTATCGACCAGCAGGCGCACGAAGTCGGCCCGTTCCCCCTGGAAGCGTGCGATCAGGTCGCCGGGCTCCTCCAGATAGCGCAGCCGGTATTCGGCCAGATAGGCGAAGCGGGGCGCGATCACGCCGTGCATCTCGAGGCGCACCAGCAACGTCTTCAGCGGCAGCAGGCGGACGTTGCTGTCGCGGGAGAGCGTATTGAGCAGCACCGGCCACTGACGCTGCGGCTGGCGGCCGGCCTCGGCGATCTCGGCCAGCACGTGACGTATGCCCTCGCGTTCCGGCGTGTCGCCGTAGACGAAGTTCTCCAGCACGCGCAGGCCGTCGCGACCGGCCAGCATCAGGCAGCGTGACGGCTCGCCGTCGCGACCGGCACGGCCGATCTCCTGGCTGTAGTTCTCTATCGACTTGGGCAGGTCGTAGTGGATCACGTTGCGGATGTTGCCCTTGTCGATCCCCATGCCGAAGGCGATGGTGGCGACGATGCAGGGAATCTCGCCGCGCATGAAGCCCTGCTGGATCTCGTCCCGCGTCTCGCTGTCTAGGCCGGCGTGATAGGCGCGCACCGTGAAGCCCTGATTCGCCAGCGCCGCGGCGACCGACTCGGCGGTCTGCTGCAGGGTGACGTAGACGATGGTGGGCGCCTGTGATGCCGGCTGATGTCCTGGCGACTGTCGTGACGAGCGTTGCGGCGCCAGCCAGTCGACCAGCGCCGGCAGCCGGCGCTCGCTCTCTACCGGCTGCACCAGCAGCTCGAGGTTGTCGCGATAGAAACCGGTGGTGACGACGTCATCCAAGGCGATGGCGAACTTGGCGCGCATGTCGTCGATCACGGCGGGCGTCGCGGTGGCGGTCAGCAGCAGCGCCTGAGGGATGCCGAACTCGCGCTGGTAGTCCGGCAGCTTCAGGTAGTCCGGGCGGAAGTTGTGTCCCCACTCGGAGATACAGTGCGCTTCGTCGATCACCAGCAGCGAGATCGCGACCTGGCGCAGGAAATGGCGAAAGCGCTCGTTCTTGAGCCGCTCCACCGAGACCATCAGGATCTTCAGCTCGCCGCGGCGGGCACGGTCCATGATGTCGCGGGCAGTGTCGCGGTCCTGGGTCGAATCGAGGCTCGCGGCCGCCACGCCGTGGCGCTGGAGAAACGCCAGCTGGTCCTGCATCAGCGCCAGCAGCGGCGACACCACCAGCGTGAGATGGGGCAGGTGGAGCGCCGGCAACTGGTAGCAGAGCGACTTGCCGGCACCGGTGGCGAAGATCGCTGCCGTCGAGCGGCCGGCGATGACGCGCTCGACGACCGCTTCCTGGCCACCGCGGAACGCCGGGAAGCCGAATACGTCGAACAGGGTCTTGCGGGCGCTTTCGATGTTCGCCTGAGTCATGTTCTCTCCTGGGGCCACGGCGCGGTCGTATCCAGCGAATGGTCCTCGGCCGACTCGTCGGTGGACGGTTCGGTCTGGTTCGGCGTCAACGCCGGCTGATCGTGCCGCGAGGAACGATAGCTGACGCCGTGGCGCAGGCGCGGGGCCTCCGGGCCACTGTGCAGCGCCGTGACCCGGTCGATGATGGCGCGGTCCGCCAGCGTCAGCCGGTCCAGCATGCGCAGATGCTGCAGCCAGTTGGGCACGAGGAACACCTCCTGCCACAGATCGCGGTCGACGACGTCACGGTAGAGCGACCAGCGCTTGGCACCGTTGCGCAGCCGCAGCTTTCGCAGCGGCCGCACGGCGCGGGCGAATTCGCGCAGACGTTCGCTGTCGATGCGATATTCGACCGTCACCATCACCGAGCCCCGCGCCGGATTGAACTCGAAGTCCGGCCTGTGGGTGTGCGCTTCCGGCGCCTCGACCAGATCGTTGGCGTCCAGGTCCGGCAGCCTGGAAGGGAGCAGCAGCAACGCCGAGACGATCAGCAGCGCGCCGGCCAGCATCAGCGCCATCTGTACGCCCAGGCCGTCGGCCAGTTGCCCCCACAGCAGCGAACCCAGCGTCAGGCCGGCGTAGAGCGCGGTCTGATACAGCGCCAGGGCGCGGGCCTTGACCCAGTCCGGCACCAGTATCTGCACCGAGGAGTTGTAGGAAGCCACGGCCGCGATCCAGCAGCTGCCGCCGACGATGAGCGCCGGAAACAGCACCCACAGCGTATCGAGCCCGCCGAGCGCCAGCATCGTCAGGCCCAGCAACATCGCGGAGAAGCTGATCAAGCGGCTGCTGCCGACTCGCTGGCGGGCCTGGTTGACCAGCGTGCTGCCGGCGATCGCGCCGATGCCGAGGCCGCCGAGCATGTAGCCGTAGAGCGAGGCGCTGCCGCTGGGGTGCTGATGGGCCAGCAGCGGCAGCAGCGCCCAGAGTGCGCTGGCGGAGATGCCGAAGATGAACGAGCGCATCATCACCAGCCGCGTGACGCTGGAGTACTGCACGAAATGCAGCGCCGCCTTGACGCCTTCCCAGATGCGTTCCGGGGGCAGAGACTTGGGAAGCACCGCACGCTTCCAGCGCCACAGCGCGGCGATCAGCCCGCAGAAGCAGAGCACGTTGAGCAGGAATATCCACGCCGGCCCCACCGCGGCCAGCAGCAGCCCGCCGATGGCCGGACCGATGGCGCGGGCGGCGTTGTAGTTGACGCTGTTGAGCAGCACGGCGCTCGAGACCAGGTTGCGCGGTACCTGTTCGTTGACCGCCGCCTGCCACGCCGGGGTGGTAATCGCCCCGCCGATGGAAACGCACAGAATCGAGACGATCAGCAGCGTCGGGGAGAGCAGGTTCATGAAGGAGATCAGCGTGATGAACAGCCCGCCGAGCACTTCGATGCCCAGCCCGAGCAGCATCACCTTGCGGCGATCGTAGTTGTCGGCGATCACCCCGGTGACGATCGACATCAGCACCAGCGGCAGCGCTGCCGCGACCTGGATCATCGCCACTGCCACCGCGCCGCCGTCGTTCGACGTCACCACCCACGCCGCCGCCACCGACTGCGCCCACACGCCGAGATTGGCGAACAGGTTGGCGATCCAGATCATCCGGAACGCCGGGACTCCCAGAGGGGCAAAAGTACTGACATTCGCCGGGCGTGGCGGCGTCTGTTCGGGTTCTAGCGTCAGATCGCTCTGGCGGGAAACGGGTTGCAGCATGACGAGCTCGCAGACAAGGGGCGAATCGGAAGGCAAAGCCTGAAGATTAGCATCCTTGGTTCAGCCGTGCGGGTCCAGCGCCATGGCGCTCCGGCAGAGGAGATGTCGATACGTCATGAGGCGGCAGACGACGCTCGCCGATCACGAGACAAGAGGCCGGGAAAATGGCCTACTGCAGCACCGCGATGGGGCAGGCATCGGCGGGGTGATTCATCACCCGCATGGGGATACCGTAGATGGCTTCGAGATTGACATCGTTCATCATGCTGGCGGGCTCGCCTTCGGCGAGGAGCCTGCCGCTGTGCAGCGCGACCAGATGATCGCAGTAGCGTGCGGCCATGTTGACGTCATGGAGCACGATGATCACGCCGAGGCCCAGTTCGCGACAGAGCTTGCGCACCAGCGCCAGCACTTCGACCTGATGGGCGATATCCAGCGCCGCCAGCGGCTCGTCGAGCAGCAGATAGCGACTACCCTGGGCCAGCAGCATGGCCAGCCACACGCGCTGGCGCTCGCCGCCGGAGAGCGTATCGACCAGGCGGTCGGCGAAGGCTTCGGTATGGGTCAGGGCGATGGCGCGCTCGATCTGCTGATGATCATGGCGATTGAGGCGCCCCAGCAGGCCATGCCACGGGTAGCGGCCGAAACCGATCAGCTCGCGGCAGGTGAGGTTCTCGGCGCTGGGAAGATGCTGCGGCAGGTAAGCGACCTGGCGGGCGAACTCTCGCGGTTTCCACTGCGACAGCGGGCGGCCATCGAGCCGGATGTTACCGTGACTGACCGGCTGCTGCTGCGCGAGCAGCTTGAGCAGCGTCGACTTGCCGGAACCGTTGTGCCCGATCAGACCGTAGATCCGGCCTTCACCGAAGGTGAAATCGATAGGGGAGAGCAACGTCTTGCCCGCGATCTCGAAGCTCGCCGATTGGACTTCGAACATGGACGGGGCAACCTCGCAGCGAGTGATGGGTCACAGGGTGGAATGCAATCCTAATTCAAATACGAACGCTTATCAAAGACACTTGTCGTCGTTTATCGATTGGCAGCGTCCCTGGCCGGACGAATATCCCTGTCTCTGGAGCGCGAACCCATGATAAGGAGCCCCACCCCATGAAAGTGTGGTTATCGATTGTGCTGTTCGCGCTCGTCGCCGGGGGCGTGTTGACCGCCGTTGCCTCGCACGAACCGTTCGAGCCTCGCATGGTGCGCCTGGAAGCGCAGCGGGCACTGCCGTCGCTGGCGCCGGCGCTGGCCGAGGAGTCGCCGGAGATCAACGCGCTCTTTCTGAGCTACGCCGACGAGCCGGCGCTCTGGGCCGCTGCCTGGCTGGCGATCCGCAATCACGGCGATCTGGCTCGTGAAGCGCTGCGCGATTACGGCCTCGATCCCGCGTTCCAGCGCGTGCTGGTGCGTTTCGGCGCCGATGCGCTGCTGCCGGTGAGTTACTACCGCGATCACGATATCGCCACGCTGCGCGCCCAGCACTGGCTGGGCACCCGCTACCGGGCGGCAAGCGAACAACTGACGCGCTGGTGGCAAGACGATGCCGAAAAGGCGCCCGAAGCGGATCCGACGACGGCCGACAACGAAGCAACGCCGGCCACGTTGACGCCAGCGCATCGTGGTCAGATTGCCATCGCCATTCTCGAGGCCGAGGGCCACGGTTTTCTCGGGCAGTTCGTCGTCGGTGCGGATGGAGAAGTGCAGTGGCTACAGAGTGAACGTGTGGTGAGCGATATCGGCGATTTCTTCACCAGCGGCCTGCGCGATCTGGAGAGCCAGTGGCGACGTGGCGAGCCCATAGGGGTTGCCGACATGGGTTGGGCCGGCGTTGACCTGCTGGTGATGACCAGTGCGATCAAGGTGCTGCGGGCCGGCCGCGCGGTACGTACCGGAGCCGCTGTCGAAGGTCAGGGCGCGCGGGCGGCGGGGCGTGGCGTGCTGGTCGGGGGCGGCCGCTTCGTCAACCTGTCGCGGGCGGCCAAGGTCGCGGCGATCACTGGCACGGCCTACGTGGTGGTGCGCCACCCTAGCCTGGTCAGTGCGCTCGGTGCCAATCTGGCGAAATGGATGGGCTGGCCGCTCTGGCTGGGGCAGTTCCTGATCTGGGTCGTGGTGCTGTTGCCACTGTTGATCGTCGCGCGGTTCGTCTATCGCTGGTTGCTGGCGCCGCTGTTGTGGCTGTTGGTACCGTTGCTGAAAGCGACGTCGAGAACGCCTCGCTGGCTGATGAAAAGACGGCAGCTGCAGGTCGATGGCGCCTCAGGCATTCAACCGAAAAACCACTCCAGAACGGATCCCACGTTATGAATGATGACGTCGATCATGACAATGCTTACCGCCTGATCTTCGAGCCGCCCGAGATTGATACCTATATGAGGCTCCGTGATGAAGCCGGCATGAACCCGCGCAGTGCCGCTGGCGCTGCGCGCGGTTTGCCCAGCAGCCTGTTTGCCGTGCAGGTCGTTCACGAGAGCGAATATGGAAACGAGACGGTGGGCATGGGCCGCGTCGTCGGCGACGGCGGCTGCTTCTATCAGGTGGTGGATATCGCCGTGAAGCCGGCGCATCAGGGGCGTGGCCTGGGCAAGCGGATCATGGGCGAAATTCGCGCCTATATCCTGCGCGAGGCGCCGGAAAACGCTTTTGTCAGCCTGCTGGCGGACGGCGAGGCCCACCGGCTCTACGCCCAGTTCGGTTTCAAGCCAACCGCGCCTCATGCCATCGGCATGGCGTGGTATCCCAAGCCAAGCAACTAGGGTCTGTTGAC
>NZ_PZJT01000003.1:0-40369 GCF_003206135.1 Salinicola salarius | reverse complement strand
AACAGACCCTAGCGGACGTCATGTCACGGCCATATCCAGGCTGTCGAGCTCAGCCTGACAGCGCGTCAGGGCCTGGGCGATGTAGCGCCCCGCCATGCGTTCGGAAACGCCGAGTCGATCACCGATTTCGCGCTGGGTCATGCCTTCCATGCGGTGCCAGATCAGCGCCTGGCGTAGCCGTTCCGGTAATCCGGCCAACGTCTGCGTGAGCTGGCGGACACACTGCTGCCGGCAGGCGTCGGCTTCCGGGCAGGCGCGTGGGCAGACCAGCACCGGCGCCAGCGTGTCGATGGCGATCAGTTCGGGCGCCTGTCGTCGGCGTTGATCGATCAGCAGATTGCGGGCGATGCGAAAGAGATAGGCGCGCGGGTTCTCGAGCACGATTTCCGACGCGGTGTTGAACAGGCGCAGGTAGACCTCGTGACACAGATCCGCGGCCTGATCCCGGGAATCGAGCTGGCGGCTGAGAAAGCCCAGGAGTTCATGATGGTGCTGACGATAGAGAGATTCGAACAGTGCTTCGCGCATGATGGCGGCCCTGGGGGCAGAACGACAGAAGTGACGCGATCATGGCAAAAATGAGAATCATTAGCAATAAGTCGTATTGGCAACAAGTCGTAGGCCGGGCACCTCGACGTGCGCCCGGCGATGGTTCGGGTTGGGCGTCGGTTACCTCATGTCGACACGGTCGGTGCGTCGCGCTCGTCCCCGGAGCCGTTTCGCCGTTCAGACATCGGCCGGTAGGCGGCAATGGGGTTGGCAAGCGTGCCGGCGAACTGCAGGTTCTTCGATGGGTCGGCCAGATCAATCATCTGGCGGTTGTTACGCAGCTGCAGCCGGTTGAGGCAGGAGAGCATGAATTCCGGCGCGAACAGATCGAAGCGTTCGAACTTGGCGGCGAACTCCGGGTGTCGTTGCTGGTAATCGATCACGCACGCCGCCACCAGTTGCCAGAACTCGTTCTCCTCGAGCTGGTTCGAAGCCACCAGAATCTCGGCCAGAAAGCGGAAAAAGCAGTCGAACAGATCGGTGAAGATAGACAGGATCTTCAGCTCTTCGGGCACCTCCACCGCGATGCGCCGGGCGGCTTCCGGCAGCGACTGGCCGCTGTCGAAGATGCCGGTCTCCTCGCCGATATCCTTGAGGATCGCGCCGACCGGCACCTGATTCTCGAGGTGCAGGATCAGGTTTTCGCCATGAGGCATGAACACCAGATCGTGGGCGTAGAAGCAGTGCAGCAGCGGCGTCATGTAGGCGGCCAGGTAGCGCTCGATCCAGCTGCGAGCGCCGATGCCGGAGGCATCGATCAGTGCCGGCAGCAGCGCGTCGCCACTGGCGTCCCGGTGCAGCAGCGCCGCCATGGTCATCAGCCGCCGATTGGGCGAGATGCGGGTGTACGGGCTCTCACGCCACAGGCACGCCAGCATCTTCTGATACGGGCTCTGCTTGTCGGTAGCGGCCTCGAAACCGGCATGGTGATAGCCCAGCGTGGCGACTTCACGCAGTACGCTGAATCCCTGCGCCTGCAGTTCGGCGTCGCTTGCGACCAGGTTCTCGACCCAGGCATTGATGGCCGGTGTGCCGCGCATGTAGTGGGGCGACAGCCCGCGCATGAAACCCATGTTGAGGATCGACAGCGCGAACTTGACGTAACGCCGCCGGGGCCGCGAGACGTTGAACCAGGTGCGGATCGACTGCTGGGCGCGGTAATCGTCGTCCGCCTCGCCGAGCAGCACCAGGCGCTGCTCGGCCACTTCGCCGGCGAAGGTGATCGCCAGCTTGTGGCGCCACTGCCATGGGTGAACCGGCATCAACAGGTAGTCGTCGGGGTCGAGGCCGAGCGCACGCAGTCGGGCCACGAAACGCTCCCGTACCGAGGCGTCCAGTTCGTCTTCGATGAGCGATTCGAAGTCGAGCCCGTCGATGGCGCTGTAGGTCGTGCAGTGACGCGCTGCCGCCAGCCAGACGGGGCGAATCGCGGCGCCGGCTTCCGGCGCATAGCGGTGATAGTCCTCGATATCGAAGCCGATCCGCCCGCTGTTGGCGACGAAGCAGGGATGGCCTTCGCTCATCGTCGTCTCCACGATCTGGAAATCGGCCAGTGCGAGTTCGCCGGCCGGCGGCACGTCTCGGCCAAGCTTGTAGGCCATGCCGGCCAGGGTGCTGGCGATCTCTTCCAGGTAGGTGGGCAGATTGTCGGGATCGATGTTCAGCCGCGTCCGGCATTCCAGTAGAAATTGCGCCACGTCCAACGCTTGCGGATCGCCGTCGCGGGTCTTGGCAAGCGTTCCCTTGTCGATCCACCAGTGATCCAGCGCCATCCGGCGGGCGCGGAAACGATAGACGATGCTGTCGCTATCGGTGGTGAGCCGGTAATCGGCCCAGCCATCGGCCTCGGGAAGAGATTCCGCTAACGGCGCCAGCAGCCGCTCGTGGGCGAACTCGCTGATCGCCTTGCCCAGCAGGTCGCGATTGGCGCGCTGCCAGCGGTCGGGGCGGAGATGGTCGACCGCTTCGTCCATTGCGGTGTTGGGGCGCTGCGAGGCGTGCAGCGACTCGAATCGCTCGCGGGTGCAGAACCCCAGCCGGGCGGTCTTCTCTGCCAGTTGGATCTCGCCTTCGTAGACGAACCCGGCGCGACGGTTGAGCGGATGGATTTTGGCATTGGTGACGTCCGGCTCGACGACGATCCGCTGCGTTGCCGGGTCGCTGAACAGGAACGCCACGACGGTATCGATCACGGCCTGACTGAAGCCGTGAATCGGCGATGTCGCCGGGTTTCTCGGCGCGACTAGAAAGTGCATGCCACGGTCGCCGGGCTGAACCGGGTAGTGCTCGCCGACCGGATCGTGGCGCGGGTCGTAGCATTCGACCAGAAACGCCGGCTGGCCATCGTGGAGGCCGAGAAAGGCCTGGGCGCTGTCGCTCTGCGCCATGTCGCGGTAGAAAGCCGTGACCTGATCTCGGCTATCGCCGTTCATGCCCCAGAAGCGGGCACTATCGCGGTTGACCCAGTCGAACACGGTGTCGATGTCCCGGTCGAGATCGAGCGGGCGAAGGGCGAGGGTGCCGATGCCCGGCCAGTCGCGCTGAAATCTCAGGTCGGGCGAATAGAGACTGCTGGCAGATGTGGTGTGTGTCGCGGTGGCTGTCTCGGCGTTGGCCAGTCGAGTTTGCGGTAAGTTCATGAGTCTCTCTCCTGACGGAAGTCGGAAATCGGAAATCGGGAATGGCGAATCGGGGCATTCGGTAGCCCTCACGCCGTGGCCCGCTGCGGCTGGAACACGCGGTCATCGGGCGCGCCGAAGTCCTGGAAGGTGAATCCGCGCTCGATCGGATAGACCTCGCGCCCGGCCAGTTCGCGGATGATGCAGGCGTTGCGGTAGCACGCCATGCCGAGATCCGGCGCGACCAGCCCGTGGGTATGCAGCTCAGCGTTCTGGACGAAAATGTCGTCGTCGGTGCCGATGCCGTAGTAACGGCTGACCGCGTAGCGGCCCGCGTCGTCCCGTCGGATGCGGTGCTCGATCGGAGCCAGAAAGTCCGGCCTGTGCGCCGCGTAGCCGGTGGCGAGAATCAGCCCCGCCGTCCGGTGCTGGAAACGCCGGTTCTGCTCTGTCTGGGTGAAGGTCAGGTCGAAGCGGCGATGGGCGGCATCGAAATGGCAGCTTTCCAGCTCGGCGCAGGTGAGCAGGTGGGTATCCACCTTGCCCTGCAGGCTCTTGGTGTAGAGGCGGTCATAGATGGTGTTGATCAGGTCGAGATCGATGCCCTTGTAGAGCCCTTTCTGCTGGCGCATCAGTTCGTCACGGGTCGACTCGGGCAGGGCGTGGAAGTAGTCGATGTAGTCCGGCGAGGTCATCTCGAGCGTCAGCTTGCCGTACTCCAGCGGGAAGAAGCGCGGCGAGCGGGTGACCCAGCTCAGGGTGTAGCCGTGGGCGTCGATCTCGTCGAGCAGGTCGAGATAGATTTCCGCTGCGCTCTGGCCGCTGCCGACGATAGTGATCGCTGACTTCGCCTGTAGCGCCGCCTTGTGCTCGAGATAGCGCGAGGAGTGCACCACGCGCTCGGCCACCGGCTGGCAGCACGCCGGAATCATCGGCTCGCTGCCGGTACCCAGTACCAGCCGCCGGGCGCGATAGATGCGATTGCCACTGTCGTCGAAATCATGGCCGGCATCGTCGTCGGGATCGCCCGCACGGGTGTCCCGGCAGTGAATGTGATAGCAACGTTCGTCGTCGTCATAGGTGATGCGCTGGACGTCGTGATCGAAGCGCAGCGACTCGAGCTGCGTGGTGACCCACTGGCAGTACTGGTTGTATTCGTTGCGCAGCAGGAAGAAGTTCTCGCGGATGTAGAAGTTGTACAGCCGGCCCCGGGCTTTCAGATAATTGAGAAAACTGAAGCGACTGGTCGGATCGGCCAGCGTGACCAGATCGGCCATGAAGGGTGTCTGCAAGGTGGCGTCCTCGAGCAGCAGTCCGGGGTGCCAGTCGAAGCTCGAACGACGCTCGAGAAACAGGCCATCGAGATCGTCGATGGGGTCGGTCAGGCAGGCGAGGCCGAGATTGAACGGCCCCAGACCGATGGCGATGAAGTCATGGATGCGGCTCAGCATGAGGTCTTTCTCCGAACGATTGACGGGCGGGCAGCGGGCGATACCTGGGGCGACATCAAGGACGCGCCGATATCGGCGATCTCCGAGATCAGGGCGGTCAGATCCTCGAGGCGGGTCATGGGATTGAGCAGGGTGAACTTGAGATAGAAGCGCCCGTCGACCCGGGTGGCGGCGACCACCGCCTCGCCACGTCGCGACAGCGTCTGGCGAATCCGGCGGTTGATCGCCTCGATCCGGGCACCCTCTTCCAGCGCCGTGGGGCGATAGCGAAACACCAGCGTGCTCAGCGCCGGAGCCATCAGCACGTCGAAATCATCACGCGCTCGAAGCACGCGGCAGGTTTGACGGGTCAGTTCGATCACGTCGTCGAGACAGTCGCCCAGGTGATCGGCGCCCAGCGTGCGCAGGCTCATCCACAGCTTCAGCGCGTCGAAGCGCCGGGTCGTCTGCAGGCTCTTGTTGACCAGGTCCGGGGTACCTCCCTCGGCCTGGTCGCGGGGGTTGAGATAGTCGGCGTGGTAGGTGACATGGCGCAGCTGGCGGCGATCGCGCACCAGGCAGGCGCTGCAGCTCACCGGCTGGAAGAAGGTCTTGTGGTAATCGATGCCGACCGAGTCCGCCTGCTCGATGCCGGCGAGCCAGTGGCGATGGCGCGAGGAGAGCAGCAGCCCGCCGCCGTAGGCCGCATCGACATGCAGCCAGATGCCGCGCTGGCGGCAGCGCTCGGCAATGGCGGGAATCGGGTCGATGCTGCCGAAGTCGGTGGTGCCTGCGGTGGCGACGATCGCGAACGGGATCAGCCCCGCCTCGTCGCACTCCTTCAGCGCCGTCTGCAGCGCGGCGATATCCATGCGCTTGCTGGCATCACTCGGCACGGCGATCACGGCGTCATAGCCGAGACCCAGCAGCGCGGCCGCCTTCTGCACGCTGAAGTGGCTGACCTCGGAGGTGAGGATGCGTAGCTGGCGGAAGTTCGGGGGGAGCCCGTGATGGCGATTGCCGGCGTGTCCGGGCATCGCTTCGCAGGCGCTATCGCGGGCGATGGCCAGTGCCATCAGGTTGGACTGGGTGCCGCCGCTGGTGAACACCCCGTCGGCGTCGTCGCCAAGCCCGATGCGTGCCGCGGTCCAGTCGATCAGCTTCTGCTCGATCAGGGTCGCGCCGGCGCTCTGGTCCCAGGTTTCCACTGCGGTGTTGAGCGGCGTGGCGATCGCCTCGGCCAGGATCGAGGGCAGCGTGATGGGGCAGTTGAGATGCGCGACGTAGCGCGGGTGATGGAAATGCACGGCGTGATCGAGATAGAGCCGCTGGACCTCCTCGAGGCTGGCATCGAGATCGCCGAGCGGCCGGTCGAGATCGATCGCCTCGAACGCGGGCTGCAGTTCGTGGGGCTCGATGCCGCTGCAGGGGCCTTGTGCTTGGGTCAGCGTGCGGCGCACCAGATCCACGCAGCGCTGCATGCCGCTGCGATAGGCATCCAGCGACCGGTCGTTGAACAGATCGACCGAATCTGGCCGGCCTGGCGACCGGGGCCGATGCAAAGGAATGGGCGTGACGAATTCCGTGTCATGTCGCATGACAGATCCTCCTGATTGCCTGTCGTGTAGCGCCTTTCCGAGGCTTCTCGAGCCGAATTTCGGACAAAGGCACCCCTGCGCACAGATGGCGTGCGCTGTAATGACTGCGTCGGTGAAATGCGCTTCGGGTGATTCGCGATGAGACGGGCACGTCCCTGTGCCCCACTTGGATCACGCGGCCGGGTTGGCGGCTGCGAAATGACCCGTCAGAACTGGTACGAGACCGTGGCGGTCACGTTACGCTCCGCGCCGAAGTAGCAGTACTCGAGCGAGTTGCACGACGCCACGTACTCCTTGTCGAGCAGGTTGCCGACGTTGACCCGGGCGCTGACGCCCTGCAGCCCGATCTGGCTCAGGTCATAGCCCACTGCGGCATCCACCAGGGTGTAATCGGGAACCGTTTCGGTGTTGGCGCGATCGGCATAGACATCCGCGTAGTAACGCACGCCGACGCCGACATCCAGCCCGTCGAGCGCGCCGTTGTCGAAGGCGCCGTTCTTGAAGGAATAGTGTCCCCACAGGCTGGCCTGGTGGCGCGGCGCATAGATGGCGTAGTTGCCGTCCTCTTCCGGGTCGTCGCTCTTGGTGTAGCGGATGTCGGTATAGCTGTAGCCCGCCTGCAGGCGGAAGTTGTCGGTCAGCCAGGTGCGGGCCTGAAGCTCGACGCCCTGGGAGCGGATCTCGCCCACGGAGCGATAAGGGTCGTTGGGCTGCTCCTTGGTGGCCACGTTCTCCTGATTGATCCGGAACAGCGACAGGGTATAGAGATCCCGGCTGCCCGGCGGCTGATACTTGAGCCCGGTTTCCCACTGTTCACCCTCCATGGGTTCCAGCAGATCGCCTTCCGCGTCGACGAAACTGGTCGGCGTGAAGGCGGTGTTGTAGCTCAGGTAGGGCGCGAGGCCATTGTCGAACAGGTAGAGCGCACCGACACGACCGCTGAACTGGGTGTCGTCGAGTGTGCTTTCGCTATCGGTGAGATGGTTCTTGTTCTTGATATCGACCCAGTCGTAGCGGCCGCCCAAGGTGAGGCGCCACTGATCGATCGCCATCTGGTCCTGCAGATAGATGCCGGTCTGGGTGAGTTCATGGCGCTCGTCGTTGGTGACCCCAATCTCTCCGATCGGATCGGCGCCGTAGCTGGGGTTGAAGGCATCGAGACTGGGGAAGGAACCATAGGTCCAGGTGATGTCGTTCTTGCGCTTCTGATAATCCACGCCGACCAGCACGGTATGGTCGATGAAGCCGCTTTGGAGCTTCGCTTCCACCTGGTTGTCGAGCGTCCAGGCGTCAAGGGATTCGCGGCCTCCCGAGTAGTATCGGTTCAATTCGTTGGAATCCGTCGATACCCAGCCGTAGCCGTAAACCTGGTTCAGTTCGACGTCCGAGTTCAGATAGCGCAGCTTCTGACGACCGGTGACGTTGTCGCTGAAGCGATGCTCGAGGTTGTAGCCGAACATGCGCTGGGTGCGCTCGAACTTGTCGTAGTCGTCTTCGCCGTCGAAGAAATTGTTGCTGATATGTCGGCCGTTGTGGCGGCTGACGGCGCCCTCGTAGGGCACACCGGAGTGATAGCCGCCTTCCGGATCCTTCTGTAGATAGGCCATCAGCGTGATGGAGGTATCGTCGGTGGCGTCCCAGGTGATCGAGGGCGCGATGGCGTAGCGCTCTTCTTCTACGTGATCGAACTGGGTGTCCGCCTTGCTGCCGATGCCGACCAGGCGATAGGCGACGCGCCGCTCGTCGTCCAGCGGGCCGGAGAAATCGAACGCGGCGCTGCGCTGGCTATTGGTGCCGGTGCTGAAACGGAGCTCGTTGCGGTTCTCGAACAGCGGCTTCTTGCTGGTCAAGGCCACGAGACCACCGGGAGACGAGCGCCCGTAGAGTACCGAGGCCGGCCCTTTGACGATCTCGACGTTATCCAGAAACCAGGGATCGATCACCATCGAGCTATAGCCGTTGGCATCGCCCATCACCTTGAGCCCGTCGAGATAAGTGTTGCTCAGGCTGCCATCGGAAAAGCCGCGCATGACTAGGTAGTCGTAGCGATTGGAGGCGCCGACCTGGTTGGTGTAGACCCCGGGCGTGTACTGGGCCGCTTCACGCAAGGTGCGCACGCCGCGCTCGTCCATCTCCTCACGGTCGACGTTGGAAACGGTCTGCGGCGTTTCGAGGACGGGCGTCTCGGTCTTGGTGGCGGCGGACTGGCCGGTCACCGTGACCGTGTCGAGCGACGCGGAATCGCTGCTCGTCGTGGGTGTCGAGGTCGTTACCGTCTGCTGGGCCCAAACCGGAAACGACAGGCAAGCGCAGGCCAGTGCGCTGACCGGATAACGCAGAACATAATGCATGAACGACAAGCTCCCCTTGAATGAAAATCGTTCTTATCCACGGATATGGCTCATGAGAAGACGCAGGGGAGGCTCGTTTCTGAACCGAAATGACAATTATTTACAATAACCCGATTCAGGCGCTATAAAACGCGGCGGATGGGAGCCGAGGATCTGGCGAAGAGGGAAGAGGGAAGAGGGAAGAGGGAAAGAAGAACGCGGACCAGCAATTCGCTGGCCCGCAACTCCTTCGGACGATTTCACCAGGCGATGATGGCGATGATCACGATGGCAAACAGCGCCCACTTGATGGCGTAGTAGAGCGTCTTGTTGCGCTTCTTTAGCGCCTTGCCCTGCCGGCGTACGGCGTAGATGTACTTGAAGGCGCGATTCAGGCCGCCGGTACGGTCGTTGTCATCATTGGGCGAGCTGGCGGCAGCCATCACCGTGCGGCCGAAGAAGTGGTTGAGGCTGCGCGCCCAGCCGTATTTCATCGGCCGCTCGATATCACAGAACAGAATGATGCGGTTCTGTTCCGAGCCGTTCTCGGCACGATGCAGATAGGTCTCGTCGAACATCACCGCCTCACCGTCGCGCCAGCTGTACTTTTCGCCGTCGACGTCGATGTAACAGCGGTCGTCGTTGGGCGTGATCAGGCCCAGATGGTAGCGAAGCGAGCCGGCGTAAGGATCGCGATGCAGCGTCAGGTGGCTGCCGGCCGGCAGCTCGGCGAACATCGCTGCCTTCACGTTGGGGATGCCCGCCAGCAACTGCGTCGTCTGCGGGCAGAGCTGTTCGGCCGAGGCGTGACTTTCGCCGTACCACTTCAGGTAGAAGCGCTTCCAGCCGCGACGGAAGAAGGAGTTGAAGCCGGCATCGTCATAGCGTGAAGAGGCCTTGATATGGTCCTGCAGCGCCATCGCTTCGTCGCGAATCGTCTCCCAGTTGCTCGTCAGTCGTTCGAGCTCGGGATAATTCGCCAGATCGTGATAGGGCTGATCCTTGTCGCGGCCGAAGAGCGTCATCAATGCATTGATCGGCGACATGAACGTGGAGTGGTCGGACAGCTGACGCAGCGGCTTGTGGCGTACACGGCCGCGATAGTGCGTATACAGCACACTGGCCACGAACAGCAGTATGAGAATCCATTTGATCATTTTGGCTGGGCATCCATGAGTTGGCCGATAACGTCTCTTCCAGAGACCGCACGAGGCCCGGAGAAGTTCGCATGCTCATGATTGTGGAGATATGGCGATCAACGTCAACAAATAATCATCGATTTTCGCGATCTGCCCGGATAGACGCGCACCGGCTGGCCACTGCGGCGATAGCGTCTTGAGCAGTTCGATCGACGCCGCGCCCGCCTCGGCGTTCCATTCGATCAGGCGGGCATGGGGGAAGTAGAAGCGCTGCCCCACCAGCGGATAGAGCGCCTTGAACAGGCTCTCCTTGAGCGAGAACACCAGGGTAAGGAACTCTCCCTGCCGCTCGGCGGGCAGCCGGTCCAGCCAGGCCAGCTCCGAGGCCACCAGAATCTGCCCCGCCAGCCGCCGGGCGCGTTCGCCACTCATCACGACCTCGGCGTCCAGCCCGACCCCCTGATAGGCTGCCCGATTGGCGACCACCGCCGCTGCCAGGCCTCGGCTATGTGTGATCGAGCCGACGGTGCCGGCTGGCCAGACGGGCAGCTGTTCGGCGTCCTGCGCTGGTGTCGAGGGCGACCCGGTCAGCGCGGCAAGCGCGCGCCGAGCGGTGAGGCGGCCACCCAGGAACTCCGCCCGACGCTTGGCTGCCGCTGTCGTCAGGCGATCCGGCAAGGCGAGCTCCCAGGCGCCCAGATTCGCGTCGCAAAGCGTTTGGGGGTCGAAGCACAGCGCGCTGAACCGGGCCTCCGGCAGCGCGAGCCGCCAAGGCCACTCGCTCCGTGGCGAGTGGCAGCCGGCGGGTAGCGTCTCGAACGGGGTGACGGTGTCAGGCATCGCTCAACGGTCGACCAGCACGGCATCCAGTTCGACCGGCACCTCGTCGCCGATCTGCTGATACCCGATCAGCGACAGGATCGAACGCACGGTCTGGTTCTTCATCAGTTCCTTGCCATCGAGCGAGACCGGCTCGGCATTGCGCGCGCGCACCACATCGGCCGCCTCCCGGGTGAAGCGCACCGGCAGCTTCTCCTGGCGCTGCTCGCCGTTGGATTCCGTGCTCAGCGTGAGTATCTCGACCGTCGACTGACCGACCGCCAGCGAGTTGATGCGTTCCGGCGGCAGGCGAGTGACGACCGTGACCAGCGTGGTGCTGGTGAGCGAGGACATCCACGGCGGCAGCTCGCCAAGGCTATCGAGCACGTCGGTCTGGTTGAGGCGGATCGGCAGTTGCAGCGTGCCGTCCGCGCTGATCTGGCCTTCCATGCGGCGCAGCGAGTGCTCATGGGGAATCGACTCGCCGCCGCTGGTGATTTCGGTCACCGTTGCCGTGACCTGGGACTGTTCGGGATCGAGCTGCCAGGCCGCCAGCGCCACACCGTGGAACGCCGTCAAACCGGCAGCCAGACCGACACCCATGATACGGCGGATGATCGTTTTCGATGACATTGTGTCCTCCCTGGACGTGCAAACCTTCAACAGCGGCTGGCCTGTGCCGGCCGCTTTGGTTATCATACGGCTCCCGCGTTTCAGGGCCTATAGCTCAGTTGGTTAGAGCAGGGGACTCATAATCCCTTGGTCGTAGGTTCAAGTCCTACTGGGCCCACCATTAAATCAATAGCTTACGTCAATTTTCGGCCCGTCCCAGGGTTCCATTTCCGTACCGTGTCCCCACTTTGACCACACTCGAATTTCGGGCCGTATTTGATGCTGTCCGCGAGATGATCAGGTGAGAGGTGGGCATAGCGCATGGTCATTTGGATCGTCCGGTGTCCAAGGATCTTCTGCAACGTCAGCAGGTCGCCCCCGTTCATGATGAAGTGGCTGGCGAAAGTATGCCGTAGAACATGGGTGCGTTGGCCCTTAGGCAGCTCAATCCCACTTCGGTTCAAGGCTAGGCTGAACGCTTGATAGGCGTCCTGGGGAAACAGACGGCCAATACGTGGGCCGTGCGCTTTGAGCTCGTCGAAGAGATCGGCGGGTAAAGGTACGGTGCGGTTGCGCCCGTTCTTAGTTCCTACGTAAGTCACACGGCCATGCTGGACGTTCTCACTTCGCAGCGTCTGTGCCTCGCTCCATCTGCAGCCAGTGTTAAGACATAGGCGGGCGACCAGCATCACGTGGGCGTTCCGGGATTGACGCAACTGGCTGAATAGAACGTCGATGCCTTCCTGGTCGAGGTAGGAGAGTTCAGTCTCGGGTAACCGGATCGCCTTGACCGCTGCGAAAGGGTTTTCCCCCCGGTATTCGCCCATGCGGATCGCGACGTTGACCATGGCACGAAGGTGCGCGAGATCGTGATTGGTCGTGTTGGGCGAGATGCCGGCATCGAGACGTTGCTGGCGAAAGCGCACCATATCCATCGGGGTCAACGTCGATAGGACAGGATTGCCCATGAGTCCGGCTAGTTGCTGCATCTTGCGGTATCTGCCACGGCCATCCTTGAGCCCTACACCCTGGACGTCATACCAGAGCGTGGCGAACTCCATTAGTCGACGGCGGTCGCGCTTGAGTGGTGCGTATTGCTGGCCATCGGCGACCTGGGCGAGGATCTTGTTTTCGAAGCGCCTGGCTTCGGCCTGGGTCTTGAAGGTGCGGCGTACGCGCTTTCCGTCCCGACCATTCGGGCGAACGTCCACTTTCCAACCTGACTCGGTTTTCTTGATTGCCACTATGCTGCCTTCCCCAGTAAGCGCCGCTCGACGAGCCGTTGCGAGATGAGCAGCCGTAGCTGAGCTGCGTCTATGCCTCGTCGTCGGTAGTAATTGGCGATGTCGTCCCAGGCGCCGCACTGGGTGAGGTAGTGCATGGCCTGGTGTGTGGTGAAGCCCTGGCGCGCGTAGAGCGAGATAAGGTTACCCACGACCAGGGCGACGTTCTTTTCGTTGCCGAGGCCGGGAGCCTTGCGGGCTCGCTTGTAGAGGAAGTGGGGTTCGTGATCGTAGAACCGGGCGTCTTCCTGGAGCAGTTGCCAGGCGCTGTCGATCAGGCCGCGAGAGTGGTCGAGCCGATAGGTCTTGAGCGCGGTGCGCCAGAGGCCGGTGAGGTGGGGCACGACGTCGATGAAGCGCTGGAAGCCGTGTTCCATGTCGAGGCATTCGCCGGTGTCGACGTTGCAGGGGATGCCTTGGGCGAACTCCCGCAGCACGGATTGATGGAATCGCATCTCGACGCGCCACACGTCACGTTCGGGGTCGTAGTCGGAGACGGTGGGATCGTCGCTGGACGCCCGTTCCCAGATGCTTTCCCAGAAGTGGATCTTGTCGCGGGCGTGGGCTTCGCGGGTCTTGTTGTAGATGGCGCACTGGAGCGCCCCGGCGGAGCCGAACAGGTAGCTTTGGCCGTAGGCGTATTGGGTGGCGACTTCGCCGCTGGTGATCTCGAAATCGCTGATGGCGTTCTTGCGAACGATGCGCTTGGAGCGGGTGACGAAGCGGTCCATGAAGTCGCTCGGGGGCTCCCAGCCCTGGACGTCCAGAGCGAGGTGAACGGCGCAGCCCATCGGCTCGACGTAGGAGAGCAGTTCCTTGGCGATGGTGTCGAGGTAGGTCTGCACGTCGCTGGTGCTGCGCTCCTGGATGAAGTGGGGCGACAGTTCGATCTTGAGATGGGTGCCGATGTTCTCGACCTTGGTGTGTCGGGCGTAGAACAGAACGATCACGCCCAGGTCATTGTTCTGCAGGCGGTAGCGGAAGCCGCTGGTCGAGGTGCCGGCACCGACGACCCAGGTGGAGCCGAACAGGTCGATGGTGGCCCCGCGGCCTTGCTGGTAGATCTCGATGATACGGTCGAACAGGGCGAGGCAGGGCTTGCCCGCGTAGAGCTGGCGCACGGTGTCGACGCCGGCGTTCAGGATCTTGATGCAGGCGTGGTTCTGTTGCCCCTTGGGACTGAAAAACAGATTGCCCCTCGGGTCCATCTCACCGCGTGCCAGCGATTCGAGTGTTCCGCGTTCCCAGGTGTTCATTTTTATAAAACTCCAAAACGATACGCTGTGATGCTCTATGGATTGGTTCGTTGTCATTCTGCGAGACGTGCTACAGGGAGGGTCTCGCCCTGCCTGCTGATTCGTGCCGGTTGTGCTGCGGATGGGCGCGTAAACCGATCTGGTTATCAAAATCGGGAAATTGATTCGGGTAGCTGTGGTGTACCGAGAAGGCATCAGCGCCCAGGGTGGTGACGGTGTAGGCCTGCAACGTCTCAAGGTTGCGGAATTGACGAAGGCCGCCCCGTTGAGCACCGAGGAACCAGTAATTTGTCTGGACAGTCATGGCGAGTATCCAGCGATCGGAGTCGGCAACCGGGAATCGGAACGCGCCCAGGTAGACCGGATGGCGCTTGGACATCTCAGAGAACAGTGCTTCAAAACGGGGTTTTTGAAGAAGGTACATGGCGGCCTCCTGTCAGGCGGAAACGAGTAGAAAGGACAGAGCCGCAATGACGGCCAGATGGAGCGGATACCAGGAGAGCCGGAGCGGACGCGGTATGGCCGGGACCGGGACGTCGAGGCGGAGCGATCCGCTGGCCAGGAGAACGAGCGTCATGGCCGTGACGGTGCTGATGAGCATGTGTAGCGGCGGACCGTTGATGACGGCGGCCAGGAGCAATACCGGGATCGCGGCGGCGGTGCGGTGTGGGTAACGGAACGCCAGGGCGAACGCCGGGACCAGGAGCAGGCCGAACAGGCCGTATTCGACGTAAGGGCTGATCGAGACGGCCAGGATGACCAGGACGATGCCGACGGCGGCCTGAAGGTAGCGTTCCTGGAGTCGTTGCAGGGCGACGACGGCGAGCAGGCCGAGACCCAGGGTGAAGCAGACGTTCAGCTTGGGCGCGACGACCAGGAGATAGGGCAGTTGGGCCAGCGCGCCGACACCGAGCAGACGGAGGCCGTAGCGCGTGGGACGTCGCGTGTTGTGGACGAGGTGCCAGGCGACCATGCCGGCGAACAGCGGGAACGCGACGCGACCGAGGGTGATGGCCCAGGGCGTGAACGCGGCAGCCGGCCACAGGAACTTGGAGACGTGTTCGACCGTCATGGTCAGGATCGCGAGCCATTGAGCGAGCGGTACCCAGGCGTTGGATAGCGCTTGCCTATGAGATCCGCCGCGATCGTCGCGGGAAAAACTATCGATAGCCGAGGTCATGAGGCGGTTTCCTGAGCCGGTAGCACGGTGGCCTGGAGCAGCACGTAAAGGTTGCTGGTCTGGTTGCTGGTCGAAGTGGAGCGGAACAGCGCGCCGATGACGGGGATATCGGAGAGCACCGGGACCGAGTTGTCCTGGCGGCGGTTTTCCTCGGAGACGAGGCCGCCCAGGAGGACCGACTGGCCGGACTGGATCTGCACCGTGGTGGCGATGCTGCGCTGGTTGGTGATGATGTCCGAGGCCAGCAGCGAGTCCGTGAGGCTGTCGGCGGCGGTGTTGACGTCCATGACTACGAGGCCCGAGGGGGTGACCACCGGGAAGACGTTCAGGGTGATGCCGATATCCTTGCGCTCGATGGTCTGGAACGGGTTTTCGATGTTGGCCGCTTCGCCGGTGATTCGTCCGGTGATGAACGGGACGTTCTGGCCGACGCTGATGGTGCCGCGCTGACCGGACAGGGTGAGGATCTGCGGCGTGGAGAGCACGCGGGCGTTGGAGTCGCGGCGGATCGCATTCACGGCCAGCGCGAGGGTATCGCCGTCGAAGATCCCGAACGAGGCGCCAGGCGTGGAAAGCGAGGTGCCGAGGCTGGAGGTGTTGAAGCCGCCGGCGGGGTTGCTGCCGTTCCTGGCCCGACCGAACGAGACGCCGAGATCGAAGGTATCGCCATCGGTGGTTTCGAAGATGATTGCCTGGATCAGTACCTGGGCGCGGGTGACGTCGATTTGGGGCAACAGCCGTTCCAGGTCGTCGACCCGATCGGCAGGGGCGTTGACCAGGAGCGCGTTGGTCGAATGGAGGACCTGGGCATTGGCGGTGTTCAGGCTGCCGGTGGTAGTCCGGGACAGGAAGGCATCGACCAGGGGCGCGAGATCGTCGGCGCGAAGATGCGTAATCGGCAGCACGCGGGAGACGGTCGGCTGCTGGGGTTCGAGCATCCCGATCCGGCCCATGAAGTCATCGGTCGGGCGTGCGGATACCAGCGTCGGCGGGTTGCCGGGAACCAGCTGATAGCCGTGGGACTGCATCACGCCCTGGAAGAACTCGGGGAGCTGTTCCGGGGTGACGTCCGGGGCATAGACGGTGAGCGTGCCGTTTACGCTGGGATCGATGGCGATGGGGGACTGGGTTTCCTGCGAGTACCAGTGAACGAAATCGCGAACGTCCGCGTCCTGCATATCGATGGGCATGGCGTGAGCGGCAGGGACGGAGAACGCGGCGGCAAGCGCAAGCGCGGCCAGGGTGTGACTAGCAACCGATGTCGGCATGTTGGGCTCCAGATTCGAGGCGGAGGTGACAGGCACCCAGGGGAACGACGGTGAGCCCTTGGCGCTCGAGATCGTTACTGGTGGTGGGCCGGTTGTCGCCGTCCAGGAGTCGATAGGTGGTGAGGTCGCCCAGCTGGGCATACCCGGTGATGCGCGCCCGTTGGTAGGCCGTGAGGTCGACCGTGGGCGCGGGGGTGTCGGGCGTGGCCTCGGGGTCCGGGGTGCCGTTTCGTGCGCTGACTTCATCGACGATCAGGACGGACGTGGTGAGAACGATGCCCAGGACGAAAGCGGCGGCCGCCATCAAGGGGCGGTTGAAGCGTTTCCAGTAGATACGGGTCAGGCGCATATAGAACCTTGCGTCGCGTGGCACGCGGAAAACGCCGTGAGTGAGCCACGGCGGGAGCATGGAATAGGTCTGGTGCGGGTAGGCGTCGGAGAACGCCTGCTTGGTGTCGTACGCGGGGTAGAGAGAGCGGCCGGTATAGGTCCAGCGCTCGACGACGAGACTGGTGGGGCTGTCGCCGTACTTGACGATGCCGAGGTGAACTTTCGGCATGGGTAGCTTGCCGCCGGCGAACATCGACCAGAGCGAGCCGATGAAGGGGATCGAGAGGCGATCCAGGCGGCGACAGTAGACGACGTGCTCGGCCAGGGCGACGCGGGCCTGCTTATCCATGATCGAGAGATCCTGGATAAGAAAGATGATGTCCCAGCCGAGCTTTCGGGCGTGGAGAAACCAGTCGATGACGGCCTGGCGTGACTTGTCGGCCCAGGAGCGGGAGTTGAACCAGGTACCGCACTCGTCCAGCACCAGGAGACCGTTTTTGGACTCGTCGTAGGTGTCATTGCCGCGACCGATCGCTTCCAGGTCGGCCAGTTGGGGCTTGTCGGGAATGCGATAGACGCGGGTGTTCTTCGGCTTCTCCCCGATGAGCTTGTCCAGCCGGAGATCCAGATTGGTCGCCACCGGGCAGCCCCGGTTGAGCTTGTCCTTGATCTTGCCCACGGCGACCAGGGTTTTGCCGGCGCCGAGTTTGCCGGTCACGACGTAGACGGCCATTAGAAATCAGCCATAAACATGGAAATGAGACGGCTAGATACATTAAAGGCAAAAACCAATAATTTAGCCGTAATAATGGCGGACAAACAAAAGTAGAAATCCGCAGGAAGAATGCGAGCCAATCCGTCCTGAAGGAAAGAAGGCAAAGAGACATTCAAGCCTTCCAAGACGCTTTGAACACCATTGCCAATGACACCGATAATAATCAATAAGGCGCCAACCTTGATCATAAACAAGGCTAGGCGAAGGGACATCTTGATACTGAAGACCCAAACATGGGCAAGAAAATTGCCTTCAGTTATAGCTCCTACTAAAGAAGCCCATACAGCGGCAAGAGCAGCAGGCATAAAAACCTCCTTCTTAGTTAGGTCGAGCACTAAACATGGTGGAAAGCACAACCCATACAGTAAATACGGCAAGAATCCATCCAAGTGCCTGCCGAATCATTTCAAAAATGTCACATGAGATAGTGAAGCTGTAGGGTTTTCCGGCACCAAAAACGAGAGGGGTACAAGACTGGTTAGGAAGCGTGGGAAAATAACTGCCGAAATAACCGCCGAGGGTGTTGTACCATTGTTGAAACTCAGAACCAGAACCGTCAATTAATTGAGTCAGCTCACCCGCGTTTTCATTTAGCTGCTCTTCAAGTTCAGTCTCATGATCCGCCTTGCTACCGAACTGAGCGTCATAATCGGCTTGACTAGGCGCAGCATCAGCAAACTTTTGGATAGTGTCGTCAGTATGCTGGCTTAACTTGTCAACAAGGCCATCAAAACCATCGTTGATGGCCTTGCGAACACTGCCGATGGCATCGATGACGCCATCCAGCCCCTCGCCATCGTCGGTACCGTCATCGGTGCCGGAATCGCCACCCGTCGAACCGCCCGATCCGGAATCGCCACCGGTCGAGCCACCGCTATCGGAACCACCGTCATCGCCGGTCGAGTCATCCGAGCCGCTGTCACCCCCTGTCGAGCCGCCACCAGTAGAGCCGCCGCCTGTTGATCCGCCGCCCGTGCTGCCACCGGTATCGGAACCGCCATCGGTGCCGCCGGAGCCGCTATCGCCGCCCGTGCTACCGCCTAAATCGCCGCCAGTAGAGCCGCCATCGCTATCGTCAGTTCCCCCAGGGGGATCAAAGGTTTCAATATTATCCGAGTTATCCGGCGACCCGTTATAACAATACGAGTTACCGCCCGAACTATAATAACCGCCCGAACACGAACTAGGATCGTCAGTAGGCGTAAATAATGAATCGTCGTCAAATGTAACGAGAGACATCGAACCATCGATAGAGTTATCATTACCCGTAGAAGTAGCAAACCAATGTTCGCTGCGACATTGCTTAGTACCATCAGGATTAACAGAACAAACTAGCGCGTTATCGGCATCGGTAATCTCACAAGCACCCGTAGAAACCGTTCCACCGGGCGAAAAATTAGAAGGAAGGCCATTGATATCGCCAGAACCGCCATAAGCGGATTGGCATTGTTCATCGGTGAATACATAGTTGTAGATATCAGACGGCGATTGTGAACTAAAGTCAAAAGTATCTGGATTATATATAGCAGCAGAAACTTTACAGCGTATGCGGCTATGGTAGTTATCATAAAACGAAATGCCGGTATAAACAATAACGTTATTCGGATAACGAAGCGTAAGCTGCTCAATGCCATGAGCAGGTGAAACAGTAGAGCAATCATCATCTTCACTATATTGAAGATAATGGTCGACAGATCCGTCAGCAAACGCATTAGCAGAAGAGAAAAAAGCAAAGCACAATAAAAGCAGGAGAATGATTTTTTTCATAAATCACCAACAAAAAAGGAGCCCCGGAAGGCCCCTTGATTGACCGGCCCCGGTGTTCGCCGTGGGCGGGAATCGGGGCCGGTTGAACCACCGACTTAGGTGGCCTTGTTGGCGAACTTCTTGAACAGTCCGATCGCCAGGAGCGAGCCGACGACGGCGGTGACGATAGGCCAGGCCTGGCTTGCCATGTCGCTGGCCTGCGTTTGCAGTTCGGTGAACGCGGCAGAGGCAGCGGAGCCGGTTTCGGAGGCCATGGCGGCGGTGGTGCCTGCGAGCGTACCGGCACCGATCAGGGCGGCTTTGCCGGAGACGGACTTGGCGATGTTGCGGGTACGAGCGACAGCGTTTTGCAGTTGAGTTTTCATGTGGTTTTTTCCATGAATTGTTTGAATGCGAGTGTTGATTTACCCCACGCCCAACCGAGGGCGTAGGCGGCTAGCAGGTAGCCGATGAGCGTTGCGGAACTCATCGTTGGCCACCCTTGATTGCACCGAGCCCGAAGCAGAGGACGAGTCCGGTACAAAACGTGAGGAGCCACAGTTGATCGAACTGTTCTGCGGTCATGGGTGGCTCCTCGTTATCCTGGTGTGGCGTTACGCCTTGGCCGGTTCGGGCTTGGCGTTGCTGGTCGGTGCCGAGCCGGCGCCCTTGGGACGGCGGGCGGCGATGACGTGCAGCGAGGTGGTCTGCGCCCGGTTCTGGCCGGCGCGAACCATGCGGAGTTCGACGTCGAGTTCCAGGTTGCAGGGCAGTTCGACGCCGGCGTTACGGATCTGGTCGACCACGCCGAAGTCGGCGGACATGTCGGAGTTCTGCATGCCGATCTGGTTTTCGTTGTCGGCGTCGACTTCGTCGATGATGCTGACCTTGCCGCCTTTGCGGCCTTCGAATTCGTAGCGGGAAGCGCCGGAGACGCGGGCGACGATGGTGTTGATCATGGCCATGATTGGATTCCTTTTAGCGTTGGTACTTGGTTGCCAGGGTGTGGCAGTGGCGAGCGAGTACGACTAGCTCAGACAAGTCGGACGACTCGGGATCGAGCATCCGGGTTAGGTGTTCCGCCTGGGCGTAGAGGAGCGCGGCGTGACCGTAGGCGCGCCCGTGGAGACACCGCTTGGCCCGCTCCCTCAGAACTCGGGGCTCCGGGCAGGCGTCTGCCCACCCGACACCGCGTGCCATCGGTCGTGATGCACGGCGGCCGATCCCGCGGGCCCCGTCAACCCGTGCTGCGCAGGGTATGACGGGGCCCACGGTTCCGGCCTGGGGAGCCGTGCGACCGATGGGCGACGGGTGACGGGCAGGCAGGAACATGATTAGCGCCCCGGTTCCGGGCGGGCCGGGGTGGTGGCACCTTCCAGCGGCGTGAGGTCGCCGCGCTCCAGTTGGGCCAAGCCGTACTGCATGAGGCGTTCGCCCAGGGCGGAAGGGGTGAGCTTGTTGGTGCCAGCCTGGACGAGAAACCGAGAGTGGTCGGTCTGATCCAGGAACACGCGAACGGGTTGTTTCTTCGCGGTGGTCATTGGGTGTTCCTCGTGGTGGTGGTTGCTGCATTGCTGCGATGCGCATTCAGGAGTGAACGCGTGATCGCTTCGGGAAGAAAAAGGGCCCGTGTCGGGGTCGATGCCTGCGGGATCAGGGAGACGGGGCAGGCGGCACGGGCCAAAGGGAACGCTGGGGTGGCGGGAGCGGGCTCGGCTCCAGCCTGAATGTCTTGGGCTGTGACGCGTCGCGTCGATCCATCGGTGTAATGGATCAGGTTGTAGGAGAGCGCGGGGTAGACGTGGGCCACGGCCTTGATGGACGGGCTCGGGGTCCCTTCCTTTTGCGATGCGCATTCAGGAGTGAACGCGTGATCGCTTTTTGCGTTGGCCCTGGAGGGATCGTTCCAGGTGCGCTGGTCGACGTAGACACTGAACAGAGTGCGCTGGAGATCCCGGTCGGTCAGTACGCGACGGAACCAGATAGATTGGCAGTCAAACTTGAGGGCGGCGCGAGCGGTGCTGGTCAGTTGCCGGTAGGCCAGACGAGCAACGAGGCGGCGAACAAGAGATAGAGCGCCAGTTGTTCCGGTGACCATGACATAGCCGCGAGCCTCCCGGATGCGGGTGTTGTGCCAGAACGGGCGATAGAAGTAGACGAAGTGGTCGCCGTTGGCGTCCTGGCCGATGTAGCCGGCGTATTCGCCATCCAGATGAAAGCCGGTGCCATGGGCGGGCTGGTCCGGCATGAGGTAAGCGAAAGTGACCTGGATCATGCCCAGTCCTCCGATTGGAGGCATTCGGCAGTCAGGAGGGCGACGTTGACCATACGACGACGGCCGATCTTGAAAAGCGGCAGGTTGCCCTGCTGGAGCTGGCCCTTGATGGTGTCAAAGGAAAGCCCGGAAAGTTCAGAGAAACGCTCGATGGTCATGACTGGCACATTGGCCGGGACCTGGGGCGCGCTATTCTTTTCCATTGTCGTATCGGCTCGTTTTGGGTCGCTGTGGTATGTTTTGGGCTGTTACAGTCAAAATCAGAGATTGGTGTATCCCTTTTGGGATACCTCAAATGGAATATAGCCCATATGGAACACACGTCAAGCCCTATTGGCGAAAAAATCCGTGAGATTCGAGAGACGGAAGAGCTTGGGCGTCAGGCGTTTTGTGATCTGACGGGGATTCCGAAGCAGACGCTGATAAATGTGGAGAACGGGCGGAACGAGCCGTCATTCAAGGTGATGCGGAAGATCACGGCCGTTTACCCGCAGTACACGATGTGGTTGATGAACGACCAGACCATAGAGGAGGTCGGACAGATCAGCCCTGATATAGAGAAGGCACGGCAATCGCTTAAGCCGACAGGAACGGATACCGGGTCGCGAGGCGAGTAGCCGAACGTTGGTACCAGGGAACAGGGAATCAGTGATGGGCGGGACCAGGGAAAGGGCGCGTTAGACGCTCAAGAATCCTAAGGATCTACCGATGAACCTGAGATACAGCTAAGAAGCAGTAACGGGCATCGGGGGAAAGAATGCAGTTAAACGATCTGATCGCGTACGTCGCGATTGCCTTTTTGGTGGTTGGCATCGCAGGCATCGCCTTCCTGGCAACGCTAAATGGCTTATTCAGAAGGCTTGTTTACTGGGCCATCGTTAGCGGTTTCAAGAAGGACTATCGAGGCGAGGCCAGCAAGCGACCAACGAAAGTCACGGCGGCCGAGTTGATCGAACGTGGCGACGCCTATGTGAAGAAGAGGCGCTTGCTCACCGGACCCGAGCAGATGCTGTTCAAAGTCCTGCAGTACAAGTATGGCGAGACACACTACGTGTTCTGTCAGGTCCGCGTGGTCGACGTCATCCAGCCCAACACCGCCCTCTATAAAGAACGCAGCCGCGAATGGATGGCTCTGTTTCGGCAGGTTTCACAGTGGCATTTCGGCCTTTTGATTTTCGACAGGAAGTCGATGATATTAATGAAACTCATCGAATTCAATAATGAACGTCATGGTCGAGAGGATAGGGAAGCGCTTAATGCTTTCCTTGATAAAGCATGCTGGAAGGCTGAAATTGATCCTATGATGACAGTTTATAAAGTTCTAAGAAAAGGTAAAGAAGTTGATTATAGAAACTTTTAGCTTTTTAAGTACTACTCCTATTTTTTGGACGATTTATAGCTTTTCGCTATTTATTCTTGTTTTTTACAAGGCGGGAATGCTTGGTTTTTTTTACAAAAGAATAAGCTTTTTTATCGATCCTTGGAATGATTCTGCATCTTTCATAGTTTTTATAAGTGTCGTTAATGGTTGTATTTATGGCTGGCTGCTTAAAGTCACATTGGGTGTGGAAATTTCCTCTTTAACTATCATAAGTGGTGCTGTTTTAGCTAGCGCATTTGGCTATCTAAGCGTTGAGACTACTAAAGAGTCAAAGCTTAGAGATGAAAGGAAAGGGGTAAGGGATTTGTTAAGCCAAAGAGTTTATGAGTTTCTTGAAGGAGCAACGGAATATAAGTTGAAAGTCTTTGTTAGTAGAGACGCTGACAAAGCATACAAGTCTTGTAAGGCTGAATATGATGAGGAGAGCGATAATTATACAAACATGAGGCGAGCGTTCATTGATAATGCCGGTTCTTTTAATAGTTCTTCACAAATGGAGGTGGAGAGGGAACTGCTGTCGCAACGGAAAAAAGATTTAGATGATTATTACCAGATACTTCGAGACCATCAAATTGATTGGGCAAAATCAATTACAGAGGTTAAGATATTTAGAAACAGGCTCGTGGTATCTTACAACACCTTTTTATTGAGCTATAAGTGCTTCCTATTGGAAGCAGATGATAGTCATGATAAAGCCGAGGCATTAAAATCTACGCTTGATGGATATTACAAAGATAGCTGTGAGTTTGCGCATTGGATTAATAGTGACAAAGATATTAAAGATTACAAAGAAAAACACAAGGATGGGGAAGAGAAGGTTATCTACCCAGCTGTCGAAAACTTCTTTAAAGGAAAGGTTTTAAATTTTGAGGAGTCATCCCCTAGCTACAGGAAAAGTAAGTTGTTGGCAGTTTCTGTTCTTGTTTCAGTGGTTTCTTTTGTGCTTTTTACAAGTATTGTGGGCGATTAGTTTTAATGCTCGCGTGTGTGGTGGTTAAATATCTCTGTGGCAACGGAGTCCTAGGTGGTTATTAAGCACTCAAGAACTCAAGCAATATGAATAATAGCGTCTGTAATACAAAGCATTAACCACACGGGGCGCAACACTAAAGCAATGTGTAGCAATCAGATGCTTTTAAATAATTTAACTCAGGGGTTTCAGTTATAATGTAAAAATCTGAACCAGAGCTGGGGCACTCTCATAATGCATTGACCACATTGTGTCCATCGCCACTAGCCATAGTGGTACGCAGCTAGCTGGCGACGGTCGCTAAGCGGTTGAATTAGAAGAAAACCAGCCAGCGCGGGACGCAGCGGATACCTCTCATAATCCCTTGGTCGTAGGTTCAAGTCCTACTGGGCCCACCATCATCGCCGACGTCGTTATCATTCAGTGTGATATCTAAAAACCGTCAAGGCGTCTTCCATTTCCCACCGTAAAAATCCTTCGTCATCTAAAGACGGCCTATAAGGTTGCTTCGTGACGGACCTCGTCGGTGAGCGACTTCGATGCGCTACCCTGTTACAGCAATTTGAATACATCACAGGCTGTGCAATGAATCGCATCGCGTTGTTCTTCCATAGTGGTCGTCCCGCGCAGCATGTCGAGTAGGGTATCTCCAGATATAAGGGGATGATGGCGGTTAGCCAGGCATTCCTCGAGATGATCGTAGAAGTGCCAGCCTTTGTGGGGCGTCTGCTCGCGAAGCTGTTACACGAGTCACCGATAGCTCGTCAGTTGCGGGTAGATGTCGTGCAGCTTGACCGAGAAGTCGAGAATGACGTTCAGCATCGCCCGGTCGGTATGCCGTTTCTGCACCAGGTGGTCGCGTCCATCGAGCATCCCCCCAGCGAACAGCCCTGACATCCATTTGAGTGGGCCATCTGCGGGTATCAGCTCAAATCCTGGCTGGCCCAACGAGTGTTGGGGCTACGTCCTGCATAGCTTTCCGCGAGCGGCGGCTCTTCGTGCGCCAACGGCGTCAGTGTGGCCGCCAACTGCTCCGGAAGCCGGCATGCCATTAGGTAGAAAGCCACCGTTTGGCGGCTGATCGGCGCTGCCGGATACCGCCCTTAGTGCTGCAGCAGGGCTAGAAAGCTCGAGATATGAAACTGGTTGGTGAGGGCCGTCTATGTCTCTTGCCGAGCCTCGAGCTTATACAAGCCTTCCCAACATAGGCAGCCTTGAGCTTCCTGTTCATGACCAACACAGCAACCAAGACGTTTGTATTTAGACAAAAGTCTTTCTAGGCGTACCGGGAAGTGAATACTAGTATATCAGCCGGCTTCATAGAGAGCCTTCGATGCCAGCGCCTGTATCAGCGAACGGAGAGCACAACGAATGACATATTCACTCCCAGCCATCATAGGCCGCACTCTGGTTGGTTCCGCATTGGTGGGAACGGCCATGTTTGCCGGACATGTCTACGCACAAAGCACGGCGACCATCAAGGTCGCGAGTTACTTCGCGGAAGATCATCCTCAAAACGTGGCCATCCGCGAAAAATTCAAACCGTATGTCGAAAGCCATTCCGACATGCAGGTGAAGATCTACCCCAACAGCTCGCTCGGCGATGAGCGGCAATACACCAATGGCGTCAGAACCGGCAGCATCGAAATGGCGATTGCCGGGATGGGATTGCAGACAGCCAAGCCGCAAATCGGGTTTCCCGAGTGGCCATTTCTGTTCGAAGACTATGACCAAGCACAGTCGATGCTTAATGGCCCTGTCGGCGAGAAGATCGATCCCTATTTCCGTGAGCTGGGGGTAGAGCCCCTGGCGTGGACGGCTAATGGGTTTCGGGTTTTCTCGAGCAAGGAAAAAATCGACAGCATGGATGACTTCGATGGCTTCAAGCTGAGAATGCCCAACCTGGAACTTTACGTGGAAGTGGGGCAGGCGTTAGGCGCCAACGTGCAGACCATGGGGATGTCCGAAGTCTACCCGGCGCTCGAGCAGGGGGTGATCGACGGACAGGATAACCCCCTGGCCACGCTTTATCGCTCAGGGTGGTATGAAGTGCAGAACAACGTGCTGGAAAGCCGGCACATGTTTAGCCCCAACGTGTACCTGATGAACCAGCAGTTTTACAACAGTCTGAGCGATGACGAGAAAGACGTCATCCAGGAAGCCTCTCGTCAATCCATGGAGATGGAGTGGCAGCTGATGCGGGAATCCGCGTCCCAGATCAAGCAAGAGCTAGAGCAGGCCGGCCTGGAAGTGACGGAACCGAGCCAGGAATTCCACGATGAAATGGTGAAAGCCGTTCAGCCGATCTATGACGACTTTTACAGTCAGTATGACTGGGCTGAAGACATGGTGAACATGGTCCGTGAAGGCTCTTAAGGTCTGTCATACGAATGCCATGCGAACTCCTGAAGTTCGCATGGCAAAACCGAGTATATAAGGGGTGGTTTCATGTCGATGACGACCTTGTTCGGTTTCTTGAAAAAGTCGATCAAATTTGCCATTGCCGCTGCACTGGTATTGATGGTGGGGTTCGTATTTACCAATGTCGTTCTCCGCTATGGTTTCGATAGCGGGCTGACATGGTCCAGCGAGGTGGCACGATACCTTTTCGTTTGGGTCGTGTTCTTGGGAGCCATTCTCGCAGTGATGGAACATAGCCACTTGGGAGTGGATATCCTGGTGCGCCATATTCCCGGTTGGCTTCAGAAGTTACTTTTTCTGTTGACGACGGCCCTGACCGTGGCGGTGATGACGCTCGTGGTCAAAGGGCTTCTGGTCCTGATCGAACTGAATGTGGGGATTACAGGGCCCGCCACCGATATTCCCATCAACAATTACTACTATGCCGGCATGATCGCGGCCATTCTGATGTCCGCGGTGATGGCGTACCAGGCGTTGAGCTTTGTCCTGACCGGCCGCAATGGCCCCACATGGGCATACGATCATGACCAGGAGTCGGTGTCATGATGGTCGTCGTCTTCCTCGCCGTGCTGTTCTCGTTGATGTTGATCGGCATGCCGATCGCCTTCGCCATGCTCAGTTCCGCCGTGGTGATGATGTGGACCCAGGACATGTTCAATGTCACGACACTGGCCGAGCACTTCATCACCGGCGCGAATAGCTTTGCCTTGATGGCCATTCCCTTTTTCATCCTGACCGGCGAAATCATGAATGCCGGGGGCGTTTCCAAGCGCATCGTCGACTTTGCCTCGTCACTGGTGGGCCATGTGAAAGGCGGCCTGGGCTATGTCGCCATCGTGGCAGGCGTGATCTTTGCAGGCTTATCCGGCTCCGCGGTTGCCGATACCGCGGCGCTGGGGGCGATCCTCATTCCCATGATGGTGGCGCAAGGCTACGAGAAGAAGCGCTCGACCGCCTTGGTAGCCTCCGTCGGCATCGTGGGGACCGTGATTCCGCCAAGCATTCCCTTGATACTTTATGGGGTCGTGGGCGGCGTTTCGATTACCGGGTTGTTCATGGGCGGTATCGTGCCCGGAATTATCATGGCGATCGGTATGACGTTCACCTGGTGGTTGGTCGCGCGCAAAGCCGATACCAAACGACTCGAGCGTGCAAACTGGCAGGCGCGGCTTCACACCTTCAAACGTGCCTTCTGGGCCTTGCTGTTGCCCTTGATCATCATCGTCGGTCTGCGTGGCGGCGTGTTCACGCCGACAGAAGCGGGCGTCGTCGCTGCGGTATACGCGCTGTTGATCAGCCTCTGCTATCGAGAAATTCGCCTGACGCAGCTTTTCGATGTGCTTACCAATACCGCCAAGACCACGGCCATCGTGATGCTGATCGCCTCGGCGGCCATTGTCACGGCGTATGCGATCACGGTAGCGCAGGTTCCTTCCCAGATCGCGGCAGGGCTCATGAGTATTACCGATAGCCCGACGCTGATGCTCTTGATCATCATGGTCATACTGCTGCTGTTCGGCTGCGTGATGGACATGACGCCCGCCGTGCTGATTTTCGCGCCCGTGCTGATTCCCGTGGTCGAGCAGCTCGGTATCGATCCCGTCTACTTCGGTGTGGTGATGATCATCAACCTCTCCATCGGCTTGATCACACCGCCGGTGGGCACGGTGCTCTATGTGGGGTGCAGCATCAGCCGAATCAGCATCATCGACATTTCGCGCGGCATATGGCCGATGCTGTTGATGTACGTGGCGATCCTGTTTGCACTGATTATCTTCCCCGAGATCGTGACCTATCCCTTAAGTATTCTGCATAACGGTTGAATGATGGAGCTGACATGAAAAGAAGCATGCCGCGCAGACAGCGCTACGATCAGGCACTGAGCATCGCGGAGCTTGCCGAGATCGCACGCCGACGGCTTCCGAACTTCGTCTATGAATACATTCATGGCGGCGCCGACGACGAAGTCAGCCTGCTGAACAACCGGGCCGTCTTCAACCGCTATCGGTTCACGCCCAAGACGCTGACCGATGTCAGTCAGCGGGATCTCGGCCGAGACCTGTTGGGCCACCGGGTGAGCATGCCGGTCGTGATCGGGCCGACGGGGTTCAACGGCATGATCACCCAGGACGGGGATTCCAAGCTGGCCCGCGCTGCGGCGGCCCGGGGGATTCCCTTCACGCTGAGCAATGCCTCGACCGAGCCGCTGGAAGAGATCGCCAAGGTCCCCGGTGGATGGCCATGGATGCAGATCTACTTCTATCGCGACCATGACTATGTGAAGAACCTGGTCGACCGCTGTCGGGCGTCAGGCTACGACACCATCGTCGTGACCACGGATAGCGCCATCTACGGAAACCGGGAATGGGATACGCGCAATTACGCGCGTCCCCTCGTGCTCAATTGGCGCAACAAGCTGCATGTGTTGAGCAGGCCCCGCTGGATGAAGGATGTGCTGTATCCGCATGGCGTGCCGACCTTCAAGAACCTGGGGGACCTCTTGCCGCCCGAGGATTCGTCCGTGCAGGGTGCGGCTGCCGAGATAGGCAAGCATCTGATGCCCTCTCTGAACTGGGAGGACATTCGCTGGCTGCGGGATAACTGGTCCGGCAACTTGTTGATCAAGGGCATCCTGTCGGTGGAAGAAGCTCGCACGGCGGTGGAATACGGTATCGATGGCATCGTGCTGTCCAATCATGGGGGGCGCCAATTGGACAGCTCCGTCTCGCCGATGGAAATCCTTCCCGACGTCAGGGCCGCTGTCGGTGACGCGCTCACCATCTTGCTGGACGGCGGTTTCAGGCGCGGCAGTGATATTCTCAAGGCGGTACTTCTGGGGGCAGACGCGGTACTGCTCGGCCGCACGACGCTCTACGGGCTGGGTGCCGGCGGCCAGGCGGGCGTCGATCATGCGCTTGGCTTACTGCACAAGGAGATGGATCGAACCCTGGGGCTTCTTGGATGCAGCAACCTTCAGGATCTAGACCGCTCGTTGATACGTGATTCTTGCGTGCCGCAAACGGTTAGCCCCGCGTAGGGCGGAAGGTTAGGATGGGGGTAACAGAACGTAATGGGCCGCGTTAGCCAGGAGTCGAAAGCATGATGAAAGGGGTGCAAGAACGGTCGTCGAGTGATCGTGCCTATAGCGATATACGCGACAAGATCATCACCACCGTACTGAAACCCGGTGAAAGGATTCACGAAAAAGCGCTGTCGGAAGAGTTCGGCATCAGCCGCACGCCGATTCGAGAAGCCTTGATGCGACTACGCTACGATGGCTTCGTCGATATCTTCGCCCAGCGCGGCACATTCGTGACGCCCATTCGGCTCGATGTCGTCAAGGCGGCCCATTACACGCGCTCGGTGCTGGAATGCGCCCTGATACGCGACGCCGCCGTGCAATGTAGCGACCGCGATGCTCGAGATCTTTACGATAACCTCGAGCATCAGCGGCTAGTTTATCGGCAAGGGCAGTACTACAAGATCGAAACCCTCGACGAAGAGCTTCATCAAAAGATTGCCGATATCGCTGGGCGACCGTCAGTGTGGCAAATCATTTACCACGTTCAGTTGCATATCAACCGTGTCCGGATGTTGTTTCTTAACGAAGAACGCGTGCCTGCGATCGTCGAGGAGCACACGCGGATTATCGAAGCCATCGCCAAGCGCGATCCCGACGCTGCGGAAGACGCCATGAAGGTGCATTTGCAATTTATGGATCAGAATATCCAGAGGCTTGCCGAAAGCTACTCGGAATATCTTTCTTGAGGGTATGATTCCGTCTATTTCTTGAGCGACCGTGACTGGTCTTTTCGCATTCATTCTAAGCCGGGGCTAAGCCATAGCATCCTGGCATTTCTCCCCCACCGCTGAATACCATTCCTCTCCGGCTGACAATGCCGTTTAATCTGTCTCGATGTTTCCGGGCGCGTGATTCACAGGTGAGAAATGGCGATGAACGATACGCATAGGTGGATATGCCACGTTTGCCAGCGTCGGTTCGAGACGGGCGCTCTCAAACCCTGGATTGCCGTGCGGCCGGGCGTGTCTGCGTTGATCGCCAGTGCGGCGCCCGGCTGGGAAGAGGGCAAGATGATCTGCCGCGAGGATCTTGCCAGGTTTCGCCATCTCTACGTCGAGCGAATGCTGGAGGAAGAGCGCGGTGAACTGGGCGAGCTGGAACACCAGGTCATCGAGAGTCTCAATAACAGGCAGCTCATCTCGAAAAACCCGGAGGACTTGCTGGACAGGTCCGCGACGTTCGGGGAGCGCATGGCGGATCGGGTGGCGCTGTTCGGCGGTTCCTGGGCCTTTATCCTGACGTTCTCGGCCGTGCTGCTGGTGTGGGTCATCGTCAATGTGGGTGGGATACTGACCAGGCCCTTTGATCCTTATCCGTTTATCCTGCTCAATCTCGTACTTTCCAGTCTGGCGGCGGTCCAGGCCCCGGTGATCATGATGAGCCAGCGCCGGCAGGAAACCAAGGATCGGTTACGAAGCGAAAACGACTACCGCATCAATCTCAAGGCAGAGCTCGAAATCCGGCAACTCCACGAGAAGATCGATCATCAGATGGCTCAGCAATGGGATAAGTTAATCGAACTCCAGCAGATCCAGATTGAATTGTTGGAAGAGCAAAGCAAATAGAAACAATAATTCATTTATATTTATTTTGGTTTTTAGAAAGCATTGTATATCAATGGTTTGCGCCGCTTTCTCGGTTGGAATAGATCGCGGGTGTTCATGATTGAATGGTTGTAATGATCGTAAGTGACGCCGTTATGCGACAACTTTAATTTTATCGAAACATTTTGAAACAAATATGGCATCTATACTTGATTCATATCAATTTAAATAATGCCGACAAGGCCCACAGTGGATACCAACGCTAGGAAGGCGTTTTGGACAGGGACGAGCGCTGCAGGATGCGGCGACACAGGGACGGACGGCAGGACGCCGTTATGAGTTAGCAGGGACGAGCAGCGCTTGGGGGAGTCGGCCAACCGACTCCCTTTCTTCGTTGGGCCTCCGTTAATTTTCCTCCTCACCCGTTGCGGCATCACAGTGAGCTGAACTCTTCGTCATGCTGCATCAGTTGCCGTTGCTACCATCACCTCCGTGGGCGTCATTCTGGTAATCATGTTCTTCGTCACGTCATCGGGTTCCGGATCGTCGGTCATCGATTCCCTCACGGCAGGCGGGAAGACGGATGCATCGGTTTCCCAGCGCGTTGCGCCGGCTTTGGTGTTTCTCCCCGTCCTCCTTCAAGATCGCAGGTGTCGCCTGGTTGGCTAACGGAAAGCGGTTCAGGCCAATCGGGAAACGTATTGAAACAAATCTGGCGACCATACTTGACGTGAGTCAAGTTATTGGGCGCCGATGAGGTCCACAGTAGTCGCCTTCGCCAGGAAGGCGTTTTGACAGGGACGGACGCTGCAGGAAGCGGCGACACAGGGATGCACGGCAGGAAGCCGTGGTGATTTGGCAAGGACGAGCAACGTTTGGGGGAGTCGGCCAGCCGACTCCCTTTCTTCGTTGTGCCTTTCTTCTTTCGTTGTGCCGTTCTTCGCTGGGCCTTTTTTGGTTGCGCCTTGCGTCGATTTACCGCTACGTTCCCAGGCCGTAACCGTCGGCAGTGAGTAGAGACATGATGGATTGGGTTTCTCAGAACAGCTCCGCCATCACGGCGCTGACCAGTCTATGCACGCTGCTGGTATGGCTCTTCTATGCCCAGTTGCTGTACCTCAACTTCAAGCGGCAACGCCAGCCCAAGATCATCATCAATCGCGGCTTCGGCCGTACGCTGCAGGCGCGTTGCGTCATCAGCAACATGAGCCCCGAGCCGATTTTCATCGAACATATCATCGCGATCCTTCACACCGATCAGGGTGCGATTTCCCGGGATCTGATCGATTTCGAGGAGTCGACGGCCAAGGAGGGCGAAGTCTCTCGGCTGGTCGAGACCACGCGGCAAGGGCCGATGCTCTCCGGCAGTTACAACCACATTGGTTCCTTCCGCGACATCATCGATCGTGTTCTGCGTTTCCATGGCCTTCCTTCCGAGGATTTCCGGACGACCGATGGCCGTACGCTGCAGGCGATAGAGCTGCGTGTCATCGCCGTCTACGGCAGTGAGGATTCACCCGTCGGGGCTTCCCGAACGTTCGCGCTGACGATGAGCTCGGAAGGGGAAGTTCTGGTGCCGACCCGTCTCGATACTCGCCGGTACGCGTCGAGACCGAAACGGCGCGTGGTTCGCCGGTGGATGCGAGAGCAAAACGGCTAAGCTTTGTCTTCATCAGCGGCGTATTCAGGGAACGTATTCAGCTACGGTCGTAGCTCGCGGCCTGTCTTTGCGCTTCCAGCCGTTGGACCAGCTCGCCCGCGGCAAGGTCGGTCGCTCGGCTCGCGCCGGTGCCGGCCCATTGTGCCCCGAAGCCGCTTTCGCCTCTGGCCTTGGCGGCGGCATTCAGTGCCTTGCCGAGATCGTAGGCGCAAGGGTAGGGGGCAATGTCGCCCGCCGCAGCGCCTTCGGCCCAGGCGGTGAAGCGATTGACGAGACAGCGCGCCGGACGGCCGGAAATGGCGCTGGTCATCACGGTATCGGCGCCGGATGCCAGCCGAGTCCGGTAGGCCTCGTCGGCGGCGCTTTCCGGGCAACCGATGAACGCCGTGCCCAGTTGGGCCGCTGCCGCGCCCCAGGTCAGCGCCTGCTGAACGTCGGCGCCATCCATCAGCCCGCCGGCGGCGATGACCGGCAGCGCGATCTCGCCGACGATCTCGCGGGTCAGCGCCTGGGTCGACTGACGTTCATCCGGCGCCGAGGGATCGAACACACCACGATGGCCGCCCGCCGCCCAGCCCTGGGCAACGATGGCATCGAGCCCGCTGGCCGCGATCTGGCGCGCTTCGGCAAGCGATGTCGCGGTGGCGATCAGCCGGCATCCGGCCTGACGCAGCGCTTCGATCTGCGCCGGCCTGGGCAGGCCGAAATGGAAGCTGACCACGGCAGGGCGGGTTGCCAGCAGCACCTCGAGCATCGCGTCGCTGGTCTGGAAGGACGCGTAGATCTCCTTCAGCGTTTCCGGCGGCGTGGCGTCGAAGCTTTCGAACAGCGGCCGGGCTCGTTCGATCCAGCGTCGTTCCCGCGCGCTGTCACGCACCGCAGGTGCATGGCAGAAGAGGTTGACGTTGAACGGCCGAGAGGTCAGCGCCTGCGTTTCCAGAATGACCCGGTGCGCTGCCTCTGGTGTCGAGGCGCCGAGCCCGAGGCCGCCCAGTCCTCCCGCATTGGAAACCGCCGCCGCCATGGCCGGCGTCGAAACGCCTGTCATGGGTGCCTGAAGAATCGGAATCTCCAGACCGAGATCGTCGAACAATCCGTGAGACATGTCTGTTACCTCCGTCGTTGCGGTGACCGGCCGTTGCCTCTTAGGCCTTCAGCGGCTGCAAGGGGCCGAAGCACTCGTAACGCCGGTCATCGGCTGCCACGCCTTTCGCTTCCAGCATCTGGTCGACCTTCTGCATCATGGGCAACGGGCCGCAGAAGTAATAGGTCGCGCCCCAGCCGCCGACCCAGCGTTCCAGATCGTCCGCTTCCAGTTCGCCGCCTTTCACTCGATCATCATCGCTGAGATCCGCTTCCCGGGGCTCGCTGAAGCAGGTGTGCAGCTCGAAGTTCGGGTAATCCCTGGCCAGCGCTTCCAGCTCGCTCGTGAAGGCGCGCAGCCCGCCGTGGCGTGCGGCCTGGACGAAGGTCACCGGCCGCGAGGCGGAGGCGTTCAACGCGGCATGGGCCATGGAGATCAGCGGCGTGATGCCGACCCCACCGGCAATGAAGACCAGTGGCTTGTCCGCCGGTGCCGGCAGCTCGAGCGTGAACGCACCGCAGGGCGGGGAAAGCTCGATACGGTCGCCCTTGGCCAGCCCGTCGTGAATGCGGTTCGAGACATCGCCGTTCGGCACGTCGTTGCCACCGAGCTCGCGCTTGACGCTGATTCGATAGGCGGACGCCCCCGGCGCGTTGGAAAGGCTATAGTTGCGCATGGCGGTGTGGCCATCGGCGTCCTGCAGGCGGATCGAGACATACTGCCCCGGCAGATGGGCGGGCGGCGTGCTGCCGTCTTCTGGCGCGAGATACAGGGAGACGATGTTGTCGCTCTCGACCTGACGTCGCACGACCGTGAACGGCTTGAAGCCCGCCCAGCCCTGCTGTTCGCGCTGCTGGGCGTAGATGGCCTGTTCGCGATCGATGAAGACCTGCGCCAGTTCGCCGTAGGCGGCGGCCCAGGCATCGAGAATGTCATCGGTGGCTGCGTCGCCCAGCACTTCCTGGATCGAAGCCAGCAGGTTCTCGCCGACGATCGGGTAGTGCTCCGGCTGGATCGTCAATGAAGTGTGCTTCTGGGCGATCACTTCGATGGCGCTAGCCAGCGCCGAAGGGTCTTCGATGTGCTGGGCGTAGGCCAGGATGGCGCCGGCCAGGGCACGCTGTTGGCCGCCGGAGCGCTGGTGGGCGGGGTTGAAGTAGCGCTTGACCTCCGGGTTATGCTCGAACATTCGGGCATAGAAATGGCGGGTCAGTGTCTCGCCATGCTGCTGGAGTACCGGAACGGTCTGCTTGATAACATCGATCTGGGCGGGAGTGGGCATGCTGCTTCCTTCTAATGAAGTATTTAGGATACCTCTTTAAATAGGAGTATCATTTACCAAATTATGGCTGTCAAGCGCTGATGAAACTGACGACACATACCGATTACGCCCTGAGACTGCTGATCTATCTGGCGGCGAGAAGCGAAGCAATGCCGGCCACGGTTCAGTCGGCCGCGACACATTACGGCATCTCCGCGCACCATCTGGCCAAGGTCGCCCAGACGCTGGTACAGCTGGGCTACGTGGCCAGCCTGCGCGGCCGGGGAGGCGGTCTGCGGCTTCAGCGGCCCGCCGAGGAGATCAACATCGGCGCGCTGGTGAGACAGACCGAGAACCTGGAGTTGCTGGAGTGCTTCGGGCCGAACTCCACCTGCCCGATCGAGCCGGGCTGCCGATTGAAGGGCGTGCTATGGAAAGCACAGCAGGCGCTTCTGGCCGTGCTGGACGGCTACGTGCTGGCCGATCTCGTCGAGAATCGCCAGGAGCTGCGCGTGCTGCTGGGTAGCCCCGACTGAGCCGTGCGGCCGCGATACAAGAACGCGCGCGGCCGTTTACCGATTGACATCCACCACCAGCCGGCCGCGAACGTGGCCGGAGAGCAGATCGCCTGCTGCGGCGATCGCCTCCGTGAGGCCGATTTCGCTGGTGGCCTGCTCGAGCCGGTCCAGATCGAGCTCCGTCGCCAGGCGGGACCACGCCACGGCCCGTTCCGCGTGGGGCCGGTAGACGCTGTTGATGCCGAGCAACGACACGCCTCGCAGAATGAACGGCGCCACGGTGGCCGGAAAATCCATGCCCTGGGCCAGCCCGCAGGCCGCGACCAGCCCGTCGACCTGGGTCTGCGCGCAGGCGTTGGCCAGGGTATGGCTGCCGACCGAATCGATGACGCCGGCCCAGCGCGCCTTGTCGAGCGGGCGGCCCGGTTTGTCCAGTTCGGCACGCGGCAGAATCTCGGCGGCGCCCAGACGTTCCAGATACTCCCGCTCCTCGACGCGGCCCGTCGCGGCGATGACGCGATAGCCCCGGCGCGCCAGCAGCATGACGGCGAAACTCCCCACGCCGCCGCTGGCGCCGGTGACCAGCACGTCGCCGCTGTCCGGCGTGAGCCCGTGGCGCTCCAGCGCGATGAGACTGAGCATGGCGGTATAGCCCGCGGTGCCGATCGCCATGGTCTGGCGCAGGTCGAGCCCGTCGGGCAGGGCGGTCAGCCACTCGGATCGTACCCGCGCCATCTGCGCCAGCCCGCCCCAGTGCGCTTCACCGATACCCCAGCCGTTGATCAGCACGCGGTCGCCCGGTTGCCAGTCCGGGCTATCGCTCTGCTCCACCGTGCCGGCCAGGTCGATGCCGGGGACCATCGGGTATTGCCGAATCACCGCCCCTTTGCCGGTGATCGCCAGGGCATCCTTGTAGTTGAGCGTGCTCCATGCCACCCGGACGAGCACATCGCCCGGCGGGAGATCATCCGTTTCTCGTCGAGACAGCACCGCCTCGGACGAGTTGTCTTCCTGCTGGCTGACCAGGATGGCATTGAACATGACTCTCTCCTCGAATGAGATCGGGCATCACGGGAACGGCGGCGAGGGACGATTACCGCCGATCCAGCGCCGGGGCGCACAGGATGATGAAGAACGCCAGGATCCCCAATAGGCAAAAAGCATAGTGCAGGGTGATGAAGTGGGCGGTGAAGCCGATCGCCGGCGGCCCGAACAGCATGGCGCCGTAACCCAGCGTGGCAACGCTGGCGATCGCCACGCCCGGTGGCGTCAGCGGGTCGTTGGCGGCGCGGGTGATCGCCAGCGGCATGATCAGCGCGTAGCCCACGCCGAGCAGCACGAACCCCGCCAGCGCCGTGTACAGATTGGCAAACAGCACGGCCAGCAACACGCCGGCCAGCGCCGAGGAGCCGGCAAGTCTCGCCGCCTGCGTCGGGCCCAGGATCGATATCACGCGGTCGCCGATGAGCCGCATGATCACCATCGCCATCGAAAAGACGGTATAGCCGAGTGCGGCCTGGGCCTCGCTGGCCGAGGTGACGGAGACCAGGAAGAGCGCGCTCCAGTCCGCCATGGCGCCTTCACCGATCGACGCGCACATGGCGATGATCCCCACCCACAGCAGCGGCCCCCTGGGCAGCGGAAACAGGCTGCCGCCGGGCGCGCGGGGGCGGGTTTCGGACTGCCAGCCGATATGGGCGAACCGGCTGGTGACGGCGTAGAGCAGGACGGCAAAGACCGTGAAATGAACGATCAGGCTCAGGTCTAGCTTGACTGCCAGGTAGCCGGCGGCGGCACCGAGACCGGCGCCCAGACTCCACATCGCGTGAAGCGACGACATCACCCGCCGGCCAATGTAGCGCTCGGCCTCGCCGGCCCAGCTGTTCATGGCGACATCCATGGAACCGTGGGCGCCACCGAACAGAAAGAGCGCCGGGGCCAGCAGCCACAGGCTGGGCGCCAGTGCGATCAGGATCAGCGCCAGCGCGTAGAAGACCGCGATGGCGAGTGTCGTGCGCGCGGCGCCGAACGTATCCGACGCGCGCCCGGCCAGCGGGAAGGAGACGATGGCGCCCAGCGCCAGCAGCAACAGCAGCAACCCCAGTTGGCCGCCATCGATGGCGTTCTGCTGGACGACGCTGGGGATTCGCGAGGCCCACGCGCCGAAGAGCCCACCGTTCAGCACGAAGGCGGCCGCCACGGCAAGCCAGGTTTTACGGGCGCTAGGCATGAACGAGCTCCACTTGCTGGTCATTCGACACGGTTCAGGGAGACATCATTGTAGCGTCCGAACGGAAATCGCCGCTCGGCCCATCGAAGCAAAAAAAGCCGAACCAAAAAAAGCCGAACCAAAAAAAGCCGCTCGGGGAGCGGCACACAGGGACAGACCACTAGAACAACTCGAACCGGATGGAGGCGGGCGCGCAAAGCGGAGGACGACATCGGACCTGACGTTCGTCGTGACCGCGGCTGCAACTCGCCTCTCGATCAATCGGGCATCAGGCCGCCTTCATCGGGGATAGAAGACTTCCCCCATGCGTCATCTGGATCATCATGCCCAGCGACAGACTCAGGGCATGCAACCGATAGTTCCGGGAATGAAAGCCGCTGAGATAATCCCGGGTGCCAATGAACTCGTCGCACGCGCTGCAGTTGATCTCGTCCCAGTCCTGATCGCCGTCACTGGAAAGCGCCTCGGAACAACCGCATCGCGGGCAGGAAATGTCGTGTTTCATGAATAGCCTTCCTTGGCTTGTTACCAACCGATCATCCTGATCGATCTATGTAGGGCATATACCGTAGGGTCAGGCGGCTGGTGCCTCACCCCGTGCCGGCGATCCTTGCCGACAGAACGATAATGGCACGTCACCAAAACTTGTACAAGTAAGTTTTCGAGTACAAGTCGTTGTCAGGATGACGTCAAGTCTTGAAGCGCCATATCAACGTGGAGAAGGCTTGGCTGGGGTAGGGTGATGAGGTGTGAAGTTGTACAGGTCGTGCAATTGCCGTGTGGTTGAGTTGAATGTCGGGCCTCACCGAGTCACAGCCTTGGGTATTGCATTCATGTTGCTGGCCCGCAGTCTATGACCGCAAGCCGCCAAGTGAGCTCGCCGTTAGGCATTAGGTGATTCAAAATAGCTGCTCGCCGGCTTTTCATCAGTGGCGAGCCGTTGCTGCCAAGGTATCGACATATGCCAATTCAAGTAAGAGAAGCTCGTAACGCTGATATCGATGAGATCTTCGCCATCCGTACCAGCGTGGCGGAGAACCACCTTTCGCACGAGCAACTCACCGAGATGGGCATCACGCCTGGAGCCATTGCCGCCATGCTCGCCCAGGGCCCTTGTCTTTGGGTTGCGGAGATTGATCAAGTACCCGTGGGCTTTTCGATGGTTCGCGACGAGACCGGGTGCGTATTTGGGCTATTCGTCCGCGCCGACCATGAAGGGCGAGGTGCGGGCCGCTTACTTCTCGAGAGAGCCGAATGCCACTTATTCGCCAAATTCGACGAGATCTGGCTGGAAACCGAGATCGGCAGTCGAGCCTATGCGTTTTACGAGCGTGCCGGCTGGCTTCCCGTTGAGAAGCAGGATCGCGGCTTGATGAAGTTCATCAAAGCCCGATCCGCGGCGGGTGATCTGTAAGTGACAGCATTCGGTTATGAGCGAACGTTTAGTCAGGGTTGATTAACGCTCGCATTTGCGGCTAGTTTGAAGCGCAGTGGAAAACCAGTCCAACAACATGCGCTTGTTATACATTTCTATGCAACAGTAAACATGTTTAATTTTTGTATAAATATAGGCATTAGTCGCTCTCGTTCTACATTGTACTGCCACAATGATTGGCCGAAGCTTCTTATTCGATCATTTTCATCCAGTTGTTCAAACTGCTTATCCGTTATAAGCGAGAACTTAAGCCACATCGCTAAAAACTGCAGCTTTCTCAAACTACTATCTTCTTGGTCATGGTCAGATAGCCCAGTCTTTTGGCAAAGCTCTTCGTAGGTTATTTTTTGATGTAAAAGAGCCTCGTAAACGGTTGGGTTAACTACCTTTATAACTGCCAGAAAAGAAATCACTGGAACAAGTCTAAGTTGATTTTCTGATGAAGATGCGTAAAAAACAGCCAAATTTGTGTAGACCCGCTCAAGTTGACGCAATGACAAATTAAAGTGCATCGCGAGCACTTCCAAGCAATCCACTAGATTGCGACCATCTCCCCACGTCTCTATTTCATGTAAATCGAAAAGCCTTCTATTGTACTGATTGATGTCGTTATCGTGACGATCACCAATTTTCTTGGGAATCGTAGTTTCTATATTAATGAATTTCTGAAGATAAGTGTGCGCATCTATGTTTTCTCCGTAAACACACTTGACGGCTTCTTCAAGCTGCTTTCTATGCATGACGAGCACAAATACTACGTTCTTTACAGAAAACAGATGCTTAACTTTTTCGATTAGTTCTACGGCGTAAGTAGGTTTACAACGATCCAGCTCATCGATAACTATTACGAAAGGCTTATCACCTTCGGGGCTAAGAAGACTTGGTATTTCCGATAGCAATTTTTTAAATGATTGAAACCGCTCTACATCTTGCTTGTGTGATGCTAGCCTTTCACCGACAAAGTCACCTACGACTGTGGATAATCCTTTAGCTATATCGGATTTAATATCTTTTAATTCTTCTATGTCACTATCTTTTATTGCACCCAATGTGGCTGCTTTAATTCCGACCTTAGCAGTCCAAGATAATAATTGAACCCCAACGAGCTTTGCTTTTTCACGGAATTCCCTTGACTTCTCATCATCCGGGTTTACGGAATTCTCTTCAATATATTTTGTAATTGCACTAGCAACAGCAATAAATGCATCATCTATATAATCGTTTGCAAAAGCATCAATATAAATATTGGGCACCTCCGCCTGGTTAAGCATTCCCTGCCACATTTTTACAAACGTAGTCTTTCCTTCACCCCACTTTCCATCGAGAGAGATAACAAGTTCATCGCTTGACTGAGAAACTAGATTCAATAGCGATTGACCAAAATTGCTTCGCCCAAGGGCATCTTGTTCGAATGCCTCATTTTCTCCTACGATAATCGGAGGTGTAACGATGTTCATTTTTACTCCTTTGCGCATAACAGGTGTTAGACTGCTTGTTCGATATTTCTCTTTGAACGCGCATGCACGTTCAACAATCTTATCCTGTACGCTTACCTACACCCTACGCTTTGTCTGA
>NZ_PZJT01000029.1 GCF_003206135.1 Salinicola salarius | reverse complement strand
GACGAGTACTTTCATGGGTGTCCTCGCAGACTAGTGACAAACCGACCCCGCAGGCGTTGGTCGGCATCGACGATCGAACTACGGCGATCGTCAGCGTGACGGAAATGCCGGGCAACAAAAACGTCGGCGGAGACAGAATCACGCCGACGCCAGCTCGGGTCAACTCGGCGCTCCCTCCTGCTCCAGCCTGGTGCGCCATCGGGACAGGAACGAGCGAAAAATGCGATGATAGCGCATCAAAGGGGGGCTGCCGAAGCAGCACCTTCGCATAAGAAAAGCGCCTGTTGGCATAACATCAGGCAGCTGACTCACGTTAGGCTATAAAAAATGGCGGCCATCAGTCGTCGACGAACGGACCGGGCAGGCATGGCGGCACGCATCCTGCCAGCAAGCGAGGAGATCGGGTTTGGAACGTGAATCCATGGATTTCGACGTAGTGATCGTGGGGGCAGGCCCCAGCGGCCTGTCGGCGGCGTGTCGTTTGATGCAGCAGGCGAACGAGGCCGAACGGGAGCTCTCCGTCTGCGTGGTCGAGAAGGGTTCGGAGGTCGGCGCGCACATCCTCTCCGGGGCCGTGTTCGAACCGCGCGCGCTGTCGGAACTGTTCCCGGACTGGGCCGAGCGCGGCGCGCCGTTGAACACGCCGGTACTGCGCGACGAGCTCTATCTGCTGAAGGATGCCGACAAGGCCCAGAAGCTGCCCAACGCGCTGGTACCCAAGTCGATGCACAATGCTGGCCACGCCAGCTCGAACGGCACCGACAATCCGAACTATGTCATCAGCGCCGGCAACCTCTGTCGCTGGCTGGCCGAGCAGGCCGAAGGGCTGGGTGTCGAAATCTTTCCCGGCTTCGCCGCCCAGGAAGCGATCGTCGACGACGAAGGCATCGTGCGGGGCATCATCACCGGCGACATGGGCGTCGCCGCCGACGGCAGCGAGACCGCCAACTACATGCCCGGCATGGAACTGCGTGCCAAGTACACCCTGTTCTGCGAAGGCGCACGGGGCCATATCGGCAAGCAGCTGATCTCGCGCTTCGATCTCGATGCGAACCGCGACCCGCAACATTACGCCATCGGCTTCAAGGAGCTGTGGGACGTGCCCGCCGAGCAGCATGAGCCCGGCCTGGTGCTGCACGGCTCCGGCTGGCCCCTGAATGACAAGAACCATGGCGGCGACAGCCATGGCGGCTGGTTTCTCTATCACGGCGACAACCAGCAGGTGATGGTGGGGCTGATCGTCGACCTGGCGTACCGCAACCCTTATCTGTCGCCGTTCGACGAATTCCAGCGCATGAAGCATCACTCGCTGCTGAAACGCCATCTCGAAGGCGGCAAACGTGTCGCCTATGGTGCCCGCGCGATCA
>NZ_PZJT01000028.1 GCF_003206135.1 Salinicola salarius | reverse complement strand
ACAAGCTCGGCGCCGCCATCGGTGCCTCTCGCGCCGCGGTCGATGCTGGCTTCGTGCCCAACGACATGCAGGTCGGGCAGACCGGCAAGATCGTCGCTCCCGAGCTTTATATCGCGGTCGGTATCAGCGGCGCGATCCAGCACCTCGCGGGCATGAAGGACTCCAAGGTGATCGTGGCGATCAACAAGGACGACGAAGCGCCGATCTTCCAGGTGGCCGATTACGGTTTGGTAGCCGATCTCTTTGAGGCGCTGCCGCTGCTTGAGAGCAAGCTATGAGACTGGGCTTGATTCAGTGGTTTATCCGGTTATCGCCGGAGCGGCGCTTTTCGTAGCCGTCGAATTTTTCCTTCAGCAAGGGGCGGGACATGGCGTCACAAATTGAACGCGAATCCATGAATTTCGACGTAGTGATCGTGGGGGCGGGCCCCAGCGGCCTGTCGGCAGCGTGCCGTTTGATGCAGCAGGCGAACGAGGCCGAACGGGAGCTCTCCGTCTGCGTGGTCGAGAAGGGTTCGGAGGTCGGCGCGCACATTCTCTCCGGTGCCGTGTTCGAACCGCGCGCGCTGTCGGAACTGTTCCCGGACTGGGCCGAGCGCGGCGCGCCGTTGAACACGCCGGTACTGCGCGACGAGCTCTATCTGCTGAAGGATGCCGACAAGGCCCAGAAGTTGCCCAACGCGCTGGTACCCAAGTCGATGCACAATGCCGGCCACGCCAGCTCGAACGACACCGACAATCCGAACTACGTCATCAGCGCCGGCAATCTCTGCCGCTGGCTGGCCGAGCAGGCCGAAGGGCTGGGTGTCGAAATCTTTCCCGGCTTCGCCGCCCAGGAAGCGATCGTCGACGACGAAGGGATCGTACGGGGCATCATCACCGGCGACATGGGCGTGGCCGCCGATGGCAGCGAGACTGCCAACTATATGCCCGGCATGGAGCTGCGTGCCAAGTACACGCTGTTCTGCGAAGGCGCACGGGGCCATATCGGCAAGCGGCTGATCTCGCGCTTCGATCTCGATGCGAACCGCGACCCGCAGCATTACGCCATCGGTTTCAAGGAATTGTGGGACGTGCCCGCCGAGCAGCACGAGCCGGGCCTGGTGCTGCACGGCTCCGGCTGGCCGCTGAATGACAAGGACCATGGCGGCGACAGCCATGGCGGCTGGTTTCTCTATCACGGCGACAACCAGCAGGTGATGGTGGGACTGATCGTCGACCTGGCGTACCGCAACCCTTATCTCTCGCCGTTCGACGAATTCCAGCGCATGAAGCATCACCCGCTGCTGAAACGCCATCTCGAAGGCGGCAAACGTGTCGCCTATGGCGCCCGCGCGATCACC
>NZ_PZJT01000027.1 GCF_003206135.1 Salinicola salarius | reverse complement strand
GATGGATAACGACCCACTGATGCAGTCCAGTAGCGCGACGGTTGCGTTAAGTCATGCCCGGGGGGAGCCAACCTACGCCAGCGTAGCGCTGGGGTGACGGGCTTCCTGCAGCTCTGCGGCACGAACGGCGCATCCGTCGGGAGAGTCTTGCCGGCCGTGTCGGATGCGGCCGCGCTTTCTCCCCACCGGCCTTCTGCTGACTTGCGTCACTCGATCTGTGGTGTGGCCGGTATCCTCTCGCTCCCGTATTTCCGCCTGTTTCCACACCTTCTTTCTTGACCGCGACATCAGGCGCGCGTTTCTGCTTCTAACCTTTCCTACCTTTCCTGGCCGGTCATGGCGCGGACGTCCCAGACTGGCCAGCGACGATTCGACGCGGGCAAAAAACGTGATCCAGCGTAGTATGAAAAAAATGGTCAAGATATATTAATGAATGTAATTTTCCTGGTTTTGGCCGTTTCCACGAGGAAGGGATCGAGTCGACCCATGCCCCAGGATTCCGCCAAACCAGGCGCCCGGTAGCCAATTGCCGTCCGCGCATCGGCCCGATGTCGTTCCCGGTGACGGGAAGCCTGCCACTGAAGTTCAACGACCGCAAAGGAGCCATTGATGAATCCCTCGACGCTGATAGGCATTTTCGCCAGCATCTTGCTGCTGATCTGCGTCCTGTTCTTCACTGCCGAATCGCCCGAAAGCTTCATCAATTTGCCGGGGCTGGCGCTGGTGATCACCGGCACTTTCGCGGCCACCTTCATCAGCTATCCGCTGAAGGAGGTCTTGCGGGTGGTGCGTCTGGTCGGCGTGGTATTCAAGCGTGAAGACACCCATGTGCGTGCCGATATCGATGAACTCGTCAGTCTTTCCAGGCTGTGGACCCAGGGCAACGTGCGCGGGGTCGAAAACCAGCTCGAGTACGTGCGCAACCCGTTCCTCCGCTCGGGTATTCAACTGCTCATCGCCAATACCCGGGAGGATGAGATATTCGACGTGCTGCAATGGCGTATCACCCGGCTCAAGGCGCGAGAGCAGGCGGATGCGCAGATCTTTCGCACCATGGCAACGTATGCGCCGGCGTTCGGCATGATCGGGACCTTGGTCGGGCTGGTGAACATGCTGGAAGTGGTCGACGCCGGGCAGCTCGACATCATTGGCCCGCGCATGGCCGTGGCCCTGTTGACGACCTTCTACGGCATTCTGATGGCCAACCTGGTGTTCAAGCCGATCGCGGTGAAGCTCGAACGCCGCACGGAAGAGCGGTTGATCACCATGAACATGGTGCTGGAGGGGATCTCTCTGATGAGCAAGCGCCGCCTACCGTCATTCATCGAAGAGACTCTCAACTCCTTCATTGCCAACTACCACGACGAGCTGAGCGATCGCAACGTGAAGCCGCGCCCCGTCTCGGCACAGGAGGAGTAGCCTCATGCAGAACCGTGCAATGCAGCAGCTGCTGGCGCCACCGAGCACGGCCGGAGGAGAGGAAGAGGGCTGGCTGACCAGCTATCTGGACGTGCTGACGCTGCTGCTGACCCTGTTTGTCCTGCTGCTGGCGATTATTCCCAGGGGGCAGGGAGAGGACGTCACGGCAACCGAGGTTGCCGCCTCGGCGGCGAGTGCGGGCACCGGTATTCAGCCACAACACGAGGGGTTGAACCCTCGCCTTGCCAATCTCGATATTCCCGGCGTTCACGTCATTCAGGGACAGCGGGGCGTTACCCTGCGCATCGATGACAACCTGCTCTTTCCTAGCGGGCGGGCGACGCTGATCGACCAGGGCCGAACGACGATCGCCAGCCTGATCGGCGAGCTGAAGGCGTTCGACGGCGAGATTTCCGTCGAAGGGCATACCGACGACGTGCCGATTGCGACGCCGCAATTCCCTTCCAACTGGGATCTGTCGGCAGCGCGGGCGATCGCCGTGGTGCGTTACCTGGTGGGGCAGGGCGTCGATGCCTCGCGCCTGCGTGCGATCGGTTACGGCGATACGCGTCCGGCGGCCAGTAACGCGACGGCGGCAGGGCGAGCCTCCAATCGCCGGGTCGATATTCTGCTGACCGCATCGACGTCGCCATGATCTCCGGGCATGGCTCGGCCAAGGCAGCGATAGAAAAATGACGATAGAACAATATCGATAGACGGTGGCGATAGAACGGTATCGATAGAACGATGGCAATGACCAGCAACAGGCGCTTCTCTCGCCTCGATGGGCGAGGTTTCCGGAGCGATTGTTCATTTGATCATTAAGCATGGTTATAGCGTGACGAGACATTCCCCAGAAGAGATGGCCCATGAACCCAGCATCGCGGAACTGGCCAGTGGCGGGCTGCTGACCTGTGACGTATCGGCAACCCTTGGCGATGCCATTCAGCGCATGCATGCCGCCAGGGCGAGCTGTGTATTGGTGACGCAGGACGATGACATCTGCGGCATCTGGAGCGAAGGCGACGCGCGCCGTCTCGACTTTTCCGATCCCGACCTGCTCGACGCGCCGATCGCGCAATCGATGAGCAGCCCGGTGGTACGTATCGCCCATGGCGCCGGCCTCGACGAAGCCGCTTTGCTGATGAAGCGGCGGTGCCTTCGCCGCCTGCTGGTGGAAGATGACGAGGGGCATCCGCTGGGCATCGTCACCCAGTCGGATATCGTGCTCGGCCAGCGCGTCGAGCATTACCTGACGATGCGCGACATCGGCTCGATCGTCATCCATCCGCCGCTGGTACTGGCGGCGTCGCTGCCTCTGGATGCCGCCATCGCGCGAATGCGCGAGGCGAACGTCGACGCGACGGTGATCGACTACGGTAACGGCGCGCTGGGTATTTTCACCGAGCGTGACATGGTGACGCTGCTGGCCGAAAGACGTCTGGGCTGTTGCCTGGGCGAGGCCGGGAGTCCGACCCTGCTGACCAGACCGCGAAGCATGGCGCTGATGCATACCGTGGAGCTTTTGCGAAAGAAGGCCTTTCGCCATCTCGGTGTGCTCGATGAACAGGGTGAGCTGTGCGGGCTGTTGTCGTTCGGCGACATCATGGCCGGTCTCGAATACGAAGTCGTGCTGCAACTCAAGGAGACACTGAAGGTGCGCGATCATGCGCTGCGTGCCTCCTCTGAGCATCTTCGCCTCGCCCAGCGGGTCATCAACGCCTCGATGGATGGCATCATGATGACCGATGCCCATGGTGTCATCCAGTCGGTCAATCCCAGTTTCACCGTACTGACCGGCTACAGCGCCGAGGAGGCTGTCGGCAATCGCCCCAGCATGCTGAGTTCCGGGCGCCAGACACCGGAATTCTACCGCAACATGTGGAGTACCCTGCTGGAGCAGGACTATTGGCAGGGCGAGATCTGGAACCGGCGCAAGAACGGCGACATCTATCCCGAGTGGCTCACTATCACTGCGATTCGAGACGATGAGGGCCAGATTCTGCAGTTTGCTGCCATATTCAGCGATATTTCCGACCGCAAGCGCCGGGAGGCGCAGATTCATCGGCTGGCCTATTTCGACGACCTGACCGGTCTGGCCAATCGGCGGCTGTTTCTGGATCGTCTCGAGCAGGCGCGCGCCAACGCCCATCGCCACGGCCATCGCATGGCGGTGATGTTTCTCGATCTCGATCTGTTCAAGCGCATCAACGATACCCTGGGGCATCACGCCGGGGATCAGGTACTGTCCACCATCGCCAGGCGCCTCCAGGCCACGGTCGGCGAGGGCGAGTCGGTGGCACGACTCGGCGGCGACGAATTCACCATATTGATCCATGAGGTGGAAAGTCTCGACGGGCTCGAATCGCTGTCGGCAAGGTTGATCGAGAGCATCGGTCGTCCGTTCGAAGTGCTTGGCCATCTGCTCAACGTGTCGACCAGTATCGGCATCAGCGTCTACCCCGAAGACGGCCAGAACGGCGAAATGCTGCTCAAATACGCCGATACCGCGATGTATCGCGCCAAGGAAGCGGGCCGCAACCAGTGGTGCTTCTACCAATCGCACATGGGCCAGAACGACCATCAGGCACTGACGCTGGAACAGAGCCTGCGCCGGGCGCTCGACAATGATGCGCTGGAGGTGGTCTATCAGCCCCAGGCGGCGCTGGAAGACAAGCGCCTGGTCGGCTTCGAAGCGCTGCTGCGCTGGAACGACCCTGAACTGGGCGTCGTGTCACCGCAGCAGTTCATTCCGCTGGCCGAGAAGCTCGGCATGATCGATCGTATCGGCCGCTGGGTATTGGAGCGGGTCTGCGCCCAGTTGCACGCCTGGCGGCATTTGCCGCGCGTGCCGGTAGCGGTCAACGTCTCGGCGCTGCAGCTCGGCGATCGCCGCTTCGTCGATGACGTCGAAAAGTGTCTGGAGCGTTATGCGCTGTCGCCCGAACTGATCGAGCTGGAACTGACCGAGAGCGCCTTGCTGCCGAATGCCGAGACGACACATCGGATATTGCAGCGCCTGCGGGATCGCGGCATTCGCCTGCTGATCGATGATTTCGGCACCGGCTATTCGTCACTGTCCTATCTGCGCCGATTGCCGGTCAGTGCACTCAAGATCGATGCGAGCTTCGTCCGGGAGCTACCTGACAGCTACGAAGACGGCGAACTCATCGGCGCGATCCTCGCCATGGCCAACGCGCTGGGGCTAGACGTGATCGCTGAAGGGGCGGAAACCGATGCCCAGGCCGATTTCCTGCGCGCGCAGGGCTGCAAGATCGTTCAGGGCTACTGGCTGTCGCGGCCGCTGGATGTGGCTGCCGCCGGCGAATGGCTGGATCGCCTTCCTGCCGACGATGTCTCGCCATAGGTGTCGCATCACGATATCGGCGATCGTGGCGCGCCGTGACCACCGGCGCGTCCTTGCATGAAACGGGCAACAGCCCCTGAGGCATGAAACGGCAACAGCCCCTGAGGGGGTGGTTCACATTAGTGAGCGCGCCACGATCACCACCACCCCGAAAGTCAGTACACCACCCATCACCGGCCAGCCGAGCGAGCGGGTTCGCCACCAGATCGCCAGTGTCACTCCCAAGCCGATGAGGGTCGCCAGCCAACCGGCGGCATCCGCCGTACGTGGCACCAGCGATACGCCGAGTACCGCGGCGATCATCATCGGCCCCAGGATCACCAGCCATTTGGGTAGGGCATCGACGGGGCCATTCTCGCCGCTGCGCGTCAGTCGCCGTTGCATCCAGAGCAGCGGCAGCAGCCGGATCAGATAGGTACCGACTGCGGCAATGAGCATGCCGATCCAGAGTTCGAGGCTCATGATGGACGCCTTTCTTTAGTCGTTCCCTTGTCCGTTCCGAGCGTTTCCGGCAGACGGACCATGTAGAAACAGAGCGCACCGCAGGCGGCGGCCAGCGGGATGCCGATATTGGTCAACCCGACCAGCGTGCAGACGAGCGCCGCGGCGACGCTGACACTCAATGCGGCAGCCCAGCGGCGCGAGGTGAATCGCGGCACGATCAACACCAGAAACAGTGCCGGGAGCGCGAAAGGCATGACCTCGCCGAGCAACGGCCAGCGGCTGGTAAGCCACTCTCCGGCGACCGCGCCCAGCAGAGAGCCGGCGATCCAACTGAGCCAGGCCAGCATCGCGGCACCGAAGAACCAGCCGACACGCTGGGATTCCGACAACTGCGGCAGCCGGCTATGGGCGAGGGCGAAGATCTGATCGGTCAGTCCATGCATCAGCCACGGCCACCAGCGGCTCTTGGGTAGCCAGGGTGCGATGTTGGGCGCGTAGACGACGTGACGCACATTGATCAGCAGGGTCATCGCCACGGTCAGCCACAGCGGAGAGCCGCTGGCAATCATGCCGACGAACAGGAACTGCGAGGCGCCGGCATAGATCAGCGCCGAGATCGCCAGCGTTTCCGCGGTGCTGAATCCGGCCTGTGCGGAAATTAGGCCAAACGAGATCGCCACCGGGATATAACCGCCCAGCAGTGGAATCGCTTCACGCACCCCTGTCAGCCAGCCATGAAGCCGACGTACTCCCCCGATATCAGACATTCGATTCTTCTTCCTTGGCAGGAACGATAATGACCAGCAGCGTTGCAGCCATGTCGCGAAGGCGACAGTCCTCAGCCTGACCGACTGTTCTATCCAACGCGCTCTCGCGCGTCAATCTCGCCTAGCGTCGCCGACACGGTCGGAACCGACCGTCGTGATGAGAACAGTCGGCGTGACGCAATCGGAACACTCGGATTCGCTTTCGGTCGGCGGAGTGGTTGGGTGGGGGGATATGCTGCGCGGAACAGTCGCCCTTGAGGCTTCACCGAGAAGTCTCTTCACAATGCCAACACCGAGGGCGCGCAACCGAGGAGGAGTACCGCATGTCGACGTCATCCCTGCACGACGATGCCATCATCATCGACGGTCTGATCATCGCCAAATGGGATCGAGCGCTGTTCGAGGATATGCGCAAGGGCGGTCTCACCGCCGCCAACTGCACGGTTTCGGTGTGGGAGGATTTCGAATCCACCGTCGATAACATCGTCAGCGTGAATCAACTGATGCGCGACAACGCCGAGCTGGTGCGCCCGGTGATGACCACACGTGACATCACGCGTGCCAAGGAGGAGGGCAAGACCGGCATCATTCTCGGCTTCCAGAATGCTTACGCCTTCGAGGACAAGCTGGGTTACATCGAGATATTCAAGAAGCTCGGCGTCGGCATTACCCAGCTCTGCTACAACACCCAGAATCTGGTCGGCACCGGCTGCTACGAACGCGACGGCGGGCTTTCCGGCTACGGCCGCGAGGTGATCGCCGAAATGAATCGGGTCGGCATGATGTGCGATCTCTCCCACGTCGGTTCCAAGACTTCGGAAGAGGTCATACTGGAATCGAAAAAACCGGTCTGCTACTCCCACTGCCTGCCTACCGGACTCAAGGAACATCCGCGCAACAAGCGCGACGATGAACTCAAATTCATCGCCGATCACGGCGGTTTCGTCGGTGTCACCATGTTCACCCCGTTCCTGCGCGCTGGTGTCAATGCCACGGTCGAGGACTACGTCGAAGCGATCGTCTACATCATGAATATCGTCGGCGAAGACGCGATCGGCATCGGCACCGACTTCACCCAGGGCCAAGACGAAGCCTTCTTCGAGTGGCTGACTCACGACAAGGGCTACGCCCGCCGTCTGACCCGCTTCGGCGAGATCATCAATCCCAAGGGCATCCGCACCATCGGCGAGTTCCCCAACCTGACCCAGGCGCTGCTGGATCACGGCCTTTCCGAGCCGGTGGTGCGGAAGATCATGGGGGAGAACTGGGTTCGAGTCTTGAAGGATGTCTGGGGGGAATAACCCCTGCGGGGAGCTGTAAGCCATAAGCTTTAAGCTGGAAGAAAAAGCCAAAAGCAAAAAACCATTTGTTTTGGCAGATGGAAGCGGTTGTTCCTTGGCTTACGGCTTACGGCTTACGGCTTTTAAAACGAGGTAAACGAGATGACTGCAATGGCCCCCGAACTGCCGATCTATGTCGATAGCGAGACCGGTGTCTGGACTACCGATGCGCTGCCGATGCTCTACGTGCCACGGCACTTCTTCATCAACAACCACACTGCCGTCGAGCAGGCACTGGGCGTCGAGGCGTACGCGAAGATTCTCTACGACGCCGGCTACAAGTCGGCCTGGTACTGGTGCGAGAAGGAAGCGGAGCTTCACGGTATCGAGGGCGTGGCGGTGTTCGAGCACTACATGAATCGCCTGTCCCAGCGTGGCTGGGGAAAATTCGTCACCGAAGAGATCGATCTCGACGCGGGCACCGCCAAGGTACGTCTGGAGCACTCCTGTTTTGTCTACCAGCTCGGCAAGACCGGCAAGCGCGAAGAGTACATGTTCACCGGCTGGTTCGCCGGCGCCATGGACCAGATTCTCGAGGCCCGCGGCAGCGATATTCGTACCCGCGCCGAGCAGACGCAGAGTGGGGCTGAAGAAGGCCATGACGTGGGCTATTTCGAGGTCACGTCTCTCTAGAAAAGACGTGAAGGCGATAAATAGTTCAGTAAATTCGTGAGTAACGAGATCGACTTGGAAAGCCGGTGAGAAGCCAGCTTTCGAGTCGGTCCATGTGAGGTGATTGCGATGGCATACGAGGCATTGTTCAAGCCGATACAGATCGGCAAGTTGACCATTCGCAATCGCGTGGTCAGTACCGCACACGCCGAGGTCTACGCCACTGACGGCGGCATGACCACCGAGCGTTACGTCAAATACTATGAAGAGAAGTCGAAGGGCGGCGTGGGGCTCGCCATCTGCGGCGGCTCCTCGCCGGTTTCCATCGATAGCCCCCAGCAGTGGTGGAGTTCGGTCAACGTCTCGACCGATCGCATCATTCCGCATTTTCAGAATCTCGCCGATGCGGTGCACAAGCACGGCGGCAAGATCATGATCCAGATCACCCATATGGGACGCCGCTCCCGCTGGGACGGCCACCACTGGTCGACCTTGATGTCGCCTTCCGGTATCCGCGAGCCGGTTCACCGCGCCACCTGCAAGACCATCGAGGAAGAGGAAATCTGGCGGGTGATCTCGGATTTCGCTCAGGGCGCGCGGCGCGTCAAGGAGGGCGGTCTCGACGGCTGCGAACTCTCCGCTGTCCACCAGCATCTGATCGATCAGTTCTGGAGCCCGCGCGTCAACAAGCGCACCGACCAGTGGGGCGGCAGCTTCGAGAACCGCATGCGCTTCGGCATGGAAGTACTCAAGGCGGTGCGCGCCGAGGTCGGCGACGATTTTTGCGTCGGCATGCGCATCTGCGGCGACGAGTTCCACCCGGACGGCCTCTCCCAGGACGACATGAAGCAGATCGCCGCCTACTACGACGCCACCGGCATGGTCGATTTCTTCGGCGTTGTCGGTTCCGGCTGCGACACTCACGACACGCTGGCCAACGTGATCCCCAACATGTCCTACCCGCCGGAGCCATTCCTGCATCTGGCGGCGGGGATCAAGGAAGTGGTCTCGGTCCCGGTGATCCATGCCCAGAACATCAAGGACCCGACCCAGGCCGAACGGGTGCTCGAGGGCGGCTATGTGGATCTGGTCGGCATGACCCGCGCCCATATCGCCGACCCTCACCTGATCGCCAAGGTCAAGGCCGGCAACGTCGACCGGATTCGTCAGTGCGTCGGCGCCAACTACTGCATTGATCGTCAGTACCAGGGGCTCGATGTGCTCTGCATCCAGAATGCGGCGACCTCGCGGGAGTACATGGGGCTGCCGCACATCATCGAGAAGACCACCGGACCTCTCCGCCGTGTCGTCGTCGTCGGTGGCGGCCCCGGCGGCATGGAAGCGGCACGGGTCGCTGCCGAACGTGGTCACGACGTCACGTTGTTCGAGGCCCAGCCTCAACTGGGCGGGCAGATCACGCTGGCGGCGAAGGCACCACAGCGCGACCAGATCGCCGGCATCACCCGCTGGTACGAAATGGAGCTTGCACGGCTTGGCGTCGATATCCAGTTGGAAACACGCGCCGATGATTCGATGATCCGCGATCGGCAGCCGGACGTGGTGGTTCTCGCCAACGGCGGCCACCCGTTCCTGGAGCAAGTCTCCGAATGGGGCGCGGAGGAAGGGCTGGTGGTCAGCAGCTGGGACATCCTTTCAGGCAAGGTCGAGCCGGGCAAGAACGTACTGATCTACGACACCATGTGCGAATTCAGCGGCATGTCGACGGCGGATTACTGTGCCAGTCAGGGCGCCACGGTGGAGATCGTCACCGACGACACCAAGCCCGGCGTGGCGATCGGTGGCACCACCTTCCCGACCTACTACCGCAGTCTCTACCAGAACGCCGTGGTGATGACCGGCGACCTGGCTTTGCAAAAGGTCTACCGCGAAGGCGACAAGCTGGTGGCTCTGCTGGAGAACGAATACACCGGCGAGCACGAGGAGCGGGTAGTCGACCAGGTGGTCGTCGAAAACGGCGTGCGTCCGGACGAATCGCTCTACTACGCGCTCAAGGAGCGTTCGCGCAATCGCGGCCAGATCGATCTCGAAGCGCTCTACGCCATTCAGCCACAGCCGACGCTTTCCGAAAGTGGCGAATTCGCGCTGTTCCGGCTGGGGGACTGCGTGGCGCCGAGGAATACGCACGCGGCGATCTATGATGCGTTGCGGTTACTGAAGGATCTGTGAGCCACGAGCGGAAGAGCTGTAAGCCATCAGCTTCAAGCTGTAAGAAAAATCAAAAGC
>NZ_PZJT01000026.1 GCF_003206135.1 Salinicola salarius | reverse complement strand
GTGAGCCGTGAGCCGCAAAGACAATCCCGTCAGCTCGCGAAGTTCGCAATCCCTTTCTCGAAGCTCGTAGCTCGTAGCTCGTAGCTCGTAGCTCGTAGCTCAGTCTATTGCGCGGACCGAGGACTCCCGCTACCTTGTCCGCCTTTCGGTTCGTCCGTCTCTCCAATACCGGGGTCGTCATCGTGGATCGCCAGGAACTCTTCGCCAGAATTCAGTACCCGCTACCTCACCACGCGATCTCGCGACTGATCGGCCTGGGCGCCGACTGCCGGATTCCCTGGGTCAAGGATCTGTTCATCCGGCGTTTTATTCACACCTACGGTGTCGACATGACCCAGGCCCTGGAGCCGGACCCGACCGCCTACGCCTGCTTCAACGACTTCTTCACCCGCGCGCTCAAGCCCGACGCGCGCCCCATCGGTGAAGGCCTGGTCTCCCCCGCCGACGGCGTACTGTCTCGCTATGGCCGCATCGAACATGGCACCCTGATCCAGGCCAAGGGGCAGACCTACTCCCTCGGCGCCCTGCTCGGCGGCGACGTTTCCCGCGCGGCACCGTTTCGCCAGGGCAGCTTCGCCACGGTCTACCTGTCGCCGAAGGACTACCATCGCGTCCACATGCCGATGACCGGCACCCTGCGCGAGATGACCTACGTGCCGGGACGGCTGTTCTCGGTCAACCAGGCCACCGCCAACCATGTGCCGGGGCTGTTCGCCCGCAACGAGCGCCTGGCCTGTATCTTCGATACCGAGCACGGGCCGCTGGCGATGGTGCTGGTCGGCGCGATGATCGTCGCTGCCATCGAGACTACCTGGGCCGACCAGGTCACGCCGCTGAGCGGTCGCGTGCAGACCACGCGTTTCGATGAGCCGATCGTGATCGAGAAAGGCCAGGAAATGGGACGCTTCAAGCTCGGCTCCACCGTGGTGATGTGCATGGGCCGAGAGACGGCTTTCGGGGATTTCGACCCGAAAGGCAGCCCGATCAGCATGGGCCAGACGATGGGCGCGCTGCCGGGCATGGCCTAACGTTGGCGCCCGGCAAAGGACACTTCATGACCACCGACTCCGGGAGTTAGCAATGCCACTGGAAATCTCCCGCAACGTGTCGATCCCCGACAACGAGATCGAACTCATTGCCGTGCGCGCCCAGGGCGCCGGCGGCCAGAACGTCAACAAGGTTTCCTCGGCGATTCATTTACGTTTCGACATTCGCGCCTCGAGCCTGCATCCCGGCTTCAAGGAGAAGCTGCTGGCGCTCAGCGACAGGCGCATCACCCGCGACGGCGTCATCGTGATCAAGTCGCAGGAGCATCGTACGCAGGAGCTCAACCGGGAAGCCGCGCTGGCTAGGCTCAAGCAGTTGATCAAACCCGTGCTCTACGGTGACAAACCTCGCCAAGCGACCAAACCCAGCCGTAGCGCGAAGCGAAAGCGAGTCGATCAAAAGACGAAACACGGCCAGAAGAAACGCCTGCGCGGGCGCGTAGATGACTGAGCCTTAGAGGGCAGGTCAACACCGCGGCGTCGGGAACGCCATGACCTCGGCAATCGACTCCCTGTTCAGCGCCATTTGAATCAGGCGATCGACACCCAGTGCCACGCCGCTGCCGGCAGGCATGCCGGATTCGAGCGCGGCAATTAGGCGCTGATCCGGGGCGACGCTTGGCTTCCCCAGCGCCTCGCGTTGACGGTTGTCATCCGCGAAGCGCTCGCCCTGCTCGGCAGCGTCGGTCAGTTCGTCATAGCCGTTGGCAAGCTCGAGCCCCTGGAGATAGATTTCGAAGCGCGCGGCGACTTCGACCCCATCCTCGGGATCGAGCCGCTTGCGCGCCAGTGCCGCCTGAGAGGCCGGATAGTCGACGACCGCATCGATACCGCCTCGGCCCAGCTGCGGTTCGATGACGAAGCTCATCAGCAGATCGAGGCAGCCGTCACGGTCGGCGTCATCCATTGCCAGTCCGCCGACTTGCCCGGCCAGGCGACGCAGGTCCGCCAGCGATGTCGTGAACGGATCGACATCGAGCGCTTCGCGAAAGAGCGCCCGATAACGGCGCTGGCGCAAGGGACCGGGATCGGTCGGCAGTACTTCGCGAATCAGCGCCTCGCATTCATCGATCAGTGCCGTCAGCGACAGACCCGGCCGATACCACTCGAGCATGGTGAATTCGAGATTGTGGCGCCGCCCCACTTCACCGTCGCGAAAGCTGCGCGCCAGTTGGAAGACCGGCCCGCTGCCCGCCGCCAGCAGCCGCTTCATGTGAAACTCCGGCGAGGTCTGCAGCCACAGTCGCTTCCGCCCCGCCGGGGTGGTCGCCGTCAGCGACAGTGAATCCAGATGCGGATCGGTGCTGCCGCCGTGGCCTAGAATCGGCGTTTCCACTTCCAGCACGCCGCGCGCCGCGAAGAAGCCGCGAATCGTTGCCAGCAGTCGTGCCCGCTCGCGCAGCGTCGCGATCGTTGCCGTGGGTTGCCAGTCGTCGGCGCGGGTGAGTTCCGTCACGAGTGATAGACCTGACTGCGGCCACCGTCGATCAGGATATCGGTGGCATTGATGAATCGTGCTTCGTCGCTGGCTAGGAACAGCGCCGTGCTGGCGACTTCGTCGGCCTCACCCAGCCGCTTGCAGGGCAACAGCTCGATCTGGCGCTGGCGCTCCTGCTCGTCGCACTGGGCGAGCCAGGTTTCGGCTGCCGGCGTGCGGATCAGCCCAGGCGAGATCGAATTGACCCGGATTCCGCGATCCGCGTACTCGATTCCAAGAGATCGGGTCAGGCCGATCAGGCCATGTTTGGCCACCGGATAGGGAAACGCGCCCGGAATGATCTTGTGACCGTGCACCGAGGCGATATTGACGATATGTCCGTAACTCCGCTCCAGCATGTCGGGCAACACGGCCTGGATCATGTGCCAGGCGCCTTCCAGATTGATCGCCAGGCAGCGGCGCCAATCCGACTCTGCCAGGCTCAGCGGATCGCCGAACACGTTGACGCCGGCCGAATTGACCAGGATATCGACACGCCCCAGCATCGCACGCGCTTTCTCGACGCCGGCTGCCACGCTATCGATATCGGCCACATCGACCTCGACACCATGACAGTTCGAGTCGAAGCGCGCGTCGAGCCTCGCCGACTCGCGCTCGAGGCTTTCCGTATCGCGATCCAGCATGATGACATCGGCGCCTTCGGCAAGAAAGCGCGTCACCGTCGCCAGGCCGATGCCACTGGCGCCACCGGTGACAAAAGCCTTGCGTCCCGTCAATCTAGCCATTCCATGCCCCCTTGTTCACGATCTGGCAAGCCATCTGGCAAACAATAGTGTGATCGACGAGCGACAGCCGAAGCCACCCTGGCAAGCTTTCGTCCAAGGGGTCGTCTTCAACGACAAAGGCCACGCAAAAGCGTGGCCGGCGAACACGAATAATCACTGCTCAGCGCGTCATGAGCGACGGTGAGACAAGGCGAAACCAGGCGACCCAGCGGAGTTTACAAGTCGTAAATGAGCATGGGGAGCCTGGTTTCAACGCGGTATCACCGAGCGCAGTAGCGCTGACAATGAATTATGCGCGGGAGACGTATTCACCGCTGCGCGTATCGACCTTCAGCACTTCGCCCTGATTGATGAACAGCGGCACACGAACCACGGCGCCGGAAGAGAGCGTTGCCGGCTTGGAACCGCCCTGCGCGGTGTCGCCCTTGAGGCCGGGATCGGTCTCGACCACTTCGAGTTCGAGGAAGTTGGGCGGCGAGACGGCAATGGCGTTATCGTTCCACAGCGTGACGGTATAGACGGCCTGTTCCTTGAGCCACTTCTCGACGTCGCCGATGGCCTTCTTGTCGACCGCGTACTGCTCGAAGGAGCCATCGGTCTTCATGAAGTGCCACATGTCGCCGTCGGTATAGACGTACTCCATGTCCAGGTCCATGACGTCGGCGCCTTCCAGCGACTCGCCAGACTTGAACGTGCGCTCCCAGACGCGGCCGGTGATCAGGTTGCGCAGCTTGACGCGGTTGAAAGCCTGGCCTTTGCCGGGCTTGACGAATTCGTTCTCGAGAATGTTGCACGGGTCGCCGTCCAGCATGACCTTCAGGCCGCCCTTGAATTCGTTGGTAGAATAGTTCGCCATGATTCCTCACTAGTAACCGTTCGCGGTTCGCCCGCGACGAAAAATCCCTAACCGCGCGCTGTTGGGAAGCGCTGAAGCGATAGGCGAGCGAGATGATACGCAAGGCGCACGGCACACAGAACACGAAACATAACCTGGTGTTAGGAGAGTGTTCGAGTACCGCGCAACGCGGCGAATCGCTCGCGCAGCCATCGATTCAGAGTTTCCTGGGCACGCGCTCTGATTTCGAGTGGCCAGCATGATAACCCGAACCCCGATCGCTGTGCATTGCGAAGAGGTCGAACCCGAAGCGCCCGTGTCCGATACACCGTTGGGCGACTGGCAGCGGCAACTGCGCGACGTGATCCGCGACCCCGCTGCCCTCTGCCGGCACCTGGGACTCGATTTCGAGTGGTCGTCGGGCGCCAGACGCGGCCACGATCTGTTTCCGGTGCGCGTGCCGCTGGCGTATCTGTCGCGGATCCGGCGCGGCGATCCGAACGATCCTCTGCTGCGCCAGGTCCTGCCGCTGGGCGCGGAAGGCGATGCCGTACGGGGCTTCGTCGATGACCCGCTGGAAGAGCGCGACCACACGCCGAAGCCGGGGCTGATTCACAAATACCCCGGCCGGGCGTTGCTGATTGCCAGCCCGACCTGTGCAATCAATTGCCGTTACTGCTTCCGCCGTCACTTCCCCTACGCCGACAACGCGCCGTCGATGCGGGAGTGGGAACGGACACTGGATTACCTGCGCGAGGACGACTCGATCCGGGAAGCGATCCTTTCCGGCGGCGATCCGCTGGCCTCGCCGGATCGTCGGCTGGCCGCGCTCGTCGAACGGCTGGAAGCGATTCCCCATCTCAAGCGGCTGCGCATTCATACCCGTTTGCCGGTGGTGATACCCGATCGCGTCGACGATGCGCTGCTCGAATGGCTCGGGGGCTCTCGCTTGCAGAAGGTGATGGTCCTGCACATCAATCATGCCCAGGAGATCGACGAAGCGGTGGTCGCAGCCTGCGCTCGACTCAAGGCGGCTGGCGTCACGCTGCTCAACCAGAGCGTGCTGCTGCGCGGGATCAACGACGACGTGGACACGCTCGCTGCGCTGTCGGAGCGCCTGTTCGAGGCCGGGATCCTGCCCTATTACCTGCACGTGCTCGATCCGGTGTCTGGCGCGGCGCATTTCGATGTGCCCGACGACGAAGCCCGCGATCTGGTGGATGCCCTGCGTCAGCGGCTGGCCGGCTTCCTGATACCGCGGCTGGTCCGCGAGGTGCCCGGCGAACGGAGCAAGACACCGCTCTGAGTTCCTGGCCGATCGTTCGCTCCAGGGCCGCACCCCGGCCCTCGCCTCGACTCTCTCCTCACCCTATCGGCAGCGTGACATGAACGCTCAGGCCGCTGGCGACCGGCAGGGAAGTCTCGTCGAGGCGGATCTCTCCGCCAAGCCGTTCGGCCAGTTCCTGAACGATCGACAGCCCCAGCCCCGATCCGCTGGTGCGCTGCCCGGCCAGGCGCACGAAGCGCTCGAATACCCGTTCGCGCTCGGCGACCGGAATCCCCGGCCCGCTGTCGGCGATCTCGATATGCAGGCGATCCCCGGTCTGCCATATCCGCAACCTTACCTCGCCGCCTTCGGGGGTGTAACGCAAGGCGTTATCGAGCAGATTGCGCAGCAGCACGTAAAGGCCGTTTTCATAGCTGACGACGTGCAGCTCAGCGGGAATCTCCTGCACGAAGCTGATTTCCCGTCGGTCGACCAGCGGTTGCATGTCCCGCTGCAGCTCTCGTCCCAGCCGGGTCAGATCCACCGTCTGCCGATTCATGCCCTCACCGCTCTCGAGCCGGGAGAGTGTCAGCAGCTGCTCGACGACACGGGTCATCCGATCGACGCCATTGATGATCGAGCGGGCGCCGCGCTGGGAGCGCGCTTCGGTGGTATCCGTCATCAGGTTCTGCGCGTGCACCTTGATCGCCGCCAGGGGTGTACGCAGCTCGTGGGCGGCGTTGGCGGTGAAGCGACGTTCTTTTTCCAGCGTTTCGGCCAGGCGGCCGAACAGGCCATTGAGTGCATCGACCATGCCGCGAATTTCATCCGGCGCCTCGCTGCCGTCGATGGGCTCCAGATAGCTCGGCCGGCGAGCGGTGATCTGGCGACTGATGCGCAGCAGGGGAGAAAAACCACGCGCGATGACGAAGGGGATCAGCAGCGCGATCAGCAGCACGCCGATCACCGGTGGCATCAGGTTGCGCAGCGCAATCTGCCAGGTCAGCTCGTCGCGCACGTCGTCGCGCTGAGCGGCGCTGGCCCAGACGCCGTGAACCTCGTCATACAGCGTGAAGGTGCGCCAGTCGTGGCCCTCGCCCTCGGTGTGCGCGTAGCCGGGTGCCGGGATCATGGTCTCCAGCACACCGGGGGTTCTCATGCCCAGCAAGGCGTGACCATCGTCATCCCAGATCTGGAATCCCAGCTTCTTCTCGTAGGGATGCCCCAGCGGAGTCGGTTCGTCGGTGAGACTGTCCGGCAGCATGACGGGCTGAAGCTGCAGGTCGTGGATCATTTCCTGCGGGTCCCGCCCCTGCTCGCCGCGATATTCGAAATAGAGCGCGACCATCGTTCGCGTGGTCTGCGCCAGTTCGGCGTCGAACAGTTCGTTGATCTGATCGCGAGTGTCGTGATAACTCCAGAGCGCGGCCAACGAGGTGATCAGCGTCACCGTTATCAACAGGACACGTCGAAGGTAACGACGAATCGATCTCAACCCGCAGCTCCCAGCCGATAGCCGACGTTACGCACGGTCGTCACCACGCCACTGCCGAACTTCCGGCGCAGATGATGAACATGGACTTCGATGACGTTGCTCTCGACTTCGGCGTCCCAGCCGTAGAGCACCTCGACCAGTTGGTCGCGCGTAAACACCTGCCCCGGATGCGTCATCAGGTACGCCAGCAGGTCATGCTCGCGGCGCCCCAGCGCCACCACCGACTGATCGAAGCGAATCTCGTGCGCTGCCGGGTCCAGCGTCAGTCGGCCGCAGGTCACCACCGGCGATGCGCGCCCGGCGCTTCGCCGTACCAGTGCACGCAACCGCGCCAGCAGTTCGCCATTGTCGAAAGGCTTGACGAGATAATCGTCCGCCCCGCCATCGAGCCCCCGGATGCGATCGACCACGTCGTCCCTTGCCGTGAGGATCAACACCGGAATCTGACTTTGCGCTTCCCGCAACTGCTTGAGCAACTCGAAGCCGTCGATATCCGGAAGCCCCAAGTCCAGTATCAGCGCATCGAAAGTGGATCCTTCGAGAGCTTCGCAGACTCCGCGCCCCTCGGTGAGCCATTCAGGCACCATCTGCTCGCGTCGCAGCACGTCGACGACGCCTTCCCCCAACAACGGGTCGTCCTCAACCAGCATTACCCTCATGACGTTCTCTCTAACTGTCGCCACTCCTGGCGAACTCGGCTTTCAAAACGTTGCCCTATCAATACAATGGCACCGCCGGATTGGTTCCCGCCCTGCTGACATGACATTGTCGCGTGCCAGCCGGACAATTCGAAACATAAGTGACCGCTAACACTGCAGATCACTAAGCCGGTGTTAAGAATAGGCTGTCATAGTGACGCCTCCGACGGGACGAGCAAAGTCGACGCTTTGAAAACCAACGGGATTTCATCATGCTCGAACTACCCAAGTTATCACTTGTCATCACTGTCCACGATGCCTCTCATGCGGTCGGTCAGGTCGTGGCCGAGGCATCCAGTGCACTTCGCCACGCTGCCGGCCTGGAATTCATCGTCATCGACGACGCCACCTCCGAAAACGACGAGGATGCGCTGTCACAACTGGCGGCCAGCGATAGCCGGATTCGGCTCTATCGCCAGGCCACGGCCATCGGCGCCGACGCGGCGCTATGGCAAGCCGGCAGGCTTGCCATGGGGGAATGGATCGCGACGCTCGACGCCCAGGGGCGAGACGATCCTCATGACATTCCCGAGATGCTCAGCGAAGCCCGGCATCAAGGCTTGACGCTGGTCGAGGGCATTCCGCTCGACCCGCGCTGCCGCTGGAGAAGGTCGCTCTTTCGCGCATGCCGGAGCCTGGGCATCGAACTCGCGGACAGCGAACGGGCCGGCCTGCGACTGATTCGTCGCGACGTGCTGATCGCATTGCCGTCCGTCGACCGGCTGCACCGCTTTCTCCCTCTGCTGATTCGGCGAAGCGGTGGCCACATCGGCAGTTACCGCGTCAATCTGCGCCACGGGACACAAGCTGCCCGCTTCTCGCTCTGGCATTTTCCCGCCAATCTCGCGGGGCACGCCCGAGACTGGCTGGGCATGTGGTGGCTATCGCGACGCTGGCACGCCCAGCGAATTACGGGGAAACGCCGGGTTCGCGGCTACGCCCGCTGAGGCGTCATCGGCGCCCGGTCACCGATAACGGCGCCCCTGATGCTCCAGCCAGCCGCCGAGTTCGGTGCCGTCGGGATCGTGGTGGGTCCAGTGAATGACGCCACCTTGGGCATTCCACACGTATTCGCCGCGAAAGCGTAGGTGATCGCCCACTTCGATCCGTTCGACGCGCGGCGCAACATCGATATTGTGAGCAATCAGCAGCGTCTGGCCGGTATCCAGCGTGACGATGACCCGCTGGTGGCGACTGCCTTCCCGATCATCCGCCAGCACCCGCACGATCCGCCCTGACGCCTCGATCCAGAATCCTTCCCGATGCGTGTCGAAGGCACGCTGAAGCGTCGCTTCGGCGCTGGCCTGCGTTCCGGCACCCGGCAAAAGATCAACGCCGGACCGAGACGAGGGCTCGCTTGCGCCTCCCCCGCCCCCAACCAGTTGACTGGCAAGTGCCGCGATGACGATGGCGACCAGCAACCCCGCCAGCATCGGCCGACGTCGCGCCTTGATGGATCTTCGTCGCATCTTTCTACCGTGAAGTCGCAATGGGTTCAGCCGAGTCTCGACGACAGGCTGCAAGATAACACAGGGAAACGGGTCCGTTGACCCGTACGAGGAAGAGGGCCATCGACCGAACGTCGATCGAAAAGCCGCGGTATCGCGTAAACCGAATGCGCAGGACAGCTGAAAAACGGACAAAAAGAAGCCGGACCCAATTCAGGCCCGGCCTACGCTGTGCGCCCATCCTGGGCTACTAGGTCAGAGTTCGATATCCCGATAGAGTTCCACGAAAACGTAAAAAAACTCGGCCCGACGATGGCTGGCCGGTTAGTCGTCACTCTCATCGAGCCCCTGGGCGCCTCGTTTCCAGAGCACGATCAATGACCTGGGTGCGGCGCTCTCCTCCAGCTCCCACTCCTTTTCGGCTCGACCCGAGGGCATTGTCAGCGTCACCCGGAAGGATCGTCTGTCGGCGCCGGCTGCTGGCAAGTCGCCACGGCGATGATCGAGTTCCTCGAGCACCGTCTGGAGTCTCAGCCGCTGGCGCTCGGTCAGCTCCCGGCAGTCGATACGCCGCGGAGCGGACAAGCCGGGCGTGACCACGAAGCCGCCCTCCCGAGTGACCAGCAGCACGCTGGTCGGCTCGAGCTCGAGGCCCGCGCTGTCGCTCATGAGAGAACACCTACCTCGACCCAGGCCCGATTGACGACCTGCATGACTTCGCTGTCGTTGCCGAAGCGCTTCGCCGCACAGTCGACCGTGAGCTGGGCGAACTGGGCGAAATTGCCATCGCGTTGCAGGCGCGAATCGGTGAGCGCGTCGAACCAGACCGGGCCCGCCTTCTCCCAGGCAAAACCACCCAGCCCCGTCGCCGCGAGAAAAAAGGCGCGGTTGGGGATCCCGGAATTGATATGCACGCCGCCGTTGTCCGAGGACGTGCGCACGAAGTCGTCCATGTGGCCCGGCTGGGGATCCTTGCCGAGTACAGGGTCATCGTAGGCGCTGCCCGGATTGGCCATCGAGCGCAGCGCGAGACCGTTGACGCGATCGGTGAGCAGCCCTTCCCCGATCAGCCAGTCGGCTTCTTCCACGCTCTGCTCGAAGTGATGCTGCTTGACCATGGCACCGAAAACGTCCGCCAGAGACTCGTTAAGCGCCCCCGACTGATCGGCGTAGACGAGACCGGCCTCGCGCTCGATGACGCCATGGGTCAATTCATGGGCGACGACATCGAGCGCGGCAGTGAAACGGTTGAACAGCTCGCCGTCGCCGTCACCGAACACCATCTGGGCGCCGTTCCAGAAGGCGTTGTCGTAGTCTTCGCCGTAGTGCACCGTTCCCAGCAAGGCCATGCCCTCGCCATCGATGGAGTCGCGCTCGAAGACCTGCCAGTAAAAAAGGTAGGTGGCACCCAGCCACCGGTAGGCTTCGTCGACGGCGGCGTCGCCGCTATCCGGCTCGCCCTCCTGACGAACCAGGTCACCGGGTAGCGTCTGCTGATTGCCTGCCGAATAGATATAGCGCGCGACCTCGCCGGGCCGGCTGCCATCCGCGGGTCGCGCCGCCGGCGGTGCCGCATTGCGCAGCCGAAATTGCGCATCGGCCTGCAGGGTCATGCGCGCGCACTGCTGTAGCCGCGCATTGCCATGCGACATGATGCGTTCGAGAACATGGGGCGGCATGAAGCCCGCGAAAGACTTGGAACCGTCCAATCCAGCCATGCGATCACCTCCTGTGCGTCAGAGCTTGGCACTCACAGTGTGGTTCAATCTTTCCCATGTGGCCGCTGCGTCACTGTTCCTTTTTGTCAAGAAACGCCCATACCGCCTGCATCGCGGGCCACATGACGTTGCCATGGCTGGCACCCTCGAACGAGCGATGGTCGATGACCCAATCGGCGTGCCCGGTTTGCAGCCACTGCGCAAAGCAGACCACGTTGTCGCACATTGCCGGCACGGACGTGGATGGCGTATCAGTGGCTTCTGCAAATGCCGGCCTCTGTCCCCGCTCCTGATCGCCCGCGCCCAGCAGCACCCGCGTCTTTCCGCTGGCTCCTGCCGAAGGCAGCGCGTACAGGAATCCGTCTCCCCACCATAGCGATGGGCTAATGGCGAGGTAATCGCTGAACAGCCGGGGGCGGGTCAGCGCGGTGTATAACGCGAACAAGCCACCGTAGGAGTGGCCGAGCAGCGCACGGCGGGAGGCATCGACCTCGAACCGCTCGGCGACCTGCGGCAACAGCTGATTCTGGAGAAAATCCTGGAAACGATCCGCGCCGCCGACGGGGCGGCCACGCGAGTCGACCGCCAGCATGCTCGATACCGCCGGCGTATAGTCTTCACTACGCGCTTCGCTGTCGAAACGACGGGTATCGGAGTAACCGATTCCCACGATCAGCCAGGGACTGGTGCCGCCATCGGGGCCGCGCAGCGTCAGGCTGTCACGCCCCACCACTGCCAGCGGAAAGCGCGCATTGCCATCGAGGACATAAAGTACCGGATAGCCACTGGCCGGTGGCGGCGAATCCGGTATCGAGACCTGAATCAGATAGTCGCGCCCGGTGGACTCGCCATGGAGCACCCATTGCTGCGTATCAGGCAGCATCACGGGCTGCGTCGCGGGATCGGTGGTCATGGTCGGCTCCTCAGCGACGGCAGCGGGCATGATGAAAACGGCCGCCCATGACAGGCAGCCGAAGAGCCAGAGACGTAATGCATCAGAAGTCATAACGCAGTGACGCGACGACATTGGCCGGTTCGCCGATCAGGTTGAAGGTACCCACGCTACCGACGCGATAGTAGTAGTCGCGGTCGAAAATGTTGTTGAAGTTGAGTTGGCCCGATAGATGAGAGCTGAAGTCGTAACCCACCATGGCGTCGACGATTGCGTAACCGGGCGCGTTGATCCGCGGAGCGTTGCTGAGCGTATGGAAATCGCTCATTGCGGTAACCCCGCCCCCTACGTGCCAGCCATCCAACGGGCCCGGAGCGAAAGCATACTGGGTCCAGAGATTGACCGTATTGTGCGGCATCAAGTCGAATGTCGCTTCGGTATCGCCACGCTCGACTTCGGTATCCAGATAAGTGTAACCCGCAATGATATCCCACTGAGGCGTGAGGGCGCCGGTCACCTCGAACTCTGCGCCTTGAATACGACGTTTCCCAATATCCGCTGAGTAATCCTCATTCACGACGCTCGCTGCATAGTTGTCGTCGTAAAGACGGAACGCACTAATACGAGCATTGAGATTGCCGCCGAAGTAGGCCCCTTTGATACCGACCTCGTACTGTTCTCCCTCGCGCGGTTTGAGCAGGTCACCGCTTGCGTTGTACTCGGTTTGCGGTTTGAACACCTGCGAGTAGCTCGCATAAAGCGCGTGGTAGCTATCGAGATCGAATACCGCACCGGCATAACCGGTGAACCTGCCGTCGTCGTCCCGTGTGTAACGCTCGCCGCTGAGATGGTCGCTGAGTCCGACGCGGTAACGGCTGACTCGCCCGCCGACAATCAACGCAAGGGGCTGAACCGGACGGAACGTCAGCTTGCCATAGAGTCCGTACTCTTCCAGCGTCTGACGTGTGTCGGCGCTCAGATAGTCGTCGAGAATATCGACGTAGGCGATGTCATTGAAATCGGCAAGCGTGGTATTGCCAAGCTTTGCCCGCGCCGAGGCGTTGTCGGTTTCGAAACGTTTATAGTCCGTTCCCACCACGAACTCGCTGACGTTACCCATGGCTTCGAACGGCTGGCTGTAGCTGGCATCCATGGACAATGCTTGCTGATCGATGTCGGCTGCGGTGCCAGCGATGCCGAGACTCCCGTCATCGAGCGCGCTGCCGCCGAAGGCATAGTTATAGGAAGCGTTGCGATCCGAGTAACGTGCCGCGAACCGTCCGTATCCCCCATTGGCGAAACGATGCGTCAACTCGGCAAACCAGTCATTGCTTTGCATGGTGAAATCGTTCCAGTCCGCGCCGACGAAAGCGGATCGGGTGAAATCGAGCAGATTACCGTTGGCATCGGTCGGCAGACCGTTGTTTGGCACCAGGTCCCGATGCTGACGCAGGAATGCCAGCGATAGCGTCGTGGCGTCATCGAGATCGGCGTCGATCGCCCCGTAGAACGTCTGATGCTGATTTTCGTTATGGTCGGCAAAGCCGTTGCTGTCACTATCCGCCACCACCAGGCGTCCCCGCACCCGCCCGTCGCTGGTAATCGGACCGCTCAAATCGCTTTCGAGATAGCGCTGGTCCCAACTGCCCTGTTCCGAAATGCTATGGCGACCGGTGACATGGCCCTGAAAATCGTAGGTCGGACGCTTGCGAACCAGATTGACGATGCCGCCCATCTCGCTGGTGCTGTTGAACAACCCCGATGGCCCGCGCATGATCTCGACGCGATCGAACGCCGCCAAATCCGGTACCGTGCCGTTGATACTTTGCATCGGTGCCGGCAGACCATCGATATTGGCCTCGTCGTATTCGTAGCCACGCGCGTAGATCGAAGAACGGCCATCATCGTTACTCAGAACTCGCATTCCCGGGGTACGCCGTGCCAATTGATCGAGCGTATCGAGGTTGCGATCCTCGATGGCATCCCGCGTCACCACGCTGATCGACTGGGGTATGTCCCGCAGCGCGGCGGGCGTCTTGGTGCCCACCGTCGCTGCATCCACCGCATATCCGCCGGTCGTTTCGGACGGCAGCATCTCGTAGAGGCGGTTGCCTTTGACGGTCAAGGTTTCGAGTGATGTATCCCCGACCGACCGGGGTTCCTGGGCCTGTGAAGCGGCCCAAGGCGCGGAGAGGCTCAGGCCAACGGCGACCGGCACGCAGTAGCGAAAGCGCTGGGGATGGCGAATCATGGTGTCGTTCCTTGCTCCCACGCCCGTAACTCTTTATCGGAAACCGGACGTTCATGATAATGAGAATGAGTTGCAAATGAGGTTGGCGACACGCATTATTCCAGAAGATTCTCTACCTCACCTGTGGGAAACCTCCAATTACCTTTGCCTGACAGCCAATCGTGATCTCTTCTCATTTCACCCTCCCGCCTCGCCCAGAAGCGCTTGGGCATGACGCACTGAGGCACCACGCTATCCATCTCGGACGCGACTATCGTATCGACAGCGTACCGGGGGAGCCGCTGCTCGACGGCAATTTTGGCGTGGATGTGATCGAAGAGGGATTGGTGCTGCGCCATGCCGCGATCCGCAATCGCCATCGCATGAGCAATCATGCAGAAATGATGCCTGGCTTGAAGCTGATCCTGTTCATGGCCGGTACGGTCGACGTGCGCTTCGACGGCCGCCCAATGCCACTCGCCTCGGAACGGCCGACGGCCCTACTGGTCCATCTGCGGGAAGCCGCAACGTTCGAGCGCCACGCTCTGGCCGGTACCCACGAATTCAGTTTAACGCTGACCTTGTCGCCAGCCTGGCTTCAGACATCGTCGGAAACGGCACGTCTGCTCGATGACCTGCCACACCTGGGGCTACGCCAATGGCAACCTAGCGCCGGCTTGTTGACGCTGGCTCGCACCCAGCTTTCGACTCCTCGCGCCGCTGACGATTTTTCCACTCGCCTGCGACGTGAAGGGTTGGCGCTGACCATGGCCGGCGAAGGCTTGGCACCGCTGTTGCGGACATCGGACAGAGACAGCAGGGAAACCCGCCAGCAACGGCGACTGTGGGATTTCATCGAAGGCGGGAGTGGCGATACCAAGACCCTCACGGAGATCGCCGGACATCTAAACATGAGCGTGAGCACACTGCAGCGGCTCAGCCAGCAGCGTTATGGAATGCCGTTGCAGCGTCACCTGCGTCAGCGGCGTCTGGACGCGGCAAACCGGGCTCTACAGGATAGCCATGTCAGCGTCAGCGAGGCCGCCGAACTCGCCGGCTACAACGATGCTACCAACTTCGCCACCGCGTTCCGCCGCACCTTCGGCATCACACCCCGTCAGGCACGGGAACGCCAGCGTTAGCGCTCGCCGGCGAATCGGAAAGGAAAAATCAGGCCGTTCCTGGCGAGGCGCTGCCACTCCGCGACAAGCCATAATCGCCGGGCTTGGCCACGCCTTCCAGCCGACCGAGCTGATCGAGATCGTGTCGTCCCAGTACCAGATCGAGACGACGCTGCCGGCTATTGGCATTGAGCACCATATGGACCTGCGAGGGCCGCCCTTTGGCATCCAGACGTTGAACCCAGGCCAGGGCGCCGCTGGAATATCGCACCAGCGAGCCTACTGGCGTGATGCCGAAGAGACGCACATAGCGTTGTGCCCAGACACTGTCGAAGAGCGCGGCGTTCCCCAGCACATGGCGATAAGCATTGACCAGGGGCCAGGCGTCGCGGTCCGCGCGCGGGCGCGTCAGCGCATCGATGACATCGACCACTGCCACCATCCGACCCAGATCATCGATCGCCTCGGCGCGCAGCCCGCGAGGATAGCCGCTGCCGTCGAGCCGTTCGTTGATCTGTTCGACCACCGACGTGGCGACATCCGTCGAAAGCCAGCGACAATCGGCCAGCCGCTCGCTGATCAGTTGGACATGCCCCGGCAATAGCGCCCGCTGGGCGTCGCTCAACGGGACGCGGCTCTCGAGCAGCGTGGCAGGCAACGACGCCTTGCCGAGATCGTGGATCAGGGCGCTGGCCGCGATCGCCTTGAGGGTACTGTCGTCGTAGCCCTGCCGGCGCGCCAGATCGACGGCACGAACCGCGACCGCCAGCGCATGCTGGACCTGGACCGGTTCGTTCTCGAGATATCCCAGCGCATAGAGCAGCGATTCCCGACTTTGCGCGCCAAGCGACAGCAGCGTGTCCGCATGTCGGGACAGCAAAGATGAGGCAATCAGGCCACCATTCTGAAGCTGCAGGCTCTGCGCGTTCAGATAGTCGGCGATCTTCCGCAGTCGCCGGACGACCGTATTGTCAGCGCCCGCGACTGGCGCCGGGGCGGTCAGGATCGACTTGACCGGTTGCGGCCGGCGTCCCTGCGGCAGCAGGAACAGCGAAGAAGGCTCGAGCGGCTTGTCGCTGATCGAAGCCTTGCGTGCACCCTCGCGTTCGATTTCCTTGACGCAGTGCCAGAGTTGCCGCTCGCTGTCGATCGGCAATTCATCGAACTCGCAGCCGATCAGCGCCATCGTCCAGTCGTCATCGGTGCGTACATGACGGATATGCCCCTTGAGCTTGAGACGCTGCCGATTGGGGAAGCGTAGCTCGAGAGCCTCGATCGGCTGGCCGGGCGTCAGCGCCACGGCATCCACCAGACGCATGGCGAGAAGGCATCCGCCCAGCGAGAGATTGCGGATTTCGGTATCGATGACAGGTCCATCCGCCGTCAGGGTGAGATGCGTCTCGACGCCCATCTCGGCCCGCAGCGGGGCGCGAAAGGTACCGCGCCGGTGAATGGTGCTGATGTATTCGGGGTAGGTGCAGCGAAACTGTATCCGCTGCGCATCTTCCAGGGGCTCGATCACCGTGAGCGGCGCGGTGCGAACCAGCGCTCCGCTGACATGACCGATGAGATGAAACTCATCCCCCCGGGCAAGAGGCTTTTCCAGCGCCGGCACCGCTGACACATCGACGACCAGCGCCTGGCCGATGACGATGTCATCCAGCAATACCGGCCAGGAAGTGCTACCGGCCGTGTCGAACGCCAGATTGGCGCCACCTTGAAGGCATAGTGGCTCGAGCCACTCCCCTATGGCTTTAGCTTGGTGGATATCCGTGGAGGCAGAGTCGGGCATGAGATTTCGATAAGGCGTGGTCGATGACAAACGGCGAATGACAAAGCGCTGATGACAAAAGGCTCGATGACGAAGAGCCGATGGTAAAGCAATCAGGCATGGCCGCGTCACGGCCGGTGAGCGAGCAGTGTAACTTTTCGTTATTGTCCGAACAAAATAATTTGATCTCCATCAACCCGAACTCCCGAGGAAACCCGGGAGCTCGCTCGTTCGGCGTGCCGGCCATGGCCCCTGCTCAATCTTCCGCCAAGGCCGTCAGATCGGATTCCGAATACCCCAGCAGATACAAAAGCCCATCGAGACCGGAGGAGGACACCGACTGCTGCGCCTGTTGACGCACCAGCGGCTTGGCATGGTACGCCACGCCCATGCCGGCGGCCGCCAGCATCTTGAGATCGTTGGCACCGTCGCCAACCGCCACGGTCTGGGCCAGATCCCAGCCTTCCCGTTCGGCGATCTGCCTGAGCATCATCGCCTTGCGGTCGGCGTCGACGATCGGCTCCTGGACTTCGCCGGTGACCTTGCCGTCGCGGATGACCAGCTCGTTGGCATGAATCTCGTCGAAACCCAGCCGTTCCTGCAGATAACGGGCGAAATAGGTAAAGCCCCCGGAGAGAATCGCGGTCCGATAACCCAGGCGCTTGAGATAGCGCATCAATCGCTCCAACCCCGGCATCAGCGGTAACGATTCGGCAATTTCCGCCAGCACCGACTCGTCCAGGCCTTCCAGCTTGCGCATGCGCTCGCGAAAGCTCTGCTGGAAGTCGAGTTCGCCCCGCATGGCACGCTCGGTTATCGCGGCCACCTCGTCATACACGCCATGGCGCCGCGCCAGTTCGTCGATGACTTCCGCCTGGATCAGCGTCGAATCCATGTCGAAGCAGACCAGCCGGCGGTGCCGTCGCCACAGATTCGCCGGCTGCAGCGCGACGTCGACGCCGAAGCGCTCGCTCAGCGCCAGGATCTTCTCGCGCAGGGACGCGGAATCGGCTACCGCGCCGCTGAGTCGCCACTCGAGGCAGGCACCGGTTAGCGAGTCGGCCGTGTCGAGCTGGCAGCCGGCCGACAGCCGCTTTACCCGCTCGACGACCAGACCCTGCTCGGCCGTCAGCGCGCCGACTTCCGCCATCACTTCCGCAGAGAGCGTCGGTGCCATCAAGGTCAGTACCCAGCGGGCGTCCTTGGCGACATCCCTCCACAGCGCCTCGCTTTCAGAGGACACCTTCTCGACACGGCAATCCAGCCCGAACACGTCGCCAGCCGACGGCAGCAAGGCCTCGAGATCCTCGGCAGTCTCGACCAGCGCCTCCAGCGTCACTTCGCCGAAGGCGACATGCTGGTTCAGATCCAGCAGACGGCAATGGGCGCTGACCAGCGCCGTACCCAGTGCAGCCGTCTGGCCGGGCCGTGCGGGCCCAGTGGCTCGCACCACGAAACGTTGTGACATCTTTTCCCCACGTGGCGCCAAGCTGCGCCCTCTCTTTATCGATGAATCCGACGACCTGTCAGGAATAGCGCCCGTGACCGGCTATCACTATCCTTCGGTCGTCGCTGTCTTGAACATCCGACAGCGTCGGATGTCGTTCAGGACTCGACTTCGAGCCGGTCGACCTTCTGGAATCCACGCGCCAGCTTGCTGCCGCGACGGCCACGCTCGCCGGTATAGTATTCGAGATCCGCCGTCTTCAGCGTCTGCTTGCGCTTGCCGGCGTGGACGATCAACGACGCTCCTTCCGGCAGCAGCACCAGGTCGCGCACGAACTCCTCTCGTCTCGCGGCCTTGGCCCCCGGGATGTCGATCATCTTGTTGCCCTTGCCTTTTGCCATCTCCGGCAATTGCGACAGCGCGAAGACCAGCAGGCGCCCTTCGTTGGAAACGGCCGCCACCCGCACGCCGTCGCCCTCCGGGATCGCCTTGGGCGGCATCACGTTGCATCCCTTGGGCACCGAAAGCACCGATTTGCCGGCCTTGTTCTTGCCGAGAAGATCCTCGACCCTGGCCACGAAACCATAGCCGCCGTCGGACGCCTGCAGATAGCGCGCGCTGGGGATATCCAGCATCAGCCCGACCATGCTGGAGCCGGCCGGCGGGTTGATCCGCCCGGTCACCGGCTCGCCCTGGCCGCGCGCCGAGGGCAGGTTGTGGGCCGTCATCGTGTAGGCCCGACCGCTGTCGTCGAGCAGCACCAGCGGCTGGTTGGTCTTCCCTCGTGCCGCCAGGTGGAAGCTGTCGCCCGCCTTGTAGGAGAGCCCGGCAGGGTCGATATCATGGCCTCGCGCCGCGCGAATCCAGCCTTTCTCGGACAGCACCACGGTCACCGGATCGGCGCCCACCAGCTCGACCTCGGAAAGCGCCCTGGCTTCGGCACGCTCCACCAATGGCGAGCGGCGAGCATCGCCGTAGGCCTCGGCCGCTTCCCGCAGCTCCTTCTCGACCAGATCGGTCATCGCCGCCTCGGAGCTCAGCAGCTTCTGGAGCTGCTTGCGTTCCGCTTCCAGCTCGTCCTGCTCGCCGCGAATCTTCATCTCCTCGAGCTTGGCGAGGTGACGCAGACGCAGCTCGAGAATCGCTTCGGCCTGACGCTCGGTGATGCCGAATGCGTTCATCAGCGCCGGCTTGGGTTCATCCTCCTCGCGGATGATGCGGATCACCTCGTCGATGTTGAGATAGGCGACCAGCAGACCTTCGAGCAGGTGCAGACGATCCTCGACCTTGCCGAGACGGTGCTCCAGGCGTCGGCGCACGGTGGCGCGGCGGAACGTCAGCCATTCGCCGAGCATGTCGTTGAGCGGCATGACCCGCGGCCGGCCGTCGAGCGCGATCACGTTGAGATTGACGCGAACGTTCTTCTCGAGGTCGGTGGTGGCGAACAGGTGCGCCATCAGCCCCTCGACATCGATACGGTTGGAGCGCGGCTCGATCACCAGGCGCGTCGGCGTCTCGTGGGTCGACTCGTCGCGCAGATCCGCCACCATCGGCAATTTCTTGGCCTGCATCTGGGCGGCGATCTGCTCGAGTACCTTGGCCCCGCTGACCTGATACGGCACCGCGGTGATCACGATGTTGCCATCCTCGCGCTCGTAGCGCGCACGCAGCTTGACCGAACCGCGGCCGGACTCGTAGAGCTTGCGCAGATCGGCCGCCGGCGAAATGATCTCGGCATCCGTCGGGAAATCCGGCGCCGGCAGATGCTGCATCAGATCCGCGACGCTGGCCTGCGGATGACGCAGCAGATGGCAGGTCGCCTCGACCACCTCCACCACGTTGTGCGGCGGGATATCGGTCGCCATGCCGACGGCGATGCCCGTGCCGCCGTTGAGCAGCACGTGAGGAAGCCGCGACGGCAGCACCGCCGGTTCGTTCATGGTGCCGTCGAAGTTGGGTGTCCAGTCGACCGTGCCCTGCCCCAGCTCCGCCAGCAGCGTCTCGGAGAAACGCGACAGGCGGGCTTCGGTGTAGCGCATGGCGGCGAACGACTTGGGATCGTCCGGGCTGCCCCAGTTGCCCTGGCCGTCGACCAGCGGATAGCGATAGCTGAACGACTGCGCCATCAGCACCATCGCCTCGTAGCAGGCGCTGTCGCCGTGGGGATGGAACTTGCCCAGCACGTCGCCGACGGTACGCGCCGACTTCTTGTACTTGGCGTTGGCGTTCAGTGACAGCTCGCGCATGGCATAGACGATGCGCCGCTGAACCGGCTTCATGCCGTCGCCGATATGCGGCAACGCCCGGTCGAGAATCACGTACATCGAATAATCGAGATACGCCTTCTCGGTGTACTCCTTGAGCGAAAGGCGTTCGACGTCGCCTTCCGCTACCTGAATATCCATGGTCATACGATTTTGACCTTGTTCACGATTGTGGAATCGTTGAGGGCAGCGCCCTCGTTAAACCTTTGAGCCGCCACGAGCTACGGGCCGCGAGCTACGAGCGGGCCGAGTCAGCTGGCGGACTTCACTTTCGAGTCAGCAACTTGTTAACGGTGACCATCGCCAGTTCGCAATCCCTTCTTTAGCTCGTAGCTCGTAGCTCGTAGCTCGTAGCTCGTAGCTCGTGGCTAGACTTCTATCTCGGCCATGTTGCCGTAGTCTTCCAGCCAGCTCTTTCTATCGCTCGCCCGCTTGCGCGCCAGCAGCATGTCCATCATCTCCAGCGTGCCGTCGTCGAGCTCGCGAGTGAGCTGGACCAGCCGTCGGGTGTCCACGGCCATGGTGGTCTCGCGCAGCTGCAGCGGGCTCATCTCGCCCAGGCCCTTGAAGCGCTGGACGTTGGGCGTGCCGCGCTTGCCTTCGAGGCGCTTGAGCGTCGCGGCCTTCTCGCTCTCGTCGAGGGCGTAGAAGACCTCCTTGCCCAGGTCGATGCGATAAAGCGGCGGCATGGCGACGAAGACGTGGCCAGCATCGACCAGCGCCGGGAAGTGGCGCACGAACAGCGCACACAGCAGCGTGGCGATGTGCAGCCCGTCGGAGTCGGCGTCGGCGAGAATGCAGACCTTGTGGTAGCGCAGCTTGGAAAGATCGTCGCTGCCCGGATCGAGACCGATCGCCACGGCGATATCGTGCACTTCCTGCGAGCTGTAGATATCGGCGGATTCGACTTCCCAGGTGTTGAGGATCTTGCCGCGCAGCGGCAGGATCGCCTGGGTTTCGCGGTTTCTTGCCTGCTTGGCACTGCCGCCGGCGGAGTCCCCCTCGACCAGGAACAGTTCGCTCGACACCGGATCCTGGCCGGAGCAGTCGGCCAGCTTGCCGGGCAGCGCCGGCCCAGAGGTGACCTTCTTGCGCGCGACCTTCTTGGCGCTCTTCTGGCGCCGCTGGGCGGCGCTGATCACCAGTTCGGCCAGCTGTTCGGCCTGGTCGACATGGTGGTTGAGCCACAGCGAGAAGGCGTCCTTGACCACGCCGGAGACGAAGCCCGCTACCGTGCGTGACGACAGCCGCTCCTTGGTCTGCCCGGCGAATTGCGGGTCGAGCATCTTGATCGAGAGCACGAACGATACCTTCTCCCACAGATCCTCCGGCGACAGCTTGACGCCACGCGGCAGCAGGCTGCGGTATTCGCAGAACTCGCGTACCGCTTCGAGCAGGCCGCTGCGGAAGCCGTTGACGTGGGTACCGCCGAGCGGCGTGGGAATCAGGTTGACATAGGATTCCAGGACCGGCTCGCCGCCTTCCGGCAGCCACTGAATGGCCCAGTCGACGCCCTGCTCCTCGTCCTCGAAGTGGCCGGTGAACGGCGATGCCGGCAGCACGTCGAAACCGTCGACTGCCTGGGCCAGATAGTCCCGCAGGCCGTCTTCGTACTGCCAGACGCTCTCGGCGCCATCGGTTTCCTTGAGCACCACCTTGAGGCCGGGGCAGAGCACCGCCTTGGCGCGCATCAGGTGTTTCAGCTTCGGCAGTGACAGCCTGGGGCTGTCGAAGTATTCCGCCTCCGGCCAGAAACGCACCACCGTTCCCGTGGCACGCTTGGCACAGCTGCCGATGACCGAGAGCTCCTCGGCCTTCTCTCCCTTCTCGAAGGCGATACCGTAGCGATTGCCCTCGCGGCACACCTCGACCTCGAGCCGCGTCGACAGCGCGTTGACCACCGATACGCCGACCCCATGCAGGCCGCCGGAAAAGCGGTAGCTGGACTGGGAGAACTTGCCGCCGGCGTGCAGCCGGGTGAGGATCAGCTCGACCCCGGTCACGCCATGTTCGGGATGCACGTCGATCGGCATGCCCCGGCCGTCGTCGGAAACCTCGATGCCGCCGTCGTCCAACAGAACGACGCGAATCTCGCGAGCGTGCCCTGCCAGGGCCTCATCGACGCTGTTGTCGATGACTTCCTGCACCAGGTGGTTGGGACGGGTGGTGTCGGTGTACATGCCCGGCCGCTTGCGGACCGGATCGAGGCCGGAAAGCACCTCGATGGAACTGGCGCTGTATTGCGTCATGCAGGGTCTCGCCACGTTTGTAAGGTCAAAGTCACAGGGTCAAAGTTGCAGGATCGACGTTGCAGGGTGGAGACCGCTGCGTCATCGATTCGTCGCGGCACGTCTGGCGCGAGCCATGGCTGGCGCTAGCGAGGCGTGATCGCCGGTACGAGCCGAATCGCGACATCGCCACCCCATGCAGGCTGGCGACGATGATACACCCTACTGGTCAAATCTACAGTACCGCGTGGCCGCCCGATGCTGACGCGAGGCTCTCAGGACAGCACGAGGGATCTCGGCACGTGCCAGCCGCCGTGAGCGAAGAGCGCCGGCAGATACTCGGGCAGCACACCGAAACTGTGGTCGCCACCGGGGTGAATCAGGGCGCGACTGCCGGCATAGGCGCGCAGCGCCTCACGGCAATCCAGCGTCTCGTCGGCGCTGCCGAGCAGCAGAAGATAGCGCGAGGGATGCACGATGCGTTCCCACTGCAGGGCGGTCAATTGATCGAAATAACTATTGTCGATCGTGAACTGCTCGCCGGAGGCGTCGTTGAGCAACGTCTGCCCCAGGTAATCGGCCACGAAGCGGGCGGGCCGTACCGCCGGATTGATCAGTACGGCCCGCAGCCCGTAGCGCTCCGCCAGCAGCGTGGCCAGGAAGCCGCCCATGGAACTGCCGACCAGCAGCGTATCTTCATGGCCCAGCGACTCGAGTGCCGCTTCGGCCTGCTGCCAGGCCAGGTCCGGCCGGTACGACAAATCCGGGGTCAGACACGCGAACGGGCGACCCTCGTGTCGGGCCAGCGTCTCGCAGGCCGCCTTGACCAGCCGGGCCTTGGGCGAAGCGCTGCTGCTGTTGAAGCCATGCAGGTACAGCAGCGCCCTGGCCGGCCTTGCTACCGAAAGCGACTCGCTCGACATGGCTCCCTCACCTGGCTCGCTGGACATCCGAGACCTCGCCGCTTTCGCGACACCCGCCGATCACCGGGACTCCTGCCCCTTCCAGATCGCCTTGATCAGCCCGCGGCTGGAGTCGTCGAGCGTCTCCAGACCGTTCTGCGTGGCGATGATCTCTTCGGTCTCGGTAGCGATCTTCTTGCCCAGCTCGACGCCCCACTGGTCGAACGAGTCGATGTCCCAGATCACGCCCTGCACGAACACCTTGTGCTCGTAGAGCGCGATCAGGGCACCCAGCGTGGCCGGGTTGAGGCTGTCGAACATCAGCGTGGAAGAGGGCTGGTTGCCGCGGTAACGCTTGTAGCTGGGCGGCGTGCTCTCGGACTTCACCGCGTCGTCGCCGAGCATCAGCACGCGGGACTGAGCGAAGCAGTTGGCCAGCGCCAGCCGGTGCTGGGCCATCAGGTCGTCACGGAAGCGTTCGTCCTCGACGTCGTTGTAGCGGTTGACCGGCGCGATGAAGTCGCACGCCACCGGCTGCGTGCCCTGGTGCAGCAACTGGTAGAACGCGTGCTGGCCGTTGGGGCCGATCTCGCCCCAGATCACCGGGCAGGTGGAATAGTCGACCACTTCGTCATTATTGGTGACGGACTTGCCGTTGGATTCCATCTCGAGCTGCTGGAAGTACCCTGGCAGGTGCTTGAGGCGCCCATCGTACGGCAGCACCGCGTGGGAGCGGATATCGAGGAAGTTGACGTTCCAGATGCCGATCAGCGCCAGCTGGACCGGTAGATTGTCCTTCAGCTCGGCGGTACGGAAGTGCTCGTCCATGGCGTGGGCACCCGCCAGCAGCTGACGGAAGTTGTCCATGCCGACACGAATGGCAATGGGCAGCCCGATGGCGCTCCACAGCGAGTAGCGACCGCCGACCCAGTCCCAGAACAGCAGCTGGTTGGCCGGATCGATGCCCCATTCGGTCATCTTGTCGGGCTTGGTGGAAACGCCGACGAAGTGGAAGCGCTTGATCAGCGCTTCGTCACCGCCCAGGCGCGTGGCGATCCAGTCCAGCGCAGTGGAGGCGTTCGACAGCGTATCGATGGTGCCGAAGGACTTCGACGACAGGATGAACAGCGTGGTTTCGGGGTTGAGCCAGCTCAGGAAGTCGGCCAGCTGCGAGCCGTCCATGGTCGACGCGAAGTGGGTCGATACCTCGAAGACATCATCGGGCTCGAAATCGGTCAGTGCGGACGTGACCATCAACGGCCCCAGGTCCGAACCGCCGACGCCGAGATTGACCACATCGGTGATCGGCTTGCCGGTCGCGCCGCGCCACTGGCCGTTCAGCAGCTTGTTGACCAGCGTTTCCATCTTGTCGAGAGTGGCATGCACTTCGCCGACCACATCGACGCCTTCGACCTCGAGCCTGGCATCCCGCGGCAGACGCAATGCAGTATGCAGCGCCGGGCGGTCCTCGGTGTGATTGACCCGCTCACCCGAGAGCAGGCGTTGCACCGCCTCGGGCACGCCGGCTTCCCGCGCCAGCGAGAGCAACTGCTCCCGGACTTCCGTCGTCCAGCGCTGCTTGGACAGATCCATCTGGATGCCGGCGGCTTCCAGATAGAACGTCTCGAAGCGCGGCGACTGCTGGAACAGGGTCTTCAGATGAACCTCCCGCATTCCCCCTTCGAGCTGCTGCTCGAGCGCTTTCCATGCCTGGGTCTCACGAATCGACATCTAATGCTCTCCTTGTCACGTGCAGCGAAGAGGCGCAAAACGTACACTATGGCCGCGGCGGGCGTACTGCAGGTGTTCCGCTCGCTTCACGCTCTCCCAATTAAGAATATCTTCCGGCAATGATTGACGCATCTTACCGTGACGCCATCTTTTCGACACCCCTTGATCGTGTGGCGAGCTTCTCGTTCGACGAGCAGGTCGTGGCGTGCTTCCCGGACATGGTCCGGCGTTCGATTCCCGGCTATGGCCAGATTCTCGGCATGCTCGGCGTCATCGCCGAACGCCACCTGCGTCATGGCGCCCATGTCTACGATCTGGGCTGCTCGCTGGGCGCGGTCGGGCTGGCGCTGGCCGGGCGACTGCCTGCCGACGCCTTCGAGCTGACCGGCGTCGACCTCTCTCCGACGATGATCGCCCGGGCCCGCGAAACCGCCGCCGCCGAAAGCCCGGATCATCGGATCCAGTTCATCGAGGGCGATATCCGCCATCTGGACTATCGGCCCAGCGGCATGGTCGTGCTCAACTTCACATTGCAGTTTTTGCCGCCGGCGGACCGCGATGCGGTGATCGCCAGGCTGTTCGCGGCACTGGAGCCCGGCGGCATTCTGGTGCTGTCGGAGAAGATCGTCGCGGAAGACGAGCAGGAGAACGCCTGGCTGGTGGAGCGCTATCACGACTTCAAGCGGGCCAACGGCTACAGCGACATGGAGATCAGCCAGAAGCGCACCGCGCTGGAAAACGTGCTGGTGCCGGATACGCTGGCGGCGCATCACGAACGGTTGACCCAGGCCGGCTTCTCGCGCGTCACGACCTGGTTCCAGTATCTCAACTTCGCCTCCTTGGTCGCTTTCAAGGACAAGGCTGCGTTCAAGGACAAGGCGACATCCCAAGAGAAGGCCGCGTTCGAGGATGTCTGACGTCGCTATCGATACGCTCAAGGACGCCGAACGCCGGCTCTATCTCGCCTTCCTCGAACACGGCCTGACCCGCTGGCTGGCGCTGCTTCCGGAACAGCTGGCGCGCGGGCTCGATCGGCGCCGCCATGGCGATCTGCCCGCCTGGGAAAAGGCAGTGGCCAAACTGCCGGCGCTGCCGACAGCGCGCCAGGTGGACCTGCAGGCCGACAGCATCACGGTGGAGCTCGAACTGAGCGACGCCGAGCGGCGGCGCTGCGAGAATCTGCTGAAGATTTTGATGCCGTGGCGCAAGGGGCCTTATCGTCTCGGCGACATCGATATCGACACCGAGTGGCGCTCGGACTGGAAATGGCAGCGGGTCGCGCCGCATCTTTCCCCGCTCGCCGGCCGCCGGATTCTGGATGTCGGCGGTGGCAACGGCTATCACGCCTGGCGCATGGCCGGCGCCGGTGCCGCGTTCGTGCTGGTGATCGACCCCTCGCCGCGCTTCTACTATCAGTTCCATGCCGTACGTCACTTCGTGGGCGATGCCGATGGCGAGCGCACCCACTTTCTGCCGGTCGGCATCGAAGACGTTCCGGCGAAGCTCGCCGCCTTCGATACCGTGTTTTCGATGGGCGTGCTCTACCATCGCCCTTCACCGCTGGATCACCTGCTGCAGCTGAAGGATGCGCTGGTGCCCGGCGGCGAGCTGGTGCTGGAGACGCTGGTGATCGAGGGTGACGAGCGCACCGTGTTCATGCCCGGCGAACGCTATGCCAGCATGCCCAACGTCTACTTCCTGCCCTCGTCAAGCGCCCTCGCGCACTGGCTCGAGCGCTGCGGCTTCGAAGCCATTCGCTGTGTCGACGAAACGGCCACCACGCTCGACGAACAGCGCTCGACCGACTGGATGCAATTTCATTCGCTGGCCGATTTCCTCGACCCCGAGGATCGCAGCCTGACCATCGAGGGCTACCCCGCGCCGCGTCGGGCGACGCTGATCGCCCGCAAGCCGAAGCGATAAACGCAGCGCTGCCGGAGTTCGGCCTACCAGAACGACATCGGCTGGCATTGCGATGCCGGCCGATGTCTGCGCAACAAGATTGGGAAAAGATTGACGCTAGCGGGCGTTGCGCTGGACGAGATTTGGACTAGACCCGATTTGGACTAGGCCTGGTTTGAACTAGACCTGGTTTAGACTAGAGACGACGGCGCCTCACGGGCACGGCCCGCTCTGGATATTGGCCTGGGTGATGTTGCTCTGGGCAGGTACGCTACAGGTCAGCCAGACGTTACCGCCGATCACCGAGCCCTGCCCCACCGTGATGCGCCCCAGAATCGTCGCGCCTGCGTAGATGACCACGTCGTCCTCGACGATCGGGTGACGCGGCAGCCCTTTTTCGAGATGCCCTTTCTCGTCGGCCGGGAAGCGTTTGGCGCCGAGCGTGACCGCCTGGTAGAGCCGTACCCGGTTGCCGATGATCGCGGTTTCGCCGATGACCACACCGGTACCGTGATCGATGAAGAAGCCTTCGCCGATCTGGGCGCCGGGATGAATGTCGATGCCGGTATCGGAATGCGCCAGCTCGGCGATGATGCGAGCCACCAGCCCGGCGCCCGCCTGATAGAAATAGTGAGCGATGCGGTGGTAGATCACGGCGTGGACGCCGGGATAGCAGAGCAGGACTTCATCGACGCTGCGCGCCGCCGGATCGCCATAATAGGCGGCCATCACATCGCCATCGAGACGCCGGCGCAGGCTGGGCAGGTCATCCGCGAAGTCCTGGATGATCTGCGTTGCCGCCGCCTGGTGCTCGGAGGCCTTGTCGCCGTTGAGCCGTGCCATGTAGCGCAACTCGAGCAGCACTTCCTCGTGCAGCGCATTGAGCGCACGATCCAGCGTGTGGCCAACGTAGAAGTCCTCGCTCTCCTTGCGCAGATCCGAAGGCCCCAGGCGCATCGGAAAGATGGCCCCGCTCAGGAGTTCCAGCGTTTCCCGAATGCGATGTCGTGACGGCAACTCACGACAGCCCTTCTCTCTCTCCCGGCCATTCTGAGCGCGCCACTGCTCACGAGTCGCGCGCAGTTGGGTAACGATACCGTCGAGCTGCCAGTTGACGTGTTGCATGCCGATCATCCTTTGGAAACGAGACGCACGTTTTCGAATGCGAACCCCGTTCCCGACATCGAGGTCGCGAACGGGGTCCAACGTGCCATCCGTCAATGATAAGCTCCAAGGAAGAAATAGCCATAGCGCAGCGAATCGGCACGCATACCGTCGCAGCGTCAGGCCACGCTCGTCTCCGCTTCCTTCATCACGTCATCGAACGTGACGGGAGCCTGCGTTCGGGGCGTTACCGCCTGGACCTCGCCGCCGGTATCGTGATCGCGCGTGGCCGCATATTCCACGGCAGCGACCGCATCCTTGCCGTGATCGATAGCCGCCAGCGCCCATTTCCACCCGGTACCATAGGCGATGGGGCCCGTGACGGGCATGCGCACCAGACGGTCGAACATCTCGAACACGCCATCGGGCCCCACGATGATCATTTCGATCCGCGTGACATGGGGTTTGGCATGTCTGGGGGAGCCGGCATTGAGCCACTCCATTACTTCCCACCAGCCCTGTTGTTCACCGGCGAATGCCACCCATTCGCCGTTGTCGAGTCGAAAGAGCTTTTGCGCATGGTTGTATGTCGATCCATTGACACTGATCAGCGAATCCGTCGCCAATGTCGTTCCATCCCATACGATCGTGGTCATATCTACCTCGGTCTGTGGCTCCGGCCAAGCGTCGGGCTACCCGCGGCGAGCATCCAGGCACGACAGTCACGTTCTCCTCCCGGCCGGTTGGGAGCGAGAAGCGGTCAACTGATAGAGAGCATCATCCGTTTGCAAACTGCGCGGTTATCCCATGAATCCAGGGTTTGCAGAGTGCGGACATGAAAACGCCACTCCCGGGAGTGGCGTGAACGCATTCCGTTACATCAAGATACATCAAAGAACACTAATTTTGAAATAGCTGTTTTACATCCTTCGCTTCCCAGTGCGGAAAGTGCTTGCGGATCAGTGCATTGAATTCGATTTCGAACGCCTGCCAGTCGACTTCACCTCCAGTCGACCCGCCTTCCGCCGCGCCGCGAATCAGGCCCGCGCCGACCGTGATGTTGGTCAGCCGGTCGATTACCACGAAACTGCCGGTGCCGGGGCTCTTGCGATAGTCATCCAGCGGCACGCTGGCGGTCAGCTCGACCCGGCAGCGGCCGATGGCGTTGAGCGGCAAGCTGGCGGCCTCGTGATGCTCGAGCGTATTGACGTCGATCTGATAGTCGATCGCCGCGACCTTGCCGGCGATTTCCTGCGTACCGATCTTGAAATCATAGAGCCGGCCCGGCTCGAGAGCGGCATCATGCATCCAGACGATGTCGGCTTCCAGCGCGTCGGACTGCGCGACCTCCGCATCCGCCGCCACCAGCCAGTCCCCCCGGGAGATATCGATCTCGTCGCGCAGGGTCACAGTGATCGCCTGGCCGGGATAGGCTTCTTCCAGGTCGCCATCGAAGGTGACGATACGATCGATGACGGAACGCTTGCCCGACGGTAGCGCCTTGACTGCCTGACCGGGACGCAGGATCCCCGCCTCGAGCGTGCCGCAGTAGCCGCGGAAATCGAGATTGGGCCGATTGACGTACTGGACCGGCAGGCGCAGGTCGGAAAGGTTGCTGTCGTGGGCGATCTCGACGCTTTCGAGCAGTTCGAGCATCGCAGGCCCCGGCGCGCCGTCGACCCGATACCACGGCATGTGCTCGCTGCGATTGACGACGTTGTCACCGTCGAGTGCCGACATCGGCACGAAGCGGATGTCGGTCGCGTCGAGCTTCTCGGCGAACTCGCGATAGTCGGCGACGATCTCGTCGAAGCGCGCCTGCGAATACTCGACCAGGTCCATCTTGTTGACCGCGATCACCAGGTGCTTGATTCCCAGCAGATCGGCGATGAAGCTGTGCCGCCGGGTCTGTACCTGCACGCCATAGCGCGCGTCGATCAGGATCACCGCCAGACTCGCGGTCGACGCACCCGTAGCCATGTTGCGGGTGTACTGCTCATGGCCCGGCGTATCGGCGATGATGAACTTGCGCTTGTCGGTGGAGAAGAACCGGTAGGCGACATCGATGGTGATGCCCTGCTCCCGCTCGGACTGCAAGCCATCGACCAGCAGCGCCAGATCGACCTTGTCGCCGGTAGTCCCGCTGGTCTTGGAAGCCTGGGTGATCGCCGCCAACTGATCTTCGTAGATCATCTTGGAGTCGTGCAGCAACCGGCCGATCAGGGTCGACTTGCCGTCGTCGACGCTGCCGCAGGTGATGAAGCGCAGCAGGTCTTTCTGCTCGTGCTCTTTGAGGTACTGGCCGATATTGTCGGCGATCAGCGTGGATTGGTGGGACACGGTTCTTTCTCCCTCATGAGTGGAGAACACGAGCGCTGCGAGCCACGAGTTTCGGGCTACGAGCAGGCTGTGCACTCTGCATGTTCAGTGGTCAGGTTATGGGCGAGCCGCGAAAATCAGGATTTGATCACGCCGAAAGTTCGCAATCCCT
>NZ_PZJT01000025.1 GCF_003206135.1 Salinicola salarius | reverse complement strand
AGCGCCACGGCGATCGGCTGTTGATACGCGCCATTCGCGAGACGCTGGCGTTCTTTCGCCAGCGTCTGAGCGATGGCGCGGCGACCTCCAAGTATGTCACCGGGCCGGCCGATGGCTGGCCCAGTGACTCAGGATTGGTCGATGCGATCACGGCCAGACTCCAACGTCTGGTGCTGCCCAACATGCGGTCGGTCTTCAACCTGACCGGCACCGTCATACACACCAATCTGGGGCGTTCGCCGCTTTCCGAGGCGGCCATCGAGGCGGTGGTCCAGGCTGCCCGCCATCCGGTCGCGCTCGAATACGATCTGGAACAGGGACGGCGTGGTGATCGCGACCGTCTGGTGGAGTCGCTGCTGATCGAATTGACCGGCGCCGAAGCGGCAACGGTCGTCAACAACAATGCCGCTGCCGTGCTCCTGGCACTCTCCGCCCTTGGGGCCGGCCGCGAGGCGGTGATTTCGCGTGGCGAAATGATCGAGATCGGCGGCGCGTTTCGGATACCGGACGTGATGTCCGCCGCCGGCTGCCGGCTGGTCGAGGTCGGCGCCACCAATCGTACCCACGCGCGGGATTTTCGCCAGGCGCTCGGCGACGACAGCGGGCTGATCGTCAAAGCGCATACGTCCAACTACGCGATTACCGGGTTTACCAGCAGCGTGCCGGAACATGAGCTCGCCGCCATCGCCCACGATCACGGCATTCCGTTCATGGTCGATCTGGGCAGCGGCGCACTGACCGATTTTCGCGCCTTGGGCCTGCCTCACGAGTCCCTCCCGGCGGAGGCGATCGCGGCCGGTGCCGACCTGGTGACCTTCAGCGGCGACAAGCTGCTCGGCGGCCCTCAGGCGGGCATCGTCGTCGGCAGGCGCGAGCTGATTGCCAGGCTCAAGCAGCATCCGCTCAAGCGGGCGCTGCGCTGCGACAAGCTCACGCTGGCGGCCCTGGAAGCCACGCTTCGCTGCTACCGGGACAGCGATTCTCCGGCACTCGCCTTGCCGGCGCTGGCGATGCTCTCCCGTGACCTCGACGCGATCGTCGAGCAGGGAAAGAGATTGCAGCCAACGCTCGAGGCGGCGCTCGACGGACTCGCCGGGGTGAGCTGCGAGGATTGTCGCAGTCAGCTCGGCAGCGGATCGTTGCCGGTCGACCGTCTCGATAGCCGCGCCCTGGTGCTGCGTTGCCGGAGCGGTCGCGAGCTATCCCGGCTCGAGCGCGCGCTGCGCACCTTGCCACGTCCGGTGATCGGGCGTGTGCACGATGGCGCACTGTGGCTGGATTTGCGCTGCCTGGCGACTGAGGCGGACGAACGGCAGTTCGTCGAGCAGCTCGACGACATTCGGCAGCGATGGAGTGAGCTGGCATGATCATCGGCACGGCGGGTCACGTCGACCATGGCAAGACGGCGCTGATTCACGGTCTGACCGGCATCGCTACCGACCGCCTGAAGGAAGAGCGCGCGCGCGGGCTGACCATCGAGGCCGGCTACGCCTATCCCGAATCGCCTCCGGCGTTCGCCGGCGCCACGCTGGGCTTCATTGATGTGCCCGGTCACGAGCGCTTCATCGCCAACATGCTCTCCGGCGCCGTCGGCATCCAGGCGATGCTGCTGGTGGTCGCCGCCGATGACGGCATCATGCCACAGACCGTCGAGCATGCCCGCATTCTGGAGCTGCTGGGAGTGACGCGGGCCTGGGTGGCGCTGACCAAGATCGATCGTGTCGAGCCGGCGCGCGTGGCCCAGGTGACGCAGGAGCTGCAGCGCTGGCTGGCCGGCACGGTCTTCGCCGATGCGCCGGTATTTCCGCTTTCCAACACGTCCGGAGAGGGCGTCGAGGCGCTCGGGCAGACGCTTTGGACGGCAGCGGCCGATGTGTCGAGAGACAATGTGTCGAGAGACGGTGCGGCCTTGAGCGAACCTTCGGCGGCGCTGGCCGGTGCGGGCCGTTTCCGGCTCGCCATCGACCGCGTCTTCGTCAAGCGTGGCGCCGGCGTGGTGGTGACCGGCACGGTGCGCAGCGGGCGGATCGCGAGTGGCGACAGAGTACGGCTGCTGCCCTCGGGCCTGACCGCACGCGTGCGAGGACTGCGTTGCCAGAATCGCGACACGGCATCCGCGAGCCGTGGAGAGCGCTGTGCCATCAATCTCAGCGGCGCCGATATCGAGACCGGACGTCTCGCACGGGGAAACTGGGTGGTCGCCGAGGCTTCCCGGGTCACCGATCGCCACCGGCTCGACGTGGTGCTGCACGCGCTGCCCGAGTCGCCGACGATCAAGCACTGGGCCCCGGTTCATCTGCATCACGGCAGTGCCCACGTCACCGGACGGGTCTCGCTGCTGGAAGGGGAGACCCTGGCGTCTGGGGCGTCGATGCTTGCCCAACTGGTGCTCGAGTCCCCACTCCAGGCGGCGCATGGTGACCGGATCGTGGTACGCGATCACGGTGCCAGCCAGACGCTGGGAGGCGCCAGCGTGCTCGATGTCGCGCCGCCTCGAAGGGGCGCGCGAAAGCCGGAACGTCTCGCCTGGCTGCGCCAGTTGCGCGAATACCTGCCGGATGCCGGCGGCCATCAGGACAGCAGTGCTTTCTGGCAGCGGCCGATGACCGACGGGACCGGTATCGATCTGTCTGCGCTGTCGGACAATCTCGACCGGGAAACGAGCGAACTCGAGCGTAGTGCAACGCTTGCCGGCTGGTGGGTCGTTGCCGGTCAGGGAAGCAGTCATGCGCTCCCCGAGATGACGCAGCAGATGCTCTATCGCAAGGCGCTGGACCGGCTGGCGCAACTGCACGAACTCGAACCGGCGATGCGCGGCGTCGATATCGATCGCCTTCGCCGGATGGTAGCGCCCCAACTGCCGGCTAATCTGTTCCGGCCGCTACTGGAACGCTGGAAAACGGATGGCGAGATCGTGCAGCATGGTCCGTTTCTGGCCCTGGCCTCCCACGAGGCTTCGCTGTCGCCGGAAGAGGCCCGGCGCTGGCAGCAGGTTCGCCCGCTGCTGGAGGCCTCCCCTTACGATCCGCCGCGTGTGCGGGATATCGCCCAGCAGTTCGGCTGGGAGGAAGGCGAGGTTCGGCGTCTGCTGAGAAGCTGCGCGCTGCTCGGAGGCGTCTACCAGTTGCGCCAAGATCATTTCTTCCTGACGCCCCATGTCGCCGAGCTGGCTGGTGTGATTCGCGAGCTGGATAGCGAGGCGTCGCCAGGGGCGAAGGCGGCGGATTTTCGGGACCGGGTTGGCTGTGGGCGGAAACTGGCGGTGGCGATTCTCGAATTTTTCGATCGAATCGGCTTCACGCGGCGCATTGGGGATAGTCACAAAGTGATCCGGGAGGATATGCTATTCGAATGACGGGTTTGGCCTTCGATGGCCGAACGCCTGGAAGAGAATCGTTCCCCGGTGGGGCGCCAGGACTTCAACTCCTGTAGGGGCTGCCAGCAGTCCCTGGTGGGTTCGACTCCCTCTCTCTTCCGCCACCCTTTCCTTTCCGGATGTGCCGGTTGTTGCCTGCGGCCGCCGTTGATGTCTCGCCCTCCGTCGAGCGCCTAGCGATGATGCTTGCCGGCTGCAAAAAATTACGCGCTTTTATCTAAGCGCTGATTACCTATAAATGCATGATTAAGAACACTTAAGTTTTTGATATTAAAAAAACTGATGGATGGATTACGAAAAATACGTTGGAGAGCCAGCGATGACGGTTCATCCTGAGTGTGCCCACTTAGCCAAGTGGCTCTCACCGCAAAGGAACGTGGGAGTGGGCTCTTCTTTCCAATCGCTGCATTTTTTGCTCTCTGCCTTATTTGTCCCGTGCTTTTGCTGTCCCGTTCTGGCGTGTGCGACACGTCGGCGTCGGCGATCCGTTCGTTCCCCTCACGCCATTTCTATTCGCTCCCTGCCCGCTCTTTCCGTGCCGGGGGGACCGCCTTCCCTGAGGGCCTGTCGACAAGGCACTTTCTCTCAGAGGCGCAATGCTTACAATGAGGCGCATCAAGCATCGCGATCAATGGAGAGACAATGCAAGGTTCCCTGATAGGTATCGTGGTGGGGCTGGTCGTCTGGATGTCGACGGCCGAGTGGAGTTGGGGAATCGGTGCCGGCATCGCCGTCGGGATCGCCTGGGATCTATGGCGACAGCGTCCGGGGCGCGGTGATGACTGATACCGTTGGTCAAGGCTCCGGACTTTCGTCACCGGGATGGTGACGATCCCGTGTTGCTGCCGATAGCGGCGCCGGGAGGTATCGCCAAGGCAAGGCCGGCGTTGTAATACAATAGCGTCGGGGTCGTGCGCTAAGATTCGGAGAACATTTACGTTAGGACAGGTCTCATGGCCTCGCACGATCATTCTCGTCACGATTCACACGATCACGCTGGCAAGGGCGATGCTCATAGCGAGACTCATGGCCATTCACTGGATCACGACCATTCCCATGGTCACTCTCATGATGGTCACGCCCATGATCATTCCCATGACCACTCGCACGATCATGCGCCAACCGTAACGGCGGACAGCGCCAAGCGGGTGAGGCTGGCGATGATCCTGACCGCCGGGTTCATGCTGGCAGAGGTGGTTGGCGGTTGGATCTCCGGTTCTCTGGCCCTGCTGGCCGATGCCGGACACATGTTCAGCGACAGTTTCTCGCTCGGTCTCGCGCTGTTCGCGTTCTACATGGGCGACAAGGCTCCGGACAAGCTGCGCACTTTCGGCTACCAGCGCTTTCAGGTGCTCGCCGCCTTCGTCAACGGCCTGACGCTGCTGGCGATCGCGGTATGGATCTTCATCGCCGCGATTAGGCGATTTACCCAGCCGGTCGAGGTGCTGGCTGGGCCGATGATGACGGTGGCGATCCTGGGGCTGCTGGTCAACCTGGTGGTCTTCAAGATCCTGCACGGCGGGGATCAGGAGAATCTCAACCTGCGCGGTGCCGTCCTGCACGTCATTGGTGACCTGCTGGGCTCCGTGGCGGCGATCGTCGCCTCCGTCGTCATCCTGCTGACCGGCTGGACGCCGATCGATCCGCTGCTGTCGATGCTGGCCGCGGGGCTGATCCTGCGTGCCGCCTGGAAGATTCTGCGGCGCTCGTCGCACACCTTGCTCGAGGGCACGCCGGAAGGAATCGATATCGGCCAGATCCGCCAGGCGCTGCTCGGCGTCGACGGGGTCAAGAGCCTGCACGATATTCATGTCTGGGGGCTGACGCCGCAGGATCCGCTGCTCAGCGTGCATCTGGTGATCGAGACGCCGGAGTTGCACGATGACGTGATCGAGCGCGCCTACGACATGCTGCAGAGCCGCTTCGGCATTCAGCATGCCACGCTGCAGGTCGAAACCCGAGACTGCCTGACCGGCGGAGAGTGCAACCACGGCATGGTCGTGCATTCATGAATCGGCTGCTGTCTCGATGACTGGGGTTCATGGTGACGGCGGGAAAGTTTCATTGGCCGTGATCGCCTCGGGCAGGCAAAATCGCCGACATCCGTCGTCAATCCATCATCGGAGGTCGTTTTCAGGTCACGGTCCGAGAACGACACCTTTGGCTGGCGTGTCATCACGCTGGCTTGCATCGAAGAGAGTCATATCATGAGCACGCAGCCGCCGCTGGGCATCAGTTTCGAATTCTTTCCTCCCAATACCGAAGCAGGAAGGGAAAAGCTTGGCGGGGTACGCGATGCACTGGCCGCGCGGAATCCGCGCTTCTTCTCCGTGACGTACGGTGCCGGCGGTTCCACTCAGGCCCGGACCTTCGATACCGTCAAGACGGTGCGTCGCAGCGGTGTCAGCACGGCACCGCATCTGTCGTGCATCGGTAGCGAGAAAGGCGCGCTTCGCGAGCTGCTCCAGACCTATCGCGAGGATGGCGTGGACAGTCTGGTGGCGCTGCGCGGCGATCTGCCGTCGGGCATGGGCGGTGCCGGCGAGCTGCGCTATGCCAACGAACTGGTCGAATTCATCCGGGCCGAGACCGGCGATCATTTCGAGATTGCGGTGGCGGCCTATCCGGAGGCGCATCCCCAGGCACCGAGCTTCGAGCGGGACCTGGAAAACTTTGCCCGCAAGGCGAAGGCTGGCGCTGACCTGGCGATTACCCAGTACTTCTTTACCGCCGACGCCTACTTCCACTTCGTGGATCGGGTAAGGGCGATGGGCGTCGAGATCCCGATCGTGCCGGGGATCATGCCGATTACCAACTACACCAAGCTGGCCCGCTTCTCCGATGCCTGCGGTGCCGATATTCCGCGCTGGATCCGCAAGCAGCTCGAAGCCTACGGCGACGATAGCGAAAGTATCCAGGCGTTCGGCACGGAGGTGATCTCGAATCTCTGCCAGCGCCTGATGGATGGCGGTGCGCCGGGCCTGCATTTCTACACGCTGAATCAGTCGGCGCCGACTCTACGGGTACTCGACAACCTCGCGTTCAAGCATTGACCCGAGCTCGACCATTGATCGGGTGATTCGCGTCATCCTCGTGTGTTGTCTAACTTGAAGTCTGTCACCCATGGACAGGAAGACGACATGCGACAGAAGACACTATTGGCGCTCGGCGCAAGTCTGGCAGTGACGCTGAGTACTGCGGCCCAGGCCGAGACCCGCGTAGAGATGCATTCGGTCTCAAGCGACGGCGTCGGCGATAGCGTCGGCACCGTGATGGCCGTGGACACCGAACACGGCTTGCTGCTGACCCCGGATCTTTCCGGTCTGAATCCCGGGATTCACGGGTTCCACCTTCACCAGAACGCCAACTGCGAGACCAGCAAAAGCGATGGTGAAGTGACGCCGGCTGGCGCCGCTGGCGGGCACTTCGACCCCGAGGGGACCGGCACTCACCGAGGGCCATACAGCGATGACGGCCATCTTGGCGATCTCCCCGCGCTGATGATCGATGAGGATGGCAATACCACGACGCCGGTGTTGGCGCCCCGCCTGGAGGAGTCCGACTTGAGCGGTCATGCCTTCATGATTCATGAAGGCGGCGACAACTATTCCGACGAGCCCAAACTCGGCGGTGGCGGTAGCCGGGTTGCCTGCGGAGTGATCGAGAACAGTTGATCCGTGCCTGTTAGAAACCCATCGACGACGGCTCTGCCAATGGCAGGGCCGTTCTGCGTTGCGGGACGGTGCGCGTTATCATTCTGCGTAAGCTATTGTTTTCAAGACGGCCCACGCGCCATAATCTGTTCATTTATCCAGGTATGGGGCGCCCGGGCCGATGGCCAATTTTCGAACGCATTTGGGCGTGGGGAGTGTCGGAGGGGCCGTCGTCGCTCAGGCCGGTTGGCAGGCGGGGCAGTGGAGCGGCTGGCAGGCGCTGGCCGTGGCCTTGCTCGTGGCGTTCGGCGGCATCCTGCCGGATATCGATGCCGACCAGTCCCAGGCCATTCGCCTGATCTTCAATATCCTGGCCGTCGTCGCGGTGGTGCTGGCGGTACTGGTGCTGCAGCACAGGGTCACGCCGGCCTATCTGTTCGCTGCCTGCGGCGGTGTCTATGTCGGCGTTCGCTATCTGGCCGGCGCCCTGTTTGCCCGCTTCACCGTCCATCGCGGGCTCTGGCATTCACTGCTGGCGGCGGGCGTCAGCGGGCTGTCGACCGCAGCGATCAGCTTTTCGCTGCTGGGTCAGCCGGAGCGGCTGGCCTGGATCCATGGACTGGCGATGACGCTGGGCTTCGTCATTCATCTGACGCTGGACGAGCTGTATAGCGTCGACCTCACCGGCGCGCGACTCAAACGTTCTTTCGGCACGGCGCTCAAGCTGTTCAGTTGGCAGGCGCCGGGCAGCGCGCTGGTGCTGGCGCTGGTATCGGCGCACCTGCTGAGCTGGCTGCCTTCTTTCGCGGCGCTGCGCCAACTGATCGCGCAAGGCATGGCGCTCTGGCACTGAGGCGGGACTTTGGCACTGACGCGGGACCGTCGCGCCGCATTCGATGGCGAGGGAGGCATGATTCGAATCCCGAGTGGCGGCGCGAAGATCGGCAGGCGCTAGGTCCGGTTTCTTTCTACACTCATCTTCTCTCTAGACTCGTCTTCTCCGACAACCATCCTCTCTACGCACTCGAGCGGTAGACGCTCATCTCGTCCGCTCGGCGTGCCATCCCGTCATTCACGACAAGGAGGTCGCTATGCATCTGGTATTCGACGTCAATGAAACGCTGATCGACACGCGCGCGCTCGATCCGCTGTTCCAGCGCTGGTTCGACAGCGAAGCCGCACGTCCGGAGTGGTTCCTGATCCTTCAGGAGCGCTGGATGACGACCAACCTGATCGGGCGGTTCGAACCCTTTTCCAACCTCGCCAGGAGCGCGCTGCGCCAGCTCGGTGCCAAGCACGCGTCGCGATAACCGCCGACGACGAGCAGGCGCTGGTCGACGGCATCCTCTCGATGCCTGCCCATGGCGACGTCACGGCGGCGCTGACGAGGCTTCGTGATCAGGGTCATACGCTGACGGCGCTGACCAACAGCGCATTGAAGGCGGCGCATCGGCAGTTGGAACATGCCGGGCTGGAGGGCTACTTCGATGCCATCCTCAGCGTGGAGAGCGTCGAGCGCTACAAGCCGGCGCCGGAGCCCTATCGGCACGCGGCGGTACACTGGGGCGTGGAAACGCACGAGATGGCGATGATCGCCGCCCACGGCTGGGACTTGATCGGCGCCCATGCGGCCGGCATGCGAACCGGCTTCGTCGCGCGGCCGGGCAAGGCGATGGATCCGGCACTCGAGGGCGTGCCGGATTGGCATGACGACGATCTGTCACGTCTGGTCGAGCAGATGGTCGCTGCCTGACGAGGCCGACCGTCAACCTCGTCGTTCCCGATATCAATGCGGCTTGCGGGGATCGAGAATGCGCACCGGCGTGATCTCTTCGCTCGCGGGTCGCTGGCGCTCCCGAGGCTGATTCACCCGGGTGGGGACCTCCGGGATGGTGTCGTCCTCGATGGGCAACTGTTCGAAGAAGTCACAGCTCACGCAGTCCCGATAGCGAATGCCGTTCTGTTCCCACGAACGGATGCGATCCATGGCCGAACAGCGCGGACAGATCGCACCGGCGATGAAGCGTTTCGGCGTCTGGGTCATGCGTTACCTCGCAATCGTTGAGCGGACGCCGGCAGGCGTCCACTCGGCTCATTGATGGAACCGGCGATCATGCCGCGTTCCGGGGTTCGATACCGGCATGGCGCAGCAGCGGATCGATGCTCGGCTCGCGGCCGCGGAAGGCTTCGAACAGTTCCGCGGCTTCCCGCGAACCGCCCTGTTTCAGAATCGTCTCGCGGAAACGGCGGCCGGTTTCGGGATCGAAGATGCCGGCTTCCTCGAAGGCGCTGTAGGCGTCCGCGGAGAGCACTTCGGCCCACTTGTAGCTGTAGTAGCCGGCGGCGTACCCCCCGGCGAAGATGTGCGCGAAGCCGTTCTGGAAACGGTTGAAGTCGACGGTGGGTACGACCGAGGCCTTGGCGCGCACGTCGTCGAGCAACGCTTGAACATCCGCCGCAGTCGGCTTCTGGCATTCGTGGTGCAAGCGGAAATCGAACAGCGAGAATTCCAGCTGACGCATCATCTGCATCGCCGACTGGAAATTGCGCGCGGCCTGCAGCTTGTCCAGCAGATCGTCCGGCAGCTTTTCGCCGGTATCGACGTGACCGGCGATCAGATCGAGGCCCTCGCGCTCCCAGCAGAAGTTTTCCATGAACTGGCTCGGCAGCTCGACGGCGTCCCAGGCGACGCCGCTGATGCCGGAAACGTCGGCGACCGTCTGCTGCGTCAGCATGTGATGCAGGCCGTGGCCGAATTCGTGGAATAGCGTCAAGACTTCGTCATGCGTCAGCAGCGCCGGCTTGCCGGCGACCGGAGGCGTGAAGTTGCAGGTCAGGTAGGCGACCGGCAATTGCAGCTCTCCATTCTCGCGCTGCAGGCGAGTCCGGCAGACATCCATCCAGGCGCCGCCACGCTTGCCTTCCCGGGCGTAGAGATCCAGATAGAAGCCGGCGATGGGACGGTTGCCATCGAGTACGTCGAAATACTGCACGTCGGGATGGTAACGCGGCGCTTCCGGGTTTTCCGCCATGCGGATGTCGTAGAGCTTTCCGGTGACGCGGAACAGCCCTTCGACGGCGCGCGGCGCGGGGAAGTAGGGGCGCAGCTGCTCCTGGGAGATATCGTAGCGGGACTGCCGGAGCTTTTCGCTGGCAAAGCCGGTATCCCAAGGATTCAGCGAGTCGAGACCGAGGGTCTCCTTGGCGAAGGCTTCGAGTTCGTTGAACTCGCGCTGGGCCTGTGGGTGCGCACGTTCGGCGAGGTCGTCGAGGAACCCCAGCACCTGTTGGGGCGTTTCGGCCATCTTGGTGGCCAGAGAGTAGTCGGCGTAGGTATCGAAGCCGAGCAGCTTCGCCAGTTCCTGGCGCAGTGCCAGCGTTTCCTCGATGACCGGGGCGTTGTCGTTCTCGCCAGCCTTGGGTCCCTGGTCGGAAGCGCGGGTGACGTAGGCGGTATAGACTTCGCGACGCAGCTCGCGATCTTCGGCGAAGGTCATGACCGGCAGGAAGCTGGGCACGTCGAGGGTAATCCGGTAGCCGGTCTTGCCCTTGGCTTCGGCATTTGCCTTGAGCGTTTCGAGGGCGCTTTCCGGCAAGCCGCTCAGGCGCTCGGCATCGTCCAAGTCCAGATGCCAGGACTGCGTCGCGTCGAGCAATTGGTTGGAGAAGGTGTTGCCCAGTTCCGACAGGCGGGCCTGGATCTCGCCGTAGCGCTTTTTCTTCTCGACCGGCAGATCGACGCCTGCGAGGCGGAAGTTGCGCAGCGTGTTATCGATCGCCTTGCGCTGGGCGGTATCGAGCGTGGCGTACTCGTCGCTCTCCCGCAGGCGTTCGAAAGCCTTGAACAGCGCGGTGTTCTGGCCGACCCAGGTGCTGTACTCGGACAGCATGGCGAGACACTGCTGGTAGGCTTCGCGCAGGGCATCGCTGTTCATCGTCGAGTTGAGATGCGACACCGGCGACCAGGCCTGGGAGAGGCGATCTTCGAGCGCTTCCAGCGGCGCGGCGAGTGTCTGCCAGCTCACGTCCTGCTGCTGGGCGAGCGCCTCCGTGGCCTGACGGTTGTCGGCAATGATCTTCTCGATGGCCGGGACGACGTGTTCGGGGCGAATCGCCTCGAACGGCGGCAGGGTATGATGCTCGAGCAGCGGGTTATTCGACATGGTCACCTCGGACGATGGAATCGGTTTCATCCTATATGGGGGGAGCCTGCACCGCTTTCAATCCGAAGCCCTGCTCGGGTTACGGTCCAGATCGATCCCGGGTACCCACACGCATGTTCATTCCGGGTTCCAGCCAGAATACGCGGACGAAAGCGTCGGCACGCTCGAGATTGGCGCTCCGCCAGTTGCCTGATAGGCTCTTCGCGTTTTCGTTATCGTCGCATGGCATCATGGCCTGCCGACATCGGCCGCAACCGTCAGACATAGGTCTCGAATGATGAGTGAAACTCTGGAGCGCTGGCAGTCCCGCCGCGCCTTTATTCTGGCGGTCACCGGTGCTGCCGTCGGCCTGGGCAACATCTGGCGCTTCCCTTACATGACCGGCGAGAACGGGGGCTCGGCCTTCCTGCTCCTTTACGTCGTCTTCGTGGTGCTGCTGGGGCTGCCGATGATGATGGCGGAGATCATGATCGGGCGCGCCGGCCGCCGCAGCCCGATGCAGGCACTGGCGTTCCTGGCGGAGGAGGCCGATATCAGTCGCCACTGGAAATGGCTGGGGCTGTTCGGCGCGATCACCGTCTTCTTCATCCTGTCGTTCTACTCGGTGGTTTCCGGCTGGTCGATCGAGTACCTGGTGAGCGCGGTGAACGGCAGTTTCGTGAACCGGTCGCCTCAGGAGATCGGTGCGAGCTTCGATGCGTTTCTGGCCGACCCGCTGCGCATGACCTTCAACCATACCTTGTTCATGCTGCTGACGATGTCGGTGGTGGCGGCCGGCATCGTCAACGGCATCGAGAAGCTCAACAACGTAATGATGCCGCTGCTCTACGGCATCCTGATCGTGCTGGGAGGCTACGCCGTGACGACCTCCGGCTTCGGCGCCGCCATGCACTGGCTGTTCACTCCCGATGTGTCCGCGATTACCTGGGGCGTGGTGCTCAACGCCATGGGACATGCCTTCTTTACGCTGGCCGTGGGAGCCTGTGCGCTGATGGCGTATGGCGCCTACATGCCTGACGAGCAGAGCCTGCCGAGGGCGGTTTTCGGCGTGGCGGTGCTCGATATTATGGTGGCGCTGCTTTCCGGCATCGCCATCTTTTCCATCGTTTTCACCCATGGGCTCGACCCCAGCGAAGGACCGGGACTGATGTTCGTCACGCTGCCGATCGCTTTCAGCGAACTGCCGGGCGGGCAGGTCTGGCTGGGTGCCTTCTTTCTGCTGCTGCTCATCGCGACCTGGACCTCTTCAATCAATCTGGCCGAGCCGATGGTGTCGATGCTCGTCGGGGCCGGGTGGCGGCGTAGCCGGGCTGCTATCCTGATCGGGGGGCTGGTATGGCTGGTGGGGCTGCTGTCGGTGTTGTCGTTCTCCACGCTGGCGGATGTGCATTGGGTCGGGGAGATGAATTTCTTCGCGCTGGTGTCGACCATACCGCCCGATATCTTTCTGCCGGTCGGCGGTCTGCTGATCGCTATCTTCGCGGCGTGGAAAATGTCCCGGGAAGCTGCCGTGGCGGCATTGGGCGTCAGCCCCGGCGCTTTCCGCCTGTGGCTGGGACTGGTGCGCTATGTGTCGATTCCGCTGACCGCCGTCGTGCTGGTGACGAGCCTGATATAGACAATATGCTTCCGATGATCCGACGGATTCCGGATAGCGACAGGAGTGAAAATCATGGCAATTCGAACGTTTCAGGGCGTCACGCCCAGCCTTGGCGAGCGGGTGTTCATCGATGACACCAGTGTCGTGCTGGGAGACGTCGCGCTGGGCGATGACTGCTCGGTATGGCCGATGGCGGTCATTCGCGGCGATGTGCACCGCATTCGTATCGGCGCACGAACCAGCGTGCAGGACGGCTGCGTACTGCACTGCACCCACGCCAGCGACTACAACCCGGGCGGCCACCCCCTGGTGATCGGGGACGAGGTCACGATCGGCCACCAGGCCACGTTGCATGGCTGCAAAATCGGTAACCGCGTGCTGGTCGGGATGGGCGCCGTGGTGCTGGATGGGGTCGTGGTCGAAGACGAGGTGATCATCGCTGCCGGCGCCATGGTGCCACCCGGCAAGGTGCTGGAGAGCGGCCATGTCTACGCCGGCAACCCCGCCAAGCCGCTACGTGAACTCAAGCCCGCGGAGCGGGAGTTCTTTGCCTACTCCGCCGCCAACTACGTCAAGCTGAAGGATCAACACCTGACCGGCGAATGATCAACTGTCGCGGCGGTCGTTCAACAGCTGCGACCGCCTTTCGGCGCGCTGGGCTCGAGACTCGGCGCGCTGCAGGTCCATCAGCCCCGCCTTGACGTAGTCGAGATGCTCGTGTGCCAATGTACGGGCATCCTCGGCTCGACCTTCCTGAATCGCCTCGAGCAGCGCGCGGTGCTGTGCCATCAGTCGTTCGCGGGCGTTGGGGCGCTCGAACAGATGCGCCAGGTTGGCCACGATGCTCTTCTCCAGCAGGTGAAAGAGACCGCGAATGGTGTGCAGCATCAGGACATTGTGCGCCGCCTCGGCAATGGCCAGATGAAAGGCGGCGTCGGCCTTGGCTTCGCGTAGCGGATCGCTTTGCTGATCGGGGTCCTTGTAGCTTCTGTCCAGCGCCTCGAATCGCCGTTGCAGCATCTCCTTATCCGCCGGTGTCGCCCGCATCGCCGCGTGATAGGCGGTGATCCCTTCCATGGCGTCGCGGAATTCCAGCACGTCCAGATGAAATTCTTCGTGACGTGACAGCATCTCCAGCATGGGATCGCCATAGCTGTCGGCGAGACGTTCGCTGACATAGGTACCGCCGCCCTGGCGACTGGTCAGAAGGCCGCGAGCGGCCAGCTTCTGGATGGCCTCGCGCAACGAGGGGCGGGAAACGCCAAAGCGCTCGGCCAGCTCTCGTTCGGCTGGCAGGCGATGGCCGGGTTTGAGGCTGCCCTCGAGGATCATTGCCTCGAGGCGTTCGGTAAGGACATCGGCCAGGCGAGGTTGTCTGACGGAGGGGTAGGCCACTGATCGGGCTCCTGGTGGTCATTCTGAAATTGGTTTTACCAATATTGTGGCATCTTTCAAGGATGTCTGGTCAGAGAAATGCGCTTTCTGGCGGCAGATAAACCAAAGTATAAGCGTGTAGAGGGGAAATTCGCGGGCTTTCATTTGACCCCCGTTTCTGGGCAGTAATAATGGGGTGAAATTGAAGTGTCAATTGGTAAAACCAAAAGCGGGCCTATGCGGACAGTATCCAGTCCGTGCGGCAGGATCCCGACGAACCAGGACCATGACATGACGCCAGTCAAGCTCTACCCCGCCAAGCCCGAGAAGGTTTATCTGTTCGGCACCTGTCTGATCGACCTGTTCTATCCCGAGGCGGGGATGGATGTCGTCCACCTGCTCGAGCGGGAGGGAATCGAGGTCATCTACCCGGACGACCAGACCTGCTGCGGTCAGCCCGCCTATACCTCCGGCTATCATGACGAAGCGCGTGCCGTTGCTGCCGCGCAGCTCGATCTGTTCCCGGAACCGTGGCCGATCATCGTGCCGTCGGGCTCCTGCGGCGGAATGATGCGCACTCACTACGCTCAGCTCTTTGCGGATAGCGAACGCCAAGCGCAGGCAGAGGAGGTCGCGTCGCGAGTCTTCGAGCTGACCGAGTTCCTGGTCCATGTCTGCCACGTGCGGCTGGTCGATCGGGGTGAGCCGCAGCGACTGGCGATGCATACATCGTGCAGCGCTCGACGGGAGATGGGGCTGGCGGAAACGGGGCCGCAGCTACTCCAGCAACTGAGTAACGTGACGCTGGTCGAGCAGGCGCGCGCCGCGGAGTGCTGCGGATTCGGCGGCACCTTTGCCGTGCGTCATCCGGAAGTTTCCGCGGCGATGGTGGCCGACAAGGGTGCGGCGATCGAAGCCGCGGAAGCGGAGCACTTCGTGACGTCCGATTGCGGCTGCCTGATGAATATCGATGGTCATCTGCAGCATGAACGGCGCGCGCTGCGTGGCGAGCATATCGCCAGCTATCTATGGAGGCGCACGGCATGAGTACGCCTTCGACGGCCAAATCCCCCAAGGAAACGGTTCAGGGCGGGGCGGCGACGCCGGAAGTCCAGACGTTCGACCCGCGGCATTTCCATGCGCAGGCGCACGATGCGCTCAACAACCCGCAGATCCGAGGCAACTTTCGCAGCGCCATGGATGGGCTGATGCGCAAGCGTCGGGATGTCTTTGCCGAGTGGGATCTCGAGACTCTGCGTCAACTGGGAGCCAACGTGCGCGCCCGAGCGCTGGCCAGGCTGCCGGACCTGCTCGAGCAGCTCGAACGCAACTGTCAGGCCAACGGTATCCAGGTTCACTGGGCAGAAAATGGCGACGAGGCCTGCCGCATCATTCGCAAGCTCTGCGAATCGCGGGGCGCCAGGCGGATGATCAAGGGCAAGTCGATGGTTTCCGAGGAAATGCATCTGAATGCGCATCTCGAGGCGGCGGGCGTCGAGGCGCTGGAGTCGGATCTCGGTGAATATCTGGTGCAGATGGCCCACGAGACGCCATCGCACATCATCATGCCGGCGATTCACAAGAATACCGGCGAGATTGCCGATCTCATGCATGACAAGACCGGCATCGCGCGAACGCTGGATGCCGATACGCTGACGGCGGCGGCGAGGGCGCAGCTCAGAGAGCGCTTCCTGACCGCGGACGTGGGGCTCTCCGGCGTCAATTTTGCAGTGGCCGAGACCGGCACGCTTTGCCTGGTGGAGAACGAGGGCAATGGGCGGCTGACCACCACGGTGCCGCCGATGCATATCGCGGTGACAGGAATCGAGAAAGTCGTCGAGCATCTGCAGGATGTCGCGCCTCTCTATGCCTTGCTGACGCGCTCCGCCACCGGGCAGCCGGTGACGACCTACTTCAACATGATCTCCGGGCCGCGCAAGAGCGAAGAGCACGACGGCCCGCAAGAGGTCCATCTGGTGCTGGTCGACAATGGCCGGTCGCGCATCTATCAGGACGACGAGCTGCTCGATACGCTGCGCTGCATCCGCTGCGGTGCCTGCATGAACCATTGTCCGGTCTACACGCGTGTCGGCGGGCATACCTACGGCACGACGTACCCGGGGCCCATCGGCAAGATTCTGATGCCGCACTTGCTGGGGCTGGAGGCGACGCGCGATCTGCCGAGCGCGTCCAGTCTGTGTGGCGCCTGTGGTGAAGTCTGTCCGGTCAAGATTCCGATTCCCGATCTGCTGGTGCGGCTGCGCAAGGAGTCCGTCGGCGAGGGGCGCGGCAACGTGCCGGGCGCCGGGATCAAGCGTAATGCCAAGGAAGTCGCGGCCTGGAAAAGCTGGCAGTGGCTGGCGACGCACCCTGCTTTCTGGAGATTGGGTACGGGGGCGGCCGGGCGCTTTCGCCGGCTATCTCCAGGCCACCTGCCGCCATGGACGGACTATCGCGTGGCGCCCAAGCCCGCGAGCAAGACACTGCATGCCATGATGCGAGAGCGGTGCCGAACGGAGAGCGACTCATGAGTGCAAGGGAAGCGATTCTCGAACGCCTGCGCCAACGACTGGATGGCGATATTGCGGTTCCGACCAGCGACTTTATCGTCATGACGGCGCGAGGCTGGAACCGGGAAGAGCGGCTGGCGCGTTTCGAAGCGATGATTACGGCGGTGCGAGGCGAAGTCGTGAAGACATCCCGCGCGGACTGGACGCAGGCTCTGGTTCAGATCCTGGCCGACAAGGGAGTCGGAACGCTGGCGTTGGGGCGTCTCCATGACGTGGCTAGCGAGGCTCGAGAAACGCTGACGGCGCATGATATCGCGCTGGTCGATGCCGATCGGGATATCGAAAGCTGGAGTCGGGAACAGTTCGAGGATGTCGATGCGGGGCTGACATCGACGCTGGGCGGTATCGCCGAAACCGGCAGTCTCTTCCTGTGGCCTACACCGGACGAGCCGCGGCGGTTGAGCCTGGTGCCGCCACTGCATATCGCGGTATTGGATGCCGACCATGTTCACGACACCTTCTTCGATGTGCTGCGCGACCAGCGCTGGGCAGAGCGGATGCCGACCAATGCGCTGCTGATTTCGGGGCCGAGCAAGACGGCCGATATCGAGCAGACGCTGGTCTATGGCGTGCATGGGCCGAGACAGCTCATTGTCCTGCTGCGTCAGGATTGAGACACTGCCGTCTGACGCGATCAGCCATGCACTTTGAGCCTGTCGTGACAGGCGATTGTTATGGATTTCACTTTTTTTGAATCAGGGGCTTGCCAAGCGGGTCGTTGGTCCGTAAAGTAC
>NZ_PZJT01000024.1 GCF_003206135.1 Salinicola salarius | reverse complement strand
GCTCGCCCTGCTCGTCCTCGAGCCCGCTGTAGTCCAGTGTCTTGCTGTCACCGCACTGTGCGCACTTGGCGCGCTCGGCGTACCACTCGCTGGCACACAGGCCACACTGCAGGTAGCGCACCCGGGAACGCGTCATGCCGATCTGGATCAGACTGCCGACGGCAGGAGCCCCGCAGCACGGGCACAGGCCGCTGGTCACGCCTGCCGGTCTGGGCGGCGTGGCGGGCAGCATCCGCGCCTGACGCGTCCAGGCGACTTGCAGCGCGGCGCCCATCAGCGGTGCCATGGCACGCTGCTCCAGCGACAGCGGCCGGCCCTCGAGCATGGCGTGGGCCAGCTCGGCACGCTCCGTCTGCGGAAGCCGGCGCAACGCCTCGAACCAGCCTCGCTGCGGTTCTACCACCTGCGCGTCGAGCTCCTCCAGCAACGCCTCGAGATCGTCGTGCCACGACATGTCCCGCCACAGGCCGTCGATCGACAAGGGTGGAATGCCATGACGCATCGCCAGCTCCGCCCCGCTCGTCAACGCCGGACGCGGCTGCTGAACGATTCGGTGCTGCGCCTCGACCACCATTGCCATGAACTGCAGGTAGGCCGCCATCGCCGGGACACGCTCGGCCAGCTGACGCAGCCGCCGGGCGCGCTCGGCAAACAGCTTGCGCGAGGGCAGACCGACCATGGGTGGCGCCCCCGGTGACGGGGGCGCCTGGCCAAAGGCGTGCGCGCCGGCGCCAGCCGGCTCGCTTTCGTTGTCAGGGTTGCTGCTCACGGTGCTGCGCCTCCTCTTGTTCGCGGGCCCACAGGCCGTGGTGATGGCGCGCCCAGGCGCGGGTCACCCAGCCTCGGGTCATGGAACGAATCGAGCCCTTGACCCAGATGGCCGCATAGACGTGAACCACGATGGTGACGATGGCCACGAATGCTGACACGGTGTGGAGCAGGCTGGCGAAGCGGATCAGCGGGATCGGGAAATAGCCGGCGAACCAGGGCCGCCACATGATCACGCCGCTGATCAGCAGTACCGCGATCGACACTACCAGGGCCCAGTAGACCAGCTTCTGGCCCGGGTTGTACTTGCCGATGGGCGGCAGCTTCTCGTCGCGGTTGTCGACCACGTCGCCGATCTGGCGCACCCACTGGACATCGTTCTCGCCGAGCAGGTTGCGCCGCACGTGCCGCGCCGCCATGGCGTAGAACAGCAGCACCAGCACCACCCCGAGAAACGGATGCAGGATCCGCGCCCAGACCGGCCCGCCCAGCGTATGGCTGAGGAAGAAGAAGGCCGGATGGAAGAACGCCAGTCCGGAGAGCGCCAACAGCACGAAGACCATCGCCATGGTCCAGTGGTTGGCGCGATCCAGCGGCGAATAACGAATCAGACGATCGCGTGGCATCTTCATCGGTCTTCTCCCCGCGGACGGGTGGCATCGTAGCCGAGCGAATGAGGCGGTGGCGCGTCGTCCTGCCCATGCCCCGCGTGCTCCTCCGGCTCCTCCTTCGGCCCCTTGGTCATGTAATGGATCACGCCCGCGAACGCAGTGATACCGATGATCGCCGACATGATCGGCTTGGTCGCGCCCTTCCACGCCCCGACCAGCGGCGAGATGCGCGGATCCTTGGGCAACCCGCTGTAGCGATTGGGATCATTGGCGTGATGCAGCACGTACATGACATGCGTGCCGCCGACCCCGGCCGGATCATAGATACCCGCGTCGCGGAAGCCGAGCTCCTTGAGATCGCCCACCCGCTTCTCCGCCCGCGCCAGCATGTCCTCCTTGGTGCCGAACTCGATGCAGTTGGTCGGGCAGGTCTTGACGCACGCCGGCTCCATTCCCGCGTTGACCCGGTCGGAACAGAGGGTGCACTTGTAGGACTTCTGATCCTTGGGCGAGATTCGCGGGATATCGAACGGGCACCCGGTGATGCAGTAGCCGCAGCCGATACAGTGGTTGGAGTCGAAGTCGACGATGCCGTTGGCGTACTGCACGATCGCCCCGGGGGCCGGGCAAGCCTTCAGACAGCCCGGTTCGGCGCAATGCATGCAGCCATCCTTGCGGATCAGCCATTCGAGGTTGCCCTCCTGCGTCTCGTACTCGCTGAACCGCATCACGGTCCAGGATTCCGAGGTCAGGTCGGTAGGGTTGTCATAGGTGCCGTGGCACTCGCCGACATCGTCGCGCAGGTCGTTCCACTCCATGCACGCCACCTGACACGCCTTGCAACCGATGCACTTGGAGACATCGATCAGCTTGGCGACCTCGTCGACATGCCCCCGGACCTGCGGGGGCGTCGTCGTGGTGGCGGAGCGGGCGATAATGTTCTGGGAATTGTCCATATACGCTCCTCAAGCCTTCTCGACGCGGACGGTGAACGACTTGTATTCCGGTGTCTGGGTGTTGGCATCGCCGACGAACGGCGTCAGGGCATTGACCAGATAGCCCTTCTTGGCCACCCCGGTGAATCCCCAGTGCAGCGGAATCCCCACATGGTGAACCTGCTTGTCGCCGATCGTCATCGGGCGAAGACGCTTGGTCACCACCGCCACGGCCTTGATGAAGCCCCGCTTGGAAGAGACCTTCACCCAGTCGCCCGCCGCGATGCCGATCTCGTCGGCCAGCGCCTCGCCGATCTCGACGAACTGCTGCGGCTGCACGACGGCATTGAGCTCGGCATGCTTGGTCCAGAAGTGGAAGTGCTCGGTGAGACGATAGGTCGTCGCCGCGTGCGGGAACTCCTCGGGCGTGCCCAGCGCCTCGCGATCCTCCTCGAAGATGCGCGCGGCCGGGTTGTTGCGCGCCTTCTCCTTGCCCGGATGCAGCAGGTTCTGGGGCACCGGCGATTCGAACGGCTCGTAGTGCTCGGGGAACGGGCCATCGACCATGCTCTGCCCGGCGAACAGGTGACCGACGCCTTCCGGCTGCATGATGAACGGCATCTGCCCCTGCGATGGCGGCGAATTGGTCGGGAAGTCCGGCACGTCCGCGCCGACCCAGGCGCCCTGCTCGCTGTCCCACCAGATGAACGCCTTGTCAGCCCCCCAGGGGCGTCCCTGGACGTCCGCGCTGGCCCGGTTGTAGAGGATTCGCCGGTTCATCGGCCAGGCCCATGCCCAGCCCAGCGTATTGCCGGTGCCGTAGGGGTCCGAGTTGTCGCGGTTTGCCATCTGGTTGCCGGCTTCGGTCCAGCAGCCAGTGAATATCCAGCAGCCCGCCGCGGTGCGCCCGTCGGCGGTCAGCTCGGCGAAACCGGCCAGCTGCTCACCGGCGCGCCGGGTCACGTTGCCCTGCTCGTCGGTAAGATCCTCCAGCGCGCGCCCGTTGAACTCGCGTGCCAGTTCGTCCGCCTTCGGATCGGCCGGAATCCGGTAATCCCAGGTCAGATTGAGGATCGGGTCCGGGAAGACGCCGCCTTCCTCCTGATAGAGCTGCTTCAGCTTGAGGAACAGCTCGCCCATGATGCGGGTATCCGGTCGCGCGTCTCCCGGCGGCGGTGCCGCGGACCAGTGCCACTGCAGCCAGCGGGCGCTGTTGACGATCGATCCCTCGTCCTCGGCGAAGCAACAGGTCGGCAGGCGGAACACCTCGGTGTCGATCCGGCTGGAGTCGACATCGTTGTACTCGCCGTAATTCTTCCAGAATTCGCTGGTCTCGGTGTTGAGCGGATCCATCACCACCAGATACTTCAGGGAAGAGAGCGCCTTGGTCACCTTGGCCCGGTTGGGGAACGACGCCAACGGGTTGAACCCCTGGCAGAAGTAGCCGTTGAGCTCGCCCTTGGACATGCGCTCGAACGTATCGAGAATGTCGTAGAGCGGCCGCTCGAGCTTGGGCAGCCAGTCGAAGCACCAGTTGTTGGCTTCGTTGGCGGCATCGCCGTACCACGCCTTCATCAGGCTGACGTGGAATTTCTCGTAGTTCTTCCAGTAGGAAACCTGGCCTTCGACGGTGGGCTGCTTGGTGCGCTTGTCGATATAGGCGCGGTAATCCTGCTCCTTGGCGTTGGCCAGCGTCATGTAGCCCGGCAGCAACTGGGAAAGCAGGCCCAGATCGGTCAGCCCCTGAATGTTGGAATGCCCGCGCAACGCGTTGACGCCGCCGCCCGGCATGCCCATGTTGCCCAGCAACAGCTGCACCATCGCGGCCGTACGGATGATCTGAGAGCCGATCGAGTGCTGTGTCCACCCCAGCGCGTAGAGAATGGTCATGGTCTTGTCGGGGACCGCCATCGCCGCGATCTTCTTCCAGATGCGCTGGATGTTCTCGACCGCGATACCGGTGATGCTCGAGACCATGGCCGGGGTGTAACGCGCGTAGTGTTCACGCAGCAGCTGATAGACGCAGCGCGGATCCTGCAACGTCTCGTCGCGACGGACGAAACCGTCGTCGCCCATCTCGTACATCCACGACTGCTTGTCGTAGCTGCGCGTCGACTCGTCGTAGCCCGAGAACAGGCCATCCTCGAAACCATACCCTTCGCGAACGATCAACGCCGCGTCGGTGTAGTTCAACACGTACTCGTGCTGAATCTGGTCGGTCTCGATCAGATAGCTGATCAGGCCGCCTAGAAACGCGATATCGGTGCCGGTACGGATGAACGCCTTGTCCTGCGCCACGGCGCCGGTACGGGTGAAGCGCGGGTCGATCGTGATCAACTCGGCCTTGTTATGTTCGATGGCCTCGGTAACCCAGCGGAAGCCCACGGGGTGTGCTTCGGCAGAGTTGCCGCCCATCGAGAGAATCAGATTGGCATTGCGGATGTCGACCCAGTGATTGGTCATGGCACCGCGACCGAATGTTGGGGCAAGACCTGCCACCGTCGGTCCGTGTCAGACGCGCGCCTGGTTGTCGAACGCCACCATGCCGAGATTGCGCACCACCTTGTGGGTGATGTAGCCGGCTTCGTTGGAAGAACCCGACGCCGCCAGGAATCCGGTCGTCGTCCAGTGGTTGACCGTCTCGCCGTGTGCCGTGCGCTGGACGAAGTTGGCGTCGCGATCGTCCTTCATGTGCCGGGCGATTCGGGTCAGCGCCTCGTCCCAGCTGATCCGCTTCCATTCGCTGGTGCCCGCTTCACGCACCTGCGGATATTCGAGACGTCCCTTGCTGTGAACGAAGTCGAGCAGGCCGGCGCCTTTCGGGCAGAGCGAACCCCGCGAGACCGGGTGGTCCGGATCGCCTTCGATATGGAAGACGTTCTGTTCGACGTTCTTGGCACCATCGCCCTTGCTGTAAATCAGAATACCGCAACCCACCGAGCAGTAGGTGCAGGTATTGCGCGTCTCTTTGGCATGGGTCAGCTTGAACTGGCGAATCGAGGCTTCGGCAGGTTCGGGGGCAAACCCCATCATCGCCAGGCTCGAGCTCGCCAATCCCGCCCCGCCCAGTTTGAAAAACTGGCGCCGAGTGACATTGATCGACATGTATCATCCTCATCGGTCATTAACCGGCACCTCTACCGACGGGTGCCTTGATTATCTTATATCAAACATCGGCGACGGATGCTGCCGTGAACTCTAGACAAATCGTCGCTCATGACCATACCCGAACGTGACGGCGCCGATGCCACCCCGATGTCGCGACCCCGACTCGTGGCCCCGAACGAAAAACGCCCGCTCTCCTCGCAAGGAGAGCGGGCGTCATCAGGGCCCGAAGGCTCGGGACGCTATGCCGTGCGGGCCGGCGTGGTCTCCGATTTCGCCTTGGCCAGCAGGAACAGCACGACCGTAATGACCGCGCCGACGATATCGCTGGTCATCCCCGGGAAGATCAACGCCAACGCGCCGATCGCCGCCAGTATCCGCCAGAACGGATTGAGCGGTCGCCGCAGATAGCCCTCGACCGCGACGGCCAGCAGCAGCACGCCGACCAGGCCGGTCACGATGACCCACAGCGTGTTCCATAGCGTCGCGTCGATCATCAGCATGCTGTGCGCGAACACGAACATGTACGGCACCACGAAGCCGGCGATCGCCAGTTTCATCGCCTGGAAGCCGGTCGCGTTGGGCGACCCGCCGCTGATGCCGGCACCGGCGTAGGCGGCCAGGGCCACCGGCGGCGTCAGGTTGGCGAACAGCCCGAAGTAGAACACGAACATGTGCGCCACGAAGATCGCCGTCTCGTTGCTGCCGGCCAGCTCGCGGAACATCGGCAGGTTGAGCAGAATCGGCGCGGCCATGGTGCTGGTGATGATATAGGTCGGAATGCTGGGCAGCCCCATGCCGAGCACGATCGACGCGATCATGGTCAAGAACAGCGTGACCAGCAGCTGGATCATCGGAATCGGTATCTGCTGGCCCAGCGTCACCACCGCGTCCGCTGCCTCCAGCGCGATACCGGTCAACGTGGCGATCCCCACGATGATACCCACCGCGCCACACGCCACCGCCACGGGGATTGCGTTGCGCACCCCGTCGTGCATGGCATCGCGACAATCGGCGACATCCATCTTCTCCGCCACCATGCCCAGCCTGGCGCGCATCGCGTTGACCGCTACCGGGATCGCGATGATCACGAACAGCATCCAGCGGCTGGCCGGGAAGTTGGGCATCGCATGGCCGCCGAGCAGCGCGCGCAGCTGCGGTTCGAAGATCAACAGCGCCAGGACCAGGCTGAGCCCGATGGTGACGCGGCGCGTGCCGCAGATCAGTACCGTCGCCGCGATCGACCAGAACGCCGCGAAGAACGGCGCCCGCCCCTCGAACAGCAACCACAGCAGCACGGCCATCGGTATCAGCAGGTGGCCTCGCTTGAGCATGACCTCCTTGAGCGGGGTCAGCTGAGAACGGGGAATGCCTTCCAGCCCGTTGCGCATGGCGCGCAGATGCACCTGGAACAGCACCCCGAGATAGAACAGCAGTGCCGGGATGATGCCGGCCAGAATGACCTGGGTATAAGGAACGGCCAGCACCTCGGCCATGATGAACGCCGCCGCTCCCATGATGGGTGGCAGGATCTGTCCGCCGACGCTGGCGGCCGCTTCCACCGCGCCGGCAAAGTTCGGCTTGTAGCCGGTCTTCTTCATCAGCGGAATGGTGAAGGCACCCGTCGTCACCACGTTGGCGATGGCCGAACCGTTGATCGAGCCCAGGAAGCCGCTGGCGATGACCGCCACCTTGGCTGGCCCACCGCGGGTATGCCCGGCGATCGCCAGCGCCAGATCGTTGAACAGTTGTCCCAGTCCGGACTTGCCGAGAAAGGCGCCGAACAGAATGAACAGGATGATGTAACTCGCCGAAACCCCGATCGCCGTCCCCAGCAGCCCCTCGGTGATATAGACCAGGTGCGAGACGATCTGCTTGCAGGTGGCGAGCACGATCGCCTCGTTCAACTGCGGATAGAAAGAGAGCTTGGCATAGAAGCCGTAGATCAGGAACAGCGTGGCCAGGATGGTCAGCCCCCAGCCGGTGACGCGCCGGGTCGCATCCAGGACCAGCAGAATCGCCACGAGGCCGACGACCATGTCGACATTATTGATGCGCCCTGCCGAAGCGATGACCCGGTCCGACACCATCAGCATGTAGACGCCGATCCCGAAGGCGATCAACGCCACGATGGCATCGCCCCAAGGCACGCGATCCCGTGCGCCCTTGCGGGTCAGCGGATAGAGAATGAAGGCCAGGCCCAGCAGGGTATAGAGGTGGATGCTGCGCTGCGCGACATCGACCAGTGGCCCCGAAAACGAAGTGTAGAGGTGAAATAGCGCCAGCAGCACCGATACCGCCATGACGAACTGGACCACCGCGCGCGGCAGCCTGTCTCGTACCAGGCTCTCGCGATCGAATTTCTCCAGCGCCTCCTTGACCGACGGATCTTCCGGCCCATCGGTGGAGATCGTGTTCTTCTGTTCGGACATATGTCTTCCTCGCCACGCAGGAATCTATGACAACCAGGGTCGCACCAGTGCCGGCAACACTTGCCACAAAGGCACCCTGAGTATGGAAAAGGTCAAAATCGGCGGCGGGTCGCCACGCGACAGGGGAATGACATGGCCGGCAAATATCAGGCGATAGTGTTCTTCCACCGCCGCCTGTACCGCCAGCGGATCGACCACACGATCGATCCCGGTCATCACCACCCAGCCATTTTCGAGATGGGTCTCGTTGCCGGCATGGGATGGTACACCGGCACCGAAGGTCTTGAATCGCGTTCCGGTGATTTCGATGGCATCGCCCTCGGTCACCGCGAACCACTCTTCCCAGTCTTCCTTCTCGACCGAATGCATCCAGCGCAGCGTGAAGGTCGTCCCTTCCCACCCCGGAAAAGCGAACCGCCACTGCGGCCCGTCACGAATGACCAGCCACGGTAGCGGATACGCAGCGGTGGCGATCACCAGGACCACCACCGCTGCAATACTCAGCCAGATTTTACGCATCGCCAGGACGTGTCATGGCTTGCGGGACACGCGAGCGCACCTGCTCAGAATTGCGGTTCTTTGTCCTGAGCGTTGTCGCCACCACTGGTATCGCTGCCTTCGGTAGGCTGAGCGTTGTCTTCAGGCGTCTCGGCGCTGGTCTGCTTGGCAGGTTCGGCCTCTGCGCCATCGGCTTCGGTCGTGGCTGCCTGCTCGTTGGCCGGCATGGAAGTGGTCTCTTCCGACAGATCGCTATCATCACCAGCATTGGTCACATCGCCGCCATCAGTGGCCGTGCTCTCGGAAGACGATAGCGTCTCGTAGAAGGCCTTGGCTCCCGGATGGACCGGAACGACCAGGTTCTTGTCCATGGTAGCGGGATCGAACTGCTTGAGCGCGCCGACGGAGACGTTGCCGGATTCCAGATAGTCATGGAAGCGCTTGGCCAGATCCTCGGCGACATCGTCACGCATGGAGGACGGCACGATCATGATGTTGCGGATCGCCACGGTATTTACGGCGTCGCCCAGGTCATAGCGCTCCGGTGCGCCGGCCGGAATTTCGTAATTCTCGTAGTACGGATACTTTTCCAGCAGCGTGGAGGCAACGTCGCCACTGACCGGCACGAAGGTCACGTCGGTGCTCTGCATCAGCCCGGTGATGCTGGAGTTGGGCACGCCGGACGTGAAGAACGCGGCATCCAGGTTGCCATTGCTCATTTCGGTCACGCTGTCGGCATAACCGGTGTGGCTGACCTGGGCCAGATCGTCGTAGCTCAGACCGGCGGACTCCAGCACCTTGGCCGCGCTCTGCTCGACCCCGGAGCCGACCTTGCCGACGCCGACGCGCTTGCCTTTCAGATCGGCGATGCTCTGGATATCGCTGTCGGCCGTCGCGACGACCTGAACCACGTTGGGATAGAGACCAGCAATGGCCTGGATATCGGCGGCCTGGCCTTCGAACTGGTTCTGGCCCTTGACCGCATCGTAGGCCACGTCGCTCATCACGATGGCGACCTGGTTCAGACCGTCGGTGATGTTGTTGATGTTCTGCACGGAGGCACCAGTGGAAACGACCTGTACGCCATCGACCAGATCGCTCTCCTCGAACACGCTCTTGAGCGCGCCGCCGATCGGGTAATAGCTGCCGCCGGTACCGCCGGTGCCGAAGATCAGATTGACCGGCTCGCCGCCACCGGCCGCTGCCTGCTGGTTGTCTTCGCCGCCAGACTGGCCGTTGTCGCTGGTCGACTCGGCCTCGTCAGAATCCGACGTTCCGCCAGCATACTGAGACGTCGACGACTCCTGGGACGTCTGCTGGTTCTCGTCAGCCTGCTTCTTCTGCTCATCACTGTCGTCGCCGCAACCGACCAGCAGCGTGCTGGAAAGCCCCAGCGCGGCGATCAGCATTCCTGTACGTAACTTCATGTTTCACCCCGTCATTTGATTGTCATCGGCCTGTCCGGCCGAAAAATGTACACACCATGATGGTCCCAAGAGTAAGGAACGCCCGGCGGCGATACCATGCCCGAACCGTCATGCACGACCAAAGTCTAAGACTTGTCGGCCTCTTGCTCGGCCCCTTGCGTCAAGACTCGCTGAACCAGCCCCCCAATGGTCAGACCTTGCACCAGAATCGAGAACAGCACGATGAGATAGGTCACCATCACGATGGTGTTGCGGTAATCGCTCTCGGGCAGGCCCAGCGCCAGCGCCACCGAGATTCCGCCCCGCAGTCCGCCCCAGGTGAGCACCCGCGTGGTCCCGGGACGATAGTGGATCCAGTGTTTCAGCATCATCATGGGCAGGCCGATGGTGATCAGCCGGGTCACCAGAATCACGCCGATGATTGGCGCGGCAACGATCAGATACGACCACTCGAAGGGAATCAGCAGCAGCTCGAGGCCGATCAGCACGAACAGCACCGCGTTGAGGATCTCGTCGATCAGCTCCCAGAAGCCGTCGACATAGCGGCGCGTGGTGTCCGACATGGCGTGCTCGCGGCCGCGGTTGCCGATGAACAGCCCGGCGATGACCATCGAGATCGGCCCCGAGACGTGCAGATGCGTTGCCAGCGTATAGCCGCCCAGCACCAGCGCCAGGCTGACCAGCACCTCGATCTGATACTGATCGATGCTCTTCATCATCCAGTAGGCGATGTAGCCCATCGCCAGCCCGAGCAGAATACCGCCGCCGGCCTCTTCCAGAAACAGCATCGCGGAATGCGTGACCGTCAGCGCTTCGGTCGCGGTCGCCGCCCCCAGCATCATGGTGAAGACCACCACCGCGACGCCGTCGTTGAACAGGGATTCACCGACGATCTTGATCTCCATGTCCTCGGGTGCGCCGGCGCTGCGCATGATGCCGAGCACCGCAATCGGGTCCGTCGGCGAGATCAGTGCCCCGAAGACCAGGCAGTAGAGATAGGGCACCGCGATATGGAAGGTAGCGAAGAGCCACCAGGCGGCGCTGCCGATGGCCACGGTCGAGATCACCACGCCAATGGTGGCAAGAAAGCTGATCGAATAGCGATAGCGCTTCAGCTTATGGAAATCGACATGCAGCGCGCCGGCGAACAGCAGGAACGACAGCATGCCGTCCATCAGCAGTGCATTGAAGTTGATCTGCCCCAGCCAGGCTTCGGCCCAATCGGTAATCGCGTCGAATCCGAGGTGACTCAGGGCGATCAGCAGCAACGAAGCCATCAGCGAGATGAACATCACGCCGATCGTCGCCGGCAGCTTGATGAAGCGGTAGTTGAACCACGCGAACAGCGCGGTGATCGTGATGAAGAGTGCTGCGATTTCCAGCATGGCATCCTTTCCTGTCGCCGCCAGCCGTGGCGAATGATCGATAGGCGTCCTGCCCCATACCGTAACGATAGTGGCTCATGACGATAGCAGCCATGATGCGGGTTTATCCCGATGGCAATTCGTTGGAAAAGCGAGCAACCAAAAAAGCGGACCCGTGATGGCGGGTCCGCTTTGCGTTACTGACCAGTCGGGTCTTTCGACCGATCTAGCGCATCGATCGAGTCGATGCATCCACGATCACAGGCCGGCAGCGGCCTTCAGCGTCTCGGCCTTGTCCGTCTTTTCCCAGGGGAAAGCGGTGAAGGTTTCGGTCTGGATATCGCCGTTGACGTCGGTCCAGGTGTAGCTGTGTTCGAACGGCTCGCGTCCGAAGTGACCATAGGAGGCCGTCAACTGATACATCGGATGGAGCAGATCGAGCATGCGGGTGATGGCATGGGGGCGCAGATCGAAGTGCTCGCGCACCAGCTCGATGATCTTGGCCTCGCTGACCTTGGCGGTGCCGAAGGTGTTGATCGAGACCGAAGTCGGCTCGGCGACGCCGATGGCGTAGGAAACCTGGATCTCGCACTTGTCGGCGAGGCCGGCAGCGACGATGTTCTTGGCCACGTAACGCCCGGCGTAGGCGGCACTGCGGTCGACCTTGGACGGATCCTTGCCGGAAAATGCCCCGCCACCGTGGCGCGCCATGCCACCGTAGGTGTCGACGATGATCTTGCGTCCGGTCAGGCCGCAATCCCCTACCGGGCCACCGATCACGAACTTGCCGGTCGGGTTGATGTGGAACCGGGTCTTGTCGTGAATCCACTCTGCCGGCAGCACGTCACGGATGATCAGATCCTCTACCGCCTTGCGCAGGTCTTCCTGGGAGATATCCGGGTCGTGCTGGGTCGACAGCACCACGGCATCGACGCCATTGGGCTTGCCGTTTTCATCATAAGTGAAGGTGATCTGGCTCTTGGCGTCGGGACGCAGCCAGGAGAGCGTGCCGTTCTTGCGCAGTTCCGCCTGACGTTCGACGAGACGATGCGAATAGTGGATCGGCGCCGGCATGAACGAGTCGGTCTCGTTGGTGGCGTAGCCGAACATCAGGCCCTGATCGCCCGCGCCCTGGTCTTCGGGCTTGCTGCGATCGACGCCCTGGGCGATATCGACGCTCTGCTTGCCGATCAGGTTGATCACGCCGCAGGTTTCACCATCGAAACCGACTTCCGAAGAGGTGTAGCCGATATCCATGATCACCTTGCGCACCAGGTCTTCCAGATCGACCCAGGCGGTGGTGGAGATCTCGCCGGCCACGATGGCGACACCGGTCTTCACCAGCGTCTCGCAGGCCACGCGAGCCTGCTTGTCCCGGGCGATGATGGCATCGAGGACGGCGTCGGAAATCTGATCGGCGATCTTGTCCGGGTGACCTTCGGACACGGATTCGGAGGTAAACAGAGAGTATTCGCTCATGGCGTACGGGGATCCCTTCGTTCACTGGTTGCGGCTCGCGGTCACGACCCGCCTGACAAAATACGCAGCGCCGCCGGTCGGAAGGACGGATGAAAACGACGCACGACATCACTGTCCCCAAGGCGCCGGGGCAGGGGATAAAAGTCTACACACAGAATAGCTAGCTGCCTATTCTTTGCCACCTAAGCCGCCGATTGACCGGCGCTATCGGACGTTTACGTATGGACGCTCACGTACCATGCACGATCTCGATCAGTTGCTCGACACCCGCCGTGGTGTCCTCCCGCTGCCAGGCATTGCGCCCGAAGATCACGCCCCGCGCGCCGTTGGCCAGCGCGTCCCGGGTGAAGCGCGCCAGCGCCTCGTCGTCGTTCATTGCCGCCCCGCCCAGCACCAGCACCGGAACCGGGCAGCTGTCGGCCAGCGCACGCATCTCCTCGGCCTCGCCGGTGAACTGCGCCTTGACCAGGTCCGCCCCCAGCTCGGCGGCGATCCTCGCGACACGCGCAATCCGCTCGCCATCGAGACGCCCGCCCTCCCGACTGCCCCATACTACCGCTTCGACGATCAGCGGCAGCCCGATCGCCTCGCACTGGCGAGCGGTCTTTGCCACCGCTTCGAGATTGTCGGCTTCTCGCCTGGGGTCGTCGTAACCCGAGATCAGACACATCACCACGGCGTCCGCACCCATCGCCTGCGCCTGGGCGGGCGTTGCGATCATGCGGTGATGTTCCTCGCCCGCCAGGGTGAAGTCGCCCACCATCGGGTAGTCGATCCGCAGCACGACCCTGGGCGCCCGATTATCGGCAAACAGGTCGCCGCAGGACTTGAGCACACCCGGCGACAGCAGCACCGCCTCCGGCCCGGCCGCGACGATAGCCTCGCAGGCTCGGCGCGCATCGATGGCATGTTCCACCGGCCCCGCCAGCAGAGTGCGGTCGAAAGCCACCATACAGCTCAGGCCGGTGTCGCGACGAAACAGCCGCCCGACACGTAACCCACTGGAAGAAAAGACGGTCGTCATGACGTGCTCTCCTGAGTCGAGATTGTCGGGCTTTCCTGCCCGGATGTGAGCGCAACGCCATGCTGGCGTGTCGCGATCTCGTACACCGCGTCCACCTCCTCGCGGCGGCGTGTCTCGGCCCAGCCGAGCGCCGCGCCGCACAGGGTCGCGACCTCGTCGATCACCGCGCTGTCGATCTGGCCGGAGAGCGCGATGGGCAGACGCCGGAACAGCACGTCGGCCAGATGTTCGACGCGCTCGAAGCGACAGACGAAATCGATCTCCCCCACCCGATAATCGGCAAGCGAGGCGAGCGGACGCTGCCGATTCACGCCCTCGGCGCTCATTCTCGCGCAGTGCCTCCCCACCGCTTCGCCCCGCGTACCGTAGCGATCCAGCAGCGTGATCGCCCACTGCCGGTCGCCCTCGCAGAGCGCCGTCACGCGGGAAAGCCACGCCTCGCGCGACGCGGTATCGCGGGGATAATCCCGCCCCCCGCCGATCGCCAGCTGCCGGGTATCGATCTCGCGGCGCCGACCGAGCCTGGCGAGCACATCATCCGCCACCTCCTCGGCAAAGCCACGGAAGGTGGTCCACTTGCCGCCCACCAGCGACAGCACCGGCCAGTCGTGTATACGATCCTCGACAATGGCGTGATCGCGGCTGATCTGGCCCGGATCGGCGGCATCGCTGCGCGGCAGCGGGCGCACCCCGCTGTAGCGATAGCGCACTTGCTCCGGTCCGATCGCCACGCCGGGAAACAGATAGCGTACCGCCTCGAGCATGTAATCTCGTTCGTCGTCGTCGCAGACGGCCTGGTCCGGATCGGTGCAGCGAATGTCCGTCGCCCCGACCAGCACGTGGTTCATGAACGGGTAGATCAGACAGATACGCCCGTCCGGCGTGCCGAAGTAGATCATGCGCCCGTCGAGCTGGCGCCGGATGGCCGGCACGTCGACGATCAGATGCCCACCCTTGGTGCCGCCGATATGCCGCGTTTCCCGCCCCAGCTGGCGGTTGATCTCATCGATCCAGGCGCCACCGGCGTTGATGATGATTTGCGGCTTCACCGTGAACGCGCCGCCCTTTTCGTCCTCGAACATGACCGCTTCGCCATCGGCGCCGGTGAAATTGACGTGATTGAGCGCCATCGCCCCGCGATGGGTTCGGCAGCCGTCGTCGATCAGCTCGTACCCGAGCCGCTCCGCCTGGCTGATCGCCGCGTCGTAATAGGTATGCAGCGCCCGCACATCACGTCGAATATCCGGCAGCGACCGATGCACCTTGCGTCCTAGCATCACCGAATGGCGGGGCATGCTGCGAAAGTGACGTCCGAAGAAATCATAGAGCGTCATTCCCACTTCGCTGATCAGGATGCCGCGGTCGTCGATCTTCGCCGGACGTCGAAAGAAGCGCTGGATCGACGGCCAGATGCCGCCCCACCAGCTGTGCGTGGGCATCGCCGTACGCAGCGGATGCACCACGTGCGGCGCGTTGCGCAACAGCAGGTTGCGCTCCCGGGTCGACTGCGCCACCAGCCGGAACTCGCCGGTCTCCAGATACTTGAGGCCGCCATGGATCAACCGCGAAGGTGCGGCACTGGCCCCGGCACAGAAATCCTGCTTGTCGACGATCAGGGTATCGACACCCTGCAGCGCCAGATCGCGAAACAGCCCGGCGCCGTTGATGCCGGCACCGATGATCAGCACCGAGACCGAAGGATCGGCCCGCAGGCGTTCCAGCGTCTGCTGGCGCGTCAGCGGAGGCGGATTCAGAGATTCCGTCATCGGGAGGCTCCCGCCATCGACCTGGATTCGGATTCGACATCTGACGTCTCCGGCGACGAGGTGCCGGCATCGAGCATCGCCCACAGCGGGCGCAGGCACTCGACCAGCCGCTGGTAACGTTCGAAGCCTTGCTGGCACTCGGCCTGGCGATGGGCATCCGGCACATAGCGGTGGTCGACTTCGCATAGCCGCGTGGCGGTGTCGATCGACGAAAACGCAGCGGCCGCGACGCCAGCGCAGATCGCCGCGCCCCAGGCCGCTGCCTCCTGAATGCGCGAGGTTTCCAGCGGCCGGCCGAGCGAATCGGCGAACAGCTGGGCCAGCCGCGGCGAGTGGCTACCGCCGCCGGTGATGCGGATGCGGTCGATGGCGAAGGTCGACGCCAGCGCATCGACATGGACACGATGGTTGAACACCACGCCTTCCAGAATCGCGCGCAGCACGTGACCGCGATCATGCCAGCCCTGCAGGCCGAACAGCCCCGCGCTGGCAGGTTCGTCGTAGGGCGAACCGTAAAGAAAAGGGTGATAGACCAGGCGCGACGGGCTCCGGAATGCCTCGTCCAGCGCCGACTCCATGTCGGCGAGAAAGGCCCCGGCGCCGCCATCGCCGGCCCGGCCCCACTGGCGATGAAACCATTCGAGATTGCTCGACGACGCCGGTGAAATCGCCATGTTGAGCCACTGGCCCGGGCGCAGGCCGTTGCGGGTCGCCCAGCGCGGATCGGGCTTCGGCGCGTCGGAAAAGACTTCGTTGATGCTGAAGGTGCCGGCCGCGATGGTCAGCGTGTCCGACTCGATATTGCCCAGCCCCACCGCGCTGGCCGTGACATCGTGAAGCCCCGTCGCCACGGGAGTCCCCGCCTTCAATCCGCTCTCGCGGGCCGCCGCCTCGCAGACATGCCCGGCAATCTCGTCAGGCATCCGCACCTCCGGCAGCGCCTCGAAGACGCTATCGATCCCCAGCATCGACAGCGCGTCACGGCTGTAGCGCTGGGTATCGACATCGGTATAGCCGGTGCTGGCTTCGGTGAAGTCGGTCGCTATCGTGCCGGTCAGCTTGTAACGCAGCCAGTCCTTGCAGGTCAGCACATGGCCGAGCGCAGCGAACCGTTCCGGCTGGTGACTCTGCATCCACGCCAGCAGGCTGACCGGCGAGAAGGCGAACGGTGTCTGACCGATCCGTGCCAGCGCTTCGTCCCGAACGCCCTCCCGACACCAGCGCTCCACGATACCCGCCGCGCGGCTATCCAGCGAGGTGATCGCCTGGCCGAGCGGCTCGCCCTTTCCATCGAGCGGGTAGAGCCCATCGCCGTGGCCCGTGACCCCGACCGCCAGGATTTCGCCACCGCCCAGCTCGGCCGCTGCCAGGGCACCCCGTATCGCCGCTGCCGCGCTCGCCCAGGCGGCGTTCATGTCACGCTCGACCCAGTGCGCCTGAGGATGTTCGAGACGGCACGCTTCCCGTCCGACACCCATGACGTTGCCCTCGGTATCGAAGATCACCGCCTTGGTGGAACTGGAGCCGCCATCGAGCCCCAGCAGATAACCGCGTGACATGGCTGCCTCCCTGCTATCGCCTTCGCCGAATCATTCGGTAGTGGCTTGCATGAGCGCCACTGGGGTATTTCTAACATTATTCTGTGACGAAAAGTCGTTAGACGTTAGTGTTAACCCCCTTTCTTACATTAAATAAAAATATATTAATCAAGCAATTAACCATTACCGGCCGGACAGGGAACTTATCCAAGACCAAAGTCATACGGTAATATGTCACTTTTTGATGTTATTTCTTCTCTATTCCTTCGTTATTCGTTTCATGCCCATCCAATCTAGCGCCGGAGTATCCAATGTCCGATTCTCGAGCGTCACTTCCCGATAGCATGCAAGCCGTGGTCTGCCGCGGCCCCGGCGACTACCGCCTGGAGAGTGTGGCGACGCCCCGGCCCGGTCCGCGAGAGCTGATCCTCAAGATCCAGGCCTGCGGGATCTGTTCGAGCGATCTGAAGTGCCGCGATGGCGCCGCCATGTACTGGGGCGACGGTGAACGCTTCCCGCCCTGGGTCAAGCCACCGATGATCGTCGGCCACGAATTCGCCGGCGAAGTGGTCGCGCTCGGTGAAGGCGCCGCCGAGCATTTCGACGTCGAACTCGGCATGCGCGTAGTGCCGGAGCAGATCCTGCCCTGCCGGCAGTGCTTCTACTGCCAGCGCGGCCACTACTGGATGTGCGAGGTGCACAACATCTTCGGCTTCCAGGGCGGTGTCGCCGACGGCGGCATGGCGGAATATCTGCGCGTGCCGGCCAACGCGGTGCTGCATCCGGTCGATCCGCGCCTGAGCGTCGAGGACGCCGCCTTCCTCGAGCCGCTGGCCTGCGGCATCCATGCTGTCAATCGGGCCGAGATACAGTTCGACGATACCGTGGTGATCGCTGGTGGCGGGCCGATCGGCCTTGCGATGGTTCAGCTCGCCAGGCTCAAGACGCCCAGACAGCTGGTTCTGGTCGATACCCACGACGACCGCCTGGCGCTGGCCCGCGACTACGGCGCCGATCACGGCTTCAATCCGCATCGCGACGACATCGCCAAGGAGATCCGCGCGCTCACCGGCGGCTACGGCTGCGAGGTCTATATCGACGCCACGGGCTCGTCGAGCGGCGTGATTCAGGGCCTGGAATCGTTACGCAAGCTCGGCCGCTTCATCGAGTTCAGCGTGTTCAAGGAACCCACCACCGTCGACTGGTCGACCATCGGCGACCGCAAGGAGCTGGATATCCGCGGCTCGCACCTCTCGCCGCACACCTACCCGGTCGCGATCGACCTGTTGGCCCGGGGCCTGGTGACGACTCGCGGCATCGTGACGCACCACGTTCCGCTGGCCGAGTTCGAACGCGGCTTCGAGATCGCCGCCCGGCGCGATTCGATCAAGGTCGTGCTCACCACCAGCGAGGCCTGACGACGAGCGCCGTCGAATCGCCGCAGCGCGGTAGACTACGTCTTCATTTCTCACGTCTCGGGAGAGCCATGACCTCGTTCGAAACCCAGGCGCCGCAGCCGGCGATCAAGGGCGCCTCGGCGCGCCGGCAGGCGATGCTGGACTACCTCATTCAAGTCGGCTCGGCGCAGGTCGACGAGCTGGCCGAGCGGTTCGGCGTCAGCCGCATGACGGTACACCGCGATCTCGACACGCTTGCCGAACAAGGCATGGTCAACAAGCAGCATGGTGGCGTCACCACTCGCTCTTCCAGCGTGTTCGAGAGCAACTTCGCGCTGCGCTCGCACATCGCGACCCGGGAGAAGCAGGCGCTGGCGCGGGCGGTGCTGGAGGAGATCGCGCCCGGCGAGGCGGTGATGCTGGACGACTCCACCACTGCCAGCGAACTGGCATCGTTGCTGCCGGCGCGGGAGCCGCTGACCGTGATCACCAACGGCCTGGAGAGCATCGACCGGCTCAAGACCGTCGGCGGTATCAAGCTGATCACCCTCGGCGGGGACTACCAGCCACGCTTCAATGCCACCTTCGGCCTGCTGTGCGAGCAGACGCTCGCCAATCTGCGCGCCAATGTCGCCATTCTTTCGGCTTCGGCAATACTGGGTACTACTGCTTACGTTCAGGATCCGGCCGTGACCCAGATCAAACGCGCCCAGATGGCGGCGGCCGAGCGGCGCATTCTGCTGATCCACAGCGCCAAGTTCGGCAGCAGCGCGCTCCATCGGCTCGCCGATCTGAGCGAGTTCGACCTGGTCCTGATCGATGCTGGTCTGGCGGCCGGGCATCGGCAGGTACTGGACGACGCCGGCATTCGCTACCGCCTGATCAAGCCCTGATCCGCGCCCCCATCCAAAAACCGCCGCGAGCCAGAGCCCGCAGCGGTGAATCGACGAACGGTTGCGCGTGTTACTGCTGGAGCACGAACGGCGAGACGTACTTGTCGACGTTGTCCGGCGTGATCAGCAGGCAATCGAACAGGTGCTTCTCGCCCTGCACACCGGTTTCGCCGGTGGTGATGAACTTGTCAGCCATCTGTACGGCCGCCTTGGAGAAGATCGCCACCGGCTGCAGCACGGTATAGGCGAGCTCGCCGGACTTGACCGCCTCGACCGCATCGGGCGAGCCATCGAAGCCGCCGACCACCACGTCGTCCAGCCTGCCGGCTTCCTTGAGGGCAGCGATCGCGCCTAGCGCCATCTCGTCGTTGCCACTGATCACCCCCTGGATATCCGGGTTGGCCTGCAGCAGGCTCTGCATCTTGTTGAAGCCCTGGGTGCGATCCCAGTTGGCAACATCTTCACCGACCTTGTTGAGATCCGGGTACTGACTCAGCACGGTTTCATAGCCGTTGGAACGGGTCGCGGCGTTGTTGTCGGAAGGTGCGCCCTTCAACTCGACGTAGTTGGCCGAGTCACCGACGGCCTGAACCCACTGTTGTGCGCCCAGCGCTGCGCCCTGAGCGTTGTTGGAAACCAGCTGCGCCTTGGCCAGCCCCTGCTCGTTGATTTCGGCGTTGACCAGAAAGACCGGAATGCCGGCTTCGACGGCCTTGCGTACCGCCCCGACGGAGCCATCAGCGTTGGCGGGATCGAGAATGATCGCCTTGGCCTGATTGGTGATCGCGGTGTCGATCTGGCGGCTTTCGGCGTTGGTATCCCCTTTATGGGCGCTGACGTTGGCTTCATACCCCAGCTCCTCGGCGGTCTCGCGGGCAATCTTGCCCTCGGTGAACCAGTAGGGGTTGGAGGTGTCGTTGACGATGATCGAGATCAGCCCCTTGTCCTGCGCCATGGCGCTTCCGGCGAGCAACGGCGCACTGACGGCGAGGGCTGCGATCAGCAGGCGTTTTCCTGTCTTGAACATGATGGATCACCCTTCTTTTGCGGTTGTGTTTCTAACCCGTGTCGATCGACACGTACGGGTTAATGCTGCGTTGCCGGCTTGCCGGCGCTACTTTCCGCCCCGGGCGTCGCGCGGGATGCGTCGTCGCTCGAGGATGGAGAAGTGGGCGAAGCGGGCGCCTTGGGTTCAGGCGTTTCGGGCTCGGACGACTGGGTCGCGCGCTTTTTGCGCCCGCTGTACTGAATGCTGTTGAGCAGAACCGCCAGCACGATCACCGCGCCGGTGAAGACGGTCTGCCAGTAGGAGGAGACGCCAATGATGACGAGGCCGTCGGACAAAAACCCGATCACGAACGCCCCGAGCAGGGTGCCGCGCACGTTGCCGCGGCCGCCGGTCAACGCGGCGCCACCGATGACCACGCCAGCGATGGCGGTCAGTTCGTAGGTGGTACCGGCGGTGGGGCCGGCGGAGGTCAGCTGGGAAGAGAGCACCAGTCCCGCGATCGCCGCGCAGATGCCGGAGAGCACGTAGACCGAAACCTGCACCCGCTTGACCGGCACGCCGGAGAGCTCGGCGGCGCGAGCGTTGCCCCCGGTCGAGTAGACCCAGCGGCCGAACGGTGTGCGCGCCAGCGCCAGAATGGTGACGACCGCGACCGCCGCCAGAATCAGCACGCCCACCGGCACGCCGAACAGCCGGTTGAAGCCGAGCCAGTCGAAGCCGGTGTTGCCCAGTTCCGGGCTGCCGCCGAGATTGTTGTAGGTCAGACCGTCGGTCATCAGCAGCGCCACGCCGCGGGCGACATAGAGCAGCCCCAGGGTGGCGACGAAGGCCGGCACCTTGAAGTAGGCGATCAGCACGCCATTGATGGCACCGACGAACGCGCCCAGCGCGCAGGTGAGAATGACCACGACCCAGACCGGCGGATAGAGCGTCACGCCGAACATGTCGAAGGTCACGCCCTGCATCAGAAAGCCGGCCACGACCCCCGCCAGGCCCAGGGTCGAGCCTACCGACAGGTCGATACCGCCGGTCAGGATCACCAGCAGCATGCCGATCGACAGCAGCCCGAAGATCGCCACGTGGGACGACATGGTCAGGAAGTTGTTGGTCGAGAAATAGACCGGCGATAGCGCCGAAAAGATGATGATGATCGCGATCAGGGCGAAGAAGGCGCGCCCTTCCAGCAGCAATCGACCCAGGTCGAAGCCACCGCGTTGGCGCTCTGCCGCTTGGCTGTGCTTGGACATGTCAAAACTCCATTCGAGGAAAGGCGCTAACGTGCTCTTGTCAGGCGACCACGGCTTCGCCGGAGGCAGCCATGATCTGTTCCTTGGATGCGTCGGCACCGAACTCGGCCGCGATGCGCCCGCGGCTCATCACCACGATACGGTGAGCGATACTCAAGCATTCGCCGACTTCGGAGGTGGAAAAGATCACCGCGAGGCCTTGCTTCGACGCGCCTTCCGCCAGCAGCTTGAACACCTCGGCCTTGGCGCCGATGTCGATGCCGCGGCTCGGCTCGTCCAGCACCACCACGCGGGGATGGGTCGCCAGCATCTTGCCGATCACCACCTTCTGCTGGTTGCCGCCGGAGAGCGAACCGATCTCGGCTCGGGGACCATCGGTCTTGATATGGACGTTGGCGATCGACTCGTCGACCACGCCGCGCTCGCGGCTTCCCGAGGTCAACAGCCAGCGGGTGAACGCCTTGATGCTGGCCAGCGACAGGTTCTCGCCCACCGACATGGTCTGCACCAGGCCGTCCCGCTGGCGATCTTCGGGCACCAGCACCAGGCCCTTGGCAATGCGTTCGGCGATGCTCAGGTGCGAAACATCCTCGCCCTCGAGCAGCACCCGCCCGCCGCTCAGCGGCACGCGCCCGGCCACGCACTCGAGCAGCTCGGTCCGCCCCGCGCCCATCAACCCGTAGATACAGACGATCTCGCCGGCGCGAACGTCCAGCGACAGGCGATCGACCACCGACCGCTCCGGCATGGCCGTGTCGGCGACGCTGACATTCTCGAGCGACAGCGCCACCTCGCCCATGGCGTGTCCGGTCGGCGGCGAGCCGAGATCGAAGTTCTCGCCGACCATGTTGCGCACGATCCACTCCAGATCGATGTCCGCGCGCCTGGCGTAGGCGGTCATCACGCCGTCCCGCAGCACCACCGCGTGATCGGTGATGAGCAGCGCCTCTTCCAGATGGTGGGAGATATAGACGATCGACACGCCGCGGCTCTTCAGATCGCGAATGACCCGGAACAGGACTTCGACTTCGGTCGCCGACAGCGCCGAGGTCGGCTCGTCCATGATCAGGATGCGCGAGTCCACCGATAGCGCGCGGGCGATCTCGACGATCTGCTGCTGCCCCAGCCGGAGATCCTCCACCGGCGTCAGCGGGTCGATCGGTTCGTCGAGTTCTTCCATCAGCGCCCGGGTCTGACGCGCCTCTTCGGCATAGTCGATGCCCATCGGCCCTTTCAGCTCGCGACCCATGAAGATGTTGTCGCGAACGCTGAGATTGGGCGCCAGGCTGAGTTCCTGGTGGATGATCGAGATACCCAGGCGCTGGGCATCGGTGGTCGAAGCAAACCGCACCGGCTCGCCTTCCAGCAGGATCTCGCCGGAGGTCGGCTGGATCACGCCGGAGAGGATCTTCATCAGCGTCGACTTGCCGGCGCCGTTCTCGCCGAACAGCGTGGTCACCTGGCCGCGGTAGACGTCGAAGTTGACGGTCTTGAGCGCATGCACGCTGCCGAAAGACTTGGCGACGTCCCGCGCCGAGAGCACGATGTCATCGCCCCGCTCGCTCGCGGCCGTCGGTCGAATCGAAGCGGAAGCCATTACTGCACCTCCATGCTGACCGGCGTGATCAGCCAGTTCTTCGGATTGATCAGCTTGAAGACCCCGGTCACGCCGACGGTCTTGCCGCTCAGGCTGGCCGTGTCGATGTCCGCCAGCACCTCAGCCTTCATCGCCTCGTTGATCGACGCGCCCGCGTTCTGGTATTCGATCTGGTTGGTGAACTCGCCGAACGAGATCTCCCCGGTGGCATCGCGCAGATCGGTGCCGTTGATCGCCGGGCCGGTCTGCACACGGATCGTGATCTCGTCGGGTACGCCCTCGGCCTCGACCGTATAGATGCCCGAGCGGGCTTCACCGAACGTCCCGGTGAAGGTCACCGGCACCACTGGCCCGAAGCTCTCGCCGACGCCATATTTCTGCCCGGCCGCGGTCGAGTCCTCGAGAACGGCGGACGCCAGCTCGCCGGCCTCGACGGCACGCGCCTCGACACTGTCCCGAATCGCCGGGAAGTGCTCTCCGCCATAGGTTTCGGCGGAAAATCCGCCGGCCAGCTCGGCCTCGGTACCGATCTCGACGACCTTGGTATCCCAGGCCATCGCCGCCAGCACCACGACCACGCAGGCGCCAATGGCCAGACGTCCTTTCATCTTCTTCGGCGCCGCAGGCCGACTGGCAACTGTTGCACTCATCACTGCGAGCCCTCTTCTGCGAAATCTCTGCCACGAAACTTCTGCTGCCGCTCGTCTGCGCCGGGCGGCGAAACCGATCGTCGCCCGGCACGAATCACAACTCAGGGAATCAGTACGATCTTGAGTGACTTCGAACCGCTCTTCATGAGCTCGAAGCCTTCCTCGTATTTCTCCAGCGGTAGCTTGTGGGTGACGACGCCCTCGGTGGGGAAGTCGCCGTTGCGGATCCCCTCGATGACCAGCGGGTAGCAGTAGGGACCGAGATGCGAGCCGAGCACGTCGAGCTCCTTGCGGTCGGAGATGATGCTCCAGTCGACGCTGACCGGGTCCTTGAACACGCTGAACTCGACGAAGCGGCCCAGCTTGCGGATCATCGACAGCCCTTGCTCCACCGATTTCGGATGCCCCGTTGCTTCGATGTAGACGTCGCAGCCGTAGCCTTCGGTCATCTCCTTGATGATCGAGACCACATCGTCGCGCTTGGGGTTGAGCGTCAGATCGGCGCCGAACTGCTTCGCCAGCTCCAGACGTTCATCGAACAGGTCGAGCACGATCAATTTCTCGGCGCCCGCCTTCTTGGCTGCCCCTACCATGCCGAGGCCCAAGGTGCCGGCGCCGGAGAGCACCACCACGTCGCCCAGCTCGATCCTGGCGCGCTGCACCGCATGCAGCGAGCAGGCGTAAGGCTCGATCAGGATCGCCTTCTCCAGCGGCAGTTCCTCGGGAACGTGGTAGTTGATCGCCTCCTTGGTGAACTTCATGTACTCGGCCATGCCGCCGTTCACGTTGTTCTGGAAGCCATAGAGATCGTGCTTTTCGCACATCCAGTACTGGCCGCGATTGCAGAAGCGACACTGCCAGCACGGCACGATCTGCTCGGAGATCACGCGGTCGCCGACCGCATACCCCTCGACCTCGTCACCGACCTTCACCACCCGGCCGATGAACTCGTGACCGGGGATCATCGGCGCCTTGATATAGGCCGGCTGCGTCTCGTCGCCCCAGAAGCTGGGCGCGCCATCGTAGGACTTGATATCCCCGGCGCAGATACCGCATCCCTCGACCTTGACCAGGATCTCCTTGGCATCGATGTCGGGAACCGGCACTTCCTCGTAGCGATAGTCGCCGGGGGCATAGGCGACCACCGCCTTCATCGTCTTGGGGATATCGCCGGTGGAAGCCGTTTGCATGGACGTGGCGGTGGACTCGCTCATGGAAGATCTCCCGTGGGTAAACACATGTTCAAACTTAGGTCATATGTTTTTAGCTTTCCTACCCATTGAATATCAATAGCCAAGCCTCTAAGACTTTAGCCAAAACGAATTTTATTATTTTAAAAACAATAGCTTATTAATATTCAGGTAAAATATATAAGACTAAAGTCACTGCTTAAATTTTAACCATGCCAAAACATATCAGGTCTAATTAGCCGATCAAAAAAAGACTAAATCGATCATATGTTCAAAAGAAACTAAAAAGGCGCCAACCGGGCGCCTTACCTCACAACAAACCTGCTCAGCGATGATCGCGCTCGTAAGCCTCGATCCGGTCCACCTTTGGCTGTGATCGCCCACCCGGGTCGAACTCGCTGCTCAGGAACGTCTCGGCAACCGTCTTGGCCAGCTCGATGCCGATCACGCGCGCGCCCATGGTGACGATCTGCGCATCGTTACTCTTGCGCGCCCGCTCTGCCGAGTAGGTGTCGTGCGCCTGGGCCGCCCGGATGCCCGGCACCTTGTTGGCCGAGATCGCCACGCCGATACCCGTGCCACACATCAGGATGCCGCGGTCGAAACGCCCGTCGGCGATGGCTTGCGCCACTTCGAAGGCGATATCCGGATAAAGAACCGGCTGTGCATCGTGGGTTCCGAAGTCCTCGACTTCGTGCCCCAGCGACCTGACATGCTCGATCATCGCCTGCTTCATCTCGTAGGCCGCTTCATCACATCCCAGCGCTACCCGCCATTTCTGAGCCATTGCTCGCCTCCTGTTCAGTCGACGACGCCATCATAGACCCACTCCGCTCATATGAACAAATTTTATTCATATGCTCATCACGGCAGCGCAAAAAGCGGACGAAAAGGCCCTGAATGCCATGGTGGCGAGGGGCGTCATCGCTCCTTGAGCGTATCAAAACCCGCCGCAATGGCGTCCTCATCCCCACCAAAGTCGCATACCTTCGCCTTCTGGCATCGCTATGATGGTCGACATACCGCACACAAACCAAATGTGCATCAAAGGATCAAATACTCAACAGCTGAAAAGTCGAAGCACAGCGGGACTTTCCAGCGCGGCATTTACCCAACCTGTGGGAGCGTCGGTCATGACACGCCTTTACAACGACCCAGTGAATTTCGTCGACGAAGCGACCGAAGGCTTCGTCGCGGCGCACGCGCAACGCGTCTGTCAGGTTCCTGGCGGCGTCATTCGCAGTACGCGCAGCAAGCCGGGCACCGTGGCAGTCGTGATCGGTGGCGGATCGGGACACTACCCCGCTTTCGCCGGGCTGGTCGGCCAGGGCCTGGCCCACGGCGCGGTGATGGGCAACCTGTTCGCCTCGCCGTCGGCGCAGCAGGTCTACAACGTCTGCAAGGCAGCCAACAACGGCGCCGGGGTGCTGCTCAGTTTCGGCAACTACGCCGGTGACGTCCTTCACTTCGGCCAGGCACGGGAACGCCTGATTCGCGAAGGCATTCCCTGCGAGATCGTCGCCGTCATCGACGATGTTTCCAGCGCAGACCAGGAAGAGATTCACAAACGCCGCGGGATCGCCGGTGACCTGACCGTGTTCAAGGTCGCGGCAGCAGCGGCCGAGGCCGGTTATTCCCTCGAGGAGGTGGTTCGCGTCTCGCGCGCGGCCAATTTCCGCACGCGCTCGATGGGCGTGGCATTCGATGGCTGTACGCTGCCGGGGGCGAAGGATGCACTGTTCCATGTGCCAGCGGGCAAGATGGCGGTCGGGCTGGGCATCCACGGCGAGCCGGGCATCAGCGAACAGGATGTACCCACTGCCGATGCGCTGGCGGAACTGCTCGTTTCTCACCTGATGGAAGAGATTCCCGATGGCATCGACAGCGTCAAGGGGGCTCGAGCTTCGGTACTGCTCAACGGCCTGGGGTCGATCAAGTACGAAGAGCTGTTCGTGGTCTATCGTCGGGTCAATCAATTGCTGACGGAAGCCGGCCTGGAGATCGTCGAGCCGGAAGTGGGCGAGCTGGTGACCAGTCTCGACATGGCCGGCGCCTCGCTGACCCTGTTCTGGCTCGACGAGGAACTGGAGCGGCTGTGGAAAGCGCCGGCGGATGCCCCGGCCTATCGCAAGGGCAGTCTCGAAGCCGCGCCACCGATCGATGCTTCCGAGCTGGACATCCCCGATGCCGACGCCATCCCGCCCGCGAGCGAGGTATCGATCGCCGCCGCTCGCTGCCTCTACCAGGCCTTGAGCGCGACGCGCAAGCTCATCGACCAGAAGGCCGAGCAGTTGGGTCGACTCGACGCCATCGCCGGAGACGGTGATCACGGCATCGGCATGCAGCGCGGCGCCGTCGCGGCCGAACTGGCCGCAGAAGACGCCGTCAGCCGCAACGCTGGCGCCGGCACTCTGCTACGCTTGGCGGCAGAAGCCTGGGCGGATCGCGCGGGCGGCACCTCCGGCGCCATCTGGGGCGTCATGCTCAACGCCCTGAGCGTGACGCTCGGCGACGAAGACGAGCCGACCCCGGAGCGCTATGCGCAGGGGATCACCAAGGCCAGAGAAGACGTCATGACCTTCGGCAAGGCCAGGCTCGGCGACAAGACGCTGGTCGATGCGCTGGTACCGTTCAGCGAGACGCTCGAACGAGCCGTCGCTGCCGGCGACGATTTTCCGCAGGCCTGGCGCAAGGCGGTCAACGCCTCGGCCTCCGCGGCCCAGGCCACGGCCGACATGAAACCGAAGATGGGCCGCGCACGGCCGCTGGCCGAGAAGAGTCTCGGTACGCCCGATCCGGGGGCGATCTCGCTGTCCCTGATCGTCGGCGCCATTCAGCCCGTCGTCGATCGGCACTGAACCAGACGCCAGCGCACCGGGCGGCGACGAACCGATCAGCGACGAATCAAGGAGCGACTCGATAACCTCATGGCAAAGCCTCCGATCACGCTGGGCATCAGCTTCAAGATGTATTTCGGCTACGCCCAGACGGTGACCTGGTGCCGCCAGGTCGCCGATAACCTTTCTCGCCACCCGGCCGTTCAGGACGGCCGGGTGGCGCTGTTCGTGCTGCCCAGCTTCCCCGCCCTGCCCCCGGTCCTCGAATGTTTTGCCGGTACGCCCGTCGGTGTCGGCGGCCAAAACCTGTATCAGTCGCCGCACGGTGCTTATACTGGCGAGGTGAGCGGGGCCATGCTGGCCGAAATGGGATGCCGCTACGTCGAGATCGGCCACGCCGAACGGCGACGCCTGTTCGGGGAAGATGCCGATATCATCGCCGCCAAGACCCAGGTGGCTCTGGCGCATGACTTGATACCGGTGCTGTGCATCGGCGAGTCTGACCGTGGCGATCCGTTGGATGCCGTTGCCGACTGCCGTGACCAGATCGATTCGGCGCTGTCGTTGGCGACGCCCGCGCAGCGGTCTCAGCCACTGGTGATCGCCTACGAGCCTCACTGGGCCATCGGTGCAGCACAACCGGCATCGCTTGCGCACATTGCGGCAGTCTGCCAGGGGTTGCGCGAGCATCTGGGCGCGCATCCTTCAGCCAGCGTGATCTATGGCGGCAGTGCCGGCCCCGACCTGTTGACTCGGCTGGCAGGACAGGTCGACGGGCTGTTTCTGGGGCGGTTCGCACATGATCCAGCCGCATTCGAGGCGATCGTGAACGAAGCCTCGCTGCTTAAGTCGAATTGAGCGCCAGATCGCGTCTCGCTCCATCATCCATTTACGACCATCATTCATTGACAACCCAGGGGATCCGAAAGCCAATGCCATCTCGTCGTCAGCTAGCCAACGCTATCCGCGCGCTTTCCATGGACGCCGTGCAGAAGGCCAACTCCGGCCATCCCGGCATGCCGATGGGCATGGCCGATATCGCGGAAGTCCTGTGGAACGACCATCTCAAGCACAACCCGGCCAACCCGGACTGGGAAGATCGCGACCGTTTCATTCTCTCCAACGGTCACGGCTCGATGCTGCACTATTCGCTGCTTCATCTGACCGGTTACGACCTGCCGATGAAGGAGCTCGAAAACTTCCGCCAGCTGGGCTCGAAGACGCCCGGCCACCCGGAGCACGGTTACACCCGCGGCATCGAGACCACTACCGGTCCGCTCGGCCAGGGTCTGGCCAACGGTGTCGGCATGGCCATCGCCGAACGCACGCTGGCCGCGCAGTTCAACCGCGACGGTCACGAGATCGTCGATCACCGCGTATGGGTCTTTGCCGGCGACGGCTGTCTGATGGAAGGCATCAGCCACGAAGCTTGCTCGCTGGCCGGTACGCTCGGCCTGGGCAACCTGGTCGTGTTCTACGATGACAACGGCATCTCCATCGACGGCGAAGTCGAGGGCTGGTTCACCGACGATACCGGCAAGCGCTTCGAGGCCTACCACTGGCACGTGATCCGTGATGTCGACGGCCACGACGCTGAGCAGATCAACAAGGCGATCGAGGAAGCCAAGCGCGTCACCGACAAGCCCACGCTGATCATCTGCAAGACCGTGATCGGCTTCGGCTCGCCCAACAAGGCCGGCAAGGAAGAGAGCCACGGCGCCGCCCTGGGTGAAGACGAAGTCGCGGCCGCGCGCAAGGAACTGGGCTGGGAATACCCCGCGTTCCAGATCCCCGACGAGTACTACCAGGCGTGGGACGCCCGCGACAAGGGCCGCAAGCTCGAAGCGGAATACGACGAGAAGCTGGCCGCCTATGAAAAGGCGCATCCGGAACTCGCCAAGGAGCTCAAGCGCCGCTACAACGGTGAACTGCCGGCCGGCTTCGACGGTGATGCTCTGATCAAGGCTGCTCAGGAAAAGGCCGAGACCACCGCTTCCCGCAAGGCCTCGCTGGGCGTGCTCAACGAGCTGGGGCCGAACCTGCCCGAACTGTTCGGCGGCAGCGCCGACCTGGCACCGTCCAATCTGACCCTGTGGAAAGGCGCCAAGGCGATCACCAAGGAAGACTTCAACGGCGGCTACCTGCACTACGGCGTGCGCGAGTTCGGCATGGGCGCAATCGCCAACGGTATCGCGACCCACGGCGGCTTCATCCCCTATGACGCCACCTTCCTGGTCTTCATGGAGTACATGCACAACGCCGTGCGGATGTCCTCGCTGTCGCACACCCGCATCATCCACGTCTTCACCCACGACTCCATCGGTCTGGGCGAAGATGGCCCGACGCACCAGCCGGTCGAACAGCTGGCCGACCTGCGCAACCTGCCGGGTCTGGCGACCTGGCGCCCGTGCGATGCCACCGAAACCACCGCGGCATGGGTCGAGGGTCTGAAGCGCGAGACCGGGCCGACCGCGCTGATCTTCTCGCGTCAGGATTTGCCGGCGCAGTCGCGTGACGAGGCTCAGCTGAAGAACATTCGCCGCGGCGGCTATGTGCTGAAAGATGCCGAGGGCGGCCAGCCGGAGCTGATCCTGATCGCTACCGGCTCCGAAGTCGGCTTGGCAATGGACGCCGCCAAGGAACTCGAAGGCAAGGGCAAGAAGGTTCGTGTGGTTTCCATGCCGTGCACCAGCGCCTTCGACGAGCAGGACGAGAGCTATCGCGAGTCCGTGCTGCCGCGCTCGGTACGCGCACGACTGGCGGTGGAAGCCGCGATCCCGTCGACCTGGTACAAGTACGTCGGTCTCGACGGCGACGTCATCGGCATGACGACCTACGGCGAATCAGGCAAGGCCGGCGATCTGTTCAAGCACTTCGGCTTCACCGTCGACAACGTCGTCACTCGCGCCGAGAAGCTGCTGGGTTGATCGTCAGCCTCTCGATCGCACGTTGAAGATCGTACGTTGAAGCAAGCAATGAAACGCCCGGCCTTTGGCCGGGCGTTTTTCGTTGGCGAATCCGTTACACGACGGGTCGCGCGTCGTGGCGATCAGGCTGGCTCGTCGTCGACCCGCGTCGCTTCATCCAGGCGCAGAATCGTGTGCGCATTGGTGACGCTGGTCGCCAGCGTATCGATCACGCCGGTGCGCAGCGCCCCGAGAATGCCGGCGGCCTTGGTGTTCTCGGCGGCGATGGCGATGACATCGGGGATCCGCGCCAGATCGGTGATCGTCAGGCCGATCACGCGGCCCTGCATCGGCGTCAGCGACGGACGGCCGTAGATATCGATGAAGTCGTAACCCATCATGTCGCCGACGGTACCGGAAAGCCGCGCCTCGGCGGTCTCCTGTGGCGTGAACCAGCCCATGCGCACCATGTTGCTGTTCTCGCTGAGATCGCCGATGCCGATCAGGGCGAGATCGGCGCGCCGGGCACGATCCAGCGTCTGACGAATGGTCGGGTTCTCGTACATCGCATCGCGCAGTTCGAGATTCTGCACCAGGGCCGGGGCGTAGAGCGTTTCGCTGTCGCCGCCGAACTTGATCGCCAGCCGTCGGCAGATATGGTCCGGGTTCATGTACTCCCCGGCCCGCACCGATCCCCCGATGGCGCAGACGAAGGAACACTGGCGCTGGCCCTGCTCGAAGACGTTGTCCGCCACCGCGCCGACGTTGCGACCCATGCCGACGGCGACGATCGCCCCGTCGCTCAACTGCCGCGAGAGATGGTCGGCCACCAGGCTGGCCACGTTGGCCCGCTGGACGTCGGCATCGGCGTGATCGAGGGCGATCAAGGCGCGCTTGATGCCGAAACGCCGCTTGAGCGCCTGCTCGATTTCCGCGCTGACCGCCGGATGCTGGCGAACCCGAACGTCGACGATCCCTTCGGCCTGCGCGCGCTTGAGCAACCGCCCCGCCTTGACGCGAGAGATCCCCAGCCGATTGGCGATGACCTCCTGCGTTTCCCCCTCGGTGTAATAGAGGGTGGCAATTTCCGTCATCAGGGCGATATCGGCGTTTTCGTTGCGCTCGTTCATGCACGCTTCCATGTTTTGAGAAAATCGAATTCTGAAAGGTCGAATCCGGCTCGGCTTGGCCGCCTCACGATACCACAAGCGTCCTCGACTCCGGCTTTCTCGCGGGCCAGGAACGGCGTAGACTATCGACGGATTGCGGTTCGCCGCAATCGGTTCTCAGGGCGGGGTGAAAGTCCCCACCGGCGGTAATGATGCGGCGTGAAAAGACACGCCAGCCTCTCAGCCCGCGAGCGCTTGATGGCTAGCGCCATCAAGGTCAGCAGATTCGGTGAGATTCCGAAGCCGACGGTCACAGTCCGGATGAAAGAGAACGGTTCCACTTGCTACGACGACTCGGTCAGCCTTGCGTGGCTATCGGTGATTTTCACCAATTCACGCCCATGCCAACCGCCTCCCGTGATTTCCAAGCGGATCCGCAGCCCTGATTCTGGTTAACGTGACCTCGGTCATCTGAATAGGAAACGACCATGAATCAGCCCTATCCGCCGCAGCTCTCCTCCCAGACGCTGTCGCAACGCATCGCCTTCATTCGCGCCGACTGGCACGGCGATATCGTCGGCAACTGCCACAGTGCCTTCTTGGATGCCGTCGCCGAGCGCGGTTTCTCCGTGGAACAGGTCGATACCTTCACCGTTCCCGGTGTGTTCGAGATCCCGCTGCAGGCCAAACTGCTGGCCAAGAGCGGCCGTTACGCCGCCATCGTCGCCTCCGGGTTCGTCGTCGACGGCGGCATCTATCGTCACGACTTCGTCTCCACCGCGGTGATCGACGCACTGATGTCGCTGCAGATCGAGCAGGAAGTGCCGGTGCTCTCCGCCGTGCTGACGCCGCATCACTTCCATGAGCACGAGGCGCATGCCGCCTTCTTCCAGCAGCACTTCCTGACCAAGGGGCGCGAAGCGGCCGAGGCGTGTCTGACGACGATGGAAAACCTCAATCAGGTGCGCAAGCTCAGCGCCGATTGATCGTTCGTCATCCCGATGAAAAGCGCCCACGCCATCCTCGATGGCGTGGGCGCTTTGCGTTGCAGGTCTGGCTCAGCTTTCGACGGTCGGCTGCCGGCGATTGCGTAGACGCAGATAGATCGCGAAGGCCAGCGAGATGGCGATCAGCACCCACAGGAACATGGCGATCGGGCTCTTGGTGAAGAAGATCGACAGGTTGCCGTAGGACTCGATGCTCTTGACGAAGTAGACCTCCGCCGACTTGCCCAGGATGAAGCCGATGATCAGCGGCACCGTCTCCAGGCCGATCTTGTGAGCGACCCAGCCGAAGATCCCGAAGATCAGCAGTGTCCAGACATCGAACATGATGCCGTAATTGATCGCGTAGGCGCCGACCACGCACATCATGATGATCAGCGGATAGAGGATGTACTTCGGCACCTCGATCACCTTGGCGATGTGGCGGATCGCGAAGTACATGATGCCGAACATCAGCACGTTGGCCGCCAGCAGGGCGATGATCATCAGATACCAGGTATCGATATTGTTGCCGATGAACAGCGGACCGACCTGAATGCCCTGCAGCGTGAAGGCGCCGATCAGGATCGCGGTGGTGGAATCCCCCGGGATGCCCAGCGAGAGCAGCGGCACCAGCGCGCCCCCGGTCAAGGCGTTGTTGGAAGATTCCGAAGAGACGATCCCCTGCGGCGCGCCCTTGCCCATCTGGGAGGAGTCTCGCGAGAAGTTCTTCTCCTGGCTGTAGGCCAGCACCGAAGCGGCGCTGCCGCCGACGCCCGGCAGGATCCCGACGAAGGTGCCGATGCTCGACGAGCGCACCAGGTTGAGCAGTTGCCCCTTGAACACGTTGAACTTGAACTTGGCGCCACCCTTGAGCGAAATCGGCCCCTGGCCGGTCTCGTCCTTGAAGCCTTTCTCGGCATCCAGCAGCACGGTGGTCAGGCCGAAGATACCGATCAGCACCGGCAGCAGCGAGAAGCCGTCGATCAGGTAGTACTCCATGAAATCGAACATCAGGCGGGTTTCGCCGTTGCCGCCCTCGGTAATCGAATAGGTACCGATCAGGCTGAGCCAGACACCGAGCACGCCGCTGAAGACACCCATCAGCATGTTGGAGCAGAGCGAGGCGATCACCGTCAGCGCCAGCAGAATGATCAGGAACTTCTCGACGTAGGAGAACTTGATCGCGAAGTCCGCCAGCACCGGCGCGAAGAAGAACAGCACCGCGGCGCTGAACAGACCGCCGAAGACCGAAGCGACGATACCGATCTTGAGCGCGCGCTCGCCTTCACCGCGCTTGGCCATCGGGTAGCCGTCGAAGGTGGTCGTGATCGACGAGGGCGTACCGGGAATGTTGATCAGCACGGCGGGGACCATCCCGCCCGAAATGCCGCCGACGTAGAGCCCCAGCAGCAGCGCGATGCCATTCTCGAGCCCGAAGGCATAGGTCAGCGGCAGACAGACGGCCACCGCCATGGTGGCGGTCATGCCGGGAATCGCGCCGAAGATGATACCGATCAGGGTTCCCGCGGCGATCAGCCCGAAGAACATCGGCGTGAGGTGAGACAGGATATCCATGAGACGAGTCTCCGATGGTCAGGCTAAGAAGATCAGGGCAAGGTGATGCGGAACAGCTGTGCCAACACGTACCAGGCCAGCGCCGGCGCGATCAGCGCATTCAGTACGAGAATCACGAACAGGCGCCGCGTCAGATGTTCGACGTACAGAAGCGACAGCAGGAACACGAACACCACCGACATGATCAGGAAGCTGTAGCCGGTGTTGGGAAACACGTCGCTCAGCACGCTCATCAAGTAGAAGTAGGCCGTCGTCAACGCCAGCGTGCCGAAGAAGCGCTTGTGGTCGAATTCGCCCTCGCGCCCTGCCAGCACACGGCCGGCACGCTTCAGGCCGGGCACCAGCAGTCGATAGCGGGTGATCACGATCATCGCCAGCAGGATGACCAGGATCCAGGTGACGATACGGGGAAAGAAGAGATGCGATTGGTCGAAGTCGATGCTGACATCGAGCAGCGACAGCCATTGGCTTTCCATGGAAAGCGGCTCCTGCGCCGGGCGTCACCGGCGGCATCAGTGGTGGAAACGAATCGTGCCGGCCGACGTTCGCCGGGGCCGGCACGCGGCAGGATCAGCCCTTCAGGTCGCTGATGATGGTCTTGTATTCGTCGTTCTTCTCTTCCAGATAGCTGGCCGCTTCCTGGGTAGGCTTGTAGTCGGGCACGAAGAACGAACGCTTCAGCTGCTCCTGGAGCTCGTCCCCCTCGTACACGTCGGCCAGGGCATTGTCGATGCAGTCGATCGCGGCAGGATCCATGTCCTTGTTGTACAGCAGGAAGAACTCCTTATCGAAGGTGAAGTCCTGATCCTCGCTCATCGGCACGCTGGCGTTCGGCGTCACGTACTGCAGCAACTGCTCGCGCGTGGTATCGCCCATGCCCTCTTCGTTGGTCTGGGCAATGGTCTTCTCGCGAGCCGTGATCCAGACGAAGCGCATCGCCTTCTGGTCGTCGGCGGGCAGCTGAGTGTACTGCTCGTTGGCCTGGACCGAACCGTTGATCACGTCCACCGCCCCGTCGAACAGCAGCTGGTTCTTGTCCGCCTGGGAGCCGGTGTTGACGGCAACGATGTTGCTCTCCTTGCCCGGATACTGCATCCGCACAGCATTTTTCAATGCGGTAAAGCCGATCTCGGAAACACCGCCCGGCTGAATGGCGACCTTCACCTGCTTGCCGTTACCGGCCGCCTCGATGATGTCGCTCATCGACTGGTACGGCGAGCTTTTCGGTACCAGGTAAGCGTTGCCCGGGTTGATGGCGATGGTCGGCCCGACGACGAACTTGCTGAAGATGTCGGGATAGCCGTTCACGCCGTAGAGATGACCCAGATAGGAGCCGTCATGGAAGATCATGATCGTGTTGCCGTGGCGGCTACGCTCCAGCGCCTGGAAGCCGGGCATGACACCGACGGCGTCGACCTTGGCGTTGATGTCGAGCTGCTCGGCCAATTGGTCGACCACCATGCTGGACACCTGATAGGTATCACCGCCGGTCGACGTCGAACCGATCACGACGCGCAGGTTGCCCGGCAGCGGACAGTCCTCGGCGGCCTGGGCGGAAGCCGATACGCCGATGGCGGCACTGGTCAGCACGGCCAGACAGGTCTTACCCAAAATCGCTTTCATGATGCGTCTCCCTCATACCGTTGTCCCACATGCGAGGCGCAACCCGATGCGCCGCCCCCGGTGGGAACCAAATGATAGCGTTATCATCGAACACGCCTTGCACGGTAGAGAAAGCGACTTTGTCAGACAATTCAACTTAAGTCTCCCGACCAAAGTCGCAACCGCTCGATTTTGGCAACTTGCTGATATCGGGGCGAAAAAGAGCCCGGCTCACGGCCGGGCTTCTGCAACGATTGGCGAACGTCTAACGTTCGACGCGCCTGTCAGGCGATCGTCACGTCCTTGGAGAGGTAGACGTCCTGGACGGCGTTGAGCAGCTCGATACCTTCCTTCAGCGGCTTCTGGAACGCCTTGCGACCGGAGATCAGACCCATGCCGCCGGCACGTTTGTTGATGACGGCGGTACGCACGGCTTCGCCCATATCGGAATGGCCCTTGGAGCCACCGCCGGAGTTGATCAGCCCAGCGCGTCCCATGAACGAGTTGGCCACCTGATAGCGGGCCAGATCGACCGGATGATCGCTGGTCAGTTCGCTGTAGACCTTGTCGTGGGTATGGCCGAAACCGATCGCCTTGTAGCCGCCGTTGTTCTCCGGCAGCTTCTGCTTGACGATATCCGCCTTGATGGTCGCCGCCAGATGCACCGCCTGGCTGGTAAGGTCAGAGGAGACGTGGTAGTCGGTGCCGTCTTTCTTGAACTCCGGATTGCGCAGGTACGACCACAGCACGGTAACCATGCCCAGCTCGTGTGCGCGCTCGAACGCCTCGCTGACTTCCTGGATCTGGCGACGGCTATCTTCGGAGCCGAAGTAGATCGTGGCGCCGACCGCGATGCAGCCCATGTCGTGGGCCTGTTCGATCTGCGCGAACATGGTCTGCTCGTACATCGCCGGCAGCGTCAGGCTCTCGTTGTGGTTGAGCTTGAGCATCATCGGGATCTTGTGCGCATAGCGCCGCGCGACGGACGAAAGCACGCCCAGGGTGGAACAGACGCAGTTGCAGCCGCCCTGCAGCGCCAGTTCGACGATGTTCTTGGGATCGAAGTACATCGGGTTGGGCGCGAAGGAGGCACCAGCCGAATGCTCGATACCCTGATCGACCGGCAGGATGCTGAGATAGCCCGTGCCACCCAGACGACCAGTATTGAACAGCGTCTGCAGGTTACGCATCACGTGCGGGCTGCGGTCGGTATCGGAGAATACGCGGTCGACGAAATCGGGTCCCGGGAGATACAGGTCTTCTTTCTTGAAACCCGTACAGGTATAGCTGAGAAGGCTGTCGGCTTCCTTGCCCAGTAACTTGGCAATATCGGTCATGTTGCTTTTCCTCTGTCCTCAAGATGGGTCATCCGGGGAATCTCGACCTGGGCCGTTTCCCTTTCTACAAAGATGGCTACCCGATAATGGCTACCTGGCGTTGCCGTGCCGCGTACCGTCCGGAAAGGCTGGCGCCAGCCGATGACGTCGCACGACCGGCCCTTCGGGACCCGATCAGGCGCGCATTCACCGCCCCCACGCACAACCGTTTCACGCCGCCCAGCTCGAACTGCAGCCCCCTCTCCAGCCGCGGCGATCATCGATTAGCTGTAGAACGTCGCCAAGAATAAGCGACAATGCGTCGCAGTTCACGTACATGCACCGTTTCTGCATCGCCTGTCTCTTCTGTCGGACGCCTGACGGGGCCTCCCAGACTGTCACATTTCGTATCCGGGCGATGGCTGAAAATCGTCATGGGAAAGTCTTGAGCCATCGCCGCAGATCACGTCTATCGCATCAACCTGTGGGGAACGTTGCGCCTTTGGTATGATGCTAACCTTTCAGCGATCCGGGGTTTCAGCGATGTCCGTTCTGCGCGGCTTTCTGTGGCTGCTTGCCTTTCTGTTGCTGGGGCAGACCCTCGTGCAGCTACTTCACATTCCGATGCCCAGCGGTGTAATAGGCATGCTGCTGTTGACGCTTTGGTTCGGCTATCGCGGTCGCATGAATCCGGATGTCGTGCATGTCAGCCAACCGCTGATCGCCATGCTGGCACTGCTGATCATGCCCGGTGTCGTCGAGATATTCTTTGTCGCCGATCAATTTGCGGACCAATGGGCCGCGATTCTGACCGCCCTGATCGCCGGCACGCTGCTCAGCGTGTTGTCGAGCCTGCTGCTGATGCGCCGTTACCTCCCCGCCGACGACGAGCCGGCCAACCCTCTCGGAAGCATCGACCATGAATGACTGGCTCGCGCGTCTTTCGCAGTTGCCGCAACAGTGGTTCGAGTCGCCAATCGCAGCGATCGCGCTCACCCTCGGCGCCTACTTCTTCGGCATTCGCCTGTTCAAGCTGATGCGCCGGCCCAGCTGGTGTCCACCGATGCTGATCGCGGCGATCGTGATTGCCATGGTCGTCGCCTCGTTGCCCATCGGCATCGACGACTACAACCGGGGCGCCAGCTGGCTGATGCTGCTGCTGGGCCCGGCCACCGTCGCGCTGGCCGTCCCGCTCTACCAGCAGCTGCCGCAGATACGCGCATTATGGAAGCCGATTCTGATGACGCTCCCGCTGTCGGCGACGCTGGCCGCCTGCTACGCGGTCATCATCGCCGCCATCATGGGCGCACCCAAGGACGTGCTCGCCTCGCTGGCACCCAAGTCGGTGACCTCGCCCATCGCGCTCGGGCTGGCCGAAGAACTCGGCGGCTCACGGGCGCTGCTGATGGGAGCGCTGCTGACGACAGGCATTACCGCCATCTTCGGGGTGGAATGGCTGAGCCGAATCCTGCGTATTCGTGACCCACGGCTGATCGGCCTGGCGCTGGGCATCAACGGGCACGCCCTGGGCACCGTACGCGCGTTCGAGCTTGGCACGGTCGCTGGTGCCTTCGCCTCGCTGGGCATGAGCCTGACCGGCGCCTTTACCGCCATCGTGCTGCCGCTCGTCTGGCATCTTTTCTACTAGAAGACGTTTTCTGTCTATTGAAGCCGTTTTCGCAGGCATTTCTGCCGAATGGCTTCTCCATCGAACGGCGTGCCATACCGCGCCCGCCCCTGACAGCGGCGCAGATCGCGCTACGCTGGTAGCAGTTCGTCGAACGTTTCGATGACCTCGACAGGAGAGACCCGATGACGATAGCCAGTGACAGCGGTCAGGGAGACCCGACGCTGGTGCTCATACACTTCTTCGGCAGTTCCCATCACGAGTGGGAGGCGGTGCTGCCGCTGCTCGACGACCGATACCGGGTCGTCACGCTGGACATGCCGGGCTTCGGCCGCGCCAGCGAGGTGGCCGGGTTCGACGTCGCCTCGATGACACGGCACGTCGAGCAGTGCATCGATGCCGCCGCGCTCGACGATGTGATTCTGGTCGGCCACTCGTTCTCCGGGCGCATCGCGATGACCGTCGCTGCCAATCGCCCGACATGGCTACGCGCGCTGATCCTGATCGCGCCGTCGCCGCCGGGGCCGCAGTCGATCGGCGAGGATGAGCATCGGTTCCAGCTGGAGTTCGACTTCAGCGAAGCTCAGGCGCGCCAGTTCATCGACGGCGCCAGCGAGGTGTCACTCGCACCGACGCTCTACCAGCAGGCGGTGGAAGATGCCATCAACGCCAACCCGGCCGCGTGGCGCGCCTGGCCGACGACGACCTATGCCGAGGACTGGCGCGACACCGTCGGCAAGCTGCCCTATCCGGCCTGGGTACTGGTCGGCGATCGGGACCCGTCGTTGCCACCGGAAACCCAGCGTTCCGAAGTGATGCCGCACCTCCCGCAAGGCAGGCTCGAGGTCTTTCCTGGCTACGGCCACCTGCTTCCCATGGAGATGCCGGAAACCCTGGCCGAACAGCTCAACGCGATTGCCGCCCAGATCGGCTCGAGTCGATGAGCTTCACTAGACGAGCTCAAGTCGGTTGGCGCTAGCCGCCGAACGGCAGATCTGAACCTGGCCGGCCATCGGGTAGCGCCGGTGCCCGGCCCGTTACCGCGATGCAGAGACCGAGCAGCCAAGGCCATGGCGGGCGTTCCCCGCTCGGCTCTGCCGTGGACACGGGCGATGCACCCAGTCTCCGAGACAGCTCGATGAGCCGCGTCGACGCCCCCGGTATCGAAGCCGGGTCGGAAGGCGCCGATATACCTACCGTTCCTCCCCAGCCGGCCAGCCGCTCGGCGAATTCCAAGCCTGCCGGGCCGGTGTAGATGCAGCCATCGACATGTACCCGAGTCACATCGAGCAGTCCGAGCGCGCCCTGCAGACGCGCCATGCGCAACACGATTCGCATCGCAGCCTGGGCCGCCGGGCCCTTCTCGCCATCGAGACAGCGCCGATCCGCCGGCGAGAGCGGGAACCCGTCGTTGGCAGCGATCGCCGGTGCCGGCTCGTGCCCCAATTCCCCGCCGGCCGTCACGCTGGCCAGGCCCGCCAGGCGCGGGCCGCTCAATACCAGCCGCCTGCCCCGATGGAGCGTGATGAGATGCGCCGCCTGCGCCATGGCGAAACGCGCGTCGTCCAGCACCACGATCGGCACCGCCAGCGACAAGACTTCCTCGGCGACGATGGCGCCCAGGGCGATGATGTCATCGACCCGGTTGAGCACGATCACCGCCGGCGCCTGCCCGGCATGGATGGCCTCCAGCAGCACCACGCTGCCGGTACACGACCCCCGCCCGTGGGGAATGACCAGCGCTCGCCCGGCGATGCCTTCGCCGCACAGCGGGTGGTGGCGATCGATGATTTCGCCTCGGTCCGGGTCCACGCCGCCCCACAGGCTGAGCGGCGTCGAACTGGCCAGTACCACCCCGCTGCCCTCGCCCTCGACCAGACATTCAGTGGCGGAAATATAGAACGACAACGACTCGAGATGGCGCCTCATGACGAATGGGCCCGAGAATGCGACGCCGAACCCGACAATCTCGGCAGCGCCTTCGCAACGATAGACATCGGAGATATCACCCAGCAACGCGGAACGTCACATCAAACTATGGGGCAGCCCTGGCGTCGTCCAGCAGTTTGCCCAATTCGATCGATTTTCCCGTCCAGCGTGCCTCAGGCTCGAATTCTGCCCACCACGACCGAATGCGCTAAGATGCTCCCATTCGCTCTTCCCAGGGTTATCAGGATTCACGATTCGCCCATGACCTACCGCGTCGCCATCAACGGCTACGGCCGCATCGGCCAGAGCGTGCTGCGTGCGCTGATCGAACGCCCCGACCTGCCGCTGGAAATCGTTGCCATCAACGAGCTTTCCGATCTGGAGACGATCGCCTACCTGACTCGCTACGACACGACTCATGGACGCTTTCCCGGTCAGGTAGAAGCACGTGATGGCTGCCTGGTCATCAACGGCCGCACCATTCGGGTACTCAACGCTGCCGAACCGGAAGCGCTGCCGTGGGGCGAGCTCGGTATCGACCTGCTGCTGGAGTGTTCCGGCAGCTTCAAGGATCGCGCCACTGCCGAGCGGCATCTCCAGGCCGGCGCGGCGCGGCTGCTGTTTTCCCAGCCGGCGGAGACCGACGTCGACACCACGGTTGTCTATGGCGTCAACCACGCAGCGATCGACCGCGACATGCGCATCGTTTCGGCGGCCTCGTGTACCACCAACTGCCTGATACCGATCCTCGACGTGCTGGAAGCCAGTTTTGGCGTATCCCACGGCGTCACCACCACCATCCATTCGGCGATGAACGACCAGCCGGTGATCGACGCCTACCACAACAGCGACCTGCGCCTGACACGCTCGGCCATGCACTCGATCATCCCGGTGGATTCCGGCCTGGCCCGCGGCATCAGCCGGTTGATGCCGCACCTGGCGGATCGTTTCGAATGTCTTCACGTACGCGTGCCGACCATCAACGTCTCGGCCATGGACATGGCGATCTCGCTCGAGCGCGAGACCGACGCCGCTGCCATCAACGCCTGCCTGGCCGCCGCCAGTCGCGAACGCTACCTGGGGCTGCTCGGCATGACCTACGAACCGATGGCCTCGGTCGACTTCAACCACGATCCGCGCTCGGGTATCGTGGATGCCACCCAGACCCGCGTGGCCGGCGGCCGCCTGCTCAAGCTGTTGTGCTGGTTCGACAACGAGTGGGGCTTCGCCAATCGGATGCTCGACGTCGCCCGCCACTGGCTCGAACTGCCATCTTCCATTGCCGAACCCGTCACCTCCTCAGGAGAGGATATTTAAGAAACAGGCGAACGAAGACGAGACAAGGCGAAACCGGATGAAACAGCGGAGTTTACGAGCAGTAAATGAGCATGTTGAAGAGGGTTTCAACGCCGTATCGGCGAGTGCAGCCCTTTATTAAATACCCTCTAAGGAAAGGATCTCATGACCGTACTCAAGATGACCGACCTGGATCTCTCCGGCAAACGCGTACTGATCCGCGAAGATCTCAACGTACCCGTCAAGGACGGCAAGGTCACCAGCGATGCGCGCATCCGCGCCAGCCTGCCGACCATCAAGGCCGCGCTCGACGCTGGCGCCAGCGTCATGCTGATGAGCCACCTGGGGCGGCCCACCGAAGGCGAGCCGGCGGACGAGTTCACGTTGGCGCCGGTGGCCGAGCATCTCGCCGAGCTACTCGGCAAGCCGGTGCGCCTGGAAAAGGACTACCTCGACGGCAACGTCGAGATCGCCGCCGGTGAAGTCGTGCTGCTCGAGAACGTGCGCTACAACCCGGGCGAGAAGAAGGACGACGAAGCGCTCGCCAAGGCGTATGCCGCGCTTTGCGATGTCTACGTGATGGACGCCTTCGGCACCGCCCACCGCGCCCAGGCCTCCACCCATGGCGTGATCCGGTTCGCGCCGCAGTCCTGCGCCGGCCCGCTGCTGGCCAACGAGCTCGACGCGCTGGAAAAGGCGCTCAGCGCGCCCAAGCGTCCGATGGCCGCCATCGTCGGCGGCTCCAAGGTGTCGACCAAGCTCGACGTGCTCTATTCGCTGTCGGAAAAGTGCGATCAGCTGATCGTCGGCGGCGGTATCGCCAACACCTTCATCGCCGCGGCCGGCTACGGCGTGGGCAAATCGCTCTATGAAGCCGACCTGGTCGACAAGGCCAAGGAGCTGATGGACAAGGTCGAGATCCCGCTGCCCACCGACGTCGTCGTCGCCACCGAGTTTTCCGAATCCGCCGAAGCGACGGTCAAGCCGGTCGATCAGGTCGGCGACGACGAGATGATCCTGGATATCGGCCCGGAGACCGCCAGGCATCTCGCCAGCCTGCTGGAAAACGCCGGCACCATCCTCTGGAACGGGCCGGTCGGCGTGTTCGAGATCGACCAGTTCGGCAAAGGCACCGAAGTCTTGTCGAAGGCGATTGCCGCAAGCCAGGCGTTTTCCATTGCCGGCGGCGGCGACACCCTCGCCGCGATCGACAAGTACGGCATCGCCGATCAGGTCTCCTACATCTCCACCGGCGGCGGCGCCTTCCTGGAGTACGTCGAAGGCAAGACCCTGCCCGCCGTGGCAGCACTGGAGAAAGTCGCGCAGGGAAAGACCTCTAGCTGACTTCCCACTCACGACAGACAAGGAATTAGCGTGCCAAGGAAGGCGACGTCGTTCTCTCTCGACATCGCCAGCCGTGTCTCTCCGGCACGGCTGGCAGCGCTGGGCGTTCTGCTGGCCGGCGGGCTCTGGGGTATCTACTGGTATCCCATTCGCCGCATCGAGGCGCTTCAGCTCGGCGGCGTCTGGGGATCGCTGATCATCGCCGCCACGGCGTGCGTGGTGCTCTCCCCCTGGGCGCTGGCCCAGCGTCGCCGGCTCGCCCGTTCTTCCGCGCTGGGGCTCGCCTCGGTCACGTTGGGCGGAGCGGCGTTCATGCTCTACTCCATCGGCCTGGTTCATGGCCAGGTCGCCGTGGTCATTCTGCTGTTCTACCTGACCCCGGTCTGGAGCACGCTAATCGAACGGCTATGGTGGCGCTGGCCGCTCACCGGCCGACGCGTGGCCGTCATCCTCGTGGGGCTGATCGGCCTGGGGCTGGTGCTCGGCGCCAACGGCTCCCCGCTGCCGCACGGCATCGGTGACTGGCTGGGGCTGGCCTCGGGACTGATGTGGGCAGTCGCTTCCAGCGGCATGCGCTCCCACAACACCCTCGGCCCCGGAGAAGGCAGCTTTCTGTTCGCGGTCGGTGCGCTGGTCGCCGCCGTGCTGCTGGCGCCCTTCCTCTCTCCCTGGCCCGGCTTGCCGCCGCTGGAAACCGGATGGCGCGTAGCAGGCTGGATCCTCGCCGCGGCGATTCTGTGGTGGTCGGCATCGCTGGCTCTCATCGTCTGGGCAGCCGGCCATCTGCCCCCGGCCCGGCTGGGTATCCTGATGATGAGCGAAGTGCTCGTCGGCGTCTTCTCGGCGGCGCTGTTCGCTGACGAACCGCTGGCGACGATCCAGATTGTCGGCGCCGTTCTGGTGATTGCCGCCGCGGTCCTGGAAGTGCTGCCGGCGAGAGCAAGCGGCTGAAGGTTAGCCATGCGTGTCGTCCAGCAACGAAAAAGCCGGCTACATGAGCCGGCTTTCATCATTCGTGGCGGAGAGGGAGGGATTTGAACCCTCGATACCCGCGAAGGTATGCCGCATTTCGAGTGCGGTGCATTCGACCACTCTGCCACCTCTCCTTGGCGAGACTCGCGCCGAGCCTAGTGCCCCACGCTCATAGCGTCGGCTATCGGCTCACGATCATCCCGCGGCGGAAAAATAACAGAAAAGAATCGAAACGTTAACGTCGTGACCTGAATATTTCCGCTTTTCGACGACTGCCGGCTCAGTCCGCCGCCTGCGTCTCGTCCTGGCCGCTTTCCGACAGCGCACGCTTCACCAGGCCCTCCCGCTTCATGCGGGCCAGGAAGTCCTCGACGTAACGCGTGACCGCATCCGACGCCTGTGTCTTGGGTATCGCCATGCACTGCTCGATCGCCGTGAAGCGACCGGGCAGGACACGATAGCCCGGGTTCGACGCGGCGTAGGCCGCGAGCGGCTGACGAACGCCGGCTGCGGCATCCAGTTGGCTCTCGACGAACAGCTCGATGGCCGCGGCTGAGGTTGCCGCGCGAACCAGGCTCGCATGCTGCAACGCGCGGGTCAGGTAAAGGTCGTAGGCCGCGCCCTTGCCCACCGCGATACGGACGTCATCCACGTCCAGCTCGTCGATATCCTGAACGGTGAAGATTCCGGTACCAGATAGGTGCCTTCGATGATCACGTAGGGGGCGGTGAAATGAATCTTCTCCGCACGAACCGGATCGCGGGCGAGAAAGCCGATCCGCCAGGCGTCGTCGTCGATAGCGGCGAACACGTCGCCGGCGCCGTCGAAAGTGGCGAATTCGATCGCCACATCGAGCTCCGATGCCAACGCCCGCGCCAGCGCAACCGAGACGCCGGCAGGCTCGCCGTCCTTACCCCGCTGCGCGAGTACGATATTGCCGTAGTTGATGGCGACACGCAGTCGCCCATGCGGTGCCAGCGCTTCGATTACTGCAGACTTGTCATCACTCATCGGTTGCTCCCAGTGATCAGCATCGCCACAAGTTGGGCTATTCGGACTATAGCCGGAGTCGGTGCCAGCACGGGCACTGAATCTCGTGACATCGGCTTCTTGAGGCGCTCTCCGACGGCAACGCCTCCGGCTCAACGACGACGGCCCCGCCAGAGCGGGGCCGTCGACGCAGCACGTCATTCGATTGATCTCGATCACGGTATCAGGAAGGCTTAGCCGCCGGCAGGAACTTCGCCTTGAGCTTGCCGGCAAACATCGGTACCAGCACGACCAGCGCGGCGGCGATCCATAGCCCGATGGAGAGGCCGGACTGGAACAGGATGCCGACGTCGCCTCCGCTGATCGACAGCGCCCGACGCAGGTTCTCTTCCATCAGCCCGCCGAGCACGAAGCCGAGCACCACCGGCGCCAGCGAGAAGCCGAACTTGCGAAGCAGGTAGCCGAACACACCGATAACCAGCATCAGGTAGATAGCCATCAAATCGGAATGCAGCTGGTAGACGCCGACGAAGGCGAGAATCGCCACGCTCGGCACCAGCAGCCAGCGCGGTACTTGCAATACGCGGGCGAATACGCCGGCCAGCGGCAGGTTCAGCAGCAGCAGCATGACATTGCCGATATAGAGCGAGGCGATCAGACCGCCCACCACCACCGGCTGCTCGCGGAACATCATTGGGCCCGGATTGATGTTGTAGAGCATCAGCGCGCCAAGCAGGATCGCGGTGGTGCCGGAGCCGGGAATGCCCAGCGTTAGCATGGGCACGAACGAGCCGGCGGCGGAGGCGTTGTTGGCCGCTTCCGGCGCGGCCAGGCCGCGCATGTTGCCGGTGCCGAAGCTGTTGTCGTGATCGCTGATGCGCTTTTCGGTGGTATAGGCCACGGCGCTGGCGACGGAGGCGCCGGTGCCCGGCAGCACGCCGATGACAAAGCCGATCACGCTGGAGCGCAGGATCGCCCACTTGCAGTACAGCACTTCGCTCATCTTGACCATGACACGGCCGATCGGCGCCATCTCGCCTTCCTGGTCGTGACGGAAGGCGTGCTCGAGCATCAGCAGGATCTCGCTGACCGCGAACAGGCCGATGATCATCACCACGAAATCGATGCCGTCGTAGAGCTCGGGCATGTCGAAGGTGAAGCGCAGCACGCCGGTGCCGGAGTCGACGCCGACGGTAGAGATCAATACCCCGAGTACGGCGCCGATCAACGTCTTGATCGGATCCTTGCCCATCATCGCGGACATCGAGGCGAAGGCGAAGATCATCAGTGCGAAGAATTCGGCAGGGCCGAACTTGACGGCAACGACCGCCAGCAGCGGCGCGAACAGCGTCAGACCGACGATGGCGATAGTCGCCCCGATGAACGAACTGACCGCCGACAGACCCAGGGCCGGCCCGGCGAGGCCCTTCTTGGCCAGCGGATGGCCGTCCAGCGTGGTCATGACCGCGCCGGCGTCGCCGGGCACGTTGAGCAGAATGCTCGACATGCGCCCGCCATATTCGGAACCGGTATAGATACCGGCCAGCAGGATGAGTGCGGATTCGGCCGGCAGCCCCAGCGTGTAGGCCAGCGGCATCAGGATGGCGATACCGTTGATCGGCCCGATGCCCGGCAGGGCGCCGAACAGCGTGCCGAGCAGCGCGCCCAGGAAGGCCAGCCCCAGATTGAGCGGGGTCAGGGCGACACCGAAGCCCTGGATCAGAAAATCGAACATTCAGTTGCTCCCCAGCAGCGGCTCGATCCAGCTACCGGTCGGCAGCGAGATTCCCAATCCGTAGGTGAATAGCAGATAGCTGCCGAGCGCCAGCAGCAATCCGCCGATGATCGCTTTCATCGGCGTGGCGCCGAACAGCCAGGCGATGACGATGCTGACCAGAGCGGTCGTCACCAGGTAACCCAGATTGATGAACAGCGCCGCATAGATGCCGAGCACTGCCATGGTGATGACCAGGCGCAACAGCAACGCGCCGCTCGGCCATTGGCCGCTGGCGCCGGGACGGATGAAAAGCACGATCGCCAGAACCGCCAGAAGACCCGACAGCAGCAGCGGAAATGCTTTCGGCCCGACCGGGTCGTAGCTGAACGGCACCTGTAGCTGCCAGGCCTGGACGGCGATGAACGCCGCCAGACCGAGCAACAGCAAACTCAGGATTCGGTCGGCGGCGAGTCTCATTTCGTCAAACCCACTTCTTTGGACAGTTGCTGGAAGTCGGCGACCTGCTGCTTCACGTACTGATGGAAGTCGTCACCGAACTTGGACATCGGGAACAGCCCGCGACCCTCGCGCAACGCCTTGAAGCTCTCGGTGTCGTTCAGCTCGCGCAGGCGATCGGCCCACTGCTGATAGGCTTCGTCGCTGACGTTCGGCCCCATGTAGTAACCGCGCCAGATCGGCCATTCGACATCGTAGCCCTGCTCCTTGGCGGTGGGGATGTCCGCGTAGGGGCCGCCCATGCGTTCTTCGGAGAGCGCCGCCAGAATGCGGATCTCGCCGCTGTCGAGCTGCGGTTTCAGCTCGGCCAGGTCGCCGGTGAACACCTGGATGTGCTCGCCCAGCAGTGCCGCCAGCGCTTCACCGCCGCCCTCGAAGGAGACGTAGCGCAGCTTGCGCGGATCGACATCGTCGGCCTTGGCCATCAGCGCCGCTTTCATCCAGTCCTGGCTGCCGACGGTACCGCCGGCACCGATCACCACGCCGGACGGGTCCTGCTTCAGCGCTTTCATCAGCTCATCGAGGTTGTTCCACGGCGCATCCTTGCGGACCACGATCGCGCCGTAGTCGACACCCAGCGCACCCAGCCAGCGAACGTCGTCGACCTTGTGCTCGAGACCGAACTTGCCCAGCGCCAGGTTGAGCGCAGCGCCGGTGCTTGCGGCCACGATCAGGTTGGGATCGTCGTCGCGCACGCCGGTGACATGGTTATAAGCCACGGCGCCGATACCGCCCGGCATGTAGCTGACCATCATCGGCTCGTCGATCAGCTTGGCGTCCTGCAGGCCGTTGGCCGCCAGACGACAGGTCAAATCGTAACCGCCACCCGGCTTGGCTGGTGCGATACACTCGGGCGGCTTGGCCTGGGCCTGAACGGCGCCGGCCAGCAGCGCGCCGCCGGTCACGGCGGCAACCAGCCAGCGAGAGAGGAATCGAGAGTTGGGCATGCTGTGCGTCTCCTACCTGGGTTGTTATGCTCGCAAAATCTCGTGGCGGGCACCGGACTCGGGCCGGTTTTGCCTACCGACGGCGCGATGCTAGAGCGCTAACCTTTCATCAACCTGTCATCTAGGCCTTTGTCGTATAGGACATTAGTCGTACAAGACATGGCTAGCAGATGGCCTCGAGAAACCGCCATGCACCTGCTCGTGATCGAAGACGATCCGCTGCTGTCACGCTCGCTGAGCCAGGCAATGACTCGCCACGGTTACACTGTCGATGCACTATCACGCGTCGACGACGCCATCCAGGCGCTACGCCAGGGCCGCTTCGACCTGGTTCTGCTCGATCTCGGCCTGCCCGATGGCAGCGGTCTCGGCGTGCTCGAATGGTTACGCGCCCACGCCGACCCCACGCCGGTAATGATTCTGACCGCGCGGGATGCGCTGGAGGATCGAGTCCGCGGGCTGGATCTCGGTGCCGACGACTATCTCGCCAAGCCGTTCTCGATCACCGAGCTGGAAGCGCGGGTTCGCGCCCTGCTGCGTCGCAGCCAGCAGCGGCTGGACAACAGCGTGCGCTTCGGCGGTTTGAAACTGGACACCCGCTCTGCCAGTGCCTGGCTGAACGAGACCTCGCTGGATCTGCCACGACGGGAATTCAGCCTGCTGGAGGCGCTGATGCTCAACGCCGGGCGAATCGTGCAGCGCGAGGCGCTGGAGAACCGGCTGTTCGGCTTCGAGGCGGTGGGCGCCAACGCGCTCGATGTCTATGTCAGCCGGCTGCGCAAGCGCCTGGCGGGCTCCGGCCTGTCGATTCGTACACTGCGCGGTCTGGGCTATCGACTGGAAGAGACAGCGGACAAACATGAGCCTGGCGCACCGAAGGAACGCCCCGAGTGATACCGCCGCAGACATCGCTCAAGCGGCGCCTGGCGCTATGGCTCATCGCCATCGTCGCGGGGTTGGGGACGCTGCTGCTGATCGAGGCCTATACCAGCGCGCGCAAGGCCGCCGATCGAGCCATGGACGGTCAACTGGAAGCCGCCAGCCTGACCATCGCCGAATCGCTGCAATGGCCGGAGGGTAAGCCAACCCTGGAAATGCCCGCCTCGGCGCTGCAGATCCTCGCCACCCGCTGGCAGGAACGGGTGTTCTACTGGCTGCAGGCGGATAACGGCCTTTCCATCACCCAGAATGCCGATCTGCCGATCACCGCCTCGATGCAGGTCGAGGCCAGGCGCCAGCCGGTCTATCTCGACGCCGTCTACGACGGCCAGCCGATTCGTCTCAGCGGTCGCGAGGTGGATTCCGCCGGCTGGGACACCCAGGAGCCGGTGCAGCTGTGGGTAGGCCATACCCGTCACGGTCGCGACCTGCTGGCGCAGGAACTGTTCCGCAAGAGCGCCACCCGCTTTGCCGCGATGGTGCTGATCACTGCCGCACTGGTAGCGATCGCCATGCATACCATGCTGGCGCCGCTGCGTCGTCTGCGCCAGGCACTTCGCGATCGGCGGGCCGACGACATCAGCCCGCTCAGGCTCGGCGTGCCGAAGGAGATGCACGAACTGGTCGAGACCCTCAACCGGCTGTTCGCCGACCAGCGTCATCATCGCGATGCGCTGCTGCGCTTCATCGCCGACGCCTCGCATCAGCTCAAGACCCCGCTGGCCGGGCTGCAGAGCACCAGCGAACTGGCGCTCTCCAGCCGCGAGCCGGCCATCTGGCACCAGGCGCTCGAAGCCGTCCACGACAGCGCCGAACGCACCAGCCGCCTCGCCGGCCAGATGTTGAGCCTGACTCGACTTCAGCACCTGGGGCCGGGGCATGAGCGTCAACCGCTGGCGCTGGATCGGCTGATGCGCGAGGTCGCCACCGACTGGGCCGATCGCCAGGACAGCCGCGATCACGATCTCGGCCTGGTCATCGACATGCCCACCCCGGTATGGGTCGAAGGGGAAAGCTGGGCACTGCACGAACTGCTTAACAACCTGATCGACAATGCCTGCCGCTACACGCCGCCCGGCAGCGAAATCACGCTGGGACTCGCCCACGACGACGGCGACGACGAGCAGGTCACGCTCACGCTCGAAGATAACGGCCCCGGCGTCGATGCCGAGTCGCTCGGCCGGCTGACCCAGCCGTTCGAACGCGGCCGGCGCCAGGATACGTGTGGCTCCGGGCTGGGGCTCGCCATTGCCGAATCCATCGCCGTGCGCCATGCCGGCCAGCTAGCGGTCTCCAACCGGCAGCCGCGAGGATTCCGGGTCACCTTGACGCTGGCCCGCTGTCGGCCACCCGAGGAGAGCAGGACATGAAACGATGTCTGCAGGTGATGCTCGGCCTTGCTCTGTGGCTGGGTCTTGTCGGCACTGGCACCGCCCGGGCCGCCGAAAAGCTGATCATCGAAGCCGCGCTGGATCGCCAGATCGTCGATCCGGTACTCGACGCCTTCGCCGCCGAGAATCCGCAGATCGATCTCGACTATCGCGACCGCTCGACGCTGGAGGTCGACCGACGTGCCCGGGACCGTGAATCGCCGCCGGACGTGGTCATCAGTTCCGCCATGCCGTGGCAACTGGCGCTCAGCAACGAAGGCATGGCCCAGCCCCTCGACGCGCCGGAAGTCGACCAGTGGCCGGCGTGGGCGAAATGGCGAAACGAGGTGTTCGGCTTCACCTTCGAGCCGGTGGTGATGGCCTATCGCCTCGAGCTCGCCTCGCACATGCCGCCACCGGAAACCCATCGCGACCTGCTCGATCTGCTGACCCATTATCGTCACTGGCTCGATGGTCGCGTGGTGAGCTACTCGCCTCGAGAAAGCGGCGTCGGCTACACCCTGTTCCAGCAGGATGCCCGCTATACGCCCCGCGCCTGGGATCTGATCGCCGCCATGGGAGCGGCCAACATCAATCTCGAAACCACCACCCAGCGCATGCTGGCCGGGCTCAGCGAGGGCCGCTACTGGCTCGGCTACAATCTGCTGGGTTCCTATGCGATGCTCTGGGCGCAGACCCATCCCGACATCATCGTCCAGGTCCCCAACGACTACTCGCTGGTGCTGATGCGGATGGCATTCGTCCACCGTGACGCGCCACACCCGGCCGCCGCCAGACGCTTCGTCCGCTTCCTTCTGAGCCGGCGCGGCCAGCACATCCTGGCCGGCCAGACGCCGCTGTTCAGCGTGCGCGACGATGTCATCGGCCCCTACACCGCCCAGCGGCTGCGCGATCAGGTCGGCGACCATCTCTACCCGATTCCGATCAACGCCACGCTGCTGGCGTTCGTCGACCCGCTGCGTCGCGATGCGTTCCTGCGCCGCTGGGACCGCGAGATCCAGATCCTTTCAGAATGAGGGATGTCGGAATGGGCGATACCGATATGGCGACGGCTCCCGAATTGCCCCTGTGCCCGTCGTCGCAATGCCGTAAGATACGGCGCCGCCACATCGATACAGCGACCGAAGCAGTCGCCTCGATGCCAAGACACCGAAGACCGAGAGTTCCGGATGAGCGTAACCGCAGCGACCACCGCCCCCGCCCAGTCGACAAACCAGGCCAAACGCGCCGCCATCGGCAGCTTCGTCGGTGCCGTCGTCGACTGGTATGATTTTCTGCTCTACGGCATCGTCGCCGCGCTGGTCTTCAATTCGCAGTTCTTCCCCAACGTCAGCCCCGCCGCCGGCACGCTGGCCGCGCTGGCCACCTTTGGCGTCGGCTTTCTGTTTCGCCCCCTGGGCGGCCTGGTCTTCGGCCACTTCGGCGATCGCCTGGGACGCAAGCGCATGCTGATCCTGACCGTGATCCTCATGGGTGGCGCGACGGCACTGATCGGGCTGCTGCCGACCTACGCGCAGATCGGCGTCTGGGCACCGATTCTGCTGGTCACGCTGCGTGCGATCCAGGGTTTCGCGGTGGGCGGCGAATGGGGCGGTGCGGCGCTGATGGCAGTGGAAAGCGCACCACCTGGCCGTCGCGCGTTCTACTCCAGCGGCGTGCAGGTGGGCTACGGCGTGGGCCTGATCCTGGCCACCGGTAGCGTCTCGCTGCTCAGCTACGAATTGAGCGACGCCGATTTCACGGCCTGGGGCTGGCGCCTGCCGTTTCTGTTCAGCGTGGTGCTGGTGCTGGTTGCGCTGAAGATCCGCTCGAGCCTCGAAGAGTCGCCGGAGTTCGTCGAAGCGGTCGAGCGCAACGACCGGAAGCCGGTCAGACCACCGATACTCGAAGCACTCAAACGCCACCCCGGCGCCTTCGTGACGATCATCGCCATGCGCCTGGCCGAACTGTTCACGATGTATATCGTGACCACCTTCGCGCTGAGCTACTCCACCGGCTATCTCGATCTGTCGCGGGATCTGTTTCTGCATATCGGTCTGCTGGTCGGCGCGATCAGCTGCGTCACCATCCCGCTGTTCGCCTGGCTGGCCGACACGCTGGGGCGTCGGCGCGTCTATATCACCGGCGCCATCGTCGGCGTGCTGGCCGCCTTTCCGTTCTTCATGGCGTTGCAGGCCGGCTCGATTCTGTGGATCGTGATCTTCGCCGTAGCACTGGCCAATCTCGCCCACGACATGGTGGTCAGCGTGCAGCAGCCAATCTTCGCCGAGCTGTTCGGCGCCGCCTATCGTTACAGCGGCGCCGGGGTCGGCTATCAGGTCGCCAGCGTGGTTGGCGGCGGCTTCACTCCGTTCATCGCCGCCGCTCTAGTCGACCTCTACGACGGCAGCTGGGTCCCGGTTGCCGTCTATCTGGCCGCCGGCTGTCTGGTTTCTGCCGTAGCTGTTGTTGGAATTGACGACCGTCAATCAGGTCCAGGCGCTCAAGGCGGGGAGAATCGATATCGGTTTCGGCCGTATACGTCTGGACGATCCCGATATCGCGCAGAAGGTACTGTTCGATGAGCCAACCGTCGCTGCATTGCCGGCACATCATCCCTTGGTGGGTACCATCCCGACACTGGCTCAGTTAGCCGAGTATCCTAATGATCATCTATCCGGCATCGCCTCGTCCAAGCTATGCCGATGCCGTGTTCAGCCTGTTCAGACTCAGAGGTTTGAAAGTCAAGGTCATTCAGGAAACCAACGAACTATAGACCGCAATCGGTCTGGTCGCCTCGGATCTTGGTTTCAGTCTGGTGCCGGAGCAGGTCATGCGCATGCAGCGTGACGAAGTTACCTATGTACGGCTAGCGTAGCGCAACATCACCTCACCGATCATCTGCAGCCGTCGTCGTGAACCTGTGACCCCGGCGATGCAAATGACCAACGATATATTGCGGGAGCTGGTAGAAAATCAAGCGAAGGGACGTTACCCATGACGTGAGACACGCCATAGTGTTTAAAACACCCTCGTATTGCCATCCGTCCAGATTAGCTGGCGATACCGACACTGCAGGACATTTTTATCCCCGCCCGAGCTGATCACAGCCACGATATTGGCTCCTGACCGGCATCACGCGCTCGCCGCTCGAGCCATCGCTGATAGCGCAGAATGGGCCATTTCATCAAGTGACACATCGACTCAGCCTTTGTAATCCATGCGCTACGACAAAGTTTCACAGGGCAGCCTCGCCTATCCATAAAATGTCTCAGGCCAGCCGCATGCCCGTCTGCTAGTAAGAGCGGCCGAATAATAAAGGAATGACAGTGGCGCATTCCAAGTGCACCACCATATCCAATATCCGCTTTCAGAATTTCGAAACCGGACGTGCGATCGATACCCTATTCGCTGACGTCCTGACCTTCGACATCATCACGCCCTGCCCAGTGCCTCAAAAGTGCCGCGACGAAGCGTGCCGGCGCTTCGATAGAGGGCACATGCGCCACCCCTTCGAAGATCTCGAGCGGCGCCTGATCGCACTCCTGCGCCAATGCCTCGAGCGTGGCCGGCGGCGTGGCCGCATCCTCAAGACCACCGAGCAAGAGGATAGACACACGCTTGCCATGCAGGCGTCCTGTGAACGTGTCCCGCCCCAGCATCTCACACAGCCGGGCGTAGGACTCGGCATCGCCGCGTCCCATCTGAACGCACCATCCGTCCTGCAGCGCCGGTTCGGCTTCGATCCGGGCTGGCGCAAACCAGCGAGGCACGATCTCCCTTGTCATGGCTGCGAGCCCTTCGGTACGCACGCGGCCGGCTCGGGTATTCCACAATTCAGCGTTTCCGATCACCACACCGGTGTTGGTCAACGTGGCGGTCAGCAGACGTTCGCCATGCGCGGCGATCAGTTGCTGGCCGATCACCCCACCGATCGAGGTGCCGACGAAGTGGAAGCGTTCGGCACCGGCGATATCGGCCAGCGCCAGCGCTTCAGCGGCCAGATCGGCCGGCGTTATCGCGCCGCCCTCCGTCGGCCAAGCCTGACTAGCCCCGTGTCCCGGCAGATCCCAGGTCAGCACACGATAATGCGGCAGCAGTTGCGATAATATCTCGTCCCATACTGTCTGTGTCATCCCGAGCGGGTGAGCGAAAACGACTAGCGGGTTGGCCTCGGCACCTAGCAATCGGTAAGCAACGGTACGCTTTTCAATGTTGGCAAAAGGCATTGTCACGTTCCTTGAGAAGTCAGTGTGTGCGGTCAAGCAAAGTGTTTCCACATAATGCCGAAGGCAGACACGATAGCGGTAAGTATTACAGCCAGCACGAATGCGCTGGGCAGATAGCTTGGACAATGCGTACGGAAAATTGAGTGACCGCTTCTATCGTAAATACCTTATCCATGCAATGTTTCGACGTCGATCACACTCGTTCGATGACGATGGCGATCCCTTGTCCAACGCCAATGCACATGGTGCAAAGCGCGAAGCGTTGATTATTACGGACCAACTCATTGGCCGCAGAAGCGACGATACGCGCCCCGGACATGCCCAACGGGTGCCCTAGCGCGATGGCGCCGCCGTTGGGGTTGAGCCTCGGGTCATCATCGTCAATACCGAGTTCGCGGGCGCAGGCGAGCACCTGAGCGGCGAATGCCTCGTTGAGTTCGATCACATCCATCTGCTCGAGGGTCATGCCGAGCTTGCCGAGCAACTTACGCGTTGCCGGCACAGGGCCGATTCCCATGATCCGGGGCTCGACACCGGCCGTGGCCATACCGTGAATGCGCGCGACAGGTTCCAAGCCGAACCGCTCGACGGCTGCCTGGCTGGCGACGAACATCGCCGCTGCACCGTCGTTGACGCCGGAAGCGTTGCCGGCGGTCACGGTGCCGTTTTCACGGAACGGCGTCGGCAACCTGGACAGCTTCTCCAGCGTGGTGTCCGGGCGTGGATGCTCATCGGTATCAAAGATAATCGGTTCCTGCTTACGCCGAGGTATCTCGATCGGCACGATGCCGTCGCCGAGCCGTCCGCTCTCCTGGGCAGCTTTGGTCAGTTGCTGCGAACGGTAGGCGTAGCGGTCCTGATCCTCTCGCGAAATGTCGAACTGCTCAGCGACGTTCTCGGCGGTTTCCGGCATCGAGTGAGTGCCGTAGCGTTTATCCATCAGCGGATTGACGAAACGCCAGCCGATCGTGGTGTCCTCCATCTGCTGACTGCGCGAATAGGGCGACTGCGCCTTGCCGATGACGTAGGGCGCCCGCGACATCGACTCGACGCCGCCGGTCAGGATCAGGTCGGCTTCGCCAGCCCGGATCGCCCGCGCCGCCGTACCGATGGCATCCATGCTCGAGCCGCACAGCCGATTGCTGGTCGAGCCAGGCACGGAAGTCGGCAGGCCGGCCAGCAGCGCCGCCATACGGGCCACGCTGCGATTGTCTTCTCCAGCTTGGTTGGCACAGCCCAGAATCACGTCATCGATCGCCTCTGGATCCACCTGTGGATGCTGGGCCAAAACGGCTTCGAACAAGCGCGCGGCGAGATCATCGGGACGCACACTGGCGAGCGCGCCACCAAAGCGGCCCACCGGCGAGCGCAACGGCCGACATAGAAAGACGTCGTTCATGCTTTGCTCCCTCTGTCAGTTTGATCGGCGGCCTGACCACCCGCGTGGTGGCGATCGGTGCGCGCCTTGAGCTCGCGCAGGATCGTCAATTCGTTATCATCCGGCTCCGGGGTCGACTCGAGAACTTCGGCGAAGCGAATCTCCCAGCCGGTCGCCTCCCGCACCTGCTCGCGGGTGACGCCCGGATGCAACGAGATCACCACCAGATCCTTGGTCTCAGCATCCGGCTTCATCACACATAGATCGGTAATGACACGAGTCGGACCGCGGCCAATGTTGGGCACGCCGTCACGCGCAGTCCCGTCACGCCCGAATCCGACCGTGGTGACAAAATCCACCGCCTCGACGAAGGTGCGCGTCGAGTGTTTTACGGTGATGAACACCTCGCGGGCATTGGTTGCGATCTCCGGCGCTCCGCCACCGCCCGGCAAGCGCACCTTGGGCTCGCGGTAGTCGCCAATCAGAGTAGTGTTGAGATTGCAGTAACGGTCGATCTGCGCCGTGCCGAGAAAACCGACATCGACATGGCCGCCCTGCAGCCAGTAGCGGAACATCTCCGGCACCGAGACCGTGGTCAGCGCGGTCTCGCACAGCTCGCCATCACCAATTGAAAGCGGCAATACGTCCGGCTTGGTCTGCAAAGTGCCGGACTCGTAGATCAGCACGACTTCCGGTGCGTGGGTCAGGCGAGCGAGATTGGCCGCCTCACTGGGCAGGCCGATGCCCACGAAACAGGTAGAGCCGTTGCTCAGCGCTCGGGACGCGGTCACGGTCATCATCTCGGCAGCGGTATAACGGTCACTCATGTGTCGTCTCCCTGAGTGAAGACATTGTCTTGAAGCCACACATCGAAAGCGTCGCGGTCACGGGCGATGGCATCCCAAGCTTTGTAGAAGGCGTTGTCGCGGGGATAGTAACCATGGGCATAGGATGGATAGGCTCCGTGCTTGGTCACCGAGATAGCATCGATCGCCCAGGCCGGAATCACGCAGGCGTTGGGACCCGCGGCGAGATCATCGACGACCTCTTCGACCGTGACAATGCTACGACCGGCTGCCAGCACGACTTCCTTCTGCACACCGACAATTCCTTCGACCAGCACGTTGCCTCGTCGATCGGCGCGCTGAGCGTGGACGATGCCCACGTCAGGCCGGATCGACGGCACCGCCGCCAGACGCTCCCCGCTGAACGGACATTCGATGAACTTGATCTGTGAATTGACCTTGGGCAGATCGCTACCGACATAACCACGCAACACCGCCAGGGGCAGCCCAGCAGCGCCAGCTTCGAAGGCGCAGGCCATGGCAGCGTGACTATGCTCGAAGATCTCGACTGGATAGGGATAGCCCTTCTCGACCGCATCGCGCAGCCGATGCAACGAACCGACACCAGGATTCCCACCCCAAGAAAAAATCAGGCGCTTGGCGCAACCGGCACCGATCATCTGGTCATAGAGCAGATCCGGCGTCATCCGGATCAGCGTGAGATCACGCTTCCTCTGGCGAATCACCTCGTGGCCAGCGGCAAAGGGAATCAGATGGGTAAACCCTTCCATGGCAAGGGTCGCGCCATCTTCGACATAACGCGCGACGGCGTCGTGCAGAGAAAGAAATTCAGCCATGTAAGTTCGACTCTCGACAATGTTCGCAAGGCGAACATGGGTTTGTGATACGAACAATATTATCGCTTTGACATCGGTTGGTCAAACGAAGAGAGTGATTAGCAGCTCCTCATCAAATAATCAGAGGAAACAAAAATCATTAAAAAAACAACAACTTAACTAAGGTCGTTAAATTATCAGCTGTTACCTCAAACGGATAAATTACGACCAAGGTATAAAGGCGTAACGTGGTTTTAGCATCCCGAATCACTAGTGCCATGTCATACAGTCAGTGAAGAAAGATGCCGGCACTAATGTAAGTCCCATTACCCATCCTTTGACAAACAGGCTTATCAGCGAGAGCGTCTATTTAAGATCAGAAAGAGTAAGGTCAGGCCCATTCATGCCGATCACAGCTGCTCGCCTGCCGATGTCCGAATGATGGGATCCCAATATCATATTCGTATGCGGTGCCGCCGCCCTGTCGAGTAGCTGCGTCATTCGCGCCACGTCAACATCGGGAAATCGAGGCAGCGACGACAGACGCAGCCCTGAAAACAACTGCCTGAAGATCGTCAGGTTGGGCATCAATGATGCCTATGATAAGCAGATAAATTTTTGATATTTATGGCAACTGTATGCGACAGCACCGGTATCGCGTCCCAGATCGATACGCTACAAACTCTTGTCGGTGCTTCCTCGTTACGGGTCCTATTCCATTTATACGGTTGCCAACGGGGTCACAGGTGAACCAATGGCTCCCGGTAGACGCAGCGGTGGTGCCGTTAGCAAGAACCGGTTTCGCTCGCGGTTATGCAGCCACTCCGCTAAGTCTTTCAGATACCACAGTTCTGCCAGCGGCAAGCCTAGCTTGAAAAGACAGTGATGATGTAATGGAAGTTTGGAACAACAATCCGGTTCCAGTTCGCGATCCAAATCTTCCACCGCATAGTTATCTGCACAGATCGCCGCGATGCCGCTCTCGGTGATCCACTTCAGCAGGTCCGAATCGCTGCCATCGAGTACCGCCCCTGTATTTTTCAGCACGTCAGGCTGCGGCATGCCCTGCATATCCAATAACGTTTCGGCGAACCCAGTTCGCAATACCAGCATATCGCCGCGTTCCACTACCACGCCCAATTGCTCCAGCGCCCCCATCAAATTCCTGTGCCCTACCACTGTTCTGGCCGTGCCGAAGACCTGTACCAGGTCCACCAACACAGCCCGCCCCTGCATACCATGCACTGCCAGCGTCTCGATCCCCAGACGCTCGGCATAGGAGCCGTGCCGCTGGTTCAATGCCCTGCTCAGATTGAGCACATCCTGCTCTGCCAAGTAGCCATTGTAATAGCGGCGCTCCGGCGTGCCATCGTCATCTCCATCGAACAGAGCCCCCACATGGGCAAGGGAGTCCCACTGAGTAGAGTACTGCAGAGACAACTGGACTTGGTCATCACTGATAACGTCACAAAGCGTGGGGCTTTGAGTGGCCAGGGGAAAGTTTATATATTGGTCGTCACCTAGAGCCGTCGGAGTCAGCTTTGGCGGCGAGCGACGGGGGTTTAGCACACTGCCTCCGGGGATATCCAAGGGTAACGACAAGCAAAATGTCACTCCCTCTTGCACTTCCTTGATGCCTTTGAGCACTTGTTCAGGCCCGATCAGGTTGACCCGCCCCAGTTGATCTTCAGGGCCGAACTCGCCCCAATTACTACCTTCGGGACGCTTCATCCAGCGCGGCTGGTTCATGGTTCGCCTCCACTTGAGTGTTGAGTAGCTATTTCAATAATGCGTTGCAGGCTTTTCCGCTCCTGAGCCTGGTGTCGCGCACGCGATTCATCGGTCCAGTAGTAGAAGCCTCGCCCCACCTTGGCTCCCAAGCGCCCTTGGGCAACATGCTCTTCGAGGAGAGCCGCAGGCTCCTGACGTGCATCAATATCTGGATAGAGGTAACGAGCGATATTCAGATGGGTATCCAGCCCATTGAGATCGCGTTGACATAACGGGCCGTTGAGCGCCATGCGTATGCCAATAGAGTATTGCACGATATCGTCTAGCGCTGCGGTCTCCACCACCCCTTTCTCCAACAAGGAGAGGCATTCGCGCATCACCGCGTGCTGGATCCGGTTGGCAACAAAACCGGGCACGCAAGTGTTCAACACGGCAGGCCGTTTACCCAGCCGCCTCAGCCAACGGCAAGTCTGCTCTACGACCGGCGCCTCGGTATGACTGCCGGGGACCACTTCCACGACAGGAACGATGTCCGCCGGGTTAAAGAAGTGCGTTCCCACGAACCGCTGCGGAATACGCATGGCGCTGCTGATATCGTCGATCGGAATACCTGAAGTATTGGTCATGATGACGGTGGATTCAGCTACACCGTCCTCAATTTGTGCCAATACCTTCTGCTTGACCGTCACATTCTCGGTCACGCTCTCGATCACGAAATCGGGGTTCTTCTTCACCTTCAATTCCGTGGTGAAGCTAACAGCGGCAGCATTCGCCCCCATGCGCAAACGGCTAGTTTCCAGAACTTGCGGATTGGTATCTACCACGGTGACTTTGACGCCATGCACCGCCATAAGTTTGGCCAAGGTAGCCCCCATCGTACCGGCTCCCACTACGACGGCTTGCAAAGAATCTTCCTGCATCAGCTTTCCTTCCTTTCGTTCGTTCTAGACAACACTTTTACCGAAACTAGACAAACGTCGTATTGAATAAAAACATTCGCGGGTTAACCATCTGGCCACCAAACGAACTAAAGTACGCATAACGTACATAATAGACAATGACATGCATGCCGACAATGAGGCCGCTTCCTATGAATGCGCTGGCAAATTTCTTCACCCGGCTCGTTAACCGTTACATGCCCGACCCCCTAGTCATCGCCATCCTCCTGACCGTCCTCACAATGCTTCTGGCGGTGCTCTTGCAGGATACTAGCCCATTGAATGCAGTACGCTATTGGGGCGATGGCTTCTGGGACTTGCTGGCTTTCAGCATGCAGATGACGGTCATCCTTCTGGCGGGCTACATTCTGGCCAAGACGCCATTGGTGGATGGCGCCCTCAATCGCCTCGCCGCGCGCGTCAAGACACCGTTCATGGCTATTGTCGTTGCTACCCTGGTGGGCGGCATCGGCAGTTGGTTGAATTGGGGCTTTGGACTGGTAATCGGCGGCATCGTTGCCCAGAAGCTGGCGCTCAACGTGAAAGGGTTGCATTACCCGCTGGTGATCGCCGCTGCATACTCGGGTTTCGCCCTTTACGGCATCGGCCTGTCCGGAAGTGTGCCACTTCTGATCGCCACCGAAGGACATTTCCTCGAGGACGCAATCGGACTAATCCCGTTGAGCGAAACTATCTTCTCGCCCATTCTCTTGATCACCAGCGCTCTCATTCTGCTCACTTTGCCCTTCTTTAATGCTTGGCTGCATCCCAAGCAGGAAAAAGACATCGTTGAAATCGACCCAAGTACCGTCGCCAAGCCCTCCGCAGCTCCTCTTGTCGGAGACGACAAGATCACCATTGCCGAGCGCCTGAATCGTAGCAAAGTGGTGGGTATCGGCATCGGCCTGCTAGGCATGCTGTATATCGCTTTATACATTTTTGATGGTGGCTCGCTGAATCTCAACACCGTCAACTTTGCCTTCCTGTTCCTGGGTATCTTGCTGTTTGCCTCGCCGGCCAACTACTTGGCCGCATTGGCGGACGGGATTCGCATCGTCTCGGGGATTGTCGTCCAATACCCTTTCTATGCCGGGATCATGGGGATTCTGGTGGGGTCGGGCCTAGTGGTTTCATTCGCCACTATCTTCGTTGATATCTCCAGCGCGCAAACCCTTCCTCTCTGGTCATTCATCAGCGGCGCCATCATCAACCTGCTGGCACCGTCCGGTGGCGGCCAGTGGGCGGTTCAGGGCCCGGTCATGGTGCAAGCCGCAACGGAAATCGGGGCTTCCCAGGCAGCCACGGCACTAGCGGTACAGGTCGGTGACCAGTGGAGCAACATGATCCAGCCGTTCTGGATCCTCCCGGTACTGGCCATCTCCGGCTTGAAGTTGCGCGACGTGATGGGCTACATGGTGTTGATTCTGATCTATCTGGGAATCATCTACGCCAGCGCCATGCTGATCTGGGGTTACCTCGGCGCCTGACAAAGTTTACCAACAGAGATTTGCACATGCCTTTTCTGATCGAAACCTTCGACAAGCCCGACCGCCACGCCCTGCGCTTGGAGGTACGCCAAGATCATTTGGATTATCTGAATGCCAACGTGAATATCTTGCTGGCTTGTGGCGCCAAGCTTTCCGATGATGGCAAGACGGCTTCCGGCGGCATCTACCTAGTCGATCTAGACAACCGCGAAGAGGCCGAACGCTTCATCGAGGCCGATCCATTCCATCAGGCGGCGTTATTCACCGAGGTCAAGATCGTGCGCTGGCGGCAAGCCTACCTGAATCGGAAGAACACTCTGTAGCGCAAGTACAATCTCGTAGCGCAAATACAATGGGGAAATCGCAATGTTGTTTCATGTAGAAATGACGGTGAAGCTGCCGCCGGACATGCCGCCCGAGCAAGCGGCTGACATCAAGGCGAAAGAGAAAGCCTACTCGCAGGAGCTGCAACGGCAGGGCAAATGGCGTCATCTTTGGCGGATCGCCGGTAGCTACGCCAACGTCAGTATCTTTGACGTCACTGGCAATGCCGAACTTCAGGATCTCATCAGTGGCTTACCCCTGTTTCCCTACATGGATATTCAGGTGAAGCCACTATGTCGTCATCCTTCCTCTATCCACGAGGACGATTCCTAAGAGTCCTACCAATTGCCTCGTCGTGTTTATCGAAGAGCGATTGCCTACCATACATATGTTCAACCGGCATTGAGCCATCGAGGATACCTGAATGAGCCAAGACGCTGCGCAAAGCCAAACTTCTCGACGCCACTGCGCCGTGGTTACTGGAGGAGCAAGGAATATCGGCCAGGCCATCGCACTTCGACTCCAGCAGGATGGCTATCAAGTCATCGTGGTGGATATCGTCGAGCCGGGAGCGGACTCGCTGAAAGCGGAGGCACGTCAGGTGGACCTTGCCGATGCCGACGCCACCCGGCAGGCAATGGAGGAGATCGCCGCGCATTATACGGTAACCCGGTTAGTCAATAACGTGGGTATCGTCGCCCCGGCACTGCTTGAGGAGGCAAGGCTCAAGGACTTCGACAAGTTGATGCACCTGAACGTACGCTCGGCGCTGGTCTGCACCCAAGCGCTACTGCCCAGTATGAAGGCTTCCGGCATGGGTCGTATAGTGCTGAATACCAGCCGTGTGGTACTGGGCAAGGAGGCGCGCACTATTTACAGCGCCACCAAAGGAGCACTGCAATCCATGGCCAGAACTTGGGCGCTGGAGTTGGCAGAGTACGGCATTACCGTCAACTGTGTCGCACCTGGCCCCATAGCCACTAGTGCCTTTTGGCAGAACAACCCACCCGACTCCGAACGCGCTCGTCACATCATCGATAATATTCCGCTAGGTCGCATGGGCCAGCCTGAGGATGTAGCGCAAGCCGTTAGCTTTTACTGCGACGAGCGCAGCAGCTTTATTACCGGCCAGACCCTCTTCGTATGTGGCGGCGTCACGGTCGGCTAGCAATGTAGTGCCATTCGATTCGATGCTCGGCACCCCAGCGTGGGGAAGTCAGTTCGGTACCATTGTCCGATACGATCATGCCGGGCTTTACCCTCTGTTCGAGAAACGCTGTCAATTCACGCGCGACTCGTCGCCCGGATATCAAGGTTTCCGGGATCATGGCGAGGCATTGACCTGCCACCGAACTTTCATCCAGCGACTATTGTAATGACCCCCTGGTTTCTGCACACCCTACGCAGCTAATGCGGGGTGTGCCCTGGGTGCCACATAGTCCAGCGACTGATGTGGCCGCTCTTCGTTGTAGTATCGGATCCAACGGTCGATCACGGCCCTGGCTTGGCCCAGCGACTCGAAGCGATGGAGCCAGATGCACTCCTCCTTCAAGGATCGGAAGAAGCGCTCCACGAGCCCGTTCTGTTCCGGTGTATACGGCATCGTGAACTCCTGGATGAGACCATAGGCCTTCACCGTGCCCTTGTAGTGCCGGCTGCTGAAGACCAGGCCGTTGTCGGAGCGTAGTGCCAGCGGTTGCTGAACACGTCCCAGTGCCCCCAATCGATAGATCAGCGCTTCCTCCAGCGCGGCCTCAGCGGTCTTGCTGCTGTCCGATAATCGCCAGCCGAGGATCTCTCGCGTACAGCAATCAATGATCCGCCAGACTAGCCCGCCGATCCTTGCCGCACCACACGTGCGTAAGATCCGTTGCCCAGCGTTCATCAGGCCGTGACGCGACAGACGGAAGGCTCTTGGCACGCGGGCGGAAGCCCTGTGGCCGCTTGCGCACCTGCCAGTCTTTCAACTGCAGGATGCGCTGTATTGGCTTGCGGTTCTCACCCAGAACACAAGCCAGGCGGCCATAGCCATAGGTGGGGAACCGCTCCAGGGTCAGCTTCACCCGTGCCGCCAGATCGACATTGATGATACGCTGCCGCAGCTTGGGCCGGTAATACAGGCTCCGCCGGGGGAACCCCAGCCAGCGGCAGAGCTTGACGAGCGATACCACATGGCCTTCCTCGGCCAGTTGCGCCTGCAGCGACCTTATGAATTCTCGTCCTCGTCGAGCAGGCGCTTGAATTTTTTTAGCGCATAGATCTGCAGATGAGCTTCGCCCAGTGCCTCCTTGGTCTCTCGGAGCTCGGACTCGTACTGCTCACGGATGTCCTTGGGGCGGGCCTTGAACCCGTTCTCCATGCTGCGCTGGGCTTCATCGATCCAGCCCTCGATCTCGGAGACAGTGAGATCGTACTGGCGAGCCACCTCAGCAGCCGTGGTCTTGCCCTTGAAGATATCCATGACCACGGCGGCCTTGCGCTTCGCGGTCCATCGCTTGATGGAGTTGTCGTCGCTCATCCTGTCCCCCTGATGGCTGCACTATAACCCTGTGCAGTTCTGGAGGGGGTCACTTCATGCCGATAATCTGCTCTTCCGTGAATCTTGCTCGTTTCATCGTCCGTCCTCCGGTTAGATCGGACTCTAATCGACGATGGAGGAAAAATCCCGTGGCAGGTCAGGTGTGGCCGATGCTCAACCCAACGCCACTTTTAATTGAGCCAATGCGCGCTCGAGCGATGCCTGCTGGCGACGTTCATAGAGCTCAATTTCATCTATTACAGTCTCGCCAAGCGCCTGTTCAAAAAGGTCTTGTCTAGACCGACTGACATATTGATCGCGCATCCCATCGTTCAAATTCGACTGGAAGATGCCTGCTGCGCTGACCGGAAGGAAGTCTTCGTAGGTCATTGGCGTAGCGATCAGGACACCCTGTTCGATCAATGCCTCGATCCGGTCGAAACCGGCTTCCTCTAACGTTTTGGCACCCGGCACAGCACGATAATGAAAAAAAGCCAAGCCATCTCGGCGCAGTGTCGCTTCATCGTCGGGAATAGCAGCGAAGACCTCACGCAAGTGTTCCTGGTGGGCCTCGTTATCGTCGCCCCCCTCACATGAAGCGGCTAGTATATGGTCATAAAGTTCTCTGCCCTTGCGAGTCAATGCCACGCCGCGCTGTTCAATTTCCCCGAACCGAGCAGCATGTCGCCCTTGGGATTCGTCGGCGAAGAAGATCGATTCCTCCAGCGCCTTGAAACTCGTCTGTCGAAGCAGGATCGGGCAGCACCGCCACGGAGGACCTTCGATGATAGCCTTGGGCGTGATGCCAGTAGCTGGCATACGCCGCTGCACTTCATCAATATCCAGTGTGCGCGGGGTAAGATGGTTAATATGTGGGCCACGAAAGCAGACCACATCAGCAACCAGGCGGTGCTCAGCATGTAATTTTTCATAGGTGGCTAGATCAACGGTCGCATCGCGATGCCAGCGAAAGGTCTCCAGCGCCTCCGCAACGAAGCATTTGGCCTCTGATTCGGTTAGCCCGCCCTTCGCCTCGTACCGCTCTATCAGCGCCATTGCCTGCGAAGTGACAATCTTACGCGAGGCTATGATGTTGGCTGCTCGCTCACGCAGCTCGGTATCGGCGATCAGCTCCAAGCGCAACAGCGAAGTAAATAGGCGAAAAGGATTTCGGCGTAAGGCCTCATCGTCGACGGGGCGAAATGCGGTAGAATGTACCGGTACACCGGCCATAGAAAGGTCGTAGTAGCCTACCGGGAACATGCCCATTACGGCGAACATACGTCGAAGCAGTGCCAGCTCTTCTGCGCTGCCCACACGGATCGCGCCATGTCTTTCGATTCCGAGTCGCTCAAGTTCTCCATCTTCAGCCATTGCCTTCTGTTGGGCCGGGTGGCGCTCAAGCGTGGCACGGTTAACCTGCTCGACTAGCTCCAGCAGAGTGCCGTACTGAGGCACTTCCTCCCGATACATGTCAGAAATCGCACGTGAGAAGCAATCCCGAATCCGGTCAGGGCTGAGAAAAGAATCGTTCATATGGAGTACCTCGCTACAGATAAAAAGGATCAGGTCAGTTGCCTCACGACATCGGCAGCAGCCTGATAACGATCGCCTAGATTAATCCCAGCTCAGCATGATCTTTCCCTTATGCTTGCCCGCTTCCATCATTTGGTGCGCCTCGACAATACTCTCCGCCGACAAGACAGTCTCTATAATCGGTTTAATGGTTCGGCTGGCCAGCAATGGCCAGACTTCAGTGTGCAGTTCCCTGGCGATCGCCCCTTTAAAGGAAGCACCCTGCGGGCGCAGAGTAGAGCCAGTCATAGTCACGCGGCGGCGCAGGATGTCAGACAGTGGAATAGTTGCCTCCTTCCCACGCTGCAACGCAATGATCACAATCCGCCCATCGTCGGCAACGCAGGCCAGCTCGCGCGGCAGATAATCACCGCCCACCATATCGAGGATCACATCTACACCACGACCGTCAGTCAACGACATAACCTCGGAGGCAAAATCCAACTCGCGATAGTTGAGCGCTCGTTCGGCGCCCAGTGATTCGCAGAAATTGCATTTTTCACGCGAACCCGCCGTGGCGAAAACGCGATGCCCCCGCTGTGCCGCCAACTGGATAGCCACCGTGCCGATACCGCTACTGCCACCTTGTACTAGCAAGCTCTCATCCTGACCGAGCGGTCCCTGGCCTAAGGCGGCGCGTTGAAAGACATTGCTCCATACCGTGAAGTAGGTCTCGGGTAAAGCCGCTGCCTCGACATCATCAAAACCCTCAGGATAGGGTAGACACTGCACCAATGGGACAGCGCAATACTCAGCGTAACCACCTCCCTGCAGCAAAGCACAGACCCGATCACCTAGTGCCAGACCAAAAGGGTTGTAGGTGTGGTCGAGGTCGCCCGCAACAATTTTGCCAGCCACCTCGAGTCCCGGAATGTCGGTGACGTTGGGAGGTACCGGGTAATTGCCTCGACGCTGGAAAATATCGGGTCGATTAATGCCGAAGGAGGCAACTTGAATCAACACCTCTCCCTTACCGTGCGTCGGTACGGGACGTCGCGTCAGGCGCAGTACCTCTGGTTCGCCCGACGCTATAATCTCGATAGCACGCATAGTGCTCATGGCGCCTCCTGGGAGGTGTTGTCACCGTGCGAAGAGTGACGACGCGAGGAGACAAAGCGATAGAGAGCTAGCAGAATCGACCCTACAGTCAGTGCGATGAAGAACCAAGTGATAGGTCCACGAACGAAGACCGACAAGTCATTCTGACCGATCAATAATGAGCGCCTTAAATTGTCCTCGAACATTGGCCCAAGGATAAAGCCAATAAGGAAGGGAGCCGCCGGAATCGCAGCACGATTGAAAACATATCCCATGACACCGAATCCCAGCATCAGCCAAACATCGAAGATATTGTTATTCACGGCATAAGCACCGTAGGCGCAAAACATCAATACGATAGGAAAGAGAATTTCCTTAGGAATCTCAGCAATAAGTGAGAAGTATTTAATGGCTCCATTGCCGACAATCAATAGCACTAGCGAGCTGCACATGATACCCATGAACAGCGCGTAGATTAAGGGTAAGTTCTCTTGAAACAGAACAGGGCCGGGCGTTAAACCATGAACCATAAAGGCCCCCAAGATAATCGCAGTGATCACGTCCCCAGGAATGCCCAACGACAACAGCGGGATCAAGGTGGCACCGGCCACACCGTTATTCCCAGCTTCTGAGGCGGCCACCCCTTCCACCTCACCCTTGCCGAAATTTTCTCGGCGTGGAGAACGTCGGCGAGCATCACTATAGGAGATGAAAGCGGCTGCGGTGGCCCCGGTACCGGGAATAGCTCCGATAATCACTCCGATCAGGCTGCCACGCACTATGCATTTCATGGAGCGCTTGAGTTCGGCAAGTGATAGCCCAGCCCCACTAGCCTTAGCCCGAACATGTGGGACCGCCTTCTTGCGATAGAACTCGATTATCTCAGGTATCGCGAACAGCCCAATCAATAACGGAATAAACGAGATGGAGTCCATCAAATTGTAGTTTCCGAAGGTTAGACGCTGCGAACCAAAAACTTCATCCAGCCCCACCAGCGAGAGCAGAATTCCCATCAGCGCCGCCAACAGCCCCTTTATCATCGACCCACTAGCAAGCGAAATGATAATGGTCAGCGAAAAACAGATCAGCCAGAAAAACTCCGGAGCACCGAAGTTAAGGGCAATTTTAGCTAAATAAGCCGCAAAGAATATCAATGCGATATTAGATATAAAATCGGCAATAACCGAAGAATACAGCGCTGTCTTTAGCGCTTTCTTGGCGTGCCCCTGCTGAGCCATCGGATAACCGTCAAGCAATGTGCATGCCGATGCAGGCGACCCCGGAGTGCGAATCAGAATAGCGGTAATCGATCCCCCGTACATACCGCCTTTATAGATGCCGACTAGTAGCAGAATAGCGGCGACCGGTTCCATCGAAAATGTGAACGGCAGCGCCAGCGCTACTGCCATGGTGGCTGTCAGACCGGGTATAGATCCAACGACGACACCAATCACGACCCCCAGCGCAATAGCTAGAAAGTTCTCGTAATGAAAAACAAGCTGAAGAGCTTCCGAAACTATTTCCATACGTCACCTAGAACCAAGTTAAATGATATGTCTCAAAAAGGCACTACAGGAAGTGGCACATTCATGAGATTGACGAATATTAAGGTAACGACTATCGGAAAGGCGATGGCCAAACTGTAGGGCCAGTAAGCACGTATCGGGTGGGCGGCAAAAAGAATTAGCGTAGCCAGAATGCCAGAAATTACAGCACCCAACGTCTCAAATAGTACTGAGTAGACCAAGAGTGCCACGATCATCAGAGCGAAACGAGGGTGGGACCCTTTTACAATGCGCCGCCCATCCTCTTTAGCAGTATTATCAATCAGCATACCCTGTACAATCAACAAAATGGATAAGCCAAACATTAACCATCCCACTATGCGCGGCAGCCAACGCGGTGACATCATAGGATTCTGAAGTATGGGCGGTTCACCGATATAATTGGGAATCAAACAGAACAACAGCACAACAGAGGCGATCAGTAGAATACCGCCTGTAAGGATATCGCCGGAGTCTCGAAACGGCAGACCTCGCTTTTGGATAGGAGTCGACATTTCTATCACCTCTATGTAACGGGAAAGGCGAGGATGAATCCTCCTCGCCTCACTAGCATCGCTGGGTTGCGATGACTTACTGGCTAATGCCCGCTTGGTCCGCCACCGTCTGCCATCGTTTCACGTCCTCGGCAACGAACTGCTTAAACTCATCGCCAGCGACCTGGCCAGGTTTGGCACCCAACTGATCAGCGAAATCAAGGAATTCCTTCCGTTGCATTACGCGCTCAAGAGCTGATTGCATAGCTTCCTGCGCCTCCAGAGGGAAGGATTTATCAGCGATCAGGCCGAACCAGGCGGTAGTGACAAACTGGTCAAGGTTGTAATCGCCTATTTCGCGAAGAGTCGGCACGTTCGGCAGATCCTTGGAGCGCTCAGCAGAGGTTACTGCTAGCGCTTTCAAGTCACCTGACTTGATGTGTGAGAGTACGGTCGGCATGTTTTCGAAGGAAACGTCGACATCGCCGCTCAACAACGCTGGTAAAGCTGCGCCGCTGCCAGCGAAGGGAACTGCCGTCATGTTGGTCTCGGTCAATGATTTAAAGAGCTCGCCGGACATGTGGATTGAGCTCCCTACACCGCTGTGACTGAATGTCATGTTTTGCTTCTTGGCCGCCTTAATAAAGTCAGTAACACTGTCATAAGGACTGTCAGCTGGAACTACCATCACATTGGGGATATCGATAAGTTTTTGCAGGAAAACAAAGTCTTCAACTGGATCATACGTCAAGTTGGGATAGATTGCCGCGCCGATGGTGTGTCCCGGCGAAGCCATCAGAATGGTGTGATCAGCATCACGACCGCCACGCGCTAAACGCGCGGTCGCTACGGTAGAACCCGCGCCGGGTCGATTCTCTACGATGATATTGGTGTCGAGCTCGCTCTGCAGTAGATCAGCCACGCGGCGCGAAAGTACATCGGTAGTGCCTCCAGGCGCATAGGGTACGACCAAGCGGATATCTTCGGTCGGCCACTCGCTAGCGAGGGCCGACGACACGAAAACGCCAAGGGCAAGCCCACTGCTACAAATTGCCCAACATGCTGCTTTTAAAATGCTTTTCATACGCCACCTTGATTTGACCAATCATTTTGTCCGCTTGGCGAACTTTAATTCGCAAACACAAACAGAGTACAGCGATCCGTCTCATTACAGAACCCGACTTTGGTCTCAACGGGGCGATGTCAAAATCTTGTTAGTGAATGCGATCCAAGTCTGTCCTTGGGATGGATACCTATACCGCGGCACGTCGGGGCATAATTGATACTCTTCACGTATAATGCTCTGCTCTCGCTCTCTCGGTTCCCGCTGCTGCGCTTGAACCAGCCCGAGGCCGAGCGACGTATAACCAACACCCTCTGCTCAGCCCACCAACCGAAGCAGCAAGACGGCCATCGCCAGCGAGATTGTCAAGAATGCTCCATTCCAACTCAGGCAGATCTGCCTCGCTGTCATGCCCGTGAAACGCGACATGATCATCATCGCCGCAGTGAACGGAGAGGACATCATGGTCAAAGACCAGCCCGCTAACATCGCTGCCGCCAGTAGAGGCAGCGAGAGTTCGGCTGGCCCTGCCTGGGCCACCATACTGGTCAAGAAAGTCACACTGATGATGGGGTTTACTCCCAACTGGGCCAGCAACACGATAAGCATCATTGCTAGTACTGGCAGCCAATTGCCTATGTACACCAGTATTTCTGCAATATCTCTCAACTGGGCGGGATTCAGTAGTGCTACGCTCAGATACCCCAGATAAGCTCCTGAGCCCAGTGCCACAATCTCGTTGCCAATGCCTTCGAATACATCTGGTAGGCGACGGCCTAGTATTATGCTAGCCGGTATCACGCCCACCCACCCCAGCGCACGACACTGCCACATCAGCCACAGCCAAGCCCCCATTGGTACTGCTATCAGCACCGCCTGCGGCAGGCGCAAGGAGAGCCAGACGGAAATCGCGAACACTAAGGAGATCAAAGCCAGAAGCAACAAGCTTAATATTACCAGCGGCATTAGCGATGGCTGAGCGGTGGATAAACCGTGGGAGGCCGACTGTGGCACCGACAGCTGATCACAGGCCCAGCCGAGCAGGAATAAGCCAATCGCAGTTACCAACACATAAGGAAATAGCTCCGCCCAAGTAAGTGGGTGGAGATTTCCTAGCACAACGGCCACCCCAATCCCCAGCGGTGATACCAGCGGAGCCAGCGTAAAGCCCCGCAGAGTGGCAAGCAGCATGCGACGGCGGCGCGCTTCTTGTAGCCATGTTCGGCCTTGGGCCGAAGCTAATGTGTTTGCCTTGTCTATCATCGTTATAAATAAAGTCAACACGCCGAAGTTGAGTACGATGCCGAATAGAGTGGAGCCCAAGGAGAGTAAGGGATAACGCCAAGCAGGAGGTTGCTTCAGTAGACTCTGCCCGCAGCGACGAATCAGGCGGGAGCGATAGGCAGGTAGCCGCAGCAGCGCCAATGCAGTCATGAAAGCAGCCAAAAAAGTGAAACTATTAGTAGCTTCATATAATTTGGCCCAGGGAGACGCTAGCTGCATTAATGTTAATAGTGTCGCTCCCACACACACCAGCGCTAGCAGACGTGCCATAGGACTGAAGCGCGGCCAACCCAATATCAGAAAGCCTACTAGCAGCAAATTAGATATATAACCCGCGACGTCTGAGCCGGCAAGCTCTCGCCATACAACCAAGACAGACAATGCGGCAAGTAGCCAACTGGACCACATGTTCATGGCAGGCAGGACTTTTGTGAATATCATAATCCAGCCACCCTCTGCTGATGTAGCTCAGTGGATTTTAGAAACATATCGAATGAGTTTATATGGGTCGACGTTGCCACATTAGTCACAATTGACACGCTTAGCCCTAGGCACTGTCTGAAAAGTACTGCGCTCGCCCATGCGGCGTTAAAAATCGGCTCAAAATGCTTATTTACACCCTGTAAACTCCGCATTTTCGCCGATTTTTGCCTTGCCTGGCCTTCGCTCGTCGACTTTTCAGACAGCACCTAAGATGTTGGTTGCGTGGCCAGTTGGAGTCCGCAGTTATGGTTGGCAGTCAATTGAGTTATGCCTCCGCCTCTCGGATCATATTACGAGAGATGATCACCTGTTGGATTTGGGTAGTACCTTCATAAAGCCGGAAAAGACGTACATCGCGATAGAATCGCTCAACGGCATATTCGCTAATATAGCCAGCGCCGCCATGGATCTGAACCCCCTTGTCGGCGACTCGACTACACATTTCAGTGGCGAACATCTTGGCACAGGAGGCCTCGGTGCTAACGTCCAAACCTTCGTCACGTTTACGCGCTGCATCCAGTACCATGCATTTGGCAGCATAGATTTCAGCCTTAGAATCAGCCAGCATGCCTTGAATCAACTGGAAGTCAGAAATGGTGCGACCAAATTGCTTTCTTTCCATGGCGTACCGTAGGGAGTCCTCCAGCACGCGTTCGGCGGCTCCTACAGCTATGGCAGCTATGTGTAGACGCCCCTTGTCAAGCACCTTCATAGCAGTTTTGAACCCGACTCCTTCTTTCTCACCTATCAAAGCACTGGCCGGGACACGCACATTATCGAAGATTACATCAGCTGTGTGTGCGCCTTTCTGGCCCATTTTTTTGTCCCGTTTGCCAATGGTGATTCCTTTTACATCGGAGTCTACAATAAATGCGCTTATACCCTTGGCACCTTTGATATCGGGATTGGTACGCGCCATGACGGTAAAAATTCCAGCATGTGGGGCGTTGGTGATGTAGCGCTTGGTGCCGTTAATAATATAATCATTCCCATCCCTGACGGCGGTGGTTCTCAGTGACGCCGCATCGGATCCTGAATCGGGTTCCGTTAGACAGAAAGCGCCGAGAATATCGCCGCTCGCCAATCTAGGCAGATAGGTAGATTTTTGCACATCAGTACCGTCCAGCAGAATGCCGATAGAGCCGATGCCATTATTTGTACCGATGAAGGAACGGAACGCTGGGGACGTGTGACCCAGTTCAAAGGCAATATTGACCTCTTCTTCCATGGTAACGCCGAGTCCACCAAACTCCTCAGGAATGGTGAGTCCAAAGAGTCCCATATCACGCATCTGAGATACGATATCCTCAGGGATCTCATCTGTCTCGGAAACCTCCTCCTCTCGGGGAATGAGGGCTTCATTGATGAAGCTTCGAATGGAATCCAGAAGGATCTGCATTGTTTCCTGGTCGCGAATCATAATCTTTCCTCGCTGATTTTATTTTTGATTACTACCTAGTATATCTCGTAGTTCACGAGATCTGCGTTTCTATATCATTGACCATCTGTACCAGTCTTGGGCCGATGGACTCTTCAAGCTTTTCGCGGGAAATCTGAAATTCTGGACCCCCACAGTTGAATGACAGTATGCCCAGTTGCGGATGGCTAAGAGGGACTGCAACCGCATTCACTTTTCGTTGCCACTCGCCGATCGAAAGACAATAACCATAGTCTGCGTAATCCCTAAAGGCACGCTCCAGCGCTCTGCGTATGCTTGGCCACTCCTTTGGGCTGCTCTCCTTGATATGTTCCATTATCACCTCGGCTTCATCTCGAGGCATGGCTGCTAGGCAAGCTCGTCCCGCTGAACTCTGATGAATAGGGAGACGTGTCCCTATCTGGCGGCGAATGGTCGAACGTAGGGCGCTCTGTACCACGTCCAAGTAGACCATATCGAGACGGTCTCGGGCGGACATGGATACGGTTGCGCCTACCTCGTTAGCGAGGTTGATCATCAATGGCTGTGCAACCGAGCGAATCGGCAGATTGGATATCATGGAGTAGCCAAAGGACATAACGCCTACATCCAGTTGATATTTCCCGCGTGGTAGAGGGCGTAGATAGCCTAGTCTAGCTAGCGTGTGCGTCAGCCTGCTCACGGTAGGACGCGGAAGCCCCGTCTTTCTTGCCAGATCGAGATTGCTAAGCATGCTGTCACGCGGGGTGAAGCAACGTAGCAGCTCCAGCCCTCTTGCCAGCGATGTCACGAACTGTCGGTCTTTCTCCTGTTCTTCCTCTGTATGGATTAGGTCCACCACGATCTGGAAGTCGCCACTGTCTCTTTTTTTCACCGAGCCTCGCTCCGGCCGCAAGTAACTGGGGAAAGAGTTTGCGTGCATTGCTCTGAAAATGTCAATCCGTCGAACGAAAAGCCCGCACTGCAGACATAATAATATTTTTTGTACTTTCGTAGCATGCCATGGCTACTGCTTGCTCCTCTTTGCCTTGAGATGAATAGAGGGGTTGCTCCGGGACCTAGGGTTTCATTGACAGTCTTTCAGGAAAGTGTGTAATTTAATGATATAGCAAAATAAAAGTCCGTATAGCGGACATATTAACAATTAGGTGCTACATGAATGAAAAGCAACAGCTAGCCGAGGCTTACCTGGCGTCACTAGTCGATGGTGTAGCCGTGGTTCGAATCGATCGACCAGAGGCCAAGAATGCGCTCAATGCTGCGATCAGGCGTCAGTTAGCCGAACATTTCTCGTCTCTGGCTCACCGAGATGAGGTGAGGGCCATTGTGCTGACGGGCGGCGAGCACGTCTTCGTGGCTGGGGCCGACGTCAAGGAGTTCGCTACGGTGTCCCCTGCCGAGATGCATCAGCGCCACAATGAGCGCTTTTGGGAGCCTATTGCGCTTTGCCCCAAGCCGGTAATCGCCGCGGTGAACGGATTCGCCTTGGGCGGTGGCTGCGAACTTGCCATGCACTGCGACATTATCGTGGCGGGAGAGACGGCTCGATTCGGTCAGCCTGAGGTCAAACTGGGCCTAATGCCCGGGGCTGGCGGGACGCAGCGCCTCGTTCGGGCGGTAGGCAAGTTCCAGGCCATGCGCATGCTGATGACCGGGTGCCTGGTTTCGGCGCCTGAGGCTCTACGTATGGGGCTAGTCAGTGAAGTTGTGGCAGACGACCAGACCTTGGAGCGCGCCAAGGCACTGGCCCACGAGATTGCGTCTCTACCCTCGCTGGCGCTGGAACAGATCAAGGAGACGGTACTCGCGGGTGCCGATTTGCCTTTGGATAGCGCACTGGTCCTTGAGCGGAAAGCCTTCCAAATGCTCTTCGATACTGCGGATCAGAAGGAAGGGGCGGCTGCGTTCATAGAGAAGCGCAAACCGAATTACCGGGGAGAGTCGTAATGTCAAGAGAAGTGAACCGGGTGGGAATCGTCGGCACCGGGGTAATGGGGGTGGGGATTGCGCAGATTGCTGCCCAGGCTGGCTTGCAAGTCGTGCTGTTTGACAAGCGAGACGGGGCGGTGAGCGCTGCGCGCGATGGACTACAGGCAACCTTCGACAAGCTGGTGGGCAAGGGCAAGGTCTCGCGTGAATCCGCCGATGCCGCCTTGTTGCACCTCAAGGTCGCCGAATCGATGGCGGACTTGGCAGATTGCGATGTGATCATCGAGGCGATCGTTGAGGATCTGGAAGCCAAGCAAGCCCTGTTCACCGACCTGGAGGCAATCGTTTCCAGGGAGTGCATCTTGGCGACGAATACCTCGTCCCTGTCTGTCACGGCCATTGCTTCGGGATTGTCGTGTCCTGGCCGGGTGGCCGGTTTCCACTTCTTCAATCCCGTGCCCCTGATGAAGGTCGTCGAGGTAGCCGACGGGATCGACACCGATAATGCAGTTGTCGATACGCTGCTAGAGTTGGCGAGCAGGCTAGGCCATGCCGGCGTGCATGCCCAGGACACCCCTGGGTTCATCGTCAACCATGCCGGACGCGCCTACAGCACGGAAGGGCTGATGATCTTGGAAGAGAGCGTGGCGGCGCCTGAGGATATCGACCACATACTCCGCGAGGAGGCTGGTTTCCGGATGGGGCCCTTGGAGCTGCTCGACTTGACGGGGTTGGATGTGTCCCACCCCGCAATGGAATCCATCTTCGAGCAGTTCTATCACGATCCGCGCTATCGGCCTTCCTACGTTACCCAGCAGATGCTGAAAGGTAACCGCCTGGGGCGCAAGACGGGCGTTGGCTTTTACCGCTACGAAGGCGGACGAAAAGCCGATGCCTTTGCTACCCAGCCGGTGCCCAAGGTGAGCCATGTTCCGCCGATCTGGGTAGGGTGTGAAGACGCCGCCGAGCGCGATCAGGTGATGGCACTGCTGGAGTCGCTTGGCGGTCGAGTGGAGTCGTCCGGCTCACCTTCGGAGGAGGCGCTCTGCCTATTGCTGCCTTTGGGTGAAGATGCCGTCAGTGCCAGTGCGCACTTCGGTGTCGCCCCTGAGCGAACGCTCTGCCTCGATGCGTTGCAGAGCCTTGACCGTCACCGGACCCTGATGATGACGCCGGTCACGCGACAGGACATGCGTGAGGCGGCTCACGCCCTGTTGGCGTCGGATGGCGTCGGAGTCACTGTGATTCGTGACAGTGTGGGGTTTGTCTCCCAGCGAGTGCTTGCCTCGGTAGTCAACCTGGCCTGTGACATTGCCCAGCGTGGGATTGCCACGCCTATCGATATCGATAATGCCGTAAGACTGGGGCTCAACTATCCGCATGGCCCACTGGCGTGGGGGGATGCGTTGGGTCCGAAACGATTGCTGGCCATCCTTGAGCGTATCAACGCGCTGACGGGGGATCCGCGGTATCGCCCAAGCCCGTGGCTGCGCAGGCGCGCCACGCTAGGGGTATCCCTGTTGCACGAAGCATCCAGTATTCGGTGATGTCGGGAGGTTTATCATGTTGGACGAATCGAGGTGGACGTAATGGGCGCGCTGACGGGAATTCGTGTGCTCGACTTGAGCCGAGTGCTGGCTGGTCCCTGGTGCAGCCAGGTGCTGGCTGATCTCGGGGCCGATGTCGTCAAGGTGGAGCGTGTTGCAAGGGGAGATGATACCCGGGCCTGGGGGCCTCCTTACATGAAGAATGCGCAGGGTGAGGATACTCAAGAGGCCTCATACTACCAGTCCTCCAATCGTAACAAGCGTTCCGTGGCCGTCGATATTGCCAGCGAGAAAGGGCAGGAAATCGTCCGGGCTCTGGCCGCTGAAAGCGATGTGCTGATCGAAAATTTCAAGGCGGGGTCTTTGGAGAAGTATGGGCTGGATTACGCGTCGCTTTCCCGTATCAACTCCTGCTTGGTCTATTGTTCCGTCACGGGCTTCGGTCAGACGGGACCACGTGCTCAGGAACCCGGCTACGATTTCATCATCCAGGGGATGGGTGGACTGATGAGTATCACCGGTGAGCGTGATGGCGTCCCCGGTGGCGGGCCACAGAAGGTGGGGGTGGCTGTGACCGACGTAATGACTGGGCTGTACTCAGTCATTGCGATTCAGGCAGCTCTCTTGGCCCGTGAAAAGACTGGTCGAGGCCAGTATTGCGATATGGCGCTCCTGGACGTTCAGGTAGCGGCCTTGGGTAATCAGAGCCAGAACTACTTGAGTACCGGGGTATCGCCTGGTCGCTACGGTAATGCACACGCCAATATTGTGCCCTACAACTCATTTCGGGCCAGCGATAAGGATTTCATTATCGCTTGCGGCAACGATTCTCAGTTTGTGGCCCTATGCAACGCCATAGGCCTGTCGGAGCTTGCCGCCGATCCCAGGTTTTCAAGAAACGAGAATCGCGTCAGGAACAGAGACATTATCACCCAAATTCTCTCGGACCATTTCAAGCAAGATGCGGCCGAAGTATGGGTGGAAAGAATCAGCAAGGTCAAGGTGCCGGTTGGGGTAATTAATGATATTGCCGGTGCGTTGGCGGAGCCCCAGGTGGACGCCCGTGGCATGCTGGTCAACATCCCCCATCCCATGAATCCTGACTTCAAAATGGTTGGTAGCCCGATTCGCCTCTCCGAAACGCCGGTGGAGTACAAGCGACCGGCGCCGCTACTGGGTCAGGATACCGACAATGTACTCTCAGAATATCTTGATCTCTCTGCAGATCAGTTGTCGCAGCTGAAGGACGACGGCGTAGTAGGTTGATCATTATTTTCATGACTCGAGTATTTTAGTTTAGGAGCAAATATGAAAGTACTCGTC
>NZ_PZJT01000023.1 GCF_003206135.1 Salinicola salarius | reverse complement strand
CAGACAGAGCGTAATCTTGTTAAGCACCTTTATGCTAACGATAACTTGTCAATAAGTGCTAATCATTGTACATGCTATATAACAACCGAAGAACGTGCTATCTGCCTTTACTAGTGGGGCCACTTTGGGTCGGAACCCGTCAGCTTTCTCAAGCTCTATTAGGAATACCTTTTGTATCAATCTCTGGCGCACTTCGTTTCATTTCTCTATCCGTCGCCTCCCGTTTTTCGTTGGAGAGGCTGCAAAATGCAACATTCGCATGATTTTTCGGGGCTAAGAAACCGCCCGCAGCCCAACAACGACGCGGCTCAGCGCACTCTGTAGCGCTGCATAAAAATAGCCCCTCTAGCGCGCAGGCGGGGCGCAAGGAAACCCGAGCCTTTCTTTTCCTATCGGCATGTGAAGGCCAGGCTTGAACGATGCTCGTGCGCTTCGGCCATGAACAGCGCATGGCGCGTCCGGCTGGTGGGCGGGCGATTGCTTGTGGGGTTAGGCTTGGTGGTTTCGGTCTTTCATAGGGCTGGTGGCGTGGTGTCATACGAGGGGAAAATCGAACAGGAGTATTCCCCTGAGCATGCCATTCGCACCGGATTCGAGGGGGAAGAATCGGGAATTACGGGAGCCGGAAATGGGCGTAACGCCATGATTTAGGCGCTTGGTGGCGTTCCGGGGAGTGTCGAGGAAGAAGATTTGGTGCCCCCATCAGGATTCGAACCTGAGACCTGTCCCTTAGGAGGGGACCGCTCTATCCAGCTGAGCTATGGGGGCGGAAGGCAGGACAGCACTACCGCTGTTTCGTCGAGCGAAGCATGTGTCTCGAGCGGCGCATAGTATAAGCGCCGGATTCGCCGAGATAAACCCGCTGGAGCCATTGCGTCGGGACGCTCTGCGTTGGCGTTGATACAATGCCGCCTTTCCGCTTCGAGCCATCCCTATCTCATGCCGTGTTCTCATGCCTAGTTCTGATGAGGCTTCCAAGCTGCCCGCCGCGAGCCCGCGACACGGCAACGATATCCCCGTGGGGCAGGACCGGATCTTCGACGGTCTGGCCGACAAGTTCGCCAACAGCCTCTATGCCACGGCGCGCGGCCAGATCCGCCTGGCGGTGCTCGATCAGGTGCTGTCGCGTTCGTTGCCGCAGGACGGTGCGCCCGCGCTGGATGTGGGCGGCGGCCTCGGCCAGATGAGCGTGTGGCTGGCCGAGCGGGGGCATCGCGTCACCCTGGCGGAGCCTTCCACGGAGATGCTGGCGCGTGCGCGAGCCGGATTCGGCGAGTTGCCCATCCGGGCGCTGCAGGCGCCGATCCAGGCGTTGCCGGAGCTGGCGCCGGGGCCATGGCCGCTGGTCGTGTGTCACGCGGTGCTGGAGTGGCTGGCCCAGCCGCGTCAGGCGGTTGCCATGCTGAAATCCCTGCTGGCGCCGGGCGGTCGCCTTTCGCTGATGGTGTTCAACCGCGATGCGCTGCGTTTTTCCAACGTGGTCAAGGGCAACCTCGACAAGGCGCTGGAGGACCGGCTTTCGGGCACCGGCCAGCGCCAGCGGTTGACACCGATCTCGCCGCTGACGCATGCCGATATCGAACGCTGGTGTCGGGAAGAGGGGCTGGTGATCGAAAGCGTCGCCGGCATCCGGATCTTTCACGACTATCTGCGGGAACGCTCGCCGAGCGAAGAACGGCTCGCGACGATCATCGAGCTGGAGAAGCGCTACTGTCAGGTCGAGCCCCACTGGCGCCTGGGGCGCTACCTTCACTACATGATTCGGCACGCCGACAGCGCGGGCCCAGAGGAGACGTACTGATGTCGACGCAACCCCCGGCGTGTCAACTGCTTGCCCGCCAGGATGCGGATTATCGCGGCTGGCTGTGGGTGGCGCCGCCCCGCGATGGCTGGCTCGAGTCCGGCGAGGGCAGCGTCTGGAGCGCGGAGCTGGATGTCTGCGACGCCTGGCGTCAGGTCGGGCGACCGGCCTACGGCGCCCTGAGCGCGCCGCCGGCCGAGGTGCCGGGCGCAGTGCTGTTCTGGCCCAAGAGTCATGCCCTGGGGGAATGGTGGCTGGCGGCACTGAATGCATCCTTGCCTGTCGGCACGCCGGTGCAGGTCGTCGGCGAGAACCAGGGCGGCATCAAGCGGGTGCCGAAGATACTGGAAGGCTTTCAGCAGGCGTGCCGCAAGCTGGATACGGCGCGTCGCTGCACGCTGTTCGCCACCCGCACGGTCGAACCCGTTCGCGATCCGGATGCCGCCTGGCAGACGTTCACGGCAGAGGGGCTGACGCTTGAGACCCATCCCGGCGTCTTCGGCCACGGCAAGCTCGACGAGGGCACGCGGCTGTTGATGGAGGCGTTGCAGCAGTCGCCGTTACCGGCGCGCGGCAATGCACCGCTTCGCGCGCTGGATGCGGGCTGTGGCGACGGCATTCTGGCGGCGTGGCTGGCACGGCAGGGCTGCGAGGTCACGGCGGTGGACATCAACGAGTTCGCGGTCGAGGCGACGCGCCGCACACTGGCGGCCAATCAGTTGACCGGAACGGTCGTCCAGAGCGATGTCTATCGCCAGTTGGAAGACACCTTCGAGGCCATCGTCAGCAACCCGCCGTTCCATCAGCAGCGTGCGGTCGATTATGGCCCCGCCGAGCGGTTGATTCGCGAGGCGCCGGCGCATCTGGTCGAAGGCGGCAGCCTGACGCTGGTCGCCAACGCGTTCCTGCCATACCCGGACTGGCTGGAAGCCGCATTCGGCAGCTTCGAGATCCTGGCCGACAACCGGCGCTTTCGGGTCTATCGCGCCATCAAGGCGCGGCGTTAGCCTGCAGCTCGCGGACGGCCTGGCGGGCGCGTCGATTGGCGGCCCGGACGTCTTCGAGCTGAATGCCGATCAGCTCCAGCCGGGGCCAGGGGATCTCCTCCCATGACTCGCTTTCCAGCCGGATGGCGGTCTCCAGCAGCGCACCCACCGGGCCGGCGCGGGTCAGCAGCGCCGTGGTGATCGAGGCGTGTAGCGGCAGCGACTCGAGAAGCTCCACCAGCGGACGATCGAAGAAGGCTTCCAGGTAGGAAAACAGTCCCGAGATGAAGGCTTTCTCGGCCAGCGCGGGGTTGCTCGCCGCGAGTTCCCGGCACAGGCAGGCGCGCGCCAGCGCCGATTGCGGCAGTGACGCCGGCTTGTCTTCCACCTCGGAGAGTGCCAGCAGCGTCGCCAGGCTGCGGATGCGCTGCGGGCCGACCAGGGCAACGGCCTGTTCCAGGGAGGTGATCTCTACCTCGCGCTGCTTGGTGTTGTTGACCAGCCTGAGCAGTCGCACGCCAAGCACGGGATCCCGCTCGATGGCGGCGAAAATGTCGTCCGCGCTCACGTCCGGCTTGCTGAGCGTGGCGATGAGCTCGAGTATGGCGATGCGGTCGGCGACCACGGTGTTGCCGTGAACGAGCTGGGGCCGGGCAAGAAAGTAGCCTTGAAACAGGTCGCAACCGGCGCGCTGGCAACAGTTGAGCTCGGTTGCCGTCTCCAGCTTTTCGGCCAGTATCTTGAGATGCGGGTAGCGTTGGCGCAGTTGCTGCACGATATGCACGAAAGCATCGTCGCAGTAGTGCGGGTACTCGAGCTTGACGATATCCACCAGAGGCAGGCAGGGGTGCTCGATATCCCCTTCGGCGTAGTCATCCAGGGCGATCCTGAAGCCTTGTTGGCGTAGCAGCGCCAGCCGGTCACGGATGGTGTCGTCGAACGGGATGTCCTCGAGTAGCTCGATGACCAGATAGGCGGGGTCGAAGGGGAGGTCATCGAGCAGTGTCGCGGCAGTGAAGTTGACGAACAAAGGCTTCCCCTGGCTGACCGTCTCCAGATCGCCCTGGGTGAAGGCGTTCAGCAGGACCGTGCTGGTCGCTCGGTTGCCATCGAATGATATCGGCATCGGCCCGCCATCGGTCGGCCGAAACAGCAACTCGAAGGCGACGATTTCGAGCGAGGTGTCGAAGATCGGCTGCCGTGCGAACAACACCGAGGCAGCTTGAGAGTCGGAGGCGTTCGGCATGGCTGTCCTCAGTGGGTCCCTGTCATTTTGATCTGTCGGGCCAGGTTTGGCTGGCCCTTTGACCCTCTATCGACCGCCTCGGGGATTTGTTGAATTACCGGCGCGTTTTCAGCGTCTTCTCGTTTCAATGGTCGCGATCCGAGTAGGCGATGTCGGTCACGATATAGTGGGTCTCGCCACCCGGTGCAGCGACCACGACATCATCATCGAGCCCTTTCCCCAGCAATGCCCGGGCGAGGGGGGCGTCGACGCTGATCCAGTGCTTGTCGGTATCGGTCTCGTCGTGGCCGACCAGGCGTATCGACAGTTCTTCGCCCTCGTCGTCTTCCAGCGTCACGTAGGCACCGAAGTAGACCTTGCCGGTATCGGCCGGCAAACGGTCGACGACCTGCAGCTCGTCCAGGCGTTTACGCAGGTAACGAATCCGTGCGATGACGCGATTGAGCTCTTTCTTGTTGTAGGTGTAATCCGCGTTTTCGCTACGGTCGCCCAGGGCGGCGGCCTCACCGACTTTCGCCGATAGCTGGGGCCGTTTGACACGTGACAGATGGTCGTGGATGCCCTGCAGTCGATCGAATCCCTGCGGGGTGATCAGGTTGCTTTTCTTTTCCTGACGCGGGTCTTTCTTGGGATCGCGCCAGCGCGTCATGTTTCGGCCTTGCATAAGACGTCTCTCGATGCCTGAAGATCCGGATAGCGTAACGTGAATCCGCCGACCACCACCACGAGCACGGCGATATCCTCGGCCCGCGAGACGTTGGCCGAGCCAGGCCTCGTCAGTCGAGCAAGGCTCCGTTAGCCGAGCAATGGCCCGTTGGTCGAGCAATGCTCCGTGGCTGCCGGTATGGGTTGCAGCGGGCAGTAGCAAACGGAAGCAGAACCGTAGCGACAGGAAGTCGCCGTGGCGAATGGCGTCGTGGTGTGTGCCGAAGCGTAACGGAAAGCGGGGAAGGGTTTTATGCGGTTAATCCGGATTAACGAGGAGGAAAGGACGCTCGCTATACTCGATAACGAGATGACAACGAGAGGCGACAATGCAGAATTCGATCCTCATTCCCATGGGAAAAAATCCGGCATCCATGGCGGCCTTGCGAAGGGCGAGGGGCATTGCCCAACATGAACATACTCGACTTTATCTGCTGCATGTCGTCGAGCCCAGCGAGACGGGAGATGTTCTGGGCGCTGCGACAGGCGCCGCTACGCATACTCTGGACAAAGAAGATGTCGCGCGTGCCGAAGCGTTTCTGGAAGCTCGGTGGGACCGTTTAAACGAACCCATGGCGGCCGTGAATTTTGTCGTAAAGGCTGGGAAGCTTTCCGAGACGATCGCTGAAGAGGCCCGGCGGCTGGAGGTCGATACGATCATCATGGGTACGTCGAAATCCTCCCCGAAATGGGAAGGGATGATCGGCAAGGTCAAGAAGTCGACGCCCTGTAAATTGACGATCGTGGATGAAGAGGAGCGCGTCGTCCTGGAGTACTCGCCTGGCTCATCTGACACCTAACGCATTTGACTCGCCTGGCTCGCGGAACCGGGACCCATGACGCAGTCCCGGCTCGGCAGATTCTCGACAAATTAGTGCATGAACGTGTGCTTCGGCATGTGATCGGCATGGAAATGATTGAGAATATGCTCCAGCCCGTTGGTCAGAAGGGCACCACCGACCGGCGGGCCATGACCCGTCGTCGCCATTGCCGGTGACAGCTTCGCGAGCCGCCTGATGGACTCGAAGGCCTGCCCCCAGTCGTGGGTGAAGTAGCGCGGTGGCCCGCTCAGTTTGGCCCGTTGCAGGATGACCTGGCCGAGAGATTCCTGCTGTACGGTCACGAAGGCATCCCCCGCGATCAACGTCTTGTCTTCCTGCCTGAATAGCGAGACATGCCCCGGCGAATGGCCCGGCGTCGCCAGCCAGCGCCAAGAATCCAGCCCGGGAACCGAGCCGTCCTCCGGTAGCGGAGAGAGAACGTCGTTGAAATGATAAGGGCCTCGCGAGAACAGCGGGGAGAGGCGCGAGATGACGCCGCCTCCCGCCGAGGCGTCCGCCGGCGGGTAAGGTTGCGAGCCGGTCAGATACGGGAACTCCAGCGGATGCGCATACAGCGGCACCTGCCAGTGGCGACTGAGCGCCAGCGCCGAGCCGATATGGTCGAAGTGGCCATGCGTCAGAATGATCGCCGCGGGCGGCCGATCGCCGAAGAGCCGCTTGGCCCAGGCGATGATTTTTCCCTCCTGCCTGGGGAGGGCGGCGTCGACCAGCACCCAGCGATCCTGGCTCGGCTCCGCCACGAAGCAGACGTTGACGAACTTGAGCGTCAGTTGCGTCACACCGGGTGCTACCGGCGAACTTTGATTGTCGCGGACGGAGATCAGGCCCAGGGCAAGATTCTGACGGGTTTCTTCGTTCATGAGTTATCTCGTGCTGGACGACGGAATGGCTCGATTCGGCTCGTTGTGGCTTGACTCGTTGTGGCTTGACTCGATGTGGCTTGTCTGGATAAGGAGCGCCCAACGATTCGCTAGCCGCTTGCCTTGGGGTCGGCTTTGTCGGCCTTGTCGTTGATATTGGACTTGTGGGCCTTCTTCTCCTTGGCGAGCTGGGCACCGGGAACGGGCGTCTCCTTTACCGTGTCGTTGTGGGCTGGCGTGTGTCGTGACTTGGCGGACTTCTGGTTGTCGACGTTTTCATCCGGACGATAGGGTTTTGGCTCCTCGTGATGCGAGCCCGACGCTTGCCGGCTTTCGGCGGCATCCGGGGTATCCTTGTCCATCGCCTTTTTGGCCTGCTGGCGCTCTTTGGCAGAGCCCTCGGCGTTATCTGTTTCACGACTCATCGCGTTTCTCCTGAACGGAAGGCATTTCCTGAACCAGGCTCGATCACCATCTGAATCAAGCCTGATCATCTTGTTTTCCAGTTTAATCCCAACGCGGAAGGCGGGATTAACCGGCATCAATGTCGTTCGGGTTTCCTGGCGGGTATCCCGTCTGTGGCATGCCAGATAAAAAGAATCGGCCCATGTCGGTGAGTCAGTGTCCGCGACTGATGCTGCTGAGTGTTGCCTTGTCTGATGATCGCTCGCCGACTTTTCGTACGAAGCCTGAAAAGCCATGGATTACGGCTTCGATAAATGTCTCAAGACTTCAAGAGAGAGCGATAGCTGTACAGGGTATAAGTCACGATCAGCGGCAGGGCTATCGCGAGCCCGACGAGAAGAAACAGCAGGCTGGCATGCGGGGCGATCGCACCTTCATCCGCCGGGCTGCCAATCAGAAGGTCGGGGTAGATACAGACATAGACGATAGCCGTCAGCACCATCAATATGCACGCGGCCCATAGAAAGGCCGCTGTACGGGTATTGACAAGGTTTCTGGCGAGCACAGCGCCCACGATGCCGGTGGCGGCGAAGCCGGCGATGATTCCGCCTCGTTCGCCTACCCGAGAGGCGAGCAGCGGTTGCTCGATCAGGCAGGTGACGATCCAGAGAACGAGCAAGAGAAACGCCACGATGCCCAATATCAGCCGATAGGTCGACTGCGAGTCGGTGCTGGCCCGGGGGAGCGTCATGCGCAGCCAGGCACTGCCCAGCACGGCATAGCCCAGGATGAACACGGCGCCGCCAAGGGCGCTTTCATACTGCCAGATGTCACCATGGCTGGGTTCGTCCGAGAGCCCCTGGCCCATGAGAATCTGCGTGGCGATGGCGCCCTGGAGAAAGGCGGCGGTCAGGGCAGCCACGAACAGCAGCGCGTGAAAGCGTTCGGGGTGGGAGAATTTTTCATAGAATTCGAACACGATGCCGCGCACGAACAGCAGCATCAGCAGCACGACGATCTCGATGTAGAAGGCTGGCAGTATCGCCGAATAGAGTGCCGGAAAGGCGCCGTACAGCGCCGAAACCGCGAAGACCAGCCAGGTCTGGTTGGCATCCCAGAACGGTGTGACGGAATGGATGGCGTGTTCCCGCGTCTGCTTGTGGCGGAGAAAGGGCATGTTCAGACCCACGCCCAGCGTATAGCCGTCCAGCAGGAAATAGATGGAAAGCGCCAGGGCGATCAGGATGTAGAGTACCGTTGCCAGCGTATCCATCAGGAGACCCCGTTATCGTCTTTAGCCAGCATGGCGCGCGGTGAACGCCGGGTGAGCTTGAAGAACAGGTAGGTCCCCGCCACGGAGACCAGCGTGTAGATCGTCCACAGCACGGCCAGACTGGCGATGAGCTGCCAGGTGCCATAGGGGGTCACGGCTTCCCGTGTCGTCATTTCGCCGTAGATGATCCAGGGCTGGCGGCCGGCTTCGGTGGTGATCCAGCCGGCCTCGATGGCGATGAGACCCATCGGCAGGGTCAAGGTCATCGCCCGCAGGAACCAGCGGGTATCGAAAAGCGACCGCCGATGGCGGAGATAGAGCGACACCGCGACGATGCCGAGCATGGCGAAGCCGGTATAGACCATGAGCCGGAAGGACCAGAAGACCAGCGGGACGTTGGGGCGTTCCGTCTCGGGCCAGGCCGTCAGCGGCTGGATCTTTTCGGTCAGGCTATGGGTGAGATAGAGGCTGCTGAGTCGGGGGATCTCCAGCGCGAAGCGGTTGCTTTCGCTGGCGCTGTCCGGCCAGGCGGCAACCACCATCGGCATGCCCCCTTGCTCGGGCTTGTGTTCCCAGTAGGCTTCCATGGCTGCCACCTTGACCGGCTGGTTCTCGAGCGTGTTCAGCCCGTGGAGATCGCCCGCCGCGATCTGCAGCGGCACCACGAAGGTCAGCATCCATAACGCCATCGACAGCATCTTGCGAGAGACGGGGTCGGTGCGGTCCTTGAGCAGGTGCCAGGCTGCGATGCTGGCGACGACGAATGCCGTGGCGATCATCGCGGCCAGCGACATGTGGACGAGCCGGTAGAGAGACGAGGGGTTGAAGACGACGGCCAGCCAGTCGACGGGCACGTAGGTGCCGGCCTCGTGCAGGAAACCGGCCGGTGTCTGCATCCAGCTGTTGGAAGCCAGAATCCAGAACGAGGAGAGATAGGCGCCAACCGCCACCATGATCGCCGAGAAGCAGTGCATGCGCGTGCCGATCTTGCCTTCGCCGAAGATCATCAGGCCGAAGAACGTCGCTTCCAGGAAGAATGCCGTCACCACTTCGTAGCTCAGCAGCACCCCGTTGATACCGCCGGCGGCGCGGGTGAACCCTTGCCAGTTGAGGCCCAGTTCGAAGGCCATGACCACACCGGATACCACACCGGCGCCGTAGTTGGCGGTGAAGTGGGGCAGCCAATAGCGGTACAGCGCCATGTAGATGGCATCGCCTTTCCACGCCGCCATGCAGCGCAGAAAGGCGAGATAGGTGGACAAGCCGATGCTCAGTGCCAGAAAGATGATGTGAAACAGCAGGGTACTGGCGAACTGCAGGCGAGCGAGATCGAGCGTGTCCAACGGGAACATGGCTGGTTACCCTTTCAGGAACGGCGCATTGGTCGCCTATTGAAAGTCACTGGGTTTGCCCGTGCGATCGGAAACCGGCCGTTCGACATCACGGTCAAGGCCCGCAGTGAACGTCTTCAACCCGCCGATCAATGGGGTCAGCGCCTGCCACAGTTCCTCGTCCTTGAGCAGGCGGAAGGCGCCACTGAAACCGGGCGCCTTGTCGTGTTCGCGCTCCGAGCGAATCTCGGTCTCCATGGCGACGAACGCATCCCGCGCGGCGTAGACCGTCTTGTGGAACTGCCCGGGCGGGATGCTGGAAAGCGCGATCAGCAGTGAAGAGAGATTCTGAATGGCATTCAGCGATCCCTCGCGGCTGAGCGCGTTGGTGAGAATCTGCGCCAGCTGGGTATTGCTGCGGACCAGATCGTTGGCAAAGCGCAGGAAGCCATGCTCGTGGAGGCCTTCGAGCAGGCGTTCCCACTCCTGCTGGGCGCTGGGATCGAGATCACCGTTGGGCGGGGGCGTGTAGTCGATACGTTCTGCCATCAGCTCTTCTCCGGATGCGATTGGTGTTGCGGTGGCTGACGATAGTCCTCCTGCATCCATTTGACCTCGACCGGGACGCCTTCGATCGGCGTGCGATGGCCGTAGCGAAAGTTGTTATGGGGGAGAGGAGGCTCGCCTTTCTCTCGGGGCAGCGGCTCCAGCCTGACCGCGGTTTCCTTGTAGGCCGGCGTATCGACGTCAGGGTCGTGGTGTTCGCCCGTCAGCAGATTCAGGCCCGGTTTGCCCTGATGAATCGGCATGAACAATGTATGGCCACTGACCCGGTCGGTGACGCAGACCTTCACTTCCAGACTGCCGCGACGGGACGAGACGCGGACCCAGTTCCCGTCTTCGAGATCCATCTCGCGTGCCGTGTCCACACCGACTTCGACGAACCACTCGGGAACCTGTTTGACGGTGCCTTCCGTCTGGCCGCTCTGGTTCATGCTCTGGAAGTGCTCCAGCAGGCGGCCGTTGTCGAGCATGAACGGGTAGTCGTCATCGTTGGATTCCGCCGGGGGACGCCACTCGAGCGGGTAGAGCTTGGCCTTGCCGCCTTCCTGCGGAAAACTGTCGCGGAAGAGGTAAGGGGAGTCGGTGCCGTCGGCGTCGACCGGCCACAGCAGGGAGTTCCAGCCGGCCAGGCGTTCATAGGTGACGCCGGCAAAGAGCGGCGAGATGGACGCGCACTCGGCCATGATCTCGGAAGGGTGGCTGTAGTCCCAGGCGTAGCCCATCTTGTTGGCCAGCTCGGTCAATATCCGCCAGTCGGGGCGGCTGTCACCCAGCGGCGGCATGACTTCGTAGAAGCGCTGGATCCGGCGCTCGGTATTGACGAAGGTGCCTTCCTTTTCGACGCTGGGGCAGGCTGGCAGCACCACATCGGCGAACTGCGCCGTGCGGCTGACGAACATGTCCTGGACGACGAGAAAATCGAGCTTGCTGAAAGCCTCGTGGACGTTGTTGGTGTCGGCGTCGGAAAAGGCCGTCTCCTCGCCCATCACGTACATCGCCTTGAGCTCGCCCTTGTCGGCCGCCTGCACCATCAGGAAGTTGCCTTCGCCCACCTCGCCGGGGAGCGTCTCCTTGTCGACGCCCCAGCCCTTGGCCCAACGCTCGCGTACCGAATCTTCGGTGACCGAGTCGTAGCCGGGGTAGGTATTGCGCAGGCAGCCGAAGTCGCTCGCGCCCTGCACGTTGTTGTGACCGCGCATGGGATAGCCGCCGGTACCCGGACGGCCATAGTTGCCGGTGGTCAGCAGCAGATTGGCGAAGGCCGAGCTGGTGTCCGTGCCGTGAACGTGCTGGGTAATGCCCATCGCCCAGACGATGCAGAGCCGCTCGGCACGGCCGACGGTTTCCGCCAGTTCGGTCAGTGTTTCCAGCGAAAGCCCGGTGACCTCGGCGGCGAATTCGAGCGAGTAGGGTTCGAGCGAGCGACGAAATTCGTCGAGGCCCGAGACGCGGCGTTCGAGGAAGTCGAGATCGGCGTAGCCATGATCGAACTGGTAACGCGTGATCGCTAGTACCCAGGCGAGATCGGTGCCGGCATGGGGCTGCAAAAAGCGGTCGGCGCGTTCCGCCATCTCGTGTTTACGGGTGTCGACGACGATATGCTTTTGCTTGCCCTGCTTGTGCGCCGACTTCAGGCGCGAGGCGATCACCGGATGGCTCTCGGCGGTATTGCTGCCCACCATGATCACCACATCGGCCAGTTGCAGATCCTCGACCCGGCCGGCATCCGCGCCGTAGCCCGTGGTGCGCTTGAGACCGGTGGAGGCAGGGCTCTGGCAGTAGCGCGACGAATTGTCGATGTTGTTGGTGCCGATAATCTGGCGGGCCAGCTTTTGCGCCAGGTACGCCTCTTCGTTGCTGGCCTTGCTGGAGCCGATGATGCCGATACTGTCCGGGCCGTAGGTATCGCGTACCTCGAGCAGGCGGCGTGCCACCAGGTTCAACGCCTCTTCCCAGCTCGCTTCGCGAAAGGCGCCGTTTTCACGAATCAGCGGCGTCTTCAGGCGCCTGTCCGAGTTGACGAAATCCCAGGCGAATTTGCCCTTGATGCAGGTCGAGATGCCGTTGACCGGGGCATCCTCCACCGGCTGGATCTTGAGAATGTGACGATCCCGGGTCCACATTTCGAAAGAGCAGCCCACGCCGCAATAGGTGCAGACGGTCTTGGTGCGCTTGATCTCCGGCTGGCGCCATTCCATGTCCATGACCGAAATGCCGGTGATCAGCTGGGCACCGGTGGTCTTCTCGACCTGCTTGGTCAGGTCGATCATCGAGCGCTTGAGCGGCTTGGGCATGAACGTGAACGGGCCGGTGTTCTCGTGCATGGTGTTTTCCAGCAGGGCGTTGCACGGGCAGACCGTGACGCAGTGGCCGCAGTGAACGCAGCTCGATTCATCGATCGGTTCGCCGCCGTCCCACAGCACGCGCGGATTCTCCATGCTGTAATCGATCGATAGCGTCTCGTTGACTTCGATGTTCTGACACGCTTCGACACAGCGACCGCAAAGAATGCACTGGTCGGGATCGTAGGTGTAGAACGGGCTGGAAGTGTCCTTTTGATAGGGCTTGCGCTGGTAGTCGTAGCGCTGGATGTCGATTCCCATGTCGGCGACCGTATTGTGCAAGGTGCAGTCGCCGTTGTTGTTCTCGCATACCGTGCAGTAGAGCTCATGCTTCGACAGCAGGCGATCCATCCCCTCTTCGCGCGCCGCTCTTGCCTTCGGGGAATCGGTCGCGATCTCCATTTCTGCTTCGCTTTTCACGGCGCAGCTTCGCTGGAGTTCCCCGTTGACCTCTACCCAGCAAGTGTCGCAGGTCTGCAAAGGGCCTAGCGTCTTGAGATAACAAACGTGAGGAATATCGACGTCATGTTGCTCAAGGAAATCGACGAGAGAGACGCCCGATTCTCCCGTCAGCATCTTGTCGTTGACATATAACATGCACTGCGCCATTGCTCGTCCACCCAGTCACGGTCGTTTAGCACTTTTGTAGGAAGAGGAGGCGCTGAATCAATGAGCGGGCGGCGCAATCACAAGGGATACGGATGAATGCCAGATGTACGGAGCGCAGCAACCGGCGCCTGTCGCGGGCAGGCAGGGAGGGGCAGAGCGAGCCCCCGCCCCGGTGTCGCGCCCGGTCGTATCCTCGATCACTTGTCCGCAGGCTTTGACTCAGTGCTTCCTTGACTACGCTCAGCCTAGTCAGGATTCACTGATAGGCGAGGATGCGAGCGGGCGAAGGTTGATCTGGATTAAGGCAGCGTTGGGTCTGGTTGCCAGCGTAAAAAGCTCACGGATCCAGGAACAGGTCGCCTGGCGATTCGATGACATCGAGGTGCGGATACAGACCGAGAACATGAAAGGCTTTATCGAAGGTAGACAGGCGCGTACTGACCGCGATATCGAAGAAATTGTTCATGCTCGAAAGCGTCAACCCCATGGCACCGGCGAAGTCATCCCGTGACCAGCCTTTATCGATGAGGCCGTTCGAGATAGCTACCTTGAAACGAATGCCGATGGGTGGGTACCAGACATGCCTTGCCTCATCCGCCTCCATGCTGTGCGGAACGTATTCTGCATTGGCGAGACAATCCCTGATGATTGCGCTCAGGTTTTTAACGGTGAGCTGAGACAGATCTTCGAGATTTTTAGAGGTGGCAACGAACTTGGGAAATTCTCGGCATAGCGCGATATAACCAGCATTGTCTTTTGATACTTGGATGGCATATTTCATGGAAATCTATCAAAAGAGGTTGATTTAATTGGCAACCTGTAAATGATAGTTTCAAATTATGACGTTACCCATAACATGGATTAGTTTTTTTAATGGGCGCTGAAGGGGGCTCGACGCGACGTGTATGCGCAAGGGCGCCAGCGGTTGGTGAGTATCGTCAGTCAAGGCGACCGACCTGATCAATGACGAGGCCACTGCTTGGCCTGGCGGGCATGCGAGTCAGGGCTATCGACAGGTCCTGGTCCGGGATGCGATAGCTGAGTTGGTGCGCGAACTTGTCGATGGTCAGATCGATCAGCGCCAGCGTGATCCACTCTCCGGGGCAACGATGGCCGGTCGCATGCTCGCCGCCGCCTTGCGGGATCGTGGCAAAACGATGGCAATCTTCGTCTTCCTGCTCGAAGCGCTCCGGCAGGAAGCGATCGGGGTCGTCCCAGCGGCTGGGATCGTGATTGGTGCCATAGAGATCCAGCACGACTTGCCAGCCGCGATGGAAACGGTAGTCACGCCAGACGAAATCCTGCCTGACCCGCGCGATGAGGAAGGGGAAGAAGGGATAGTAGCGCCGAACCTCCTCGATGAAACCACGGCGATAGAGGCTGCTTCCTGAAGTCTGCTTCAGTTTCCCGAGACTGTCGGGATGCTCGTGCATCGCCAGCACGGTGAAGACCATGTAGCGCGCGACGGCCACGATCGGGCGAATCAGGTTGAGAAGCTCGACGGCCACGATCCGGCTGGGAAGACGTGCGCCGGTCTCGTCCCGGAAATCGGCAAAGGCAGGCAGGGGAAGGGCGGAATCCGCCGATTCGGGGCGGCGCCGATAGTCGTCGATCATCGACATCAAGGTGTTTTCGGTCTGGTGGCGGGCGCGACGGGCTTTCCAGTGCCTGGGGCCGACGCTGCCTCCTCCCTCTATCATCAGCACGAGGCTTTGCGTCAATCCCGCCACATGCTTCTCTTTCAACGCGATACCGCACCAGTCGCAGGCGGCGCGACAGAGAATCCGGTGGAACTCGTCGAGCAATACGAGAGACGCACCGGATTGCCAATGCGGCATTTTCGCCTGCCAGGTCTGTTCGACGAGATGGAGCAGGTCGTCGATTCTCGCCTGGGACATGAAGGCGAGGAACATGGCCTTGCGCCGCCGATGGGATTCGCCTTCGAGCCCCTGAACGCCGCCAACGCCAAACAGCGTCTTCTGCATCCGTTTGGGGGCCGCCTGCTCTCGGGTCAATCGATTCTGGTCGTAGAACAGCCGGGCGGCTTCCTCGCCCCGCAGGAACAGGGTTTTCTGCAACATCAGTCGGGAACGGAATACATCGCTGCCCAGTCGGTCACACTGCGATCCGATATAGCCGTACCCTTCCTGTATCAACGCGAGCGTACAGTCCCCGTTTGCCCGGGGAGCTTCCTGGTAACGGCTCATTCATGCATCCCGATCGAGATATCTTGGCTAAGGAGCGTTGCAAGAACGGCAATCCACGGTTCGCTCTTGCTGAACCGTGGATGCTCGTTATCCAACGCCGTCAAGGCGGCAATCAGCGAAAACGGCTATCGCGTCAGTGCGATTTGGATGCCGTGGCGGCACGTTGCCTGGCGCGACTGCAGCTATGCAGATAGGCCGTATTGAAACCGGCTAATGCCAGTAGCGCCGGATAATCGAGAAGGCGAATGTTGCGTGAGTCTTTGTCCCGGGTTAATAGGCCTTTGGCTTCGAGCTGGCTCAGACAGCGGCACACATGTACGTTGGTCATACCCAGCAGATCACCGATGACCTGCTGGGACAGAGGAATGGTCAGGTCCCTCATTTCAGAGCGAGAAAAATTGAGACGTGCATGCAGCTCGAGAATGAAATAGGCGAGTCGTGTCGTTGCATCATGACTGATCAGATTATTGAGTCGATCTGCCATGATGTTGCACTGATGCATGGTAGCGGCAAGCATCGCATTCACTAGGCTGTGATCCTTCTGCATCGCCTGATCGAGCTGGGACTTGTGCATCGGAATGACCAGACCGTCGGTCAGCATGGTGACCTCGTCGAAACGACCGCCGGTGTGATAATCACGCAGGCCGACGATGTCGCCTGGCAGATAGAGATCGATGATCTGGCGTTTGCCCTCTTCTGTGACGCGGCAGGAACACGCCCAACCATCTTGAATCGCCAGCAGATATTTGGCGTTCAGGCTGTGGTTCTTGACGACGCTTCCCTTTTTGAAGCGGCGAGGTGCCTGCTGTAGCTCGGCCAATGTTTCACGATTGCTGATCGACAGCGGTGCATGATGAGAGAAAATTTCGAAATAGAGTGAATAGTCGTGCCACAAATGAGAGTTCGCCGAGACTCGTCGGGAAAGCTTGGATGTTCGGCCAGGAACTTCGGCTAGCGAAGACATAGTGATTTACCTCGGCAAATGTTCTGTCAGATAATCCGGCAGGATTGGCTTTAAGTCTTTCTTCGGAATCGTTTTGGCCTCGTTGATCTGCTCAATGGCGTCCCCATGCGAAACGACGACACGACTGATCGTCGCTTGCCTTTGCATCTTGGCGATATAGTCGACAGAATTTCACTATCCGCCACATGGGAAGAATAGGATAAAGGATTCATAACCTTATTCTTCATCAGGCTGTTCAAAAGACCGTGCCGTGCCCCTCAGGCTATCGAAAGCACCCTGTTTCAAGGCAGCGCCCTGAAGCGCTGCCTTTTTGCGCTTCGGCCAAGCTCAATGGCCTTGGCTTTTGCCACCCTTGTGGCCAGCCTCGGAGGCCTTCTTCGGATCGTTCTTGAAGTTACCGGAACTCTCCTGACCACCCTTGTGGCCAGCTTCCGCGGCCCTTTCAGGATCGTTCTTGAAGTTGCCGGAACTCTCCTGACCGCCCTTGTGACCAGCTTCCGCAGCCCTTTCAGGATCGTTCTTGAAGTTGCCGGAACTCTCCTGACCACCCTTATGGCCAGCTTCTGCGGCCTTGTCGGGATCGTTCTTGAAGTTGCCTGAGCTTTTCTGGCCGCCTTTATGACCAGCTTCCGAAGCCTTTTCGCGATCATTCTGAAAATTGCCGGGATTACGGTTAGTCATTTCAACTCTCCCTTTCCTTAGGTTTGGTACAAATGATGGCGTATCGCCGTCAGTAATCAAGATAGTGGAATCTGATTAATGGTCGAGCTAATCAGGTTTTAAAGTGTTATTAAGTGTGATTAGGAAACGATGTTTCTTTATTTACCGATGGTCATGCTCGGTTTAATTAAGTGCAAGTGATTGTTTAAGTAACAGAATTGCGCAGGCCATTTAAAAGATAATCCAGGTTAATTGTTGCGCGAGTGAAAAACAGGACGATATTTAACCATCATGAACATGGAGAAAAACCATGGAGGTAGCATAAAGGAAGGAGGTGGGGGCCTGTGTCGAATCCGATCGGCAAAGGCATCGCAACCTGCACGGCTCCACGTTCAGAATTTCGATCGTCCACTCGCGGGAAAGACACCGCCTTGGCTGCAGGGTCTTCGCATGGATGCTTCACGAACGGACACGCGCGTTCGCGTGGGGGCATGCAACGTTATCGTCATCTGCTGGCAAGCGACGGCCTCATCGAGATCAACTGAAGCCGAACGAGGCTCGGAGGAGCATCGCAGGTGTCGCGTCGATGCCTGCCTGACAGGTGACGATCACAGTGACCCATTGCCGCACTTGATGTGCATGGCTTGTCCCGAGTCGACTTGCTATGATGACGGTCTCGACGGGAAGGCTGGGGAGAGTAGACGAGCATGCTGAGCGCATTGATGTACCTGCTGATTTTCTTGGGGGTCGCTATTTCCGTCTATCAGGTCTACGACATCTACTACGCCCAGAATTTCGAGGATGACGAGCGCCGTACGCATGGCGACAGCCCGCTTGGTCAGCTGTCGCGACAGGCAGAGCAGTATGCGACAACGGGGGAGTCCGAGGGGTTTCTGGATCTCGTGGGCCGGCAGTTCGGCGCGCGCTTCGACAAGCGCCTCGCACTTTCTGCGGCTTCCCGCCCCGATGCATCGCAGTATCTGGCGGCGTTGCTGCGCCGCCAGCGCCGGATCGTCTCCAACGGCCGGGTTCGCGTGCGCCATCCGCTCTCCTGGCAGACCAGCCCGCCCGCCAGCGATAGCCGCCCGGTGCTGTTGTCGCTGGTGCTGATCAATTGCCTGGTGGTGATGTTCTTCGGTGGGCTCAGTCTCTATACGATTGCCTATCAGGTTCCCATGGCGTCGTTGGCTTGGATGAACAGCGAATGGATTCTGATGTTGCTCATCTACGTCGTGATCGCCTTGACGCACGGCATTTCCTGGCTCGATGCCTACCTGCATGATCTCTATCTGATCGGTACCTTGAACCGCACGGTGGGGTAGCGGTCTTTTCGATGCTCGGCGAGCCTGACCCTCGCTCGTCGGCTTTCCGTACATACTCTGGCGGCCAGTCGATGAGGGGCGTCTTTGGGCGGCCCGATTCCTGAGTTGTTATTGATTAATGTATCGGAAGGTATCTCGTTTCAAAAATATAACCCCACGTACCCTTCACTCTTGAATGGTACTGAATCGCTGTCGGGTAGTACTGAGTCACTGTTGGTTAGTACTGAAATTGTCGAACAGTGGTGAAGAAAGCCTCCCAGTTGACGCCTCGAACAATCCCATTGCCGGATTTACCCTGCCTATCTAACCGGTGTTATGTAACTCCCTTCGCTAACATGCTGTCATGCTTGAAAAATTTAAGAAGGCACGAGTGAATGGGTCAGCAGGAAGGCTGTATTGCCCACCATTTCAGTCGCTACGCAACACTTTCTGAAAATGACCGTCGTCAGCTCGACGCACTGGAAGGTACTGCGATTGATGCCACCAAGGGACAGGTGATTTGGCACGAGGGCGACCTTGTGCGTGATTTCTGCGCATTGCGACGAGGGTGGGCTTATTCGTTTCGCTACATGGAGGATGGCACGCGGCACATCCTCGAGATATTCCTGCCCGGCGATATCATCGGTTTACATGAATTCTCGTTCAAGTATCGGCTCTCCAGCGTCGCCATGCTGGAAGATGGCGAGATCCGCACGGTCGCCAACCGCCAGCTGCTGAGTCTGTTTCGCGAATCATCGAGCCTCATGTCGGTCTGCTTCGCGGTCTGTTCCTATCGGCAGGCCGTGCTGAGCGAGCGGCTGGTGCATCTCTCGCGTCGCAGTGCTCGCCAACGCGTTGCCTATTTGCTGCTCAAGATATTCTGTCGCCTGCAGTATAACGATGACGATTCGAGCGAGAGCTTTCGCTTGCCGTTGTCCCAACAGCAGCTTGCCGATGCACTTGGTCTTTCGCCGGTTCATGTCAGCCGGACGTTGACGGCGTTCCGACAGGAAGGGGTGATCAAGCTTGCCCGAGGCTGGGTGACGGTGCTCGATAGGCCCGCGTTGGCGAGCGAAGGCGGTGTGGTGGGATGTCTGCAGGATCGCATCGCTCACACTGCCTGATCGATCCTTTTTATCTCAGGATTCGGCTTCAAGGGCGATGTGCGGGGGGGGCGAGGGGCAGAGGTAAAGGTAAAGCAGGTAGAGAGGTAGAAATGCGGCATTGGCGTCCGGAAGCGAATGCCAAAAACCAAACGCCAAAACTCGCTCCCGTGGTGACGAGAGCGAGCCGAGATGAAGCTTGGCGTCGAGTCCTGCTAGACCGCTGCGCGGCGCGTGGCGCGGCTCAGTGCGCTGGTCATTTCGATCGCCATGGTCAGATCCGCCAGTTCCCGCGGGGAGAACGCATTCAGCGCCAGTTTGCGCGTGGCCGGATTGGCGGGACGAAAGTGGGTGAAGGACTCACACCAGGCCAGTGCGGCTTTTTCGCGCTCATTGAACTCGTCGGACTCTGCCCAAGCGGCCAGCGCCTGCAGCTTGCTGGGGGAGATACCCAGCGCTTCGGCCTGCTCGCGACGGAAATGAGTGCAGCTCAAGCAACCGTTGATCTGCGAAGCGCGCAATTCCGCCAGGCAGCGAATGGACGGATCCAGTGAGCAGGCGTGCAGTGATCTCGCTGATTTATCGATGTTTTTGACATCGATCGTTTGCCACTTGTTAGCGTTCATCTCGGTCTCCTGAATTCAGGTGTCATGCGATTAAACGACTATCGTTCTCAAGTTTCCACAGCCTTGATTGGAATGTTTAATAGCAGTTAAAGATTGAAACTATGGTTTAGGCATGAACAGGAAGCAGAACGCCCCGCATGGCGGGGCGTCGGACAGGCTAGCGGCGGCCGATCAACAAGCCGATCACGGCGCCAGCCAGCGTGGCTGCCCCGATACTGGACCACGGATGTTCACGCACGTAACGGTCGCACTCGTTGACCGACTGATTGGCGGAACGCTTGACCCGGCGATTGCGCTGGCGGGCCTGGTCCGCCATGCGAGCATATTGCGCTTCGCTCTGCAGTCGTGCCTCTTCGATCGCGTCTTGTGTGTCGTCTCGCAGGTCACGTCCCAGTGCCTGGGCCTGATCGCCGATATCGTCCAGATCGGCACGAATGCGATCGGTACGGGCTTCACGGTCTTCACGCTTGAATAGGCTCATGTTTCACCTCCCTGATGGATTATGGGCCTGAGTGCGTATGACAGCGTAGACGCTGTAAAGTGCCCGTGCCGCCGGAAATCCTGCGATCGCTCGTTGGTCGGTGCCTCGCGGAGTCGGCCGGGCGGCAAGCGTCAGGTATAGTCGATGCGCGGATTTCAATGGCGGAAACAGGAAGTCGACGTGTCGTTGCAACTCTGGTTGTCTCTCTTGGCGGTTTGCGCTCTGGGTGCCATGTCGCCGGGTCCCAGCCTGGCCATGGTCATGCAGAACACGGTCGGTGGCGGCCGCTGGTGTGGCGTGATCGCCGGTGTCACCCATGCGTTGGGGGTCGGTCTCTACGCGGGGTTGACCGTGCTGGGGCTGGCGGCGGTCATCGTTCACCAGCCCTGGCTGTATCGGCTGGTGACCTGGGGCGGCGCGCTCTATCTGGCCTGGATGGGCATTCAGGCTCTCCGGGCCAGCGGTAACGGCGGCTTCAACGTTGCCGAGCGGGCGAGCGACTGGCGCCGCGCCATGCGCGATGGCCTGCTGGTGGCGCTGGGCAATCCCAAGCTGATCGTGTTCTTCGTCGCACTGTTGAGTCAGTTCGTCAGCGCCGATCTGAGTATGGCCGGGCGCTGGCTGATCGTGGCCACCGCCACGCTGGTGGACGGCGGCTGGTACGTGCTGGTGGCGCTGTTGCTATCCCACTCCCGCGTGCTGCCGTGGCTGCAGCGACACGCGGCGTGGATACACCGCCTGACGGGCATCGTCCTGCTGGGGTTGGCGGCTCGTGTGGCGCTGGGCTGAGTCTGCGTCCGGGCGGCTCACTTCATTCAGACGCTTTCCTTTTCATTCAGACACTTTCCTTCAGACGCTCGAGGATCGCGGGCACGGGAGCGTTGGCCGGCAGTACACCGAAAATCGGCGACGCGCTGGCAAGCCTCGTGGTGCAGAAGGTGTCGGCGATGGCATGAGGAGCATGACGAATCAGCAGGGCGGCCTGCAGCGTCTGCGCCATGCTCTGCGCTAGCCAGCGCGCCTCGGCCTGCAGCCGTTCGGCGCTGGCCGTCAGTCGATCGCCGAGCGAGTCGACGGCGGCATCGAAGGCGGAATGGTGGCCCCGGGCCAGGTTGAGTTCCCGTTGCAACGCTTCGATGCTGGCCGGGTGCCGTTCCAGGATTCTCAGCACGTCCAGGCAGATGACGTTGCCGGAACCTTCCCAGATCGAGTTGACCGGGGCTTCGCGATAGAGCCGCGCCAGCGGCGTTTCCTCGACGTAACCGATGCCGCCGAGACATTCCATCGCCTCGGCCATGAACGCGGGGCCGCGCTTGTTGTGCCAGAACTTGGCCAGCGCGGGGAGCAGGCGTGCCAGGGCGGCTTCATGCTCGTCGTCCGCGGCACGGTCCATGGCACGGGCGCCTCGCATCGCCAGCAGCAGGCTGGCCTCGGTTTCGATCTCCAGGTCGGCGACGACACGCTGCATCAGGGGCTGGTCGGCCAGCCGGCGATCGAAGACCTGTCGCTTCTGCACGTGGTTCCAGACTTCTCTTACTGCCTGACGCATCATGCCCGCCGGCGCGGTGGCGGCATCGAGCCGCGTCTGCTGCACCATTTCCAGAATGGCCGGCACGCCGCGACCGGGCTCGCCGACGAGCTGTGCCCAGGCGCCGACGTATTCGATCTCCGCCGAGGCGTTGGCGCGATTGCCGCATTTGTCCTTGAGCCGCTGAATCTCGATGGCGTTGCGCTGGCCCTCCGGCGTGAATCGCGGCGCCAGAAAGCAGGAGAGCCCATCGTCGGTCTGGGCCAGCGTCAGGAAGGCGTCCGACATTGGCGCGCTGCAGAACCACTTGTGCCCCTCGAGCCGATACCATTCGCCGGGGCCGGGCGACGCGACCGGCCGCGCCCGCGTGCTGTTGCGGCGCACGTCGCTGCCACCCTGCTTTTCGGTCATGGCCATGCCGAAGGTGTTGGTCGTCTTGTGCCAGGCGGGGAGGGCCGCCGGTTCGTACGCTCGGCCCAGCAGCCGGGTCCGCCATGCCTCGCCGTCGCGCAGATGGCGCAGCACGGGCATGGCGGCGTGGGTCATGGTGATCGGGCAGCAGAAGCCGGGTTCGGCCTGGGTCAACAGATAGAGCGCGGCGACATGCGCCTGGTGCCCGCCGTCATGCTCGCGCTCCCAGGCGACGGCGTGCCAGCCCTCGCCAATCGCGAGCGCCATCAGTGCGTGATAGCCAGGGTGGTAGTCGACCTCGTCCAGGCGCCGCCCATGACGGTCGAAGGCGTGCAACTGGGGCGGGAATCGGTTGGCCTGCTCGCCCCAGCGTTCGACTTCTGCCGAGCCCAGGCGCTGGCCCAGCGGGGCCAGACGCTCGCTCACCCAGTCCGGTGCGAAGTGCGACACCGCCTCGCGCAATGGGCGATCGTCTCGCCACAGGTCGCGTTCGGGCTCGGGGGCTGGCTGATTCTCGACCCGGTGCGTGGTCAGTTCGGTGCGGGGTGCATAGTCGGCCATGTGAATTCTCCGAGTGGGCTGACTCGAGCATAAACCGGACATTCGGCGCCGTGGGCTTCCTTCGACCAATGCGGCATGCCGACGGCGCCACTCGTACCGCCAGTGGACCGGGTCGAAGCCACCCGTGATACGCTGCGGTTCCGCTCTTCTACAGGCAGGTTTTCCATGAGCCCGTTTTCAACGAGTCCGTGTTCAATGAGCCCGCTTTCCATGAATAAGCGGATCATCGCGGACGAGCAGGTCCAGCTCGTCGATCCGCGCAACCGGCCCTGCGGCAGCGTCTCGCGAGCCACGATGCGGCGGTTGAACTGCTGGCATCGGGCGACATACATCATCGTGCGCAATGGAAAAGGCGAAATCTGCGTGCAGGAGCGAACATCGATCAAGGAGACGCATCCGGGCTGGTTCGACCTGGCCGCGGGCGGCGTGGTGGGGGCGGGCGAGGCGTCCCGGCCGGCGGCGCGGCGGGAGCTGTTCGAGGAACTCGGCATTCGCGGCGTCAAGCTGATGTCCGGTGGCGAATTCATGTTCCAGGAGGCCGGGCTGAATCTCTACGGCAGCCTCTACTGGGTTAATTACGACGGGCCGCTTCGCCTGCAGCCGGAGGAGGTCGCCGCCGTGCGCTGGTTGCCGATCCCGGAGGCGCTGGCGCTGGAAAAGGCGACGCCGGACACGCGGGTGGCATTGTCGAAGGCCGTCTCGCTCGATCACTGGTGAAGTCGCGGCTGGCGTGGCACTCTTTTGGCCGGACCGGCTTCCTGAATCCTTGGCCGGACCGGCTTTCTGATCAGCCACCGTGTTCAGAGGGATGTGCAGAGAAAGCGCGATGCCTTGCGCTCGCGCTTCGGTCCCAACGATTTGACACTAGCGTTTCTCGGGTCGACTCATCGATGTCGTTATATACGCAAGATTGCCGGACACACGCCGGCGAACCCTTCAATCTGCGCGCGCTGCGCGGCCAGGTGCTGCTGGTCGTCAACGTTGCCAGCCGCTGCGGGTTCACGCCCCAGATGGAGGGGTTGGAAAAGCTCTATCGGCAATATCGCGACCAGGGGTTCACCGTACTGGCGTTTCCCTGCAACCAGTTCGGACGCCAGTCGCCGGAATCCTCGGCCATGTTCGCCACGTTCTGCGAACAGCGCTACGCGGTCACGTTTCCGATGATGGAAAAGATCAAGGTCAACGGGCGCGAGGCACATCCGCTGTTCGTGCATTTGCGACGTCACGCCCCCGGCGTGCTGGGAAGTACGCCGATCAAGTGGAATTTCACCAAGTTTCTGGTGGGGCGTGACGGGCAGGTCATCCGTCGCTTCGGGCCGCGCGCCGCGCCGCGATCGCTGCGTCATGCCATCGAGGACGCGCTGGAAACGCCGTTCTCGGCTTGAGTCGGCGCACCCTTGGGTATCGCTAGCCGGGCGGGCGTTCGCCTCGGGCCACCATGACCCGGATCGCCAGTTCATTGAAGCGCGGCCGGCTCATCATCGTGGTCAATCCCGAGAACAGCGACCATAGGGCCTTGCGCCAGCCGCCGAGCTTGCGGTTGTGGCGAACCAGCCGCGTCAGCAGCGCCGTTTCGTCGAACGCGCGCCATTCGCCCGCCATGGAGAGCTGATTGCGCGCCATGACCGGCGACATTTCCAGCCGATAGACCCACTCCAGCTGTTGCAGCGTCAGCGCGCTGGCTTCGATCTCGCGGATCATGCGGGCGTATTCGGACTCGCGCGGCTCGCGCTCGAGCCATAGCGGCGACAGCGCCAGCCACAGCGCGCCGCGCCGGACGACCAGGTCTTCGATTTCTTGCTCGTGGTGCATGGGGCTTTCTCTGCTTTCTGGGCTTTCTGGGCTTTCTGGGCTGGCTCGGCTTGCCGGTGGTTATCTTCGAATACCCGCAGCGGCGAGACAAGCTTGGGCGCTGGTTGTCGAATAACGGCGCGCTGCGAACTGGATCATAGCTGGCCAAGCGAGTTCGTCTTTACCACCCTGTTAGAATGCGCCCGGATAGCATTCGACCTGCTAGAATTCGACCCATGCCATTTCCCGGCAAGACTCGCCGGGCTTTCCGTTTCGCAGTAGAAGACGAGGTTAGACGTGATCATCAAGCCCAAGGTTCGCGGTTTCATCTGTACCACGACGCATCCGCTCGGCTGCGAGCGCAACGTACTCGAACAGATCGAGACCACCCGCGCCAACCTGAGCGATGGCAAAGCTGGCCCTCGCAACGTGCTGGTCATCGGCGCATCCAGCGGCTACGGGCTGGCGGCGCGTATTACGGCGGCTTTCGGCTACGGCGCCGATACGCTGGGCGTATTCTTCGAAAAGCCCGCGACCGAGACCAAGCCCGGCACTGCCGGCTGGTACAACTCGGCGGCGTTCGACAAGTTCGCCAAGGCCGAGGGGCTCTACAGCAAGTCGATCAATGGCGATGCGTTTTCCCATGAAGTCCGCGACAAGGCGATCGAGCTGATCCGTGAAGACATGGGACAGATCGATCTGGTGGTCTATTCGCTGGCATCGCCGGTGCGCAAGCTGCCGGACAGCGGCGAAGTCAAGCGCTCCAGTCTCAAGCCGATCGGCGAGACCTACACGGCGACCGCCATCGATACCAACAAGGACACCATCACCGAGGCTTCCGTCGAGCCGGCGACCGAGCAGGAAGTGGCCGATACCATCGAAGTCATGGGCGGCCAGGACTGGGAGCTGTGGATGGATGCGCTGGACAAGGCGGGCGTACTGGCGCCGGGTGCCAAGTCCGTGGCGTTCAGCTATATCGGCACCGATATCACCTGGCCGATCTACTGGCACGGTGCGCTGGGCAAGGCGAAGGAAGATCTCGATCGCGCCGCCGGCGAAATCGACCAGCGCCTCAAGGCGACCGGCGGCGGTGCCAACGTGGCCGTGCTCAAGTCCGTGGTGACACAGGCCAGCGCCGCGATCCCGGTCATGCCGCTCTACATCTCCATGGTCTACAAGGTGATGAAGGAGCAGGGCGTTCACGAGGGCACCATCGACCAGCTCAACCGCCTGTTCGCCGAGCGTCTTTACGCCGATGGCGAGCCGGAAGTGGACGAAGCCGGGCGTCTGCGCCTGGACGACTGGGAGCTGCGCGACGATATCCAGCAGGCCTGCAAGGATCTGTGGCCGCAGGTCACCAGCGACAACCTGTTCACGCTGACCGATTACGCTGGCTACAAGCATGAGTTCCTCAAGCTGTTCGGCTTCGAGCGCGATGACGTGGACTACGATGCCGAGGTCGACCCGCTGGTGAAATTCGACGTCGTTCAGGTTTGATCGCGCGCGACCTCACCGCATGAAACATCGGTCATGAATCGGTCATGAATGCACAGGGCACCCCGCGCCAGGTGGGGTTCGTCATGCTGCCGGGGTTCTCCCTGCTGGCGCAGGCCTGCGCCATGGAGCCGTTGATCATCGCCAATATGCTGGCGGAACGGCGGCTCTATACCGCCACCACGTTCGGGCTCGACGGCCGGCCGGTGAAGAGCGTGACAGAACTGGCGCTCTCGCCGGAGAGCGTGGCCGGCAGCGATGCGCGCCATCTCGACATGCTGTTCGTCTGCGCGCCTACGCCGAACGGCATGGGCGCGGCGGAAGAGGCGGGCGAGCCGTTGATCCACTGGCTGCACCGGCTGGCGAGCCGGGGCGTGACGCTGGGCGGTATCGCCGGCGGCACCCACTGGCTGGCAAGAGCCGGCGTGCTGGATGGCTATCGGGCCTCGATCCCCTATGCCAGTGCCGATGCGTTCATGCGGGCGTTCCCGACGATCCATGTCTCGCATCAGCTGTTCGAGATCGACCGTGACCGCCTCACCTGCGGCGGCGGTACCGCGGCGATGGACATGCTGATGACGCTGATCGGGCAGCAGCAGGGCGCCAGGCTGGCGCAGCGGATCTCCGAGCATTTCGTCTGCGAGCGGATTCGCATGGCCGACGAGCCGCAGCAGTTGCCGCTGCGCTCGCGTCTGGGGCACGCGCCGCAGAGTCTCATCGATGCCGTGGCGCTGATGGAGGCCAACATCGAGGAGCCGCTGACCACGCATGAACTGTCGGCGCACCTGGGCCTGTCGCGCCGCCAGCTGGAGCGGTTGTTCAAGAAGCACCTGCAGGCCGTGCCCAGCCGTTACTATCTGAACCTGCGCCTGCAACAGGCGCGCCGGCTGCTCCGTGAAAGCGACCAGGCGGTGGGGGAGATCGCGCTGGCCCACGGATTCTCGTCGGGGGCGCATTTTTCTACCGCCTATCGCCATCATTTCGGCATCAGTCCGCGCGATGAGCGGCTGGGGCAGGGCGGAGGGGAGTCATGAAATATCAGAACGTCGGGGGTGGCGACAGCGCCGTGATCGATGGCCATTGGCTGGGCTCCGCTCGCCGGGTGATATCACCCAACGCCAATGAGCGGCCGGCGGGCGAGATATCTGCCGTGGTGCTGCACGGGATCAGCCTGCCGCCGGGGGAGTTTGGCGGCGATGCCATCGAACGGTTGTTCACCAATACGCTGGACCCGAAGGCGCATCCGGCCTTTGCTGCGATCGCCTCGCTGCGGGTCTCGGCGCACCTGCTGATTCGGCGCGATGGCGAGTGTGTCCAGTTCGTGCCGTTCGACCGACGTGCCTGGCATGCCGGCAAGTCACGCTGGCTGGATGAAAGGCTGCCGCGCCAGGGGAAGTCTCTCATCCAGCGCCAGAGGCAGCTGCGCGAAGGGCTCAATGACTTTACGGTCGGCATCGAACTCGAAGGCACTGACGAGATACCCTATCGAGAGGCGCAGTACCGTGCGCTGGCGAGGGTTCTGGGCGCGCTGAAGCAGCGCTATCCCGCGATCTCGAGCGCGCGGATTACCAGCCACGCGCACATTGCGCCGCTGCGCAAGACCGATCCCGGCCCTGCGTTCGACTGGGCCTATCTGCGGCGTTGCCTGGCGGAGATCGTTTGAATGCTATGCTTTTGTGGGGGGTGTCGTGCGCATGGATTGCCTGCGATCCTGACGTTGGGCATTTGGCTACAGGAACGGTACTCGCTTCCTGGGCGAGATTGACCTTCAAGTCGCTGAAGTTGGGGCATTTACGCGCCGCCTCTAGCACAATCGATGTGTCCGCGAATTGGCAGATGCGGGCGTTTGCGGTATCTTCTTCGCCTGATTTCTCGCGTCACGCACGCCTGCTGTAATTTCATTACGGCCAATAAATCTCGGAAAACGGCCCCAAAAGAGCCGTGCCGGCACCGAAGAGCGCATATTCCCAAGCCCCGCTGCGGCTACCCGCCCCGGTCGGGCGAATGGCAAACCTTTTCCCATTCGGAGAGTTGTCTATGAGTCTGGAGACACGAGAAGATCTCGATCCGGTCGAAACCACGGAGTGGTTGGATTCCCTGGCTTCGGTCGTCGAGCATGAGGGCGAAGAGCGCGCTCGATACATTCTGAGTCGGCTGGCGGACCGCCTGCGTCGCGATGGCTCTTCACCGCCGTTTTCCGGTACCACGCCGCACCGCAACACCATCCCCAAGCATCGTGAAGCCAAGATTCCCGGCGACATGTTCATCGAGCGCAAGATCCGCTCGGCGATTCGCTGGAACGCCATGGTGCAGGTCCTGCGGGCCAACAAGAAGCACAAGGGGCTGGGCGGTCACATCGCCAGCTACCAGTCGAGCGCCACGCTCTACGAAGTGGGCTTCAACCACTTCTTCCGCGCCGACAACGGCGACCACAAGGGTGATCTCCTCTACATCCAGGGGCACGTGACGCCGGGTATCTATGCGCGTTCGTTCCTGGAAGGTCGTCTGACTCAGGAGCAGATGGACAACTTCCGTCAGGAAGTCGACGGCAATTCGCTGCCGTCCTATCCGCACCCCTATCTGATGCCGGATTACTGGCAGTTCCCGACCGTTTCCATGGGTCTGGGGCCGATCCAGTCGATCTATCAGGCCCACGTGATGAAGTATCTGCATTCGCGTGAGCTGGAAGACATGAAGGACCGCAAGGTCTGGGCATTCCTGGGCGACGGCGAGTGCGACGAGCCGGAATCCCTGGGCGCGCTGCACCTGGCGAGCCGCGAGAAGCTCGACAACCTGATCTTCGTCATCAACTGCAACCTGCAGCGTCTCGACGGCCCGGTACGCGGCAACTCCCGCGTGATCGACGAGCTCGAGGGCGTTTTCCGCGGTGCCGGCTGGAACGTGATCAAGGTAGTCTGGGGCGGTCTGTGGGATCCGCTGTTCGAGCAGGACACCAAGGGCATGCTGCAGAAGCGCATGGACGAGGCGGTCGACGGCGAATACCAGAACTACAAGGCGCAGGGCGGCAAGTACACCCGCGACAACTTCTTCGGCAAGTACGAAGAGACCGCCGAGATGGTCAAGGGCTACTCCGACGAGGAGATCTTCCGTCTCAACCGCGGTGGCCACGATCCGCAGAAGGTCTACGCGGCCTACCATGAAGCGGTCAACAATGCCAACGGCCGGCCGACGGTCATCCTGGCGCATACCGTCAAGGGTTACGGCATGGGCGGCGGCCACGGCGAAGCCGACATGGAAGCCCACCAGATCAAGTCGATGGACGTCGATGCGCTGAAGGCGTTCCGTGATCGCTTCGGCATCCCGGTTTCCGACGAGCAGATCGAAAGCGGCGACATCCCTTACTACAAGCCCGCGGACGACAGCCCGGAGATGAAGTACCTGCATCTCCAGCGCGAGAAGCTCGGCGGTTTCCTGCCGGCGCGCAAGGCGGACTTCGAGGCGATGGAGATCCCCGCTCTCGACGACAAGATGTTCGCGACGCAGCTCAAGGGTACCGGCGATCGCGAAGTCTCGACCACGATGTCGTTCGTGCGCGTGCTCAATGGCCTGGTCAAGCACAAGCAGCTGGGCTCTCGCATCGTGCCGATCATCCCCGACGAAGCGCGTACGTTCGGGATGGAAGGCATGTTCCGTCAGCTCGGTATCTATGCCGCCGAAGGGCAGAAGTACGAGCCGATGGATGCCGGCCAGATCATGTATTACCGCGAGGACCGGAAAGGCCAGATCCTCGAGGAAGGCATCACCGAGGCCGGTTCCATGTCCGCCTGGATCGCGGCGGCCACGTCCTATGCCAACCATCACCTGCCGTTGATTCCGTTCTATATCTACTACTCGATGTTCGGCTATCAGCGAATCGGCGATCTGGTCTGGGCCGCGGGTGACCTTCAGGCGCGCGGCTTCATGGTCGGCGGCACCGCTGGCCGTACCACCATCAACGGTGAAGGCCTGCAGCACCAGGACGGTCACAGCCATATCCTGATGTCCACCGTGCCGACCTGCCGCGCTTACGATCCGTGCTACGGTCACGAGCTGGCGGTCATCATGCAGGACGGTCTGAAGCGGATGTTCCAGGACAAGGAAAACTGCTTCTACTACCTGACCGTGATGAACGAGAACTACTCGCACCCGCAGATGCCGGAAGGTAGCGAAGAGGGCATCGTTCGCGGCATGTATCTGCTCAAGTCGGGCGAGAACGCCGGCAAGAAGAAGGCGCCGCGGGTTCAGCTCATGGGCAGCGGCACTATCCTGCGCGAAGTCGAAGCGGCGGCCGAGCTGCTGGCGGAAGACCACGGCGTGGTGGCCGATGTCTGGAGCGTGACCAGCTTCAACGAACTGCGTCGCGAAGCGCTGGAATACGATCGCCAGCAATTCCTCGACTACGATGAGAAGCGCGAGAAGCCGTGGGTCGTCCAGCAGTTCGACGGTGTCGAAGGGCCGGTCATCGCCTCGACCGACTACATGAAGCTCTACGCCGATCAGATCCGCGCCTGGGTGCCGACCGACTTCCATGTCCTCGGAACCGATGGCTTCGGCCGGTCGGATACCCGTGAGCAGCTGCGTCGCTTCTTCGAAGTCGACCGCTACTACGTGACGATTCAGGCACTGCGTGCGCTGGCCAAACGCGGCGAAATCGACGTCAAGGTCGTCAACGATGCCATGAAGAAGTACGGCATCGATCCCGCCAAGCCCAGCCCTCTGTTGTCTTGAGCCCTGCGGTTGGTCTGGACCGGAGTATCACGTCAAGGCGCTGCCGCCCTGCGGGGCGGTAGCCAGATTGCCTGAGTGAGTCGACCTGCCCCCGGGCAGGTCGACAGATGATAAAGGAGCGCGACCTTGAGTAGCGAAATCATCAAAGTTCCCGACATCGGCGGCAGCGACGATGTCGAAATCATCGAGATCGCGGTGAGCGTCGGCGATGTCATCTCCGCCGAAGACACCATGATCACGCTGGAATCCGACAAGGCCAGCATGGACGTTCCCGCGCCGAAAGGCGGCAAGGTCGTCAAGATTCTGGTGAAGGAAGGCGACACCGTCTCCGAAGGCGACGACATCCTCGAGCTCGAAGCGGAAGGCGAGGGTGACGACGCTGGCCAGGATGACGCCGAAGAAGCGTCCTCCGGCAAGAGTGCCGAAGAAGCCGAAACCGACGATGCCAGCGGCGAAGCCGAGAAATCGGAAAAGCCGCACGGAAAGTCGAAAAAGTCTTCCGGCGGCGGCAAGCGTACCGTCGAGATCAAGGTGCCGGACATCGGTGGCAGCGAAGGTGTCGAGATCATCGAAGTCGCCATCAGCGAAGGCGACGAGATCAGCGAAGAAGACACCTTGATCACGCTGGAGTCCGACAAGGCCTCCATGGACGTGCCGAGCCCCTACAGCGGCAAGATCGTTTCGCTGTCGGTCAAGGAAGGCGATAGCGTCTCCGAGGGCGACCTGATCGGCACCATGGAAATCGCCGGCGAAGGCGACGATGAAGACGACGCCGACGAAACTGCCTCGACAGAGGAATCCGATAGCACCGACGGTGCCGAGGAACAGGGCAGCGCGGAACAGGACGCCGAAGATCAGGGCGAAGAAGAAGGCGGTGACGAAGGTGGCCGCAAGGAAATTCGCGTCCCTGACATCGGTGGCAGCGAAGGCGTCGAGATCATCGAGGTCGCGATCAGCGAAGGCGACGAGATCAACGAAGAAGACACCTTGATCACGCTGGAGTCCGACAAGGCCTCCATGGACGTGCCGAGCCCTTACAAGGGCAAGGTCGTCGAAGTGTCGGTCAAGGAAGGCGACAGTGTCTCGGAAGGCGACCTGATCGGCTATGTCGAGGTGGCCGGCGCTCCGGGGGCGGGCGCCAAGAAGCCGGCGAAGAAGCCGGCCGAAAGCGGTGCCAAGAAGGGCGGTGAATCGAAGCCGGCCCCGGCCAAATCCGACGCCGGCAAGCAGTCCGACGCCAAGCCGCAGAAGGACGTCAGCGGTGAACCGAGCCCGGAAGCCCGTCACAAGCATGGTGACGACAAGACCGAAGGCGCCCACGTTCACGCTGGGCCAGCCGTGCGCAAGCTGGCTCGCGAGTTGGGAGTCGAGCTGAGCGAGGTCAAAGGCTCCGGTCCCAAGGGCCGCATCCTGAAGGATGATGTCGATGGCTTCGTCAAGCAGGTGATGAAGCAGCGCAAGAGCGGCGGCGGTGCTGCGCCTGCAGCGGCCACCGGTGGGGCGGGCATTCCGCAGGTGCCGGCGATCGATTTCAGCCAGTTCGGCGAGATCGAAGAGAAGCCGATGAGTCGTCTGATGAAGGCAGGTGCCAACAACCTGCATCGCAGCTGGCTCAATGTGCCGCACGTCACGCAGTTCGACGAAGCGGACATCACCGAGCTCGAGGCTTTCCGCAAGTCGATGAAGGCCGAGGCGGAGTCTCAGGGTGCCAAGCTGACGCCGCTGCCGTTCATGATCAAGGCGTGTGCCTATGCGCTGCGCAAGTTCCCGCAGTTCAACTCGAGCCTGCATCCGGACGGCGACAAGCTGATCATCAAGCATTACGTGCACATCGGCGTGGCGGTCGATACGCCGGATGGGCTGATGGTGCCGGTGATTCGCGACGCCGACAAGAAGTCGCTGATCGACCTGGCCAAGGAGTCGGTCGAGCTGGCGAAGAAGGCCCAGAACAAGAAGCTGTCTCGCGAGGAGATGAGCGGTGCCAGCTTCACCATCTCGAGCCTGGGCTCGATCGGGGGCACGGCCTTCACGCCGATCGTCAACACGCCGGAGGTGGCGATTCTGGGTGTCTCCAAGTCGTCGATGAAGCCGGTCTGGAATGGCAGCGAGTTCGCGCCGCGGCTGATGCTGCCGCTGTCGCTCTCCTATGACCACCGGGCGGTCAACGGTGCCGATGCGGCACGCTTTACCGCCTTCCTGGCACAGGTGCTGTCCGATATCCGCCGTATGCTGGTCTGATTCAGCGAGCGGATCCATCGAACGCCAACGGCTCCTTCGGGGGCCGTTGGCGTTTTTCGTGAGCCATTGGCATTTTTCGTGGATTGCGGCGCGAACATCGATAGGGTGGAAGTCGTCGATGCACTCTGTCATACCGCCGTGTCGACAGTGTGTTAGGCCAAGCGAGTCTTGTGCGCCAACCGATCGGCAGGTATCGTCTTGAGCCATTGACAGTGTCGTCTGCGTTGCGCCTTTAACGCCGCTGCCGGTCTGAAAATCGATACCATTCTTCACTTCAAGGAGCTGTATCAATGCGTTTGATCCTCTTGGGCGCCCCTGGCGCTGGCAAGGGTACCCAAGCCCAGTTCATCTGCGAGCATTTCCACATCCCGCAGATTTCCACCGGCGACATGCTGCGCGCCGCGGTGAAGGAAGGCAGCGAGCTGGGGCTCAAGGTCAAGGAGACGATGAACAGCGGCGGCCTGGTGTCGGACGATCTGATCATCGCCTTGGTCAAGGAACGCATTGCGCAGCCCGACTGTGCCAACGGTTTTCTGTTCGACGGCTTCCCGCGCACCCTGCCGCAGGCGGATGCGATGAAGGATGCCGGCATCAAGCTAGACCATGTGGTGGAAATCGCCGTCGACGACGAGGAGATCGTCAATCGTCTCTCCGGGCGTCGCGTTCATCCCGACTCCGGCCGTGTCTATCACGTCGACTACAAGCCGCCCCAGGAAGAGGGCAAGGATGACGTGACCGGCGAACCGCTGATCCAGCGCGACGACGACAGCGAAAAGACCGTGCGTCATCGTCTCTCCGTCTATCACGATCAGACCGAACCGCTGATCGGCTATTACCAGGAGTGGGCGGCGAAGGATGCCGAAGCCGCGCCGGCCTATCATCGCATCGCGGGTGTCGGCAGCGTCGACGAGATTCGCGATCAGGTGCTTGCCGCACTGGAATCCTGAGAGACGAACGCAGGATCGTCTGTCTTTCGCTCCGCCTTCTGGCGGAGCGATCGTTTTGATCTCCTGATGGCGATATACTCGCCGACTTCTTTTTGCTGCCACTCTCCGAGAAGCCGATGCCGACGTTACTGGCGCTGGACGCCTCTTCCACTGCCTGTTCCTGTGCGCTGATTCGGGACCAGCTCATCGTTCAGCGTTTCGAAATCGCCCCGCGCGAGCATACGCGCCTGTTGTTGCCGATGGTCGACGAGGTGCTGGCGGAAGCGGGGGTGTCGCTCGGTCAGCTCGACGCTATTGCGTATGGGCAGGGGCCGGGCTCGTTCACTGGCCTGCGGATTGCTGCCGGCATCGCTCAGGGGCTCGCCTACGGTGCCGACCTGCCGCTGATGGGCATCTCGACCCTGGAGGCGCTGGCGCTGGCGGCCCATCGCAAATGGCACGCCCGTCATGTGATCGCGGCACTCGACGCCCGCATGGACGAGATCTATGTGGGCGCTTATCACTGCCTCGATGGCGTTCTGACCGTTGCCCTCGAGGAGCGAGTCATGCCGCCTTCGCAGCTGCGGCTGCCCAAGACCGACCATGCCATCGAGTGGTTGGGGATAGGCAGCGGTTGGCAACTTTTGTCCGGCATCCCTGTCGACGTACAGGCTGCACTGGCGCAAACCCTCCCCGACGAACTACCGGCGGCGGAGGATCTCGTTCGTCTGGCTGCCACGTCATGGGAGCGTGGCGCGCGAGGCAGTGCGCCTCACGAGGTCATTCCCGTCTATCTGCGCGATGAGGTCGCGTGGCGTAAGGCGTGACAGTTCGAGGCCCATTTGAATGGCCTCTTCGTACAAGGATATCGAAAGATAATGGATGCTTTTCAACTGGCAGTACTTGCCATCATCCAGGGCTTGACGGAATTTTTGCCCATTTCCTCTTCCGCTCATCTCATTTTACCGTCTCAGCTGTTTGGCTGGTCCGATCAGGGGCTGGCCTTCGATGTCGCCGTCCATATCGGTTCTCTGGGCGCCGTGCTGTTCGCTTTTCGTCAGGAGATCTGGCGTATCCTCCACGCCTGGTTCACCCAGTTCGGCGAGCGTGGGCAGACGCCCGAAAGCCGTCTGGGATGGGCGGTCATCGTCGCAACCGTTCCGGCGGTGATCATCGGTCTGCTGATCGAGGATTGGGTCGAGAGCGCAGGGCGATCGGTGCTGGTCATCGCCACGACGACGATCGTTTTCGGCGTGCTGCTGGGGATTGCCGACAAGCGCGGCAGCCGGGTACGACCGATCGAGAAGATGACGCTCAAGACCGCGCTGCTGATCGGACTGGCTCAGGCCATCGCTCTGATTCCCGGCACTTCGCGTTCGGGCATCACCATGACTGCCGCGCTGATGCTCGGTTTCACACGTCAGGACGCGGCACGTTTCTCGTTCCTTCTCTCGATCCCGCTGATTCTGGCGGCCGGGTCGCTCAAGGGGCTCGAACTGGTACAGTCCGGTACGCCAACCCAATGGCATGAAATTCTGCTCGGCGTGGCATTGTCGTTCGTGGCCGCCTGGCTCTGCATCAAGCTGTTCCTGGCCGCGCTGGACAGGATCGGCATGATGCCGTTCGTGATCTACCGCCTGTTGCTCGGGGTCGCGCTGTTCGTATGGGCGACGTGAGCGGCAACGTGCCGTTGGTCGTGGTTGGCGAGTCGCTGACCGACCTGGCCGAACGCTATGGGCTGCCCTGGGCGCCGTCGGCGCCGGAGAGCGGGCTGGCCTTGCAGCGCGCCGAGCATGGCCTGGAGATCGCTGGCGACCCCAAGCGCTATGGCCATCCGATACGGGCGGATTTCGTCTCCGGTGCAGCGGCCCATCGCCGCCGCTTCGGTGGCGGTCGCGGCCAGCTCGTCGCCAAGGCCTGTGGTTTCGGCAAGGGCGTGGTGCCCCGGATCGTCGATGCCACCGCCGGCCTTGGGCGGGACGCTTTCGTGCTGGCATCCCTGGGAGCCGAGGTTTTGATGATCGAGCGCGTGGCGGCGGTTCACGCCCTGCTGGATGCCGCATTGACGCAGGCAAAGGCTGACGAGGAAGTCGCCGAGATCGCCGGGCGTCTTTCGCTACGGCACGCCGATAGCGCAATGGCGCTGACGGAGGCGGTGCGCGACTGGCCGCACGCTCCCCAGGTCGTGCATCTCGATCCGATGTTTCCGCATCGCGAGAAGTCGGCGCTGGTCAAGAAAGAGATGCGCGTCTTTCGCGAACTGGCCGGGGATGACGACGACGCTCCGCGCTTGCTGGAAGCGGCGCTGGATGTCGCCACGCATCGCGTGGTGGTCAAGCGCCCCCGCAAGGCGCCTCCCATCGAGGGGCCGCCGCCGCAGCACGTCATCGAGGGGAAGACGAGTCGCTATGACCTCTATGTGCATCGTTCACTGAAATCTTGAGGCCCGGCTTGGGCGAGTCCGGCTGGCTCCGATGACGCTTGAACAGGATCAGCCAGAGCGCGATCCCGATGAACAGACCGCCGACAGCATGGGCCCAGGTGACCTGCTCGCCGAGAAAGAGCGTGCCCCACAATACCCCGAACATCGGCACCAGCATGGTGACCGTCAGCGGCTTGATCGGCCCCAGCGCTTCGACGAGCCGGAAGTAGAGCAGGTAGGCCAAAGAGGTACAGGCAAGGCCCAGCGCCACGACGGCCCACCAGACGTTGGCCGACGACCAGAGGCGTGTACTGTCGTCCAGCCATAACTGCGCGACCATGAAAGGGCTCAGCAGCAGTGTGGCACCAAGCTGCGATCCCAGGGCGATCAGGCGGGAGTCGAGGCCGCCTCGCTGCGCGATCCAGCCTTTCACCAGGAACCCGCTGAGTCCGTAGCAGCCAGCCGCCACCAGGCAGGCCCCAGCGCCGATCACCAGTCCACCGCTGATCGCCACCGGGCCGGTGCCCACCAGCACACCGACGCCAAGCATTCCCGCCGCAACCCCTATCAGTCGATCTCGTGTCAGTGGTTCATGAAAATGGATGGCGCCGATAACGACACCCATCAACGGTGTCGAGGCGTTGAGCATCGCTGAATAGCCGGCGGGCAGATACTGCGCCGCAATGCAGAACATGCCAAACGGGATGCCGGAATTGATCATGCCGATCGCCAGCGTTGCCTTGAACTTGCCGTCGAAGCGCCAGCTCGTGCGCAGGAGCACCAGGATCATCACCAGCCCCAGCGTCCCCAGGAACACCCGAAAGAAGGCGGTCGGGAACGCCCCTAGTGCTGGCGTTGCGATACGCATGAACAGAAAGCTGGCGCCCCATAGAGCGGATAGCAGCAGCAGGCGGCCAAGCGATGATAATGGCATGTCGAAAGGGTCTCCGAACGTGATCGCGGCTAGCGTAACCGGGTCGTCCGTCGCTGTCTGGTCGTTTTCGGCATTGGCGTCTGGCAATGGATGCGTAATCGGGTTTGCCGACACGACGCGGTCGGAGAACGGTTCATTGCCGATCGGAGAATTTTGTCGAGATCCCGCAAGACAACTATGCTCAAGGATCAGCGGAACGACTCCGCTGCAATAACCGTGATCAAGGAGCCGAGATGTACGAAGATCAAGTGAAAGGACGCACCGAAGAGCTCAAGGGCCATGCTCAGGAAGCTGTCGGCAGCTTCACCGAAGATGACGACCTGCGTCACGAGGGCAAGGCGCGCCAGACTGCGGGGAAGTTGCAGGCCAATTACGGCGAGAAGCTCGACGAAGTCCGTGAAGCTACCGTCAAGAACCCGATCAGCGCGTTGGCGATTGCTGGCGGCGTAGGCGTCTTTCTGGGGATTCTTCTCGGTCGACGTTGAGACCTGCCCCCGAATGGTTTGCCAACAGATGGCTTTCGACCCCGGCGCCAGGCCGGGGTCGCCGTTTGAGTTCATCGTGTACTCGTCGCTTGAAACGGGCAACGACGCGCGAGCTTTTCGCTATCGGTACACCAGCCAACGGAGCTTGCAGGATCGTGAATGAGACTGGAAAGTGTCTTGCTCGTTACCACATGGGCCGTTCGCTGTGTTGACCCCACTCATTTATCTCGCCGCGGCAGTGGCAGAAATCGCCGGCTGTTTCGCCTTCTGGGCATGGTGGCGGCTGGATCGATCGCCCCTGTGGATGGTTCCCGGCGTCATGGGCCTGATGCTGTTCGCCTGGCTCTTGACCCTGGTGGATAGCGACTACGCCGGCCGCGCTTATGCCGCCTATGGCGGCGTCTATATACTCACGTCGCTATTGTGGCTATGGGTTGTCGAACAGCGCATGCCCGATCGGTGGGACGTGGCCGGTGCGACGATCTGTCTGGTCGGCGCAGGTGTCATACTGTTCGGGCCGCGTGGTTGAGAGGCGCCGGGAGGCATGGCATTGCCCGGACGTTGGCGCCCAATACGGTGGTCACGAGCCGCCACTGAAATCCGCTGACATTTGACGCGAAAAAGTCTTGAGGCCAGTCTCTGACGAGGTCATTATCTGCGGCCTCTCGACGGTCCCCCGTGGATCGGGCGGGGGACCAAGACCGGGGTGGCATCGGGTCGGGGTGCGCTGAAGAGTTGCCCACTTATTTGACAAGCCCTTGACCACTACCGATAAGACCTTATCACTGTTGACTTTTCCCGATCTGGAAGGAATTCATGAGCAAAGTCCTGATTGTTGGTGCCGGCGGCGTCGGTGGTGTCGTGACCCATAAGTGTGCACAGCATCCCGAGGTGTTCAGCGAGATCTGTCTTGCCAGCCGCAACGAAGCCAAGTGCAAGGCGATCGCCGAGCAGTTGCCGCGTCCGATCCAGACCGCCCAGGTCGATGCCGACAGCGTCGAAGCCCTGGTCGCGCTGATCGAGTCGTTCAAGCCGGACATTCTGATCCATGTGGCCCTGCCGTATCAGGACCTGACCATCATGGAAGCCTGCCTGCAGACCGGCGTGCCGTATCTGGATACCGCCAACTACGAGCATCCGGACGAGGCCAAGTTCGAATACAAGGAGCAGTGGGCGTTCCAGGATCGCTATGCCAAGGCGGGCGCGATGGCCACGCTGGGCTGCGGCTTCGATCCGGGCATGACCAACATCTACTGCGCCTATGGTCAGAAGAACCTGTTCGACGAGATCCATCGCATCGACATTCTGGATGCCAACGGTGGCGATCATGGCTATCCGTTCGCGACCAACTTCAACCCGGAGATCAACATTCGCGAGATCACCGCGAATGGCCGTTACTGGGAAAAAGGCGAATGGATCGAGACCGCGCCGCTGGCCGAGAAGCGCAAGTTCGACTTCGACGGCATCGGCGAGAAGGACATGTATCTGCTCTATCACGAAGAGCTCGAATCGCTGTCCCAGAACATCAAGGGACTGGAACGCATTCGGTTCTGGATGACCTTTTCCGAGAAGTACATCACGCATCTGAAGGTGCTCGAGAACGTCGGCATGACCAGTATCGAACCGATCAAGGTCGATGGCGTCGAGATCTCTCCGCTGCAATTCCTCAAGCAGGTACTGCCGGATCCGGCCTCGCTCGGCCCGCGCACCAAGGGCAAGACCAACATCGGCGTCATCCTCGACGGCATCAAGGATGGCAAGCGTCGCAAGGTGTACATCTACAATATCTGCGATCACGAGAAGTGCTACGAGGAAGTCAAATCCCAGGCGATCTCCTACACCACCGGCGTGCCGGCGGTGACGGGCGCGATGCTGATGCTGCAAGGCATCTGGAAAGGCGAGGGCGTGTTCAACGTCGAACAGCTCGACCCCGACCCGTTCATGGAGCGCATCGGCGAGATGGGGCTGCCGTGGCAGATGGTCGAGCTCGACCCCGACCAAGACCCGCTGGCCTGAGCACGAGATGACTGACATTTCCAAGGCCGAAGGCTATCCCTTCGACATTAGCGCTTGCCCGTCACCGGCCTACGTGGTCGACGACGCCTTGCTGCGCCGCAATCTGGAGCTGCTGGGCCGGGTGCAGGCCGACAGTGGCGCCAGGATCCTGCTGGCGCTGAAGGGGTTCGCCATGTGGAACACCTTCCCGCTGGTCAGCCAGTATCTGGTTGGGACCACCGCCAGCGGGCAGGACGAGGCCCGCCTCGGCGCCGAGACGTTCGGCGGCGAGGTGCATGTCTATTCTCCGGCGTTTACCGCGCCGGAAATGGATGTGGTGCTGCGTTACGCCGATCATCTCAGCTTCAATTCGCCGCGTCAGTGGCGTCATTTCCGCGAAACCGTGCAAGCGGCGCCGCGCAAGGTATCGTGCGGGCTGCGCGTCAATCCCGAGCACTCCACCGGCGAGGTTGCGCTCTACGATCCCTGTGCTGCGGGCTCGCGTCTGGGCACGCGGGCGGCGGATCTCTCCTCGGAAGATCTCGTCGGGCTGGAGGGGCTGCATTTTCACGCCCTGTGCGAGCAGAACAGCGATGCGCTGGAAGAGACGCTGGCGGCGTTCGAGGCCAGGTTCGGGCAGTATCTGGGCGAGCTTCGCTGGGTAAACTTCGGCGGCGGCCACCACATCACGCGTGCCGACTACGATGTCGAGCGGCTGGTACGGGTGATTCGCGAGTTCCGGTCGCGCTATCCGCATCTGGAAGTCTATCTCGAGCCGGGTGAAGCGATCGCCCTCAACACGGGTTATCTCGTCTGCACCGTGCTGGATATCGTCGAGAACGACGGCCCCATCGCGATTCTGGACACCTCGGCGACAGCGCATATGCCCGACGTGTTGGAGATGCCGTATCGGCCGGAAATCATCGGTGCCGCCAGACCTGGCGAGAAGGCGCACACCTATCGCCTGGGCGGCACGACCTGCCTGGCCGGTGACGTGATCGGCGATTACGCGTTCGATGCGCCGCTCGAGATTGGCGATCGCTTGGTCTTCACCGACATGGCGCACTACACCATGGTCAAGACCACGACGTTCAACGGCATCCGGTTACCGTCGATCTGCCGGATCGACGAAAAGAGCCGGGAGATTCGCACGGTCAAGACCTTCGGCTACGTGGACTACATGCAGCGGCTGAGTTGATCTCGAACGAACGACACGCCGTACCGACGCCTCGCACCTGAAATGCGGGGCGTTTTTTCATGGCTGGACGGGCGCGTGTTGCGCCGCCGCGAGGGGCGGAGATGACTGGTACTGTGTGATGATATCCAGCAGCTCCTGGCCAAAGCTGGGTAGAACATGATCTTCGCGGATCAGCACGCTGCGTTCCCGGTACGCCCAGGCGTCGCTCAAGTGGCGCACGCTCAGTCGCATGTGGTCCCGATAGCGCAAGGCGCAGGATTCCGGGAGAATCCCGACGCCGACGCCGGCCTCGATCATGCGGCACGCCGATTCGAAACCGAACACCTGAATCCTGACCGGCAGCGGCTTGCCGAACTCCAGCGCCTTGCTTTCCAGATAGTGGAAGAGCGTGCTGCCTTCATGCAGCGTGACATGCGGGTAGTCCAGGGCGTCTTCGTAGGTGATTTCCTCGCGCTCGGCCAGGGGGTGGTCGAGCGGGGTCGCCAGTACCAGCCTGTCCCGGCTGAACGGCAGGGTCTTCAACCGCGAGGGCACGTCGACACCGACCATGATGCCGAGAATACCCATGTCGGCGGTGCCGTCGAGAACGCCGCGAATGATGTCGTTGGTCAGGCGCTCCTGCAGATCGACAGTGATGCCGGGGCGAGACGCGAGGAAATCGGCGAGCACCTCGGGCATGAACTCGATGACGGCCGTCGTGTTGGCGAATATCCGCAGATGGCCGACGGTATCGCTGGCGTAGCCGGAAAATTCGCTCTTGACGCGCTCGACCTGGCGCAGGATGAGGCGCGCATGTTGCAGCAATCGCTCGCCGGCGGGCGTCAGTTCGACCCCCTGGCTGCTGCGGTAAAACAGCCGACTCTCCAGTTGCGCCTCGAGCGACTTGATTCGGCCACTGACCGCCGCCGTCGAGAGATGCGCGCGCTGGGCGCCTGCCGTCAGGCTGTTCTCTTCGGCGACATGAACGAAGATGCGCAGGTCAGCAAGATCGAAATGCATGGGATCGGGTTCCTTCAGCGCTCGGTGGGTCGCGACAGCGACTCGATGATCTTGCATTCGCCGATGGTCTCGGCCCGACAGGCTCTTTCCAGACGATCCAGCTCCTGCTCCAGCGCCTGGAGATCCCGAATGCGGTCGCGGACATGCTCGCGCTGCTGATGGATGATGGCATCCACCTGGTGGCAGGGGGCCTCGCGTTCATCCGAGAGCCGCAGCAGCGCTCTGATGTCGTCGAGACCCAGCCCCAGGTGACGACAGCGCCTGATGAAGCGCAGACGGTCCCGTTCGACCGACGAATAGAGCCGATAGCCCGACGCCGTACGCGTGGCGGCGGGCAACAGATCCGCCTTCTCGTAGTAACGAATGGTGACCGCTTTCACGCCGGTCAGCCTGGCAAGCTGGCCGATCGTGTAGGGCTCGGGCGGGGTGGCACAGGCATGATTCATCGGCTTGACTCTATAGCGACTATAACCCCGATCCTATCAGGAGTGATGAATGTGAGTGTAATGATGGATGCCTGCTGCGAAAACAAATCCAGTGAACTGGCCCTGTTGCGTGAGCGTCAGGCAAAGGTGCTTTACGCCGTACTGGCGATCAACGGGCTCATGTTTCTGTTCGAGTTCATCGCCGGCTGGGTCATCGGCTCGACGGCCTTGCTGGGGGATTCGCTCGATATGTTCGGCGATACCACCGTCTACGCGCTGACGCTGTATACGCTGCATCGCAGCGACCGGGAGAGAGCGACGGCCAGCCTGGTGAAGGGCGGCTTCATGCTGATATTCGGTGTCGCCGTGATCGGCGAGGCCATCTACAAGAGCGTGGCGGGCGCCGCACCCACGGCAGAGGCGATGGGAGTCGTCGGGGTGATTGCACTGATGGCGAACAGCATCTGCTTTTTGATGCTCTATCGCTTTCGCAGCGACGACATCAACATGCGCTCGACCTGGCTTTGCTCGCGCAACGACCTGATCGCCAACACGGGCGTGATCATTGCAGCGGTGCTGGTTGGTGCCACCCAGACGCGCTGGCCGGACGTGGTGGTCGGCCTGATCATTGCCGGACTGTTTTTGCATTCCGCGTGGCGGGTGCTTGGCGAGGCATCACGAGAATGGCGTGAATCCGATCCTCATGCGGTCAAGGCGGGAAGTGAGGGGAGCGAATCAGTCGCAAAGCGCGATACCTGTCAGCAGTCATCGTGCTGCCGCTGACAGATATTGGCTTATTGCCCAGCGTGAGCCGGCAAGCTTTTTCGGCAATCGTGCAGGCGGCGATCCATCGGGGAGCGGTCAACGTAGCTGGCTGTCTTTGCTACCGCGACGATTGTAATTGGTGCGATGGGTCTGGTGGCGGTCCGCTTCAGTCTGACAGGCGATGCACAGCCGAACGCCAGGTACCGCCTGACGTCGAGCCTCCGGGATTGGCGCCTCGCACGCTTCACAGATCGCCAGGCTGGGGCCGTGGTTTTGCAGTCGTTGGCGGGCTTCCTGAATGCCGTCTTCGACGGTGCTGTCGATCTGCTCCTGCACTGCGCCATCTTTCGCCCAGCCGCTAGCCATGAATGCTCTCCTTTTGAATCCTGTCGGCACGCTCTGGTCTCATCGACCATGGCGCCAGAGGGTCATGTTTCGCAAGACCGCCATGATATCGCCCGCGCGTAGCGCCGGGGTCAGTCGACATCGACGAACTCATGGGTCGCTCGAGTGGCATGCTGGTGCGGCGTCTCATGTACACAGATGACGCGACACTTGGCAACGTGCGTCACCTTGTGCGATACGCTGCCGATCATCAGGCCTTTGAACTGTCCTACGCCACGGCTGCCCATCACGATGGCATCGACGCCCAGCCGTTCGGCTTCGGAAACGATAACGCGCGCTGGCGACCCCTGCTTGACGAGGAGATCGAACTCGCCGTTATAGCCGGGGAAGGAGGGGAGGGTATCCAGCGCGGCATCGAGAATGGCGCGGCCTTCCCGGTTGGCAGTCTCTACCGAGGCAGCCTTGATCGCCGCTTCGACACTCAATAATTCGGCGTCGTGCAGCTGGGGGTAGGGATCGCGAACGTTCAACAGGTATAGCTTCCCCTGTACCGGTGCTGCCAACTGGCAGGCGACGTTGAGCGCAATGTGGGAATCCTCGGAACCATCGATAGGGACCAGCAGCGACTTGAACATGGGCACCTCACCGTCGTGAAAGCGTCGAGCGAAAGCGCTCGGGTACCGCCTGGTCTCTGATCGTCGACGCGCGGCGGCTCGCCGACTTGCTTTGCGACTATCAACATATGCCATCCACGAGGAATGTCATAGTGAATAAATGTCGCACGACATGACGCGTCTTGACCGGCCTCGAAGCCCCTAGCGGCCCGTACCGGCATGACGCTGCGTTGCGACATCGTCCAGCCAACTGCGAGGGCCGACGCTGTCGATGACGCGCAGTGACTCGCCACTGCTTTCGGCGGTGAGATGAGCGTCGGTGGCGACCAGCACGGTGCCCGGTTCCAGCAGGGGCAGCACCTTCCGTTTGAAACCCTCCGGCACGATCACCTGATTGACGATGTCGGCCGGCACCGCCTGGCCGGCTTCAGCTTCGTAGCCCGGTACGCCAATCGCAATCCACGTCGGCAGGGGTAGCTTACGCAGATATGCTTCATTCTCTTGAAGGCTCTGCTGCGGGCTCGGGGGCTGGAAATGCCCCTCGACGATATAGGCACGGGTACCCGTCATGATGTCGGGGCGGCCAAGCTCGACGCGCGAGCGTCCGATCTCGACGCCGTTGCGATAGACCACGATCATGCGGTCGCTGCGGCTCAATACCATGGAGACCGGGCCTTGGGTGGGCGGATCCATGACCCAGCGCCAACTGCTTCCACTGGCCAGCATCGGCATATCGATATCGGCACCGGTGTCGGCGTCGATGGGGCTCAACGGGCCCGGATGAACGACGGAGACGGGCGCCTGGCCCTCCTGTGCCACGACAACGGTCATGCCGATATTGGAAGCATCGAACAGCAGGCGTGCAAATTCGCTCGGCAGATGAATACAGCCGTGAGACTCGGGATAACCCGGCAGGCCACCGGCATGTAGCGCCACGCCGTCCCAGGTCAGGCGTTGCTGATAAGGCATCGGCGCGTTGCCGTAGAGATTGGAGCGGTGGTCCTTGTCTTTCTGCAGCACGGTAAAGACACCGGTCGGCGTTTCGTAGCCTTCGCGACCACTGCTGATCGTGGTCACACCGATCAGGATGCCGTTGCGATAAACATAGGCGCGCTGTTCGGTCAGGCTGACGATGACGGCCATTGGCCCGCCGCGCTTGTCGTCGCCGCCCCAGATCCAGGCGCCCGGCGCGAGGTGGTCTACCGGTATGTCGACGGGGCTGGACTGCTTCTCGCCCCAGAAGGGCACCGCGAAGCTCGTTGACGAGACCAGCAGGGCGGCGGTCAGTAGCAGTATGGTTCCAAGACGCGACATGCTGGCTCCCCCAACGGTCTTCTCTTTCTCGATCTCGTGCGTGTTCTCGAGTCGTACGCATTATCAATGTCGTACGCGCTAGCCGGTCTGGCAATCCGCTGGCGCGAATCGGGTCAACGCGAGCTGAGGAAAGTGTCGTCAGGACTTTCGCGATCGTCGATACGGGCCTGAGCGCACTGCGCCAGTGCCGAATGCATCAACCACTCCCGCTCGGGGTAATAGGAGAAGACGAACTGGCCTTCCTTGAGAACATCGATGACGTCACCAGCGACATCCGGGCGCAGGGCAGGACAGCCCCAGCTTCGCCCCAGCCGGCCCTGGCGTTCGCCGCTTTCAGGATCGACGTAATCGGCGCCATGGATCACGATGGCGCGACTCATGGCGGCGTCGTTGAAGCCGGGTTCCAGTCCGTCCAGACGCAGCGAGTAGCCGTTCTTGCCTTCATAGGTCTGGCGAGTGACGAACAACCCCAGGCTCGAGGCATGCGAGCCTTCCTCATTGGAGAATCGGTCCGGAATATCGCCGCCCGAGCCTTGGCCGTGCGCCACGACTTCACGGTATAAAAGCTTGTCGTGCTTCAGGTCGAAAACCCACAGACGCGGTGTCAGCGAAGAACGGCTGTAATCGATGACCGCGAGGCGCTGTGCCTGTTCGCCCACGCCGTGGCGCTGCGCGCACTGCATGGTCGCAAGCCCGAGGGCGATGACATCCGGGTCCGCATCCGGAGCGAGACGCTCGAGCGATGTCGCGGTGAGCCGAGACACCGTGTCGGCACGAGCCAGAAGGTCGGATGAGGCTGGTGGTGTCGCCGCGACCGCGGGTGCGGCCAGAATCGACGCCATGCCGCCTACCAGGAAGGACAAGGCAACCGAGCGGGATACCGAAGCCAGTGAGCGGGATACCGAGGTCGGCAGGGGTAGCGAAAAAGAGAGATTGATCATCGAAGCAGGACGAACCGCGCCGCTGGAGGGTCTTCAGCATGCGGGACGATGCGAAGCTAGGCAAGCACTGCGAGGTGGGGTTATGCCACTAAAGTCTAGATGTCATTACTTAGCCTTCTTCGTAAATTGGCGCGGATAACCAAGCCGCGACCGTTATCGGTCCGCCAAACGTACCGATAAAAGCACCTGCCGGATGCCCACAAGGCGTTCTTTCTGCTCCAGGGACCCTAGATGATCACATTCATTGCATCGATCCTGCTATTGATAGTGGGCTACTTCACGTATGGAAAATTCGTGGAACGCGTGTTCGTGACCGACCGCAAGCGCCGCACGCCTGCGTTCACCATGCGCGACAACATCGACTACGTGCCGATGAACACGACGCGCAACTCGTTGATTCAACTGCTCAACATTGCTGGTGTGGGCCCGATTTTCGGTCCTATTCTCGGCGCTCTCTACGGGCCGGTGGCGTTCTTCTGGATCGTGATCGGCTGTATCTTCGCCGGCGCGGTGCACGACTATCTGACGGGCATGATCTCGATCCGCAACCATGGCGCGCATCTGCCGCAACTGGCCGGCAAGTTCCTGGGCAAGGTCATGAAGCACGTCGTCAACGGCTTCGCCATCCTGCTGCTGCTGCTGGTGGGCACCGTGTTCGTGACGTCTCCTGCGGCACTGCTGGCCAACATGACGCCGCTGTCGATCACGCTGATCACCATGGTGATCTTCGCCTACTATCTGCTGGCAACGCTGCTGCCGATCGACAAGATCATCGGGCGCATCTATCCCTACTTCGGTGCGCTACTGCTGTTCAGCGCGCTGGGTATCGGTCTCGGCATGATCTTCACTGGCGCGCCGATCCCCGAGCTGTCGTTCCAGAACATGCATCCGCAGGGCGCTCCGATCTTCCCGCTGCTGTTTCTGACCATCTCCTGCGGGGCGCTGTCGGGCTTCCACGCTACCCAGACGCCGATCATTTCGCGGACGACCGAGAACGAAGGCAATGGCCGCAAGATCTTCTACGGCATGATGATCACCGAAGGCGTCATCGCGATGATCTGGGCGGCAGCCGCCATGAGTCTGTTCCATGGCGATCAGTCGCTGTCGGACGTGCTGGCGGCTGGCGGCCCGGCGGCGGTGGTCAGCGAAGTTTCCACCACCATGCTGGGCGCCATTGGCGGTACGCTGGCGGTTCTCGGCGTCATCGTGCTGCCGATCACCTCCGGCGACACGGCATTTCGTAGTGCGCGCATGATCATCGCCGACTACCTGAAGATCGATCAGCGTCCGCTGGTGAAGCGTCTGCTCATCGCTGCACCGCTGTTCGTGGTCTCCTACGGGTTGACGCACATGGACTTCACGCTGCTGTGGCGCTACTTCTCCTGGGCCAACCAGACCACGGCCGTCATCGCGCTGTGGGTTGCGACCATGTACCTGGTGCTGGCGCGTAAACCGCATCTGATCACGTCGATTCCGGCGACGTTCATGACCATGGCGACTTTTACCTATCTCGCCTATGCACCGATCGGTTTCGGCCTGTCGCTGCAGATGAGTTACGTCGTGGCTGCCATCGGTACGTTGATCTGCATCGCGCTGTTCATGAAGCGCGTACGCCGCCTGAGCGGTGGCCTCTTCGCCGTCGACGAACCGGAAGTGCCGACCTTCAAGGATGGCAAGCCGGCCGAGGCACTGGCGGCCAACTGATTCGACAGGCCGTCTCAGCAGACCGGCTGAAGCAAACGGGCCCGTGCCNNGGCACGGGCCCGTTTCTTTTTGGTCTCGTACTGCTTGGTCTTGTACTGCTTGGTCTTGTACTGCTTGGTCTCGTACTGCCGAAGCAGGATGAGCCGATGACCGGCTCGGCAACACCGAGCCGGTCAGTCGATCACGACGCCTGGTAGAGCTTGTTCAGCGCGGCGTTGAGCGTCTTGCTGGGACGCATGGCTTCGCTGACCAGTTCGCCGTTGGGGTGGAAGTAGCCCTTGATGTCCACCGGCTTGCCTTGCACGGCATTGAGCTCGTCGACGATCGTCTTCTCGTTGTCGCCGAGCGTCCTGGCGATCTCTTCGAACAGCGACTTCAGCTCGCTGTCCTCGGTCTGCGCGGCCAGTTCCTTCGCCCAGTAGAGCGCCAGGTAGAAGTGGCTGCCGCGGTTGTCGAGCTCGCCGACCTTGCGCTTGGGAGACTTGTCGCTGTCGAGGAATTCGCCGTTGGCGCGGTCCAGCGTGGCTGACAGGATCTTGGCGCGAGCGTTGTCGAAGGTGCTGCCGAGATGCTCGAGCGAGGCCGCCAGCGCCAGGAATTCACCCAGCGAGTCCCAGCGCAGGTGGTTCTCTTCCAGGAACTGCTGGACGTGCTTGGGCGCGGAGCCGCCGGCACCGGTCTCGAACAGGCCGCCGCCGTTCATCAGCGGCACGATGGAGAGCATCTTGGCGCTGGTGCCGAGTTCCATGATCGGGAACAGGTCGGTCAGGTAGTCGCGCAGCACGTTGCCGGTCACCGAGATGGTGTCCTCGCCCTTGCGGATACGTTCCAGCGAGACCTTCATGGCCTCGACCGGCGCCAGGATGCGGATATCCAGGCCACTGGTGTCGTGATCCTTGAGGTAGGTCTCGACCTTCTCGATCAGCTTGGCATCGTGGGCGCGGTTGGCGTCGAGCCAGAAGATCGCCGGAGCGCCGCTTTCGCGGGCACGGCTGACGGCCAGCTTGACCCAGTCCTTGATCGGCGCGTCCTTGGTCTGGCACATGCGCCAGATGTCGCCGGCTTCGACGTCATGGCTGAACAGTGTCTGGCCGTTTTCGTCGGTGACGACGACGGTGCCGTCGGCCGGAATCTGGAACGTCTTGTCGTGGGAACCGTACTCTTCGGCCTTCTGTGCCATCAGGCCGACGTTGGGTACGCTGCCCATGGTGGTCGGGTCGAAGGCGCCGTTCTTCTTGCAGTCCTCGATCACCGTCTGGTAGATCGTGGCGTAGCAACGGTCCGGAATCACTGCCTTGGTGTCATGCAGCTGATCGTCGGCGCCCCACATCTTGCCGGAGTCGCGAATCATCGCCGGCATGGACGCGTCGATGATCACATCGGACGGCACGTGCAGGTTGGTGATGCCCTTGTGGGAGTTGACCATCGCCATCGGCGGGCGCTCTTTGTAGAGGGCGTCGATGTCGCTCGTGATCGCGTCGCGCTGTTCGCTCGGCAGCGACTCGATGGCGCTGTAGAGATCGCCGATACCGCTGTTGGGGTTGAAGCCGGCCGTCTTGAGGGCGTCGGCATGCTTCTCGAGGACGTCCTTGTAGAACTCTTCGACCACGATGCCGAACATGATCGGGTCGGAGACCTTCATCATGGTTGCCTTCAGGTGCAGCGAGAACAGCACGTTGCGCTTCCTGGCGTCCTTGATTTCGCTGTCGATGAAGTTGCGCAGGCGGCGGCTGCTCATGCGTGCAGCGTCGACGACTTCGCTTTCCTTGACCGCGAGGCCTTCTTTCAGCGTGATGCGGGTGCCATCTTTCTGCTGCAGTTCGATCTTGAGCTTGCCGGCCTTGGCGATCACGGCGGACTGCTCGCTACCGTAGAAGTCGCCTTCGTTCATGTGGGCGACATGAGACTGCGACTCGCTGCTCCACTCGCCCATGCGATGCGGATATTTGCGGGCATAGTTCTTGACCGACTTCGGCGCGCGACGGTCGGAGTTGCCTTCACGCAGCACCGGGTTGACCGCGCTGCCCTTGGCCTTGTCGTAGGCCGCCTTGATCGCTTTCTCTTCGTCGTTCTTCGGCTCGTCCGGGTAGTCCGGCAGGGGATAGCCCTGGCTCTGCAGCTCCTTGATCGTGGCCTTGAGCTGGGGGCCGGAGGCGCTGATGTTGGGTAGCTTGATGATGTTGGCTTCCGGCGTCGTGGCCAGTTGGCCGAGCTCGGCCAGATCGTCGCTGACGCGCTGCTCGTCGCTGAGCAGATCCGGGAACTGCGCCAGGACGCGCGCAGCCAGGGAAATATCGCGAGTCTCGACCGTGATGCCGGCAGTCCCGGTGAAGGCTTCGATGATCGGCAGCAGAGAGTAGGTGGCCAGGGCAGGCGCTTCGTCAGTCAGGGTATAGATGATCTTCGGCGTATTGGACATGTCTATTCGTTAACCTCTCTTTGGCAATGGCACGAAGTGTCGAGCGCTTACGGAAACGTGAATGCGCGTCGCGCTCCCTGGGTGGACCGATGGGTGGTTCGATCCGTGGAGCGCGATGCACCGCGATGGCGGCCTTCGAGACCCTGGTGAAGGGCGCCATCGCGATCTGAACTCGGTCGCGGCATCGACGATCGAAAGTTGTCGACAACCTGCGGTCGCGCCAGAGTATACCAGCGCCACGTGACCAACGCATTCACGCGGCGCTGCGCGGCGCGTTCCGTTCAGGGGAAGGAAACGATTTCCACCCAGTTGGTCTTGTTGCCGGTCGGCGCGTCGCTGACATGAACCAGTTCGCCGCTGGTCGGCTCGATGCGGTAGAGCGCCAGGTGATCGCTCAATTCCCCGGAGGCCACCAGATAGCGGCCGGTGGGGTCGATCTCGAAGCCGCGAGGCTGCTTGACGGTGGGCTGGTTACCGACGAAATGCAGTTCGCCGGAATCCGGATTGGCCCGCAACGTACTCAGCGTGCTGCTGGTGCGCTCGGAAAGGTACAGATGACGGCCGTCCGGAGTGATGTGCAGGTCGGCCGCCCAGATGCGTGGCGTCTCGTCGCCGTCAGGAATCTCTTCCTGAGGCATGCCTGGCGCCAGATTCATCCCTTCGGGAAGCCCTTCGCAGATGGCGATCTGGGTCAGGGTTCCGTTTTGCGCGTCGAGTTCGAAAGTCGTGACGGTAGCGCTGAATTCCCCCAGGACATAGACGAACCGACCGTTGGGCGAGAACACGAAATGACGCGGGCCGGTGCCGTCGGCCGTGCTGGCCGCGGGCGGGTCATTGGGGACGAGGGCGCCATCGGCGAAATGGAACTGGGCCAGCCGGTCGTCGCCCAGGTTGGTGGCGAAGACATGGCGATTGTCCGGCGTGGCCAGGATCGCATGGGCGCGGCTGCCGGTCTCCAATGTCTGCGTGGCATCGCCGGCGACGCCGTTGTCATCGATGGGGCTTACGCTGACCAGATTGCCGCCGTAGGAGGCCGCCAACAGGTAACGCCCGGAGCGATCGGTCGCGATATAAGCCATGCTGCCATAGAGCGCGCCACTGCCGAGCGGGGTCAGGGCGCCGGTGCCCGCTTCGATGCGATAGCTCAGCACGCGCAGCGGATCGCTGCGGATGGCGGCGTAGAGCGTCTGCTTGTCGGGGCTGATGGCCAACGGCATGACGTTTTCGGCCGCCTCTGTCGTGGCCAGCGGGATCAGCCGTTCGGTCTGGCGATCCAGGCGATAGCTGCCGATGGTTCCGTCGCCTGCGTTGGCGGCGTAGACGACGGTATCGATAGCAGGTTCGGCTGGGTTCATGGCGCTTTCCTTATCTTTATGAAGAGAGCTTGATAGACAAACTTTCCTTTTAGCATCGCCGGCGTGCCGGCGTCGATTGCCGATAAGTCGTGCCCGCCGTTATCGTCAGCGCTTCGCCTCGAGCCGGCTCTGCAGCAGATTGAGTATCGCGCGCTCGTCCGGCCCGGTCAGCTCGTCGTCCTTTTCCAGTTCGGTTTCCACCAGCTTGCGGAAATGATCCAGCGTGCGTCCGTCGAGATAGCTCTCCACGACACGCGGATCGATGTAGCTTGCCTTGGCGATGCTCGGCGTATTGCCCAGCGTCCTGGCGACCCGCTCGACGGCCTGGCGAACGTTTTTCTCGTTGATCTTGTCGTTCTCGCCCGGGCCGACCTCCTCCAGCGCCAATGCGGCGATCGAGGTGCCGGCCCAGGTACGAAAATCCTTGGCGCTGAAGCGTTCGCCCATGACCTCATGGATGTAGTCGTTGAGATCATGACTGTCGACCCGGACTTTGTGGCCGTCTGCGTCGAAGTACTTGAATATCTCGTAGCCGGGAATGTCGTCGAGCTCGGCGACGATCTTCGCCAGACGCTCGTCTTCCACCACGCGGTGCTGTTGCTGCCCGCTCTTGCCCTGGTAGTCGAAGATCAGTTCGTCACCTTCGATGGTCAGGTGTTTCGAGCGCATGGTGGTCAGGCCGTAGGAGTGGTTCTCCTCGCGATAGCGCTCGCTGCCGGGGCGAAAATAGGCGCCATCGATCAGCCTCACCATGCAGGCGAGCACTTTCTCCCGCGGCATGCCGTCGAGCGCGAGGTGCTGGCCGGTCGTTCGGCGCATGGGCGTGAGGCGCTGCGCGAATTCGATCATCCGATCGAACTTGAGTGCCTCTCGTTTCTCGCGCCATTTGGCGTTGTAGATGTACTGCTTGCGACCGGCCGCGTCGCGACCGGTGGCATGGATGTGGTGACGCTTGTCGAGCACGATCTCGACGTCACGCCAGGCCGGTGGAATTGCCAGCGAGCCGATCCAGTCGCGCCAGGCCTTGTCGGTCATCGTCTTGCCATTCTGCAGGCGATAGGTGAAACCCTTGCCGCAGCGATGACGGGTCGCCCGCCGGGGGGAGGTCGTGGTCATGGCAAGCTCCTTTTGCCGGAACCGATCGATGTCGTCCGCCGTCGGTGGCGGAACAGGTTCGAGATCAGAATAGACCAGCCTCGGCAAAAGGGTCGCCGTTGGCCCGTTTGACGTAGACTTGGCGTGATTCGATTCGTGGACAGGGGGCGAGATGACAGGGCGGTTTCAATGGATGTGGCGACGAATGCATCGTTCGCTGTGGTATCGCGCATCACTCTATTCGCTCGCGGGCGTCGTCACGGCGTTGATCGCCTGGGTCGCCACGCCTTGGCTGGGCATCCCCGCGGTGGTCAGCGTCGGGGCGAGCGCGGTGGACAGCATTCTCAATATCATCGCGTCGAGCATGCTGGCGGTGACGACCTTCTCGTTGAGCGCCATGGTCACTTCCTACGGTTCGGCGACCAGCAATGTCAGCCCGCGGGCGACGCTTTTGCTGATCGAGGATCGGGTCACGCAGAACACCCTGGCGACCTTCATCGGCGCCTTTCTGTTCAGCCTGGTCGGCATCGTCGCGCTGGCGGCCGGCATCTACGACGAAGACGGCCGCACGCTCCTGTTCGCTGCCACCCTCGTGGTCATCGTGCTGGTGGTCTATCAGCTCATCAAGTGGGCCGGCTATCTCACCCGCCTGGGGCGGGTCCGCGACACCATCGGCAAGATAGAAACCGCTGCCCGCGGCGCGTTCGAGAGGCGCATGGAAAATCCCTACCTGGGCGGCCAGGCGATGCCGGCGACCCTGCCACCGGATCTGGTGCCGGTGCGGGCGGGCAAGGTGGGTTACGTGCAGCACATCGATATGCCGCTGCTCGATTCGCTGGCGGAGGATGCGGCGGAGTCGATCTATGTCCAGGCGCTGCCGGGCACCTTCGTCGATACCCAGGCGGTGCTGGCCTTGACGCCAAAGCTGGGCGACGAGCGTGCCGAGAAGATCACGAGCGCCTTCACCGTCGGGCCGGCGCGACGCTTCGAGCAGGATCCGCGGTTTGGCCTCATCGTGCTGTCGGAGGTGGCTTCCCGCGCGCTCTCACCGGGGATCAACGATCCCGGCACGGCGATCGATGTCATCGGCTGCGGGGTGAGAGTGTTCACCCCCTGGCTGCAGCACGCCGCCGGCAGCATCGAAGAGAAGCCTCGGCCAGTGCGTCATGTCTACGTCGAGGCGCTCGACAGCGCGGATCTGTTCGACGACTTTTTCACTCCCATCGCTCGCGACGGTGCCAGTACGGTCGAGATCGGCATTCGTCTGCAGAAGGCGCTGAAAGCCCTGGCCGCGGTGGGCGACGACCACATCAAGCGTATTGCCCGCGAACACATGACGCTAGTGATCAAGCGATTCGATCAGGGGCTTGTGCTCGAGGAGGATCGGCAGCGCGTCAGAGAAATCGAGGCATCGGCTGTATCGGCGCTCGGGCCCGACCGGTAAGCAGGATATATCGTCCGGCATTTCGAGGGCGCGAAGGCGTCAATCTGTTCTGAAAACGACATCGAGAACCGCTGGTACGTGATGACCATGGACGGGGCACCCGTGCGGGCGAGCGACGGTATGCAGGTGACGCCGGATGCCAGCGCTCACTCACCGCTGAGGCTCGACTGGCTGGTGGTCTGCGGTGGTGTTGCGCCGCAGCGCTCGGTGACGCCGGCGCTGCTGACCTGGCTGCAGGGCCGCCAGCGCCAGCTGCGCCGGGTCGGCTCGGTGTGTACCGGCAGCTGGGCCCTGGCCCAGGCCGGTTTGTTGAACGGTTATGACGCCAGCATCCATTGGGAGTGCCTGGCCGCGATCCAGGAAGCATACCCGCGCACGACCTGGAGCACGCGGC
>NZ_PZJT01000022.1:29288-75037 GCF_003206135.1 Salinicola salarius | reverse complement strand
AGCTCTTAGCTCTTAACTCTCTTTGATCGACGCCATATCGATCACGAAACGGTATTTCACGTCGCCCTTCTGCATCCGCTCCCAGGCTTCGTTGATCTGATCGATGTTGATCATCTCGACGTCGCAGGTAATGCCATTCTCAGCGCAGAAATCCAGCACTTCCTGGGTTTCCGGCATGCCGCCGATCAGCGAGCCGGCTAGCACGCGGCGACGGAATATCAGATTGGCACCGGAAATTGCCGGATCGAGCGGTTCGAGCAGCCCGACCAGAATGTGCGTGCCGTCCGGCTTCAGCGCATTGAGATAGGGGTTGATGTCGTGCTGCACCGGCACCGTGTCGAGCATGAAGTCGAAGGTCTCGGTGACTGCCTGCATCTCGTCTTCACTGGTGGAGATCACGACATGGTCGGCGCCCTGCTTCTTCGCTTCGGCCTTCTTTGACTCGGAGCGCGTGAACAGCGTCACCTCGGCACCCAGCGCCTTGGCGAGCTTGACCCCCATGTGACCGAGGCCGCCCATGCCGATGACGCCTACCTTGTCGCCCGGCTTGACACCGTAATGCTTCAGCGGCGAATAGGTGGTAATGCCGGCGCACAGGATCGGCGCGGCGGATTTGAGATCAATGCCGTCGGGCATGCGCACCACGAAGCGCTCGCTGACCACGACCTTATCGGAATAGCCGCCCTGCGTCAGCGTGCCGTCGTGCTTGTCGGGGCTGCCGTAGGTCATCACGAAGCCTTCAGCGCAGTAGTTCTCGAGGCCAGCGTTGCACGCCTTGCACTCGCGGCACGAGTCGACCATGCAGCCGACGCCGACCAGATCGCCGACCTGGTACTGGCTGACTTCGTCACCCACGGCGGTAACGCGGCCCACGATCTCGTGGCCCGGCACGACCGGATAGGAGGACATGCCCCAATCGTCTTGGGCGAAGTGGAGATCGCTGTGGCAGACGCCGCAGTAGAGGATCTCGATCGAGACATCGTCCGGACGCGGCGCACGCCGCTCGAAGTTCCAGGGCGCCAACGGCGTGGTGGCGGAATGCGCGGCATAACCCTTGGCAGGTGTGGCAGTAGCTTGTGCCATGTTTCTGACTCCCCATAACGATGGGTGAATGGACGGGATCGTGGGCACAGTGTGGTCTACAACGTCCTCGGCAGCCATGCCGTTTCCTGCGCAACATCTGCTCGATCCTCCGGATCTCGCAAGGCCATTACCCCTATCGAGCCGTGCTCATGCACAATACGCTGACCTTGTTCATCTTCCTCAGCGCGAGGTCGCCATGCTCGATCGTCTCCCTGCCTCCTCTCTTCAGGATCGTGCGTCCCGGGATCCCGCTTTCGGCTCCTCGAACGCCCGCGACGCCTGGGCGTTCCAACTGGCCCGAACGCTGGCGCCGCTGGCCAGCACCGACGGCTTCTCCGACACGGCCATCGACGGCGTCAAACTGATTGCCTCGGAATGCAGTCACTCGCGCACGCCGCTGATCTACGAGCCGGGGCTGTTCATCATCGCGCAGGGAGACAAGGTCGGCTACCTAGGGGAACGGGTGATTCACTATGGCCCCGGCAACTATCTGGTACAGGCGATGCCGTTGCCGTTCGAATGCGAGACGATCGCCCGCTCAGACGCTCCGTTACTGGGCCTCTCCATCGGCGTGGATCCGCTGATGCTGAGCGAACTGGTGCATCATCTGCCCGCGTCGCCGCCTCTCGACCGCGGCTCTCCCGAGCCCATGGCGGCCGTGGCCCTCGATGCACCGATGGCGGAAGCGGTACAACGCCTGGCGTCGTGCCTGCAGGATGAACACGCCAGTCGCGCGCTGGGCGCAGGCCGAGTACGGGAAGTGCTGTTCGCCGCGCTCAACGGCCCGCAGGGCCAGTCGCTTCGTCAACTGGTGCAGCAGCAGGGGCACTACGCCCGCATTGCCGAATCGCTGAACTACCTCCACCGTCACTTCGCCCTGCCGTTGACGGTGGAAACGCTTGCCGAGCGCGCCAACATGAGCGCCTCGCACTTTCACCACCACTTCAAGCGCGTGACTCAGCTCTCGCCAGTGCAGTATCTCAAGCGCCTGCGACTGCTTCGGGCTCGAATGCTGCTCGGCCAGCAGCGCGTCAACGTCGCGCGCGCCGCCGCCGATGTCGGCTATCGCAGCACGTCGCAGTTCAGTCGCGAGTACAAGCGCTATTTCGGCGTCAGCCCATCCCAAGGCTGAATGGGTGGGAGCTCGGCCCGTGATATTGCTAGGCCAGAAGCCCCATCAAACCGCGAATCAGGTAATAAGCGCCCACCACCGTGACGATCCAGCGCGTCCAGTAGCGGAAGCCGGCATCCGTCAGCCGCGACAGGATCAGATTGCCAGTGCGCGTTCCCAGGAACGCGAAGGGAATCGCCAGTGCCACCCAGCCCCACTCGCCGCTGTCCATCGCCACCGCCGCCTGCCAGTAATAGAGAATCTTGAGGGTGTGGGCGATGACCTGAATGGTCGCCTTGGTCGCCACCACGGTGCGCCGGTCGAGCTGGGTGCGGATGAATCCGATGTCGATGGTCGGGCCGGAAACCCCGACGGCGATGGTCAGGCCGCCGGAAACGATGCCACACATGACCGCATGCCCGGGCCGCGAGACATCGAAGTGGAACCAGCGCTTGGGAATCCACACCATGACCGGCATCAGCCCCAGCACGATCAGTACCACCGTCTCGCTGGGCGAATAGCGCACCAGCATCAGCAAGGCCGCCGAGATCAGGACGCCACAGGCGATCATGCCGACGATGCGCCAGGCGATGAATCGGCGCGACAGCCAGGCTCGCGACGCGTTGGCGGTGAGCTGGATCACCCCGTGTACCGCGATCGCCGTTGCCGCCGGCAGCCAGGCAAGCAAGAAGCCCAGCAGGATCAATCCGCCAGCCATGCCGAACACGCCGGACAATACCGAGGTCGAGAACACTACGGCCAGAAAAAGCAATGCAACGGGTATCGCCATGCGGGGTCTACACTCCAATGACGGGCCACGACAGCCCATAAAAAATGCCACGAGATTCCGCGAGCGTGAGCCCGCCATCCTGAAAGCCATGATTGCCGCTCTATCAATCGGCAACCACTAACCAGCAACGACCAACCAGCAAACGACCAACCAGCAAACGACCAACCAGCAAACGACCAACCAGCAACAAGGAATGTTCCCAATGCGCCGTTCTAAATTGCACCCCATTCCTGTTTCTCTTGCCGCAGCCCTGCTCACGCTGGCCGGTTCCGCCCACGCCTCCAGCGATGCGGCATGGGCAGAGCACGACCGCGCCGTCGTCGAGCAGTGCCAGAACGCCAGTCAGTTCCCGGATGCCGCGCCGGCCGGCGACCCCGTACCGTTCGATGACGAAGCCGGCATGACGGCACTGCTGATCCAGGGGCACTATTCACAGGATCATATGAATGGAGAGGCCGGCCGCGAGCTCTGCCTGTTCCTGCGCAGCAGCCAGGAAGTCTACATGGCAGACGCCGACAAGCTCGCAATCGGCTCCGATGCCCTGCCCAGCACACCGACCGATGCGATCAACGAGGGCGCCGAGACCCAGGAGGCTGAGCATGCGCCATCGGCCCCGACCGGTGACGATCCCTGATCACCCCGAGACAGGATTCGCCGGCGTCGCCAACACCCGTTGATAGAACGCCAGGTCGAGCCAGCGATCGAACTTGTAGGCCGCCTGGCGCACGGTCCCCGCGTGGACGAAGCCCAGCTGTTCGTGCAGCGCGATACTCGGCGTGTTGGACGCGTCGATACCGCCGATCAGGGTGTGGTACTGCTGCGCCTCGGCGCGTTCGATCAGCGCTGTCATCAATTGCCGGGCCACGCCGCGTTGACGAAAGTGGCGATCCACGTAGACGGAATGCTCGACGCTGTAGCGGTAGGCGGCATGAGGGCGAAACGGGCCATAGCTGGCAAAGCCCATCAGCCGCCCACTCTCGTCGTCGAGCATGCCGATCACCGGAAAATTGCCATCGCGCTTGGCCTGGAACCAGTTCTCGACGAACGCCGCGGTGCGTGGCTGGTATTCGTAGAGTGCCGTGGTGTTGAGAATGGCATCGTTGAAAATCGCCAGCACGGCTTCACCGTGCGGGCCGAACTCGCAGTCGATCAGGGTCAAGGTTCGGTTCTCATGATCAGGTCAGGTATCGTCAGCTCGGAAGTCGTCAGGCCGAGAGCCTGGCGCATAGTCCAGGCGCGCAGTCTAATACAGCGCGTTGGCCTTGAGCTCGGCCAGCGCTCGATCGTCAGCGTCCTGCAGCACCAGTGACTGGCCCACGAGCGCATAGTGCGCCGTCTCGGAGAGCGCCGCCAGCCACGCCTGTTCGAGTGTCGCCATGTCACCCGGGCATGCCATCCGGGTCGAAGCGAGCCGGGAGAAAGTCAGCGTGTCCCCTTCAAGCCGATAGCTGCCCATCAGCCGGTTGCAGCCGGTCGAACCGGCAACGCGCCCGTCTTCACCGAGAACCAGGTGCGCTTCACGCTGGTTGTCCGCCACGGTCACCGGCTTGCCGTCGAGCAGCATCAACTTCCAGTAGGTGCCGACCAGGTCCTCGCTGGCGGTTTGCGTGGTGACGTCAGGATTCGTGGCACAGCCGGAAACGGCCATGACGGCAACGACAGCCACCGAGACGGCGATCAAGTGTTTAAGGCGTGATAGCACGATGAGGTCCTCTTCAAAAGAGCGCACGGAAAGCGCGTCTCGATCATGCCGGGGCGACCGGAAACAGGCCGGTCGCCGCGTCGGGTTGCAGGCTAGTGGCGTTCGATCATCGCGGTCAGGTCGTCAGAGACCATCGGCAGCGTCTCCCGCCAGGAAAGATAAGGCGTCGACCCGGTGCCGTTGACCAGCACCGCGAAGCTGCCCCAGCGTCCGCTCTCGGTACGAAAATAGCCGGCAATGGCACGTACCGTCACCGGCTCGTTGAGCGTGCCCGTCTTGATCATCACGTGATCCTGAAACGTCTGGCTGCCGCGACGGATGAAGTGCATCGGCCCGTTGGTGGGTACCTGCATGCCGGCCACAAAAGTGGGGAACAGCGACGCGCGTCCATACATCGCGCCGAGCAGCGCGTTGACGCTCTGCGCCGAAACGCGATTTTCCGGCGTCAGACCGCTGCCGCTACGCAGGGTCACCGCGCTGTGCCCCGGCAGGCCAGCGGCGAAACGTTCCAGCTCGCGGCCGGCATCCGACAGGTTCTGCTGCGTGCCGGAGGTCAGGTCCAGCGCCAGCGTGTCGGCCATGAAATTGTTCGAATAATTGAGCGTGCGCAGCAGCAGCTCCTGCAGCGGCTTGCCCTCGACGGCGGCCAGCGGCTGCGCGGTGGACGGCGGCGCCTGGCGACTGACGGCGTAGCCGCCGCTGACCGTAATGCCGGACTGGCGCAGCAGCGACAGCAGCGTCTGGCCGGTCTGGTCGGCAGGATCGGAGCTGGCCTTGTAGACCGGGCGCGGATAGCTGCCGGCCGGTATCTGCCCGCTGACCCGCAGCGTATCGCCCTGGCTGTCGGTGATCCGCCTGGCGTAGAGCTTGGCCGAGCCGCCAGCGGCAACGGTGGCGACGTCGTTCTCGATGCGAATGGTCGGCGCCACCGTATCGCAGCTGGTGACCCGCGCCGGCTGCCCGACGATCCCCGGCATCACCGTGGCGCACCAGCTGCCGTAGTTGATCGCGGCAGAAGAGAGCAGCGCCGCGTAGGCGTTGGTGCCTTCCGTCTGCGTCTCGCAGCGATCGGTGGTAATGCAGGTCACCGGGCCGAAGCGCCACTGGCTGACCACCAGTTGGCCATCGACGCTGGAGACACCGAGCTCCCGCAGTTTCTGAATCAAGCGCCAGAGTTCTTCGGAGGTCAGCGCCGGGTCTCCGCCGCCTTCCAGCACCAGATCGCCGCGCAGTACGCCGTTGCCATCGAGCGTGCCGGTGGAGACGAAACGCGTGGTAAAGCGATGCTGCGGCCCCCAGCGATCCAGCGAAGCGGCCGCGGTGTAGAGCTTGGTGACCGAAGCCGGTGACAATGACTGCGCCGGATTGATGGCGCCGAGAACCTCGCCGCTATCGAGCAGGCGCGCCTGGGCGCTGACCACGAAACCTTTATCCGCAAGCCGGGCGACATGCTCGAACCCGGCCGCCTGCGCGGCGATGGTGAAGACGGAAAGGGATAACACACCGAGAAACAGAGAACTTCGACCTAGCCATCGCCGCATAATGGGATGCTCGCTCCAAAGAAAAATGAGGGCCAATCTCATCCAGAGCGTACCAATTAACTCACTGAGAATGCGATGCCCCATGTCATGTTCCAGTGGCGAAAGACGCGATCGTGATGAAAGCGCCAGTGGCAGGAAAGACGCCAGAGTGACGAGAGCCTCAGTGCGACGATAGACGCGAGAACACCTGGATGATGGCGACGCCGGCAATGATCAGCCCCATGCCAAGATAAGCGGGCAGGTCCGGCTTTTCGCCGTAGAACACGATGCCGATCACCGTCACCAGCACGATGCCGAGCCCCGCCCAGATCGCGTAGGTAATACCGACCGGCAATGACTTGAGCACTAGCGACAGCGCATAGAACGAAAAGCCGTAGCCGACCACCACGATCACGCTCGGCAGCAGCCGTGAAAAGCCGGCGGAAGCTTTCAGCGAACTGGTCGCCACGACTTCGGCGACGATCGCCAGCGCTAGCAGCAGATAGCTCATCGGGCTTGATTCCTATTCGGTTGAGGGAGACTCGGTTGAGGGCGACTCGGTGAAAGTCGATTCGGTTGAGTCCGATTCAGCCGAGGCAGTTGCGTCGAACCCCGTCGTCGACAGATCGACTCGGTAGCGCCATAGCGTCTGGCCGCTCTCGACGTATTTTTGTTCGAACGGCGTCAGGAAAGTCTGTTCGAACGGCGTCATCAACGCTCCACCCGGTGCGTAGGAGTCGATCTCGCCTTCGAGACCACGGAGCGTCTTCACGCCCAGCGCGAACTCCTGAACGTAGATCGCCCAGTTGGAGCGCAACTCGAGCATACCCCCAAGGGCGAGTATCGCCGGAAAGACCGGATGCCCCTGCCAGCGCTTCTTGAGCTGCGTGCTCTTGGGGTAAGGATTGGGATAGAGCAGGAAGTGCCGCGCCGGCCGCCACTCGGCTGCCACCGCCAGGCGCCAGAAATCGACCAGATCGGCGCGCACCAGCAGCGCGTTGTCCGGCAGGGCGCCATGGTCGCGTGACAGCCGCTGCTCGCTGCGATCCACCCCCAGCACGGCGTGGTCGGGATAGCGCTCCGCCAGCCGGCGCGTGGAGAGGCCTACGCCGCAACCGGCATCGAGAATCAGCGGCCGATGTTGATCAGCCAGCCACTGTGCCGCCCCCTCGAAGGCGATCCGCGTGTGCTCGGCGGGCGGACGTTGCCAGGCGCTGTCCCGGGCACGCTGAACGCGGCGCACCAGATCCTGGTGCGGCCCCTGCTGACTGGAAGTGATGGCGCGCGAAGACGCTTGCATGGCAATTACCGTTGAAGGATGAGGCCCGTTAAAGGTTGTGTCCCGTTGAAAGGAGAGTACCGTTTACGACTGACGACAGAGCGCGCATTCTAGCAGCCACGACGTCGGCATTCCTGCCGCCGTGGCGCCGGCTCCCGCGACGCGTTCGTGGACGAGCCACCCACGCGGCATGACGGCGCGCGCGCGCAGGTGTATCATCCCAGCCCACATTCAGCCAATCCTGGCAATACGGCCTTCGATGGCATGCGCGATGACTGTCCCCCGCTCGTTCCGGGACCATTTTTCACCGACTCAGGGCTCTCCTCCACCGGCTCGGGGCTACCCTTCGCCGATTCGAGGTCGACAGCGCAAGCCTTTGCCGGGGATGCCCTTTCATCGCAGTTTCGTCATCTCCATGTCATCGTTCACCGATTGCCCCCAATGTTCACGAGGGACGTGGCTTGTCACATTTACCGGTAATCGTCGGTATGGGCGGCGTCAACGCCGCGGGTAGAACGTCCGGGCACCAGGCCTACCGCCGCACGATTCTCGACGTTCTGCCAACGGCCGAACAGACTCGTACGCTTGTCGCACTGGCAACCCTGATGCAACTGGTCACCTCCCGGGAGGACGGCCAGTGGCAAAGCGCCGACGGCGAGATTCTGAGCGAACAGGCGGTCGTCAGCCGCTATCGCGAGTACATTCTCAAGCATACGCTGATCCGTCGCATCGAGGATGACGCCTTCGGGGAGGCCGGCATTCCCGGCAACCGTGAAGTGCGGATGACGCTCGATAGCCCCTTGCGCTTCACCGCGTCGCGACGCCAGTTGCCGCAGCCGCTGCCCGCGGGCTGGCAAGTGCGCGAGCTCGACAAGCAGACGGTCGAGGTCAGCGTTCCCGCCGGGACGCTGGATGCGCTGCTGCCCGAACGGCGCCAGGCGCTGGTGCGCGCTGCCGGCCGCCTGCCGGAAGGCTTCGCGCCCGACAGCTTCTATCGCAGCGTGCATCATCCGCGCGGGCTGTCGATGGCGATCTTCGGTGTCAGCGACTGCCTCGGCCAGAGCGGGCTCGACTGGGAGTCGCTGCGCGACCGGGTGGACCCGGACGCCATCGCCGTCTATGCCGGCAACTCGATCGGCCAGCTGGACGACGCCGGCTGGGGCGGCATGCTCAAGAGCTTCGTCACCGGCAGCCGCACCACCTCCAAGCAGATGCCGCTGGGCTACGGCCAGATGCCGGCGGACTTCCTCAACGCCTACGTGCTGGGGAGCGTCGGGGGAACCGGCGCGGTTCAAGGCGCCTGCGCCACGTTCCTCTACAACCTGCGCCTGGGTATCGACGATATCCGTCACGGCCGCCGCCGCATCGTCATGGTCGGCACCAGCGATGCGCCGGTGACGCCGGAAATCATCGAAGGATTCCGCGCCATGAGCGCGCTGGCCGATGACCAGAGCCTGATGGCGCTCGACGCCCTCGAGCTGCTGACCGATGAGGACTACCAGCGCGCCTGCCGTCCGTTCGCCCGCAACTGCGGCTTCACCATCGCCGAAGCGTCGCAGTTCGTGCTGCTGATGGACGACTCGCTGGTACTCGAGACCGGCGCCCAGATCCTGGGTTCCGTGCCCGAGGTGAACGTCAACGCGGATGGCTGGAAGCGCTCGATCTCGGCGCCCGGCATCGGCAACTATCTCACCCTGGGCAAATCCGTCTCGCTGGCTACCTCGATCCTCGGCGAACGGAGCGTGCGCCAGCGCAGCTATCTGCATGCCCACGGCACCAGCACGCCGAAGAACCGCACCACCGAGTCGCATATCTTCGATCAGGTGGCGCGCGCCAACGGCATCGAGAACTGGCCGGTCGCCGCGATCAAGGCGTTCATCGGCCACTCCCAGGGCAGCGCCGCCGGGGACCAGATCGCCAGTGCCCTGGGCACCTTCGCCCACGGCTGGGTGCCGGGCATCCCGACGCTCGACGCGGTCGCCGACGATGTTCACGCCGAGCGGCTGCGCTTCTTCCAGGCGCCGATCGAGCTCGAGACCGACTGCAGCTTCATCAACGCCAAGGGCTTCGGCGGCAACAACGCCACCGGCCTTTTGCTGTCGCCGCAGGTCACCGAACGCCTGCTGGCCCAGCGCCACGGCCAGCGCGCGCTCGACGACTGGCGGCATCGTCGCGAGCAGACCCTCGTCGCCGCCGCGCAGCACGAAGCCACCGCCGATGCCGGGCGATTCGATGTCATCTATCGCTTCGGCGAGGGCGTGCTGGAAGGGCCGGAGCTGGAAGTCGGTCGCGACTCGATCCGCATCCCCGGCTATGCCAACCCGGTGTCACTGAAGGTCGACAATCCTTTCGGTACACTGGATTGAGTTTGAACGTCTCGGGTCCGGGTACGGCAGCGCGTGCGAACCTCGCACCGTCCGCCGGCCCCGTTCCCGGCCATCGCGGAGCCTTCTGAATGCAGAATACCGTCGTCTATCCCGGCACGTTCGATCCGATCACCAACGGTCATCGCGATCTGATCCATCGGGCTGCGCGGATCTTCGACAAGGTCGTGATCGCGGTCGCGGAGAGCCCGCGCAAGCAGCCGACGCTCTCGCTCGAGGAGCGCGAGGCGCTGGCGCGGGAAGTGGTCGCCGAATGGCCCAACGTCGAGGTGATCGGCTTCAACGGTCTGCTCACCGAACTGCTGGCACAGCAGCAGGCACGCATCATCCTGCGCGGGCTGCGGGCGGTATCGGATTTCGAATACGAAATGCAGCTGGCCAACATGAACCGCGCTCAGGCGCCGGACGTCGAGACACTGTTTCTGACGCCCGAGATCGAGAACTCCTATATCTCCTCGACCCTCGTGCGCGAGATCGCGCGCCTCGGCGGGGACGTTTCCCAACATGTATCGCCGTGCGTGGCAGAAGCCCTGCGGCGGCGATTCGCGGCAGACGGCGGTCACCCGTCGCGAGGACGTTGATATGGCCCTGATGATTACCGATGAATGCATCAACTGCGATGTCTGCGAGCCGGAATGCCCCAACGATGCGATCTCGCCCGGCGAGGAGATCTACGTCATCGATCCGAACCGCTGCACCGAGTGCGTCGGTCACTTCGACGAGCCCCAGTGCCAGCAGGTCTGTCCGGTGGACTGCATTCCGCTCGACCCCGAGCGTGAAGAGACCAAGGACGAACTGATGGAAAAATACCGGATCATCACCGCGGCCTGACAGCCGCGCGCATGCCACGACACCGAATCGCCGCCGCTTCCGGCGGCGCTTTCGTTTGTGTCACCCGGCTCGACGGCACCGTGCCGCTGAAGGCCAAGGCCCGAACACGACCAACGGAGACGAGACACCCAGTGGGCCGCACCGACACTTCCCCGAGCAAGCCGGATCACGACGCCAGACGTTATACCACCCGCCATATCTGGAAACTGGCGTGGCCGATCATCCTCTCCAACATCACCGTACCGCTGCTCGGCCTGGTGGATACGGCCGTGGTCGGCCATCTGCCGGATTCACGCTATCTCGCCGCGGTGACGCTGGGCGCGACGCTGTTCAGCTTTCTCTACTGGGGCTTTGGCTTTCTGCGCATGGGCACCACTGGCCTGACCTCCCAGGCCGTCGGGCGCGAGGACGACAGCGGCGTAAGGCTACTGCTGGCCCAGTCGCTGGTGATGGCGGTCGCGATCGGACTGGCCTTGATCGTGCTGTCGAAACCGCTGATCGATTTCGGCCTGTGGCTGCTCGACGGCAGCGAAGCGGCGATGGGGCTTGCCGCCGACTACGCCCATATCCGGATCTTTTCGGCACCGGCGGTGCTGGCCAACTACGCCATCCTTGGCTGGTTCATCGGCCAGCAGAAGACGCGTATCACCCTGGCGATCCTGCTGCTCACCAACGGCGTCAACATCGTGCTCGACCTGCTGTTCGTGGTCGGCTTCGGGCTGGCCAGCGACGGCGTGGCCTGGGCCTCGTTGATTGCCGACTACAGCGCGCTGGCCTTCGGCCTGTGGCGGGTCGCCGTCCATTGCCGCCAGTTGGGCGGATCGCTGTCGCGTCACGCGCTATGGGTGTGGCAGCACTACTCGGCGTTGATCCGCGTCAATCAGCATCTGTTCGTGCGCACGCTGGGACTGCTGTTCGCCCAGGCGTTCTTCACCGCTCAGGGTGCCAATTTCGGCGACACCGTGCTCGCCGCCAACGCGGTGCTGCTGCAGTTCATCATGCTCACCTCCTTCGCGCTGGACGGTTTCGCCAACGCGGCCGAAGCGTTGACCGGGCGTTCCGTGGGCCGGCGGGACTGGGACGACTTCGGCGACGCCGTGCGGGCCGCCGGCAAGCTGTCGCTGCTGGTGGCGGGGGCATCGATGCTGCTGTTCGCGATTGCCGGCGATGGCCTGATATCGCTGCTGACCGATCTGCCGGCAGTGCGCGCCACGGCCGCCGACTATCTGCCCTGGATGATCGCCATGCCGGCACTGGCGGTGTGGAGCTACCTGCTCGACGGCGTCTTCATCGGCGCCACCGAAAGCCGCGCCATGCGCGACACCATCTGGCTGGCGATCGCCTTCTACCTGCCGGTGTGGTGGCTGACACAAGACTACGGCAACCACGGCCTGTGGTTCTCGTTTCTGTTGTTCACCCTGGTACGCTCGGCCTCGCTGGGTGCCTGCTATCTCCGCTACCGCCGGACTCGCTGGTCCTACGGCGCCGAAATCGCCCCGGAATCAAGACGCTAGACCAAGGTTGACTGATGACGGATCGAAGGATGCGTTAGGCTCGCGCTACCTTTTCTCCAACGAGCGACCCCATCATGTTGCAGCGTCTCTCACGCCCGGCGGTCAAGCTGGTCGAGCGCTACCTGCCCGACCCCTACATCTTCGTGTTGCTGCTGACGATCGTCGCGGCGCTGGCGGCGATGCTGTTCGAGCAGCGCTCGCCGCTGGCGGTGATGCAGTACTGGGGCGACGGCTTCTGGGGGCTGCTGTCGTTCTCGATGCAGATGCTGCTGGTGCTGGTCACCGGCTTCATGCTCGCCAACTCACCGCCGATCAAGCGCCTGCTGGACAGGCTCGCCGCTACCGCCCGGACGCCTGCCAGCGCGATCATCCTGGTGACTCTGGTTTCTCTCGCCGCCAGCTGGATCAACTGGGGCTTCGGCCTGGTGATCGGCGCGCTGTTCGCCAAGGCGCTGGCGCGCCAGATCCGGGTCGACTACCGCCTGCTGATCGCCAGCGCCTACTCCGGCTTCGTCGTCTGGCATGGCGGCCTGGCCGGTTCGATCCCGCTCACCATCGCGACACCGGGCCATTTCAGCGAAGACCAGATCGGCATCATTCCCACCTCGCAGACCATCTTCGCCGGCTACAACCTGATCATCGTCGTCGCGCTGTTCGTGATCATGCCGCTGATCAATCGCTGGATGATGCCGTCGGAGGACGAGAGCGTCTTCGTCAGCCGCGAGCAGCTCGCAGAGCCGGAAAGCCCCGACCGCAACGCCATCGAGCGCCCGGCGGACCGGCTGGAAAACAGCACCCTGCTGTCGATGCTGGTCGGCGTTCCGGGCCTGCTCTATCTGGTTCACTACTTCTTCTTCGCTGGCGGCGGGCTCAACCTCAACAGCGTCAACTTCCTGTTCCTGTCGCTCGCCATCGTCCTTCATCGTACTCCGCGCAGCCTGCTATCGAGCCTCAACGAGGCGATCAAGGGCGGCGCCGGCATCGTGATCCAGTTCCCGTTCTATGCCGGCATCATGGGGATCATGATGCAGTCCGGCCTGGCACAGTCGCTCTCCGAGCTGTTCGTTGCCATCGCCAATGCCGATACGCTGCCGTTCTGGTCGTTCATCAGCGCCGGCATCGTCAACCTGTTCGTCCCTTCCGGCGGCGGCCAGTGGGCGGTGCAGGCGCCGGTCATGCTGCCTGCCGCCGAAGCGCTGGGCGCCGATGTCTCGCGCGTGGCGATGGGCGTCGCCTGGGGCGATGCGTGGACCAATCTGCTGCAGCCGTTCTGGGCGCTGCCGGTGCTGGCCATCGCCGGGCTCAATGCCAAGGACATCATGGGATTCTGTCTGATCCAGCTGGTGGTCACGGGGGTGGTGATCGGCCTTGGGCTGACCCTGCTCTAGGTTCCGCCGAAAGCGGTCTGCATGAACCCGGTCGGCGGTTCGACTATCGAGCCGATTGATGGGCAGTCGCGGTGAAACGTGTTACATCTGGCGCACAATCATTCCTGTACTGGATTTGTCTGCACTGGATTCCGAGGATACCGTGACGCCCGATGACCTGCCTCGTCAGCACGAGCTGTCGATGACCGTACTCATGACCCCCGACATGGCCAACTTCAGTGGCAAGGTGCATGGCGGGGCGATTCTCAAGAAACTCGATGAAGTCGCCTACGCCTGTGCCAGCCGCTATGCCGGCAGCTACGTGGTGACGCTTTCCGTCGACCAGGTGCTGTTCAAGCAGCCGATCCACGTCGGCGAGCTGGTCACCTTCCTCGCGATGATCAATCACGTCGGCCGCTCGTCGATGGAAGTCGGCATCAAGGTGCTGGCGGAATCGATCCAGGAGCGGGTGATCCGACACACCAACAGCTGCTACCTGACCATGGTCGCCGTCGACAGCAGCGGCAAACCGGTCCCCGTGCCGGCGCTGGAATTGAAGACACCGCTGCAGAAGCTACGCTTCGAGAAGGCCGCGTTACGCAAGAAACTGCGCAAGCAGGAAGCGGAAGAAGAACGTAACGCCATGGCCGAACACCTCAAGGCGTACCCGAGCGGCCAGCTCGACGGCTAGACCGGCGCCGTCCCTGCCTGACGACGCCTGAATGGCGCTTCAATCGCGCCATCAATGCACCTCGACCACAGCCCCTGCGAACAAGGACGTTCGATGCCTGAGACCCGCTCCCGCCAACCCCGCGCCACACGGCGGCTCAGCCTCCTCAGCGAGCGGATGCTGATGATCTGGGATTTCGCCGTCGTCATCCTGGTGGCGATCAACCTGGCGCTGCTGCTGTTCGACAGCCTGTTCCTGATTCCGCCGCTCAATGCCGCTTTCGCTGCCGTGGCGCCGGGTCTGCACGACGCCTACGCGTCGACCATCCGGGCCAATTTCTTCGAGATCGACCTCTGTTTCGTCGCCATCTTCATGCTCGACGTGCTGCTGGGCTGGGCGATCGCCATCGCCCAGCGGCGCTATGCCCGGTGGTTCTTCTATCCGTTCGTGCACTGGTATGACGTGCTCGGCTGCATTCCGCTGGCCGGCTTCCGGCTGCTGCGCGTGCTGCGCATCATCTCGCTGTTGATACGTCTGCAGCGCCTGGGCGTGATCGACATCACCCGCTGGCGCCTCTATCGCTTCTACCGTACCTACTACGGGGTGCTGATGGAGGAGATTTCCGATCGCGTCGCCATCAACCTGCTCGGTGACATACAGGACGAGATCCGCAACAGCGAGCACCTGACCCAGCGTATTTCGACCGAGGTGATCCAGCCGCGCAAGGCTGCGCTGGTCGACGAGATCGCCGCACGCCTGGAGCGAACGATCGACAAGGGCTATGCGGAGAATCATCGGCAGGTCCACCGCTACGTCGCCGCGCTGGTGAGCAGGACGATGGCGGAGAACGACGAGCTGCGTCGCCTGCGCAGCCTACCCATGGGCGACGCCGTCGCCGAGGGTATCGAGCGCAGCCTGAGCGACATCGCCAGCCGCGTGGTCCACGAGGCCATCGACGGCCTGCGTTCGCCCCACTTCCACTCGCTGATGACCGATCTGGTCGGCAGCGGCGTCGATGCCTGGCTCCAGGTCGACGACAGGACCGACAAGGTCACCCAGCAGGTACTGATCGACATGCTGGAACTGCTCAAGGAACAGGTCGCCGTGAAGCGCTGGAAAAGCGAGCTCAGCGAGCCTCGGACACGGCACGACGCTCGTCCGAGTCGCGAGCCCGGCGCCTGACCTGATCGGTCAGGCGTCAGACCGTCGGCGCCTTCGGCTTCACTCGATGATCCGCAGCACGGTATAGGGCGCCTCGCACGCTTCCCGTTCGTCACGCTCGTCGATCCGCCCCAGGGTCATGTCGCGGTCGTTGTCGTAAGCCACGAACAGCCGCTCGGTATCGAGCACCGCCAGCCCCTCCGCCTTGTGCTCGAACTCCAGCACCTCGCCATGGGCGTCCTCGACGATCGACGGGCTGACGCCGCGAGTCAGATCGGCCAGCGGCATCGACCACAGATAGCCACCGGTCTGCTCGCCCGCCTCGTCCTCGATCTCGAAACTCGCCATCAGGTAGAGGCGATCGTTGTGGGGGTCGTACTCGAGACTCGAAAGCCCGCAGACATGACGAACGCCAGCGTACTCCGAGGGCTCGAAGCGATAGCGCTCGCAAAGCTTGTCGACGAACTCGAGGTTGCCGTCGGTCGTCATGCGGTAGTGAACGCCCACCAAGCGTGCCACGTACTCGAAATCGTCGTAGGCCTGACCCTGTTCGCGCACGCCGAACAGCAGCAGACCATCGCACTTTTCGCCAAGGTCGGTCAGCGCCGGGACCGCCGCCAGCCCTTCGATCTTGTAATACGGCAGGCCGATCGCTTCATCGAGCTTGCGCCGCAACTCCAGCGAGCCCCCGACGCCGTCGCGCGGATCCGGGTCCACGACCTGGACGCGATCCGGCTCGCCCACCGGCCAGACCAGCAGATGGTTGTAGGCATTGAGCGCGTGACTCTCGTCGTCGATGCGGTCGAAGCCGGTCGTCGCCAGGATATAGCGACCATCGACGGTCAGGGCGAAATCCTCGTACTTGACCGCGTGCCGGATGGCATCCGCGGTCAGGTACTGGATACTGTCCGGATCCGGCAAGCCATCGATCAACTCGAAAGCGAACGCCGCGGAACGTTCGTCGCCGGGGATCGGCTTGTCGCTGGCCAGAATCAGACGCTCGCCGTCGAAGACCACGGCCGAGACTTCGACGTTGACCAGCGAGCCGTTTTCGTACTTCAGCCCGCGAGGAAAGCAGTGCAGCGTGCCTTCGTTGAGGATCTCGGTGCGTAACATGGGGTCTCCTTGCTGAATGCTGCGGCAACGTCTTTCGAGAGGCTGTCCGATCTGCCGGAGCGCCACTGGCTGGCAGATTCCTGAAACGTCGAGGGCCGGTCTTTGGCCGGCCCTCGAAATATTCCTTTCTAGCGCTTAACCACAGGTGATATCCGTGATCATGCGCTGGTCGTCGACCTTGATGTTGAGTCGTTCTGAACGATAATCCATCGTGTAAGCCTTGCCAGGTTCCATGACCCGGATCTCGGCGGCACGCGAGCGATCCGCAATATGCGCCTGCAGATCGTCCGTCAGGATCTGCCCTACCAGACTGCCGACGGTCTGGGCACCGCAGGCATCTTCGGGAACCGGCTTCACGTCCGGCGGCCGAGGCGCCTCGTCGGGCTTGGGCGCGGTGCTGCAACCCGCCAGTAGAAAACCGCTCACGATCAACGCCGCACCAGGAAACTTCATGTCCTACTCCTCATTGGATCCACTTCGGATGAATCCATCCTAGCAGCTAGCGCCAGGCTCGGCATCGGCTGGTCGGCCGGGCGCAGTATCGCTAGACTCAAACCTTGGCCTGACCAGGTTCATCATTTGGCCCTCGACAACAGCCGTCCCGGACGGACGCCCACAACAATCGAGTCTGCAAGCTCGACAACCGAGCCTTGGGCTCATCGATCGCAAAGGAACGCCGCCATGTCCCACTCGCTCCCCCGTCTACTCACTTCCGTTGCCGCCGTGGCGATGACCGTCAGCCTGGGCATGAGCCAGGCCATGGCGCAGGACGACCAGCAGCCGATTCGCGTCGCCTCCAAGATCGATACCGAAGGCTCGCTGCTCGGCAACATGATCGTCGACGTACTGGAAAACGCCGACCTGCCGGTGGAGAGCCGTCTGCAGCTCGGCCCGACCAACATCGTGCGCCAGGCGCTGGTGGCCGGCGATATCGATCTCTATCCCGAATACACCGGCAACGGCGCGTTCTTCACCGATACCACCGACGACCCGGCGTGGAAGGACGAGCAGGCAGGCTACGAGAAGATCAAGGCCGCCGACAGTGAAGCGCACCAGCTGGCGTGGCTGACTCCGGCACCCGCCAACAACACCTGGGCGATCGCCGTGCGCCAGGATCTGGCCGATGAAAACGATCTCTCCTCCATGGCTGACTTCGGCCAGTGGGTCAGCGACGGCGGCGAGATCAAGCTGGCCGCCTCGGCGGAATTCGTCGAAAGCGACGCGGCGCTGCCGAGCTTCCAGCGCGCCTATGACTTCACGCTCGGCGAAGACCAGCTACTGGTGCTCTCCGGCGGCAATACTGCCGCGACGATCCGCGCCGCGGCCGAAGGCACCAGCGGCACCAATGCGGCGATGGTCTACGGCACGGATGGCGCCATTGCCGCCGCCGGGCTCAAGGTGATGGACGATCCCCAGGGCGTGCAGATGGTCTACGAACCGGCTCCGGTGGTGCGCCAGTCGGTACTCGAGTCCTATCCGCAGATCGAGGAGCTGCTGAAACCGGTGTTCGAATCGCTCGACCGTGAAACGCTGCAGACGCTGAACGGCAAGATCCAGGTCGACGGCCTGCCGGCGGATCAGGTCGCCCACGACTATCTCACCGAACAAGGCCTGCTGGACTGAACTCGATCATGGCGTCGGTCGCAAGCCATCGATGGGTCGGCAATCGGGTGCTGATGACGCTGCTCGTCGCCGCCGTCGCCAGCGTCGGGCTGCTGCCCTTCGCCAGTCTCTCGCCCAACCGGCTGGCCTCGGGGCAGTCGGTGATGCTCTGGCAGGCGCTGGCAAGCTGGCAGCTCGCTGCCCTTGCTCTGATCGGGATGGCCCTGCTGATCGCGGCGCTGGCAAAGCCGATGGATCCACGCGCCTCGCAATGGCTCGCGCTGGCCGCCACGCTGCCGCTGCTGGCGCTCGATTTCTACGGCCTCGGGGATTACGCCCATCGCGCGCTGGTCGATGCCTCGCCAGCTGCGCGCGTTTCCCAGGGCGCGACCTTCTGGATCCTGCTTCTCGTCTCCGCCCTGATCGCCATCGACGCCCTGCAGCGACTGCGCCTCGGCCTGATCCAGCGTGCGCTGTACGGCGCGCTGGCCCTGGCCGTGATCGGCATCTGTTTCTCCGGCGAGCTGCTCGCGCCGCTGTCGATCATGCGCGAGTTCGCCAATCAGGAGGAAAACTTCGTCGACCAGCTCATTCGCCACCTGCTGCTGGTGGGCGGCGCCCTGCTGCCTGCCCTGCTGATCGGCCTGCCGCTGGGACTGCTGGCGAATCGTCGCGCCCGCCTGCGCAACGGCCTGTTCAGCGTGCTCAACGTCTTCCAGACACTACCCTCGATCGCCGTGTTCGGGCTGCTCATAGCGCCGCTCTCGGCGCTCGGCCGCGCCGCGCCGTGGTTGGGCGAGCTGGGTGTGAGCGGGATCGGCGTGGCGCCGGCGATCATCGCGCTGGTGCTCTATTCGCTGCTGCCGATCGTGCGCAACACCTACTCCGGCCTTGCCGGCGTCTCCAGCGGTGCACTGGAAGCGGCTCGCGGCATGGGCATGACGCCACGTCAGATACTGTGGCAGGTGGAGATTCCGCTGGCACTGCCGGTGATTCTCTCGGGACTTCGTATCGTCACCGTCCAGGCGATCGGCCTGGTGGTCGTCGCCGCGCTGATCGGCGCCGGCGGCTTCGGCGCCTTCATCTTCCAGGGGCTGGGCCAGTACGCCATCGATCTGGTGCTGCTGGGGGCCATCCCGACCATCGTGCTGGCGGTGATCGCCGACTTCGTGCTGCAGATTCTGGTCAGCCTGAGTCGCCCATCCGGCACTCGCTGACGCCGTTTCAGGCACCGATCAGGAAAGATCCATGATTGAATTGCAAGGATTGACCAAGACCTACGCCGGCACGAACGTCGTCGATGACGTCTCGCTGACGTTGGAGACTGGCGAGTTCGGCGTGCTGATCGGGCCATCAGGCTGTGGCAAGTCGACCACGCTGAAGATGATCAATCGCCTGGTCCCCCTGAGCGGCGGCCGCATCATTCTCAATGGCGACGACGTCACCGATCTGCCGGCCGAACAGCTCAGACGGCGGATCGGCTACGCGATTCAGTCGACCGGGCTCTTCCCGCACTGGAGCGTGGCCCAGAACATCGCCACCGTGCCGCAGCTGCTGAAGTGGCCGAAGTCGCGTATCGACGACCGGGTCGACGAGCTGATGGCGATGTTCCATCTCGATCCCGCCGAATTCCGCCACAAGTATCCGCATCAGCTCTCCGGCGGGCAGGCGCAGCGTGTCGGCGTAGCCCGGGCGCTGGCCGCCGATCCGGAAGTGCTGCTGATGGACGAACCCTTCGGCGCGGTCGACCCGCTCACCCGCGAGGTGCTCCAGGCGGAACTCAAGCGCGTCCACCAGCAGACCGGCAAGACCATCGTCTTCGTCACCCACGACATGGACGAGGCGCTGCAGCTCGCGACCCGCATCGCGCTGCTCAACGGCGGCCGGCTGGTACAGTACGACCGCCCGATCGAGATGATGGTGAAGCCTGCGGACGACTTCGTGCGCGAATTCATCGGCCAGGCGGATCTCGGCCTCAAGCTGCTCTCGAGGCGCTGGGTGCATCAATACCAACGGCCACCGAGTCTCGAACACCACGCCACCCTTCCCGGTCTCGATCACTGCTGGCAGCTCGACGACGCCGGCCGACCGGTTGCCCTCGAAGGCGCGCGGCTGGACGACGACCATGGCGTCACGCCGGTCAAGCCCGAGTGGACCGCCACGCCCGAGATGAGCCTGAAGGAGGCGCTCTCCCGCATGGTGTGGTATCGCGTGATGGTACTGCCGGTGATCGACGACGCGGGCAAGCTGATCGGCGAGATCGGCATGCAGGGCATCATGGGGATTCAGGCGGAAGCGGGGAGCGAGGTTTCATGAACGGCGCGATCCACGGGGCACGGCGGCTACGCGCTGCCTCCGCCGGGAACGGGGTGCTGGGCGTACTGATCGTGTTGCTGATCGGCCTGACGCTGGGCATGGGCCAGCTGGAGCCGCTGTTCCGGGCGCTGTTCCCGGACCTCGGCAACCCGCTCTACGCCCGGGACAGCTTCCTCAACCTGATGCTCGCGCACATCGGGCTGGTGCTGATGTCGTCGCTGATTTCGGTGACGATCGGCGTCGCCGCGGGCCTGTTCGTGACCCGCCCGGTCGGGCGCGAGTTCGAGCCGATGGTGTCGTCGCTGGCCGCGATCGGCCAGACCTTCCCGCCCGCCGCGGTACTCGCCATTGCCGTGCCGCTGGCCGGCTTCGGCTTCGCTCCGACCATCATCGCGCTCTCGCTCTACGGCCTGCTGCCGGTGATCCAGAACACCATCGCCGGTCTCGGCACGGTGCCCCGGACCACGCTCGAAGCCGCCCGCGGCAACGGCATGAACCGCTGGCAGATTCTGCGCCGCGTGGAGCTGCCCCTGGCGATGCCGGTGATCATTGCCGGCATTCGCATTTCGGTGATCGTCAACATCGGCACCGCCACCATCGGCTCCACCGTCGGCGCCAAGAGCCTCGGCACGCCGCTGATCGCCGGCCTGGTCGGCAACAACCTGGCCTACGTGATCCAGGGCGCGCTGCTGGTCGGCCTGCTGGCGATCGTCACCGACCTGCTGTTCGAGCGACTGGAGCGACGGTACTCGTTCGGGGGTTGAGCTCAGCCAAAGCTCTTAGCCAAAGCCCTTAGCCAAAGCCCTCAACCAAAGTACTGGGCTCCGTTGATGTCGACGATGGTGCCGGAGACGAAAGCGGCGCCGTCGCTCGCCAGCCAGACTGCCGCCGAGGCGACGTCTTCGGGCAGCCCGGCCCGCCCGGCGGGGATCGTCTCGATGGTGGCGCGCTTGGATTCGTCGGTGGTGAAGGTCGCATGGAACGGCGTCGCCTCGATGAAGCCCGGCGCCAGCGCATTGACCGTGATTCCCCGATTCGCCACTTCCTTGGCCAGCCCGCGGGTGAAGCCGAACAGCGCCGCCTTGGCGGTGGCGTAGGCCGTGGCGCCGGGATGACCGCCGTTGCGCCCGGCCAGCGAGGACACCGTGACGATGCGTCCGCCGCCATCGCGGAACAGCGGCAGCAGATGGTGGGTGACCAGGAAAACCGAATCCACGTTGAGCGCCTGCACCTGGCGCCACAGCGAGAACGGCATCTCCTCGATGGTCGAGCGCTGAATCAACCCGCCGGCGTTGTTGATCAGAATATCGATAACGCCGACTTCCTCTTTCAGCCAGCTCGCGAAGCGCTCGACGGCCGCTTCGTCGGTGACGTCCAGCGACCGGGCCAGCGCCGTTTCACCGCTGCTGGCGGTCAACGCTGCCAGCGCTTTTGAATCGGGCTCGTGGGAACGATAGGTAATCACCACCCTCGCCCCGGCGGCCGCCAGTGCCTTGGCGATGGCATGACCGATACCCACGCCGCCGCCGGTCACGACCGCGACCCGTCCCTGCAGATGATTGTCCGGCATGTAACGCTCCCTTTTCTCCGGTGATCGTGTTTTCCGTTGATCGTGTCCTACGATGATCGCGACAATCGGCGATACCGGCATTGAGTCAGCAAACGGGCGATAAGATCAACCGCATGGCGGGGCTGGCGCCGCCGGCCGGCCGGGTCAGGACCCAGCCGCCGCTTTCGAGCTCGGTCGCGGCGCGTCGGACCAGGGCGTGTTCGATGCCCAGGCGGCGCGACAGCACCGCCGTGGTCGTGCCCGTCTTCTCCTCTCCACCGCCGCCCTGTGCATCGAGCGCTCTCAAGGCTACCAGCACTAGTGCCGCCAGCGGATCGAGCTGGGGCTGCTCGACCTGCAGCGTCTGCCACTGGCGCTGCAGGTCGACCGGGTCAGGGAGCTCAGGCAAGCCGCGTGCTCGGCTCGAGCCTGACGGCGACCGACTTGGACGCCGGCGTGTGGCTGAAATCGCCCTTGTGGTCGAGCGGGATCAGCGGATTGGTCTCCGGATAGTAGGCAGCGGCGCAGCCCTGGGGCGTGTCGTAGGCGACGATCTTGAAGCCCTCGACGCGGCGGGTCACGCCATCGTCCGATTCACCGATCAGATCGACCCACTGCCCGGCCTCGAAGCCCAGACGCGCGATGTCGTCCCGGTTGAGGAAGAGCACCCGCCGGCCGCCCTCGATGCCGCGATAACGGTCGTCGTAGCCGTAGACGGTGGTGTTGTACTGATCGTGGGAGCGCATCGTCTGCAGCGTCAGCCAGCCCTCGCGCGAGGCGAGACGCTGATGCATGACCGCCGTCGGCAGCGCGTCATCGGAAAACTCGGCCTTGCCGGTCGCCGTGCCGAATTCGAGCCGGGCCACCGGGTTGGCGAGCCAGAACCCTCGCGGCGCGCGCACGCGGGAGTTGAAGTCCTCGAAGCCGGGGATGACCGCCGCGATATGCTCGCGGATGACGTCGTAATCCTCGCGCATCGCGGCCCAATCGATGACCTCGTCATCGATCGTTTCGTTGGCGAACAGCCGCTCGGCGATGCCGGTGAGGATGGCGATCTCGGAACGCAGCGCCTTGTCCGCCGGCTTGTTGATACCGGCGGAGCCGTGAACCATGCTCATCGAATCTTCCACCGTGATCAGTTGCGACTTGCCCGCGACTCCGTTGCGATCGATGCTGCGGTCGATCTCGCTGCGGCCGATGCAGGGCAGAATCAGCGCCTGCTCGCCGGTGACCAGGTGGCTGCGATTGAGTTTGGTGCTGATGAACGCGGTCAGCCGGCAGTTGGCCATCGCCTTCTCGGTGACGACGCTGTCGGAAATCGCGCGGGTGAAGTTGCCGGCCAGACCGATGAACACCTTGCCCGGCCGGTCGCGCATCGCCTCGACCGCCGCCACGGAATCGACCCCGTGCTCCCGCGGCATCGGCCGGCCGTACTTCGCCTCCAGCGCATCGAGCAGCGCCTTGGAGGGCTTCTCGAAAATGCCCATGGTGCGATCGCCCTGGACGTTGGAGTGGCCACGAACCGGCGAGGTACCGGCGCCCGGCTTGCCCAGGTTGCCGCGCAGCATCAGCAGATTGACGATCTCGCGTACCGTCGGCACGGAATGGACGTGCTGGGTGATGCCCATCGCCCAGCAGACGATGGTGGCGTTGGAGCGCGCGTAGAGTTCGGCGGCCTGCTCCATCTCCTCGCGGGTCAGGCCGGACTGGGCCTCCAGTGCGGTCCATTCGGTCGCTTCGACGCAAGCACGATAGGCCTCGAAATGAGCGGTATGGGCTGCTAGGAAGTCGTGATCGAGCACGTCCTCTCCGGCGGCATCGCGAGCGAACAGCGCCTTGGCCATGCCGCGCACCACGGCCATGTCGCCGCCCAGCTTGGGCCGGAAGTAGTGGCTGCTGATGCGATGGCTGCCGTTGTGCAGCATCTCGAACGGCTTCTGCGGATCGGCGAACTTCTCGAGCCCCCGCTCCTTCAAGGTGTTGAAGGTGACGATGGTCGCGCCCCGCTCCGCCGCCTCGCGCAGGACGCCGAGCATGCGCGGGTGGTTGGTGCCCGGGTTCTGGCCGAACACGAAGATCGCCTCGGCCTTTTCGAAGTCCTCGAGCCGCGCGCTGCCCTTGCCGGTGCCCAGCGCCGCATTGAGCGCCACGCCGCTGGCTTCGTGACACATGTTGGAGCAGTCCGGCAGGTTGTTGGTGCCGTAAAGGCGCGCCAGCAGCTGGAACACGTAGGCGGACTCGTTGCCCGCCTTGCCGGAGGTATAGAAGATGGCGTCGTCCGGCGTGGGCAGCGCCTTGAGCTCGGCGGCGATCATCTCGAGCGCGTCGTCCCAGGCGATCGGCTCGTAGTGGTCGGACTTGGCGTTGTAGCGCATCGGCTCCACCAGCCGCCCCTGGTCCTCGAGCCGGTAGTCGTCCCAGGTCTTCAGTTCGCTGACGCTGTGTCTGGCGAAGAACTCGCGAGTCACACGCTTGGCCGTCGCTTCCCAGGTCACCGCCTTGACGCCGTTTTCGCAGAATTCGAAAGAGGAGCCGTGCTCCGGATCGCCCCAGGCACACCCCGGACAGTCGAAGCCGTCCGGCTGGTTGAGCTTGAACAGCGAACGCGCATTGAGGGCCGGCGAACGGCTGTGCAACAGATGCTTGCCGACCGACTTCAGCGCGCCCCAGCCGCCCGCCGGGTTGTGATAGTCGAAGATCTTCGCATCCGGCGGGATGACATCGGCGCCGGACGCGTTCTGGCTGGATTCTTGGCGGGGCTGGGACATGTTTCTCCTCCCGGGAAACGATCGGACGACGATCACGAATGCTTGCAGGCTCGGGGCGTGAGCGCAATGACACTCGGTCGTCAATGGTAACAAGTTCGATCAGGAAAACGTCAGGAGCAGGCGTGTTCGGGGTTGGCCGAGCGCGTCTTCGGCTGGCGGCAATGCTTGCTGATCTCGTCTCGAACGATGCTGGCTTTCAACGCTGACCGGATCGACGCTGCCGGCCGACAGGCGATAGGGCGACCTCCAGCGGAGCGCTGACGACATTCGTGCCTCGGAAGCTGTCGAATGCCGAGAAGACGATGAGGGCAACGTCGTATCAGGGGGCCACAGCATAGCATGCAGCAAAATCGTTCGCATGCTCATCGATGTTCATCGACCCTCATCGGTTCCGCCGAACCGTGGCTCAGCCATCGCCGCGACTCAACAGTTCGAGCCGTTTGCCACGATGGCAGTTGATCAGCGTCAGGTTGCAGCTGCGCGCGACTTCGACCGCGAGACGGGAGGGATAGGAGAGCGTCGCCAAGGCAGGGATCTTCGCCCTGACGCTTTTCTGAACCAGCTCCAGGCTACAGCGGCTGGAGGTCATCACCAGCGCCGGCAGGATGCCGGTGATCAGGCTGGCGCCGATCACCTTGTCCAGGGCGTTGTGCCGCCCGATATCGCGGCCGACCGTAGCGACCGTGCCCGCCTGGGAAAGCCCCAGGGCCAGGTGCATGCCGGGGGCGGATTCGGTGCGCAGAGATTCAAGGCCCGACGCGAGGGTATCGACTTCCGGCAGCGCCGCGTCGGGCAGACGGGTCAGGCCAAACAGCAACTGCGACTCCTCCTGCACGCCGCAGGCGCCGCAGCCGCTGGTCGACAGCGTTGCCCGCGCCTGGCTGCCGGCGCGTCTGGCGATCCGGTCGGCAACCCGCAGACGAACCCGGAAACCGTGGCGGCTGGTCTCGATCTCGATGGCACCGACATCGGCATAGCGATCGATCACGCCCTCGCTGAACGCGAACCCGACCGCCAGCGCTTCGAGCTGGTCCGGCGTCGCCAGCACAGTGGCGTAGGCGGTGTCGTTGAACACGATGGAGACGGGAGACTCCTGCGGCCCGGGAAGCGTATCGAGGGAGCAGGCACTGGCGTCATCGAAGATCGCCACGGGATCGTTATCAGACAGAGATGACTGGGAAGACGATGTCATGCATGACTCCGTTCCATCGACGCGTCAGGGAGGAAGCACGGCTTTACTTTATCACGAGATCATGGGGTCACGGGTGCGTTGCGAGAGGCAGGGATGACTTGGACGAGGTCAGGCAAGATATTCATCAGACAAGATATTCCGGCAAGGCGGAATGGCAAAACGCCCGATCCTCGGGACCGGGCGTTTGTGAACTCAGCTGGCAGCGTCCTGTACGGCTTCGCCACCGGCTTCGACGTCCTTGCCAGCGCCATCGACGGTGTTGCATCCCGCCAGGATACCGGCGCTGAACAGTGCGAACAGAGAGAAAGCAATCAGGCGTTTCATGGTGTCGTCCTCCTTAACGTTTTAGACGGATGAATTCTTGGCTCATCCGGGCCGTTTTGTTATCGGCCTGTCATCAAGGTAGCAGAAAGTCATGGAAAACGCGTAATACGACTTGTCTAACTGTCGGATTTCGCTTCCAAACTGCCGGCCTATCACCGTTTCATGCACGGCAACGTGGGTCGCGCCGAGACGGCAACGGGCCTAGGGTCTGTTGANNAACAGACCCTAGCGGGAAGCGTTCTGGATCTTCTCGCCGCCGCGCTCGATATCCTGGCCCAGTCCATGCATCGTGTTGCAGGCACTCAGTGTCAATAACAGGCAGCCAATGGCCAGCCATCCCCATCCAGCTTTCATCGTCCAATCCTCGTTACAGGGCCGCCTTTCGATAGCGCTTACCGCTATCACGGCGGCAACGCCGAAATCTTACCACCGTTCCCGCGGTCGCCGCGCGACTCGACGCCCTCATGGCAGCGACGTAAAGTGGCGCCTCGAACCCTCTCTTTCGACCTTGTTCTTCGCCGCCTTCCAACCGGAGCCGCCATGTCCCTCTTCACGCTCGACGCACGCCTGCAGCAGGATAGCGTCCACGTCATCGATCTGCGGTTGTGCCAGGTCCGTTTGAGCCGGGATGCGCGCTACCCCTGGGTCATTCTGGTCCCGCAGCGCGACGATGTCGTCGAGATCTACGATCTGTCCCCCGACGATCAGGCGCGTCTGTGGCAGGAAGCCACTCGACTGGGCCAGGCGATGATGCGCCACTACGGCGGCGACAAGCTGAACGTCGCCACGCTGGGCAATCTGGTGCCGCAGCTCCATCTGCACGTGATCGTACGCTTTCAGGGCGATGCCGCCTGGCCGGGCCCGGTCTGGGGGCAGGGAGTGGCCGAGGCCTACGCCGACGACGCGCTCGAAGGGCGCCGCGACGAGATCGTTCGACTGGCAGGTGAAGCCGGTCTCTTGAGTTGACGACCTGGCGACCTGGCGACCTGGCAAGCTGACGACTTGGCGAGCTGACGAACTGACCGCGAGCTTGGCGCGTCGGCTCGAGACGATCCAGAATCAGCCGCGCCTCGACCCGAATGGCCCCGGGGCAGGTTCGGATTGCGCCGTGGGTGCGCCCAGCATGGGCGGCGCGGCGGCCGGGCCTCGCTGCCACTGCGCCAGCGTCAGCGATAGCCCCAGCACGAGTATCAGCGCTCCGCCCGCCAGGCCGATCCAGGCCTGCCACTGACCGCCGCCAGCCGCCGGCTCGAGATGACGTGTGACCCAATCCCGCGCCACGACGCTGAGCAGCGCCAGCACCGAGACGGTCAGCGCCGTTCCCGCCGACATCGCCAACACCGCCACCACGCCCTTGCCGAACTGGTCCAGCAACGCGGCCGCGCCCAGCAGCAGGACGGCGCCGCTACAGGGCCGAATGCCGATCGAGAGCACCGTCAGCAGAGCCACGCGCCAGTCGCTCGCCTTGCGCGGGTCGACATGATGCTCGTGCCCGCAGCCGCAGTGCGCCCCGTGCGTATGGCGCTGCTCATGAATGCCCTCCTGCGCGTGCGAACTGGCGTGGCGCGAACGCCATAGGCGACGCAGCGAACGCACGCAGAGCCACAACCCCAGCAGCGAGACGACGGCGAAGCTGACGAGCTCGGCCTGCTCGATGCTGCCCATCGCCTGTCGGGTCAGCCAGCCCAGACCGAAGACCAGCACGCCGATGATGGCGATCGCCATGACGCCCTGCAGCAAGGCCGCCAGCGCGGAAAGCCCCAGCGCGCGACGCCAGGCGCCGCCCTGCGAGGCCAGGTAAGTGCTCAGCACCACCTTGCCATGACCCGGCCCCGCCGCATGGAAGACGCCGTAGCCGAAACTCACGCCGAGCAACAAGCCCCAGGTCGCCGCGCTCGGCGTACGCTTGAGGGCGGTGACCGCCTCGACCAGGGCGTGGTAGAACTCGCCCTGCCAGTACACGATGCGTACCGCGGCCTGCTGCCACCAGCCCAGCGAATACCCCGCCACGCCGATGGCGACCAGCATTGCCAACGGAATCATCACTTTCAGCAACGCATTCAACCGGGGCACGTGATCTCTCCGGTCTCGGCAAAGAAGCGGCCGAGATTCGGCTCGCCGGTCTCGCTCTTGTCCAGCATCGCCGCTTCCATCACCTTCTGCGGGTCCGGCGTTGCCTTGACGACGACCGTGGCACACCCCTCGGGGGCGTTTGCCAGCGTCAGGGCGCCAGGCAGCGGCCGGGAGCCATCCTCGTTGGCCTCGTGGACCATCTCGATGTAGTAGGTCGGATCGAAGATCCGATAGCGCAAGGTACGACCGGCCAGCGGTTGCGGCGTCGCCAGCGGCAGCACGAAATCGTAGATCAACCGCTCGTCGCGATAGTCGGTATTGGTGTCGCTGACATCTCCCTGGGCCAAGGGGTCGTCGTCGAGAGTGATAGTGGTGAGGTTGTGCTGGGTGGCGAGGTTGTCGCGGATCTCGACGCCCAGCGCATCGAGACGCTCGGCCATGCTGGTGGCGTCGTCGGCGGTCGCCATCTCCTCCATCACCACCTGGCTGTAGAACGGGTCCATGCGCCAGCGCTGACGCAGCGCGGTCAGGTTTCCTTCGTCATCGAAGATCCCTTCGACGCTCATGTCGACCCAGCCGTGCGGGTGAGCCAACGCCGCCGAAGGCCCTCCCAGACACAGGGCGATCCCCAGGCCCAGCCAACCATAGCGGCAGCGAGACGACGCTTTCTTCAAGGCAACAATCCCAACCGATTCTGAACGTCGATGAACAGCGGATCGAGCTCCAGCGCATCCAATGGCTGGCCGCCGCGTCGGCCACTCAGGGTGAGGAAGGTATCGCCGTTCTGGATGACCAGCCCCGGAGGACGCTCGCCCCCACTGGTGACCTGGGCGTGGACCTCGTACCCGGAGCGAGACGCCAGCACGGCATCGATCTGGCCCAGGTCGCCATCGGCGTGACGGATCACGAACCCGCGCTCGGCCAGCATCGCGAGCGTTGCCTTGAGGGTGGATTCCGCCGTCGCCTCGACGGCGATACTCCGCGGCTGCGGTTGGGGCGCGACGGCACAGCCGGTCAGCGAAAGCATCCCGATCAGCAGCCCCAGCCCGGCGACTCGCCAGGGGCGGGAACGGGATACCGTACGCCGCCGAAGCGCGGGCATCTTGCGTTGATTCATGGCGTTGCCTCCCCAGCGGTCCTGTTCAGGCGGGTGTCGATGTCCTGTCGCAACTGCTGACAGAACGACGGCTGGTTGTAGCTGCGTGCGTCGATCAGATAGCCGTTGTAATCGACCACGACCGAATCACGGTCGACCAGGGTCGTCTGCTCCGGCGTCACCACCGAGACGCGCTCGATCTGGACCGGGTCGGTGTTGTAGCCACCGCCGAAGTTCTGGAACACGCCCAGCGAATAGCCGTTCCGCCCACCCAGGCCGAAGCCGCCCCAGAAGCCGGTGCGCCCTAGCGGGCTTTCCACCGCGCCGAGGCCCGGTTGCAATGTCTTGCGCTCGGCGCTGACCAGGCCCAGCGTGGCATCGGTATCGAGAATGGCGTAGCCCTGGCTCTCGAGCGCCTCGCGCGTGGCCCGTAGCCGCTCCAGCGGATCGGCACTGCCGGCCGGCCAGCGGCAGGCGGCCGGTAGCGCATTGCCGCCGGCCGCCGAGGTGGGCGCCGGTGCCGACAGTGCCTGGCAACCGCTCAACAATCCGAGCCCGATGAAGAGAACCATCCAGCGCCCAATCCGACATCGTCGATCGTTCATGACAGCCTCCTTGCGGGGGATTGCGAACAGCGTTCAGCATGCCAGTTTCCCCCCTGCCAATCCACGCCCATCGTGACGACTTCCGACGTGAGCGGGCGGCAACGTCGCACGAGCGCGCGAGTGGCGATCAGCAGGTCACGATAGCCCGTCGCCGTCGGCGTGGAACGACGCTATGCTGACCGCTGCCACGACGAGCCCGTTTCACTTTCGTCTACTCTCGACAGAGGATGCCATGAATATCGTCATTGCCCCTGACAGCTTCAAGGATGCGCTCTCCGCCCGCGACGCCGCCGCCGCCATTGCCGCCGGCCTGAAGCGGGAGCTGCCCGATGCCATCTTGCATGAATGCCCGATGGGCGATGGCGGCGAAGGCACGCTGGATGCGCTGCTGGCGGCCACCGGTGCCGAGCGGCGAACGGCGAACGTGCAGGACGCGCTGGGGCGCGAGGCCACGGCGGCCTGGGGCTGGCACCAGGCCACCCTCACCGCGTTCGTCGAACTGGCCGAAGCCAGCGGCCTGCAGCAGCTCGAACGAGAGGAGCGCACCGCGCTTCACAGCACCACCTTCGGCGTCGGCCAACTGATCGAGGCGGCGCTGGATGCGGGGGCTCGTTCGCTGGTACTGACGCTGGGCGGCAGTGCCACCAACGATGCTGGCGCGGGCATGCTGGTGGCCCTCGGCGCCCGCCTGCTCGACAGCGAAGGGCGGCCCCTTCCGCCGGGTGGCGCCGCGCTGGCCGATCTGGCGACGCTCGATCTCGACGGGCTCGACCCTCGCCTGGCCTCGCTGGAGGTGCGGACCGCCGTCGACGTCGACAACCCCCTGCTCGGCCCGCGGGGTGCCAGTGCCATCTTCGGCCCGCAGAAAGGCGCCACCAGCGCCGACGTCGAACGGCTCGACCGTGCGCTCTCCCACTTCGCCGATCATGCGGCGGAAGCCTTGGGGGAGGATTTCCGCGAACTGCCGGGTGCCGGTGCCGCCGGCGGCATGGGCTTCGCCGCGCGCGCCTTCCTCGGCGCCACGCTGCGCCCCGGCATCGAGCTGGTCATGGAGCAGGTGAAATTCGACGCGCTGCTCGCCAATGCCGACTGGGTGATCACTGGCGAAGGCCAGCTGGACGGCCAGAGCCTGTCAGGCAAGACGCCGATCGGCATCGCTCGCCGTGCCGAACGCTTCGGCGTTCCTACGGTCGCGCTGGTCGGGCGCCTGGGGGACCAGTGGCAGGCCGCCTTCGATCACGGCATCACGGCGGCGTTTGCTCTGGCGGACGGCCCGCTCACACTGGACGAGGCGCTGTCACGCTGCGGCGAACTGCTGAGCGACCGCGCGCGCACACTGGCCCGACTCTGGCAGGTCGCCCCTCGCTAGAGGTGCGACATTTCGCTCGCCTCTGGCCCTTGCTTTCCCCTCGTGCTGCCCTGATATCTTCAAGAGAGCGCGGCACGTCGCGACATGATCGCGACATGATAGAACGTCACTATTCATCCCATACAGATGCTTGGATGGGCCTCGATGTGACGCCCGGTTAGACTGACTTTCAGCACCTTCAAGGAGAGATCTCATGTCCGATACCAATGCCATTGGCCTGCACGCTTCCAGCGCGTCCCAGCTTGCGGAAAAGCTCAACGCCCTGCTGGCCAACTACCAGGTGTTCTACATGAACGCCCGCGGTTATCACTGGAACATCAAGGGCGAGCATTTCTTCGAGCTTCACGCCAAATTCGAAGAGATCTACACCGACCTGCTGACCAAGGTCGACGAAGTGGCCGAGCGCATTCTCACACTGGGTTATCAGCCGCTGCACGCCTACAGCGACTACGCCAAGATTTCCCAGATCCAGGAAGACAAGCAGGTCTCCGACGGCAAGCAGTGCGTTCAGGGCCTGGTGAAAGGCTTTCAGGTTCTGATCGAGCTCCAGCGCGAACTGCTCTCCCAGGCCAGCGATGCCGACGATGAAGGCACCGCCTCTATGGCCAGCGATTACATTCGCGAGCAGGAAAAGACCGTGTGGATGCTCAACGCCTATCTGGGCTGAGTATTCGCCGTAACCTGTTGGAAAAAAGTGAAGCCTGCCGATAGAAAAGCCACCCTCGGGTGGCTTTCCTGTCTCTTCCCCCTGAAGTCTCTCGACATTTAAGTAAACTTTAGTACACCATTGTAACGCGACATTAACCCACCAGCGCATGGGCCTTTATTGTCTGCCCGCAGGCTCGCGCGTGATCTTGCACGTCTTGGAGTCATCCAGCATGTCGGTCGATTTTGATTATCCCCCCGTCACCCACGACACTCAGAGCCAACAACTGGATGCGCTGTGGAAAGCCATTGACCGTTCCCAGGCCATCATCGAGTTCGATCTGCAGGGAAAGGTCGTCAGCGCCAACGCCAACTTCCTCGATCTGATGGGTTATACGCTCGACCAGATCATCGGTCAGCACCACCGCCTCTTCTGCGACCCCGCCGAGATATCCACGCCGGAGTACCGCACGTTCTGGCAGCAGCTCGCCCAGGGTGAGCTGATGGCAGGCGAATACCGCCGCCTGACCCAGAGTGGCAAGGAGGTCTGGCTCCAGGCCACCTACAATCCGGTTAACGATGCGGACGGCAAGCCGTACCGGGTCATCAAGATGGCGACGGACATCTCCGCGGAAAAGCATCTGGCGGCCGAGTACGAAGGCAAGGTCAACGCCATGGATCGCGCCCTGGCGGTGATCGAGTTCGATCTCAAGGGCAATATCCTGTCCGCCAATCGCAACTTTCTCGACACCATGGGCTACCAGGCCGACGACATCATCGGCCATCATCACCGCATGTTCTGCGAACCGGATTACGTCACCAGCCGGGAGTACCGCGACTTCTGGCAGTCCCTGGGGCGCGGCGAGTTCTTCAGCGGGCGGTTCATGCGGTTCGGCAACCATGGCCGCCGCGTCTGGATCCAGGCGACCTACAATCCGATCTTCAATGCCGATGGCGCCCCCTACAAGGTGGTCAAGTTCGCCACCGACATTACCGATCAGGTCGAACTGGAAGAGCATATCCAGACATTGACCGAGGCGATGAGCGTTTCGCTGCAACAGCTCAACGCTTCGATTGCCTCGATCGCCGAGAACACGCAGCTGACGCGGGAACTGGCGCGCGCTACGCAGCAGGAAGCCGAACACGGCACCCGCTCGCTGGACGACTCCCGTACCGCGATGACCGCCATCCAGAAATCCTCGGAAGACATCAACGACATCGTCCAGGTCATCGGCGAAATCGCCTCGCAGACCAACCTGCTGGCCTTCAACGCAGCGATCGAAGCGGTTCGTGCCGGCGAACACGGCCTCGGGTTCTCCGTGGTGGCCGACGAAGTGCGCAAGCTGGCCGAGAAATCCGCCGATGCCACCCGCCAGATCAACCGCCTGCTGGGGGAATCTCTCAAGCGTATCGAGAGTGGCAATACCGTCTCCCAGCGCGCCGCCGACTCCTTCGGACGCATCGTCGACGGCGTCGGGCAGACCACCGCCTCGGTCGAGAAGATCGCCAGCTCGGCAGGCGAACAGCTGGAAACCGCCAAGCATGTCGACGAACTGATCCGCGACCTGGCCCAAGCCACCCAGCGCGGGGCGGGTAACGACAAGACATCATGACCCAACGCGTACTGGGAATACTGCGCCTCAACGACAGTGACATCGCGCTGGATGCCGCGCACCTGATCGAGGTGGTACGTCTCGAGACGCCTCTTTCTCCCCGCCCGCTGGCGCCACGCTGGTCGCTGGGTACGTTGCTGTGGCGGGGCTCGCCGGTGCCGGCGATCGACCTGGGCAGGCTGCTCGAACTGGACCCGAGCACGGGCCCGCGGGAAGCCGGCGAGCTCATGGCGATCATCGAATATCGCGGCGGCCGCTTCGGGATGCGGATTTCGCACATCAGGGACCTGGTGAGCGTCGATCCCGAGCAGCTCCATACGCTAAAGAACGCGGCGGGCGATGCCGACGCCCTGACGCCACAGTTGCTCGAGCATCCCGACTTCGACAGCGCCATCTACGTGCTCGACCTCGAAGCGCTGTTCGCCCTCGAGGGCATGGTCTCGGTACACGTCGAAGCCGGCCGGCAGAGGCCGAATGCCGCCACCGTGAAGGAGAACACCCACAGCGACCGGCGCTGGCTCGTCGTCGATTGTGACGACACACGACTGGCGCTGGATGTGGGCTCGGTACGGGAAGTCGCCACCTGCGGCCCCATCGACTCCCCCGTGATCGACCTGCCGGCCTATCTCGGCAATGTCGCCCTGCGTGGCGCCACCCTGCCGCTGTTCGATCCCCGGGCGCTGATCGGCCAGCCGGCCCGCCAGACACCGCCATCTCATCTCGCCGTTCTCGATAGCGATCACGGTCGTGTCGCCCTCGCCGTCGATCGCGTCGCAACGCTGACGGGCAGCGACCAGCCGGCGCCTCTACCGGTCTCCCCGAGTGCGGGCTACGCCTCCGCCGTCAGCGCACTGGTGCCCGCCGCGGACGAGGGCAAGGACGCCCTGGCGATCGATCACCACGAGCTGTTCGGCAACCTCAACGTCAACGCGCTGGCGCGTCTCCATACCCGGCTCGATACGGAGGCCAGGCAAGCGCGGGAACAGCGCGACTGGCAGCGATTCGCCTTCGTCCATTTCCGCTGCAGCGGCGATTACGTCACGACGCTCGACCAGCTCGAAGCCGTCGACTCGGCACCGACGGACTATCAGAAGAGTTCGCATCCGGCCGGCCCTTTTCTCGGCGCCTGGCGTCGACAGGATCGCAGCGTCTCGCTGGTAGATCTGCGCGCGCTGCTGGGAATCGACTCCTCCCACCCCGCGAATCACGTCCTGGTCGTCGAGACGGGTGACGGTCTCGTCGGGTTCCTCGTCGACTACCTCCGCAGAATCGAGTACGTCGAAGCGCCCAGGGAGAGCTTTACCATTCGCTGGCGCGGCGATGCCGTCGACGGCGCGTCGCCCGAGCCCTCCCCCGTCAAGGCGGCCAAACGGCTGATCTCGGTCGGCGAAGGCGACAAGCGTCAGGTGATGGCGCTTTTGTGTCTGCAGACTCTGGCCAAGCGGCTCAGCGAGGCTGGCTCGACCGCCTGAGGCGAATGCTGAGACGAACGGAACGCCGCGGATGCGTTGCCGAATCCCATCGACATCCCGGTCAGCCTCTGGTGTCGTCCGATTCGCGGAAGTCGGGGGGATCGTCGCCATCGGGCTCAGCGCGCCGATCCTCATCGCTGACCTTGGACGTTCCGATGCTGCCGGGCGACCCGACGGCCCTGGATTCGGCAGGCTCGTCCTCCTCGGCATCGCGGGTCAGGTGCGAAGGCAGGTCGCGTTTCATGCGCACGCCCAGCCGGTTGAGCGCCAGCGCCTGGCCGACCAGGCTCCCCTGCCCGGTCGAAAGCCGACCCATCGCCTGATCGTAACTGCCCTGGGCCCGCCCCAGATGCCGACCCACGTCCTCCAGACTCGAGACGAAACCCTGGAACTTGTCGAGCAGCTTGCCGGCGCGCTCGGCGATGTGCCTGGCGTTCTCGTTCTGCCGCTCCAGATTCCACAGGCTCGATACCGTGCGCAGGCTGGCCAGCAGCGTGGTCGGCGTGACCACTACGATGTCGCTTGAAAAGGCGTCCTGGAACAGTGTCTCGTCATGCTGAAAGGCGACGGCGAAGGCCGGCTCCACCGGCATGAACAGGAACACGAAATCCGGCGAACGCAGTCCGGGAAGCCGGGGATAGTCGCGCCCGGACAGCGCATCGATATGGCTTCTCACCGCCTGCACATGAGCGCGCAGGGCCTGGGCGCGCTCGGCATCGTCCTCGGCGTTGACGTAGCGCACGTAGGCGTTGAGCGAGACCTTGGCGTCGACGATCAGGTGCTTGTCGTCCGGCAGGTAGATGACCGCATCCGGGCGCTGGCGCCCCTGATCGCCATCGAGGGAAACTTCACGGCGGTATTCGATATCCCGCCGCAGGCCGGAGCGCTCCAGCACCGACTCGAGCATCATCTCGCCCCAGTTGCCCTGCATCTTCTTGTCGCCCTTGAGCGCTCGGGTGAGATTGGCGGCCTCTTCGGTGATCTGGCGGTTGAGCGTGGCCAGCTGGTCGATCTGCACCTTGAGCGTGGTCCGCTCGCGCACTTCCTGGCCATGGATCTCCTCGAGACGCTGGCGGAAGCCGCTGACCTGCTCGCGAAACGGCTTCAGCAACGCTTCGAGACTGTCCCGGCTCTGGGCGCTATAGGCGCGCTGGCGCTCGTCGAAAATGCGCCCGGCGAGCGATTCGAACTCGTGCCCGAGGCGGGTCTTTGCCTGCTCCAGCAACTGGAGCTGTTCCGCATGCTGGTTCTGCTGCTGCTCGTGCCGGGTTTCCAGTCGCCCATACTGCTCTCGCAGCGTCGCCAGACGTTCGTTGAGCGCCTCGAGCTGATGTTCGCGAGCGGCCAACTGCTGCTGCAGCTGGGCCTGGCGCTCGCGCAGATCGTCCTGCTGCCCATCGCTCTGGGCCAGCTCCTGCTCCAGCCGCAGGCACTGGGTCTCGCTGGCCTGCAAGCGGGATCGAAGCATGTCCCGCTCGCGCGCGTAGCGCCGCCGCTGCCACACCAGGCCGACGCCGAGTCCTAACGTCACGAACAACGCCACGAACCCGAGCAGCAAGACAAGCCCACCGCCCGACAGCCACTCACCCGCTACACTCATCGCTCTGCCTTCCTCTGACCTCGGCGCCATCGCGGCGCCACCATCCGTGAGTCCTTGCCTCAGCGCAAGCGATGATATCGAAAGCGCCCGGTTTTCCTTGAACTCTGCCCAGACTATCCCAAACTTCTTGAGTCAGCCGAGACATGGACCGGGATGGCCCATGGGCTTGTCATCTATCGAAACATCAAGCCGATTTATCAAGACCAGGAGGTCACGATGGCTCAGCAACTCAATGGTAAACGTGTCGCAATCCTCGCCGCCGACGGGTTCGAGGAAGCTGAACTCTCTTCTCCGCGCGCCGCACTGCAAGGTCAGGGCGTCGAGACACATGTCATCACCCCGGACGGCAAGGGCATTCGCGCCTGGGCCGAAACGGACTGGGGCGAAACCTACGAAGCGGACAAGAGCCTGGCGGACGCCAACCCCGCCGACTACCATGCGCTGGTTCTGCCAGGCGGCGTGTTCAACCCGGATGAACTGCGCACGAACGAAAAAGCGCTTGGCTTCGTCAGGAGCTTCTTCGAAGCCGGCAAGCCGGTCGCCGCGATCTGTCACGCGCCGTGGATTCTGATCAACGCAGGTGTCGTCGACGGCCGCAAACTGACATCCGTGCCGTCCATTGCGCAGGATCTCAAGAATGCCGGCGCCAACTGGGTCGACGAATCGGTTGTGGTCGACAGCGGCTTCGTCACCAGCCGCACGCCGAAGGATCTCGATGATTTCAACGGCAAGCTGATCGAAGAGCTGGCCGAAGGGCGTCACAGCGAGCAGCATGCCTGATCGCCTTTCGCGACGCCAAACGAGCGCCCGCCGATCGGTGGGCGCTTTTTTTATGTTATGCCGGCTGTCGTCAGACCGGCCGAAGCCCGACCAGACTTTGCAGGATAGCGCGCGAGTTCCCATACTCACCGTTAATCAAACCTAGGATCCTCCGTCATCGTGCCTCAATTTCGCGATACTTCCGCCGACACTGCCACCTCGGGCTCGCTGCCTCGGCTCTTCGTGACGAAACTGGTTCACTTCGCCAAGAAACTGGTTCGCCTCTTCATCCGGCCGATGCGCGGCGACAAGGGCCGAGGCGGGGTCGTCGTGCATCCGTATCGCGGTTACGGTTCTCACTCGGAAGCCTTCATCATGGGCCGCGTCTTTCGCCAACCCGGACGGCTAAGGAACTGGGAAAAAGGCGGCATCGCCCGCGATCTGGTGGATGTCGCGCGTCGCCTGGTGAGGCACGGCGTCCGCGACGCCCGCGTCGACATTCGGATTGGCGCGACCCAGGCCTCCGTCACCACCGACCGCGACGGCTACTTCCACGCCCATATCGACATTACCCACACGCTTCCTGCCGAGGCGATCTGGCACTCGGTCAAGCTGCAGGTGCTCTCCGAGGACGACGCCATCAGCACCGAGACCGAAATCTACATTCCGCCGGCGAGCACCGACCTGATCGTGATCAGCGATATCGACGACACGGTGATGTATACCGGCGTCGCCAACAAGCTGAAGATGCTGTATCGCCTGTTCATGGAGAAAGCGGATCGACGCACGGCCTTTCCCGGTGTCGCTGCGCTGTATCGGGCGCTCTACGGTGGCGCCGAGGGCAATCGCCACCGCCCCATGCTCTATGTGTCACGCGGTCCGTGGAGCATCTACGAAGTTCTCGAGATGTTCTTCAACATGAACCGCATTCCGGTAGGGCCGATCCTGTTCCTGCGCGAATGGGGCATGACGTTGAAGCGCCCCTGGCCGCGCAAGGCCGAGGACCACAAGTCCGACGTGATCCGCAACATGCTGTCGCTCTACGACACGTTGCCGTTCATTCTCATCGGCGACAGCGGCCAGCGGGACCCGGAGGTCTACACCGAGATCGTCAAGGAACACCCGGAACGCGTGCGCGCCATCTATATTCGCAAGGTGGACAACGACCCCGAGCGGGACGCGGCCATCGAAGCGCTGGCCAACGAGGTCCGCCATGCAGGCTGCGAGCTGATTCTCGCCCATGACAGCGTGAGCATGGCGGAGCATGCGCTCTCGAAGGGGTACATCTCGGAGGAAGGCTGCGAGGCGGTACGCAAGGATACGCACCAGTATTAGTCTCAGTCGGCGGCGTCTGCCGCCCGCCTTCCCTTGCCAGCCCGGGTTCAACCGCTCTTTTCAGCCGCCTCTGCCTTGCCACCGCGCCTTCTCTTCCACCACGCCTTTTCCCGTCACCCTTTGCCAGCGTATTTGCCATCGGTTATCGCCGGGCGAAGGCATCGAATTCCCGGAGCCGGATTCGTGGCAGCGATTGATGCAGGTTAACGGCAGCCGAATCCCCCCTTTGCCATCGTCGGTGGAGACTTCTAGTTGTAAGAGGAGTTTCACACGCACACCAACGGCAGGTGCTCCGGTTGGCTGTCGATCATGGATGTCGACATCCCGGAGTATCTGCCGTCGATTCAAATCAGGAGATACGGATGTCCAACAATCCTCACACGTCCTCCAACCGTGGCGGCCCCAACGATACGGACGTCAAGACCACCGAGCAGAGCAAGTCGGAGAATCTGGAAAAGTACCGTAGCGATGCCGAGGGGCATGACCTGCGCACCAATCACGGCACCCGGATCGCCGACAATCACAACTCGCTGAAGGCGGGCGAGCGTGGCCCGACCCTGATGGAAGATTTCGTCTTCCGCGAGAAGCTCAACCATTTCGACAACGAGCGCATTCCCGAGCGTATCGTCCACGCCCGCGGCGCGGCAGCGCACGGCTATTTCCAGCCTTACGCGGAAGCCGCCCGGTACTCCAAGGCCGGACTGTTTCAGGATCCCGACAAGAAAACGCCGGTATTCGTGCGCTTTTCCACCGTCCAGGGGGCCCGCGGCTCCAACGATACCGTTCGTGACGTGCGCGGCTTCGCCACCAAGTTCTACACCGACGAGGGCAACTGGGACCTGGTCGGCAATGACATGCCGGTCTTCTTCATCCAGGACGCGATCAAGTTCCCCGACTTCGTGCACGCGGTGAAGCCCGAGCCGCACAACGAGATCCCCCAGGGGCAGTCGGCCCACGATACCTTCTGGGATTTCGTCTCGCTGATGCCGGAAAGCGCACATATGGTGCTGTGGACCATGTCCGACCGCGCCTTCCCGCGCCATTACCGCAACATGGAAGGCTTCGGCGTGCACACCTTCCGGCTGGTCGACAAGCAGGGCAAGGCGCGCTTCGTCAAGTTCCACTGGAAGCCGCTGGCAGGGACCTGTTCGCTGATCTGGGACGAAGCGCAGAAGCTGTGGGGCCGGGATCCGGACTTCAATCGTCGCAACATGTGGGACGATATCGAGAACGGCGACTTTCTGGAATTCGAGTTCGGGATTCAGGTCGTGGAGGAAGAGGACGAGCACAACTTCGACTTCGATATTCTCGACCCGACCAAGCTCATCCCCGAGGAGCAGGTGCCGGTCACCCCTATCGGCAAGATGGTGCTCAACCGCAATCCGGACAACTATTTCGCCGAGACCGAACAGGTGGCATTCAATCCGGCCCATATCGTGCCGGGGATCGACTTCACCAACGACCCGCTGCTGCAGGGCCGGCTGTTCTCCTATCTCGATACGCAGATGCTGCGCCTGGGCGGGCCCAACTTCCACGAGATTCCGATCAACCAGCCGGTATGCCCGTTCCACAATAACCAGCGCGACTCCATGCACCGCCAGACGATCAACAAGGGCCAGGCCTCCTACGAGCCCAATTCGATCGACGGCGGCTGGCCCAAAGAGACGCCACCCGCGGCGGAAAACGGCGGGTTCGAGACGGTCAACGAGCGAATCGACGCCAACAAGATTCGCGCGCGTAGCGCATCGTTCGGCGATCACTACTCCCAGGCGACGCTGTTCTGGAATAGCCAGACCGACGTCGAGAAGGAACACATCATCGCCGCCTACACCTTCGAGCTCTCCAAGGTGCAGCGGCCGTGGATTCGCGAGCGGGTGATCAAGGAGATTCTGCCCAACATCGATCTGGAACTGGCACGCCGGGTCGGCGAGAACCATGGCATCGAGGCACCTTCCAGCAAGCCGGCGCCGGCCGATGAACTGGGCCGGAGTGCGCAGCAGGAATCCCCGGCGCTGAGCCTGATGACGCGTCTGCCGGGCAATATCAAATATCGCAAGGTAGCGATCCTGGTCGCCGACGGTGTCGACAGCGATCAGGTGGAGACGATCAAGAGCAAGCTCGAGGCCGAAGGCGCCGAAGGCATGGTGATCGCCCCCAGCATGGCGCCGGTGAAGGCCGCGAACGGCCAGACGGTCACACCCGATGCCATGCTCAACGGCCAGCCCTCGGTGACCCTGGATTCGGTCATCGTCGCCGGCGGGGCGGAAAGCGTCCGGACGCTGTCGCAATCCGGACTGGGACGCTACTACGTCCAGGAAGCCTACAAGCACCTCAAGGCGATCTCCGCCATCGCGGAAGGCAAGGAGCTTTTGGCCGCGGCCAACGTGCCCACCCAGGAAGACGGCATCTTCCTCGGCGCCAGCGTGGACGACGTGTTCATCCCCTTCACTCAGGCCATGGGGCAGCACCGCGTCTGGTCGCGCGATGCCAGGGCCAACGACATGCCGGCTTAGTGGTCTTTATGGCCCAGTACGTCCCCAATACGTCATGACCCAGTACGTCATGACCCAGTACATCATGATCTAGTACGTCTTGTCCGGCAGGGTCGTCTCAGGCGGCCTTGCCGGAAGCGATGTCGGCTACCAGCGCCTTGAGTACACGCCAGAACTCCTCGACGGACGCCAGTTCGGTGCGCTCGGTGGGCGAATGCGCCCCGCGAATCACCGGTCCGAAGGAGATCATCTCCAGTTGCGGATACTTGCCGCCAATGATGCCGCACTCCAGCCCGGCGTGGATCACCTTGACCGCCGGGTCTTCGCCCAGTGCTTCCTGGTGCAGGCGACGGAAGCGGGTCAGCAGCGTGCTGTCCGCGCTCGGCGTCCAGCCCGGATAGGCGTTCTCGACCCGCGTCTGGGCGCCGATCAGCCCGAACAGTGCCGTAAACCGATCGGCCAGATTGCGCGTCGCGCTATCCCGCAGCGAGCGTACCAGCGCACACAGATGGAACCGCCCTTTCTCCAGCGACACCACACCAAGATTGTTGGAAGTCTCGACGACGCCCGGCACTTCGACGCTCATGCGTTCGACGCCATAGGGCGCGGCATGTAGCGCGGAAACCAGCAGTTGGGTCGCGGTATCGGTGAGCGCTTCCACCTCGTCGTCGCAGGAGACCGCCGCCGGCGACAGGGAGAGCGTCACGTTGTCGTCGACGCCCGCCAGCTCCTCGCGGTAGAGCGCCTGCAAGTTGGTGAGCGCTTCCTCCACCGCCGGCAGGTGATGCTCATCGACCACGATAGTGGCAAAGGCTTCGCGTGGCAGGGCGTTACGCAACGTGCCACCGTGATAGTCCACCAGGCGAATCTCGAACTCGCCCAGCCCGCGCAGCGCGCGCACCAGCAGCTGGTTGGCGTTGCCGAGCTCCTTGTGGATATCGGCCCCGGAGTGCCCACCGACCAGGCCGGTGAGAGAGACCCGACGCATCACCTCCCCTTCGTCGCAGCCGCGCATCGGCAGATCGGCATCGACGACTACGTCGGCGCCGCCGGCACAGCCGATGTAGACCTCGCCACGATCCTCGGAGTCGAGATTGAGCAGATAGCGGCCTTCCAGCCAGTTCTCGTCCAGCGACAGCGCGCCCTGCAGCGAGGTCTCCTCCTCCAGGGTGAACAGCGCCTCGAGCGGGCCGTGATCGATATCGTCCGCTTCGAGAATCGCCAGCGCCGCCGCGACGCCGAGACCGTTGTCGGCGCCGAGCGTGGTGCCACGGGCGTGCAGCCAGCCGTTCTCGACGTAGGTATCGAGCGGGTCGTTGAGGAAATCGTGAGGATGGTCGCTGTTGGCCTGCGTGACCATGTCGAGATGACCCTGCAGGATCACGCCGGGCACCGCCTCGCAGCCCGGGCTCGCTGCCTTGCGGATGCGCAGGTTGCCGTAGCTGTCGCGATCATGGGCCAGCCCCTTGTCGTCGGCCCAGCGCTCGAGAATGTCGACCAGCTTCGCTTCGTGGCCAGAGGGGCGCGGCGTATTGCAGAGCGTCCGGAAATGGCGCCACACGGGCTCGGGAGAGAGTTGCAGCAGATGATCGTTCATGGTCGATTCCAGCCTCGTCGTGCGGCGAGCAGGCCACCGCAACGGGTGTCGAAAGAGTGATGAATGAAATCCGAGCCGGCGGCGGACCGCGGCTCGTTTCAAGGTGCCAACACCTTACTCGCCTGACTGCAGCTTGACCATATCCGGTGAAAGCTGCCGAGACATCAACAATCACCCCGCCAGGCCAGCAATACCGCCGCCAGCCGACGTGCCGCCACCAGCCGTTCGCGCCGACCCTGCGACGAGAGCGCTTCATCCCGATACTGGAACAGCGCCGCCACCGCAGCGGCCACTCGGGGCGAGGCCGCGAGCTCGGGGTCATCCGGGCCGTCATCCGTCGCGGCAGCACTATCGGCCGTCAGCATGTCCGGCAGGCTCGCCAGCGGTCGTTGCCGCCACCACGCCAGCCAGGCCGGACGCAGCCACGGGCGGATCAACGCCAGCTCGCCGCCACCCGCAGCGAACCAGCCAAGCCGTTCGGCCAGATCGGCAGGCACGACCGGCGCCGCCCCCTCGTGCAGCCAGGCCGCCACGACGAGCGGTTCGATATCCCGCAGTTCGCTTGCCAGCAGATCCGGCAGGCAGCGGGCAAAGTCATCGTTCATGCGAGCCAGAGACGAACTGGCGCCCTCCGTCAATCCGCGCCCCATCATCTGCGCCGGCTCGCCGCTGGAAGCCTCCCGCGTGAGTCCCACGCGCAGCGAGACGAAGCCCTGCCGACGCCAGAAACGGATCAACGCCGGCTCCGCACCGAAGCTCACGCCCAGGCGATCCAGGCCATACGCTCGGGCCGTCGCCGCGACCTGCTCGACCAGGGCCGCGCCGACGCCTCGGCGCCGGGTCGCCGGGTGTACGGCAATCCGCATGATGCGCCACCAGCGGGCGAGCGCGGCTTCCTCGTAGCCGCCATGGGTCGCCAGCGACTGCGCCAGCAGATGCCCCCGCGGGCGTCGTTGCCCCCGGTAGATGTCGCTGGCCAGGGTCGCGTCGAAGCCACCCTCCTGCTGGACCACGCAGATGCCCACCGCATGTTGCTTCCCCGCGTCACCGTCGACGAACGCGGCCAGCAGATGAACGTCGGGGCCATCCAGCAACTGGCGCAGATCGCTGGGCGAGGTGCGGTAGTGCGCCTGTACCAGTAACCCGAAAAGGGGGCCGAGCCGGGTGTCGTCCCGGGCGAGCGACGCCCGGTCCAGCCAGGCGTAGGTGACCGACGCCTCCGGTAGCGCGCTGGCGACGGCCTCGGCTTCGGCCACCTCGGCATCCAGACACAGCAGTTCCCGCGTCAGTGTCTCCAGCGGATCGCCGGCACCCCAGCGGATCGGCGTCTGCAGCGTGAGCCGTTTCCACTCCGGCGTCAGCCGATCCAGCGCATCGCGCAGGCGCACCTCGAACCCGCGCCCGGTGCCTTCATAGCCATGCACGGTAGTAGCGAAGGCGATGCGCGGAAAGTGCTGCAGCCAGCCCGTCAGCCGAGCCGCGGGAATCGATGCCGCCTCGTCGACGAACAGCGTCGGCGGGGAGCGCGTGTCGATATCGGCCGAGGCCAGTTCGGGAATCACCTGTTCCGGCGCCAGCCACTCGACGCGGCAGGCATGGCCGTTCAGCTCGACCTCGAAGCGACCGGCCTCGCGCCGGCCCTCGGGCAGTAGCCGTTCGAGACGTTCGAACACCGCCTCGACCGCGACGAGACTCGACGCCGTGATCCAGAGCCGCCGTTCGCCCTGCCTCAGCCGCCGCGCCGCGGCGATGCCCAGCGCCGCGCTCTTGCCGCGACCGCGATCGGCGACCAGCACCACCGGGCGCCGACGCCGCATTCGCGTCAACCGCGATACCGCGGCGGCCTGGTCGGTGGTCAGGCAGTCGCCATCCGCTGTGAACGCCTCGGGCTCGGAATCGTCGGCGAGCGATACGGGCGAGTCGATGGCGATCGATGATGGCGCGATGGGTAGCGAATCGCCCGCCGGCCATGTGGCCACGTCGAAACGACGCTGCAGTATCCCGGCGAGCCGCTGCAGATAACGCGCCGACAAGGTTTCCGCCTCGTGGGGCCAGTGCGCGAGACGCCGATAGTCCGCATCCGGGCGCCAATCCGTCCAGGCCGGCAGTTGCCAATGCGCCGGCGTCAACAGTACCAGCCAGCCCCCGGCCTGGACGGTGCCGCTGATGGCGCCGAAGGCGTCGGGATCGAACCCGGCTTGCGGAGACACCGCATCGAACACCACCAGATCGTGCTCGCTGCCCAGCCGGCTGCGCGCGCGGGACGCACTCAGCCGCACCGAGGCCTGCGGCCCTGTCGAAACACCGGACGGACTCGAGGAGTCGGGGCCGATCCACAGCGGCGAGCGCCAGCGTCCCGCCGCCATCAGAGAGAGCGCCTTGCGGCGCGCACGCGAAGCGTCGTCGGCGATCCACAGCACGCCGCGCCAACGCCGCCGCTGGAGGCCATCGTCTTGATCGGCCAACCAGGCGGTGAGCGCAGAGTCCGCCTTCGGCGCGGACATTGGCGAGGCCTAGCCGAAGGCACCGCCGAGATCGGGTTTCATCGTCGGGCAGTAGCGCGCGACGACCACGGCCAGCAGGATGCCGCCCAGCGTCAACGCCACCGGCAACCAGCTGAACACGACGCCGGAAGAGACGTAGAGATAGAGGAAGAACACCGCCATCACGCCGCCGCCCATCAGACGACCGGCCTTGATGCCGGCCAGATAGACACTCAGCAGCACACCAGCGAAAGGGATCAGCACACTGAACAGGTTGATCACGAACTCGCGGCCACTGGCCGCCACCCCGGGCAGGATCAGCCGCGCCACC
>NZ_PZJT01000022.1:0-29254 GCF_003206135.1 Salinicola salarius | reverse complement strand
CTTCGAGCTTCGCCAGAATGATACGCCGACGATCCCAGCCCCCAGCCCGCAGCCCGCAGCCCGCAGCCCGCAGCCCGCAGCCCGCAGCCCGCAGCCCGCAGCCCGCAGCCCGCAGCCCGCAGCCCGCAGCCCGCAGTCAATGCTCGATCTTCTTGAGCAGAAACACCAGCGGCACGCAGAGCAGATAGATGCAGCCCAGCCACAGGAAGATGTCGTTGTAGGCCAGCACCTGGGCCTGGACGCCGAAGCGCTGGCCGAGCAGGGCCACGGCGCTGTGATAAGGGTCGGCGACGTGACCGACCAGCATCGCCTGATAGTTGTCAATCTGCTGCTGGACCGCGATTCGCCCTTCGTTGAGCGCCGGGATCAGCTGATTCCAGTGATAGTCCACCCGCCAGTCGCGAACGGTATCGAGCATCGCCAGGCCGACCGCGCCGCCGAGGTTGCGCATCACGCTGAAGAGCCCAGCGGCATTGCCCAGCTCCTGCGGTGGCAACGTGCCCAGGGCGATCCGTGACGCCGGAATGATGCACAGGATCATGCCCATGCCGCGCACGATCTGCGGCCAGAAGAACTGCCAGAAGCCGGATTCGCTGGTCAGGTTGTTGTTCATCACCGTCCCGATGCCGATCAGCGTCAGACCGAAGAACAGCAGCACGCGCAGGTCGACCGAATTGGTCAGCCGCCCCACGATCGGCGCGGTGAAAAACATCGCCACCCCGGTGACGAACATCACCTCGCCGATCTGCAGGCTCGAATAACCGCGTACGCCACCGAGGAACAGCGGCATCAGGTAGACCAGGCCGTACATCGCGATCCCGACCACGAACACCAGACCGGTACCGATGGAGAAGTTAAGGTTCTTGAACGCGTGAAGATCGACGATGGGGTGATCATAGCTGAACACTCGCCAAAAGAAGCCGACACACGAAGCCGCGCAGAGCAGCGTCATCCACACGATCAGCTCGCTTGCGAACCAGTCGTCGCCCGGCCCTTCCTCCAGCACGAATTCGAGGCTGCCGAGAAACAGCGCGATCAGGATCAGGCCACGGAAATCGAGCCGTTTGGCGACGCTCGCATCGCCCTCGTCGATATCGAGGAAACGCCACGCCGCGAGGGTCACGAAAATCCCCGGCACCACGTTGGCCAGGAACAGCCAGTGCCAGCTGAAGAGCTCGGTGACATAGCCGCCCACCGTCGGGCCGATCGAGGGCGCCATGGTCACCACCATGCCGATCACGCCCTGGACCGCGCCCATCGCCCGGCGCGGAAACAGCGTGAAGCTGATCGCCTGGGTGATCGGAATCATCGCGCCACCCATGAAGCCCTGGATAGCGCGCAGCACGATCAGTTGCTCGATGTTGTTGGCCAGCGCACAACCGAGACTGGCCAACGTGAAGCCGGCGCAGGAGATGACGAAGGCGACGCGGGTGGAGAGCCAGCGCATCAGCACACCGGAGAGCGGGATCATGATGATCTCCGCGACCAGATAGGAGGTCTGGATCCAGGAGATCTCGTCGCTCGAGGCCGAAACCCCGGCCTGGATCTCGTTCAGCGAACTGGCGACGATCTGGATATCCAGGATCGCCATGAACATGCCGAACACCGCCGCGATGAACCCGAAGCGGTAGTGCCACGAGGGCATCTCCTGCGGGCCGGCCCCTGAGGGTGCTGCGACTTCACTCATGGCCGACACTCATGACCGATACGCACGGCGCGGATTCACGACTTGTCGTCGACGGCAAGATCCGAACCGTCGTCGAGATGCGGGCCGGGGTCGAAATAGATCGCCTGGCCGTCGACCTCGCGGGTATCCACGGAGGGAACCACCGAAAGGCCGGACTGCAGCCGCCACAGCTGCTCCTCGGGGCCGGTGACGCGAATCTTGACCGGCACGCGCTGGACGATCTTGTTGAAGTTGCCGGTGGCGTTGTCCTGCGGCAGCAGGCTGAACTGGGTGCCGGTGGCTGGCGCCACGCTGTCGACCTTGCCGGTGAACTCGATGTCGGGATAGGCGTCTACTTCCAGCGCTACCGGCTGACCGACTCGCATTCTTCCGATCTGGGTCTCCTTGTAATTGGCGACCACGTAGGCCGTCTGGACGGGCACCAACTGCATCAAGGTGAGCGAGGGCTGGGCCAGATCACCGGGCTCGACGGTGAGATTGCCGATCACGCCGTCGCGTCTGGCGACGATACGGGTCTTCTCCAGCTGGCTCTGGGCGTAGTCGATATCGGCCTGGGCCGCCTCGCGATTGGCCTTGGCGCTGTCGATCGAGGCCTGGTCCGCCGACAGCCGACGCTTCGCCGACTCGACGCTCGCCTGACGCGCCGCCAGCGTTGCCTGGGCGACGCGCAGCGTGGCCTGATCGTCCTGCAGCTGCTGGCGCGAGGCGTAATTGTTCGCCGCCAGCGACTGCGAGCGTTCGAGATGCTGGCGCGCCTGGGCGACATCGGACTGCGCCGCCGTCACCTGCGCCTGGGCCTCGTCGATGCTGGCCTGGTCGAGCGCCACCTGGCGTTCCGCCTGGGTCACGTTGGCGGTGCTGACGGCCAACTGCGCCCGGGCTTGCGCCAGCTGGCTACGGGTATCGCGGTCGTCGAGCTGGACCAGCAGATCGTCCTGCTTGACGCGCTGGTTGTCTTCCACCGCCACCTCGGTGACCCGCGCACTGATTTCGGCGCGCACGGCGACGCTATCGGTATGCACGTAGGCGTTGTCCGTCTCGACGAAATAGCGGCCGGTCTGCCACCAGTGCCACGCGAAAATCAGCGCCACGACCACCGCGATCAGTATCACTGCCGCCGAATAGAGTTTCTTCTTGATCTTCATGCCGAGCCTATTTTCATGCCGGAGACGCACACCCACTTAATGTGTAGTGTAGACTACACTATCTTTTTAAAAACGCCACCGGGCCACCGAAATCGGACCACGCCGGCACGAGGAAGCGCCATGTCATCGCCAGCCCCCAAAGACTCCCCACCGACGACCGAGCGCGGCCGCCAGCGTCGGGATGCCCTGCTCGACGCAGCGCAACGGCTGTTCCTCGAACATGGCTATGGTCAGGTCAGCGTCAACGATATCGTCGCCCAGGCTGGCGGTTCCCTCTCCACTCTCTATCGCCACTTCGGCAACAAGGAAGGGCTGTTTCAGGCAATGATCGAACGCCGTTCGCATCATATCTACGACACCCTGACCGCCGAGGGCGTCGACGAACTGCCCATCGAGGCCGCGCTGCAACGCCTGGGGATCGACCTGCTGATCAAGGTGATGGACGAGGAAACCCTGGGGATCTACCGCGAGGTCGTGGCGGAAAGCCCTCGCCAGCCGCCACTGGCCCGGCTGTTCTTCGACGGCGGTCCGGGCCGCGTACGCCGTGCGCTGGCGGACTACTTCGAGCGCCGGATGCAAAGGCAGCTCATGCCGGCCTGCGATGCCGTCGAACTCGCCGGCATCTTTCTCGGCATGCTGCTGGGCGAATGGCACCTCATCCGCGTGCTGCAACTGGAATCGCCGCCCTCACGGGCGGCGATGGAGAAGCGCGTCACGCGTTGCGTCGATCTGTTTCTGCGCGGCGCGATGGCGGCTCGAGCGGAATAGCCCGCCGCACCACGCGCTACCAGAACATCACCGGGACGCGATCAGATCAGCGATCTTGATCGGCATGTCTCGGATCCGCTTGCCGGTGGCGTGGTAGACGGCGTTCGAGATCGCCGCCGCCATGCCGGTAATCCCGATCTCGCCGATACCCCGGACGCCGAACTCGTTGAAGTTGTAGTCGGGGTTGTCGAGCAGCTCGACCTCGATATCGGGAATGTCGGCATGCACCGGCACGATGTAGTCGGCGTAGTTGTTGTTGTAGATGTTGCCCGCTGAGTCGTACTCGGTCTCCTCGAACATGCCCATGCCCATCCCCATCACGATCGCCCCTTCGACCTGGTTCCTGGCAGTCAACGGGTTGATCGCCCGGCCGACGTCGATCGTGCTGACCACACGAGAGACCCGCAGGCGTGAAATGCCCGGGTCCCAGCGTACCTCGACGAAGTGGGCACCGAACGAGCGAAACGAGAACTTGTCCTGCTCTTCGCCCGGCGCCGCGCTGGCCTCGCCTTCCGCCATGCCGCGCTGCAGCTTGTCGAGCAGCTCGGCGAAGGAGAGCGTCTGGCTGCCGTCGCTGAGCGTGCCGTTCTCGAACGTGAGCGCATCGGCTTCCTTGCCCTCGAAAGGCGCGCCGTCGGCGATCGCGAGCTGCTTGAGCTGTTCGATCGCGTCGCGGGTCGCTCCGGCCACCGCCGGCAGCGTGGTGGCGGTCGCCATCGAACCGCCGGAGAGCGGCCCGGCCGGCAGGGTCGAATCGCCCAGCTTGACCTCGATGCGCTCGAGCGGCACGCCGGTCAGTTCGCTGGCGGTCTGGGCGACGATGGTATAGGTGCCGGTGCCGATATCCTGGGTGCCGCAGGCGACCTGCACCTTGCCGTCGGCGCGCAGTTCGACCCGGGCCTTGCAGTGGCTGCGCATCGCCTCCCAGGTGGCATCCGCCATGCCCCAGCCGATGATCTCGTGACCATCGCGCATCGAGCCGATCTGCGGATTGCGTTTCTCCCAGCCGAAGCGCCGCGAGGCGTCGTCCCAGCATTCGCGCAGATGGTTGCCGGACCACGGCAGATCGGCGGAAGGATCGCGCTCGGCGAAGTTCCTGCGACGCAGCTCCAGCGGGTCCATGCCGAGTTCGATCGCCATTTCGTCCATGGCGATCTCCAGCGCCACGCTGCCCGACACTTCTCCCGGGGCACGCATCGAGGTCGGCGTGCCGTGATTGACCTGGACCCGGCGCTGCGACACCGAGACGTTGTCGCAGGCGTAGACCCGTGGCGTGCCGCTGCCGACCGACTCGGTATAGGCATCGACGAACGAGGTCTCGTTCTGGCTGTCGTGGCGGATCGACAATAGTTTGCCGTCGCGGTCGGCGGCCATGCGAATGCGCTGGCGCGAAGCCGGGCGGTTGCCGGCGCTGCAGAAGTTCTGCTGGCGCGACAGCACCGTCTTGACCGGCCGGCCGACCATCTTCGCGGCGACGGCGGTGATCACCGCATGCGGCCACATGAACAGCTTGCTGCCGAAGCCCGAGCCGATGTAATGCGCGATGACGGTGACCTTCTCCGGCGGAATCCCGAAGATCTGCGCCATGGCGTTGCGCTGGAACACCACGCCCTGGGTGGATTCGTAGATGGTCAAGCGATCGCCATCCCAGGTCGCGTTCGAGGCATGCAGCTCCATCGCCACGTGGGTTTCCATGGCAATGGTGTAGGTGTGATCGAACTTGACCGGCGCCGACTCGAAGGCGCCTTCCGGGTCGCCCCGCGACACCGCTTCGTCGCCGGCCTCCTCGCCTTCGTCATCGGTCTGGAACAGCCCCGGCACCGCCGTTTCCTCCTCGTAGCGCGCGGTGACCAGCCGTGCGGCGGCACGCGCATGCTCGAAGGTGTCGGCGATCACCATGGCGATGTACTGGCCTTCGTAGTGAATGCCGTCGTCCTCGAACGGCAGACGCGCTTCGCCGACCTTGTTCTGCTCCGCCATGGTGTTCGGCGAGTGGAACAGGCGGCCTTCGGAGCCGCAGGCCGGGTTGTTGTCGGAATGCTGCAGCGCGGGGAAGTTGCCGCGATGGACGATCTCGATCACGCCCGGCGCCTGGCGCGCCGCATCGAGATCGAGCCCCACGAGCCGGCCGCGGGCAATGGTGCTCGGCACCGGATAGCCATAGACCTGACCGGGCAGGTTGTGATCGGCGGCGTAATCCGCCTTGCCGGTCAGCTTGAGTTCACCGTCGATGCGGGTCGTGCGGTGACCAATGATTGATTCCGTCATCGTTGCCTCTCCTTAGCCCTGTGCGGTCACCGTCGCGAGTGCGCGGACGATCGCCTGCTTCGCCAGTGGAATCTTGAACGCGTTGTCGCGATGCGCCACGGCGCCGGCCATGGCCGCCTCGGCCGCTTTCTCGAATGTCTCCTCCGTCGCGGGCTGGCCGCTGAGCGCCGCTTCCGCCTCATGAGAGCGCCACGGTTTGGTGCCGACGCCGCCCAGGGCGATGCGCGCTTCACGGATGGCATCGCCGTCCATGGCCACCACGGCAGCGCAGGAAGCCAGCGCGAATTCGTAGGACATCCGGTCGCGCAGCTTGAGATAGTGGCCCCTGGCGCCGTCGATCGGGGCATCGAGGGTAACGTGGGTGATCAGCTCGCCATCGTTCAGATCGTGCTCGCGCTCCGGCGTATCGCCCGGCAGCAGGTGGTACTCCTCGAAGGGAATGTCGCGGGTGCCGCCCGGTCCCTCGACGGTGATTGTCGCGCCCAATGCCTGCATGCCCACGCACATGTCGGAGGGGTGCACGGCAATGCAGTGTTCGCTCGTCCCCAGCACCGCATGGTTGCGGTTGATGCCTTCCAGCGCGCCACAGCCGGAGCCGGGTTCGCGCTTGTTGCACGGCCGCGCCGGGTTGCGGAAGTACGGGCAGCGGGTGCGCTGCATGACGTTGCCGGCCGTGGTGGCTACGTTGCGCAGTTGGGTGGAGGCGCCGGACAGCAGCGCCTCGGACAGCACCGGATAGTCGGCGAGGACACGCTCGTGGTAGGCCAGGTCGGTATTGGTCACCAGCGCGCCGATCTTGAGCCGGCCGTCGTCGAGTGATTCGAGGTCGGTCAGCGGCAGCCGGTTGACGTCGACCAGACGCTGCGGGCGCATGATGTCGAGCTTCACCATGTCGATCAGGTTGGTGCCGCCGGCGATGAAATCGGCGCTGTGGTCGTTGCCATGCAGAGCGGTCGCCTCGGCGACATCCCCGGCGCGCTGATAGTCGAAGTTACGCATACAGGAAGTCCTCCTCAGGCCTTGGCGCGCGCGGACTGGACCGCACTCAGAATGTTCTTATAGGCGCCACAGCGACAGATGTTGCCGCTCATCGCTTCCTTGACCGAGGCATCATCGCTGCCGATGCGCTTGTCATTGAGCATCGATACGGTCGACATCATCTGCCCGGCCGTGCAGTAGCCGCACTGGTAGGCGTCGTGCTCGAGGAAGGCTTCCTGCACCGGATGGAGCTGGCCATCGCGAGCGAGTCCTTCGACGGTGGTGATCTCGCAGCCCTCGTGCATGACCGCGAGCGTCAGGCAGGAGTTGGCCGAGTGGCCGTCGATCAGCACAGTGCAGGCGCCGCACTGGCCGTGATCGCAGCCCTTCTTGGTGCCGGTCAGGTCGAGGCGTTCGCGCAGGGCATCGAGCAGAACCACGTTGGGCTCGACCTCCAGGGTGACGGGTTCGCCGTTGAGCGTCAGGCTGACCGTCACGGTATTGCTGGATCGCGAAGCGTCGCGGGGTTGCAAAGCGTCATCGGGGGAATGCACGGAATCGTCCATCATGCCGGCTCCTCATCGGGGGTCGAAGACCGCAGCGCTTCAGCGCGTCACTGCGCTGCGCCACGGTTCGTTGTCTTGGGCAGTCACCTCGAGCGGAAGACCCGAGTCTGATCTGGGCCACGGGCCCGAGCCCTGCTGGAACGGCTCGAGCCAGGCCGGAACACCGCAGACGAACACCGACCGCGTTTCGGTCGGCAAACAGGCCTTTCGTCACGGGATACCAGGCGGCGTCATGCTGTCAGGACATCGACGCCGCCTTGCCAACACAGCATAGACACCACATCCCGATCCCGCTCGACGGCCGGCCAAGAAATTTCGTCGCCTCTTCCCCCAACACGTTCGACTTCCGCTAAGCTCGTCGGCTAACGATTTCTACCGGTTGCTCGGGTCGATGAATACTCTGTTCTTGGTTCTGATTCTGCTGTTGGTCGCTTCAGCGACCGGGGTGATTGCACGATTCGTCCCCTCTCTCCCCACACCTCTGGTGCAGATCTTTCTCGGTGCCCTGCTGGCGTGGCCAGCCTCGGGGTTGCATGTCGAACTGGAGCCGGAAATTTTCTTGCTGCTGTTCATTGCACCGCTGCTGTTCTCCGATGCCCGGCGCTTCCCCCAGCGCGAATTCATGATCCTGCGCGGGCCGATCCTGGCCCTGGCGCTGGGGCTCGTGCTGTTCACGGTGATCGGCGTCGGGTATTTCATTCATCTGCTTTTCCCGACGCTGCCGCTGGCAGTCTGTTTCGCACTGGCCGCGATTCTCTCCCCCACCGATGCCGTGGCGGTCTCGTCGATCTCGGGGCGCCTGCCGGTGCCGCCGAGACTGATGAGAATCCTCGAAGGCGAGTCGCTGATGAACGACGCCTCGGGTCTGGTCGCGTTCAAGTTCGCCGTCGCCGCCGCCCTGACCGGAACCTTCTCGCTGGCCGATGCCACCCTGAGCTTCCTGCTGATCTCGATTGGCGGCCTGATCGTGGGAGGTCTGCTGGCTTTGGGCTTCAACTTTCTGCGCACACGGTTGATCGAGCGCCACCTGGGCGACGCCACCACGGTACAGGTCATCCTGCTGGTGCTGTTGCTGCCCTTCGCCGCCTACCTGCTGGCGGAGCATCTGGGGATGTCCGGCATTCTCTCCGCCGTAGCCGCCGGCATGGTGATGAACCGCGCCGACATCAAGCGCGTTGGTCAACTGCATGCCCGCATGCAGACTCAGAGCGTATGGGAGATGCTCGAGTTCGTGCTCAACGCCCTGGTCTTCCTGCTGCTGGGTTTCCAACTGCCCGCGATCATCAGCGGCGCGCTGGACCATTCGCTGCATGACGTCGGCGACTACGAATTCCTGCGCCTGCTGGGCTACGTGGCCGCAATCTCGATCGCCCTTCTCATCTCGCGCTTCGTCTGGATCTGGCTCGCCAGTGCCACGGGACGTGGACTGTCGCGATTGATGGCCGCTCTCAAGCGGCAGCCACATCCATCCTCTGCGGGCGATACGGGGCGCGTTCCGTTCAAGCTGATGCTGGCGGCGACGCTTGCCGGGATCCGCGGCACGATCACGTTGGCAGCGGCGCTGTCTCTTCCGCATTTGATGAACGATGGCACCGACTTCCCGGCACGAGAGCTGCTGATCTTCCTGGCCACCGGCGTGATTCTGTTTACCTTGATTACGGGCAGCATCGGGTTGCCGCTGGTACTGCGCAATCTCAGGATCCCCAACGACACTCATGAATTCGAGGAAGAACGCAAGGCGCGCATCGCCGGTGCCGAAGCCGCGATCTATCGCATCGAACGCTATCACCACGACCGCACGGGCGAATTCGCCCGCAGCCATATCAACGACGAAACGATCCTCGCCTTCAACGAGGTCAGCTCGCAGTTGATGAACTACTATCGCGAACGACTGACGCTCCACTCGGCCGATACGGCAACACCACAGCTTTCCGCCTCACGCCAACTGGAGCGCGAGACTCGCCTGGAAGCGCTGCGTGCGGAACGGCGCCAGTACTACAAGATGCGCCAGCGTGACCGCATCAACGATAATGTCCTGCGAAAACTGGTCCGCGAGGTCGATCTGGCCGAAGCCGCCCTGACCAGTTATCAGAGCACGTCACACCATTGATCCACGAGCCAGCGTCAGCCGCTCACTGACTGAACAGATTTGGGAGAGAACTGCATGATCCGCTCCGTCGTTCCACGCACGGCAAAGCTACGACGCATCCTGGCAACCACACTGGCCTCCCTGGCCATCAGTGCCCCGGTCCTGGCGCAGGAACCGGCCGCCGAGGTGCCGGGGCTCATCGTCGCCAGGAGCGATGCCAGCGTTCACGACACGGCCTCGCGCTTCGCCGAGCAGGTCCGCACCAGCGGCATGACCGTGTTTGCCCGTGTCGACCATCGCCAGAGCGCGATGTCCCGCAGCATGGCGTTGCTGCCCAACGAAGTCATCATCTTCGGTGATCCCAAGACCGCCACGCCGCTGATGCAATGCGCGCCCACCGCCGGCATCGACCTGCCGATGAAGGCGCTGGTCTGGCAGGACGACGACGGCCAGACCTGGCTCGGCTACAACGACCCCGCATGGATCGCCGAACGTCATGGCGCCACCGACTGCCCCGCCATCGGACCGCTGCAGCAGGCGATGCAGAAGCTCGTCAAAGCGACGTTGCAGCAGTAGTAGCATCAAACCCGTAAAAGCGAGATCGAAAAAACCGCCGCCCTCCGGTTTGGCATTTCCGGAGGGCGGCGGCTTGCGTTTACCGCCAAGGGATTCACCTCAGGCAAATCGTGCCAGTCGATGTATCACGCGCTCTGCGTCTGTCTATCTGTTATGCGCTGCGCGCCTCTTTATTCACTACGCGCTTTGCGTACGGGGCACGTCGTCCATCAGCTTGTCGAGGGTGATCGGCAGTTCGCGGATGCGCTTGCCGGTGGCGTGATGGACCGCGTTGGCAATGGCGGCCGCCAAGCCGGTGACACCGATCTCGCCGATACCGCGGGCGCCGTACTCGTTGAATGCCAGATCCGGATAGTCGAGCAGGATCACGTCGATCTCCGGCTGGTCGGCGTGCACCGGAACCACGTATTCGGCGTAGTCGTTGTTGACCGGGCGGGCGTTGCGCTCGTCATACTCGGTGGCCTCGAACAGGCCCATGCCGATGCCCATCACCACGGCGCCTTCGACCTGGTTGCGCGCGGTGGTCTCGTTGATCACCTTACCTACGTCGATGGCGCTGACCACCCGCGCCACGCGCAGATGCGAAATGCCCGGATCCCAGCGCACCTCGACGAAATGGGCGCCGAAGGAGCGGTAGGAGTACTTCGAGTCGGCGGCCTCGGTATGCGCTTCCCCGTCGGCGCTGCCGTAACGACCGGCCTCCAGTATCTCGGCGAAGCTCACCTGCTTGCCGTCGGCATTGCGCAGGCCGCCGTTGGCGACTTCCAGATCGTCGCCGGACGCCCCGGCGAAGGCGCCGTTGCTGCCGGTGGCGTAGCGCTTCATCTCGTCGAGCGCATTGCGCGCCGCCCCGGCGATGGCCGGCAGCGTGGTCGCCGTCGCCCAGGAGCCGCCGGAGACCGGCCCATCCGGGTAGGAGGAGTCGCCGAGCTTGACGGTGATGCGATCGATCGGGATGCCGGTCACGTCGCTGACCGTCTGGGCCACGATGGTGTAAGTCCCGGTGCCGATGTCCTGCGTGGCACAGGAGGCGAACGCCGTGCCGTCGGCGCGAATCGAGACGCGCGCGTCGCAGGCCATCTTCAGCGCTTCCCAGTTGCACGCCGCCATGCCGTAGCCGACGATCTCGCGACCCTCGCGCATGCTGCCGATCTTCGGATTGCGATCGGCCCAGCCGAACCGTTCCGCCGCCCGTTTCGTCGCTTCGACGATATGATTGCTCGAGAAATCCAGATCCTTGCTCTCGTCGCGTTCGGCATAGTTGTCGAGACGGAACTGCACCGGATCGACCCCGGCAGCGTCGGCCATCTCGTCGATCGCGGATTCGAGCGCGAACAACCCCGGCGCCGCACCTGGCGCACGCATCGAGGTCGGCGTACCGCGATTCACCTGGGTGGTCTCGTGGCTCACCGTCAAATTGGGGCAGCTGTAGAGGCTCTTGGTCACGCTGCCGCAGGTCTCGACATACTGATTGACGAACGACGTCGTATTGATCGACTCGTGACGCAGCGAGACCAGCTTGCCGTTTTCGTCCGTGGCCAGCCGCAGGCGCTGGCGCGTTTCCGGCCGGTGACCGGTGGTGGTGAACATCTGCTGGCGCGGCACGACGAGCTGCACCGGACGCCCCAACTCGCGGGATGCCGCCGCAGTGGCGATGGCGTGCGGCCAGGTCCACAGCTTGCTGCCGAAGCCGGAGCCGATGTAGGGCGCATGCACGGTGATCCGCTCCGGCGGCATGGCGAAAATCTTGGAGAGCGCCCCTTTCGCCACGACCACGCCTTGAGAGGCGTCGAAGATCGTCAGATCGCCGTTGTCCCACCACGCCGTGGAGGCGTGCATCTCCATCGGGTTGTGGGTCTCCACCGGCGTCCGATAGGTCACGTCGATGGTGGTCGCCGCGCTATCGAAGGCCGATGCCGCATCGCCACGCTCATGATTGCCGCTGCCCGCCTGGGTGCCGTTGGCTTCGAGGCCCTGCTCGAGATTGGCCACGGCCTTGTCGGTCGCGTAGGTCACCTTGACCCGGCGCGCTGCCGCCCGCGCGTTCTCGAAGGTATCCGCGACCACCAGCGCCACGAATTGCCCTTCGTAGTAGACACGTTCGTCTTCGAACGGCAACCGGGTCTCCTCGACCTTGTTGCCCTGGGCCAGGCTCGACGGCGTGTGATAGAGCGTCGGGAAGTGGCCGTGGTGGAAGATGTCGATGACCCCCGGCATGTTGCGGGCTTCGTCGATGCTCAACTGCGAAACCTTGCCACTGGCGATGGTGCTGAAGACGCCGTAGCCGTAGGCCAGGTTGGGCGGCAGGTTGTCGGCGGCATAGTTGGCGCGGCCGGAGAGCTTGTCCGGGCCGTCGATGCGCGGCACGCCGGCACCGATGATGCTCTGCTGTTTGTCGCTCATGGTCGATTCTCCTCGCGGGCGATCAGGCGGCGGTCAGATCGGAAAGATTGCGCACGATGGCCTGCTGCCCGAGCGGAATCTTGTAGCCGTTGTGGGCGTAGGCGACGGCATTCTCGAAAGCGAGCTTTGCGGCGTCGGCAAACACGGCTTCGCTCGCGGCCTTGCCCTTGAGCGCCGCTTCCACTTCCGGCGCGCGCCATGGCTTGGTGCCGACGCCGCCCATCGCGACACGGGCCTCGCGGATGGTGTTGCCATCCATCCGCACGATCACCGCGCTGGAGGCGAGCGCGAACTGGTAGGACTGACGGTCGCGCAGCTTGAGATAGCCCGACCGGCTGCCCTCGAGTGGCGCATCGAGAACGACGTGGGTAATCAGCTCGCCCGGTTCCAGCGCGTGCTCCCGTGCCGGCGTGTCGCCCGGCAGCAGGTGGAAGTCGGCGAAGTCGATCTCGCGCTTACCATCGGGCCCTTCGACCTCGACGGTTGCGCCGATCGCGATCATCGCCACGCACATGTCCGAGGGGTGCGTGGCGATACAGCTGTCGCTGGTGCCGAGCACGGCGTGAACGGTGCGGTTGACGCCGCCGATGGCGGCACAGCCACTGCCGGGTTCACGCTTGTTGCAGTCGGAAACGCCATCGCGGAAATAGGGGCAGCGCACCCGTTGCATGACGTTGCCGCCGGTCGTCGCCTTGTTGCGCAACTGGGTCGACGCGCCCGCCAGCAGCGCCTGGGAAAGCACGGCGTAGTTCTCGACCACTCGCTTGTCCCGCGCCAGTGCGGTGTTGGTCACCATCGCGCCGATGCGCAGCCGGCCGTCGTCGAGGCGCTCGATCTCGTCGAGGGCGACGCCGTTGATATCGACCACCTTGTGCGGCTGCATGACATCGAGCTTGACCAGATCCAGCAGCGTCGTGCCCCCGGCCAGAAAGGCAGCATCGCGATCGCTGCCGTGGGCGGCGACCGCCTGCTGCGCGCTCTCGGCACGGGCGTATTCGAAATGTCTCATGCGTTGCCTCCCTTCACGGCGCCTCGAGCAGACTGAATGGCCGCGACGATGTTCTTGTAGGCGCCGCAGCGGCAAATATTGCCGCTCATCGCCTCGCGCACGTCGGCATCGCTGGTGCCGATGTCATCATCCTGCAGGATCGCCACGGCACTCATCATCTGCCCGGCCGTGCAGTAGCCGCACTGATAGGCATCGTGTTCGAGAAAGGCCTGCTGAATCGGATGCTGCCGGCCGTTCTTCTCCAGCCCTTCGACGGTGGTGATTTCGTCGCCGTCATGAGTGACCGCCAGGCTGAGGCAGGAGTTGATCGCCGTGCCGTTGACCAGGATCGTGCAGGCACCGCACTGGCCATGGTCGCAGCCCTTCTTGGTCCCGGTGAGCCCGAGGCCGTGACGCAGCGCGTCGAGCAGGATCACGTTGGGTGCCACGTCCAGCTGCTGACGCTGACCGTTGACGGTCAGCGTGATGCGCTGCTTGCCCTTCGCGGGCGGTGCGTCGGTCTGCGTGCCGGGCTCGTCCGGCGAGCCGGCGTAGCTCACCTGGGAAAGCGCCGGTGCCGCCGCCACTGCCAGACCGGAGATACCGGCGGTCTGCAGGAAACGCCGGCGACCGGGGGAGCTTGGCCGTACCGAGCTGCTTTCGGGATCGTAGATGTCTACGCCCGCACTCGAACGCTGGTTGTCGTCCATGGAATCATCCTCATCAGTTTCCGCCCGTCGTTGTCATGCCTGTCGTTATCATCGTTGCTATCGGCATGTCGGGCGCGCCTCGGTGCAGGCGAGGCGGCGAAGCGGCCAGCGAGAGCTCGCCAGCCAGGAAGTCAGCAACCCTCCGCCGTGTCAGGCGGCGGAGGCTTACTTAACTTAGGAGAGCCGCCAGGGCGATGCAAAGCCTGGCGATGGATTCAGGAGTATCTCGCGGCGATCGCGGAGGATTGGGCAAGAGATCGGTCATGATATCGGCGCTCAGCTTTCGTCCACGGCCGCCAGTGCCACCCGCAAGTGTTCCAGCAGCACCTCTCCCGCTGGCGGCAGGCTGCGGTCGGCAGCGACACAAAGCGCCAGTTGGGCGTGCAGCCGCCTGTCGCTCAGCGAGCGGAAGACCAGCTCGCCCTGGGCCAGTTCGCGCGCGACATCCAGCCGGTTGAGAAAGGCGATGCCGAGCCCGGCCCGCACCAACGACTTGATCGTCAGAATGCGATTGCAAGAGGCCACCGGCGCCAGGGCGTAGGGCGAGTTGGCCAGCAGCTTTTCCAGCGTCGACCCGCGGAACATCTCTCCGCTCGGCGCGACCAGCCGATAGGCGCAGCAGTCGCGTAACTTGACCGTCGCTTGCTCGGCCAGCGGATGCGTCGGCGCAACGACGACGCCGAATTCGAGATTCACGCGCTGGACGAAGCGAACCTTGCGGGTCGGCGGCGGATTGATGCAGATCCCGATATCGGCATCGCCGATCTGTACCTGCTCCAGGATCGACTCGGTCATGCCGGTCTCGAGCACCAGCCGCAGGGCACGAAAGCGCTGGCTGAAGGATTCGAGCAGCGTGGGAAGCAGCTGGTCGGTGAGCGATTCCACCGTCGCCAGGCGAATCTCGGCGGTCCCGGCGCCCCGGATATTGCCCAGGGTTTCCAGCAGGTGGCGTTCGTCGCGCTGCCACTGGCGAATCTGGTAGAGCATCAGCTCCCCGGCAGCGGACAGACGCAGCCCCCGCGGCAGCCGTTCGAACAGCGGCACGCCCAGTTCGGCCTCCAGCTTGAGAATCTGGCGATTCACGGCGGAAGCCGCCACGTGCAGCCGCTCGGCGGCCTTGCGCAGGGAACCTTGCCGGGCCACCTCTTCGAAATAGCGAAGCGATGTCTGTAGCAGCTGCATGGAAATGTTCACCGTCGTCCAAATGATTACTGTTGCCGAAAAAAGAACGGTATGCACGAAAATCAATGATGGAATCGTACAGCCAAATCTCGTTAGCTTACGACCACCGTCAAGGCCCGCACCGAAGCGACGCCGGCCAGTAACGGGTGCGAGCCGAGTCGTTCCAGACGGCGAACGAGCACGCAAGCGGGACCCCACTGCCAATAACAACCGGAAGCCCGTCATGAATGCCAAGACCGACAGCGATTCCAGAATCGTCAACGACTCGAAGTTCGACCGTGACGCCAAGTTCGACGAAGACGACGGGCGGGGGGGCGAGCCCCGGTCCCGGGCGTCCGGCGTGGACCCCGTCGACGAACGTCTTTCGCCGGGCGCCCTGCTGCTTTATGGCCTTCAGCATCTGCTGGTCATGGCAGCGGCGCCGATCACCGCCGTGTTCCTGATCAGCCAGGCGCTGGATTTCTCGACCGAAACCGCTACGGCCCTGATGAGCGCAACTTTCCTCGCCTGCGGAGTCGGCACCCTGCTGCAAACCTTCGGCCCGTTGGGTATCGGTGCCCGGCTGCCCTTCGTCCAGGTGCCGGGTGGCGCGCCGATCGTGATCTTTCTCACCATCGCCCAGACCACCGATATTCAGACGGCCGTCGGCGCGGTGATCCTGACCGCCCTCTGCTACTTTCTCGTCCTGCCTTTCTTCACCCGACTGCTGCGCTTCTTCCCGCCGATCGTCATCGGCACCATGCTGCTGCTGGTTGCGGTCAATCTGATCCGGATTTTCGGCAGCCTGATCATCGGCAAGCCGGGAAGCGACGGTTACGCCGCGCCGCTGCAGATCCTGCTGGCGTTGGCAACGATGGGCAGCATCGTGCTGTTCGCCCGCCTGCTCTCCGGTGCCTGGCAGCGTATCTCGGTCATGCTGGGGCTGGTCGTGGGCGTACTCGTCGCGGCGGTCGCCGGCGAGATGCACTTCACGCCGATCATGGACGGGCCGCTGATCGCCCTGCCGACGCTGTTTCCCTTCGGCATGCCGCACTTCGATCTCTTCGCCTCGCTGCCGCTGATCATCTTCAGCGTGATCGCCATGACCGAAGCCACGGGGCAGACCCTGGCCACCGCCGACATCGTCGGCAAGCGCGGCGATGCCCGGCTGCTGGTGCCGCGCAATATCCGCGCCGATGCGGTGGGCTCATTGCTGGGCGGTTGCCTGGGCACGTCGCTGATCATCACCAGCGGAGAGAACATCGGCATCGTCAGGACGACAGGCGTCCGCTCACGCTATGTCACCGCCGTGACCGGCACGCTGCTGATACTGCTGGCGCTGTTTGCCCCGCTGGGGCGGCTGGCGGCGACATTGCCCAATGCCGTCGTGGCCGGCACCGCCGTCATCGTGTTCGCCGTGATCGGCGTCATGGGCGTCAACCTGCTGCGCCGGGTCGACTTCGATCGCCAGGGCAATCTCTTCACCCTGGCGGCTGGGCTCGCGATGGGCCTGCTGCCGATCCTGGTGCCCGACTTCTACAGTGCCTTTCCCGCTTCGCTACAGATCGTGCTGGGCAATGGCCTGGCGATGGGCACCGTGACGGCCGTTCTGGTGAATCTGCTCTTTCACCACACCGGAGCCACCGAGCCATCTCGTGAGCGCTGAATGGAAACCTTCATGACCCAACACGCAGACAACGCCCTTTCACCCTCAGCCCTTTCGCCTTTAGCCCTGGCCGCCGACACGCTGCTGCTGCTCCCCGAGAAGCTGCTCATGGCAGGCGAAGTCTCGAGCGACAAGGGCGTGCTCGTCGTCGACGGGCGTTTCGCCGAGATCGACCAGGCCGCCGCGCTGGTCTCTCGCCACCCGACGCTGGAAGCGATTCCCCTGCCGGGCAAACTCCTGATGCCGGGGTTCATCGACACCCATCACCACCTGACCCAGTCGCTGGGCAAGTCGCTGGTGTTCGGCGAGCCCTCGGAGATCTTCAAGCGCGTCTGGGTGCCGCTGGAAGGCAGCCTGGACGAACGCGCGCTTTATCTCTCCGCCAAACTGGCGGCACTGGAGGCGTTGCGCGGCGGATTCACCACCGCCGTCGATGCCGGAACGCGGGCCACGGTGGCGCTGGACGGCATTGCCACCGCGGCTCACCAGACCGGGCTCCGCTGTGTCCTCGGCGCGATCTGCAACGATCGCGGGCAGGAATCCGAAGCCGCCGCGATTCTGCACCGGGCCGAACGCCATCTGGCGCGCTGGGAACACGACCCGCTGATTACCCCGTCGCTGGCGATCTCGATTCCCGAAGCCGCCAGCGACACGATGCTGCACGACGTGGCCCAGCTGTGCCGGGAGAGCGGTCGCATTTTTCAGACCCACGTCAACGAACATCTGCAAGCCGTCGAGCGGTCGCTGGTCAGTCGCGGCGAGCGGCCCCTCGAGCATCTCGACGCGGTAGGCGCCCTGGGGCCGCAAACGCTGATCGCCCACGCCACCCTGGTCACGCCTTACGAACTCAACCGGCTGAAAGACACCGATACGGCGGTCGCCTTCAACCCGGTCGCCAGCAGCTGGAAAGGCAACGCCGTGGCGCCGGCGCTGCAGATGGCCGCCCTCGGCATCCGCTTTGGCCTGGGCACGGACGGCACGCGCAGCGATGCCTTCCGGCTCATGGATGCCGCCGAGACCAGCCAGCGGCTGACCGGCGGCATCGCTCACGGCGACAGTTCCTGTGGCGGCGGCTGGCTCTGGCTCGATAGCGCGACCCACCGGGCCGCCGATGCTGTCGGCCTTGGCAGCCTCACTGGCGATATCGCGCCGGGCCTGGCGGCCGACTTCCTGCTGGTGGACCTCGAGGTGCCGGAACTGACCCCGTCCTGGGATCTGCCGTGGGAACTGGTGCGCTACGGCAATCGCGATCAGATCGAGGCGGTATTCACGCAGGGGCGGCTCAGGCTGTGGAAAGGATGGCCAGTCGACTGGGACGCCAGGGCCATGCTGCGGGAGATCGACGAGATCGCCGACGGCGCCGTCGCCCGCGCGCCGATCCAGCGCATTCATCCTGTCGCCAGCGAACACCGGTCCCGGTTCGGGCCTCGGTAACCATGAGCGATATCGCACTCTATCTGGTACTGGCGCTGGCAACGGCGCTGGCGGCCTTCGTTCAGGGCGCCATCGGCATCGGATTCGCGCTGATCGTCGCTCCGATACTCGGCCTGAGCCACCCGGAGCTGATGCCCACCGCGCTGCTGATGCTGATGCTGCCGCTCAACCTGTTCGTCTCCCTGCGGGAACGGCGGTCGATCGACTGGCGCGGCGCCGGGTGGATCACGCTGGGGCGTCTGCCGGGCACGCTGGCGGGGCTCGGTGTCCTGCTCGTCATGAGCCGTGGAGGACTCAATCTCCTGATCGGCCTCTCGACCGTCGTCGCCGTGCTCGTTGCCTGGTGGGCGCCGGCCTTCTCGCCCCGACGCGGCAGTTGCATGACCGTGGGCACCATCACCGGCGTGACAGAGACCGCCACCGGCGTGGGCGGCCCACCGCTGGCACTGCTCTACCAGCACCGGCCAGGGCCGGAGTTGCGAGCCACCATCGCGGCCTGCTTTCTGCTCGGCGAGCTCATCTCGCTTCTGAGCCTGGCGGTGGCCGGCCAGCTCGAGATGGTCCAGTGGCTATGGGCGCTGGCACTGCTGCCGCCGCTGTTGCTCGGGAGCGTCGCCAGCCGCCTGCTGCATCAGCGACTCGACGCCTCCCGGCTGAGACAGGGCGTGCTGCTGTTCGCGCTCATTTCCGGCTTGGTACTGATGATCCCGTTCTGAAACGAATGCCTGGCTGCGGGGATTCTCTTCCCCGGTCGCCCCAGGGTGTGTGAACTGGCCTTTTCCTCGAGCCTGCCGTATGTTTTTCGCCACATACCGAGACCCGCTTCAAGGATGAATGACATGATCGATTCAAAGAAGAAACTCGCCTGGCAGCTGGCGCTCGCCGCGAGCAGTGTCGCCGTCAGCTCGGCTGCCCTCGCCGCCCAGCCCGAATGGGAAGGCACCGTAGGCGCCGGGGCGATCTACAGCCCGGACTACCTGGGCAGCGACGACTACGAATGGAACGCCTGGCCGTCGCTGGACGCCAGCTACGGCGACACCTTCTTCGTCAGCGTGACCGACGGCATCGGCTGGAACGTCGTCAAGCAGGATGACTGGCGTGTCGCGCCGTTCATCGGCTACACCTTCGGCCGCGACGATACCGGCGACATCGACGATCTCGACAAGGTCGACGGTGGCGCCACCGCCGGACTGCGCGTCAGCTATCTCGATGACGCCTGGCGCTACAGCGCCGCCGCCGAGACACCCTTCAGCGGCGATATCGACGGCTATCGCGTCAGGTTCAAGGCCACCTACGTCACCCAGCTCGGCGAACGAGCGGCCTTCACCATCGGCCCTCGCTTCGGCTATACCAGCGCGGACTGGACCGACGACCTGTTCGGCGTCTCGAATCGCGAGAGCGCCCGCTCCGGCATCGATGCCTACGATCCGTCGGATGGCTATTTCACGGTCGGCGGCGAAGCTTCGCTCAGCTACTACCTCACCCGGCAGTGGTCGGTTACCGGTCTGGTCGGCGTCTCGCGCCTGACCGGCGACGCCGCGGACAGCTCGATCGTCGACGATACCGGCGATGCGACGCAGTGGCGGGCGGGCGCTTTCATCAACTACCATTTCTAAGTCGTAGAGACTTAAATCTTAGAGACATAGAAGCGCCCGCCACGGTGTTAGCCGAGGCGGGCGTTTTCGTTTTTCATCGGAATGAACTTAGCGACGTTTAAGTTCGGCACCGAACTCCAGCATCCGATTCAGCGGCACCAGGGCACGCTCGGCGATGGCAGGGTCGACGTGAATCTCCTGGCCGCAGCCGTTGGCGTCTTCCAGCACCGCCAGCGTGTTCTCCAGGCCGTTCATCGCCATCCACGGGCAGTTGGCGCAGCTCCTGCAGGTGGCGCCGTTGCCCGCCGTGGGCGCTGCCATGAACGTCTTGCCAGGCATCAGCTGCTGCATCTTGTAGAAGATGCCGCGGTCGGTGGCGACGATGAAGCTGGGATTGTCGAGCTTCTGCGCCGCCGCGATCAACTGCGAGGTGGAGCCGACCACGTCGGCGATCTCCACCACAGAGGCCGGGGACTCCGGATGGACGAGCACCGCGGCTTCCGGATGCAGCGCCTTGAGATCGACAATCCCCTTGGCCTTGAACTCGTCATGGACGATGCATTCGCCCTCCCAGCAGAGCACATCGGCCCCGGTACGCTCGCGGACGTAATTGCCCAGATGGCGATCCGGCGCCCACAGGATTTTCTCGCCCTGCCGGTCCAGATGATCGATCAGTTCGACCGCGATCGATGAGGTCACGACCCAGTCGGCCCGCGCCTTCACCGCCGCCGAGGTGTTGGCGTAGACCACCACGGTGCGATCCGGATGCTGGTCGCAGAAGGCGGAAAAGGCCTCGGCCGGACAGCCGATATCCAGCGAGCAGGTCGCTTCCAGCGTCGGCATGAATACCCGCTTCTCGGGGCTCAGGATCTTGGCAGTCTCGCCCATGAAGCGCACCCCGGCGACGATCAGCGTAGTCGCCGGGTGATCCTTGCCGAAGCGCGCCATCTCCAGCGAGTCGGCCACACAGCCGCCGGTGGCTTCCGCCAGCGCCTGGATCTCGGGATCGGTGTAGTAGTGCGCGACCAATACCGCATTACGGGCCTTCAGCTGCGCCGCGATGCGTTCCCGATAGTGCGTCCTGGCGCTCTCGTCGAGCGTCGGCTGGGCATGCCCCGCCAGGTGCTCGCGAACCCGATCCCGCTGCGTCATGACGCTTCTCTCCGCCCAAGTCATCGATATTAGGAAGGCCTTTACAGGAAGGCCTGAACGAGATCGGCCAGCCTATCATGGGCTGGCCGATCTCTAGCGGGCACGGCGGCTGACTGCGACGAAGGTCTAATGCAGCCAGCATATTTACAAACCCACCTTCGAGCGCAGCCAGCTTCCGCCGAAGGTTCAGTCCTGCAGCCACTCGGTGTGGAAGATCCCTTCCCGATCGACGCGCTTGTAGGTGTGGGCGCCGAAGAAGTCGCGCTGGGCCTGGATCAGATTGGCCGGCAGTTTCTCGCTGCGATAGCTGTCGTAGTAGGCGATCGCCGAGGAGAACGTCGGCACCGGGATGCCATTCTGGACGGCATGAGCGATCACGTCCCGCAGCGCCGATTGATAGTTGCCGGCGATCTCGCCGAAGTACGGCGCCATCAGCAGGTTCTTGAGCTCGGGATTTTCCTTGTAGGCATCGGTGATCTTCTGCAGGAAGCGGGCGCGGATGATGCAGCCGGCGCGGAACAGCTTGGCGACTTCGCCGTAGTCGAGGTTCCAGTCGTAGTGCTCGGAAGCGGCGCGCATCTGCGCGAAGCCCTGGGCGTAGGAGGCGATCTTGCTGAAGAACAGCGCCTTGCGCACTTTCTCGATGAACTCGGCCTTGTCGCCTTCGAGCGGGGTCTCCTCGGGGCCGGTGAGCACCTTGGAGGCGGCGACACGCTCGTCTTTCAGCGCGGAAATGAAACGCGCAAACACCGACTCGGTGATCAGCGGCAGCGGCACGCCGAGATCCATGGCGCTCTTGCTGGTCCACTTGCCGGTGCCTTTCTGGCCCGCGGAGTCGAGGATGATGTCGACCACGTCCTGGTCGCTCTGGTCATCCTTCTTGGTGAAGATCCTGGCGGTGATATCGATCAGGTAGCTGTCGAGTTCGCCCTGGTTCCATTCGCTGAAGATCTCGGCCAGCTCGGCATTCGACAGCCCCAGCGAGCCCTTGAGAATCGAATAGGCTTCGGCGATCAGTTGCATGTCGCCGTACTCGATGCCGTTGTGAACCATCTTGACGTAGTGGCCGGCACCGTCCGGGCCGACGTAGCTGACACACGGCTCGCCATCTTCGGCGCGCGCGGCGATCTTCTCGAGGATCGGCGCGACCATGTCGTAGGCTTCCTTCTGGCCGCCCGGCATGATCGACGGGCCTTTCAGCGCGCCTTCCTCGCCACCGGAGACACCGGTGCCGATGAAGTTGAAGCCCGCTTCGGAGAGCTCCTTGTTGCGGCGGATGGTGTCCTCGAACGGCGTGTTGCCGCCGTCGATCAGGATGTCGCCCTTGTCCAGATACGGCTTGAGCGACTCGATCGTCTTGTCGGTGGCATCGCCCGCCTTGACCATCAGCAGAATGCGACGCGGCGTTTCCAGCGAGGCGACGAACTCCTCGACGCTGTAGAACGGCACAAGCTTGCGGCCGGGGTTCTCCTGCATCACTTCGTCGGTCTTCTCCCGCGAGCGGTTGAAGATCGACACGGTGTAGTCGCGACTTTCGATGTTGAGGGCGAGATTGCGGCCCATGACGGCCATGCCGACGACACCGATTTGCTGTTTGGCCATTACCTTGTGCTCCTTGCGAAAAAGGCCGCCGCGCCAGGCTGTGTCCAGTCTTCAAGAGAAACGAGCGCGCTCGGAACGCTTCGACACAGCCTGACACGGCGATTCATGATGACAGTAGTGTAAAACAGAGAGGCAGATCCGCCGAATCGCCATTCCCTATTCGCTCCTCCTGCAGCGACAACGGCAAGAAACTGCAGGGGAAGCGATCCGCGTAGACATCGCAGGCTCGAGCTGAAAAGTCGGCGAGCGCAGCCAGTTTTCAGCCGAGCCTAGTGGGCTTCGTCCCAATTGGCCCCGCTATTGGCCTCGACGATCAACGGCACGTTGAGCCTGGCGGCGTTTTCCATCCGCTGGCGGATCGCGACGAGGAAGCCGTCGACCTGGCTCTCCTTGACCTCGAACACCAGTTCGTCGTGAACCTGCATCACCATCCAGGCATCGAACTCCGCCCCACCCTGGGCCGGGTTGAGCCAGTGGTGCACGTCGATCATCGCCAGCTTGATGATATCCGCCGCGGTGCCCTGCATCGGCGCGTTGATCGCGGTGCGCTCGGCGGCCTGACGGCGGGCGTGGTTCTGTGCCTTGATCTCCGGCAGGTAGAGCCGGCGGCCGAACACGGTCTCGACGAAGCCATCCTCGCCGGCCTGAGCGCGAATGTTGTCCATGAAGCGGGCAACGCCTGGATAACGATCGAAGTAGCGATCGATGTAGACCTTGGCCTGCTTGGCTTCGATGTGCAGCTGCTTGGAAAGCCCCCAGGCGCTCATGCCGTAGATCAGCCCGAAGTTGATCGCCTTGGCGCTGCGGCGCTGGTCCGAGGTGACCTTGTCGAGCGCCACGCCGAAGACCTCCGCCGCGGTGGCGGCGTGGATGTCGCGGTCGTTGGCGAAGGCGTCGAGCAGGCCCTTGTCGTCGGAAAGGTGCGCCATGATCCGCAGCTCGATCTGCGAGTAGTCGGCGGCGACGATCCGATAGCCCTCGCGGGCGACGAACGCCTGGCGGATCTTGCGGCCCTCTTCGGTCCGGATCGGGATGTTCTGCAGGTTGGGGTCGGATGATGAGAGCCGCCCCGTCGCGGTCACCGCCTGGTGGTAACTGGTGTGCAGCCGTCCGGTGGCCGGGTTGACCAGGCGCGGCAGCTTGTCAGTGTAGGTCGACTTGAGCTTGGTCATGCCGCGATGCGCCATGATCAGCTTGGGCAGCGGATAGTCCAGCGCCAGCTCCTCGAGCACCGCTTCCGCCGTGCTCGGCGCGCCCTTGGGCGTCTTCTTGATCACCGGGATCTTCTGCTCCTCGAACAGAATCTCCGCCAGCTGCTTGGGCGAGCCGAGGTTGAACTCCTTGCCGGCGAGCTCGAACGCCTCGGTCTCGAGCTCGCGGATGCGCCCTTCCAGCTCCTGGCTCTGGGCATGCAGGCGCGTGGCGTCCAGCGCCACCCCTTGACGCTCGATATGGGAAAGCACCGGGATCAGCGGCCGCTCCAGGGTATCGAGCACCTCGGCCAGCCGTCCGGCTTCCTCCACCTTCGGCCGCAATACCTGGTGCAGACGCAGGGTGATATCGACATCCTCGCAGGCGTAGGGCACCGCTTCTTCGAGCGCGATCTGGTTGAAGGTGAGCTGCTTGACGCCCTTGCCGGCGATCTCCTCGAAGCTGATGGTCTTCTCGCCGAGATACTTGAGCGCCAGCGAATCCATGTCGTGACGCGTCGCCGTGGAATTCAGCACGTAGGATTCGAGCATGGTGTCGTTCAGCGCGCCGGCCACCCGGATCTGGTAGCGCGCCAGCACCGAGATATCGTACTTGAGGTTCTGGCCGATCTTGCCGATCGCCGGATTTTCCAGCAGCGGCTTGAGCGCCGCCAGCACGGCGGCCCGGTCGAGCTGCGCCGGCGCGTCGAGATAGTCGTGGCCGACGGGGATGTAGGCCGCCTCGCCGGGTTCCAACGACAGGCCGATACCGACGATATCGGCTTCCATGTAATTGAGGCTGGTCGTCTCGAGGTCGAAGCAGAAAGCTTCGCTGGCTTTCAGCCGCTCGAGCCAGGCATCGAACTCCTCCTGCGTCAGCAGCGTCTGGTCGTGGCGCGCCGGCTTGGTCAGCGTCACCTCCTCGTCGATTTCGGACCGGCCGGCCTTGCCCGCGCCGACGTCATCCACGCCTTCGTCCTTGCCCTCGAGCAGCTCGGTCAGCCAGTTCTTGAACTCGAGCCGCTGATAGAGCGCCTTCAGCGCCTCGCGATCGGGCTCGGCCAGATGCAGATCATCGAGCCCCACCGGCAGCTCGCAGTCGGTCTTGATCGTCGCCAGTTCGTAAGAGAGATAGGCCTGTTCGCGGTTGGCCTCGAGCTTCTTGGGCATCGTCTTGGCGCCACGGAAGCTCAAGGTCGTCACGCGGTCGAGATCGGCGTAGATCGCGTCCAGGCCACCACCCATGCCCTGCAGCAGACCCAGCGCCGTCTTCTCGCCCACGCCGGGTACGCCGGGGATGTTGTCGACCTTGTCGCCCATCAGCGCCAGGTAATCGATGATCAGCGACGGCGGAATGCCGAACTTGGCCTCGACGCCGGCGACGTCCAGCGTCTCGCCCTTCATGGTGTTGACCAGGGTGATGTGCTGGTTGACCAGCTGGGCCATGTCCTTGTCGCCAGTGGAGATCACCGCGTCGCGGCCGGACTCGGTGGCCAGCCGCGCCAGCGTGCCGATCACGTCGTCCGCCTCGACGCCCTCGATGCACAAAAGCGGCAGGCCGAGCGCGCGCACGCAGTCGTGCAATGGCTCCACCTGCGGGCGCAGGTCGTCCGGCATCGGCGGCCGGTGCGCCTTGTACTCGGCGAAGATCTCGTCGCGGAAGGTCTTGCCCTTGGCGTCGAACACCACTGCCATGGGGCTGTCCGGATACTGCTTGATCAGGCTCTTGAGCATCGCGAGCACCCCGCGCACGGCGCCGGTCGGCTGACCATCGGAGGTGGAGAGCGGCGGCAGCGCGTGGAAGGCGCGATAGAGGTAGGACGATCCGTCGACGAGGACGATGGGGGCATCTGCCATGAGCTGCGTGATCCGTGGCTGGCTTTCGATGCCCACATGATACGCAAGCCACGGCTCGCCGTCAGGGCATCCACCCCCTGCGTCCCCCAGGGGGAAAGCGATACAATGAGGGAAGGCGATGAGGGAAAGCGATGAACCGGCCGGTTCGGATCCCGATGGATCCGCCAGCCGACACGAGCGGAGGAATCTGCCATGAGAGCATGGTCGCGAAAGACGAGATGGCCGCGAACGACACTGCTGCTGACGGCGCTGCTGATCGGTGGGCTGTCGCTGCCCGCGTTCGGCCAGTCCGCGGTGCAACCCAGGATCACTTCCCAGCAGGACGACCAGCGCACGATCGACGAGTACCGGGTCAACGGCAAGCTCTACGCGATTCGCATCGCCCCCAACGACGGCAAGGCCTATTTCCTCTACGACGACAACGGCGATGGCGACTTCAAGCGGATCGACGCGCCCAGCGTTCCCGTGCCGGACTGGGTTCAGAACGACTGACCCCGGTTTTCGAGCGCCGGCACGCCCGGCGCCGCTGTCCTCCGGCGTCCAATAGCCGGTAGGAGAGCGCCCCGCGAGCCGCTACAATGCGCGCTGGCTTTTTTTATCCTGCGGTTTTTCATCAGCGGTTTTTTATCACTAATGTCCGCCCCAGATTCCGAGATCCCATGGCCGTATTCACCCCGTTGAGCGACGAACAGGTCGCCGAGTTTCTCGACCGCTACTCCGTCGGCCGCCTGCAAGCGCTCAAGGGCGTGCCGCAGGGCACCGAAAACAGTACCTTCTTCGTCACCACGGAACAGGGCGAGTGGGTGTTGACGCTGTTCGAGCAGGGGGAGTTCGAGGATCTGCCGTTCTTCGTCGATCTGCTGGATTACCTGGCCGAGCGACAGCTGCCGGTGCCGGGCCCGGTCCACGATCGCGACGGCATCGCGCTGCAACGCCTGGCCGGCCGCCCCGCCCTGCTGTTTCCGCGCATGCCGGGCAGCCACCCCAGCGCCCCGAACCTGACCCAGTGCGCCGCGCTCGGCGATGCCCTGGGCCGGATGCACCAGGCCTCGCAGCACTTCACCGGCGAGCGGACCAACCCGCGCAATCTCGACTGGCTCCAGCGCCGCCATCGCGAAGTCCTGCCGTTTCTCTCGGCGGACGATCAGGCCCTGATGACCCGCGAGATCGCCGACTATGCCCAGGCGTTCGACGGCATCGAGCTGCCCACGGGCGCGATCCACGGCGATCTGTTCCGCGACAACACGCTGTACGATGGCGACCGGCTCGGCGGCATCATCGATTTCTACAACGGCTGCACCGGCGATCTGCTGTTCGATCTGGCGATCGTGATCAACGACTGGGCCAGCGACGACGCTGGCGATCTCGATCTTCCACGCTACGAGGCCATCCTCGGCGCCTATCTCGCGCATCGCCCGCTGACCGGGCAGGAACGCGAACTGTGGCCGACCATGCTGCGGCTGACGGCGCTGCGCTACTGGCTGTCGCGGCTGCTGGTGATCCATGTCGACCCGCCGGCGCACGACATCACGCCGCACGATCCGGCGCGCTTCCGCATCCTGCTGGGCCGACGCCTCGACGGCCGCGCGCCGGCGCTGCCCGACGCCGCCGGATGAGTCGCGATTTTCGTCACGGGGCCTGCACTGCCGGCCTCTTTCGACTAGCTTTTCCCTGACATCAGTGGTCGTGATCTTCTCGCGACGTCATAATGCGCGCCATTCGCGTTCCCGGCCCATCGTCATCATTCACGCCGGGATTCATCGCCGGTCGTTCATCACCGGTCGCACGGAGAACGTCATGCAGCACTCTTCCCCCGCCGCACAAGCCCGCCGCACCTACAATATCGACCAGTGGGGCAGCGGCTATTTCGATGTCGACGATCTGGGCCGCACCTTGGTCCGCCCGCTGGGCAGTGAAGTGCCCGGGCCGACGCTGGTGCTAGACACCCTGGTAGACCGCCTGCGCGACGCCGGGCTGCGCCTGCCGGTACTGGTTCGCTTCATCGATATCCTCCACGATCGCGTCGAACAGCTCTGCATGGCCTTCGACCGCGCGATGAAGGAGGAGGATTATCAGGCCAGCTACACCGCGGTCTACCCGATCAAGGTCAATCAGCAGCGCCGCGTGGTCGAGGAGATTCTCGCTACCCAGGAGCGCGGTCATGGCCGGGTCGGACTGGAAGCGGGCAGCAAGCCGGAGCTGATGGCGGTGCTGGCTCTTTCCGGCGACGACGGCTCGTCGCTGATCGTCTGCAACGGCTACAAGGATCGCGAGTACATCCGCCTGGCGCTGATGGGCGAGAAGCTCGGCCACAAGGTCTATCTGGTGGTCGAGAAATACTCCGAGCTGAGCCTGATCCTGGAAGAGGCAGAAAACCTCAAGGTGAAGCCGCGCATCGGCCTGCGCGCCCGACTCTCCTCGGTGGGCAAGGGCAAGTGGCAGGATACTGGCGGCGAGAAGTCCAAGTTCGGCCTCACCGCCAGCCAGCTGCTGGCCATCACCGAACGGCTGCGCGACGCCGATGCGCTGGACAGCCTGCAGTTGGTGCACTTCCACCTCGGCTCGCAGATCGCCAACATTCGCGATATCCAGCGCGGCCTGCGCGAGTGCGCCCGCTTCTACCACAGCCTGCGCGAGCTGGGCGCGCCGATCGACACGGTGGACGTCGGCGGCGGCCTGGGCGTGGACTACGAAGGCACCCGTTCGCGCAGCTTCTGCTCGATCAACTACTCGATGCAGGAATATGCCACCAACGTGGTGTGGGCCTTCCGCCAGATCTGCGAAACCCACAATCTGCCGCACCCGCAGTTGATCTCCGAATCCGGCCGCGCGCTGACCGCGCATCACGCCGTGCTGGTCACCAACGTGATCGGTGAAGAGCGGCTTGGCCACATCGAGCCGGAGCGTCGGGTCGAGGGCGACGCCCACGTGGCCGAGCTGTGGCGCGTCTACGACCGTCTCGAAGGCATGCGCGAGCCGCGGGATCTGGTCGAGGCGTATCACGACGTGGTCCAGGCGGTGGGCGAACTGCAGGATCGTTTCGTGCTCGGGCTGGCCGACATGCAGGCCCGCGCCGAGGGCGAATCAGTCTACTTCGCCGCCTGCCAGCGCCTGCACAAGCGCCTCGACAACCGCAATCGCGCGCACCGGGAAATTGCCGACGAGCTGGCGGAAAAGCTCGCCGACAAGCTGTTCGCCAACTTCTCGCTGTTCCAGTCGCTGCCGGACGTCTGGGGGATCGATCAGGTCTTCCCGGTGCTGCCGCTGACCGGGCTGGATCGCGAACCGACCCGCCGCGGCGTGATTCAGGACATCACCTGCGATTCCGACGGCCGGATCGATCTCTACGTCGACGGACAGGGGCTCGAAAGCACGCTGCCGCTGCCGGAGTGGGACGACGATGACGACAAGCTGATCGG
>NZ_PZJT01000021.1 GCF_003206135.1 Salinicola salarius | reverse complement strand
CCGTAGCCCGTAGCTAGAAAGTCTCGGCCGTCCACCACTCGCCATGATGTCTGGCGCCATCGGCAAGCATCGGGGCCAGCGTGGAAAAGGCGCGATCAAGCTCCCGATCCAGCTGCCACGGCGGATTGAGCATCAGCAGGCCGCTGCCATACATGCCGCGGTCGGCGATCGGTTCCCGGATCTGCAGTTCGCTACGCCACAGCTTGGGAATGCCAGCCTCTCGCAGCGTTGCCAGCATCGCCTGGTGGCGCCCCGCCGGCAATAGCGGATACCACACCAGCACCACCGCATGACGTACCTTGCGTACCACCTGACGCAACGTCTCGGCGACCTCGTCATACTCCGCCTTGCGTTCGTAGCTCGGGTCGATCAGTACACACAGCCGCGGCGTGGAGACCGGCAATCCTTTCACCAGCCCCTTGAGGCCATCCGCCTGCCGCCGCTGCACGGCGCTGTCGGTCGCCAGGGCCTGATCGGCCAGGTGCTGGTGTTCACCCGGATGCAGCTCGAACAGCGTCAGCCGATCCTGCGGACGTAGCGCCGAACCCAGCCACCAGGGCGAGCCGGGGTATCGGCTCAGCTCGGCACCTGGCTGCAACGTCGCCAGCGTCGCCAGCCATTCACCCACCGGCGAATCGGCAGGAATACCGCGACGACGCTGCCATAGCCGTTCGACGCCTTGGCGATATTCGCCCAGTTTCTGCGTCTCCGGCGCGGCCAGCGGATAGAGCCCGCGGCCGGCATGGGTATCGACGAAGCTGATGGCGGAAGACTTTTTCATCATGGCCTGGACGAGTTGCCGCAAGCCAAGGTGCTTGTGGACGTCGGCGAAATTGCCGGCATGATAGGCGTGCTGGTAGGCAAGCATGGGGATCCATCCATCAAAAAGGGCGTGGCTGTTGGCCACGCCCGGATTCGAGACCGATCATCGGCCGTCTCGGGACGGCCTTGGGTCTCAGGACTGCTGTGTCGGCGTCAGCGTGATCTCGACGCGACGATTCTGGGCACGGCCCGCCTCGGTGTCGTTGCTGGCGACCGGGTTCGACTCGCCGTAGCCGACAGCGTTGATGCGCCCGCCATCGACGCCACCCTGTTCGAGATAGGTCGCCACCGACTGCGCACGCCGTTCGGACAGCGTCTGGTTGTAGCTGTCGGAGCCGGTGCTGTCGGTATAGCCTGCCACGTTGATGCGCGTTTCCGGATAGGAGCGCAGCACCGCATTGACGTCGTTGAGCGCCTGGCGTGCTGCCGTCTTCAGATCGCTGGCGTCGACGTCGAAAGTCACGCTGCTCGGCATGTTGAGGATCAGATCGTTGCCGTTACGCTCGACGCCGATGTCCGTACCGTCGAGGCGATTGCGCAGCTCTTTCTCCTGGGAATCCATGTAGGCGCCGACTCCGCCGCCGATCGCCGCACCGGCCGCCGCACCGATCAAGGCGCGATCCCGAGTGCTGCTGCCGCCGTCGCCGGTCAATGCACCCGCGACCGCCCCGGCGACCGCCCCAATGCCGGCACCGCTCCAGGTCTTGGTGTTGCCGCTGCTCTGCTGCTGGCCATCGGTACCGGTGGAAGCACAGCCGGTCACACCAACCGCCACGGCAAGCGGAATGGACAACCAGAACGTCTTTTTCATCATCTTCATGCTTGAGGAACTCCTTGCTGGCAAATCATCACGTCTTACCTGTCGCCAGAAAACGTGACGACGAATCCATCACTGCTCGGCCCTCGTTCGAGGATCGACGCCGTTGGTCGAATGCGCTTCATCGAACAGCGCGAGCAGGTCGTTCAAGAATAACAGGCCTTGCGGGGTCGCTTGCAGACGCGACGGCGTCTCCATCAACAGTCCTTTCTGTCGCGCCGGCTCCAGGCGAGGCGTCAGTTCAGACAATGCCCGACCGGTATGGTTTACCCAATCCTCGGCGCTCACGCCTTCGGTCAGGCGCAAGGCGTTCATTAGAAACTCGAGCGGCAGTGCCTGGTCGTCCACTTCCTGACCACCGGCCACGAAGCCGCGCGGGTCGTCGAGACGGCGCAGGTAGGCGTCGGGCTGGCGCGTTTTCCAGCGACGTTCGATACACCACTTCCCTGCCGAGTCGACCCGGGAAAGTTTGCCGTGCGCACCGGCGCCGATGCCGAGATAGTCACCGAAACGCCAGTAATTGAGATTGTGGCGCGCCTGCCGCCCGGGCCGGGCGTAGGCGGAAATCTCGTAGCGGGAGAAACCGGCTGCCTCGATCCGTTCGTGACCGGCGTCCTGGATATCCCACAGCCGCTCTTCATCGGGCAGCGCCGGCGGATGGGAGAAGAATTCGGTATTGGGCTCCAGCGTCAGCTGATACCACGACAGGTGGGTGGGCTCGAGCGCCAGCGCCGTCTCGATATCCTGCAGCGCCGTCTCCAGCGTCTGCCCCGGCAGGCCGTGCATCAGGTCCAGATTGACGTTGTCGAACCCGGCATTCCGAGCGCTGCGCATTGCCCGCACCGCCTCGTCACCATTGTGAATGCGACCCAATGCTTCGAGCTGTGCGGCGGCGAAACTCTGTACGCCGATGGATAACCGATTGATTCCCGCCCGGCGGTAGCCCTCGAAGCGGCTCTGCTCCACCGTGCCGGGGTTGGCTTCCAGGGTGATTTCGATATCCGAAGCGAAGGCCAGCCGCGCGCGCAGGCCATCGAAAAGGCGCTGGTAGGCCGCCGGAGAGAGCAGGCTTGGCGTCCCGCCGCCAATGAAGATACTGACGATCTCGCGGCCTTGAACCGCCGGCAGGTCGTGATCGAGATCCGCCAGCAGCGCTTCGACGTAACGGGACTCCGGCAGCGCCGCGCCGTGACCCACGCCATGCGAATTGAAATCGCAGTACGGACACTTGCGCACGCACCAGGGCACGTGGATGTAGAGCGCCAGCGGCGGCAAAGCCATCATTCCGAAACCTGTCCCGATTCCTTGAGCTGCGTGATCAGCGACTGCAGCGCACGTCCCCGGTGACTCAAGCGGTTCTTCTCCTCGGCGCTGAGTTCGGCGACGCTCATGCCACACTCGGGTATCCAGAAAAGCGGATCGTAGCCGAAGCCGCCATTACCCCGCGGATACGCCAGGATGTCGCCTTTCCAGTCGCACTGGACGATCAGCGGCACGGGATCGTCGGCATGCCGCAGATAGACCAGCACACACCAGTAACGCGCCGTGCGTTCCCCTTCGGGAACATCCTTGAGTGCCGCCAGCAGCTTGGCATTGTTGGCCGCATCCTTGGATTCGCCGTTGTTCGATTCCCCGGCATAGCGGGCCGAGTAGATGCCCGGTGCCCCTGCCAGTGCGTCGACTGCCAGCCCGGAATCGTCGGCCAACGCCGGCAACCCGCTGGCACGGGCGGCGGCTCGCGCCTTGAGGATGGCATTCTCGACGAATGTCAGTCCGGTCTCTTCCACATCGGTCACGCCGAAATCCGACTGCGGTTGGACACGCAGACCGAGCGGGCCTAGTAGCTGCTGGAATTCAGCCAGTTTTCCACGGTTGCCACTGGCTACGACCAGGTTATCAATCTGCACGCTCATGGGCTCCTGTCAGAGTCTCCTGCCAAAAGCGGTCATTCTACGGGGCTCGGCGATCGGGGCATAGCGCCCCTTATTATTGCCATTGAAGTTCCCACTACCGCCGGTAATGAGAAAACTCAAAAATTCGCCTACTGGTCATTCCTGTTTTGTAGAGAGGAAAGCGTGCTTTTTCTGGGAATGGAAACAATGTTTTTTAATTAATTACCGCTAACATGACCATAAATCTATGATTTTTAGAGGAAATATCAAAAAATTACAGAGTCCTTAATTGTTCCTGCGGTGTCACGGTTTGAAAAGTTAGATGCCCTATATTTACAACGCATGGGTTTTATTAACACTATTGGGCTCCAACAATCGCGGAAGGCAGTCGATTACCTAGCCAGGAATCACAACGAAAAGTGTAAAAGACTAATTAAAATCCTTCGAAGGGATCAGACCATGAACACTGAAAACACCGATATCGTACTTGTTACGGATTGTAACTCCCAGTCTGTACTATTTTTGGACTACATCCACCAGAAAACCGGGTGCCGCGTCTCGGCACTCAGTCCCCAGGAGCGTTTTCCGGTGGCTGAGGGACGCCACGTTCTCGTCCTGTTGGATGGAGATCACGTTCAGGAAAAGGACTTACTGGCCTGGAATACCAGAGCCGAAGAAAATAACGCGATCATTCTGTCGGCCTTCAATGTTCGCGATAACAAGCAGGTCATGGAACTGTTGATCGGTATCCACCTGCGTGGCGTGTTCTACCGGCAGGACAATCTCGAGCTTATTTGTAAAGGTATTGTCAAACTAATGGAAGGCGAGCTGTGGATTTCTCGGCCGCTCTCCGCGATGTTGATAGACTTTTACCGTCGCCAGCAAGTCAATACCTATCGACCGGTATGTGGCCTGACGCGACGTGAGCTGGAGATCGTTACCCTGCTGGTATCGGGTGCCAGCAATACGGAAATCGCAGAAAAACTGTTCGTGAGCGAACACACGGTCAAGTCGCATCTCTACAACTTGTTCCGCAAGATCAACGTTCACAACCGCATCCAGGCCACCAACTGGGCGCGACAGAATCTGGGCACGATTCCGGTCATGGCTTCACGTTACGCCAACGGACGCCGCTGAACGCAAGTAGCAATAGCAATAGCAATAGCAATAGCAATAGCAAGAACCTAATTTCAATCCACAGGGAAACCCTACCGGCTTCCCTGTGGATTTTTCAGTTCAGCCGCATGCGTTCCTGGATCAACGAAGCCAGCGTCAGATTGGCATCCGGCGCCGTCGTGTCGAGATGCACGAGATGGGTCGTCTCGTCGCTGGCAAACGGCTCGAAGCGTTCCAGTTGCTGTTCAAGAATCGCAAGGCTGCTTTCCGAAGGTTCTCCGCTACGTCTGGCACGCTTGACGATGCGAGCCCGTAGTGTCGCCCGATCCGCTTCGAAACTGACGATCAAGACGGGAAGCCCGCGCTTCTCGGCCTCGAACCGAAGCCGCTTGCGCTGTTCCAGCAACAGGCAGGTGGCATCGATACACGCCGGCAAACCGGCTTCGAGTACCGTGCCCGTCAATTCGGCGAGACGCCGATAGGTCTGGTCGGTGGCCTGCTCGCTGTAGACGGCGTCGGCATCGTCGGGCGCCGCCGTGAAGTCGAACAGACGCTTGCGCTCGACATCGGACCGGATCCGTACCCCACCCAGACGCCTCACGATCTCCTCGGTGAACCGGCTCTTGCCACTGCCGGAGACACCGACCGCCAGGATCAGGTAAGGGAAGCGGAACTCGCTGTACTCCTGAGCCATGGACAGATAACGGCGGAAGACCTCGATGGGCTCGCCCCCGGGCAGGTCGTCGATCATGCCGGCGTCGTGATCCCTGACCAGTTCGATCCGTGCGCGCAACAGCGCCCGGTAGCGCTTGTAGAAGTTGAGCAGGCGGACCGCCTGATAATCCCCGGACAGCTCGAGATATCGATTGAGCGCATAGTGCGCGAACTCGTTCTCGCCGCGGGCTTCCAGGTCCATGATCAGGAAGGCCAGTTCGCAGGCGACATCGCACCAGCGCAGGCGATCGTTGAACTCGATGCCATTGAACAGGATCGCCTTGCCCTCGAAGCGCACCGCATTGCCCAGGTGAATATCACCGTGGCTTTCGCGAATGAAACCGCCTTCCCAGCGTGACTCGAGAATGGGTTCGAGCCGCGAAAAACTCTCCAGCGTCAGTGTCCTGACCCTGGCCAGCTGCTCCTGATCCTGCGGCGATTCCAGCAGCGGCTCGATCGTCTCGAACTCGTTGACCAGCATGTCGCGAATGCTCGAAGGCGAGCCCAGCGGGTTATCGCCGGACACGCTGGGCGCCGACTCGTGCAGCGCCACTAGCTGATCGATCAGATCGTCGATCAGTTCCGCCGAGAGTTCACCGCTGGCCTGCAGCGAACTCAGCAGATGGCGGCTGCTGAACTGGCGCATCTTGACCGCGTACTCGATCGGCGCGCTGTCGTCGTTGACCCGCGGCGACGTCTCGGACCCCGAGATCGCGACGCAGCCGATATAGAGCGCAGGCGCCACGCGACGGTTCAGCGCGACTTCCTGCTCACAGAGGCGACGTCGCTTCTCCAAGGTCGAGAAATCGAGAAAACTGCCGTAATCCAGCGATTTCTTGATCTTGTAGGCGTAGTCGCCGGTCGATACCACCCAGGAGATGGGGGTTTCGAACACTTCGACGGCGCCGATCGGATGATCGAAACAATCACTCTCCTTGAGCGCCTGTATCAGCGTTCGGCTCATGCGTCGTCTCCCTGTCAGTCGCGTTCGTGTCTCATGGCTGACGCATGGCGGCGAACGCCCGCTCGCTGGCCAATAAGGTCGTCTGAATATCGTCGTGGGTGTGCGCGCTCGACATGAATCCGGCTTCGAACGCGGAAGGAGCCAGATAGACGCCGGATTCCAGCATGTGCGAAAAGAAATCGCGAAATGCCTGCGCGTCGCAAGCCATGGTCTGGCCGAAGTTGTCGACCCGCTGCTGCGCCGTGAAGAATAGCCCGAACATACCCCCGGCGCGCTGCGTGATCAGATCGATACCGGCATCGCGGGCACGCGCCTCGAGACCTTCACACAAGGTTTCCACGCGGGTGGAAAGCGCCTCGTGGAAACCGGGCTGACGTATCTTGCCGAGCAGGGTGATACCAGCCGCCATCGCCAGCGGGTTGCCCGACAGCGTGCCGGCCTGATACACCGGCCCCAGCGGGGAGATCTGCTCCATGATGTCGCGCTTGCCGCCGAAGGCACCGACCGGCATGCCGCCGCCGACGATCTTGCCCAGACAGGTCAGATCCGGCGTGATGCCGTAATGGGCCTGAGCGCCGCCCAGCGCCACGCGGAACCCGGTCATGACCTCATCGAAGATCAGCACGCTGCCGTGGTTGTCGCACACCTCGCGCAGCGCCTCCAGGAAGCCGGGCTGCGGCGGGATGCAGTTCATGTTACCGGCCACCGGCTCGACGATGATCCCGGCGATCTGCTCGCCGATGGCTTCGAAGCACTCGTGCACGGCTTCGATATCGTTGTAGGCCAGCGTGATCGTATGCTCCGCCAGCGATGCCGGCACCCCCGGGGAGCTGGGCTCGCCGTGGGTCAGCGCACCGGACCCCGCCTTCACCAGCAGCGAATCCGAATGGCCGTGATAGTTGCCCTCGAACTTGACGATCTTGTCGCGCCCGGTGTAGCCCCGCGCCAGGCGAATCGCCGACATCGTCGCCTCGGTGCCGGAGTTGACCATTCGCACCATGTCGATGGAGGGGATGATCTCGCAGATCAGATCGGCCATGGTGGTCTCGATCGCCGTCGGCGTCCCGAAGGAGAGGCCGTTGTCCAGGCGTTCGCGAACGGCGTTCAACACCTCCGGGTCGGCGTGACCGGTGATCATCGGCCCCCAGGAGCCCACGTAGTCGATGTAACGCTTGCCCTCGACGTCGAATAGATAGGCGCCCTGGGCGCGCTCGACGAAGACCGGTGGCTGCGCCATGCCCTTGAAGGCACGTACCGGGGAATTGACGCCGCCGGGGATATGCCGGCAGGCGCGTTCGAACAGTTCGGCGGATGTCGTCATGGTGTTCTCTCTAGCAAAGTTCTACTGACATCGATCGATGACAGGCTTTCCATCGATGGCGGAATTCGACAGGGGCGCCTCGGCGAGAATGGCATTGAGCTCCTGCACCGCGCGGGCAATATCCGGCGCACCGAAAATAGCATGGACCACCGCCAGCATCTCGGCGCCCGCCGCACGAGCCCGACTTGCGGTACCCGCATCGATACCGCCGATCGCCACTCGCGGCAACCCCAGTGGCGCGACTTCGTCGAGTATCGACAGCGGCGCTGGCGCCGCTTCCGGCTTGGTCCGGGAGGCAAAGAAGCGTCCGAATGCCAGATAGCTGGCGCCGGCATCGGCCGCCTTGCTCGCCAGCGTCGGCGAATCGTGGCAAGTCGCACCGATGATGGCGCGGCCGCCCAGCCGCTGTCTGGCAGCCGCCAGCGAGACATCCTCCTGGCCGACGTGCAGGCCGATGACGTCTCCCCAGCGCTGCTGCAGTCGCAACGCCAACTCGAGATCGTCGTTGACGATCAACGGCACCGCATGGCGTTCGCAGAGTGCCGCCAGCGCGTCGCCCTGCCGCTGGCGCCGATTCGTGTCGACAGACTTGTCGCGATACTGCAGCAGCACGATACCGGCTTCCAGCGCCGCTTCGCAGCCAGCTAGCAGGGTTCGATCATCCGGCAGCAGATGGCTGTCGGTGATCGCGTAGAGCCCGTTCAGGGCCGATGGATTCGAGCGTGTCGGCATCATCATTCCAGCGTGGCATCGAAGTCGGGTGCGCGCCAGACCCGGTCCGGCAGATACTGGCCCTGGCCCAGCGCCAGACCGTTGTCCAGGGTATCCCAGGTGAACCGCTGAGCCTGGGCACAGGCCGCGGCCAGACCCTCGCCGGCGGCCAGTCGGGTCGCCAGTGCCGAGGCCAGCGTGCATCCCGACCCGTGATAGTCGGCCGGCAGCCGCGGCCACTGCCACTGACGATTGAGCTCCGGGGTGTGCAGGGTATGCACCACGTTGCCCGCCGTCGCTTCCCCGTCCAGCGGATCGGTGCCGGTGACCAGGACTGCGGCGCAGCCCAGCGACATCACCTCCACCACCCGCGCCACTTCGTCGGCATCGGCGCTGGCGGAGAGCAGCGTCAGCTCGCGCCGGTTGGGCGTCAAGATATCCACAAGGGGTAGCAGCCGGTGACGAATCGGTTCGAGCAAACCGGGTGTGGATAACTCGGAACCGCCACCGCTGCGCAAGACGGGATCGACGATCAGCGGCGTGCCGGGGCTCATCCGGGCGACATCGATCACCGCCTCCAGCACCTCGAGATTGGGAATCAGCCCCACCTTGATGGCCGCGATGCGGAAATCGTCGAACAGGGCGCGCGCTGCACGGCGGACGAAATCGCCGCTGCAGGGCTCGACGCTGATCACGTCGCGGGTCGACTGGACGGTCATCGCCGTGGGCACGGTCACCGGCCAGCCGCCGCAACCTCTCACCGCCTCGGCATCCGCGACCAGTCCTGCGCCGCCGCTGGGGTCGTGGCCCGCCAGAATCATCACCACGGGTTTGTCGTCGTAGCGAATCATGATGCCCTCCTCGGGACGTTCGTCACCGCTCGGGATCGTGTGGCGAGGCAACCTGTCGTTTCTCGCATGGGGTTCTCCTCATCGATCGCTTCGGTGTGTCCTGAGTGCCAGCGCCCGGCAGCGCCTAGACGGCCATCCCGCTACGTCAGCGCTTACGTCGATAATAGTTCTCGATCGCCTCGCGAGTGATGATACCGGAAATCTTGCGGATCATCGGCGCCGTGGTGTGTTCGACGTAGAGCGCGTCGAGACCGGATTCGTTGAGCGTGTCGTAGGCTTCGGACAGCGTCGCTTCCAGATGCACCGGCGCCAGGTCGAGCCGTTGACCGGGCACTTCTTCGAGATCGATCTGCTCATGCTCCGCGAGCCACGCCTCGTCGTGCAGTACCCGCGCCAGATGGGCGGCCTTCATCGCCAGGGGCGGCTTGTCCCTGTCCTCCTGCATGATCACCAGCCAGGTCGGCTTGGAATCGAGCAGCGCCTTGGCCCGGTCGTGGTCGATGACCCGAGGCGTGCGCACCAGGTTACGCTCCATCACGGCCGGCACGGCGACCCGCGACAGCGCCTGCATCAACGGCTGCTGCAGCGGATGAAGCCCCTGCTGGTTGAGGCTGGATAAAAAGAATCCCTGGCAGCGGCAGAGCTGGCGTGCCGTGAGCACCGCCACCACCACCGCCAGCATGCCGGGCAACATGATCGCCGAATTGCGGGTCAGTTCCAGCAGCGCCAGCAAGGCGGCCAGAGGGGCCTGCAGCGCCGCCGCCATCATCGCCGCCATGCCGAGGACGGCATAGAGATTCGGCGTCGTGACCACGCTCGGCAGCAGGGTACCGCCGACCATTCCCATTACCGCGCCCACGGCAGCGCCGGACACCAGCATCGGCCCGATCACGCCTACCGGCACACCGCCGGCCAGGCAGATGCCCGTCAATGCCAGCTTGATCACCGCCAGCACCAGCAGCACGTCCAGGGCCATTGGCCCGTTGAGCATCTGTTCCAGGCTGTCGTAGCCGATCCCCTGCACCTGCGGATACCACCACGCCACGGCCCCGGTCAGCGAACCGACGATGGCCAGACGCAGAGCAAACGGGATTCGGGCAATCGACGCATGCCCCTGCGCCAGCCGCACGAAGCCGCCAGCCAACACGCCCACGACCAGCGCCGTCAACACGATCCAGGGCAGGTCCAGCAGCGAATTGAGCTGCAATGGCGGCACACTGAACGCGGGTTCGGCCCCGTAGACCGTCCAGGAGACCAGCGCGCCCATGGTGGCAGCGAGGATCACCGGCATGAAACCGGCAATGGTGTATTCCATCATCACCACTTCCATGGCGAAGATGACGCCGGCGATCGGCGTGTTGAACGAGGCGGAAATCCCCGCCGCCGTACCGCACGCCACCAGTACACGAAGACTGTTGTGGGGCAGACGCAGACGCGAGCCGATCCAGCTCGAGGCCGCGGAACCGAGATGGATCGCCGGGCCTTCGCGGCCGGCCGACAGCCCGCCGATGACCGAGATGACGCCGACCCACCACTGATTGATCCAGTTGCGCAGCGGCATCTTGCCCTGATGGTAGGCGAGACGCTCGATGACGTGCCCGATCCCCATCTTCAGCGCGCGATTGGGCTGCGGCCACAACCAGATGCCGATCAGAGCGACGGCGATCAGCGGCAGGCCCGCGCGAAATGCCGGCGGCAAGGTTTCGAAGGCTTCCGGATTGTCGCCGGGAATGAAGAACAGCGCGCCGAATTCCAGCAACAGACGGAACACGACCATGACGGTGCCGGTCAGGATACCGGCGAGCGTCCCCAGCAAGCAGAGTTGCGGCATGGCATCGACGCTCGCCAGCTGGCGCCGAAAACGTTCGAGATTGAGGCGTGGGACGAACCGCGGCACGCGTGACAAACCCCTCTCCTTGCCCGATCCGGATCGCTCGTCTTCCGTGCGCGATACCTGTCCAGGCCGACAGCCACGCCGTGCGAGCGGTTAACGGGAATGACATCATACACCTATCCACATCGGACAGTGGAGGACGCCGACGGCGCTCGAATGCGGCAGCGCCCATTAGTTGACCCTTTTACTTGGTATTAACGATAATGGACATCAATCGGGCGAATTTCGCCCACGTCATTTTCGATAAGCCGGTCTCGGCCCATGACCGGCACGCACGGGAGCGTGACGATGAGCACAGTGGAGTCTTTCGCTCCAACCCCGATGTTCTTCACCGATGCCGCTGCCAAGCGGGTCAAGGCGCTGATCGCCGAAGAGAACAATCCAGCCCTGAAACTGCGGGTCTACGTGACCGGCGGCGGCTGCTCGGGGTTTCAATACGGCTTCGATCTCGGCGACCAGACCGCCGAGGACGATACCGTGATCGACAACGATGGCGTCAGCCTGGTGGTGGACGCTCTCTCCTATCAATACCTGGTCGGCTCGACGGTGGATTTCGAGGAAGGCCTGGCCGGTGCCCGCTTCATCATCAAGAACCCCAACGCCCAGTCTACCTGCGGGTGTGGCGCCTCGTTCTCGGTCTGAAAGGCCAGCCAGCACAACCGGGGGTTCAAGCCGATGAGTTCGAGCGCCGCTCGAATCGGAAGGCATGATCAAGGCGAAACCGAGAAAACGACTCGGACGCGGGTCCGAGTCCACGAGCCTCATGTCACGATTTTCACGCGTCCGGACGAACGCAGCCATTGTCGAACGACACCTAGGTCGACTTGACGTTGAGTAACAATTTTCCTCAAGGTAGTGGTCGATTGTCCAAATCGAACAATGACTAGAGGAACCTATGAAAAACAACATGACTCCGAGCCAATGGCTCGCCATTCCCGCCTTCGCCCTCGCCCTGGGTGCCTCCAGTCTGGCCTCGGCACAGGACACCACTCTCAAGGCCGTCACCGATCCCAGCTTCGTGCCGTTCGAAATGATGGATCAGGACAGCGGCGAGATGGTTGGCTTCGATATGGATATCCTGCACGAGATCGCTGACCGCGCCGGCTTCAAGGTCGATCTCAATACCATGGACTTCAACGGCATCATTCCCGCCGTGCAGACCGGCAACGTCGATCTGGCGATCGCTGGCATCACCATTACCGATGAACGCCAGGAGATCGTCGATTTCAGCGACCCGTACTACGATTCCGGGCTGCGAATCCTGGTATCCGACGGTAGCGACATCGACTCGCTGGACGATCTGGAAGGCAAGCGCATTGCCACCAAGATCGGCTCCACCAGCTACGACTATCTGCAGGAAAACCTTGGCGACGATGCCGAGATCACGCCCTATCCGGGCAGCTCCGACATGTACATGGCCCTGATGGGCGGCAGCGCCGATGCCGTCTTCTACGATGCGCCCAACGTCGGCTATTTCGCCAAAACCAAGGGGCAAGGCAAGGTCAAGACCGCCGGCCCGCTCTATGAAGGTCAGCAGTACGGCATCGCCTTCGCCAAGGGCAGCCAGTGGGTCGAACCTGCCAATGAGGCACTGAAGGCCATGCACGAAGACGGTACCTACGACAAGATTCACGAAAAGTGGTTCGGCGCAGCACCGGACGCCAAATGATCGATCGAACCTGACCCCGGGGCCGGCGCCACAAGCGCTGGCCCCGTTTTTTGTGGTTACCGTGACTGCAAAAGCCATTCTGGAAGGCCTCATCGCAGGGCGGTGAGGTCTTTCATCTCGTTGCCAAACGGAGATACCCCGTGGAGTTCAACTTCCAGTTCGACTGGCAGGCGGCGATCGAATCCCTGCCCTTTCTACTCAAGGGTCTGCCCTACACCCTGCTCATTTCCTTTGCCGGTCTGGCGATCGGCTTCCTCATCGGCATTATTTTCGGATTGATGCGAATCGGCCCCACGCGCTGGCTCCGCTGGCCCGCCGTGGTCTATGTCGAAGTGTTCCGCGGTACGCCGGTGCTGGTCCAGGTGCTGTTCATCTTCTATGGCCTGCCCACCCTGCTTGGAGGCCCCATCAATGCGCTGACGGCGGGTATCGCCGCCATCGCCCTCAACGCCGGTGCCTACATCTCGGAAATCGTGCGCGGCGGCGTTCAATCGATCGAACGGGGGCAGCGTGAAGCCGGGCTGTCGCTGGGGCTGTCGCCACCCCAGACCTTTCGCTACGTGATCTGGCCTCAGGCACTGCGCCGCATGATTCCGGCACTGGGCAATCAGGGCATCGTCAGCATCAAGGACACCTCGCTGTTCTCGGTCATCGGCGTCGGTGAGCTGGTTCGCCAGGGACAGGTCTATATCGCCAATACCTTCACCGCGCTGGAGGTCTACTTCATGATCGCCCTGCTCTACCTGGCGATCACCCTGAGTCTGTCGTTGGCTCTGAGTCTGCTCGAACGCAAGGGGTTGGTGGGATGAACGATAGCGTAACCAGTCAAGACACCGACCGGACGGCGGATGCGTCGCCGATCGTCCGGCTCGACAAGGTCGACAAGCACTTCGGCAACCTGCACGTGATGCAGGAGATCGATCTCAGCGTGGCCCACGGCGAAGTCGTGGTGATCATCGGCGCCAGCGGCTCGGGAAAATCGACCCTGATCCGCTGCGTCAACGGGCTCGAACCGTTTCAGTCCGGGCGTATCGAAGTCGACGGCAAGACCCTGATGCCCAACGGCGCCAGCGGCAAGTCCCTGCAGGCGGTGCGCACCGAAGTCGGCATGGTGTTCCAGCAGTTCAACCTGTTCCCGCATCTGTCGATCCGCGACAACGTCACGCTGGCACCGCGCAAGGTCCGCGGCGTCACGCGCGACCAGGCCAACGCCATCGCCGACAAGCTGCTCGAACGGGTCGGCATTGCCGATCAGGCCGACAAGTATCCGACCCAGCTCTCCGGCGGGCAGCAGCAACGCGTGGCGCTCGCCCGAGCGCTGGCCATGGAGCCGCGGCTGATGCTGTTCGACGAGCCCACCTCCGCGCTGGATCCGGAGATGATCGGCGAGGTGCTCGACGCCATGCGCGAACTGGCCAACGACGGCATGACCATGATGATCGTCACTCACGAGATGGGCTTCGCTCGCGAGGTCGCCGATCGTGTGGTCTTCGTCCACGGCGGCCAGATCGTCGAGCAGGGCCCGCCGGAGCAGCTCTTCGATCATCCCCGCCACGAACGCACGCAAGCGTTCCTTTCACGGGTGCTCAAGCACTAGCCCGAACGCGGGCCGAGCGTTCCGAAAACCGCGGGCACCGGAGGCATTTCCGGTGTCCGCCTTCCTCGAGGTACGCTCTACCCGCCTCCAGCACGCTCAGCCCTTCCTGCACTGCGCTTCTTCATTTCCATCGCCATTCCGCCTGTCCTCTTCGCCGCGTTTTACCGCTTCGTCTCCTGGCTCGAACGATAAACGCCGAGCCATCGGTTCGCCTCAGGGTCGAAAGATCGGGTCGGCCAAGGCCGATTTCGTCATTCATGGTTATCCCAGGCGCGTTTTTCCGCCTGTGGATAGTTTTTTCGCCTATCTGGCTGTAACCCTGATTCGTCCGGCGCTGGCGAGGAATCCGCGGTTTGTTGACCATCGCGGTAACAGTTGGCGTATGCGGCGGTGGACAACCCGTGTGCGGCTGGCGATGTGTACAAAGCGATCTTCTGTCCACAGGAACCAACGCCGTTGTCAGCAGCCTCCCCAGTGCTTTTCAAACAATCGAATAACAATGCAAGTGGTTATCATCCATAGAGTAATTCGACTTATCCACTGAAAGCATCCACACCATTAGTTACTACCACAACAGAACTTCTTTATATATTTTTCTTTATTTAGTAATGACTCTGCTGGCTGGTGGGCTGAAGACAATCGGGTGTGGAAAACCCCTGACGGTTACCCACAGGAGGTTTATACTGGGCGGCTTTTCGAGATTCATTCACTGTCGGGTGCCTGTTCGAGCTACTCGTTTTCAGCACCTCGTGAGGTAAACCGTGGAGTATCCCGACCGTTTTCAGGTCATCGTGATCGGCGGTGGCCATGCCGGTACCGAAGCCGCTCTGGCAGCGGCACGTGGCGGTGCCCGCACCCTGCTGCTGACGCATAACATCGAGACGCTGGGCCAGATGTCCTGCAATCCCGCCATCGGCGGGATCGGCAAGAGCCATCTGGTCAAGGAGATCGATGCCCTGGGTGGTGCCATGGCACAGGCAACCGACCTGGCCGGCATCCAGTTTCGCGTGCTCAATTCCCGCAAGGGGCCGGCGGTTCGCGCCACTCGAGCCCAGGCGGATCGCGTGCGCTACAAGGCCGCCATTCGTGGCATCCTGGAGAACCAGCCGAATCTCACGCTGTTCCAGCAGGGTGTCGACGATCTGATTGTGGAAAACGACACCGTCGTCGGTGTCCGGACCCAGACCGGCATCCGCTTCATGGCGGACACCGTGGTGCTGTGTACCGGTACCTTCCTAGGCGGCGTGATTCACATCGGGCTGGATCATCATGCCGGCGGTCGCGCCGGCGATCCGCCGGCCAACGCGTTGGCGGAACGTCTGCGTGCGCTGCCGTTCCGGGTCGATCGGCTGAAAACCGGGACACCACCGCGGATCGATGCCAAGAGCGTCGATTTCTCCAGGCTCGAGCCACAGCCCGGCGACACGCCGTTGCCGGTAATGTCGTATCTGGGCAGCCGCGAACAGCATCCGCGCCAGGTCGATTGTCATATCGCCCATACCAACGAGCGAACCCACGAGATCATCTTCGCCAATCTCGACCGTTCGCCGATGTATTCCGGCGTGATCGAAGGCGTGGGGCCGCGCTACTGCCCGTCGATCGAGGACAAGGTCCACCGCTTCGCCGACAAGACCAGTCATCAGGTGTTCATCGAACCCGAAGGTCTGGACACTCACGAGCTCTACCCGAACGGGATTTCCACGTCCCTGCCGTTCGACGTTCAGCTACAGGTCGTGCGCTCGATCACCGGACTGGAAAACGCGCATATCACTCGGCCCGGCTACGCCATCGAATACGATTTCTTCGATCCGCGTGATCTCAAGCACTCGCTAGAAACCAAATTTATCCACAACCTGTTCTTCGCCGGTCAGATCAATGGCACGACGGGTTACGAGGAGGCCGGCGCCCAGGGGCTCTTGGCGGGTATCAACGCTGCTCGCCGTTCCCAGGGGGAACCCGCCTGGTGGCCGCGACGCGACGAGGCCTATCTCGGCGTGCTGGTCGACGACCTGATCACCATGGGCACGCAAGAGCCCTATCGGATGTTCACGTCGCGGGCCGAATACCGGCTGCTGCTGCGCGAAGACAACGCCGACCTGCGCCTGACCCCCACCGGTCGCGAGCTGGGCCTGGTCGACGATCACCGCTGGTCGGCGTTTGCCACCAAGCGTGACCAGATCGAGCAGGAGAGCGCCCGGCTGCGTTCGACCTGGGTCCAGCCGAAAACGCCGGCGGCCGAGCGCGTGGCAGAGAAACTCGGACAGCCATTGGCGCGCGAGTACAGCCTGATGGATCTGCTCAAGCGGCCCGAGCTCACCTACGCCGACGTGGCCTCGCTCAAGGGCGAGGCCGTCAGCGAAGAGCCCGTCGCCGAACAGGTGCAGATCGAGGCCAAGTACGAGGGTTATATCGCGCGCCAGCAGGACGAGATCGACCGTCTGCGACGTCACGAAGCGACACCGCTGCCGGAATCGCTGGATTACGCCAGGGTCGAAGGGCTCTCCAACGAGATTCGCCAGAAACTCGAGCAGGCGCGGCCGCAGACGCTGGGCCAGGCCGGTCGCATTTCCGGCGTGACCCCGGCCGCCGTCTCGATTCTGCTGATCCATCTCAAGAAGCGTCGCCTGATCGACGACAGCCAGGCATTGAGCGCATGACACCGGTTTGTGAACGCCGGCTGGACGAGGGTCTGGCGGCACTGAATATCGAGATCGACCGCCGTCAGCGTGAGCGATTGCTGTCGCTGCTCGCGCTGTTGCACAAGTGGAATCGCGCCTATAACCTCACCGCAGTACGCTCGCCCGAGGCGATGGTCAGCCGCCATCTGCTGGACAGCGCCAGCGTGGCCTTTGCCGTGAGCGGCCCCACCTTGCTGGACGTGGGCTCCGGCCCCGGGTTCCCGGGGCTGGTACTGGCCATTCTGGATCCTGGGCTTCAAGTCACGCTGCTGGACAGCAACGGCAAGAAAGTGCGCTTCCAGCGTCAGGCGGTGATGGAACTCGGGCTCGATAACGTGCGCTGCGAGCAGGTTCGGGTCGAAGCCTTCGGCGCCACGTTCGACCAGGTCATCTCGCGCGCTTTCGCCTCGCTGGGCGATTTCATCGGGCTCACCGAGCCCTTGCTGGCCGAAGGCGGAGAATGGCTGGCGATGAAAGGGGGGCTCGAACCCCGAGAGCTCGAATCCGTGCCGGCCCATGTCGCGGTGCACGAGCGTCTCGCCCTGTCGGTGCCCGGTGTCGACGACGCCGAACGGCAACTGCTTCGTCTCGGGCGGGTCGATGTTGCAGGCCATCGTCGATAAGCGTCTCGTGAGATCGATGGACGCGTCATGAGCCGGGCATGGGGACAGCGGCGTCGATGCCAATGCCGATTTAGCGTTAGCGGATCGCTCGCGATCCACAGGATCAGTTTCGACGAAGGGAGTCGCCAGTGACCAGAATCATCGCATTGACCAATCAGAAGGGCGGTGTCGGCAAGACCACGACCGCGGTCAATCTGGCGGCTTGCCTCGCGGCACTCGATCGTCGCGTATTGCTGATCGATCTCGATCCCCAGGGCCACGCCACCATGGGCAGCGGGGTCGACAAGCACGATCTCGACGGCAGCGTGCTCGATGTGCTGCTCGGCGACAAGAGTGCCGCCGAGGTGATCGTCGACTGCGCCGTTGCCGGTTATGCGCTACTGCCGGGCAATGGCGACCTGACCGCTGCCGAGGTCGATCTGCTCGACCGCGATGGCCGCGAACGGGTGCTGCAAACCGCCGTCGGGAGCGTCGCCGAAGATTACGACGTGGTGATGATCGACTGCCCGCCGTCGCTCAACATGCTGACGGTCAACGCCCTGACCGCCGCCCATGGCGTACTGATTCCGGTGCAGTGCGAATTCTACGCGCTCGAAGGACTCTCGGCGCTGCTCGATACCGTCGAACAGATCCAGGAGAGCGTGAACCCCACGCTCGAGATCTTCGGCATCGTGCGAACCATGTACGATCCTCGCAACAGCCTGACGCGAGACGTCAGCAAGCAGCTCGGCCAGTATTTCGGCGATTCCCTGCTCAAGACCACCATCCCGCGCAACGTTCGCGTGGCGGAAGCGCCCAGTCACGGCGTGCCGGTCACCAAATACGCGCGGCTCTCGCGTGGCAGCCAGGCGCACCGTGTTCTGGCCAAGGAACTGATTCGCCGGCTGGCGCTGTAATGACGATGACTGCTGCGAGGAACACCCCATGACGACGCGCAAACGCCCCCTGGGTCGCGGTCTCGACGCCCTGATCGGGTCCAGTGCCCGTCGCCGCGACAGTTTGTCGCAGGCCGATTCGGATACGCCGTCACCCGCACAGGCGCCGCCGGAATCCCAGTCTGTCGAAGAAAGACTCGAGCGGTTGCCGCTGCGCCAGTTGACCCGAGGCAAGTATCAGCCACGACGTGACATCCAGCCCGAAGCCCTGGAAGAACTGGCGGATTCGATCCGTGCACAAGGCGTCATGCAGCCGATCGTGGTGCGACAAATTGGCGCAGAGCGCTACGAGATCATCGCCGGCGAACGTCGCTGGCGGGCTTCTCAACTGGCCGAGCTCGATACCATTCCGGCAGTCATTCGCGAAGTCAGCGACGAGGTCGCGCTGGCGCTGGCGCTGATCGAGAACATTCAGCGCGAGAACCTCAACCCGGTCGAGGAGTCGATGGCGCTCAAGCGTCTGCTCGACGAGTTCGAACTGACCCAGCAGCAGGTCGCCGATGCGGTAGGGCGCTCCCGTGCCCAGGTCGCCAACCTGCTGCGTCTGCTGGCGCTGGAACCGCAGGTGTTGACGCTGCTCGAACGTGGCGATCTGGACATGGGACACGCCCGCGCCCTGCTCAGCCTGCCGGCCGCCAAGCAGCGGCACGCCGCGCACGAAGTCGTGGCGCGGGAGCTTACCGTGCGCCAGACCGAAGCCTTGGTGAAACAGATCGCCAGCGGCCAGAAAAAGGCCGAGGACAAGCGGCCACCGGCGGATGTCGGGCGGCTCGAGAATCGCCTGGCCGACCTGCTAGGTGCACCGGTCAAGATTCATCACAACAGTTCCGGGAAGGGGCGAGTCACCATTCGTTACACCAGCCTCGACGAACTGGATGGCATACTCGGCCACATCCGCTGAAGAGTGATGAATCGTCAGCGCTTTCAGAGATTGAAAAAACGTTTAGCGCGTTAACGGAAATTGCGCACTTTTCGTGAACATTTAATCGGAAAGACGCCTCAGATCGGTGCAGGTTCGGTTGAAGCGGCATTGCCGCTTCTCTATAATCCGCCGAGATTTGCCAGGCTGATGCCGAACGCAGACATCGAACATAGAAACAAGACCATTCCAGGATTCAAGGCGAGACCGACGCCATGCAACCAGCGGCACCGGCCAAGCTTCCAAGACCGCGAATCGCGGCATTGATCCTGTTACAGTGCGGTGTGGTGATGGGGCTGGGTCTCGTCGCCTGGGGTATTTGGGATCGCGGAACAGCGCTTTCCGCTTTGACCGGCGGCTTCGTTGCTGCCATCCCCAACGCCTTTTTTGCCTGGCGTGCCTTTCGCTATCAGGGCGCAGCGCAGGCAAGATACATCGTCAAGAGTTTCTACCACGCCGAGGCCGGCAAGTTCGGTTTGACGGCGGTATTGTTCACGCTGGTATTCGTGACAGTGCCCCCCTCAAACCCTGCTTTCTTCTTTGGCGCTTATGTGGTGACGCTGCTGGCGCACTGGTTGGGGCCCTGGCTCCTGCGCCGACCGTCACACATTCAATCTCGAGGCTGAACCATGGCTGGCAACAACATGACGAGTACGGAGTACATCCAGCACCATTTGCAGAACATGACGTTTGGTCTGCATCCGGAAAACGGCTGGTCCATGGCTCATTCCGCCGCCGATGCCAAGGCGATGGGATTCTGGGCCATTCACGTCGATACCATGCTGTGGTCGATCGGGCTCGGGGTACTGTTCCTGTATCTGTTCCGCCTGGTTGCCAAGCGCGCTTCCACCGGCGTGCCGACCGGGCTGCAGAACTTCGTCGAGATGATGGTCGAATTCGTCGATGGCTCCGTACGCGAGACGTTCCACGGCAAGAGCCGGCTGATCGCGCCGCTGTCGCTGACCATCTTCTGCTGGATCTTCCTGATGAACATCATGGACCTGGTGCCGGTGGACTTCCTGCCGATGCTGGCCCAGAAAGTGGGTGCCTGGTTCGGTGCCGACCCGGCGCACGTCTATTTCAAGGTTGTGCCCACCACCGACGTCAATGCCACGCTCGGCATGTCGCTGTCGGTCTTCGCGCTGATCATTTTCTATTCCATTCGTTCCAAGGGCCTGTCCGGTTTCATCGCGGAATTGACACTGCACCCGTTCAACACGCCCAACAAACTTGCCCAGATCTTGTTGATTCCGGTCAACTTTTTGCTTGAAATCGTTACCTTGTTGGCCAAACCGGTTTCACTGGCGCTACGACTGTTCGGTAACCTCTACGCCGGTGAACTGATCTTCATCCTGATAGCCATGGTCGGACTGTGGCAGCTCCCGCTGCACTTCCCGTGGGCGGTCTTCCACATCCTGATCATCACGCTGCAGGCCTTCATCTTCATGATGCTCACCATCGTCTACCTGAGTATGGCGACGGAAGAGCAGCATTGAGTAGCGTTCCCGTTAACCCCTGACCCTTAGTAAAACTCGACTGAGCAAGACTCGACTGAAACTGGAGAGAACCATGGAAGCACAAGTTCTGGGCATGACCGCAATTGCCGTTTCTCTGTTGATCGGCCTGGGTGCCCTCGGCACCGCCATCGGCTTCGGTATCCTCGGTGGCAAATTCCTGGAAGGCGCCGCGCGTCAGCCGGAAATGATCCCGCAGCTGCAGGTCAAGATGTTCATCGTCGCGGGCCTGCTTGACGCTGTGACCATGATCGGTGTCGGTATCGCCCTGTTCTTCACCTTCGCCAATCCGTTTGTCGGTTAACGGCACCGTTCGTGGCCCACGAGGCCTCCGGTGACCCTAACCCCAAACCCGTGACGCGAGAGGTGCTGGCGTGAATCTGAACCTTACACTGATTGGTCAGGCCATTGCCTTTGCAGTCTTCGTCTGGTTCTGCATGAAGTATGTATGGCCCCCGGTCATGCAGGCCCTGCAGGAGCGACAGAAGAAGATTGCCGATGGACTGGATGCAGCCAGCCGTGCGACCCGTGATCTCGAACTGGCTCAGGAAAAGGCCGAAGAGACTCTGCGGGAAAGCAAGGAACAGGCGCAGCAGATCCTGGAACAGGCCAACAAGCGGGCCAATCAGATCGTCGAAGAAGCCCGCGACAATGCGCGGGCCGAAGGCGAGCGCATCATTGCAGGCGCTCGCAGCGAAATCGATCAGGAGATCAATCGCGCGAAGGAAGAGCTGCGTGCCCAGGTATCGCTGCTGGCCGTCGCCGGTGCAGAGCGCATCCTGGAGTCCTCCATCGACGAAGCCAAGCATCGTGAGCTCGTCGACAAGCTCGCTGCCGAGCTCTAAGGAGGCGCACCATGGCTGAATCGTCTACCGTCGCTCGACCCTACGCCAAGGCGGCGTTCGAGTTCGCGCGCGATAACAAGGCGCTCCAAGCGTGGTCCCAGAGTCTGTCACTGGTCGCCCAGGCGGCCGGTGACTCCGATGTCCGTGAACGCATTCTCGGCAACCCGCGGCTGACCTTCGAGGACAAGACGCGTCTGCTGCTGGAAGTCTGCGGTGACGAACCTTTCGACGAAGGGGTAGGCAACTTCCTGCGCCTCGTCGGTGAAAAGGGGCGTCTGGCTGCGTTGCCCGACATCCACGCCGAGTTCGAGGCGCTGCGCGCCCAGCAGGAAAAGCGGGTCGATGTCACCATCGTCTCCGCCTTCGCGCTGGATGACGCGCAGCAGTCCGTGCTCGCCGAGGCTCTGAAGAAGCGCCTGAATCGTGAAATCTCCATTACCACTCAGGTGGACCGCGAGCTGCTAGGCGGCGTGATCCTGCGTACCGGTGATACCGTCATCGACGGTTCGGTACGCGGTCGATTGCAACGTCTGCGCGAAGCGCTCACCGCCTGAGTTCGAGGGACATGGCATGCAGCAACTGAATCCTTCCGAGATCAGCGACATCATCAAACAGCGTATCGAAAAGCTGGATGTCGCGTCCGAAGCCCGCAATCAGGGCACCGTCGTCAGCGTCGCTGACGGCATCGTTCGCATCCACGGCCTGGCCGATGCGATGCTGGGCGAAATGATCGAATTCCCCGGTGGCGTCTTCGGCATGGCGCTCAACCTCGAGCGCGACAGTGTCGGCGCCGTGGTCCTGGGCGACTACCTGGAGCTCGAAGAGGGCATGACCGCGCAGTGTACCGGTCGTATCCTCGAAGTGCCGGTAGGCCCGGAGCTGATCGGCCGTGTGGTCGATGCGCTGGGCAACCCGATCGATGGCAAGGGCGACATCGACGCCAAGATGACCGACGCGATCGAGAAGGTCGCGCCGGGCGTCATCACGCGTCAGTCCGTCGACGAGCCGATCCAGACCGGTCTCAAGTCGATCGACGCCATGGTGCCGATCGGCCGCGGTCAGCGCGAGCTGATCATCGGCGACCGTCAGATCGGTAAATCGGCGGTCGCGCTCGACGCGATCATCAACCAGAAGGGCAAGGGCGTCACCTGTATCTACGTCGCCATTGGCCAGAAGCAGTCGACCATCGCCAACGTGGTGCGCAAGCTCGAAGAGCACGGCGCCATGGGCCACACCATCGTGGTGGCCGCCGGTGCTGCCGACCCGGCCTCGATGCAGTATCTGGCACCGTATGCCGGCTGCACCATGGGCGAGTACTTCCGCGACCGCGGCGAAGACGCGATGATCGTCTACGACGATCTTTCCAAGCAGGCCGTCGCCTATCGCCAGATCTCGCTGCTGCTGCGTCGTCCGCCGGGCCGTGAAGCCTATCCGGGTGATGTCTTCTATCTCCACTCGCGTCTGCTCGAACGCGCCGCGCGTGTCAACGTCGACTACGTCGAGAAGTTCACCAACGGTGAAGTGAAAGGCAAGACCGGTTCGTTGACCGCACTGCCGATCATCGAGACCCAGGGTGGCGACGTCTCCGCGTTCGTTCCGACCAACGTGATCTCGATCACCGACGGTCAGATCTTCCTCGAGACCGGCCTGTTCAACTCCGGTATCCGCCCGGCGATCAACGCCGGTCTGTCGGTATCGCGTGTCGGTGGTTCGGCCCAGACCAAGATCATCAAGAAGCTCGGCGGCGGTGTTCGTCTGGCTCTCGCGCAGTATCGCGAGCTGGCGGCGTTCTCGCAGTTCGCTTCCGATCTCGACGAGGCGACCCGCAAGCAGCTCGAGCACGGTCAGCGTGTCACCGAACTGATGAAGCAGAAGCAGTACTCGCCGTTGTCCGTGGCCGAGATGGGCGTCACGCTTTACGCCGCCAACGAGGGCTTCCTGGACGACGTCGCGGTCGACAAGGTGCTGGACTTCGAACGTGCATTGCACGATTACATGAAGTCCGAGCACGCCGATCTGCTCGACAAGATCAACCAGAGCGGCGGATACGACGACGAGATCCAGCAAGGTCTCAAGTCGGGTCTCGAGTCGTTCAAGTCCACTCAGACCTGGTAAGCGGCGCGGCTCGCTCCATCGCGTGATGTGAGCGAGCCGGCCTGCCCGGCTGAGCGGCATGAATCAGGTGATCCGCGATGGCAGCTGCAAAAGAGATCAAATCCCAGATCGGGAGCATCAAGAACACGCAGAAAATCACCAGCGCCATGGAAATGGTCGCTGCGTCGAAGATGCGTCGGGCTCAGGAGCGCATGGCGGCCAGCCAGCCCTATGCCAAACTGATCCGCCGGGTGGTCGGCCACGTCGCCAAGGCCAATCCGGAATACCGCCACGAGTACATGGTCGACCGTGAGGTCAAGCGCGTCGGTTATATCGTGGTATCCAGTGATCGCGGGCTGGCCGGCGGCTTGAACGTCAATCTGTTCAAGGCCGTGGTCAACCATGCCCGGGACTGGGACAAGAAGGGCGTCGGTGCCGACTTTGCGGCCATCGGCAGCAAGGCCGGCGGCTTCTTCCGCAAGCGCGGCGGCAACCTGCTGGCGGCCAAGAAAGGCCTCGGCGATGCCCCGGAAGCCCAGGATCTGGTCGGTAGCGTCAAGGTGATGCTCGATGCCTTCGACGAGGGCAGTCTGGATCGGCTCTATGTGGTGTACAACGAATTCGTCAACACCATGAGCCAGAAACCCGTGGTTCGTCAGTTGCTGCCGCTGGCAGCGTTCGACGAGGGCGAGGACGGGGAAGAACAACCCGGTCCCGGTGCGACACAGAACTGGGACTACCTGTATGAGCCGGATGCCAAGACCCTGCTCGATCACCTGCTGGTTCGCTATGTCGAATCCCAGGTGTATCAGGCCGTGGTCGAGAACGTGGCCTGCGAACAGGCTGCGCGCATGATCGCGATGAAGAACGCGACCGACAACGCCGGCAATCTGATTGACGATCTTCAACTGGTGTACAACAAGGCGCGTCAGGCGGCCATTACCCAGGAAATTTCGGAAATCGTCGGCGGTGCCGCGGCGGTATGACGGTTCGCCGCCTGCGGGGCGGCGATCTCGAGTACGGCTTGGCCAAGCGTCGTGTGAATGAGTTCACTTCGCACGACGCCTACAGGTTTCATTTGCAGGTTTACGAGGAACCACTATGAGCGGACGTATCGTACAAATCATCGGCGCGGTGGTTGACGTAGAGTTTCCGCGGGACGACGTTCCCAAGGTCTACGACGCGCTGACGGTCTCGGGTAAAGAGGCCGTTCTCGAAGTGCAACAGCAGCTCGGCGACGGCGTGGTTCGCGCCATCGTCATGGGCTCCAGTGAAGGTCTCCAGCGGGGCATCGAGGTGGTCAACACCGGTGCGCCGATTTCGGTGCCGGTCGGCAAGCAGACGCTGGGCCGCATCATGAACGTGCTGGGCGAGCCGATCGACGAAGCCGGCGAGATCGATGCCGAGCGCATGCCGATCCACCGTCAGGCGCCAGGCTATGCTGACCAGGCCGCTTCCAGCGACCTGCTGGAAACCGGTATCAAGGTCATCGACCTGGTGTGCCCGTTCGCCAAGGGCGGCAAGGTCGGCCTGTTCGGCGGCGCCGGTGTCGGCAAGACCGTCAACATGATGGAACTGATCCGTAACATCGCCACCGAGCACAGCGGTTATTCCGTGTTCGCCGGTGTCGGCGAGCGTACTCGTGAAGGTAACGACTTCTACCACGAGATGCAGGAATCCAACGTTCTCGACAAGGTCGCCCTGGTCTACGGCCAGATGAACGAGCCGCCGGGCAACCGTCTGCGCGTCGCCCTGACCGGCCTGACCATCGCCGAGAACTTCCGTGACGAAGGTCGTGACGTCCTGCTGTTCGTCGACAACATCTACCGCTACACCCTGGCCGGTACCGAAGTGTCGGCACTGCTGGGTCGTATGCCGTCGGCGGTGGGTTACCAGCCGACCCTGGCGGAAGAGATGGGTGCCCTGCAGGAGCGCATCACCTCGACCAAGACCGGCTCGATCACTTCCGTCCAGGCCGTCTACGTGCCGGCGGACGACTTGACCGACCCGTCTCCGGCGACCACCTTCGCCCACCTGGATTCGACCGTGACCCTGTCGCGTTCCATCGCCGAGCTGGGTATCTATCCGGCCGTCGATCCGCTCGACTCCACCTCGCGCCAGCTCGATCCGCTGGTCGTCGGCGAAGAGCACTACAACACTGCTCGCGGTGTGCAGAACGTGCTTCAGCGCTACAAGGAGCTCAAGGACATCATCGCCATCCTGGGGATGGACGAGCTGTCCGACGAAGACAAGCTGGCCGTGGCACGGGCGCGTAAGATCCAGCGCTTCCTGTCGCAGCCGTTCTTCGTCGCCGAGGTCTTCACCGGTGCGCCCGGCAAGTACGTGTCGCTGCAGGAAACCATTCGTGGTTTCCAGGGCATCCTCAACGGCGACTACGACGACATGCCGGAACAGGCGTTCTACATGGTCGGCACCATCGACGAAGCCGTCGAGAAAGCCAAGAGCATGAAGTAAGCCTGCAGACTCCCGGGAGATATCGCTATGGCCACATTTCAGTGTGACATCGTCAGTGCCGAGAAGGAGATCTTCTCGGGCAACGTCGAGCAGCTCATCGCTGCCGGCGTGGCCGGCGATCTGGGTATCCTGCGCGGTCACGCGCCGCTGCTGACCGAGCTCAAGCCCGGTCCGGTGCGCGTGATTCAGGAAAGCGGTGAAGAAGAGCTCTACTACGTCACCGGCGGCTTCCTCGAAGTGCAGCCGGACGTGGTCTCGGTGCTGGCGGATACCGCCACCCGAGCCAGCGATCTCGATGAAGCGGAAGCCGAGCAGGCGCGTCAGCATGCGCTGGCCTCGCTCAACGAAAAGCAGACCGAGCTCGACTACGCGCGCGCCGCCGCCGAACTGGCCGAAGCCACCGCTCAGCTGCGCACGCTGCAACAGCTGCGTCGCAAGGGCGGCCGAGGCTGACGGCACGCGCCGTGCACCGACGCAAGTACCCGTGCAGTACACGCTAGTGCGGTACCAGAAGGCGACTCCCCGGAGTCGCCTTTTTCGTGGCCGCCCGGTTATCTCCGGTTCCTCTGTCAGGCCGCGTCTTAAACGCTAGAATGACGCCCAGTTTCCATTGATCAGCGAAGGACTAATGCCATGACCCTCGACGTCGTGATTCTGGCCGCCGGCCAAGGTACCCGCATGCGCTCGAAGACACCGAAGGTGCTGCACGAGCTGGCGGGCCGCCCCCTGGTTCAGCACGTCGTCGATACCGCCGCGGGGCTGGAGCGCGCCAGGCTGCATGTGGTGGTCGGCCACGGCGGCGAGGCGGTGCGCGACGCGCTGTCGAACACCGGTTCGATGCCTGCCGATCGCGAACTCGCCTTCTGCGAGCAGACCGAGCAGAAGGGCACCGGGCATGCGATTGCCCAGGCGCTGGATGGCCTCGGCGACGGCAAGGTGCTGGTGCTCTACGGTGACGTGCCGCTGATCCAGGCCAGGACCCTCGAAAGCCTGCTCGAGGGCGTCGACGAGCAGCACATGGCGCTGTTGACGGTGACGCTCGACGATCCTGCCGGCTATGGCCGGATCGTGCGCAACGACAAGGATGCGGTCGTCGCCATCGTCGAACACAAGGACGCCGATGCCAAGCAGCGCGCCATCCGTGAATGCAACACCGGCATCATGGCGATGACCAGCGCACAGCTGCGTCGCTGGCTGCCGCAGCTCTCCGCCGAGAACGCCCAGGGCGAGTACTACCTGACCGACGTGATCGCCATGGCCGCCGCGGATGGCGTCGAGATCAAGGCGACCCGGCCGAGCTCGCCGGTCGAAGTCGAGGGCGTCAATGATCGCCGCCAGTTGGCGGCACTGGAGCGCGCCTATCAGCGTCGCCAGGCGGATCGTCTGATGGCGGCAGGAGTCACTCTCGCGGACCCCCAGCGTTTCGATCTGCGGGGAGAGGTCACTCTCGGCCGGGATATCCGGATCGACGTCAACGTGATCCTGGAAGGGCAGGTGACGCTGGAAGACGACGTGGTCATCGGCCCCAACTGCGTGATCAAGGACAGCATCCTGAGGCGCGGCGCAGTGGTGAAGGCCAACAGCCATCTGGAAGGCGCCGAAATGGGCGAAGGCAGCGACTGCGGCCCGTTCGCCCGCCTGCGTCCCGGCACCCGCCTGGGCGCCAAGGCGCATGTGGGCAACTTCGTCGAGACCAAGAACGCCACCCTCGGCGAGGGCGTCAAGGCGGGCCATTTAAGCTATCTGGGCGACGCCGAGATCGGCCGCGACACCAACATCGGTGCCGGGACGATCACCTGCAACTACGATGGCGCCAACAAGCATCGCACCGAGATCGGGGAAGCGGTCTTCGTCGGCTCCAACAGCTCGCTGGTCGCCCCGGTCACCATCGGTAATGGCGCCACGATTGCCGCGGGCTCGACGATCACTCGCGAGGTGAAAGAGGATGAGTTGGCCATCGGGCGGAGTCGGCAGGTGGTCAAGCAGGGCTGGCAGCGGCCGCGCAAGGCCCCGAAGTCCTGAGCCAGTTTTATTCAGAACTCATTCGAGACAAACGAGTTCACCACTGGCAGGGTTCTGGCGATCCTCATCGCCGTGAATGCGAGGGGCAAGCCCCTCGCGCTCCCTTTTTCGCGCCACAGGCTCAAGAAATCCCGAGCATCTTCGTCAGCGCTTCGGGTCGGCGCGCAAGGACGTCCCTGTCCCGGCGCGCCTCTAGCGACCTCCATGTCGCTAGACCCGGCTCGCCGAAGATCGCTCGGGTTGAGCCTGGAAGGCGCTATCGGGTGGTTTCTTTCCGGCGACTGGAGAAACTTGCCGTTCAGATTTCAAATATTGGACATCACCGCCTCATGCACTGCTGCCAGCGGTCGTCGACCCGATTGGCAAACCATGCCGTGGTCAGGTTGCGGGTGATCTTGGGGCTTTCGAGCTTGATGCCCGGCAGGCGTGCGTAGGGGATGGACTGACCTTCCTGCTGTAGCGCCAGCGAGTAGACCTTTTCGTAGAGCTCGGTCTGTTCGAATTCGAGGGAATTCTCCTGCTCGAGCGCGTCTCGGATCTCGCCGTCGTCCATCTCCAGCTGGCGTTTCAGCGTGCGAACCGCCAGTTCTGTCTGCCCGGCCTGACGGGAGCCAGGAATGATCAGGTCGCCATCGAGTGCCAGCGGAATGCCGGAAAGCTGGCTCACTGCGGCCTGGAACGCGGCGTTGCGGCTGGCATACCAGCCGGCGTTGAAGTCGGCGAAACGATAGATCGGCTCGTCGTAATTCGCGGGATAGCCGAGCAGGTGGGCGATGCCGAAATAGAGCCCGCCGCGGCGCGTGAACACTTCGTGGCGGATCGAGCCGTCGACCGGGTAGGGATAGTTCTCGGCATGCTCCTCGGCGAAATCGACGCTGACCTGCATCGGGCCGCCGGTATGCACCGGGTTGAGGCTACCGAAGAGCTGGCGGCCCAGCGGCGCCATGCCGATGAAATCCTCGAAGATCTCGCTCATCTCCCGCTCGGTGGTGATGTGGTCGAGACGCTCGCTGTAGGTCTCGCCAGTGGGCGATTCGAGATTCAGGCCCGCCTCGACCAGAAAGCCGGGAATGTGCAGGGCGCTGGCGCGACGTTCGATCTCCTCCCGGGCGATGGTCGAAAGATTGGGTACGCTGGGATCCGCCGTGTAGGTCGATTCCTGCTCGATCACTGCCAGCACCGAGCAGAGATTGTCCCGGGTTGCGGGCAGATTCTGGGCCGAGAACGCGGCGGTAATGTCTGTCGCCCAGCCGTCGCGATCCTCGGCGGAGGCGGGAATGAGCGAGACCAGTTCGTTCTTCACGCTCGCCGGACGCTGCTCGAAGCCGGGCTGGGGCGCCTGCGTGCTACAGCCGGCCAGCAGGGCCAGCGCGAATGCCGGTGCCCAGCGAAGCCTGGAAAGGCGTGTGAATCCCTTCATGCGCTCAAATGCTCCTTCAGTCTCTGCATCATCGCATCGCAGCGCTCGAGCTGGTCGATGGCGATGAACTCGTCCGGCTTGTGGCCCTGATCCATGCAGCCGGGGCCGCAGACCACGGTGGGAATGCCGGCTTCGTGGAACAGCCCGCCCTCGGTGCCGTAGGCGACGGTGCCGAAGTCATCGCGACCCGAGAGCGTAGCGATCAGGCGCGCCACCTCGCTCGAGGCCTCGGTGGTCAGCCCCGGGTAGGCCTGCAGCGGCTCGAACACGATATCGGTGTTCGGCTCGACCGCGCGCATGCGAGGGATCAGTTCGTTTTCGGCGTAGTCGCGCATCTCGCGCTCCACCTCGCCGGCATCGAAGCCCGGCAGCGAGCGGACTTCCCAGTCGAAGCGGCACTCCGACGGCACGATGTTGAGCGCGCGGCCACCCTCGATCACGCCGGTCTGAATGGTGGAAAAAGGCGGGTAGAAGCGGTCGTCGTGACGCGATGGGTCGGCCAGCCGCTCGCCAATCTGGTTGAGCCGAGTAATCATCCTGGCGGCGTACTCGATGGCGTTGACGCCTTCCGGCGCATAGGCGGAGTGGCAGGGCGCGCCATGCACGCGGCAGCGCACGCCGAGCTTGCCCTTGTGGCCCAGCACCGGCTTGAGTTCGGTCGGCTCGCCGATGATGCAGGCCAGCGGCTTGTGAGGTCTGCCTTCCAGCATCGAAATGATCGAACGCACGCCGAGACAGCCCACTTCCTCGTCATACGAGAACGCCAGATGGATCGGCGTCTTCAGCTCCGCAGCGGTGAAGCTCGGCACCGCCGCCAGCACGCAGGCGAGATAGCCTTTCATGTCGGTCGTCCCGCGTCCGTAGAGCTTGCCGTCGCGCTCGGTGATCTCGAACGCCGGCACCGTCCACGGCTGGCCGTCCACCGGCACCACGTCGGTATGGCCGGAGAGCACCACGCCGCCGCGATCGGTCGGGCCGATCGTCGCCCATAGATTGGCCTTGCTGCCGTCTTCGTTGTGAATCAGCTCGCTATCGACGTCGTGTTGGGCGAGATAATCACGCACGAATTCGATCAGGGCGAGATTGGATTCGCGACTGACGGTATCGAAGCCGATGAGTTTCCCGAGGAGTTCCTGACTGGTCATGCCTGGAGGCCTTTTATGGTTGTTTCCGATGGCGACCATGATGCCGAGCCTGCCCAATGGTGGCTACCTCGCCACCTCGAGTATCGCAAGACTTGACGAGTTTGCCTCAATAAGCTTTGATTCGAATCTGTTAACTTTCGAATCGAAAGATAAAGGCCGAATCTCGAAACTCGACACCATGCCCAAACGCGATACCGCCCAGCGCCGTCATGCCATCCTTGCCTACGTCAACGAACACGGGGAAACCCCGGTCGAGACGTTGGCGAGCCGCTTCGCGATCTCCGAAGTCACCGTTCGCAAGGATCTCAACACGCTGGAGCGCAGCGGCCTGCTGCTGCGCCGCTACGGCGGCGCCGCGCCGTTGCCCCAGGAGATGCTGAGCGAGCCGTTGCAGACCCTGTCACCGTACAAGCAGGCCATTGCCCAGGCGGCACGAGCACGCATTCGCGAGCACAACCGGATCATCGTCGACAGCGGCACCACCACCGCCGCGCTAATCGGCGAGCTGGGCGGCCTGCGCGGATTGGTAGTGATGACCAACTCGCTCGCCGTGGCCGGCGCGCTGCGCGAGCTGGAGTCGGAACCGGCGCTGCTGATGACCGGCGGGACCTGGGATCCGCATTCGGAATCCTTCCAGGGTCAGGTCGCCGAGCAGGTACTGCGAGCCTACGACTTCGATCAACTCTTCGTCGGCGCCGACGGCATCGACCTCGAACGCGGCACCACCACCTACAACGAACTGTTCGGCCTGACCCGCGTCATGGCCGAGGTCGCCCGCGAGGTGGTGGTGATGGTAGAGGCCGACAAGATCGGTCGCCGTATCCCCAATCTGGAACTGCCCTGGGCGCGCATCGACACGCTGGTCACCGACTGGCGAATCGACGATGACGCGGCGGCGGCCATCGAACGCCAGGACGTGACGCTGGTGGTCGCCGAATCGCCCGCCGAGCGGTAAGAAAAAACGGACTCAGAAAGGAATCGACTATGTGTGGAATCGTCGCCGCGCTGGCTGCGCGCAACGTGCAGGGCATCCTGCTGGAAGGGCTCAAGCGGCTCGAATATCGCGGCTACGACAGCGCCGGCATGGCGGTGTTGAATGCCGGCGGCGAACTGGCCCGCCAGCGTGCCAAGGGCAAGGTCGCCGCGCTCGAGAAGAAGCTCGAACAGGAGGCGCTGACGGGCAGGGTCGGCATCGCGCACACCCGCTGGGCGACCCACGGCAAACCGTCCGAAGTGAACGCTCACCCACATTTGGCGCGCGAGCGGTTGGCGATCGTCCACAACGGCATCATCGAGAACTTCGAGCCGCTCAAGCGCGAACTGGAAGCCGAAGGCGTGGTGTTCGAATCGGAGACCGATACCGAAGTCGTCGCCCACCTGATCGACCGCGCCTTTCGACATCAGGACAGCGCCAATCAGGACGGTGGCGAAACCGGCGGTCTGCTGGCGGCGGTTCAGGCGACACTCGACAGAATCGACGGCGCCTACGCGCTGGCGGTGATGCACGCCGATGCGCCGCGGGAGATCGTCGGCGCTCGCAAGGGCAGCCCGCTGGTGGTCGGCGTGGGCATCGACGAAAACTTCCTCGCCTCCGATGCGCTGGCGCTTTTGCAGGTTACCGACCGCTTCATCTATCTCCAGGAAGGCGACGTGGTGCGCCTGTCCGATGTCAACGGCATCGAGATTTTCGCCGCCGACGGTCAGCCGGCCGAGCGCCCGGTGCATACATTTGAGCACGGCGACAGCGCCGCCAGCCGCGGCGAGTATCGTCACTTCATGCTCAAGGAGATCCACGAGCAGCCCGCCGTGATCGCCGCCACGCTGGAGGGCCGGCTGAGCGGTTCCCACGTGCTCGAAAGCAGCTTCGGTGTCGGCGCCAGGGCGCTGTTCGACCAGGTCAAGCAGGTGCATATCGTCGCCTGCGGCACCAGCTACCACGCTGGCATGGTGGCACGCTACTGGCTGGAGAAGCTGGCGGGCCTGCCGACCACGGTCGAGGTGGCGTCCGAGTATCGCTATCGCGAAGTGGTGGTGCCGGAAAACACCCTGTTCGTCACCCTTTCCCAGTCCGGCGAGACCGCCGATACCCTGGCGGCGCTGCGCTATGCGAAAACGCTCGGCTATCTCGGCACGCTGGCGGTCTGCAACGTGCCCGGCAGCTCTCTGACCCGGGAATCCGATCTGTCGCTGATGACCCAGGCCGGCCCCGAGATCGGCGTCGCCTCCACCAAGGCCTTCACCACCCAGCTCGTCGCCCTGATGCTACTGACGCTCTCGCTGCGCAGGCAGCGCGGCGATGAACGGGAAACGGCGCTGGTTCAGGCACTGCGCGGCCTGCCGGCGATCCTCGACAGCGCGCTCGCCATGGACGGGCCGATTGCCGACCTGTCGGAAGCCTTCGCCGAGAAGCATCACGCGCTGTTCCTGGGTCGTGGCACCCAGTTCCCGATCGCGCTGGAAGGCGCGCTCAAGCTCAAGGAAATTTCCTACATCCACGCCGAAGCGTATCCGGCCGGCGAACTCAAGCACGGCCCGCTGGCGCTGGTCGACGCCGACATGCCGGTGGTCGCCGTCGCGCCCAACGATGAACTGCTGGAGAAGCTCAAGTCCAATCTGCAGGAAGTCCGCGCCCGGGGCGGCGAGCTGTTCGTGTTCGCCGACGAAGGTGTCGCGCTGACCGCCGCCGACAACCTGCGCGTGCTCCACGTACCGGCTGTGGATGAATTGCTCGCCCCCATCGTCTACACCATTCCGCTGCAGTTGCTCTCCTACCACGTCGCCGTGCTCAAGGGCACCGACGTCGACCAGCCGCGCAACCTGGCCAAGAGCGTCACGGTGGAATAGCAAGTCACGGGGAATAGCACATCACGACGGGGCGAGGGAAATCCGTGTATGGCTGTCACAGCATGACAACCAAGATTCGTTCAGCAGGCTTGATGCCGTCGGTAATGTGATTGGTATCCCCAGGAAAGCTCATGGAGAGCGCCATGGGTAACGTCGAGATGAATTCAATCGCTTCTGGATCAGGACGGCTCCTGACATTCCCGAGGAGCCGTCTTTTAACACCCTATGAATCATTCTCGGGATGGATCGATATCGGGCACTTCAGTGTCGATTGTCGGTATCCGTCGGCACCAGTTCATAAGCGATCTCGCCTCGGCGAACCAGACCGGCACCATACGTATGTGAACCCGCAACCCTCGTATCTTCCTCGACCAGGCGCTCGAGAAGTTCCAATCGCGTGGCAACCGCACGCTCGGGGTCCATGTCAGGACGTACACTCCAATGGGGGTAGTGGAATTGGAGTATCGAAGAATGCATGAGATCCGCCCACATCAGCATCCGCTGACCACCGTCCTCGATCATCACGCCGTTATGGCCGGGGGAATGCCCATATAAAGGCACGAATCTCAAACCCGGTGCGATGACGGCATTATCAGGAACGACCTCTATCCGCCCTTCGTACTGCTCGAGCACCACTTTCGTTACTTCATGGTCTCCCGCGTTGCCTTCGGGAACGTCCGATCCGGTCCAGAACGCCATTTCACTTTCACCAATATAAAGTCGCGTATTTGGATAACGGGCTTTACCTCCCGAGGTTAGAAGTCCTCCCGTATGATCCTTATGGAGATGCGTGATGATGATTCCCTCGACGTCTTCAGGCGAGTATCCCATCGATCGTAACTGTTCGGGGGCTTTTCCCCGTTCCGGGCCAGCTTCCTGGCCACACCCTGTATCGATCAGCCACAGATGGTCTTTCCATTCGATAGCGAAGGCATGAAAGGGCTCTTTCGAGGGCCCTTCTGGCGGAAGGCCAGCTTTCTCGTAGAGGTTTCTGCCTTCTTCTGATCGTGCTCCCGGTACAAAATCTGGTGTACATGGATAATAACCATCGAGCAACCAGGTCATTTTGAATTTTCCGATCCGGGTGAACTCCGTCACTTTTGACTCCTTTGATTGATGGATATCGATATCGGTTTTTATCTGCGCTCCAATACTGAATTCGGCGTATGAACGTGAGTAAAAAGTATCGGCACGGCACAGTCCAAGCATATCGATCTGTAGCGTAGTTCAGTCGTCGAGCGATCCAATCCAGCCCAGCTCGCCGTCATCGTCAGCGAGATGCCGCCACCATAACGCTCTCCAGCGATTCTCGTGGAATATCGCGGGTGATGAAGACCAGTCGCGAGCGGCGATCTTCATCCGGCCAGGCCTCGAGCTCCAGCGGTGGGTGGAAGATGTGCTGCACGCCGTGGATGACCGTAGGTCGGTCGCGGCCAGCGATATTCAGAATGCCCTTGATTCGCAGCATGTTCTCGCCCATCAGCGAGAGCATAAGATCCAGCCACGCCTCGAAGCGGGCGAAAACGATGGGTGTCTCGAGGATGAAACAATGAGCACGAATGCGGTCGTCGTGGCGATTGGGATCGGCCACGTCTGCATGTTTCGCCAGCAACGATCCGCCATCGGCCGAGCCGGCAGTGAACGAGAGCCGGGCCATCGCCGGCGGCGAAGACGATGCCAGCCAGCGTTCCAGATCGGGGCGATTGCCATCTGCGGTCGTCAACCCTAGCCCGATCATCGATTCGGAGTCGACTTCACCATGAGTAACCACTTGCTGACGTGCACCGGGGTTGATCTCGGCCAGCCTTGATTGCAACGAATCGAGCGCGATTTTCGCCGCCAGATCCGGTTTGGTAATCAGTAGCCGATCGGCAACCGCAGCCTGTTTTACCGCTTCTGGATGATGATCGAGCGTTGCCGCGCCATGAGCGGCATCGACAATGGTGACGATCCCGTCCAGCCGATACTGGCGCGCGATTTTCGGGTCGGTCATCAAGGTGTGAAGGTTCGGTGCGGGATCGGCCAGCCCGGTGGTCTCGATCACAAGCCGGTCGAACTGGCGCTTGCCTTCGCGCGCATAGCGCCAGGGCGCATCGCGCAGCGTGCGGGCCAGATCGCCGCGAATCGTGCAGCAGAGGCAGCCGCTGTCCAGAGCCACGACTTCGGTCTCGTCGGTGGCGCTGAATAGTTGGTGATCGAGTCCGATCTCACCGAACTCGTTGATGATGACCAGCGTGCGATCCATCGCCGGCTGGCGGACAAGTCGATTGAGCAGCGTCGTCTTGCCGCTACCGAGAAAGCCTGTCAGCAGGGTAACGGGTATTAGCGATCTGGGCGTGGCGGGCATGGAATCTCTTCCGAGCAAAATTTGTTATAAGATAACAAAATTGCCGCCCATAAACGATGACCGCGCACGCGCGAAGCGGCAATACCGACACGTCAAAGGCGAGCCGGTGTCTAGATTTTGCCTGCCGTCGACCACACCGCTCCGGTCAGTTCACACGAAACTGTCCACAGCCGATCTTCCACTGCCTGATCCCTGGCTGCCTTGCTGCGGAAGGCGCGTTTGGGTGCGCCGCGGGTTTCGCTGAAGCCGTCCGGGCCGAAGTAGTCACCGGGGCGCACATCGCCTCCGAGCGCGGCGTGAAGTGTGGGCTTGGCACCTTCGGTGGCGGATTGGCTGAGCAGCGGCATTACCAGCTTGAAGACCTGGCCGGCCAGGGCGCGGCTCTTCACGCCAGCATCGAACAGCGCGGTGCGCGAAAGCCCGGGATGCGCGGCGACGCTGAGAATGCCCCAACCATGGCGGTCGCTCTGCTTCTGCAGCGCCTGGGCGAACAGCAGCATGGCGAGCTTGGATTGCCGATAGGCGCGCCACGGGTCGTAGTGCGTGTCGGTTTTGGCGTCAGAACCGAGATCGTCGAAATCGATCCTGCCGCTGCGATGAGCGAGGCTGGAAAGCTGGACGACGCGTGGCGCTCGGCCGTGGCGGGAAGAGGCCACCAGCAGCGGCAGCAGCAGGCTTGTCAGCAGAAAGTGGCCGAGATAGTTGACGCCGAACTGGCGCTCGAAGCCGTCTTCGGTACGCTCCAGCTTCGGCGGCGCCATGATGCCGGCATTATTGATCAGCCGTTCCAGCGTGGTTTCGCTTTCCCGCAGTCGAGCCGCGAACTGACGCACGGACTCGAGACTATCGAGATCGAGCAGCTCGAAGCGAACGGCGGCACCGGACCGATGCTGGCGAACCGCGTGACAGGCGAGCTTGCCCTTGTCGGGGTGGCGGCCGGCGATGACGACCCGATATCCCGCGCTTGCCAGACCCTTGGCGGTTTCCAGGCCGAGGCCGGCGGTGGCGCCAGTGACAATGGCCAGCGGCGGCGATTCAGCGTCACTCATGGAACCTCTCATCAACGTTTGCTCACCAAGCCTTTTATCAAGCTTGTCATCAAGCTCTTCACCCAGGCCTCTCATCGGTCTTCTCATGACTCTTATTCCCGCCCCCCGTCTGCCTCGGCTGGCCAGGGCAACTGCCGGCGGCGGATCGCGATGAAGAGAAGCTGTTCATCGAAGCGGTCCACCCAGGATAGCGGATAAAGACAAAACAGTCAGATTATTAATTGAAATTAAATATTATCACCAATAGTGGTTTTTACTTTTATTTATATAGCCTATGCGGCTTTATCTTCAATCGGGTTACATTCGACATTAATAATTTAATTGACGTCGAGTCGGTGGGGGCTACTTTGAGAATACGCGTTTCCAATGCGTCAAAGGTTAAAATGTTATTTAACTTTGATCAAATCAGGGAGTCACCTGTCATGGCCAATTCAGAAGAGCAGACGAACCCTCGCACGGCATCCGGTGTTTCCTTGTCGGGCAGCGAGCCGGGTGCCGCGACGGGTTCCGCCGATCGTTCGCCGCAGGGTGACATGCGCGACAAAGGTCGCGAAACGGCTGACGAGATCCGGCAGACGGCGCAGCACAAGGCCGAGGGCGTCTTCGACCAGCAGAAGGGTGTCGCCGCCGATCAGGCGAAGAGCCTGTCTTCAGCCTTCCGCAAGATGGCGCAGGAGCTGGACGATCAGAATCAGGGCTATCTGTCCGGTTACGCCAAGCGCATGGCCGACTGTACCGATACCGCCTCCGAGCGCTTGCGGGACCAGGACATGAACGGGCTAATGGGGCAGGTGCGGGACTACAGCCGCCAGCAGCCGGCACTCTTCATGGGGGGCGCGGTTGCGGCAGGGTTCGTGCTGGCGCGGTTTCTTAACAGCTCCCAGAAGCGTGACGAGACGTCATCACCGCAAGGCAGCGGAAACACCACGTCGGCGAGCATGTCCTCCACGACCGACTCGAGACATGCGAGCGATCATGCCGACAAAGGGCTTTATTGATTATCGAATGGATACTTCGACTCATTGCAGCGTCTTTTAACGCAACCGAAAGTAATCCTGAAGTTGGCGGGCAGCCGATATTTCTCGCCAGCGGTTTTCGCCGATGGGTAACCATCGAGCGTGATTCGCAGGAAGCGGCTGTTGGAAGTGCTTCATTTGGAAGCGCTCATTGAAAGTGATCCATTGGATGCGCTCCTTGAATGAGCGCACGCAGATCAATTCGACACGCCTTGATTCCTTCAAAAGCCAGGGAGGCTAAGTATGGATACTGATAATCGTAATTCGGGAGAAAGCGGCTCGTTCGGCTCGCTGATTTCCAGCCTGACGCACGAAGTGACGGCGCTCGTCCGCGATGAGGTCGAACTCGCCAAGGCGGAAATGCGGGAGAAGGTGTCGCAGGTAACGACGAGCGTCACCTCGATGGCGGTAGCGGGCGGCGTATTGTTGAGCGGCTTTCTCGTCCTGCTGGCCGCGGCCGTGTTCGCGCTGGATACCTTCCTGCAACGGCCCTGGCTTTCCGCGCTGATCGTCGGTGCCATCGTGGTCGTCATCGGCTTCATCATGCTGCAGAGCGCCAAGAAGAAGTTGAAGAGCGCCAATCTGGCACCCAATCGCACCATGGCCAGTTTCAGGAAGGATCAGGACATGGCGAAGAAGCATGAAGGTCAGGTCAAGGAGGAGTTGAAATGAGCGACCAACACGAACAGCGCAAACCCGAAGAGATCGAATCCGACATCAAGCAGCATCGCGAACGTCTCGACGACACGCTGGGACAGATGGAAGAGCGTTTCTCTCCCGAGAAGCTGGTCAATAGCGCCTTCGACTACGTTCGCCACGGAGGCGCCAACGAGTTCGTTTCCAACCTGAGCGGCACGATCAAGAGCAATCCGACGCCGTTTCTCGTCACTAGCATCGGGCTCGGCTGGCTCTTCTGGTCCCAGCGCAACGGCGGCCAGCACGCCTCGTCATCGAACATCCCCAATCGGCGTTACGATCCCTACGCGACATCAACGGCCGGCGAAGCGATGGCGGCCGACGACCTGACATCCGGCATGCCGAACGGCACCCAGGGCACCGATCAGTCTTACGCCCATACCCAGCCCCACACCTCGGGGCACACCGCTGGCGCCGGCGGAAAGGCGCGCCATATGTCGGATAGCGTGAAGGATCGAACCCACGCCATGTCCCACGGGCTGCACGACCAGGCCTCGCGCTTCGGTCATGGCTCCCGTGACGCCATGCATGGCGCTTCCGACCGCGCGCAGAGCTTCAGTCACCAGACTGCGGAGTTCGTCAGGGATCATCCGGTGATGGCCGGCGCGATCGGCATCGCCATTGGTGCCGCGCTGGGCGGGATTCTGCCGTCGACCCGTACCGAGGATCAGCGCCTCGGCGGGCTGCGCGACAAGGCCATCGACCGCGCCTCGCGAGAGGGCGAGCGTTACGCCAACGAAGCGCGTGGCAAGATCCACGAGAAGACCGAGCACCAGAGCGGCGCCGGCCAGGATTCGCGCCAGGGTGGCACGGGCTCACACGAGACTGGCTCGCACAAGACGGCCTCGCACGGAGCGGGTTCGCCCGGATCGAACTCTCATGAAGCGGGCTCGCACGAGACGTCCGGATCCCGTGGCACCCTGGGTTCGGCGGCGACCGGCATGCCCGGCGTCACCGCGGAGGAGATCGACAAGGGGCAGACCGCCGTGCCGCCCACGGCCACGACGCCCGGCTCCGCGAAAGAAGCCACCGATTCGAATCCTCGCCCCACGCCCCTCAAGGGCGGTGGAATGCACAGCGACGATCCGCGTTCGGACGGCAACGACCGTTGATGCACGATTCGACACGTCTCGATAGGGTGGGCCTTCGCGCCCGAATCGAAGCGATGAAGCGCGAATTCACCGGTAGAACCAGAACCGGGAGCCCATTGGCTCCCGGTTTTTTGCGATCTCGAGGCCGGCAAATCCGCGCCGGGCTCAGTCCGTTTTCGGCATCAATACCCACATCTCGCCGCGCTGCTTCATCCGGCTGGCGGCTTCCCCGGCGGCATCGCCGTGGCCCCAGTAGAAGTCCGCCCTGACCGCCCCTTTCACCGCGCTGCCGGTGTCCTGCGCCACCATCAGCCGCTGCAGCGGCTGGTTGGAGAGTGGCTGCGTGGTGGAAAGAAACACCGGCGCGCCCAGCGGGATCTCGTCGGGGTCGACCGCGATGCTGCGCTCGGAAGTCAGCGGCACGCCCAGCGCCCCCACCGGGCCGCTGGTATCGGCCAAGGCCTCGCCGCCCTTGAGCTCGCGGAAGAACACCATGCGCGGGTTGATGTTGAGCATCTCCTCGACCTCGCCCGGATGGCGGCGCGCCCAGTCCCGCACACCGGGCAGCGTGGCCTGGGCCGGGGTAATCTCGCCCCGATCGATCAGGCGTTTGGCGAACGATTTGAACGGCTGGTTGTTGGTGCCCGCATAGGCCACGCGCATGGTGGTGCCATCGGTCAGCTCCACGCGGCCGGAGCCCTGAATCTGCAGGTAGGCCGCTTCCACCGGATCATCGACCCACACCAGCTCCGTGCCGTCGAGATCGCCGCTGCGCATCAGCTCGGCGCGGGTGGGGCCAACGTGGGTGTGCTTCTTCCAGTACTTCGGATACTGGTAGAGCGGCGTCTGGTACGGCCCGCCACGCACGCGGGAACCGCGCAGGATCGGCTCGTAGTAGCCGGTGATCAGCCCGGTGGCGCTGCCGTCGCTGTTGGTGACACGATAGGGCACGAAGCGGGATTCGAAGAAGTTCTGGATCGCCTTGGCATTGAGCGGGTCGACCGATCTGGCGTCTTCACAGACCCCTTTCCATAGCGGTTTGCGCTTCAGCCGCGAACAGCTTTCCTGGAATGCGCTCCACGCCGCCATCGGCTGGTCACGGCTCCAGCCCGGCAGGTTGTGCCAGTTGGTCTTGCGCGCCGGCTGCTCCACCCGCGCCTCCGGACTGCCGCTCGGGGCGGTGGTCACCACCGGGCCGCTGGAACAGCCGGCCACGAGCACGGCGAAAAAGAGACAGGCCAGCAGCGAAGGGAAGTGGCGTGATGACGCGAACGGGCGCGGAACGCTGGAGAGCATGCAGATTCGATCCTTGAACACGATGCAGTCGGAAAGGTGGACAAACCGTCGATAAAAACTGAAGCGAGCATATCGCCGCCGCTCGATGGCGTCGAGTCGGCGGTTCGATCCGCCAAATCCCTGCAAGTTCGCTCGCCGGCGCATTACACTGTGCCCTTTGCCTTCGCCGCAGGATCGTCTCATGACCCATGTCATCTCCATCCAGAGCCACGTCGCCTATGGCTATGTCGGCAATCGTGCGGCGGTGTTCCCGCTGCAGCGGCTGGGGCTGGAAGTCACCGCCATCAACACCGTCCAGTTCTCCAACCACACAGGCTACGGCGCCTTCACCGGCGATGTCTTCAGCCCCGATCACCTCAGGAACGTGCTGGACGGCGTCGAATCGCTGGTCGGGCTCGACGGCGTCGATGCCGTGCTTTCCGGCTACATGGGCGACGAAGGTATCGGCCGCGCCGTGCTGGATAGCGTCGACCGCGTCAAGCAGGCCAACCCGGAAGCGCTCTACTGCTGCGACCCGGTGATGGGCGATATCGGCCGCGGCTTCTTCGTGCGCGAAGGCATTCCCGAATGGATGCGCGACCACGCCATCGCTCGTGCCGATATCGTCACCCCCAACCAATTCGAGCTCGCCTTCCTCGCCGGGCGCCAGATCGACACGCTGGAAGACGCGCTCGATGCCGCCGCCGCCCTGCGCGCCAAGGGCCCCAAGGTCGTATTGATCACCTCGCTGGAAGTCGCCGGGGACGACGAGGGCCATATCGGCATGCTGGTCGATGCCGAAAGCGGCAGCTGGCGGATCGCCACCCCCAAGGTGGATTTCGCCATTCCGCCCAACGGCGCCGGCGACTTCACCGCCGCCATGTTTCTCGCCCACAGCCTGCGCGCCGGCCTCACCGAAGAAGGCCCCGCCCGCGCCCTGGAGCAGACCGCCGCCGCCGTGCAGATGCTGTTCGAACACACCCGCCGCGCCGGCACCCGCGAACTGGCCGTGATCGCCGCGCAGCAGGATATTGTTTCGCCGACGGTGACCTTGCATGCCGAACGCCTTAGATAGCCTCGCCACGGCCCCTCAGCCGCCGCTCTACCTGGGCATGGCGATGTGGGCCAACGCCGACTGGCAAGGCTCCCTGCTGCCCGCTCATGGCGATGTGGACCTGCGCGACTACGCCAGCGTGTTTAACGCCGTGGAGGGCAACACCACCTTCTACAGCGGCATACCCAAGGCGGAAACCGTCGCCGCCTGGGCCGAACAGGCTCCCGAGACCTTCCGCTTCTGCTTCAAGCTGCCCAGCCAGCTGACCCATGCCAAACGCCTGCGCGATATCATTGAGGAGTTCGAACGCTTCATCGAGCGGCTCTCGCCACTGAAGGATCGGCTCGGCCCGATCATGGTTCAGCTACCGCGGGATTTCGGCCAAGCAGAGCTGCCCGCGCTGGAGCGATTGCTCACTCACTGGCCGCGGGAGATACCCCGCGCAGTCGAGGTCCGGCATAGTGATTTTTTCCACAAAGGGGCCGCGGAACAGGCATTCAACCGCTTGTTGATAAGTCAAGACGCCAATCGTGTAATGCTCGACGTGCGTGCGCTCTTTGCCACACCCCCAGGACTTGACAACCGGCTCGCCAAGGCGCAAGGCGAAAAGCCCAAAGTCCCATTACACGTGCTCTGCACGGCGGTCAATCCCATTATTCGCTTTATCGGGCACTTCGACGAATCCATTAATCACGCCCGTTTCGAACCGTGGATAGAACGCCTCATCCTGTGGATAAAACAGGGGAAAACCCCTTTTCTCTTTGTGCATACACCGGATAACCGACAGGCGCCGGAACTGGCACGAAACTTCTACAACCGGATCGCCGAACGGATCGAATTGCCGCCGTTGGCGGAGTTTCCCGGTGAGCGACAGGAATCGCTGTTTTAGCCAAATCTGAAACAGGCTGTTGATAAACCGTTCGGTATGTTTCGCTCCCAACCGGATCTCGACACGCGCCGTCGCCAATCTTCACGACCGCCAAAAACCGCGAATAAAGTTGATCTTCACGTAAAGGTCAAATAGCGCTAGGGTGGGGAAAATCAGAAAAGAGAATAATGCCGTGTCCGGCCAGACTTACGCCATTGGCGAACTTGCGCAACACTTCGATGTGACCACCCGCACCATCCGCTTCTACGAGCAGGAAGGCCTGCTCTCCCCCGAGCGGCGCGGCAAGACCCGCGTCTACCACGAGAAGGACCGCGTCCGCCTCAAGCTCGCCCTGCGCGGCAAGCGTCTCGGCTTCTCGCTGATCGAAATCCGTGAAGTGCTCGATCTCTATGACACCCGCCACGACGGCAGTGTTCGCCAACTTGAGCGCCTGCTCGAGATCCTCGCCGACAAACGCGCCAACCTCGAACGCCAACTGGAAGACATCCGCATCATGCAGCGCGAACTCGACCAGGTCGAAGAGCGGTGCAAGGGTGCGCTAGGAGAGTTGAGGGCGGCGGAAACACGTTCCTGAGCATGGTGTGCCACGGCAAGCGGCCGGGCACAGTCCTCATCTGCCGACCCCTACGAGATAGAACCTTTAAGCCACAACTGCTTGGCTGATGCTTTCGTTGGCGTTGCCTGCCATGTAACGGTTGGTTACTGTGAACGAGACGTCACAACATATGGGTTACCTGGTCAAAAAGGCTCAGAAACTGCCCGCGGAGATGATGCGCGCCAGCATCATGCTGCGTGGTGGGCGGTAGCGTGCCTGTTTTCGCTAAAAGGCAACCGAACGACCCTTCATCAAATGACTGTATCTATGCACAGTCATATCGGACCGAGCAAAACGCGCGAGCACGCGAATTCTGCAAAGCACGCCTAATTATTATGAGAGCTCTTTAAAATCAATGCGCTAAGCGTGAAAGAGCATTCTAGATAAGGTTCTTGAACGCGCGAGCTTGTGAAAGTGGCAAAGCGAGCGGGCTATCTAATACCTGTTAAGTTTTCCGTTCATCAGCCAGGAGGCAACATGGGAACATACTTTACGAGTTCAGGGTTCAGTAGCTGTGAAGTGGGCGGTTTTGTTGCTTCTGCTTTGCTTCACGATCTGAGGGTCAACAACTTTACGTTTACAAACTTTCCAGAAGTTGATGTCGCTTGGGACGATAAGAATTTTCACATCACTCTAAAGGTTCAAGGAGCTAGCAGCTCAACCTTCAGTCTTGATTATGAAACTGTTAAATCTGAGGTTAAGCGCTTTAGAGATAAAAAGGATGCAAGCGCCCAGGTTTTCGATGTCATCCAAAAGCATGCTGCTGAGTTAGAGGCTGCGGTAGCAAGAACTTAACAATCGCAGGCACGGCGACGGCTTTTTCGTTGCGGCTTCGCCTACGCTACAAAGCCGCACATGCTGCAGGCGTCAGATTTTCGGAGCAGCGAGCCAGAAAGTTTGATTTAAGGAATAGATTTATGTCAGAAAGTTTTAGCAAGCCATCAGCTTCGATCAGTGGATTAGTATTCTCTGGCGGCGATACGTTTGCGCTTAAGAAAGACGAAAAGGTTATTATCGTCGGCCCCAATAATAGCGGAAAATCTCAATCACTTCGTGAAATACTTTCTATATGCGAAAATGGAGTTAAGCCGAACAATCTCGTTGTTACTAATTTAACCGTCTCCAAATCAGGTGGTGTCGAAGAATTGCGTAAATTTTTAGCCGATAATGCTGATTTAGTAGGCGAGATGTATCGATTTGAAGATTGGCAGATAAGAGAAAACTTACTTCAATTTTGGGGGCAGCCTTTCCTGACTCGGGGCATGGCTGGCGGATTCATAAGGAAAATCGCCGCTGATGATCGCTTAAGAATCTGCGATCAACAAAATAGCATCGCTCCTGGAGATCAAAAATCCAAACCGCAGCATATCCTTTATGACGATGAAGTTCTTATGGATAAAATAAGTGAACTTTTTAGTCGCGCATTTGGGAAAGAACTCATGTTCGACTTCCGTGGGGGGAGTAAGCTTCCAATTCACGTAGGAGAAACTCCTGATATAGAGAACGTAACTGATCGAGTTAGTAATCTTTATGTAAGTGCTGTGCGAGAGAATCCGTTGCTTGATAAGCAGGGGGACGGAATGAAAAGTTATGCAGGTATACTTTTTGATGCCATTGTTGCAAATCGAGATATAACACTGATCGACGAGCCAGAGGCTTTTTTGCATCCACCCCAAATGCGTCGCCTAGGAGAGACTCTAGCTGCAGAAGTTAAGGGACAGTTGCTTGTGGCGACGCATAGCAGTGACATTATGCGAGGTTTTTTAGAAGGTACGCAAGGTAATGTCCGTATTTTTCGACTCCGTCGTGAGGGAAGTGCGAACTTAGTTTCTGAAGCATCTCCCGATGTGATTAAGGAGCTTTGGGAAAAGCCTGAGCTTCGTTATTCAAATGCTCTTGAAGGTGTTTTTCACGAGCAAACGGTTATTTGTGAAGATGATAGTGACTGTCGTCTAATAAACTGTGTGGCAGATCATTTATCCTCTTCCTCAGAAAGTGTATGGCAGGACACTTCTTACGTTCCCACTGGTGGAAAGCATGGAGTTCCTAAAGTTGCAACAGTGTTACGTAAAATCGGGGTTCCAATAAAGGCAGTTTTTGACATTGATTTTTTGTCAGAACGCAGCTTAGTAGAAGCTACAGTCGGAGCATTTGGAGGTTCATGGGAATCTATAGAGCCGCTTTGGCGTCGTGTTGACGCGGCTGTTAGAGAAGGAATAAAGCCAAAATCAGCAGAAGAAATAAAAAGTGAAATTACTGCACTTTTAGAAAAAGCAGAGCCAGAAAAACTACCGAAAGGTGACGTAATAGAAGCGATGAAGCAAGGAAAACCTTGGGCTGAAGTGAAAAAATATGGTTCGCGTGGTATACCGAGAGGAGAAGCGCAGAAAGACTATGGCGCTCTTAAGGAGAGGCTAGAACAGATAGGTATATATCTTGTGCCAGTTGGTGAAATAGAGAATTTTTGCCCAGAAATTGGCAGTCATGGCCCGAAATATGTCACCAAGCTTTTATCCTCAATACCGCTAAATGATGATCGCTTGGAGGACCTTAGAAGGTTTGTTGAGACAGTACACAAAGGGCGCCATGCTGTTATATAAATTTTAAAGATATAAAAAATATAACAAACGCATGTTGTTGGACTGGTTTTCCGCTGCGCTCCAAACCATCCGCAAATGCGGGCATTAAAAGTAAAAGGAGATTCAGCACAAGTGTTCTATCAAGTCTTAATTGAAACATCTGAAAAAGTCGGAAAGAGCGGAAACTACAAGCAACTTTTCGAGCTAGATAAAGATAATCTGATCGAAATCGAAAACGATGTGGTCATCCCTTATCTAAAGGGAAATAGGTTTCAGTTTGACGGTTACTTTGTAAATGCAAGTGAAGTCAAGCGCATCGTTGTAAAAGAGACCGAGCGAACTACAGAAGAGTTGTCGAAATATGAAAATAGAAATATGTCTCCAGGTATTATCATGTTTGTATCTCGAGAAGATGTTGTAAGTTACGACAGGTACACTAAAGATATAACAAAACAAGTATTTTCTAGTGCAGAAGAAAGAATTAAGTCCAATCCAGTCGAAACCAACACCAAGGAAACTGCGGAAATTGAGTTCGATGTGACCAAGGTATTTATCGTACATGGCCACGATGATCTAGCCAAAATAGAGGTTGCAAGATTCATAGAGAAAATGGATTTTGAACCAATTGTTATACACGAACAAGCCAGTTCAGGCAGCACAATAATCGAAAAGATAGAAAAATATTCAAATGTTGGTTTTGGGGTGGTTTTGTATACGCCTTGCGACTTGGGCGCAAAATCATCCTCAAAACCAGATTTGAGATCTAGGGCTCGCCAGAATGTTGTTTTTGAACATGGGTTCTTAAATGGAAAACTTGGGCGCCATAATGTATGTGCCTTGGTTAAAGGTGATGTAGAAACTCCAAACGATATATCGGGGGTTGTTTATGTCCCAATGGATGATCATGGAGCGTGGAAGTTGGCACTAGCCAAAGAAATGCGTAATTCTGGTTATGAAGTCGACATGAACAAAGTAGTATAAACACTTAACAGGCGCGTCAATTGGGACTGGTTTTCCGCTGGCGCTCCAAACCAGCCCATTACGCAGGCGTTAAGTGTCACCAAGAATGAGAGATCCGTTTCATATTCAGCAAGATGGGCCTGGCCGCTGTTCGCCCTGATTCTTGCGCTTCTCTTCCGCGACCAGATCCTGCAGTTTGGGGCCTTCATCAAGAAGCTGCGGGCCGGGCCTATCGAGGCCGAGTTCGAGCACGACCTCGAACAGTTGCGTTCGCTGTCTCCACGTCAGGGTAACGTCGTCGGTGTGCGTGCCGGTGAAGAGGAGACATTTCTCAGCGAGCTGGCCGAGCGCCATCCCCGTACGGCGATACTGGAGGCGTGGACTCGACTGGAGCGCGCGGCCCGCACGTCGTTATCGTCGCAGGAAAGCGGCGAGAGTGGCCCGGGTGAGGTATCAGCGGCTCGGTTGCCGGAACTGCTGGTGCGGGCAGGGCTGATCGATCAGCCACAGGTGACGCTGTATCACGAGCTTCGGCGTCTGCGTCGCGAGGTGGCTCGCGACCTGGAACCGACGAAAGAAGCAGCGCAAAACTATGTTGAGTTGTCTCGCGCGCTTCAATCCCAGCTAGATCGCGGAGCCTAGAGTGGTCGACCCGAGAATGACTAGCGCGCCGCCAACGCCACGCCCACCTTCGACCGATTCGGCTTGCCGATGGTTTGTGTTATCCACATCCCTGTCTCTGCCAAGTTATCCAGGTCCACGCCGCTGTCGATGCCGAGGCCGTTGAGCAGGTAGATCACGTCTTCCGTGGCGACATTGCCGGTGGCGCCTTCGGTATAGCGTCATTGGTAATGGCTAATGACACGAATCGTTCGTCTTGACGTACGTACCTAAAGGCGTACATTGATGTCAGTTGAACAAGCAGGAGGTGCGTCATGACCGGAATCACAGCCACTGAGGCGCGTAGCAATCTCTATCGGTTGATCGATGAAACCGCCGAATCCCACCAACCCATCGTCATCATGGGGAAGCGGAACAAAGCGGTGCTGGTTTCCGAAGAAGACTGGTCTGCCATTCAGGAAACGCTTTATCTGCTCTCCGTGCCAGGTATGCGGGAGTCGATTCGAGAGGGGATGGATACCTCCGTGGATGAATGCGATGAGGAGCTGGACTGGTGACATGGCGGTTGGTTTACACCAAGCAAGCCCAGAAAGACGCGAAGAAACTGGCCTCCAGCGGTCTCAAGCCCAAAGCTCAGGAACTATTGGCATTAATTGCGGAAGACCCTTATCGCAAGCCGCCTCCGTTTGAGAAGCTTATTGGTGATCTTGCGGGAGCCTATTCACGCCGCATCAATATTCAACATCGCCTGGTCTATCAAGTGATCGAAGACGAGCGGGTGGTGAAGGTTCTCAGGCTCTGGAGCCACTACGAATAATTCATGACCAGTCGCGGTTGTCTGGCAATGTCTCCACCGCTTGGGTGCCAATCTCGCGTCTGAGCACGGCTTCGTAGATACACGAGCCAAGCTAATGCGATGAGCTGTTTGCTGCCAGCGCCACACCCACCTTCGACCGATTCGGCTTGCCGATGGTTTGTGTTATCCACACCCCTGTCTCTGCCAGCTTATCCAGATCCACGCCGGTCTCGATACCCAGGCCGTTGAGCAGGTAGATCACGTCTTCGGTGGCGACGTTGCCGGTGGCGCCCTTGGCATAGGGGCAGCCGCCGAGGCCGGCGACGGCGCTGTCGATCACGCCGATGCCTTCCTCGAGCACGGCGTAAAGATTGGCCAGCGCCTGGCCGTAAGTGTCGTGGAAGTGGGCGGCGAGCTTGTTTATCGGAATGTCGTACGCGACGGCTTCGAGCAGGCGCTTGGCTTTCAGCGGGGTGCCGACGCCGATGGTGTCGCCGAGCGAAACCTCGTAGCAGCCCATCTCATATAGCGCCTTGGAGACTTCGGCGACCCTGGCCGGGGCGATCTCGCCCTCATACGGGCAGCCGAGCACGCAGGAGACATAGCCGCGCACGCGCACGTTGGCCTGTTTGGCACGTTCGATCACCGGGGCGAAGCGCTCGAGCGATTCGGCGATGGAGCAGTTGATGTTCTTTTGCGAGAAGCTTTCGCTGGCCGCCGCAAAAACGGCGACTTCCTCGACGCCGCACTCCAGCGCGGCTTCCAGCCCTTTCAGATTGGGCGTGAGTGCGGAATAGACCACGCCCGGCCGGCGTCGAATACCGGTCATCACCTCGCGGTGATCCGCCATCTGCGGCACCCACTTGGGCGAGACGAAACTCGCCGCTTCGATCCGTTTGAGTCCCGCCGCGCCGAGCCGGTCGATCAGTTCCAGCTTGACGGCCGTGGCGATGGGTTCGGCTTCGTTCTGCAGCCCGTCCCGCGGGCCGACTTCGACGATACTTACCCGTTTCGGCATTCCCATCTCACATGGCCTCGTTCGTTTCGGTGCTGGCAAACGCCAATAGCTCGTCCCCCTGTGCCACGGCGTCGCCCACCTTGAAGTGAAACGCTTCCACTGCGCCGGCGGCGGGGGCGCTCAGCGTGTGCTCCATCTTCATCGCTTCCACCACCACCAGCGGTGTGCCTTTTTCGACGGGCTGGCCGGATTCGACCAGCAGCGCTACCACGGTGCCGTGCATGGGGGCGGTCAGTTTGGCCTCGACCTCATGCGGAAGATGATCGGCCCGGTCCGAGCGCCGCCAGATCAGGCGGGACTCGAAGCCGGCGGCGGTGAGGATGATCGTTTCGCCCTCGAGAGCAGGATCGATACGTGCCAGCAGGCGACGGCGATGGCCATCCAGCGTGATCGCCACGGCGTCGCCATCGAGCCGCTGCAACTTCCCCTCGTAGTGATTCGACTCTTCTCCAATGCGATTCACGCTCAGTTGCCAGGTCGATTGCGATGAAGAGCGTGTCGCGGTCACGGAAATCGGTGGCGCGCCTTCGGCCTCGGCAAACGCCAGTCGAACGTGCTGCGGGGCGTTGAGCCGCCAGCCGTCGCGGCGGTTCCACAGTGAACGTTCATCGCTGGCTCGATCCAACTGGTCGAGCGCCACCAGCGCGGCGCAGGCGAACTCCCCGTCGGCGACCGGTTCACTCGCGAACAGGTCGTCGTGGTAATGTTCGATAAAGCGGGTGTCGAGCCGGGCGGCGATGAAATCCGGATGCGTCACCAGGCGCTGCAGAAAGCGACGGTTGGTGGTCACGCCGGAGACGTCCAGTGCCGCCAGCGCACGATCCATCTCCGCCAGGGCCTGGCCGCGATCCTCGCCGTGGACGATCAGCTTGGCCAGCATCGGGTCGTAGTGCATCGAGACGTCATCACCGGCTTCGACGCCGCTATCCAGCCGCACGCGATCCGGCGCAAGGCCGCCGGCGTTCGGGTCGAGCCCGAAGCGTTCGAGCGTGCCGGTGGCGGGCAGAAAGTCGTTGTCCGGGTCTTCGGCGTAGAGCCGCGCTTCGATGGCGTGGCCGGTCAGCGTCAGCTCATCCTGGGCTTTGGGTAGCGGCAGCCCGGCGGCCACGCGCAGCTGCCATTCGACCAGATCCTCGCCGGTGATCATCTCGGTCACCGGATGCTCGACCTGCAGGCGAGTGTTCATCTCCATGAAGTAGAAATGCGCCGCTTCGCTCGAAGAGGTTTCAGAGGCGGCATCCAGCAGAAACTCCACCGTCCCGGCGCCGACATAGCCGATCTCCTGAGCGGCGCGGACGGCGGCTTCGCCCATTTGCTGGCGCAGTACGGGGGGCAGGTCGGGGGCCGGGGCTTCTTCCAGCACCTTCTGGTGGCGGCGCTGCACGGAGCAGTCGCGCTCGAACAGGTAGACGCCTTTGCCTTGGCTATCGCAGAACACCTGCACTTCGACGTGGCGCGGCTGGGTCAGGTACTTCTCGATCAGCATCCGTTCGTCACCGAACGCGGCGCGGGACTCCCGGCGGCAGCCGTCGAGCGCGGCCTGGAACTCGCGGTCGGATTCGACCACGCGCATGCCCTTGCCACCGCCGCCAGCGCTGGCTTTCAGCAGCACCGGGTAGCCGATCTTTCCGGCTTCCTCCCTCAGCAGGGCATCGTTCTGCGCCTCGCCGTGGTAGCCGGGCACCAGCGGCACACCAGCATTAAACATGCGCGCCTTGGCCGATGCCTTGTCGCCCATGGCGGCGATGGCGCTGGCCGGCGGGCCGACGAACACGATGCCGGCGGCCTCGCAGGCGGCGACGAACTCGGCGTTTTCGGAGAGAAACCCGTAACCCGGATGAATGGCGTCGGCACCGCTACGCCGGGCGGCCTGGATGACCTTGTCGATATCGAGATAGCTCTCCCGCGCGGGCGCCGGGCCGAGACGCACGGCCTCGTCGGCCTCGCGCACGTGGAGTGCGTTGGCGTCGGCATCGGAATAGACGGCGATGGTGCGAAGTCCCAGGCGGCGGGCGGAGCGCATCACGCGGCAGGCGATCTCGCCGCGATTGGCGATCAGCACCGAACGTAGCGGGCGAGGTGCGTTGGTCAGGCTCATGAGCGCGGTTCCTTATCCGTATTGCCGTCTTTATTCCCGTTGGTGCCACCCGCGCTTTGCCAGGCCGGCGGGCGCTTGTCGAAGAAGGCGGCCAGACCTTCCTGCCCTTCGCGGCTGACCCGCAGCTCGCTGATGGTGCGGCAGGTGCTCTCGCGGGTGGCGTCGCTGTCGGGCTCGCGGGCCACCTCGGCGAGCAGGGCCTTGGTGGTGCGCTGGGCCTGGGGCGAGGCGGCGAGCAGTTGGTCGATCATCTGGTCGATGCGGCCATCCAGTGCGTCGGGATTCGCGTCGGCACCGACGACCTCGTGAACCAGCCCCAACGCCTGCGCGGTGGTGACGTCGATCACCTCGGCGGTCAGCGCGTAGCGGCGCATCTGGCGGGGGCCGATGGCGCGTTGCACGTAGGAGCTGATCACTGCCGGCGAGAGGCCGATACGCACTTCGGAGAGGCAGAATTTGGCCCTGTCGGCGGCGATCACCACATCGCAGCAGGCGGCGAGCCCCACCGCGCCGCCGTAAGCCGCACCCTGCACGCGGCACAGGGTCGGGCAGGGCAGCTCGTCCAGCTGCTGCATCAGCCGCGCCAGCTCGCGGGAATCGGCCAGATTGTCGTCGAAGCCGTAGTCGACCATGCGCTTCATCCAGTTCAGGTCGGCGCCGGCGGAGAAGTGCTTGCCGTTCGAAGCCAGCACCACCAGCCGCACCTCGCCGCGTTCCGCCAGCACGTGCAGCTGTTCCAGATGGGCGTTGAGCTCGCCGATCAACGCATCGTCGAAAGCGTTGTGGACCTCTGGCCGATCCAGCGTCAGCCGCGCGACGCCGCGAGAATCGACAACCAGGCTTGAGTGGGAGACATCCTTCATCATTTCAGAACCTCTCTGATGGGCTGTCAGCGATAAGCTTTAAGCTGTAAGAAAAAACAAAATCCGGCCGTTTCTCAGCATCAATTGGTTAACTCCCGGCTTACGGCTNNGCTTGGCGCGCAGCGCCCTACATCCGGAACACGCCGAAGCGCGTCTCTTCGATCTCGGCATTCATCGCGGCTGACAGCGCCAGGCCGATCACGTCGCGGGTCTGCAGCGGGTCGATCACGCCGTCGTCCCACAGCCGGGCGCTGGCGTAATAGGGGTGGCCCTGGCGTTCGTACTGTTCGCGAATCGGCGCCTTGAAGGCCGCTTCCTCGGCTTCCGGCCAGTCGCTGCCGTCGCGTTCGAGCTGCTCGCGTTTCACCTGGGCCAGCACGTTGGCGGCCTGCTCGCCGCCCATCACCGAGATGCGCGCGTTGGGCCACATGAACAAGAGATTCGGGTCATAGGCGCGGCCGCACATGCCGTAGTTGCCGGCACCGAAGCTGCCACCGATCAGCACGGTGAACTTGGGCACCTTGGCGCAGGCCACGGCGGTGACCAGCTTGGCGCCGTGCTTGGCGATGCCTTCCTGCTCGTACTTGGAGCCGACCATGAAGCCGGTGATGTTCTGCAGAAAGATCAGCGGAATCTGGCGCTGGGCGCAGAGCTCGATGAAGTGCGCGCCTTTCTGGGCGGATTCCGAGAACAGCACGCCGTTGTTGGCGACGATGCCCACCGGATGGCCGCACCAGTGGGCGAAGCCGGTGACCAGGGTGTCGCCGTAGTAGCGCTTGAATTCGTCGAAATCGGAATCGTCCACCAGCCGTGCGATCACCTCGCGCACGTCGTACGGCTTGCGCAGGTCGGTACCGACGATGCCATAGAGCTCGCTCGGATCGAGCCGCGGCGGGCGAGGCTCGCGCATCGCCAACCGGCCGCGCTTGTGCCAGTTGAGCCGGGAGACAGCGCGGCGGGCGAGCTGCAGCGCGTGGGCGTCGTTCTCGGCATAGTGGTCGACCACGCCGCTGATCTTGGCGTGAACGTCGGCGCCGCCCAGATCCTCGGCGCTGATGGTCTCGCCGGTGGCGGCCTTCACCAGCGGCGGCCCGCCGAGAAAGATGGTGCCCTGGCCGCGCACGATGATCGATTCGTCGGCCATCGCCGGCACATAGGCACCGCCGGCGGTGCAGGAGCCCATCACCACGGCGATCTGCGGGATGCCGGCGGCGGAAAGCGTGGCCTGGTTGTAGAAGATGCGGCCGAAGTCGTCATGGTCGGGAAAGACCTCGTCCTGCTCGGGCAGGTAGGCGCCGCCGGAGTCGACCAGGTAGACGCAGGGCAGCCGGTGCTTGCGGGCGATCTCCTGGGCGCGCAGGTGTTTCTTCACCGTTAGCGGGAAGTAGGTGCCGCCCTTGACCGTGGCGTCGTTGGCGACGATCACGCACTCCACGCCGCTGATACGACCGATCCCCGCCACTACGCCGGCGGCGGGCACGGGGGAATCGTAGACCTCGTGCGCCGCCAGCGCGCCGATCTCCAGAAACGCCGAGCCCTCGTCGAGCAGGTGGTCGATCCGATCGCGCACGAACAGCTTGCCGCGAGATTCATGCCGCGCACGGGCCTTGTCGCCACCGCCCCGGGCGATGCTGGCGGTCAGCGTGTGAAGCTTGTCGACCTCCGCCCGCAGCGCCGTCTCGTTGGTCTGAAAGGTGTCCGTGCGGGGGTTGATCTGTGTCGTTAGCACTGCCATGGAATATCCTCTGACGAGCTTCGAGCT
>NZ_PZJT01000020.1 GCF_003206135.1 Salinicola salarius | reverse complement strand
GCGGGCTGGCTGGTGTTGCTGGTGACCGCTGGCGTTTCGTCCAGCGTGGGCGGTGCGCCCTTTCGTCGTGCGGGTTTCTTGCTCGGTCCTGCCATTGCCCTATCTCCTTTGCGTTATCGCGTCATGGCGTTCTATGACGCTTGCGTTATAGCGTTACGCGGTGAGCTTTTCGAATCGGTCGATGATCGCTTGGATGACCTGGTCGGCTTTCGCGCGCGGCCCGGCGTGCTGGGATTCGGTGATCGACTGGCCGATGTCCTGCGCCTGGCGAAGTGACGTCTTCTCGGGGATCTGGCCGTCGAGTATCAGGTACGGGGTTTCGCCGAGATAGGCGCGGACGTCGCGCAGCTCGGCCTGGCTGTCGCCGCACTTCGACAGCGCGATGGCGATCTTCTCCAGCGGAATGCCGTTTTTCTGGACGAGCGTCGCGGCAAGGATCACGGCCGGCTCGAGATCGTCGAGCGCCAGGCTGGTGGGGATCACGACCAGATCCGCCGCCTGGGCGATCTCTACCGTTGCTTCGCTGGCGTGCGGTGCTGCGTCGAACACCAGCAGGTCGTACTGATCGGCGACCCTGAGCGCCCGGGACACGCTGCCGAACGATTCGACCGCGACCTCCGGCTTGATGCTGTTATCCAGGCGGCGCTTTAGCCAGCCGACGGTCGACGACTGCTTGGTGTCCATGTCCGCGATTTTCACGTTCCAGTCGTGAGCGGCAAACGATGTCGCGATCGCGCGGGCGATGGTGCTTTTTCCTGGTCCGCCTTTCTGGCTGACGACGCCGATGATGTTTCCCATGGTGGCTTTCCTGTCGTGAGAGTTGGAGAGCGTCACATAACGCCAGCGTTACAGCGTTACGCTTTCGATTCCAGTCTATGCGCGGTTCGTTCGGGGATCAAGCGGTATTTCGTCATATAACGCAAGCGTTACAGCGTTACGATTGGCGGGGTGATGCGGCCATCCATGGCCGGGCAGGATTGGCGGTCAGTCGTTGGCGGCAGGGGAGGCGAGTTCGGCGCAGTGGGACGATAGCTGGCGGACGTGTTCGGCCATCATCGCGGAGAGCAGAGCAATATGCTGGAGCTGTTCGTAGCTCGCTTCGCCGCTATCGAAAGCACGCTGGGCGAGGGCATCGACGCCGTTGGCCATGGCGACGGCCTGCTGGCTTTGCAGGTGGATGCGTTGGCGCACCTGCAGCGGTAGCGATCTTACGGCCTGGGCCGGATGGTTCGGAGTGCTGGGCATGGGGTCGGTCCTGGTTGCGGTGAAGTGGCCGCCGAGCGCTTCCAAACGCTGGGGGCGAGCCGTACGCAGGTTGGAAGACCGGGAGCAACCAGAACCCCGGCGCGCCGTGGCGCCCCGCGCACGACCCGCCATAACGGGCGTGCGCGGTCGGCGCCGCGCCCTGGGGCGTGCGCTGGCTGCTATTCAGGCTTCCAAACCTGGTCGCCGATTTTGCGACGACGGACGGACATTAGCCCCGGGGCCGATGAGCGTCAATGCAACCCGCGGGGAGAACATCGGCAGGGCAGTGGTCTAATTCAGGGGATTGGTAGAGTAGCGACGGGCGCCATTGCGGCGCCCGTATTCGTGACATTGTCACGGGATGACTACATCGGCGGCAGCGGTTCGCGGTTATCGATGTCGATATAGGGCTCGACGATTTGCTCGATTGCGGCGTGCTCGGGCTCGTATAGGTCAGCGTGCCGATCGTCCCGCCGGTTCCATAGTTCGACGGCGCGGCGAGCTATATCAGCTGGTGATTCCGGCCACGGTACGGGCATGTCGTGCTGGTTATAGTGCGTCACCTTCTGCCCCTCGGCGCCGCACTCATGGCAGCTCACGACGAATTCATGATCCATGTGGCCGCCCATGGCGTAATTGGGGTCGACGGGCTCGTCGAGCCTGGAATAGATTACTGGTGGGCCGCCGCAGAACGGGCAGGGCAGGGCGTGAGTTGTCGCGTCCGTAACGTCGCTTTCTGGAAAATCCGACCAGGTCGGTCGCGCCCAGGTCTGCACCGGGCCATCTTCGGTATCGGAGATGGCCAGCAGGAACCAGCCTTCGTCGTCGCTGGGCGGTTGTAACGGCCATTCGTTGAGATCGATAGACTCGTTGGCTTCGAGCTGAGCGGAAAGGCGGCTATCCGGCTCGTCCTCGATTGTGTGGCAGGCGACGGTGAGCTGGTGGGTATCGGACCACTCGTCGAGTTCATCCTGGGTGATGCCTTCGCGATCGCCGAACAGCGCGTTCCACGCGGAATGGCTCCACATGCCATCCTTGTTTCGCTCGATGGTTTCAGGGGTGATGGTGGTCATGGTTGTGCCTCCTGGTTGAAATCGGGCCGGGCCAGCTCTGGCCACATGATGTGCCAGTCATTCGGGCGGAGTTGCTTGCGGGTGACGCGCGCGCCCGATGCCGTCTCAGTTCTCACAGCGACCTCGAGCGAGGCGCGCTTATGGCCATAGGCGATCAGACGCAGATACGAGCGCGTTGTGCCGGTGGCACGAATATCCTGCCGGGTGGCCACCTTGAGCCAGTCGAGCAGGGGCTGGACGCGGGTGGTCACTCTTCCCCCTCGCCATCTTCCATGCAGTCATTGCAAACGCACTCGCCATTGATCGGTTGGGTAAAAGCGACTTCCTCCCACCAATCACAGCGCACGCAGCGGTCGTAATCGTTGGCCAGCATCAGCTCGGCGATGGCTTCGTCGTCGGCTCCGGTGTCCGATTTACAGTTCATCTCCCCGATGCCCTGGTTTGCGATCGTGTCGACCCAGTCGGCGCGCTGCTCGTCGGTCATATCGTCAAATGGCTTCATGTGGCTTCGCTCCCGCTGGCCAACACCCGCCGCTTGCCGCTGTTGTCCATCGCTGAAACGACGCCGGCGCGCTCGAGATCCTCGATCAAGCGGGCGGCGCGGTTGTAGCCGATCTTGAAGCGGCGCTGCAGGGCGCTGATCGATGCGCGTTTCTCGCTGACTACGAACTGCCGGGCATCGGCGATAAGGGGGTCGTCGGCTGCATTGACGGGCTGGCCGGCGCCTGCTTCGATCGCGGTGGGCTCTGCGGGGTCGGCTTCGCCGCCGAGGGCGTCGACCAGCTGAGCGATCACGTCGCGGAAGACGTCTGTCATGATCGCGAAGTCGGCTTCCATCTTCGCGATCGGGTCTTCGACCTCTTCGGCGCTGGCCAGCTCGATGACCTGGTCGTCGAATTCGATGGACTTGATCGCGAGATCGTCGGTCAGCACGAAGCGTGCGCGGCTTTCGTTGCCGATGCTCATCTGGGTGGCCTGGCGGCCGTTCTCGACCAGCCGCTGGACCTCTTCGCTGTCGAGATCCACCTGGCGGGCGCGGAACACGCCGTCGTCTTCGGCGGCGCGCAGCTCGACAATGCCGCCCAGGGTGAGCCATTGCGGCCGCGTGCCGGGGTCTGCGAGCCATTGGGTCATGACGCGGGCGGCTGGCGTTTTGGTGGCCAGCGGGGTGACTTTCAGCGAGCCGAGTGTCTGACGCAGCAGGTCGAGCACTTCCTCGGCGCGCTTGCGGCTCGAGGCGTTGATCGCGATGGTGCCGCGCTGCGTGTCCCACCACAGTTCCACGCGCTGGGTGCGGGTGAACGCCTGGGGCAGCAGCTCCTCGAGCACGGCTTCCTTGATCAGCTGCTTTTCGCGGCGGGAGACCGGCTGGCCTTCGGCCTGCTCGCGTGCCGCGCACCGCTCGTCGACCTCGTCATTGACCACGGCGGCGGGCAGCAGCCGCTCCTGGCGCAGCATGGCGAGCAGGTAATGGCCGTTGATCGCGTGGGCTAGAACCTCGCTGCTGCGGCCGCCGGGCGTCGTCCAGCCTACGCGGCGCGCTTCGCGGGGCGATACCGGGCGAAAGGCGAATTCGGCCAGCGCGGCTTCCAGCTCCTCGAGGGCGATCGCGGCCTGGTGAACCTTGTAGAGAATGGCGTGTTTGAAAAACATGGGATCTCCAGGCCGTCAGGCGGCGCGCGATATGGATGGCCCGACGGCGGTGTCGGCGACCTTATTGGTCAGCATGTCGATGAACCAGATCTGCCAGGCTGGGGAGATCAGGCGCAGATCTATTTCGCTGGGGTGGGTCATGACAAAATCACGTAGCGCTTTGATCGGCACGGTGGGGTTTACGTGCGGGTTCCCACGCGAGCTGGTTGTTCTGCTCGTCGCAAGGTGGCCAGTCTTGATCCAGCGTTCGACACGGCTGCGTGAGACGCCGAAAGCCTCGGCGACGTGACAGGCCGAGAAACGACTTTCGTCAACGCTGCTGACCTTGAGGTATTGCTGGCGCTTGGCAATCGCGGAAATCGGGTAGCGGTAGCCCAGGGTTTTTAGCTGGCGATGGACGCGATCGGGGCCGATTCCTTCCATCTGGCGAATGATGTCGTCGACTTCTTTACCCCACTGGAAGCGCTTCTTGGTGGTGGCAATGCCGCGAGTCTGTGCGACGTAGGATAGCCAGTGCCGATCGACGTTGAACCGCTTCGCGACTCCGGTCAGATCCGGCCGGCCATCGCGATAGGTCCGCTCTAGGGCGTCCATCAATGCGGGGGTAATTTCCCCACGCTGAAAAGGTTTTTCCTTTCGGATGCCCATGTGTCGCGCTTTCTTGCCAATTTCCCGCGTGGTGTGCGGCACCTCCAGGTGTGGGGCAACTGCCCGCGCGCCACCCTTCGGGTAATGGGTTGCGACTGCTTTGGTGTCATTTTTGGTCCATAGTTTGCCGGCCATATCACACCCCCTTCCAGAATGTGGTAACGGCGAGATAGATGACGATGCCGGCGACGGTTGCCCAATAGATTGCCCAGCAGGCGCGATCTGCGGCCAGCTCGCCCTTGTCGTGCTTATCGTCATGTTCCGGGGTCCAGCCCTCGGCGTCGATCTGGCGCTGGCGTTCGTTGAATACGTCGAGTAGTGCTTTCATGGTGTCGGTTCTCCAGTGGGTAGCGATTGCCGTCGCCCTTTACCTGCGTGGTGCTTTCGGAAGTGTTCCTCTGCTATCCGGCAGAGGGGGACGACCCTTTTCGCCGGGGATGAAGTCGGTCCCTGGGCCAGCGCCTGTTGCTTCCATAAAGTCGATCTCGACCTTGGCGGTATTGATGATCGTCTGTGCGACATCGCTGATCGCTTTGGCGCGTCCGATCTCCATCGGCTTTTCCTCGTCCTGGAGTGCTTCCAAGGTGGCGAAGAGATGGTTGCGAAGGTCTTCAATTCGATTCTTCATCGGCTCTTTCCCGTTTGTTGATCTGGCGAGTAATAGCGCCGCGCAGTTGGATGACCTGGACGATCTCCTTGGGATAGCGGTGCAGTGAGTTTCGGATCATGTTCTCGCGGCGACTGACCAGTTCAAGGTTGTCGGGGTCGAAGTCACGCCGGTTACCATTCTTGAATCGCACCAGGTGGCCGGGCGGGATTGGACCGTTGTTCTCTTCCCATACGATCGCGTGGACGGCTTTCCAGTCGCGGGGCGTATAGCCGGTGTCGCTCACCTTGCGCTGAAGAATGCCGTCAGGGGTGACCCGTTCGGTGCCGATCGGCTTCCAGGTATTGGTGCGCTGGCCAGGTTTGAATCGGGTTTCCGCCGATCGACCGCCGGCGACATGGTGTTTTCCCTTGTTCCAGGGCTGCTGGCCTTTCCTGAATTGGCCAGGACGGTTGGCTTCCATGAATGCGTCGGATTTCTTCAGGCCGCGCATTTGAGCGGTGTTCTTGATGCTCGATTCTGAGCGCCGAAAGATATTCGCCAGGGTGGCGTTGGCGGTATCCGGATAGTGCTTTTCCAGCGCCTGCAGGTCGCTTTCGCTCCACGGCTTGCCGTTGTTTGCAGGTGCGCTCATGCGTATAGCCTCCGATCTTCATTCATCGGGTAATCGGGGTTGTGGTAGCACCACAGCGAGCCTTCGCGGTGCGGGAAGTGGTAGCCGTCGCAGCGGCAGACATGCCGGCGCCATGGCTTGCTATCCGCCCATTTGTCGATGCGAAGCGTGTTGCGTCGCCCGCAGCGGGTGCAGACCGGACCGATGACGTATTCGTCCGGCGCTTTCGGCTTGGTCTGCCGGGCGCCGCATACGCGGCAGCGGCAGTGTCGACGGGTGGGCAGATAGATGGGCATGTCATGCGGCCTGAATCGCCAGTATCGCGGCGACATCCGGCAAGGGGCCATCGCTGCGCTTGCTCTTGGCTACGCGGCCACCGCTCATTGCGGTGATTGGCGCGCGTGAGCGCTTCGGTGCTCGCTGGGCGCCGTCGGCGTGGTAGGCGTTGATCGAGAAGATGCAGAGCAGCAGGCAGAGCGCGCGGGGTGCCAGCACTTCGAAAATGAACGCACGCGACAAGGTGTGAGCCTTGGTCTTGCCGCCGAGCTTGGCGCGGGCGCTGGCTTCCAGCTGGCGGACGGTGAACCGATCGAAGCCCAGCCCTTGTTCGATCTCGCTCGGGGTGCGCCCGTCGGCCTGCCATACCAGCAGCGCGAGCTCGTCGGGGGTGAGATTCTGCCCGGGCTGGCCGATGACCTCTTCACCGATGAACCGCGGATCATTCATGGCTGCGCGCCTCGGCTTGGGCAGCGGCGAGACGCCCGCTCAGTTCATCCAGCGCCTTGGCCTGCTCGCGCAGCCGATCGGCGAGCAGGGCGGAACCGCACTGGATCGAGCGCAGCATGTCTTCGTTGTGTTCGCCGTCGTCGACGTAGCGCGACATCATCGCTTCGAGGCCATCGGCCACGGCGGCGCTCTGGTGCATGCTGGTGCTGAACGAGCGCGTCGTCTTGACCAGGTTGAGTTCCTGATTTTCCGACACGTGGATCAGGCTGAGGATCGACGGCTGTGTGATGTTGGGGGACATGGTGCGCTCCGATGCGTTGTCACGTTATGTTTTACCTTGCCACATTTTGTGTCAAGTCGAGACGAAAAAAAACACGACCGAAGCCGTGCTTTTTTGCTTGGGTTAGCGGTCGGCAGCGATGCGGATGACGCGCCCCAGTATTGTCAGCGCGCTGAGCTTTTCGGCGGTGATCGGCGGCGGGCTCTGGTCCTTTTCGGAAAAGATCGAATATGTGCCGTCGAGGTTGTGGCGTATCCAGCGTACGGCGGCATGGCCGTCGAGCAATATCCCGAAGAGATCCCGATGATTTCCGGGCGTACGGTGATTCCGGTCGATGACGACTTCGTCGCCCTGCTTGCAAACGTCCCGCATCTCTTCGTCGTCGACGATGATGGCCAGCACCTGGGAGGCGTTGAGGCCGTGGCGCTCGAGATAGTCGGAGCTGAGGGCCGATAGTGACGAAGGGTTGGTGATCCTGACAGTGCCGTTGTCGGTCGGGACGCTGGCGCGATCGGCCCTGACGTAGCTGATGCCGCCGATGGCCGCGTTCGACTTGTCGTTGGTCCAGCCGACGATCCATTGCGGCGGCACATTGAGACGGTCGGCCATCGTGGCGATGTCGTCCAGCTTGGGAGAGCGCAGGCCCACTTCCCAGTTGGCGTAGCGTCCGCGCGGGATATGCAGGAAACGGGAGAATTCGTCTTGGGTCATGCCGTGTTCGCGCCGCAGCGTTGCCAATCGTTCGGCGATGACTTCGGTGGTGTCGGACATCGAATAATCCCTTTGAAATGCGGCGGCCGCCGTTCGTTTCCGTGACAGTTTACACAAAACGTGGCAATGGCGATATGAAAAGCCTTGCGCCGTGGGCCTCTTGCGTTCTAGTCTGTCACAAATCGTGACAGCGGAACCCTATTCGTGACAATGAACGAGTGGGTCGACGACGTCGGCGGAATCAAGTCGGCTGCAAAGCTTCTGGAAGAGACTCCCCGGACGGTGCGCAGCTGGTACTACGCAGAACGCGCGCCCCGTCAGCAGTCGGCCGAAAACATCATCCAAAAAAGCGGCGGCGCCGTCGACTGGTGCGGTATCTACCAGCCGATTCAGCGCGCGCGGGAAAAGGCCAGACACGCGGCGAGGGCGGGCGTATGAACGCTTTTCTCTTCCCTATCGGGTTTTCATCGCGGCCCAAGGTCGAGCAGGTAATCGAGCGCTTTGCGTTGATCGGTTACGCGCGGCTGTTGCTGTTGCTGGAGGATCTGGCGTCATCGCCATCGGGCGATAGCTGCCGGCGGAAATACGTCTATAGCGCGCTGGCTCTGCTGCTGGAGGCACCGGAGGACGTGGCGCTGGAGTTCGTGCAGGCGCTGGCGGAATTCGACCTGGTCACGCTCGAGGATGACGGGGAGTTCGTGGTGATTACGACCGCCGTCGTGACGTGGCCCGCGGCCGCCGAAGCACCGCCGCCGCTGCTGTTCACGACGTTGGCGGAGTGGTCGGCCTGGATGCAGGACGAGTTGGGCGTGCCGACGGCGCAGGCCAATGGCGAGGCGTATGCGCGCTATTACCGCCGCTGGATTGCGACGAACGTTACGCCCGATGAAATGACGCAGGCCGTCACGCGGGCGGTGGAGCAGCAGGCCGGTTTCCATCCGGATGTGCTGCATCAACAACTACGCGCCGTGCGCGCGGCGAGAATCAGGGAAGCCGAGCAATGATTTTTATCGGGCTGGCGGGGTCGACGATGGCTCGCCGCGACAACATGGGGCTGGCGATCGTCGAGGCTGGTATGCGGATGGCCGGCGGCCCGCGCCGACTGGTGCGGCATGGCATCTGCTCCCCGGAGCCGACAGACGTGCGCGATGAAATTACCCGCGCTCGGCGTACGCGCGAGCTGGCGCAAGACATGCGCGGGACCAAGTTTTCGGGCGCTGTCTTCACTCATGTCCTGACGGAAGAGGAGGCGCGGGCGATCCGCGATATGGGTGGCGAGATCTGGCACGTCGAGGGGATGCCCAGCGATCGTGTGGTGATTCGTCGCCTCGATCAAATGGTGACGGATACCGAGGGCGGCAGCCGGCATTACTTGGATGCGACCGAAGCGCTGTCGGAGATGGTTTTGCAGGCAGCGGCAAAGCGGCCGACAGGGGTGGCCTGATGGCATTCCGATATTCGCGCGGCGCAGCGAGAGTCTGCCGGCAAGCCGCTTTCCGTGACTATGTCACGCATAGACTTGGGCGGCGTGTCGATGATGATGCGTCGGCCGCTCAAGCGATGCGCGAGCTGTGCGGTGTCGAGAGCCGTTCGGAATTCGATACCGATCGCGCGGCCCGGAATCGATACCTGGCGCTGTTGAACGATATGAACCGATGGCTCGCGGGGATCTCCCGTGGTTAGGCATCGGATGAAACGGCCGCCGACGCTCGAGCAAGCACTGGGCAAGGGCGGCAGCAAGTTCGGCAACAAGCGCACGACGGTGGCGGGTATCGCGTTCGACTCGAAGAAAGAGGCGACGTACTACCTGCAGCTCCAGGCGCGGCAGCAGTCCGGCGAAGTGGCGATGTTCTTGCGCCAGGTGCCGATCGAGCTGCCCGGTGGCGTCAAGTACGTGATCGATTTCGTGGAATTCCTGGCCGACGGGTCGGTGGCATGGGTGGACGTGAAAGGCCACCGCGCCGACACGTACAAGCTGAAAAAGCGGCAGGTAGAGGCGCTGTACCCGATCGAGATCATCGAGGCCTGACGATGGCGCGACGCGCACGAACCCGGATCGATGATCTGCTTGATGCCTGGGCGCTCTGGCTCGAGCAGGGCAACCACCATGCCGCGCCGCGTTCGGTGCTGGCCAGGTGGATGGACGGCAAGGGTCAGATCGTGCCGAGTGGGATTTGCGCGGACGTGGTGTGTGCGTCGGCGTTCCCTATCGAGGAGCGGGTCGAGGCGGCGGTACTGGCGATCGCGTTGGAAGAGACGCTGGCGGCCGACGTGCTGCGTCTGGAATATAACGCGGCGCATGCGGGAGTCTGCGAGCGCCACGGGCACCGCCCGTATAACCCGCACCGGACGGATCAGGCGGCAAAGGCGGCATTGCTCAAGGTGTCCGTTCGGACCTATCGCCGTCGGTTGGCCTGGGGGCGGGACGAAGTCGAGAGGCGTGTCGAGCGATGAGCGGCAACCGGGTATTTCGCGTCGAGGTGGTGGATGCCGATACCGGCGAGATCAAGTCATTCTCGATGGTGTCGTCGACGCTGGCCACCGAAGCCGAGGCATTCGAACGGGTGGTGGCGCAGTTCGGCGCCGCTCGGGTCGTGAGTGTAACGCTGTAACGATATGACGCTATGCCAGTAGGGCGAAGCTACTGGCCATCGGGGAGAGCCTGCAGGCGTTATGTCGCTGGTCCCGACATGCCGTCCCGCTGACAAGCGGGCTTTCCCCGATGCAATGATCCAGCAAGTGCTGGCGGAATCGCGCACGGCAATGCGCCCGCCGGGAGAACCGACAAGAGGTTTCCTCATGAATACCGTCAGGCAAGTGACACGGCACCACATCGAGCCCGGTCGGGCCGACATGAATATCCAAATCACCGCGCAAGGCCCGTACGGGCCGGGTGGCGATCAGAGCCAATACGTCGTCACGTCCGGCGCTGGGGTGTTGTGTCACGTCCAGTTCCAGCAGGGCAACCCCGCCGATCATGGTGTCAACGGCGTGAGCCTCGAGGCGCTGCTGGCGATCTGCCTGGATCGTCTGGACCATCTGCAGCGCGGCCCCTATGCCAATTCCTATAACGAGCATGCCAGGCTCGATATTGAGCGTGCCATCGAGTCGCTGAATGACCGTGTTCGTGAGCGGGAGTGGCGCCGCTCAACCCCTTCCGAAACGTAACGCCATAACGCTTTAACGCTATCGCATCGGCTCGCGGCCGCACTGTCGCGGCTGCGCGGGCCGCTGCTGCCCGGAGTTCAGCCGATGCCCGATCATTCCCCGGCGACACTGGTCGTCAATCTCTCCGATGCCGTCATTCGCCGGCACATGGCCAACCCTGCTATTCGCCAGCTGCGCGACCCGCGCTACCCCCTGCGCGTGCGGTTCAACCAGGCTCGCACGCGGGCGTCATGGTTCGTAGTGCGCTTTGCGGGCGGTGCCGATCACTGGCGGAAAATCGGCGCCTGGCCGGATCTGGCGAGTCGGGCGGTAATTGCCCAACTGCCGGATATTCAGGCGAGGCTGGCGGTCGACCCGACGTCGCCGGTGGGTGCGACGAGCTGGCAGACGGTGGGAGATCTGCTGGTGTGGTTCCGGGATCGCTCCGAGAAGAACCGGCAGCTCTCTGCCAGTCGTAAGTCGCAATTCCGCGTCGCGATCAATCGGCATCTGTTGCCTGCCCTGGGGGCTTTCGCCCTGGATGACCTGGCGCCTTCGGATCTCGACGATCATCTGGTGTGGCCGATGCAGGCCCGCTATGCCGTGTCGACGATTCGCCAGGTGCTGTCGGTGCTGAAGGTGGCGTTCAAGCAGGCGTCGAAGGTGGGGCAGATCGCGAGCAATCCGGTATCGGACGTGAGGCTGTCTGACTTCCTGGATGCTCGAGCGAAGCCGAAGCCGGGTCGCCTGCGCGCTGATCATTTGCCGGAGATCCTGCCGTCTATCGGTGCTGGGCGTGTCGAGGTGTGCGTTCTGCTGTTGCTGGTGCTGCTCTTCGGGACGCGCATCTCGGAAACGCGCCTGGCGAAGTGGCGGCATGTGGATCTATCGACCGACCGGCGTTGGACGATCCCCGCCGAGCATGTGAAATCGCGGCGGGAGCATCGCCTGCCGCTGACCGACGTCGCGCTGACGCTGTTGAAGCGATACCGGGAGTGGCAGCTATCGCGGGGGTATCGGGGTGTCTATCTGTTCCCGGGCTCGCAAGGCAAGCCGATCGGCAAGTCGGCGGCGCATGAGTGGGTGAACGATATCGCTGCAGGGGAGTGGACGTCCCACGATCTGCGGAAGTTGGCGCGGACGGCGTGGGCGGATCTGGGCGTCGACTACCTGGTTTCCGAGCTGCTGCTGAATCATGCGCTATCGGATCTCGATCGAACCTATATCCATACGTACGTGGAACGCCAAGCGGAAGAGGCTTTGAGCCGCTATCACCAATGGCTTTTCGAACGCGGAATTTCCACCATTCTGACCGAGACAATACCGAGACAGACGTCAGGAGCCGACAACCATGCCGCCCAGTGGTGGCGCGGTGCCGTCTAGGATCGCCCGGATTTAACCGTTAGGAGTGTCCGTTATTGGGGGTCGAAGCGAAAAACGACCTGTCTCCGATGTCTCTTTTTGATGATCGTTGTTGCAAAGCGTGACAGTTAGCTATATCGTTGCGGTCATGGTGTGTTGCTGTGCATGCGGCGCACACCGGGTCCACCTGCATGATTCCTTGTTTGGCTCAGCCCTCACCGGCTGGGCCTTTTTTGTGCCCGAAATTCGGAGTGGCGAATGAAAGTCGATACTGGTCGCGTGATCGCGTACGGCGGTGGCAGTGGCGTAACGGCATTGTCGTCTAGCGCCAAGGCTGCAGGCGTCGGCGTCATGCCGTCGCCAGGCGATGCCATGACGCTACTCAATATGCCGCTGTTTCAGTTTGGTGGCGTACAGGTCGTTACCGCTGATCTCGTCAGCATTGCCGGGGTGGTTTTGGTCGTGGCGCGCCTGTCGTTCGATGTCATCAAGTACCTCGACGAGCGCCGGCGATCGCGGCGAGGGGGTGACGGTGCGCCTGACTAAGAAGCTCGGCGGCGCCATCGCCGGTGGCGCAATGGGCATCATGCTGCTGATCGTGCCGTGGTTCGAAGGTACGGAGATGCAGAGCTACCAGGATGCTGCGGGCATCTGGACGATCTGCACGGGCCACACCGGCAGCATCACGGCCGGCATGACAGCAACGCCGGAACAGTGCGAAGCGTTTTTGCGTTCCGATTTAGGTCAGGCGCTGAATGCGGTCGATGAGCTGACCGAGGTGGAAATTCCTGAAACGACCCGGGCTGCGCTGGGCTCGTTCGTTTTCAACGTAGGGCGTGGTGCTTTTGCCGGTTCGACGCTTCTTAAGACGCTGAACGCTGGCGATATTGTGGGCGCGTGTAATCAGCTGCCGCGATGGGTTTATGCGGGCGGGAAGCGCCTGCGTGGACTGGTGACACGCCGGGCCGAAGAGCGTTCGCTTTGTCTCATGGGGGTTGAGTGATGGGCTCGTTTTTTGCGGGTCGCGCCCTGCCTTGGGGGCTAGTCGGCGTCATGGCATTGGTGGGGTGGCTTGCCTATGACGGTCAATCGAGCCGCGCCGATCTTGCCGAGGTTCGGCAGACGGCGGCGGAGGAAGCGGCGGAAGCGGCAATGACGACAGCAGATTGGCAACGCACACAGTTCGAGTCGGCCATCCGGGCGCTCGATGATCGGCAGGATGCGCTGGATGCTGCGGCCGACTGGATCGAGGCACGACGATCGGAACTGGAAACGATGGAGAGCAGCGATGGCGAGGAGTCGGAATGGCTGGATCGGCCTATGCCTGATGGCATTGCTGACTGGGTGCGGCGCCTCCCCAACGAAGATCCCGCCGCCGATGCTGATGTGCCCGGTGATGCCGTCGTATCTGACTGATCCGCTGCCAGCGCCCAGCCTGCAGGCGACTAAGGGGCGCGGCGTGCTCGACCTGCTCGCTGACTATGAGTCGTTGAGACGCCGAGCGAACGCCGATCGGGCGGCGGTGGCGGCCCAGCTTTCGCCGATCGCTGGCGAGGCCGATTGATGCACCGATTCGGTGCATTTTTTGGCTTGGGTCCTCCCCCACCCCCTACCCGTAGTACGGGGGCAAAGCATCTCGGAATTTGGCTACATACGAAAATTTCCTGAGCCGAGGTTGTTGTTATGTCGAAGGGGAATAAGCCGACCCAGCTTCACCCCGGCTGGCTGAACAAAACCGACATGGCCAAGAGCCTGCGGATTTCTACGCAAGCCTTCGATAAATGGGGCGTCGAGCCGGTGGCCAAGGTCGGGCGGTCGGTCTATTTCGACTGCGCCGCCGTGGTCGAAAGGCGGCTAGCGCATCAGGCCGAAAAGCACCAACCAAAGCCAACCGATGGCGACGAGGAAATCGACCCGTTCATCGAATACAAGTTGGCGGTTGAGCGTCGACGGCTGACTGCCGCTCAGGCAGAGGGGCAGGAGCAGAAAAACGCCATTGCTGCGCGTCAGTCCGTGCCGGCCGAATTCGCCATCTTTGCGCTGTCCCGAACGGGCGCCGAGATCGCGACGATACTCGACACGCTGGCATCGACGATGAAGCGGAAGCACCCCGACCTGGAGGTGCGCCACTTGGAAACGCTCGCGCGGGAACTGAGCAAGGCGCGGAACCTGGCGGCGGGGCTCGACCAACGCCTGCCGGAATTCCTGGATGAGTACATCGACGCCAACACCTGAACAGGTCGACGAGTTCGCCAAGAGCGTGCGCGCCGGCCTGGCTGCGCTCTACAAACCGCCGCCCGTGACAGGCGTCGAGTGGGCTGACGAGAATTTCTACCTGTCGTCGGAATCGAGCTACCACGAGGGCCGCTGGCAGACGCTGCCGTTTCAGCGCGCGATTCTCAACGCGATGACGAACGACCAGATCGAAGTGGTCAACGTCGCCAAGTCGGCCCGCCTCGGTTACACCAAGATGCTGCTGGCGGCGCTGGGGTACTTCGCTGAGCACAAGAAGCGCAACTGTCTGACGTTCTCGCCAACGGACGACGACCGTGACCGTTTCATGAAAACCCACGTCGAGACGATGATTCGCGACGTGGGTGCGGTGCGCGCGCTGGCGCCGTGGTACGGCAAGAAACACCGTGATAACACGATCTCGGCCAAGGTGTTCGCCAACGGCAAGCAGCTGATCTGTCACGGTGGTAAGGCGGCTCGAAATTATCGCGAGATCTCGGCGGACGTCGTTATCTACGACGAGCTGGCCGGTTTCGACCGTGACATCGAGAAAGAGGGGACGCCGACCAGTCTGGGCGACAAGCGCCTGGAAGGTGCCACCTACCGCAAGTCTATTCGTGGCTCGACGCTCAAGATCGCCGGCCAGTGCATGATGGAACAAGCCGCCGCCGAAGCGCCGGTACGGCTGCGTTTCCACGTCCCGTGCCCGCACTGTGGCGAAGAGCAGGTGTTGAAGTGGGGCGACAAAGAGTCGGGATACGGCATCAAGTGGGACCAGGGTAAGCCGGATACCGCGCACTACCAGTGCGAGCACAACGCATGCGTGATCCGTCAGCACGAACTGCACGACGAGTCGCGCGAATTCCATATCGGCCAGGGCCGCTATGTCTGCGATGAAACGGGCTCCTGGACCCGCGACGGGATCGAGTGGTTCAACGTCAACGACGAGCCAATCGCCACGCCTCGCGCGGTGTCGTTCTACATCTGGACCGCTTACAGCCCGCTGACCACTTGGACTCAGATCGTCTACGACTTTCTGAACGCCAAGGGCGACCCGATCAAGCTCAAAACGTTCGTCAACACGACGCTGGGCGAGACGTGGGACGACACTGCCGGGCAGAAACTCGACTGGGAAATCCTCCATAACCGCCGTGAGGTATTCCCCGAAGTGCCCGACCGGGCGGTGGGGCTGTTCGGTGGCATCGATACGCAGGACGACCGTTACGAAGGTCGCGTCTATGCCTACGGCGCGCAGGAAGAATCCTGGCTCATCGACCGCTGGATCATTTACGGCGACCCGGCTGGCGCCGAGCTTCTGCGCAAGGTCGGCGAGCGGATGCACAAGATCTACGCCCGGGCGGATGGCTCGCGCATGACGGTCGTGCGGTGGTGCTGGGACTCCGGTGGTCACTACACCGACGAGGTCTACAAGGCATCGAAGCGCCACGGTATTCAGTGGGCGATCCCCACCAGGGGCGCAAACGTCTACGGCAAGCCGATCCAGAACTTCCCGCGCAAGCGCAACAGCAAGGGCGTTTTCCTGACCGAGATCGGAACGGATAACGCCAAGGAACTGATCTTCAATCGCCTACAGATCCAACCCAATGCCGGTGAGCCGGTCCCTGGCTGCATTCACCTGCCGGCGAACGACGCCATCTGTGACAGCGACGAGGTCAAGCAAATCACCGCCGAGATCAAGGTTCGAAAGATCGTCCAGGGCCGTGCCGTCTATCGCTGGGATTCAGGCGGGCGGCGTAACGAAGGTCTCGACTGTGCGGTGCTGGCGCTGGCCGCGTTGCGGATCTCGCAGGAGCGTTTCGGATTCGATCTCGATGGCCCGGTTGCCGTTGCACCGGATGACGACGACACACCACCGACACCACCCGCTGCACCACCGCCTGGTGGGGATGGTGGTGGCTGGCTACAGACTCCAGGAGGGGCGTGGGTATGACCCCAGTCCAGCAAGCTCAAGACATGGTCGGCTTCTACATCGAAGCCGAAATGGCGGTGCTGCAAGGCCAGTCGTTCTCGAAGAACGGCCGCACGCTGACCATGGCCAATCTCGCCGAGATCCGAAAGGGGCGGGAGTATTGGGAGCGCCGCGTTCAGCAACTCAGAGGGCGCGGTGGCGGCGTCTTTAGCTTCGCGAGGTTCGTCGATGAGTAACCGATTCGAACGTGCGATTGCTGCTGTGGCGCCTCAGTGGGGCGCGCGTCGCGCGGCAGCGAGGCAGATGTTCAACGCCTACGAAGCCGCCGACAGAACCCGCACGAACAAGGCCAAGGGTTCGGTGCTGAGTGGCGACATGACGGCGCAGATCGGCGGACGCTCGCTGCGCGAGCAGGCCCGCTGGTTGGATGAAAACCACGACCTGGTCACGGGCATCTTTGACCGTCTCGAGGAACGCATCGTCGGGGCTGACGGCATGGGCGTCGAGCCGATTCCGCTCACGCTGGACGGCAAGCGGCATCGAGAACTGGCCAAGCAGCTCAAGGCCGAGTGGGCGGCGTGGTCGCTCAGGCCCGAAACCACCGGCGAGATGACGCGCCCGGAGATGGAACGACTGGTCGTGCGTAGCTGGCTGCGCGACGGTGAAGTGCTGGCGCAGGAGTTGCGCGGCCGCGTGCCGTTCTACGACCACCTGACAGACGTGCCCTACGCGCTGGAATGCCTCGAAGCGGATTTCATGCCGATCCACTTCGACGATCCCGGCCAGGGAATCTTCGCTGGCATCGAGCGTAATGCCTGGCGCCGCGTCCGGGCGTATCACGTCTACAAGCAGCACCCCGGCGACATGAAGGCGTTTTCGCTGTCGACCAAACGAGTGCCGGCGGAGAACATGATTCACCTGGCGCATCGCAAGCGCCTGCAGCAGTCCCGTGGAATCTCGGTTCTTCATGCGGTGATCCAGCGTCTGGCGGATCTCAAGGACTACGAAGAGAGCGAGCGCGTCGCGGCACGCATCGCGGCGGCGATGACGATGTATATCAAGAAGGGCGACCCGCACGAATACGGCCTTAATCAAAAAGATCAAAGCCAGCAGCAGGGTGGTGTTCCCTCAACGGGGGCGCGCACGATCCCGATTGCGCCCGGCATGGTGTTCGACGGCCTCATGCCTGGCGAGGATGTCGGCACGATCCAGTCGAACCGACCCAGCGCGCTGTTGGATGGGTTCCGGGGCGCGATGGTGCGGGCAGTCGCCGCTGGTACGAGGATGGGGTACTCCACGGCGAACCGAGACTACAACGGAACCTACAGCGCTCAGCGTCAGGAACTTGTCGAGGCTCAGCTGGGTTACGACCTGCTGCAAGGTCAGTTCCGTGATCAGTGGTCGCGGCGGGTCTATCGCAGCTTTGTCGATATGGCGGTGGCCAGCGGCCGAGTCACGCTGCCGTCAGATCTCGACCGCAGCACGCTCTACAACGCTTTCTATCTCGGTCCGGTCATGCCGTGGATCGATCCCGGCCGCGAAGCGGATGCGTGGGAGCAACTGGTTTCGGCGGGCTTTGCCGACGAGAGCGAAGTGGCGCGAGCCCGCGGGCGTAACCCGCAGGAGCTGAAACAGAGCCGCGAAGACGAGATCGCGGAGAATCGCGAAAAGGGGCTGGTGTTCAGCTCCGACGCCTATCACGAGAACTACGGAGGCAAGAACGGTGCAGACCAGTACGGCAACACCAAGCCTGACACTGCCCGCGATCGTAACCGGCAGCTTCGCCAGACCGATGGCGATGGCGGCAACGACAACGGCGATTGATCAGGTAGGGAATCAGACCTGGTACATGATCCGCGCCGTCGCCCAGGGCGTCGCCGAGATCGCTATCTATGACGAGATTGGTGCCTGGGGCGTGACCGCCAAGCAGTTCTCGCAGGATCTCAAGGCCATGGGCGAGGTGCAGACCATCAACCTGCACATCCATAGTCCTGGCGGTGACGTCTTTGAAGGCATGGCGATCTATAACCTGCTCGCCAATCACCCCGCGACGATCAACGTCTATATCGACGGGTTGGCGGCGTCGATGGCCTCGGTCATCGCGATGGTGGGGAACACCGTCTACATCCCCGAAAACGCCATGATCATGATCCACAAACCGTGGGGCATCCAGGGCGGCAATTCCGACGACATGCGCCGTTACGCGGAACTGCTCGACAAGGTCGAGACCACGCTGTTGACGGCGTACACGAAGAAGACCGGAAAGACCGAAGACGAGATCCGCAGCTGGCTTGCGGCCGAAACCTGGTTATCCGGTCCCGAAGCGGTGGAGCACGGCTTCGCCGATCAACTGGTGGAGCCGCTGGCCATGGCGGCATCGCTCAAATCGAAACGACTGCAGGAGTTCGAGCACATGCCCGACGCATTGAAAAATCTACTGGCGCCGCGCGCTCAAGGTGGCCAGCCGCAAGGTGGTCAACCCGCTGGCGGTCAGCCTCAAGGCGCTCAGCCGCAGGGTGGTTCGCCCTCTGGTGGCCAAGGTGACGGGGGCCAGCCGCAAGGTGGCGCGCCAGCCAGTGGCCAGCCGCAGGGTGGCAGTCAGCCGGCACCGACCATGCAGCAGTTCCAGGAGCAGGAACGCGCTCGCCGCGACGCGGTTAGGGCCGTGTTCCAGGCTTTCCCGCAGCACAACGCCCTGCGCGACACGTTGCTGGATGACATGAGCATCAACGCCGAGGCCGCGCGCGAGCAACTGCTGGCTAAGCTCGGTGCCAGTACCGAGCCGACTGCGCCGCCACGTACCGATCACGGCGTGCATGCCGGCAACGGCAACATCGTCGGCGACGGCATCCGCAACGCCATCGCGGCACGTGTTCAGCTGGACGCGTTGGAGAAAGACAACGCCTATGCCGGCATGACGCTGATGGAAATGGCGCGCGCCTCTCTGACCGAGCGTGGCGTGGGTATTGCCAGCCTCGGCGGCGACCGCATGTCGATTGCCGGCGCAGCGTTCACGCACACCTCGAGCGACTTCGGCCACCTGTTGGCGGATGTGGCACGTCGTCAGATGCTCAAGGGCTACGACGAGGCCGAGGAGACGTTCCAGAAATGGACCGCCCAGGGCAGCCTGCCGGACTTCCGTCCGATGCAGCGTGTCGACCTGACCACCTTCCCGTCGCTGCGCAAGGTGCGCGAGGGCGCCGAATACAAATACGCCAGCGTCGGTGATCGCGGCGAGCAGATCATGCTGGCCACCTACGGTGAACTGCTGAGCATCACCCGTCAGGCAATCATCAACGACGACCTGTCGGCGCTGCAGCGTATCCCGCGCATGATGGGCCGCGCCGCAATCCGTACCGTCGGCGATCTGGTCTATGCGTTGCTGGGCTCCAACCCGACGATGGGCGACAACAAGAAGCTGTTCAGCGCCGATCGCGGTAACCAGCTGACAGCGGGTGCGCTCTCCATCGCTCGCATCGACCAGGCCAAGACGATGATGGCGACGCAGAAGGAAGGCAACGCGACGCTGAACATCCGACCCAAGTATCACCTGACGCCGGTGTCGATGGAGTCCACGACCCGTGCGCTCTATGCCGCCGAGTTCGACCCGGCGATGGCCGAGGCGCGCGTACCCAACCCGGTTCGCGGTCTGACCGAAGTTATCGCGGATGCGCGTCTCGACGATCAGAGCAAGACGACCAGCTACATGACCGCCGATCCGAACCAGTTCGACACCATCGAAGTGGCGTATCTGGACGGGAACAGCTCGCCGTATCTGGAGCAGCAGCAGGGCTTCACGGTCGACGGCGCGGTGTTCAAGGTTCGCATGGATGCCGGCGTCGCCCCGCTGAGTTACCGCACGCTGGTGAAGCTGCCGGGCAACTGATTGGCAGCGTAACCCCTCGCGCTCACCGATGACCGCCGCCGGCGGTTTTTTTGTGGGCGCGATTCTCTAGGTGTGACTTTGTCACGTCTAAGACTGTTTCCAACAGGAGAGCCAACCATGGCTAAGAATTTCAACGGTAGTGGCAAGACGCTGACCATGACCGCGCCCGCTGGTGGCGTGACGTCCGGTATTCCCGTGGTGATCGGCGCGCTGACGCTGGTGCCGCTCGACAGCGCTGACGAGGGCGAAGAGTTCGTCGGCCACACCTACGGCGAGTGGAAAGAGGTTCCTTGCGCATCCGGGCTGCTCGCCGGTGCCCGCGTGTCGATGCTCGATGGCGAGATGGTCGCCGCCGGTGCTGCCGACAGTACCGGCCCGATTGGGGCGCTGACTACCGACGCCTCCGACGGCTTCGCGACGGTGTTCATCGTCCAAGGTCTGGCCAGCGTCGCCAGCGGCGCGTAATGAGCCGCTTCGCCAAAGCGATGGCGCGGGCTAACCGCGTCCTCGCTGAAAACCTCGCCGACGGCCTGGCCACCTACCGGCGCGCCAACGGCGAGACGATCGCGGGCGTGCCGTATGGGCTGGATCTGTCGTTCGAGGTTTACAAGGAAGGTGATCAGCTCCCTAAGTCGGTCAAGGCGGTCGAGATCCCGGTGGCGCAGGTGCCGACGTACCAGCGCGGCGACGAGATCGTGATCGACGGGAAGACGTGGGAGGTGCTGAGCCAGCTCACCGACGATGGCGACTTTCGCCAGCTGGAGGTTGGATGATCAAGTACGAGCACGACATCAACCGTCTCAACAGCCTGAAAAAGCGCTTCAACGATGGTGTGGTCGAGAAAGCGCTACGGCAGTCGGTGGCGACGGCCACGAGCCGCGTGCGGACGTACATCTCGCGCGAGGTTCGCGGCGTCTATCCGCTGCGCGCCAAGGATCTCAACGGCAAGGTTCAGATCCGCAAATATCGCCAGATGGCCACCCGGGCGCTCGTCTACATTGGCGGGCGTCTGCCGCTTTCCACGTTCAAGCCGAGCACGCGAAAGGTTAGCGTGACGGCGACCAGCGTGCGCGGTCGTCAGTTCAAGACAAGCCGCCGCCGGGTCTCGGTTCGCGTTCGCAAGGATAAGGGCCGGCAGGTGGTGCGCGGCGGCTGGTACGCCAAGGGCGAGATCATGCGCCGGGCCAAGGATGGGTCGCCACGCATCCAGTATGGCCCCTCGATCCCCGGCATGGTCGCGCATGAATCTGTGATTACCGGCGCGACCGATGTGGCGCGAGACGTGTTGCCGCGTGAGTTCTCGCGTCGCATGGAAGTGCTGCTCGAGGAGGAAGGCAAAGGATGAGCGAGATTGCCAGTGGCGATGATCTGACGCTGGAAGTGATAGAGCGCCTGCGCGCCGAGTGCCCCTTGCTGCAGAGCGTCAACGAGGCCTGGTTCGCCGAGCCGATAGACGACCTTAGCGAAGAGCTGCCCGCCGCGTTCGTCTACATCGAGAACGATGCGGCCGAAGGCTCGGCGGAGACGCTGCGACCGGTGCAGGCGCTCAAGCAGGTTTACGGCGTCTGGATCGTCACACCACGCGATCGGTTCCGCGAGCTGCGAAAGCAGGTGCGCCGCGCGCTTTTCGGACACGACTTCAGCCCCTATCACGACCCCATGGAATACCAGAGCGGCCAGCAGGCGGACGTGAAAGGCCGCTACGTCTGGTGGCTCGAGATGTGGTCGACCGATACCCACATTCGCTAACGCGAGGAAACCCCATGCCCGCACGATCCGGCGGCAGCTACGTGCTGCGCGGCGGCAAGCCCGAGCTTGCCCATTTCAGCGGCGGCAAGAAGCAAGCCGAACCGCAGTCAGACACCGAGGACGCGCCGGTAGCGGCCGTCGAACCCGAACCCACCCAGGAGCCAGACGCCGATGAAGACGCGTAAAAAGCTGCTGCTCGCCGCACCGGAGGCCACTTACGGTGCCGGCGCGGAAATCGCCGATGCGGTGCTGATCGTCGTTTCCGAGCTGGATTCCAGCCCCTACGAAGGCGACACCGTCACCCGCGACCGTCTGCGCCAGAACTTCGGCGCTGTGGCGCAGGCCAACGCGGCGCCCTATACCACCGTAACCGCTACGGTTCCGGCTGCCGGTTCTGGCGTGCCGGGTACGCCACCCGCGTATGGGCTGCTGCTGCGCGCCTGCTCGATGTCCGAAACCATCGAAGCCGGTGTCTCGGTCACCTATCAGCCGGTGACGGATGACGCCGAGTCAGTCTGTGTCTGGTTCGTCGAAGACGGCCAGCTGCAGAAAGTGCCTGGCGTGCGCGGCACGGTGGAGTGGTCATTTACCGCCAAGCAGTTCCCGACGATGTCCTTTACGTTCACTGGCTTCTATTCGCGACCCGAGGCGTTGACGGAGGCGATCAACAAGCAACCGGCCAACGTCGTCGACGAAGTTGTGGTCAACAAGCAGAACACGCCGGGCCGCAGCGTTCACGGCTATGAGGGATGCTTGCAATCGCTGAGCCTCAACATCGGCAACACCATTAACTACCGCGCGCTGATCGGCTGCGAGAGCGTGCAGGTGACCGATCGCGAGAGTACCGGTAGCGTCGAGATCGAAGCGCCGAACATCGCGACGAAGAACTATTTCGAAGCGATCGAGAGCCACAAAACGATCACTCTCGAACCGGTCTCGCTGACCCACGGCACCGTCGCCGGCAACATCATCAAGGTCGACGCGCCCAAGGTTCAGTTGGCCACGATCAGCCGAAGCGACAGCGACGGCATCGTTCACTACTCGATGGACATGCGTCTGAACCCCGACCAGGGCGATGACGAATTCACCATCACCTATACGTAAGGGACCGCGCATGATCGTCAAAAGCGACATCACTACCATCAAGGTCGACGTGACTATCGTCGACCCGGAAACGGGCGAGCCGAGCACTTGCCAGGCGCGCTGGAAGCTGTACCCGGTCGATGACAGCCAGGCCAAGATCAAGGAGATCAACGCCGGCAACGTCTCCGACGAGCAGTTGGTCGAGGACGACCTGGTCGAGCTGCTGGGTATCACCGATGGCAAAGGCAAAGCGGTCGAGGATGACGCCGAGCTGCGCGAGTGGTTCCTGAAATGGCCGCATACGCGCGGGCCGCTGATCCATAGCTGGTTCAGCGCCCAGGCGGGGCATGCGGCGGCCGCGCAAAAAAACTGAGAGACCTGGGCCGGCATTGGGCCGGCGCCGGCTCAGGTGGCAAGAACGAGCTGGCCAGCGACGCGCAGATTCTGGGAGTTTCATTGCCTGACAGCTACTACCAGCCGGAAACGTGCGACTGCTGGCCGGAACACTGGGACGCGCTGCAGGTGTTTCTGTCGTGCGGCAGCCAGTGGCGCACGATCGTCACCGGTAAGTCGATCATCTATCAGGGGCTGGATTATGGCGCGGTCGAGGCTGTGATCCGGCTGCGCGGTATCGCCGAGCCCTGGCAGGTGTTCGAGCAGGTAGGGCAGATCGAGCGCGGGGCGATGGAAGTGATCAACGACTAACCGTTGCCAGCCTGCGCGGATCGTGGCGTAGTGTTGCGCATACGACACAAAGCGATACGCGCAGGGGGATTGATGAAGGTTATCGGTGGATCGTTCGGGACCAGTGGTGCGGCCCATATCAGCCGCGATAACACGCTGGTGGTGAAGTCGGGGCAAAAGTATCTATTCAAGCCTGGCCAAGTCGAGAACATCGATACTCGTACCGAGAGTGTTGGTGGATTTCACGCCGGGAAAGGGCTGCTCGCTATCCTCATTCTCGGTTATCTCGGGCTTATGCTTCTTGGGCTCGTCGGCGCTTTCTTCGGCTTGCTGCTGGGCTTGGGCATTGGATTCATCAAAGAGAAGCGCAACGTCGCCGATCTTGACATCGAAGGCGGTAAGCGACTTACGCTGGAGTGTTCACCCAAGGCCATACAGTGGTTGTTGGAGTTCAAGGGCTAGAGCCAACCTAATACCGAAAACCTCGCCTCGGCGGGGTTTTTTATTGCCTGTCATTTGAGGTTCCCATGGCCAAGAAATTCGAGACCGGCATCGTCATCACGGGCGATGGCAAGGGTGGCGTGCGCGCAATCAAGGCCAACCGGGAAGAACTCGATCGCCTGCAGCGTAGCGAAAAGGATACCCAGTCGGCGACCGAGAGACTGTCAGCCAGCTGGAATGCAGCCAAGGGCGTCGTTACCGGATTTGCTGGCGCACTGGGCCTCTCGACGGCAGGTGTCGCGGCGATGATCGTGCGCCAAGCCGATGCGGCACGCGAAACTGCGGCAATGGCGCGGTCAATTGGGGTTTCGACGACTCGCCTGCAGGAAATGCAGTACGCCGCGAGCAGTGTCGGACTGCAGAGCGACGCCATGGGCGACATTCTCAAGGATGTCTCCGACAAGATCGGTGACGCCTATGCCAATGGCGGTGGGGAAGCGCTCGACGTCATCAACAATCTGGGTCTATCAATCGAAGACCTGATTGATCTTCGCCCCGACGAGCAGCTGCTGGCGATCGCGCAACGACTAAACGAGCTGCCCCGGGCGGCCCGCGTCAACGCGCTGGAGTCATTGGGTAACGACCTGTCGCGCATGTTGCCGCTACTCGAGAACAACGCCGCCGGTCTCAAGGCGGCAGCGGACGAAGCGCGGGACTTCGGCTACGCGCTTGACGAACAGCAGAATGCCGCGCTCGCCGAAGCGGGGCAGAACCTGACACGGGTTACCGGCTTTGCCGAGGGCTTCGCCAATCGCCTGACGATTGCCGTTGCGCCGGCAATCAACGAGACGGTCGATAACCTTGGCGACCTGAACGACATCATCTCAGATCCAGCGTTCAAGTCGTCCCTTAATGATCTTGCGAGCCTCGGCGCGGAGATGGCTGGGAACTTCGCCAAAGGCAGCCTGCAGATGTTGCAGGAGCTCGGCACGCTCGACGACCGCCTGAAGATCTTCGCCGCCGATCAATTGGGAATCGGTGGTGGGCTGGGTGTCGACGTCTCGCGCACCACCGCGCTCAAGACCGAGATCAGCTACCTCGAAACGCTGGCGAACGGTAACTGGTTCGACCGCATCACGGCCGGATACAGCAGCGTCGACGCGGTCAACGAGAAGCTGGCCAGCAAACAACAGGAACTCGCAGCCGTTAACGGCACCGTGTTCGATACGTTCACGTCGCTGACATCTGGCTTGCAACTGTCGACGGCGGCCTCTCAGGGCCGTGCAGCGGCTGCTGATGACGAGTCGGCGGCAAACAACCGGCTCTACAACACGCTCTCGCCGCTACTGACTGCCTACGACCAGGATCATGCAGCGCGTCAGAAGCTGCTGGCGGATCGCAAGAAACTGACCGCTGCGCTCGATGAAGAACCCGAGAAAGCCGACGCCATTCGCCGGTCGATCGCCTACATCGACGACCAGCTGAAAAAGCTCAATGGCACGCAGAGCACCACGAAGAGCGAAGCCCAGAAAGCCGCCGAGCAGTTAAAAAGCCGCTACGACTCGACAGCAGAGAGCCTGGCGCAGCAGATCGCGCTGATGGGCAAAACGTCGAACCTGGCGCGCGTCACCTACGAGACGGAATCTGGCGCGTTGCAAGCGCTGGACCAGCAGCAGAAGGAGCTGCTCAAGAATCGCGCCAAGGAGCTGGATCTACTCCAGCAACGCCAGGATCTGCTCGACAACTACGTGGGCTCGGCGAGCCTGTCGGATCTGTTCGACGCGCGGGACCAGGCGCAGCAGATCGGCGGCGCTACCGGGCGCATCGCGACACGCAACGTGGGCAAGGCGATCACCGATCAGGCCCGCGAAGGCGCCCCGCAGGTGCAGGGGCTCGACGCGCAGTATTCCGGTGCGTTCGGTGAAGCCAACCGCATCGAGCAGGAGCGGGCGCAGCTGCAGGCGTGGTACGCCGAACGCATCGCGATGTATGAGGATTTCAAGCAGGCGGAGGCGGACAAGGCCGACGAGTACGGCGCAGTCATCGCGGATCTCGAGCGGCAGCGGGCCGCGCAGCTGCAGCAGATCGATGCGCAGACGCAGCAGGCGCGATTGGCGGGTTACTCGGACTTATTCGGGAGCCTGTCCGACCTATCGAAGTCGTTCGCGGGTGAGCAGAGCGGCGTTTATCAGGCGATGTTCGCGGTATCGAAAGCGTTCGCTATTGCCGACTCCATCGTGAAGATCCAGCAGGGCATCGCCAGCGCGGCGGCGCTGCCGTTCCCGACCAACCTGCCGGCGATGGCTACGGTCGCGGCGCAGACGGCGAGCATCGTCAGTACGATCTCGTCGACGAGTCTTGCTGGGCAGGCCCACGACGGCATCGATAGCATCCCCGCCGATGGTACCTGGAACCTGCAGAAGAACGAGCGTGTCGTTGATCGCCGCACCAACGCAGATCTGAAGCAATATCTGGATCGAGCGAACGCAGCCAACCAGAGCCACTACTACGGCGGCAAGGGTGGCGATATCCATATGTCGGTATCGGTCAACGTGCAGGCCCAGCCGGGCGTCAGTGACGCCGATGCCCGGCGACAGGGTAAGGCGATGGGTGACCAGGTGCGGGCCGAAGTGCTCAAGGAGCTACGAAAGCAGCAGGGCATTGGCGGGATGTTAAACCGCTAACGCCGCCTTCAGCTTCTCGCGCGCCATGGCTTCTAACTGGCTCACGGACGTGTTTGAGAGATTGGTGGGCGTATCGATGCATACCCCAATCGTCGCTTCTTCGGTGCGGTGGCTAAAGCTGCAGTTGATGAACCCCGGATCATGGCTCAGCAGCTTCAAGTCAATCGAATCGATAACCCAGTTTTCCATTTGTGTTTCCAGATAGAGAGTTTGAATGGACACCCTACCCGATGTGCCGATGGACTGGGAGCCGCAGATCACGCCCCAGGCCAATGTCGATACGGTGCAGTACGGCGACGGCTACGAGCAGCGGCGACCTGCTGGCATCAATTACGTGAAGCACCAGGCGAGCGTTCAGTGGTCCTCGCTGACCCGTGACGAGTTCGACCAGGTCTATCCGTTCCTGAGGGACCGCCTCGGCCTGACGCCGTTTCTCTGGACCGAACCGAGCGAAACGACACCACGGAAGTGGATTTGTGACGCGGTGGCCAAGGCGCCGATCAACGCGCGGTTCTGGCGTGTCTCGGCGACATTCCGTGAGGTGGTGGCATGAACGAGATCATCGCTCGCGAGTCGCAGTCGATGAGCCAGCAGCCGGTGGTGACATTGTTCGAAATCGACGCACGGCAGTGGGAGGCGGGCATCCTGCGCTTCACCAACCAGACCGCGCTCGATGGCGGGCCGATCCGGTTCAACGGCTACACCTACACGCCGACGCCGATTACCGCCGACGGCTTCGAGTGGAACGGCAAGGGCACGCTGCCGCAGCCGTCGCTGAGCCTGTCGACGCTCGAGGTGTCGATCGTCTCGATGCTGCTCGCCACCAATGACCTGATCGGCGCACCGGTGAAGCGGATTCGCACGTTTGCCAATCACCTGGACGGTGGCGACGACCCGGACCCCGAGGCGACGTTCCCGGTCGACGAGTACCACATCGAGCAGAAGCCGCAGGAAATCCCCGCGAGGGGCTCGCTCGAATTCACGCTCTCGATCTCGCTGGACCAGCAGGGCCGCAAGATCCCGGCGCGGCAGTGTCTGCGCGACACCTGTACCCACACCTACCGCTATTGGAACGGCTCGCGCTTCGTGTACGAGGGCGTGACCTGCCCTTATACCGGCGCGGCGATGTTCGATCAGCAGGGCGTCGCGACTGACGACGAAACTAAAGACGTGTGCGGCAAGTGCCTTTCCGACTGCCGCGCCCGCTTCGGTGCCAACAACCCGTTGCCGACCCGGGCGATGCCCGGGCTTGCGAGGTACAAGAGCTGATGTTCACCGAACACATCGACCAGCTGCGTCGCGAGGCCATCGCGGCATACCCCCACGAGGCGGTCTGGATCATCTACTTGGATGGCGAGTGCCGGCAGTACGCCAACGTCGCCAGCGACCCGGCGACGACCTTCCGCATCGACAAGCGCACGCTGGCGCGGGCGACGGCGCGGGGCATTGCTGCGATCGTGCATAGCCACCCGGACGGCCCCGACTGCCCCAGCGAGGCAGACATGCGCGGCCAGCGCGATACCGGCGTGCCCTGGGGCATCGTTAGCACCAACGGGCAGGACGCCTCCCAGCCGTTCTACTGGGGCGGCCAGACGCCGGTGGCCGGGCTTGAGGATCGCCCGTTCCGGCATGGCGTGACCGACTGCTACAGCCTGATCCGTGACTGGTACGCGCTCGAGCTGGGCGTCGAGCTGCCGGAGTTCCCGCGCGACTGGGAGTGGTGGCAGCAGGGCGGCGATCTCTATCGGCTGGGGCTGGATCGCGCCGGGTTCGTCCGCGTCGAGCAGAGCGAGGCCAAGCGCGGCGACATGTTCTTTTGCCAGCTGCGCTCCAGGGTACCGAACCATGCCGGCGTCTATCTCGGCGACGGCCTGGCGTTTCACCACCTGACCGCCGCCAAGCCGTTCGATCCGACCCGGCGGCCCAAGCGTGAGCCGATCCACCGTTGGCGTGACTATGTCACGGCCTTCTACCGACACCGCAGCCAGATGGAATAACGATGCGCGAGATTCACTTGCATGGATCCCTGGGGGACCGCTTCGGCGGTCCCTTTTCGTTGGAGGTGCGCGATCCGGCCGAGGCAGTGCGGGCGCTCTCCTGCCAGATCGATGGCTTCAAGGACGCGATCCTCGAGGGTCAATGGCAGGTGGTGCGGGGCAGTCTCGACGCCGGGCGGGAGGACAGCGACGAGACGCTGACGATGGGCCTCGGCAGCAAACGCGAGCTGCACATCCTGCCGGCCATCGGTGGCGCCAAGGGCGGCGGGGGAAAGGCGATTCTGGGCGTGGCGATGGTGGGCGCGGCATTCGCCACCGGTGGGCTGTCACTGGCCGGCACGGCGGCTTTCGGGATCTCGTCCAGCACGCTCGCCATCGCCGGCGGGGCGCTTGCGCTTTCGGGCGTCTCGACCATGTTGGCCACCACCGCGCACACCGGCAGCTACGAAGACGGTGCGAACGTCGACGAGCGGCCGTCTTTCCTGTTCGACGGCCCGGTCAATAACAGTGCCCAGGGGCTAGCCGTGCCCGTCATCTACGGCGAGATCAACACCGGCTCTATCGTCGCGAGTGCCGGCATGAGCGTGGAACAACTACCAGCGGATGAGTAACCCATGGGCGCATTCGAGCAAGTAACCGGCCGCAAGGGCGGCGGCAAGAGCGGTGGCGGCAGCGGCCGCGTCGCGCAGGAAGACCCGAACACGCTGCGCTCCAACTCTGTCGCACGGATTATCGACCTGCTGGGTGAAGGCCCGATCGAGGGGCTGGTCGACGGCGCGAAATCGATCTTCTTCGACGAGACGCCGCTGCAGGCCGACGACGGCTCGTGGAACTTCAACGGGGTCAACTACGACACCCGCGCCGGCCTGCCGGATCAAGACCATGTTGCTGGTTTTCCGTCGGTCGAGAACGAAACCGAGGTCTCCGCCCAGGTCACGCAGGACACGCCGCTCGTTCGCACGATCAACGACGCCGACACCGATGCCGTGCGCGTCACCGTCCAGATTCCGGCGCTGACCGAGCAGGACAAGAAGACCGGCGACCTGCACGGCTCCAGCGTCCAGATCGCCATCGACGTGCGCCCCAGCGGTGGCAGCTGGTCCACACGCAAAACCGACACCATCAAGGGCAAGACGACCAGCCCGTACCAGCGTGCCTATCGCGTCGAGCTGGAGGGCACCGCGCCGTGGGATATCCGCGTGCGCCGGCTCTCAGCCGACAACGACGACGACTCAGCCATCCGTAATGAGACCTACTGGTCGAGCTACACCGCCATTGTCGATGGCAAATTTATCTACCCGGATTCCGCGCTGATCGCGCTCGAGGTCGACGCCCAGCAGTTCGGCAACTCGATTCCGTCTCGCGCTTACCACGTGCGCGGCCGGCTGGTCAGCGTGCCGGACAACTACGACCCGACGACGCGCCGCTATTCCGGCATCTGGTCCGGCGCTTTTCAGCAGGCCTGGACCGATAACCCGGCGTGGATCTACTACGACCTGGCCACCAACGTGCGCTTCGGCGCGCAGCTCAAGAACGTCGACAAATGGGCGCTCTACGAGATCGGGCGCTATTGCGATGAGCTGGTGCCCAATGGCTACGGTGACGACGAACCGCGCTTCACGATCAACACCGTGATCAGCTCGCGCGAGGACGCCTACAAGGTGCTGACGACCTTGGCGGCGGCGTTTCGCGGGATGATGTACTGGGGCACCGGCACGGTCACGGTGGTGCAGGATTCGCCGGCGGCAGAAGGCGGGCGCATTTTCAGCCAGGCCGATACCGAGGATGGCGAATTCCGCTATTCCGGTTCGTCGCTGAAATCGCGCCACACCGTCGCGCTGGTGACTTGGAACGACCCGGCGGACAACTACCGGCAGTCGATCGAGGTCGTCGAAGATCCGGCTGGCATCCAGCAGTATGGCTGGCGTCAGACCGACGTGACCGCGTTCGGCTGCACGTCGCGTGGGCAGGCGCGCCGTGTCGGTTTGTGGTTGCTCTACACCGAGCGCGAAGAGACCCAGACGGTCGAGTTCACGCTGGGGCTGGAGCACGCCGACATCCGCCCGGGCGAGGTCGTGAAGATCTCCGACCGCTACAAAGCGGGCGCGCGTCTGGCCGGCCGCCTCACCAACGTCGGCACCCAGATGGTCACGCTCGACAAACGCCCGGACGTCGCCAGCGGTAGCGGCTGGCAGCTCTCGGTACAGATGCCCAATGGCAGCATCGAGACGCGAGACGTCGCAGGCTTCGACGGTGACAAGGCGACGCTCGTTGCTGCGCTATCGACCACGCCGATGCCGTACGCGATGTGGATGCTGGCCAGCGCCAACATCCAACCGCGCCAGTTCCGCGTCGTCGGCGTGAAGGAAGACAGCGACGATCTGACCTATACCGTCACCGCGCTCGAGCACAACCCGAACAAATTCGCGCTGATCGAGCAGGGCCTGGTGCTGCCGGAAGCGCCGACGTCGTTGATCCCCACCGGACGGCTTTCGCCGCCACTGGATATCAGCGTCGAGAGCTTCACCTACCTCGGCGGTGGCGCCCAGCATCAGGGGCTGCTGATCAGCTGGGTCAAGAGCAGCGACCCGCGCACGCAGTATTACATCGTCAACGTGCTACCGCCGGGCGAGAACGTCTGGCAGGACGTTGGCTCCACTGACCAGACTTCGCTCGAGTACCGCAACGCGCCCAGCGGCGAGTATCAGATCCGCGTGCGCGCCGTCGACGGTGCTGGCCGGCTCTCGGCCTGGTCTGTGCGCGTCACCACGATCAGCTCGATGCTGTTACCGCTACCGCCGACGTCGGTCGATGTCGAGACGGCCAACTATTCGGTGACGCTGATTCCGCGTAGCGATCGCCAGGGCCAGCTCTACGAGTATCGCCGCTCTCTGACGCCGCTCGATGGCGACGGCGAGATCGAAACGAACGCCGTCGATCTCGGCCAGGCCACCCAGCTCGCCGACACCAACCTGCAGCCCGGCACTCAGTATTACTACTGGGTGCGCGGCGTGAATGCCTATGGCGTGTCTAGCTGGTATCCCGTGCAGGCAGCAACCCGTGAGGAGTTCGATGCCGAGTTTGCGTATGTCGACGAGCAGCTGCGCCGCCCGGGCGGCCTGGTCGACCAGCTCGAAAACGGCATCAACGAAAACGCTCAGGCGATCGGCGATGCCCGGCAGGAGTTCGAGACTGGTCTGACCGAGGCGAACACCGCAATCACGGCGGCCCAGGACCGTATCGACGAGATCGAGCCAATCGTCGAGCAGGCGGCAACCGTGGTTGAGGACGTCAACACGCTCGAAGCCCGTGTCGGCGACAACGAGGCGGACATTACCGAGACGCAGCGGATCGCCGAACTAAACGGCAAACTCGAGGCGTTGACCAGTGCGGTGTCGGCGACGCAGAACGCCGTCGGTGCAGCGACTCAGACCGTCGAGACCCTGACGCGGATCAGCGGTGACGAGGCGCTGGCGCAGCGAATCACGACGCTGGATGTCTCGTTCGGCGACAGCGTGGCAACGCTGACCCAGCAGCTCACAACGCTGGCCGACGATACCCAGGCGATCAGCGATTCGCTGACAACGCTGCAATCGGAATACGGCGATACCACCGCTGATTTCGAGCAGCGCATCACCGCTCTGGCTACTGAAACCAGCGCGATCACGCAGAGCGTCACGTCCCTGCAATCGCAACTAGACGACGCCGTTGCATCGATCGACGAGGTGCAGCAGACGCAGATCCTCGACGGGATCTATTCGGCACTCCAGAACGCGGTCGTTCAAACCCAGAGCGCCGTGGGCAGTGCTGCTATCAGTGCCGAGCGGTTGACGAGCGTGAGTGAGCGCCAGGCGTTGGCTCAGCAGATCACGGAGGTAAACACTGCATTTGAAGCGGCCGAATCGTCGATCCGGCAGGAGCTATCGTCGCTGTCCTCAGCTGACCAGTCGCTCGCGCAGTCTATCGAAACGCTCGACACGCAGTTCGACAACCGGGCATCGTCCATCGAGTCGAACGTCACGGCATTGAGCAACGAGCAGCAGTCGATTGCCCAGCGCCAGGATACGTTCGAGACCACGGTCGATGACCAGTTCGCGTCGGTCCAGCAGGACATCAGCGCCGTCTACGACCCGTCGACGGGTGCCGTAGCGCAAGCGGTGACGACGGTTACCGTCAACGGCAAGAAAGCGATGATCGGCATGCAAGTCGACGGGCAGACTGCCGAGATAGTCGCCGTAGCGAATACGTTTGCTGTGCTGAATCCGATCAGCGGCGAGCTGGTGACCGCCTTCGTCGTGACGGATGGGCGTGTCGTGATCCCAGATGCAATGATCCGAGATGGTTCTATCACCGCAGCCAAGATCGCCGATGCAGCGATCACTCGCGCCAAGATCGATGGCGCTGCCATCGGGACAGCGCAGATCGACGACGCCGCTATCACTCGCGCCAAGATCGCCAACGCCGCGATTGGTTCGGCGCAGATCGATGACGCCGCTATTACCTCTGCCAAAATTGGTAATGCCGCTGTAGACACCCTTCAAATAGCCGGCAACGCAATAACCATCAACGTCTCCGAAGAGAATAGTTCAACCATTCTCATTAATGACTCTGACGGATGGCAAGACATCGTTAGTGTTGACATTAATCCCGAGGGGAATCGAGTCGATGTGATTGGTTCTAGTTCACTTTATCTAATTGCAGGTAATTCTTCCGGTGGTTATTCAAGGGGTAGAATTCAGGTGAGAATCGTTGTGTCTGGAGGTCAAACACGAGTAGTGGGGGATATCATGGACCAACGGTCCTCTGTGGGTCACGCCGAAGCCAGCGGATATCAGACCTTTGTTTCACGACTAGATGCATGGACTGGAAGTAGAAACGTACAAGTCCAAATGCGGTATATCCTGAACGGTACCGGGAGGGCGGAAATTAGCGACAGCTTTATAAAACTTTCTGTCTCTAAAAACGGTTGAACATTATACGCCGCCCACGGGCGGTTTTTAAATGCCCGGAGGAAACATGGCAGACACTATCGATATTCAGAACACAAACGAATGGCTGGCCGAGGTGCAAGCGGCGGCGCGGGAATTGGTCAACGTCCTGAAGGGCGGGATTGATGTCGGCCAAACCGGCACGCTGGGCGATCTAGCGCTGATTGATACACTGGCTGATGCGCCGGTGGGGGACGCAGAGGCATTGAGGGCCGCTATCGGATTAGCGAACAGCGCTATTATCACCGCCGGCAATGGAAATAATCAGCTAATGATTGGTTCTGAATATCCGGATAACGTTGACCCATCAGCGGTGAAGCATAACGGAATATTTTCCTTTTCTAAGGGGAACACGTCAGGACTTCCAGTTGATACAAATGGCGAAATGCTGGTGGCAATGAATAATAACGGAACATTTGGCAATGCTATTATTCTTTATCATGGTTCAGTGCCAGGTATTTACATTCGCTCTATTAGGGGTGAAGAGTGGCAAAGCTCTTTCGAGATTTTGCATCGTGGTCTTGTTACAGTTGATGGTAATGGATTTATCAAGGAATCATCTCCGATATTCCGCCTCGCTAACGTAGCCGAATATGCAGCTGGTGACGGTTTTACTCTAGACGGCTGTGGCGCATACAACGGCGAAGCCGAGGGCGTCACGGCATCGCATGACGAAGTAGGTGTCTATACCGTCTCGGGCTCGCTGGGATTCTCTGCTGACGGCTGGACGATCGAGATCCCGCAGGATGTTAACGGCAACCGGTTGTGCTTCGTCGAGACCGAAACGGCAGACGATGGCACGATCACAGTGCGGACATTCGGGCGACGCTTCGACTACGAGACCGCGATGATCGTTGCCGGCGATCCGATCGACATCCCCGACGGGCGGTGGATCGATCTGCGGTTGAAGATGCCGGAGCCGGAGGTGGTGGACGAGCCCGATGATTCAACCGAGCAGGAGCCCGCCCAATGAGCCAATTTCCCGCGATCGACAAGCTGAATGATGCAGCCCGCGCGGCGCGCGATAAATGCGAGACCGCGCTGCGTGAGACCCTGCCAACCGGCACTCGCGTCGAGATTAAAAGCGGCCCCGAGTGGATCGGCCCCTACGAAGTGACCGAGTACCAACGCTTCAGCTACGGCCAGGTGCCGGTGCGCAACGTCGACACCGGTGTCGAGCGGCGCGTGGGGTATCAGCAGGTGCGGCTGGTGCCGCAGTAGAGAGAGGGACGACCGGCGTGGGTGTATCGCTCACGCCGGCATTCGCGTCTCGCCGGTGATCAGATCCATGCGCCGCGGCCCCCACTCGGTCTCAACCGCCGCCGGGCGCCAGAACAGGTAGCGGATCTGCGCCCGGCCCGGGTCCAGTAGCAGATGGGCATGGGTGTCCAGCGTCAGCATGTCGTCTCTAGATAGTTGATCGATCCGGCAGCGCCCGCTGTACACGAGCTGAGCGTGGGTGGCGTGGTACTCGATCCAGATGTCGGTTGGCGGCTTGTCTTCGCGCCATCCTCGATCCCTGCGGTTCTGCGCCCATCGCTCAAGCGCGGCTCGGTAGTTCATCGGCCTGCCTCCTTTCCTTCTTCCCCCGAATGACAAACCGCAACGCGGCGTCTTGCAGCTCCGACGAACTGCGATACCGTTGGTTCGCAGGCGTCGCTGCTTGTCGCCTGCGCTGGGTTTCGACGTGCGGGCGGCTGTTACGCTGGCTAGATTACTGTTTAAATGTACAGTAAAACAGGCCGATAACAATCGGCATCCGCACCCCGTGAGGGGGTCCGTCATTGAGAGACAGGAGGTAGCGCATGGGTGTTACAGGAAAACGGTACGGCAGCAATCCTTTAGTGCGAGATCATTCGCGTGATACTCTCGCGGAGATTCGGCACCAGATCGCATTTCTTAACGTATGCGAAGATCGGGACCACCCTGGGTACGCTCACGGGCTCGCCCTGGTCGACGACGCTATCCCCTGTCTAGTGCAGCAAGTGGCGGACGAGCAGGGTGTCGATCAAGATTTCTTGTCACAAAACGTGTCAAAGTGACGTTTGTAGTGTTAGACTGAGGCCAGTCGCGAACGCGGAAAGAGATCAAAAAGGTAGGAATTTCAACAATATAGGCTGCACAAAAAGAAAACGCCGCCCGGCAAGGCAGCGTTTTCGGATGTTCTTCGCAGCGGACACACTGGAGAGAAACGACGCCCCCAGTGTATCCGCTGCCAGAACGATGGGCAAGCCTTGGCCAAAATTTGGAGCCAGGCGGATCATGGGGTCAGCAGGACACATGCCGCATTTTGTCCTCAGATGGGGCAAAGCGGCGTACCGCCACCCGGGTAAATGGTGGGGTACGGGCAATCGATGCGGGCACGACCCGCAGAAAGGCGAGTTCGACAGGCTCAACCGGCCGACGACGCAGCGCGAGCTGCCGAAGGCGCAGCAGAAGCTGCTCGAGCTGGTCCGCCGCTATTACGAGTCGCCGGCGCTGCTGCCGACGCTCTCGAATCTCAACGGCCGTCGCAATCTCGACGGCAACCCGCGCAGCAACCGTAGCGAAGCCCGCGCCGCCGAAAGCCTGGTGTTGTCCGCGGTCATCCAGTTTCTCGACTTCGCTTCGCTGCGCGTCGGCACGCCGAAAGCCGACGGCACGTTCAAGCCGCGCACCTGCGGCGAGCTGGCCAAAGTTGCCGGCCTGCTCGCCCCGAATTGTGACCCCAGCTACCCGCAGCCCTCCGAGCGGTTCTGGCGCGCCTGGCGGCGGCTCAAGATCGCCGGCGCATTCACGGTTCACCAGATCGCAGAACAGCGCCCCGACGGCACATTCCGCGCTCGCCCCGCGATCAAGCGCGTCAATCAAGACTTTCTCGTCGCCCTGGGCATGGGTTACGCCAAGCTCACGGAACTACGCAACTGGGCCAGCCGTGCGCTCAAGCGGGCGAAGAAGCGCTATGACGAGCAGTTCCCCGCCGAGGGCGACGCAAAACAAGCCAGGGCGAGCTTGATCGCCGGCAAGCTCGCCGGTGGTGGCGGCCAATCGTACAAGCCGAAGGAACGCCGCGGGCCGCGCGACACGCCGGACGTGAACCCGGACAAGCAGCGACAGCGCGAGTACAGCCTGATGGTCAACCGCTGGACCGCCGAGGTCGCACAGGCGAACCCCAACGCCTCGCCGCGTGAGATCCGGGAGCTGGTCAACAAGAAGTACCCCCCATATCGCGTCTGGCTCGCTCAGCAGAGCGAGTAGTCCAACCCCTACCCCGTCCCCACATACCCGGCCTCGCCGGGCATAGCCCGTTCTGCAGCGCCCAGGAATTGGCGCTATTGCCCCCCCCGATCCCTCTGTTTCCCCGCTATCCCCCGTCATTTTCCAGCCGCGCGCCGGCGCCGAGCGAGATATCCGACCGCCACAAGAAATTAAGTGATTTGGTAATGAGATTAGGTCGAGTCGCTTGGAAATTAGCTGCGCAGCGTTAATACGTAGATTGGTATGAAAAAAAATAGAAAGGTCTACCACCCAGTCCCTGGGTGTTATCCCCAACCCCTCTAAAAATGCCTCGACAAGTCGAGATCCTGACGCCGGTGCTTGCGCACCGTTGTCCCAAAGGGGCTACGCCCCTCTGGACACCCCTAGTGCTGCAATGAAGAAGTCCGAGATTTGCCGGATGTCCAGCGCCTGCGGCGCGTTACGGCGCGATAGGATGGGTAACCCTACCCTATCAGCGGTGGGCGCCTTTCATGGCGCTACGCGCCATCACTGCAAACCCGTAGAATAGTGGCCATGATCGAACATCGACGACGCCTGGCCGCCGAGGCCTGCCCGCTGTGTCATGGGCACGGCAGCATCTCCGGGGTATTTCACCGACTGCATTGCGAACACTGCGCCGGCGTTGGCTATCTCCAAACGTCGAACGGCCAGCCAGTGGACCTGCGTGCGGCGGATCTGTTGCGCCGGCCGCTCCGATCGGCGGGCGCTGGCCATGTCGAAACCACGCCAGACACCTGGTCCCTGATCGGCAACTATCGCGGCGATTGATGGCGTGACATTGTCACGAATTCGCGCTATCTTTCCGTGACAATGTCACGGAGACTGTCAGATGCCCCGCGAACGCTATTCGAGTATCGCCCCCGACGAGGTCGAGATGTGGCTGGGTGCGCTCATAAGCGCCGCAATCGACGTGAGAGACAAGACGCTGAATCTGGGCCGAAGCGCCGAGTTGCTGAACGAGAAGATGCGCGAAAGCGGGATTGCATTCACGAAGAAGCGCGGCCGCGACGGACTTTCCCAGCTACTGGCGCTGGCCAGCGACTTCGTGAACTACCCGGACGACCACACGGCGACCCGGCGTGCCGAGTTGCTGGCGGAATGGTGCCGGCTATGGCTGCAGCCGGACGACTGGGAGCGAGTCAGCGCGAAGATTCGGAAGCGGCGGCAGCGGTCCAAGCTGTAACGCTATAACGATATGACGCTATAACGCATAAATATAGCGTTATATCGCTATGGGCCGTCGCGCTTTACGGCCTTGACGGTGTTGGTGCTGCAGCCGATGATGCTGGCCACCTCTCGTATCGAATAGCCGCGGCCATTGGCGTGCCTGGATTTCAGCAACGCGTCGATCCTCTGGCGCCTTGCCGTGTCTTTCTGGCGCCCCTGGTACTTCCCCTCTCCCTTGGCTTTTTCGATTCCCTGGCGCTGGCGGCGTCGGCGATCTTCGTAGTCCTTTCGCGCCACGGCGGCGAGCGTGTCCAGCATCATGCCGTTGACCGCGTCCAGCACACGCGCGGTGAAGTCGTCGGCCCCCGCTGGCGATAACGCCAGGTGGCTGGTCGGCAGATCCAGCGCGACGACGCGCAGCCCCTTGGCATCCAGCTGGGCGCGTAGCTCTCGCCAGTCGTCCCGATCGAGCCGAGATAGTCGGTCGATCGCTTCGACCAGGATCACGTCGCCGGCGTGGGCGTCCTCGAGTAATCGGCGCAGCTCTCCACGGTTTGCCGATGCGCCCGAAGCGTTCTCGACGTACCAGGCGGCGATCGCGACATTGTGCTGGCCGGCGAAGTCGGCGAGATGCTGGCGGGCGCGCTGGGCATCTTGCTCGATCGTGCTGGCGCGTAGGTATGCGCGGATGAACATCGCGGCACCTGGGGCGTTATGGGTGGGTTGTTATGGTGCGGGGCGATTAGGGTGGGCGCAAGGGTGAAATGCTGTTCAGGACATGCCGCCCAAAGATGGGGCGTTTTGGGAGTACCCTTATTTCCAGGCAAAAAAGAACCCGCCACGGCCTAGGACCGTGACGGGCGTTCTACTACATGGCGTTAAGCATGATGGCGATCATCGCAAGCGTGGCCAACAATGTTGCCGCTTGAACGCCAAGGGTTACGAGCGCAATGATTTCCATAGCGTCTCTCCTCGATCGAGGTCGCTCGGGTGGCTTGCTGGCCTACCACCAACCCGAACAGCTACCACGCTGGTCCGAAGACGCGACCGTCCTAATGCCTCCCCTCGTTAGGCCAGCCGGGTACCAAACCGGGCGGGGAGGGTGAAATCTGAAAAGGGCGGACGGGCGCCATCGGCGTGGTCGCAGCGTAAGGCTACAATGCAGTAACGCAAACGCAAACCCTTTCTTGCAGGAAATTAAAGGAAACATTCAACGAAAGGTTGAATGACTCGGTTTTAGCGAGTTAAATTGAACACAGCTACCACGCTGCATCCGAAGATCCAGAAGGCGCTACCAACGCTTTCGCTTCAATGCCGCCCCACCAGGGCGGCATTGTCGTATCTGAACCACGCATTCGCCTTCCTCTCCTATAGTGTCGGGTTTGTCGCCGCCCCTGATCTTTACGTTACCCCCTCCGTTTGTCCCGTGCCGAGTTTTTTGCCTTGGCTCGGTACCTAAGATACATGGACGCGGTGAGCAGGCAATACATGAGCGAATTTGGGGTTATCTATTCCTCCGCGCCGAGCGCTCGCGGCGGCATCGCCATGCAGTGCGTATCATCCTATTAGTGGACCACTGGGCTTATACCGTTACCCAAGCCCCTCGCTTACCACCCAGGTCATCTAACCTGACTGATTCCGCTGCCGGAAACGAAAACGGGCCGCGTGTGCGGCCCGTGGGTGCTGGTGCCCGCCTTGTTCATCCGGCAGCGCTTTCCAGCTCCCAGAATCGTGAGAAAAGCGCCCCACCGTTCTCCAGGTATTCGTGGATATCGCGAGCTGGTGAGACTGCGTCCAGTTCGAGCACGATGAGGCAGGCCATTTTTAGCTCGAGGTCGAGTGCGCGCAGTCGGTTCAATTCGAAAGGCCACGCTTCGGAGTTGTAGAGCCCCAACAAAAAGCGACGAACGTGATGGCATTGGCCGCTGTTGCCCTGGGCTACATCGGCAAGCCGAACCAGCGCTTCCATCGGTTTACCCTGGTAACGGTTGATCATTGTTTGGCTCTCCTTATCGCGCTCTGAAAATGGGATCGAGCGCAGCGCGCGTGAGCGGGCAGCAGCGCTCGAGCAGCGCCTGCAGTTGATCGATCGGCAGCTGACTGAGCTGGCTTAGTGGGGTACGGCGGATGGTGCTATAGTGTGCATCTGACATGATTCACATCGTCCCATGGTGGTTTTCGTGTCGCGGCCGTCGGGTGGTGAGAGACCCGGCGGCCACTTCGTTTCTGCCCTACTGCTTTCCTATTCCTGCGCGACGTAGACGGTCAGGCCCAGCACTGGGTCGACTTCGATCCCCAGCCGCTCTTCCCTCGCCAGATCCAGCCACTCGAGCGCGATCTGTTCGGCGGTCTGTGTCTGATACTCGTCGCCGGCCTGGCGCCGTCGGTTCTCGACCGCATCTATCCACTGCTGGCGGCTGGCAACGCCGCTGAATTGCTTGACCAGGGCGTCGATCGCGGTGCTGTAGACGATCGACTCCATCAGCCGCCCTTCTCTCGCAGAGCCTTGTCGACGGCTTCCATCATGAAGTCGACCATATCGATGTTGTGCTCGACGCAGAACACTTTGAGGCGGCGCTTCCATTCCGGCGGCACGCGGGTATTGAACGTGGT
>NZ_PZJT01000002.1 GCF_003206135.1 Salinicola salarius | reverse complement strand
CCAGCGACGATATCGTCGCTGGCATCTTTCCGTTCGGAACTAGAAACCGGCTTTTGGTTTTGCTCGAAGCCCGTAGCTCGCGACTCGTGGCTAGGGTTATTTCTCGACGAACGCCCGCTCGATGACGTAGTCGCCCGGCTCGCCCATGCGCGGCGAGATGGCGAAACCGAGTTCGTCCAGCAGCCCGCTGGTTTCCTCGAGCATCGCCGGGCTGCCGCAGATCATGGCCCGGTCCTGCTTCGGATCCAGCGGCGGCAATCCGGTATCCTCGACCAGCTTGCCGCTGCGGATATGGTCGGTCAGGCGCCCCGTGGTGTGGAACTCTTCGCGCGTCACTGTCGGGTAGTAGACCAGTTTTTCGCGGATCTCGTCACCCAGGTATTCATGCGCCGGCAGCTCCTTGGAGATGAAGTCGGCATAGGCCAGCTCGCTGACGGTCCGCACGCCGTGGATCAACACGACTTTCTCGAAGCGCTCGTAGACTTCGGGGTCCTGGATCAGGCTCATGAAAGGGGCAAGGCCGGTGCCGGTGGAGAGCATGTAGAGATTGCGCCCCGGCAGCAGATCGTCACACACCAGCGTGCCGGTCGGCTTGCGGCTGACCATGATCTGATCACCGACCTTGAGATGCTGCAGGCGCGATGTCAGAGGGCCGTCCTGTACCTTGATGCTGAAGAACTCGAGGTGGTCTTCGTAATTGGGGCTGGCTACGGAGTAGGCACGCACCAGCGGCTTGCTGTCGACTTCCAGACCGATCATGACGAACTGGCCATTCTTGAACCGCAGGCTCCGCTCGCGCGTCGTCCGGAAGCTGAACAGCGTATCGTTCCAGTGGTGGACGCTCAGTACCTCTTCCAAGGCAAATTTGCTCATGACCCGCTCCTTATCTCTAATACGAACGCTAATAACTAAAGAGAATAAATCAAATCCAATATAGATAGGTTAACTATAAGAAAAGATGGGTATTCTGTTAAGCGGGTTATTTGGATAACCTATATCCATAAAATCGATAACGGACGCTCTTCATGCGCTATACCCTGCGTCAACTCGAGGTTTTCGTGGCGATTGCCCAGCATCAGAGCGTTTCTCGGGCCGCCCGGGTGTTGTCGATGTCGCAATCGGCAACGAGCACGGCACTGGCTGAGCTGGAGCGTCAGTTCGACTGCCAGTTGCTGGATCGCCTCGGCAAGCGCCTCAAGCTGAACGCGCTCGGGTTTCAGCTATTGCCCAAGGCGGTCGCCTTGCTGGATCGAGGGGAGGAGATCGAAGAACTGCTGCAGGGTCAGAGCGGCATCGGCTCGCTGGAGGTAGGCGCCACGCTGACGATCGGCAACTATCTGGCGACGCTGCTGATCAGCGACTTCATGCAGCGCTACCCGGAAAGCCGGGTCAAGCTGCAGGTTCGCAATACCGCCTCCATCGTCGAGCGCATCGCCTTGCATGAGCTGGACCTGGGTCTGATCGAGGGCGACTGCCAGCATGACGATATCGTCATCCAGCCGTGGATCGAGGATGACCTGACCGTGTTCTGCTCGCCCCGCCATCCGCTGGCCAGCGAAGGCACCGCCGATGTCGAGAGGCTGCTGCGTGAAGCCTGGATCATGCGCGAGGTCGGCTCCGGCACGCGCCGGACGCTGGAGCACGCCATGCGCCACCGCCGGGGCCGCTTCAATATTCTGCTGGAACTGGAACATACCGAAGGGATAAAACGCGCCGTGGAATCGGGTCTGGGGATCGGCTGCGTATCGCGCCTGGCGCTCAGGGACGCCTTCCGCCGGGGCAGCCTAGTGCCGATCGCGACGCCCGAGCTGGACCTGACGCGTCGGTTCGCGTTCATCTGGCACCGTCAGAAGTACCTGACGACCGGCATGCGGGAATTCCTGCGGCTGTGCCGGGAGATGACGGCCGGCATTCAGCGCAGCGATCAGATCGATCTGCCGTCGATTCCCTGAGAAACCGACGGCATCACGAATATACGCTTCACCAGCCCAGTTTCTGGGCAATCTCCTCTTCGCTGGCTTTCGAGAGATCCTTGTCGATCGTCTGGGTCACGCATTTCATCGTCGTCTTGTCGAGTTTACCGCGCAAATGGCCGAGAAACCTGGGCTCGGCGATCAGTACGATTTCGTCCGCCTTGCCCTGGGTCCGGGCGTCACGCAGATAGGTGGCAACTTCCTTGGCGAAAAACTCGGCTTCCTTCTCCGAAGTCGCCTGGTCATTGCCGGTATGACGCTGGCTGGCGCCAGGGCCGGAGAACGCCTCGCCTTGACCACCGGTTCGCAGATCGCCGGCATGCAAACGCCCCTCGGGATGCGTCAGCGTATGCACTTCGCGCAACACCCTCGCTTCGCGGGCGAAGATACGGGCGCGTGACGCGTCGGCAGCCACTACATAAGTCTTGTCCATGATCGATTCTCCTGTTCCGTGGATCGTTCCTCTAGCGTGGTAGAGAATCGCGCCGCGCTCAACTGGAGGTTGAACGAATACGCCCTGCCGTTCGGCAGGGCGCAGGATGAGACCTTCTTCGACGCCAACAGGCAGCTAGCCTCCAGGGTTCATCAATGACCCAAGATCTGGCTGAGAAACAGCTGTGTGCGCTCCGAGCGCGGGTTGTTGAAGAACTCGGTGGGCGGCGCTTCCTCGATGATCTGGCCCTGGTCCATGAAGATCACTCGGTCGGCCACGGTCTTGGCGAAGCCCATCTCGTGGGTCACGCAAAGCATGGTCATGCCTTCATGGGCCAATTCGATCATGACATCGAGCACTTCCTTGATCATCTCCGGGTCGAGGGCGGATGTCGGCTCGTCGAACAGCATCACCTCGGGACGCATGCACAGCGCCCGGGCGATCGCCACACGCTGCTGCTGGCCACCGGACAGCTGGCCGGGATACTTCAGCGCCTGATCGGCAATCTGCACGCGCTCCAGATACTCCATGGCGGTCTTCTCCGCCTCGGCGCGCGGCTTCTTCTGCACCCAGATCTGGGACAGACAGCAGTTTTCCAGCACGGTCAGGTGCGGGAACAGATTGAAGTGCTGGAAGACCATGCCGACATTGCGACGAATCTGCTCGATCCGCTTGACGTCATGGGTCATCGGCACGCCGTTGACCACGATCGAGCCCTGCTGATGCTCTTCCAGATGGTTGATGCAGCGAATCATCGTCGACTTGCCGGAACCCGAAGGTCCGCAAATGACGATACGCTCGCCTTTGGTCACGGTCAGGTTGATATCGCGCAGCACATGAAAGTTGCCATACCACTTGTTGAGATGATCGATTTCGATCATCGGTCGGTCGCTGCCGGGCGCGGTTGTCGGAGACGCTGTCACTTCGCTCATGGCAATGATTTCCTGATCACGATCTTGTTGTGTGAGGGCATGAATTCGGAGACGTTCATCGCTCTCATCGTTTATGTCCGGTATTCAGACGACGCTCGATGTACTGGCTGTAACGGGACATGCTGAAACAGAAGACCCAGTAGACCGCCGCCGCGAACACGTAGCCCTCGGTGGAAAAGCCGAGCCAGTTCGAATCGGTCAGACCCGCGCGGATGATCGCCAGCAGATCGAACAGGCCGATGATCAGCACCAGCGAGGTATCCTTGAACAGCGCAATGAAAGTATTGACGATGCCCGGAATGACCAGCTTGAGCGCCTGCGGCAGAATGATCAGCCCCATGCGATGCCAATAGCTCAGCCCCAGCGCCTGCCCGGCCTCGTTCTGCCCTTTGCCGATCGCCTGCAGGCCACTGCGGATGACCTCGGCCATATAGGCGCTCCAGAAGAACATGATGCCGATCAAGGCTCGCACCAGCTTGTCGAAATCGATGTTACCCGGCACGAACAACGGCAGCATGACCGAAGCCATGAACAGCACCGTGATCAAAGGCACGCCACGCCAGAACTCGATGAAGATCACGCAGACGCCCTTGACGAAAGGCATCTTCGAGCGCCGCCCCAGCGCCAGGATGATACCCAGCGGTAGCGATCCCACTATGCCTACGACCGCGATCGTCAGCGTCAGCATCAGCCCGCCCCAGGCGCGAGTAGGCACGTGCTGGAGACCGAACATGCCGCCTACCAGCAGGACGAAGGCGATGATCGGAAAGCCGATCAACGTGAACAGCGCGACCCACTTCTTGCGTGGCATTTTCGGGATCGCCAGCCACGCGACCAGGATCGCCAGCAGCGCAAAGACGATATCGACCCGCCAGCGCGCCGCTTCTGGATAGAAGCCATAGACGATGGATTCGAAGCGCGCCGAGATGAACACCCAGCAAGCCCCCTCGCCGGTACAGGCATCACGCGTGGTACCGATCCAGTCGGCGTCGATCACCGCCCATTCGAGGAACGGCCACACCAATCGCGCCAGTAGCAATATGACCAAGATCGAGATGATGCTGTTGATCGGCCCGTTGAACAGATTGGCACGGAACCAGCCGATCACGCCCCGGCTCTGGTCCGGCGCCTCGCGCGCCTCGATCATTTCGGTGCGGAAGGTAGAGTCAGTCATCTCAACGCTCCTTCAGCAGCGTGCGCGCATTGTAGAGGTTCATCAAAAACGACACCGTCAGGCTGATGACCAGATAGACCGCCATGGTCATGGCGATGATCTCGATCGCCTGTCCGGTCTGGTTGAGCGTAGTGCCGGCAAAGACGGCCACCAGATCCGGGTAGCCGATGGCCGTGGCCAGAGACGAGTTCTTGATCAGGTTGAGATACTGGCTGGTCATCTGCGGAACGATGACGCGCATCGCCTGCGGAATGACGATCTTGCGCAGGGTGATGGCCTCCGGCAGGCTCAGCGAGCGCGCCGCTTCGGTCTGGCCATGAGAGACCGACAGAATGCCCGAGCGCACGATCTCGGCGATGAACGCCGCCGTGTAGATCGACAGTGCCAGCCACAGCGCCAGCAGCTCCGGCAGAATATTGATGCCACCACGGAAGTTGAAGCCGGCCATTTCCGGCAGCGCCCACTCGAGCGGCGATCCGGTGGCCAGGAATACGATCAGCGGCAAACCGATGATGATGGCCGCACCGATCCAGTAGACGGGCAGCGCTTGCCCAGTGCGCGCCTGACGCCGCTTGGCGAGCAGCCCGAACACGATCGCGGCGACGATGGCGACCAGCAACGCCCACGGCGTGGCAGAGAACCCGTCCAGCGGCTGAGGGTCGGGCATCACCATGCCACGCACGTTGAAGAAGAAGGCATCGAACAGCGACAGGCTCTGTCGCGGCGATGGCAGTGCCCGCAGCACGGCGTAATACCAGAACAGGATCTGAACCAGCAGCGGGATATTGCGGAAAGCCTCGACGTAGATGGTCGCCAGGCGCGCCAGCAGCCAATTGGGCGACAGGCGTGCGATACCGACCAGAAAGCCGATGATCGTCGCCGCCACGATCCCCAGCGCGGATACCAGCAGCGTATTGAGCAGCCCGATGACGAACGTTCTGCCGTAGGTGCTATCGCTGGTGTAATCGATCAGCGTCTGCGGGATCGAGAAGCCGGCGCGCCCATCCAGAAATCCGAAGCCGGTATGAATACCGCGAGCTTCGAGGTTGAGCAGCGTGTTGTGAACCAGATAACCAATAAAGGCAGCCAGGACCAGGAACAGCACGGCCTGGATAATCAAGGCACGAACGGCGGGATTTCGCCACAAAGGGCCCCGCCCCCGTCGCGGGAGGGTCGTGGATGGACGCAGCATGAGCTGTCTCTACTCGAGCGTTGAGAGGCACCGCGCCCCGGCGCTCAGACCGAAAGGGCGCGGTGTCGAGAGGACGATTTGACGCTTAGCGAACCGGCGGAGCGTACTGAATGCCGCCATCGTTCCACAGCGCGTTGATGCCGCGATCGATCTTCAGCGGAGAGTCAGCGCCGACGTTGCGTGCGTAGATCTCGCCGTAGTTGCCGACCTGCTTGACGATGTTGTAGGCCCAGGCATTGTCCAGCCCCAGTTGCTCGCCGTACGTGCCGTCCTTGCCCAGCAGACGTGCCACGCCGGGATTCGGCGGGTTGTCGCGCATCTCATCGACGTTGTCGCTGGTCACGCCCAGTTCTTCGGCGTTGAGCATGGCGAACAGCGTCCACTTGGCGATGTCGAACCACTGATCGTCACCCTGGCGCACGACCGGGCCCAGCGGCTCCTTGGAAATACGCTCGGGCAGAATGGTGACGCTGTCCGGATCCTTGAGCTGCAGGCGCAGCGCCGCCAGTTGCGAGGAGTCGGAAGTCAGCACGTCGCAGCGGCCGCTATCGAAGCCCTGGGCGGTCTGGTCGGGCGTGTCGAACGTCACCAGTTGATAGTCGAGATTGTTGGCCGGGAAGTAGTCGGCGATGTTGAGCTCGTGAGTCGTGCCCGACTGGATGCAGATCGTTGCACCATTGAGCTCCTTGAGGCTACTCACCCCGAGATCCTTCGAGACCATGAAAGCCTGGCCGTCGTAGAACGTCACGCCGGTGAAGTTCAGCCCCAGGGCGTTGTCCCGCATGGCGGTCCAGGTGGTGTTGCGTGATAGTACGTCCACCTCACCGGACTGCAGCGCCGTGAAACGCTCTTTGGCCGTCAGCGGGGTAAACGCGACCGACTCGGATTTACCCAGTGTGGCAGCGGCCATCGCCCGGCAGAAATCGGCATCGATGCCGGTCCAGTGCCCGTCCTGATCCGGTGCAGAAAACCCGGTCAGGCCTGCGTTGACGCCGCAACGGAGAGTACCGTTGCTCTTGACGTCATCCAGCGTGGCGGCCTGAGCTTGCGTCGCGGCCAGCGTTCCCAGGGCAGCGATGGAGAGCAGGGCCAAGCTTTTGTTCTTGTGGCGCATAGTGAATCAACTCCCTAGCGTTATCGTATAAGTGCATGCCGAGCATGCTCGTACGACAGTAGCAAAGTCCATTCCACATCTGTCTTATTGTGCTTAAAAGTCTATTTTGAATGTCTTTTCGAGGCGGATGCCCCGTCATGACGCCCGGCATCGACATCCCGGCGGCAATAAATTGTTTCAAAACAGTGCTCAAAAAACACAGACGCACCAAAAAGGTGCCTAAGTCGAAGCGCGAGTCAACGTGGCATACATTGGAGATGGGTTATCGATCTTTCCGGCCATTGTCCAGAACGGCTTTCGTCCAGACCGGCCATTGTCCAGACAGACGACGGCGCCGCTTCGACTTCCCGCGTTGAACCAGAGCCAGCAATAGCAGGCCCGCGCCAGCGCCTAGTGCATTCGCAAGAATATCGCCCCAGTCTCCACCATGACGTCCTGGCACCCAGACCTGCAGATATTCGATGCCGATACTGAAGACGACTGCCGCGCCCCACGCAACCGGCCACCGGCAACCCGTAAGACGCAGACCTGTTGCCAGGCCAGCGTAGGCAATGAAGTGATTGAACTTGTCCCACGGCAGGTGCTGCGGCAGGTCGGTAGCCGGGCTCAAGCTGCCCCAGGCGATCCCCGCCGCCCAGATCAACGTGACCAGCGCGCACCCTTTTTGCCATAGGCTCATGGGCATGGGCTCTCTCCTGGTTCGCTGTCTCGCCTGCCGGGGCATTCACTGCACCGAGGTCGAGGCTCAACTTTCATCGGCGAGATTGGGCGGCAAGCCGCAGCGCCGACAGAGTGCCGGCGTCAGCGATGTCAGCCAGCGCTCATGGCTCTCGAGACGGTCGGCGCCGAGGAAGGCCAATCGATGGCGGTGATCGCCGATGAATCGATAGGTGCGTTCACGCAACGCTCGCGGCACCCGGCGCAGCGCACTGATACGCTGCCACTCTCCCTGCAGTCGAGTCGCGAGGCGCCAGGCGGCATCGCTATTGCGGCTGAGTTCGCCATCGGCGATGTACCAGATGCTGTCGGTGCCCGAAAAGTCGATCTGAAAGTGCTCGCCCAGCCGGCGGGACACCGGGCTTTTCAGCCCGGCAATGCGCAGCCGGCTCTCGGGGCGCTCGTGCGCCAGCAGCCAGCGCACCGAACGCCGGCAGAACGGGCAGTCGGCATCGAACAGCAGCAGGCCGTCGCCGGGTTCTTTAGCGACAGGCTCACCGGTGGTAGGCGGGGCTGAGTTCATGCAAGGCGTCCATGAAGGCGGTGACGTGGCCCGGGTCGGTGAACTGGCTGATGCCGTGCCCCAGGTTGAAGACATGGCCCTCGCCCGGCCCGAAGCTCTCGAGAATGCGCGCCACCTCTTCGCGAATCCGCTGCGGCGGCGCGAACAGCACGTTGGGGTCGAGGTTGCCCTGCAGCGCAACCCGCTCGCCGACACGGCGCCGGGCATCGCTCAGCTCCGTGGTCCAGTCCAGACCGACCGCGTCGCAGCCGCTGTCGGCGATCGACTCGAGCCACTGCCCGCCGTTCTTGGTGAACAGGATCACCGGCACGCGACGGCCGTCGTGTTCGCGAATCAGACCATCCACAATGCGCTGCATGTAGGCCAGGGAGAACTCGCGATAGGCCGGCGTCGATAGCGCCCCGCCCCAGGTATCGAAAATCTGCACGACCTGAGCGCCAGCGCGAATCTGGGCATTGAGGTAGTCGGTGACCGCGGTTGCAAGAATGCCCAGCAGCGCATGCAGGGTTTGCGGATCGCCGTAGAGCATCGCCTTGAGATGGCGGAAATCCTTGCTCGAGCCGCCTTCGACCATATAGGTTGCCAGCGTCCACGGACTGCCGGAAAAGCCGATCAACGGCACGCGGCCATCGAGCTCGCGGCGAATCGTGCTGACGGCGTTCATGACGTAGTCGAGATCCCGCTCCGCATTCGGCGCGGTCAGCGCCGCGACGTCAGCGGCGGAACGCACCGTCTTGCGGAACTTGGGTCCTTCGCCGGTCTCGAAGTAAAGCCCGAGCCCCATGGCATCCGGAATGGTCAGGATGTCAGAGAACAGGATCGCCGCATCCAGCGGATAGCGCTCGAGTGGCTGCAGCGTCACCTCGCAGGCCAGATCGGCGTTGCGGCACAGATCCATGAAACTGCCGGCCTGGGCCCGGGTCTGACGATACTCGGGCAGGTAGCGGCCCGCCTGGCGCATCATCCAGACCGGCGTGCGGTCCACCGGTTGGCGAGCCAGCGCCCGCAGCAGGCGATCGTTGTGCAGCGCCCGCGGCTGGAGATCCTGGGATAGTGTCATGGCAGCCTTCATAGTCGAGGGGGTTTAAATCAAGAGCCTCCGCATTGTAACGGATCGCCCGAACATGCAGTAAAACCTCCGGGTGTCAAAATTGATGTCAGCTATCGGCGCGATTTGCAGCCTTGTAACGGATCGGCCGGCAAGCCTGTTATAATGCCGCCCCTTTATTATTCATCGTCCGGCGCTTCGGCAACCATATTCGAGCGTCTCCCCCACATCGCGAGGTCATCGTGACGATCCGCTTCATCGCCGCATCGCAACTGCCGACTCCCTGGGCGACGTTCATGCTGCACGGCTTCCAGGAAGCCTCCACCGGCAAGGAACACGTCGTGCTGACGCTCGGCGACATCACCACGCCTGAGCCGGTTCTCGCCCGAGTGCACTCGGAGTGCCTGACCGGTGATGCCCTGTTCTCGATGCGCTGCGACTGCGGCTACCAGCTGCAGGAAGCCCTCAAGCGGATCGCCGACGAAGGGCGCGGCGCGCTGCTCTATCTGCGCCAGGAAGGTCGCGGCATCGGCCTGCTCAACAAGATCCGCGCCTACGCGCTTCAAGACGACGGTGCCGATACCGTCGAGGCCAACGAACGGCTCGGGTTCGGCGCCGACCAGCGCCGCTACGATATCTGCGTGCCCATGCTCGAACACCTCGGCATCCAGTCGCTGCGATTGATGACCAACAACCCGCGCAAGGTCGAGGCCCTGAGCCAGGATGGCGTGACGATTCACGAGCGCCTGCCAATCACCACCGGTCGCAATCCGTTCAACGAGCACTACCTGACCACCAAGGTCGGCAAGCTCAATCACATGATGAATCTGGACGACTTCACCCCGGCCAGCGACGTCGACATCGAACGCGACGCCTGAATCTTCTCGCACCCTGCGTTCGCGGGCTTTTGCCGGCGTCAACTCAGCGTCATGATGAGCCCATAGACTGAACCCGGGCCGCAACGGCCTGTCCAATCGGACAGCGCCTTGCATCCTGCACGCCCTGATCGTCGAGGGGGTTCGAATACCATGTCAGACGTTCAACCGGATTACCCGACCCAACGATCGGCTCCCTCGGGCAGCCGGCCCAGCGCCGATGAATCCGGTGCAGAGTTCTCGAGACTCGAGGAGTGGCTGCACAGCATCAGCCACGGCATCGGCGCCGCCCTGAGCCTCGCCGGCATGATCGTGCTCATCGTGCTGGCCAGCATCGCCGCCCACGTCGATCCGTGGAAGATCGTCAGCGTTTCGCTCTACGGCGGCTGCCTGCTACTGCTCTATACCGCCTCGACGCTCTATCACGGCTTTCGCCGCCAGCGACTGAAGCGCGTGTTCCAGGCTTTCGACCACTGCGCCATCTATCTGCTGATCGCGGGTACCTACACGCCGTTCCTGCTGGTCAACCTGCGCGGCCCGATGGGCTGGGCACTGTTCGCCGTCGTCTGGAGTCTCGCCCTCGGCGGTATCGCCCTGCGCCTGATCTGGCCGCATCGATTCAGCGTGCTGCGGATATTCATCTACCTGATCATGGGCTGGCTGATCCTGATCGCCTCCGGCGATATGGCGGATCATCTGCCCGACACCGGTATCGCGCTGCTGGTCGCCGGCGGCATCACCTACACCCTGGGCGTGATCTTCTACGCTGTTCGCGCAATCCCCTTCCATCACGCCATCTGGCACTTGTTCGTGATCGGCGGCAGCGTCTGCCACTTCTTTGCCGTCTACACCGCCGTGCTGCCCTTTCAGGCCTGACGCCCGCGACGGCCGATTTCGACACGCGGATTGCCAAAGCGCCCGAGGCGGCTATGATCGTTAGCGGCTGGCAAGTGCCCCGCAGTGGAAACACGTCAGCCCGTCGCGCTTACCTTCAAGGATTGCCATGTTTCGCTGGTTCGAAAACCGTCTCGACCCCTTCCCGCCGCAGGAACCGCAACGTCCACCGGACACGCTGATCGCCTTCTGCCTGCATTACACCCGCGGTGCCTGGCCGTACCTGATGGCGGCGACGGTGCTGATGGCGCTGATCGCCGGCATCGAAGTGTGGATGTTCGGATTCCTCGGCAACATCGTCGACTGGCTGGCCGGCCAGGATCGCGAGACGTTTCTCGCCGACCAGGGCTGGAAGCTGGCTGGCATGGCGTTCGTCGTGCTGCTCCTGCTGCCCGGCATGGTGTGGCTGCATTCGCTGTTCCAGCAGCAGACGCTGATGGCCAACTTCCCCATGCGCATCCGCTGGCTGGCGCACCGCTACCTGCTGCGGCAATCGATGGGTTTCTATCAGGACGAATTCGCCGGTCGTATCGCCACCAAGGTGATGCAGACAGCGCTGGCCGTACGCGAGTGCGTGATCAAGCTGTTCGACGTGCTCAACTACGTCAGCGTCTATTTCCTCGGCACGCTGCTGCTGGTGGGCAACGCCGACTGGCGTCTGGCGCTTCCCCTGGTGGCGTGGCTGGCCGGCTATCTCGTGCTGCTGCGGGTATTCGTGCCGCTCATGGGTCGCGTGTCCAAATCCCAGGCCGACGCGCGCTCGCGCATGACGGGCCGTATCGTCGACAGCTACAGCAACATCCAGACGGTCAAGCTGTTCTCCCATGCCAGCCGCGAAGCGACATTTGCCAAGGAGAGCATGGATGGCTTCCTGGTCACCGTGCATCGCCAGATGCGACTGGTCACCGGCCTCTATGGGCTGCTCTACCTGCTCAACGCGCTGCTGCTGTTCAGCATCGGCTGGCTATCGATCCATCTGTGGCTGACCGAAGCCGTCAGCGTAGGGGCGGTCGCCGTGGCGCTCGGCCTGGTCATGCGGCTATGGGGCATGTCGCAGTGGATCATGTGGGAAGTCTCCGCGCTGTTCGAAAACATCGGCACGGTGCAGGATGGCATGGCGACACTCTCCCTGCCCCGCCAGATCGAGGACGAGCCCGAGGCGAAGCCGCTCGCCATCGATCGCGGCGAGATCGTGTTCGACCATATCCGCTTTCACTACGGCAAGGGAAGCGGCGTCATCGACGACCTCTCGCTCCACATTCGCCCCGGCGAGAAGATTGGGCTGATCGGCCCTTCGGGCGCGGGCAAGTCGACCCTGGTCAACCTGCTGCTGCGCTTTTTCGAGCTGGAAGGCGGCGCGATCCGCATCGACGGGCAGAACATCGCCGACGTCACCCAGGAAAGCCTGCGCGCGAAAATCGGCATGGTGACGCAGGACACCTCGCTGCTGCATCGCTCGGTGCGCGACAACCTGCTCTACGGCCGGCCTGACGCCACCGACGAGATGGCGTGGCAGGCGGCGAAGCAGGCCCACGTCTCGGAGTTCATCGAATCGCTGCGGGACATTCATGGCCGGCAAGGCTTCGACGCCCATGTCGGCGAACGCGGCGTCAAGCTCTCCGGCGGCCAGCGCCAACGCCTGGCCATCGCCCGCGTCATGCTCAAGGACGCGCCGATCCTGATTCTCGACGAGGCCACCTCGGCGCTGGATTCCGACGTCGAAGCCGCGATCCAGGAGAACCTCGACCAGCTGATGCAGGGCAAGACGGTGATCGCCATCGCCCATCGCCTCTCCACCATCGCGGCCATGGATCGTCTGGTGGTCATGGAGCAGGGTCGCATCGTCGAACAAGGCAGCCACGCCGAGCTGATTCGTCAGAACGGCCTCTATGCTCGGCTATGGCGACGCCAATCGGGCGGCTTCCTGGAAGCGGAACCCTCCCAGCCCACGGCGGACGAGACGCGCTGACAGATGCGCTGGGCGTCGTCACGCCCGATGCGACGACAGCCCCGCGACGCCCTGCAGCGCCGAATTGCTGCCGCCGGCGTTGGGAATCACGCTGAAGGTGCCGTCGGTCTCCAGCACCACCGCATGTACACGCTCGACGTCGGCGATACCGTTCTCGCGAATCGCCGCACGCACCTCGGCCTCGACCACCCGCTCCTGCGCCATCGCCTCCTGACGGAACTGACCCTGGAACAGCAGGAGCGTCGGCTGCGACTTGATCAGATTCTTGACGGCACGAGAGCGCACCGAGGAAAACGTGATCACGAACTGCAGCGCGACGATGACCGCAAACGCCGTGATGCTCTGCGCCAGCGAGACCTGGGTCGAGACCAGCGCCGTCGACAGCGTCGACCCCAGCGCGATGGTGACCACGAAGTCGAAAGCGTTCCACTTCGACAGCGTGCGCTTGCCGGAGAGCCGGATGATGGCGATCAGGACCAGATAGCTGATGATCCCGACGACGATCGTATGGACGATCGGATGCATGGATAGACTCCTGATCAAGCTGTGATAGAGGAGCTGTCAGCGTAGGTGCCGTGGCGCGATGCGGCCAATCCTGCCCCGGCAAAAGGCCATGGCGGCTGGCCGACGACGGCGGACGCGGAGCGCCTCTTCAGCTCGCCAGTTTCAACCCCACTACCGCCGCGACGATCATCCCCACGAAGGCGAGCCGCAGCGGGCGTCGCGATTCTCCCCACAGCAGCATGCCCATCAGCGTGCTGCCGAGGGTGCCGATGCCGGTGAAGATGGCGTAGGCCACGCCCATGTCGATCGAGCGCATGGCGATCGACAACAGGCCGAGCGAACTGCCGAAACCCACGACGAGAAGCAGCAGGCCGTGCAGACGCTGGCCGCGATTGAGACGATCGAAGCCGGCAACGCCGACGATCTCGAAGCAGCCCGAGGCCAATAGCGCGATCCAGTGGAGAGTCGTCGGTTCCATCAGTCGTTCACCTGTTGAAGTCCAATCACGCCCACCAGCAGCAGCACGATGAATGCCAGCACCGGCCAGTGAAACGGCACGCCGAAGAAGACCCAGTCGGCCATCGCCGTACCCGCCGCGCCCAGCCCGACGAAGACCGTGTAGACGGTGCTCGTCGGCATGTAGCGTACCGCGCGCGAGGCGAGCCACAAGCTGGTGATCGCCAGCACCACCGTCAGCAGCCAGTCGGTGAGCGTCTCGGCATGCTTCAGTCCGGCGGCCCAGCCGACTTCGGCCAGGCCGGCCAGCGGCAGGATTCCCCATTGCGGTCGCATCATCGCTTGATCCACTCGATAAAAGATGGCTAACTAACGGTCGTTAGTTTATTTCGCCCCATGACTCTTGGCAAGCTACGCCTTCAATCACACCGGAAGATTCCCTTGAACACCCGAGATCGACTCAAGCAGATCGGCCTTTCGCTGTTCGCGCGCCATGGCTATGAAGGCACGACGCTGGCACAGATCGCCACGGCTGCCGGCATCAAGAAGCCTTCGATCTACAACCATTTCGACAGCAAGGCGGCGCTGTTTCTGGAACTGTCCCGCGATGCCGACGACGACCTGATCGCGCTAATCGATGCCAGCCTGGCCGATATGGCAGCCGCCCCGTTCGAACACCGACTGCGCCATCTGCTGCAGCAGTGCGCCACGTTTGCCTACCGCGAGCATCAGGGCGTGTTCTACAAGCGCTTCCTGCTGTTCCCCCCGCAGGATCTCGTCACCGAAGCCGAGGCCATCACCGAGCAGGGCGAATCACGGATCGATCGACGTCTCGTGGCCTTCGTGCAGGAGGGACGCCGAATCGGCGCCTTGCGGTCGACATTGACCGACGACCACTTCGTCGCAGCGTTCTACTGCGTCGTCGACGGGCTGCTCTCGGAGACTTTCATGTATGAAAAGCGCGAGTTCGAACGCCGGTTCGAAGGCGTCTGGTCGGTGTTCTGGGCGGGCGTGACGGCAGGCTGATCAGCCACTTTCCGGCTTGCGATACGCCTGGTAGCAGTGCTGGTTGCGTTCGAGGGCGACCAGCGAGTGTATCTCCAGGCCGGGAATGTTGGCGGCTTCGAGCCTGCCAAGTGCGGAGATGGACTCCGGCGGACAGTGATTGCGCGGCGGTATGTCGTTCCAGCCCAACAGAAAGAGACCGCCGGGCTTCAGACAGACCACCGCGCCGGCGAAGGCGGCTTCCACCGCATCGGGCTCGTCCAGGCCCCAGCCCAGCACGCCGTTGCAGATCACGCCATCCAGGCTCTCCGGAGGCAGGTGCTCGGTAATATCGGTCATGTTGGCCACGATGTGCGAATCGCCGCCGAAGGCTGCCTTGGCCGGGTCGATTTCCATGGTCGTGACGCGTTTGCGCGGCAGCAGTTGAGGATAGTGCCGGGTATACCAGGCGCAGCCGACCAGCAGCAGTGTTTCGACGCCGGGATCGCGGTTCAGGGCGGGCAGCACGACGTCCTCGAGCAGACGCCGGTCGCCGTAGCGATAGCGAAGCACCCAACCACTCTTGTCGATCGTGCCCAGCATCCGGGCGGCAGTACGGTAGAGATCGGCCTTCGCTGGCATGCAGTCACATCCTTGTTGCGGCTGTCTCGAGGTCGAATCTCTATCTAAGCGTGTTCGCCGACAGGAGACAATAGCGAACGCTGCCCTCGCGAGACGGCTTCAGCCCCCGCGCTGCTCCCGCGTTTTCTTGATCAGGTCGTAGGCGTTGCTGATCTCGCTGGTGCGCTCCTTGGCCATCTCGCGCATGCTCTCCGGCAACCCCTTGCCGGCCAGCTTGTCGGGGTGGTTTTCGCTCATCAGCTTGCGATAGGCGCGCTTGAGCTCGGCATCGGAGACATCCTCGGACACACCGAGCACCCGATAGGCATCCTCCAGCGACTGGCCGCTGGTCGCACCGCCCGCCCCCTGATGGGCACCGCCGCGCAGCATCGCTTCGATCTGCTGGATCTCGGCTTCGGAGAAGCCCAGGCCGCGCGCCACGCGCAGCAGCATGTCGTGTTCGGCGGGATGCATCTGGCCGTCGGCGGCGATCGCTGCCAGCTGCACCTGCAGAAATACCTGCAGCAGCGCACGCTGGCCGCCGGTGACGCGGCGGATCGTCTCGACCTCGGCATCGAGATCGAACTCCGGCGACTTGCCGCGATTGAAGGCAGCCTTGGCGCGTTCGCGCATCTCCCCGCTCAGGTTGAGACGATCGAACAGCATCTCCGCCGTGCGAATCTCGTCCTGGGTGATGTGGCCGTCGACCTTGCACACGCAGCCCATCACCGCGAAGGTCGACTCCAGGAACTGGTGCTGGATATTGACCACGCGCCCCAGCAGCGTGCTGCGCAGCTTTCGGCTGACCCACCAGCCGATGGCGGCGCCGATCAGAAGGCCCGGCAACTTGCCGAAGAGATAGCCGATGACGGCGCCGATCAGAATGGCAATTGACATGAAGATCCTATCAGTCGTTGTTGATGTTCAGGCGACGACGGATGGCCGCTTCGATGCCATCGGCATCCAGCCCGCAATCGCGCAGTAGTTCGGCCGGCTTGCCGTGTTCGACGAAAATGTCGGGAATGCCCAGATTGAGCACCGGCACCTGCACGCCCTCGGCCGCCAGCAGTTCGATGACGCCACTGCCGGCGCCACCGGCCACGACATTCTCCTCGAGCGTGACCAACAGATCGTGGTCCCTGGCCACCGCCAGAATCGCCTCGCGGTCCAGCGGCTTCACCGAACGCATGTTGAGGTGCGTCGCGTCGAGCCGCTCGGCGACCTCGGCCGCCGGCGTATTGAGGCTGCCGAATGCCAGCAGCGCAATACGCGCCTTGCCCTGTTCCGCCGTCGCTTCACGACGCCGCTCGGCCTTGCCGATCGGCACTCGCGCCTCGAGATCCGCCGGGATCTCGCTGCCCGGGCCGGTGCCGCGCGGATAGCGCACCGCCGCCGGGCCATCGTGGTGATAGGCGGTGGAGAGCATCGCCCGGCATTCCGCCTCGTCCGCCGGAGCCAGAACGATCATGCCCGGTACGCAACGCAGATACGAAAGATCCATCGCCCCGTGATGCGTCGGGCCGTCCTCGCCGACGAGGCCGGCGCGATCGATGGCGAAGGTGACATCGAGATGCTGCACGGCGACGTCGTGGATCAACTGGTCGTAGCCGCGCTGCAGGAACGTCGAGTAGATCGCCACCACCGGCTTCATCGCCTCGCAGGCCATTCCCGCCGCCAGCGTCACCGCATGCTGCTCGGCGATCGCCACATCGTAGTAACGTTCGGGATAGACCTGCGAGAAGCGGATCAGATCGGAGCCCTCGCGCATGGCCGGCGTGATGCCGATCAGCCGCGAATCCGCTGCGGCCATGTCGCACAGCCAGTCGCCGAAGACGTTGCAATACTTGCGCGGCTTGGGTCTGGTGGACTTGGACCGGGTTTCGGATGAAGCCGATAGTCCACTCGCCGGCGGCGTGGTCGCGTCCATTTCGGGCGGTGTCGGCGGCGTCTTTTCCAGCTTGGTAATGGCGTGGAAGCCGATCGGGTCGGCTTCCGCCGGCCGGAAGCCGCGCCCCTTGCGGGTGCGGACATGGAGAAACTGCGGACCGTCGAGATCGCGCACGGCCTCCAGCGCCTGATTCAGCGCGGCTAGGTCGTGACCGTCGATCGGCCCGAGATAGTTGAAGCCCATCTCCTCGAACAGCGTTGCCGGGCTGATCATGCCCTTGACGTGCTCTTCGGTGCGTCGCGCGAATTCCAGCGCGCCCGGCAGATGCGACAGCACACGCTTGCCGTTCTCGCGCATGGCGGTATACGGCTTGCTGGTGAGAATCCGCGTCAGGTAACTCGCCATGCCGCCGACGTTTTCCGAGATCGACATCTCGTTGTCGTTGAGCACGACCAGCAGGTTGGCATTGACGTGCCCCGCATGGGCCAGTGCCTCGAAAGCCATGCCGGCGGTCAGCGCGCCATCACCGATCACCGCGCAGACACGGCGCTGCTCGCCCTTGGTCCGGGCGCTCAGCGCCATGCCCAGCGCCGCCGAGATCGAGGTGCTCGAATGGCCGACGCCGAAGGTGTCGTAAGGCGACTCCTCGCGCCGCGGGAACGCGGCAAGACCGCCGTATTGCCGGATGCTCGACAGCGCCTCGCGCCGGCCAGTGAGAATCTTGTGCGGGTAGGCCTGATGGCCGACATCCCACAGCAGGCGGTCGTGAGGGGTATCCAGGGCGCGGTGGAGCGCCACGGTCAACTCGACCACGCCGAGCCCGGCACCGAAATGACCGCCGCTGCAGCCCACGCTATAGAGCAGGTAGGCGCGCAGCTCATCCGCGACCTGCCGCTGCTGGGACAGTGACATGTGGCGCAACCCCGCCGGCGACTCGAGGGTATCGAGCAGCGGCGTCAGGGGGCGCTGAGTAGGAATCTCGTCGAACAGCTTCATAGACATGTCGTTACCGGTCAGTGATCGCGATCGATCATGAAACGAGCCAGCGCCGCCAGCGGCTGGCCGGCCTCGCCCAGCGGCTCGAGAGCGGCGAGCGCATCGTCGAGCAGATCGCGGGCACGGCGCTGCGCCTGCGCAACGCCAAGCAGGGCGGGATAGGTGGGTTTGTCGCGGCGCGCGTCGGCGCCGGAGATCTTGCCCAGCGTCTGGGTATCGCCGGTGACGTCGAGAACATCGTCGTGAATCTGGAACGCCAGCCCCATGGCCGATGCGTAGCGGTCCAGCGCCGCGACTCGGGGATCGGACTCGTCGACCGCCACCAGCGCGCCCAGGCGGACCGCGGCCCGAATCAGCGCGCCGGTCTTGTGCTGATGCATCATTTGCAGCGCCGCGAGATCCATCGGCACCCCGACGGCGCCCAGATCGATCGCCTGCCCCGCGGCCATGCCGTCACGGCCCGCCGCCTGGGCGAGTGTCGTGATCAAGGCGCCCAGACGCGGATGCGGCCGGGAGGCCAGCGCCTCGAAGGCGAGCGTCTGTAGCGCATCGCCGGCCAGAATCGCCAGCGGCTCATCGAAGGCGCGATGAACCGTCGGCCGGCCGCGGCGCAGGTCGTCATCGTCCATGGCCGGCAGATCGTCATGGACCAGCGAATAGGCGTGGATCATCTCGATCGCCGCCGCCGGCGCGTCCAGCGTCTCGTCATCGGCGCCCAGCGCGCGCCCGGCCAGATAGACCAGCACCGGTCTCAGACGCTTGCCGGTCCCCAGCACGCTGTAACGCATGGCATCGTCGAGCGACGCGCTGGCGCCATTCGCACGATTGAGCCATGCCGCCAGCACATGCTCGCTGCGCGACCGCGCGGCGCCGATCAGCCCCGCGGCATCAGGCGTCTCAACGTTCATGATCCGGCTCCTGATCGAACGGCTCCTGGTCGTCGAACGGAACCGCCTGCAGCGTGCCGTCGCTCTGCTCGAGCAGCGCCTGCACCTTGAGTTCGGCGCTGTCGAGGCGATGCTGGGCATCCCGTGTCAAACGGATACCGCGCTCGAACGCGGTCAACGACGCTTCCAGTGTCAGTTCGCCGGATTCGAGCTGGGCAACCAATGTCTCGAGCTGATCCAGCGTCGCGGCAAAGTCCTTGGCAACGTCGGCGTCCTGGGAGGCGTCGACGTCCTGTGAAACGTCCTTGTCGGCCATCTTGTCGGGCATGGGGCTCTCATGTCATCGCTCGAGGACGCCCCAATGGCGCCGAGAGCGTTCTTCGAGGCACGGGCGTCGAAACGCTGCCGCACCGGTTCGGAAATGGCTTCTCAGTATACACCGCCGCCCCCGGGGGTCGTCTGCCCTTGGCGGCAAATCCGGCGGCCTCGCGGCGCTATCGAAATGGGCACGCTTCCTGATCCCGGTCGAATTCCGCCTTCATTGTTAATCCAGATCAACATAAAAGCCGTTAACCGCACTTATTGGCGCTATTGCGGCCATTCCATCCGAGATGCGCTGGAAGAGAGCCAACATGCTTTCTAACTTCAGGTGGACGCAAGCGACCGTTGTGTCGTCACGGAAGCCAAAACCATTGCAAGGAGCCACCTGCATGAAAGCACTGGTCTATCAGGGTAGCCACGACGTGCGCGTCGAAAACGTTCCCGAACCGAAAATCGAGCAGGACGACGATATCGTCTTGCGGGTTACCGCCACCGCCATCTGCGGCTCCGACCTCCACCTCTACCGGGGGTCGATGCCAGCCACCGAACCGGGCGACATCTTCGGCCACGAGTTCATGGGTATCGTCGAGGAAGCCGGCCCGGCGGTCACCAGCGTCAAGAAAGGCGATCGCGTCGTGGTGCCCTTCGTCATCGCCTGCGGCAGCTGCTTCTTCTGCCAGCACGCGCTCTACGCGGCGTGCGAAACCACCAATCCCGACGAGGGCGGCGCTCTCAACAAGAAGTCGATCCCCGCGCCGGCCGCTCTGTTCGGGTTCTCCCACATGTACGGCGGCATCCCCGGCGGGCAGGCCGAATACGTGCGCGTTCCCCAGGCCAATACCGGCCCGTTCCCCATCGCCGACGGGCTCGACGACGAACAGGTGCTGTTTCTGTCCGACATCCTGCCGACCGCCTATCAGGCGGTGCTGAACGCCGGCATCACCCCCGGTTCGAGCGTGGCGATCTTCGGTGCCGGTCCGGTGGGGCTGCTGTCGGCGGCCTGCGCCAGAATGGAAGGCGCCGAGCGGATCCTCATGGTCGACAATCAGCGCTATCGCCTCGACTTCGCCAAGCAGGCCTACGGCGTCGAAACGCTCGATTTCGATGAGATCGACGACGTGGCCGAAGCGATCATCCAGATGACCGACGGCTACCGTGGCGTGGATGCGGTGATCGATGCCGTGGGCTACGAGGCCAAGGGTCATGGCGGCAAACTGCCGGCGATGGACAACTTCGAGGTCGAGAGCAGCGACATCGCCCTGCACCAGTGCCTGGCTGCGGTGCGACGCGGCGGCAATATCAGCGTCCCGGGCGTCTATGCCGGCGCCGTCAACGGCTTTCTGATCGGCGATTTCTTCGACAAGGGCCTGACCATGAAAGGCGGCCAGACCCACGTTCATCACTATCTGCCCAAGCTGCTGGAAGCCATCGAGCAGGGCAAGCTCAAGCCCGAGGCGATCATCAGCCATCGCATGAAGCTGGATCAGGCTGCCGACGGCTACCGCATGTTCGAAGACAAGCAGGACGACTGTCGCAAGATCGTGCTGACGCCCTGAACCGCCGCGCTGCCGGCAGGCTTCACTGCTGTCGACCGCCCTCGATAAACCGCCCCCTCCGCACAAAACAAGACGGAAAAACAGAACGGCATCCCGGACGCCCCCATGCGGGGCGTTCCGCGTCCGTCATTGGCTGCCTTGCCGCCAGCACTCGCCGCCTGTCGCGGCAGATCTTGAATGCACGGACTTCATGTCGAAGCCGCGTCATTTTCATCCCGCCCGGCAGTGCCTGTGTTAAGCTGTGCGCCCGCTGGCGCCGCTGAGGCGGAGATTTCTGCCCCAGTCCCGCCAGGTCTTCCCCCATGACCGCGACACGGCTTTCATGCCACCGTCGCCACAAGCCGATGAAGAAGGGTTGATCCACCAATGGCCAAGACGTCTCTGGACAAGAGCAAGATCAAGATCCTCCTGCTCGAGGGCATTCACCAGTCCGCCGTGGATACGCTGCTGAACGCGGGTTACACCAATATCGAGACGCTCTCCACGTCGCTGGCCGAAGACGATCTGATCGAAAAGATCCGCGACGTGCACTTCATCGGCATTCGCTCCCGGACCCAGCTGAACGAGCGGGTCTTCGCCGCGGCGGAAAAGCTGACTGCCGTCGGCTGTTTCTGCATCGGCACCAATCAGGTCGATCTCGATGCGGCGCTCAAGCGCGCCATCCCGGTATTCAACGCGCCCTACTCCAATACTCGTTCGGTGGCGGAGCTGGTGCTGGCCGAAACGATCATGCTGCTGCGCGGCATCCCCGAGAAGAACGCTCGCGCGCATCAGGGCGGCTGGCTGAAATCCGCCAAGAACTCGCATGAAACCCGCGGCAAGACGCTGGGCATCATCGGTTACGGCAGCATCGGCGCCCAGCTCTCCGTACTCGCCGAATCGCTCGGCCTCGACGTGCTCTACTACGACGTGGTGACCAAGCTGGCGATGGGCAATGCGCGCCAGGTAGGCAGCCTCGAGGAGCTGCTGGCCCGCGCCGACGTGGTCAGCCTCCATGTGCCGGATCTGCCGTCGACGCGCTGGATGATCGGCGCCGAGCAGATCGCGCTGATGAAGCAGGGCGGCATCCTGATCAACGCTTCTCGCGGTTCGGTCGTGGATATCGAGGCCCTGGCCGAAGCGCTCAAGAGCGGCAAGCTGCTGGGCGCGGCGATCGATGTCTTCCCGGTCGAGCCCAAGGGCGCCGACGAGGAGTTCACCTCGCCGCTGCGCGGTCTCGAGAACGTGATCCTGACCCCACATATCGGCGGCTCCACGCTGGAAGCGCAGCAGAACATCGGCATCGAAGTCGCCGAGAAGCTGGTGACCTACTCCGACAACGGCACCACCATCACCTCGGTCAACTTCCCCGAGGTGGCGCTGCCGTCGCATCCGGACAAGCATCGCCTGCTGCACATCCACGAGAACGTGCCCGGCGTGCTCTCCGAGATCAACCGCGTGCTGTCCGAAAACGGCATCAACATCGCCGGCCAGTTCCTGCAGACCAACGACAAGGTCGGCTACGTCGTCATCGATGTCGACAAGGCCTACGGCAAGCAGGCACTGGAAGCGCTCAAGCAGGTCAACCACACCCTGCGCCTGCGCGTGCTCTACTCCGAGAGCGACTATCAGGCCTGAAGCACGATCAGGCCTGAAAAGATGCCTTAATGAGCCGACGATCGAAAAGCCGCCCTTGGGCGGCTTTTTACGTCAGGTCAGGCGTATCGCTACGTGTTTACGGCAGCTCGCCAGTGCCGTTCTGGCCCCGCGAAGCATCCGCCGGATTGCTGGTCGGCCCTTGCTGGGGCACGCCGGCCTTCACCTCGCGCTGCCCGTCGTTGTAACGGTTGAACGTGCAGCCGCCGATCAGGGAGAACAGGACCAGCGCCCCGGCAAACGCAATGAGAATTCGCATAACGGTTCCTTGAATCATCGTTGATGGCGGCGATGCTCGAACGCCGCTCTCGTATTGTGGTCATTCACACCAGACATTCACTCCGAACATTACTCCGGACATCCACATCAGCTATCGACACACGACATCGACGCGAAACCTCCTCGCGGGACATCGCCGTGTCAGAAGTCGATACCGATACCAGCATAGACCGTCCGCCCCGGTGCCGGATCGAAATAGCGCGCGTTGGTCGCATTGATGATCACGTTGGCATAGTGCTCGCGGTCGAACAGATTGCGGATGCCGACATAGCCCTTCAGCCAGGTATCGCCGCCCAGCCGCCAGCCATCGCCGCCGCGCAGGTTGACCAGCCAGACGTCGTCGATCTTCACCTCGTTGGCATCGTCGGCCATCATCGAACCGATGTACTGGGTTTCCACCGTCGCGAACCTCTGGCCGAGCCCCTGCCAGGTCAGGCGATTGACCCAGGTCTTCTCCGGCAGGCCGGGAATCCGGTTGCCGTCATAGTTGCCGTCGGCGTCCTCGAAGTCATCGAATTCGTACTTGGCCAGCGTCAGCGCGCTATCCAGGCGCCAGCTGGGCTGGAACTGCCAGCCCAGCGCCGCCTCGATACCGTCCTGCTGGCTCTTGCCGGCGTTCCGATAGTAGTCCCGGCCATCGATCTGATAGGAGACCAGTGAATCCCGCACCCGGGTCGAGAACAGCGTCACGTCGTAATCGAGGCCGTTGTCGAAGTTGCCGCGCAGGCCGATCTCGCGATTCCACGCCTTCTGCGGTTCGATGCCGGGATTGAAACCGCCGACGCCGGCCGGGTTGGCGAACTCGGCGAAGGTCGGCGTCTCGAACGACGTGCCCGTCGACAGATAGACCTGATGCGTGGGCAGGTAACGGAAGCTGAGCCCGGCACTGCCGCTCCACTGCTCGAAGGTACGGTCGCCGCTGTCGTCGCCGTCGTCATTGGCGAGATCGATATAGTCATCGTCGATATCGAAATCGACCCGATCGTAACGGGTGCCGAGCGAGAGCGTCCAGCGCTCGGTCAGGTCGAGATCGCCCTGCAGAAAGGCCCCCAGCGAGGTCGCTTTCTGGGTCTCGTCGGCGGTGCGTCCCTGATGGTCGCCATCGATGTTCACCGCCTCCCGGTAGCGGTCGTCCACCTGACGCCCCACATCCACGCCGGCCACATAGCGCAGCGGCAGCTCGCCCAGCCTCAGCGCCTGGTGATACTCGGCGCTGCCGCCGTAGTAGTCGCGATCGTAGGCAACGAAGTTGTCGTCACCCACATAGGCCAACTGCTGCTGGTAGTCGCGCTTGAGATAGAAACCCTTGAGGTAGAATTCGCCGGGGCCGGCGGAGAGATCCTCGTACTGCAGGCCGAGCACCTGCTGATCGACCTCCTGCCCCGCATCGATACGGGTCGGCGAGTAGAAGTTGCTGTCGACCGTGCCTGCTCGATCCTCGTCCACGGCTGCCGCGGTCAACCCGCCCGGGTCTTCGGCGTAGGGGCTATCCAGCAGATTGACGATCGCCGTGAGCGCGCGATCACTCCCCAGTTCGCGACGCAGCTTGGCGTTGAGCAGGTATTTCTCGGTCGAACTGTGGTCGCGATAGCCGTCGACATTGAGCGCCGACACGCTGATGTGGTGCGACCAGGGGCCGTTGACGCCGCCGTTGCTGACCGATGCCTTCTGATAGCCGTCACTGCCACCTTCGATACGGATATGGCTGCCCGGATCGTCGCTGCCGTCCGCAGTGGTCACGCTGATCACCCCGCCGGCGGCATTGCCGTACTGCACCGCGCTGGGGCCGCGGATCACTTCGATGCGCTCGGCGCTGTCGAGATCGATCGCATCCAGCTGTGCCTGACCGTCCGGCAACGTGTAGGGAATGCCATCGACCAGCACGGTGATGCCACGCACGCCCCAGGGCGTCCGCGCGCCAAACCCGCGAATCGACACCCGTTCGCCCTGGGCGAAGTTGTCGCGATTCTGCAGGAAGAGGCCGGGCACCGTGATCAGCGACTCGTCCAGGCGGACCCGCTGCTGCCCCTGCTGAATCTCCTCGCGCTCGACCACCGAGACGGCGGCCGGAGTGGCATACAGCTCGCGGGAGAGCCTTGGCGCGGTGACCTCGATCACCGGTTGCGCGGCCGGCGGCGGGCTCGCGGCAGACGGCGCCGAGCCGGACTGCGCCAGTGCTACGCCGGGCAGGACGGCGCCCAGGCATAGTGCCGTTGGAAGGTAGCGAAATGTCATGGCGTTCCCTGCAATGGAGATGTTTGCCGCTTTTCCAGCGGCTTGTGAAGATGTGGTGTATCGCTTTTGGCGAGCGTTCCGACTCGCACGGCCGCGAGACGGGCGCCATTTTTACGCCTCGATGGCGCCCCCGCAAGGCCAAGCCTCACGGTCGCCGGTTGGCAAGAATTCGCGACCTTGACCATGCTGGAGGCTCGAATACTGCATTCCTCGAGCAATCCAATCGTAAGCAGGGAGGCTTGGCAATGGATTTGGGCATTCGCGGTAAAACCGCATTAATCACCGGCGCGCAAAGTGGTATCGGCCTGGCCACGGCCCATACCCTGGCGGCCGAAGGCGTCAATCTGGTGCTCACCGATCTCGACCCGCAAGCGCTGGAGCGCGCCGCCAACGACTTGCCGGGCAAGCCGCTATGCCTGACGGCAGACGTGACGCGGCAAGCGGAAGTGGACGAACTGGTCGCCAAGGGCGTGCAGCGCTTCGGCGCGATCGATATCGTCATCCATACCGCCGGCGTGACTGGCGCCAAGGGCGATCCGCTGGAACTCACCGACGGGGATTACGAGCACGCCTGGCAGATCGACTTCTTCTCTGCCGTGCGAGTGGCTCGCGCCACCATTCCTGCCATGCGCGATCGCGGCTGGGGCCGTTTCATCTGCATCACGTCGGAAAACAGCGTTCAACCCTACTGGGAAGAGGCGGTCTACAACACCGCCAAGGCGGCGCTGAGCACCTTCGTCAAGAATCTCTCCTACAGGGAAGCCGCCCACGGCGTGCTCTGCAATACCGTGGCCCCCGCCTTCATCGCGACGCCCATGACCGATGGCATGATGAAACAGCGCGCCGATCAACTGAGCGTTTCCTTCGAAGAGGCGATCGCAGGTTTTCTCGAAAAGGAGCGCCCCGGCATCGTCGCCAAACGCCGCGGCGAAGCGCAGGAAGTCGCCCACGTGATCGCCATGCTGGTGTCAAAGCACGCCTCTTTCGTCAACGGCAGCAATATCCGTGTCGACGGCGGCTCCGTCATTTCCGTTCAGAATTGAACGCCCCGCCAGACAGTCAGCCATTCCAACCAACGTCTGGGCCGGGCCGACGAGCGACAAGGCGGAGAGCCCCGTCGCTCGCTCAGGCGTCACCAAGAGGGTGGCATATACCGAACCTTCCCTCCGGCATCAGCCTTCACAGCGGCAACCCCAGGCATAAACTAGGCATAAGCCCCTGGCATAAAAAAGGCGAGCCAATGGCTCGCCACAAACTTCCGTCAATGATTCGTTAGGTCTCATCCCGACGGAAGAGCGCTCGGGAATGGCACGCCTGCCCGAATACCGCCGGGCCTGATTCGCGAACCATCGCATGACTGTCGTGCAGCCAACGGCGCGGAAAAATGGCCGCGACCGATGCTCACAGGATGCCAAATTAAGCGAGCAACGCCCGAGCGTCAATATTTATGGAAACCGTTTCCACTTTTTTAATGGCGGATGCGGCGCCGTTATCAGAAGCAGGTTTCGAGAATGTCCTTCACCTCCAGCCGTTCGTCGACCAGCAGCAGGCGGCGCCACTTGTCGAAGGTCAGGCAGGGATGCGAGGTGCCGAAAGCGATGACATCGCCAACGGCAATCTCGGCATTCGCGGGAATCTCAAGAAAGACGTGCTGGTCCATGATGTGCGTCGTTCGCCACGCGCTGATATCGGTCGGCGTCGCGTTCTCCATGGCCGATGAATAGAGGCGCAGCGGCAGCGGCAGATCCGGCTCGTGGCCGATATCGCGCTTGCCCAGCGCGACGATCACCAGGCCCGGCTCGGGTAGCGACTGCACGTGGGCGAACACCTCGAGCGCGGGCTTCAACTCCCCCTCGAGCCCGGGGTGACGCGATTTCACGGCGTCCATGGCGCCAGCGTAAAGCCTGTGATCGTGAACGACGTAGCAGCCCGGCCGCAGCACCGGCGTGTAATGCTCGCGCAGCTCCGCCCTGTCGAACGCCTCGGCAATCAGATCGAACCACTTGGAGCCGGACGCGGTAACGATCGGCGCCTCGCGCTGGAGCACGCCACTGGCCTGCAACGCCCGGACGGTATCGACCAGTCGCTCGCCGTAGGCGCGCACGGCGGCGACCTCGTCGCCACCAGCGATCATCCCCTCGTAACCTTCGATACCCACCAGCGCCAGCGCCGGCTGTTCCGCGATCGCCGCCACCAGCGCCTCGACCTGTTCGGCGTCGCGACAACCGCAGCGACCGCCGTCGATGCCCAGCTCGATCAGCACATTGAGCGTGAGGCCACGTTCGGCGAAATAGCGCCCCAGATCGCGCACGTTATCGTCACCATCGACCACGCAGTAGTATTCGAGGCCACGCTCGATGGCATCCGCGATCAGCCTCATGTTCGGCCGGCCGACCAGTTGATTGACCATCAGCACGCGATCGATGCCGTGGGCATGCGCCGCCACCGTCTGCACCGCCGTCGCCAGCGTGATGCCCCAGGCACCCGCCTCGATCTGTCGCTGGAACAGCGCCGGCGTCATCGTCGTCTTGCCGTGGGGCGCGAGTTTGGCGCCGTGATCGTCCGCGAAACGCTGCATCCAGGCGAGATTGTGCGCCAGCGGTGCCTCGAAGATCGCCGCCGCCGGCAGCGGCACGTCCGCCAGCAGATTGGCGGGGGTCGAAAGCGGCGTGCCTTTCTGCGGCGGCGCCAAAGACGTCATCGGGTCAGCCATCGGTTCTTCTCCTGTCGCGAATGTTGTGCTTGTGGTGATCGTCGTCACCGAGAATGCCGGGCCGAGTCTGTCTTCCCAGCCCTTTGTCTCAGGTCTCTGTCTCAGGTCTTTGTCTCAGGCCTTTGGGGTATTTACTAACACACAAAATAAAAATATGTTAGTCACTAACATCGACTGCCTACTTACCGACTATCGAGCCCAACGTGAGCCAGGAAATCGACATCTTGTCGCACATCACCGCTTGCCTGCCGAGTCTGCGCGAGGCGGAGAAGAAGGTCGCCAATCTGATCTTCGATGATATCGACTTCGTCGCGGAGGCGAGCATCGGCGAGATCGCCAGGCGCGCCGAGGTGAGCGATGCCACGGTGACCCGCTTTGCTCGAGCGGTGGACTGCCGCAACGTTCGCGACCTCAAGACGCGCCTGACCCGGGCGCTGGCTGCCGGCCGCCGCTTCATCCAGGAGGCGAGCGAGGATGACGGCCTCGGCGTGATCTACGACACCGCCGCCCAGACGCTGGCGCTCAATCGCACGCTGATGGAGCAGGCAGACGTCGAAGGCGCGGTATCGCTGCTCGACGACGCCCGCCAGATTCTGGTGTTCGGGGCCGGCGGCGGGTCGACGGTGATGGCGCAGGAGCTGCAGTTCCGGCTGGTTCGCCTCGGCTACGCGATCAGCGCCTATCCCCAGTCGCTGCTGCCGCGCATGGTTGCCTCGACCCTGGAGCCCAGCGACGTGGTCGTGGCGCTTTCCGTTACCGGCTATACCCCGGAAATCGTCGAGGCGGCCGAACTGGCGCGCCAATACGGCGCCCGGGTACTGGCCGTCACTGCGGTCGGTTCGCCGTTGGCCAAGGTCGCCGATATCACGCTACCGCTGGCCGCCCGCGAGACCGATTACATCTATTTTCCGTCGTCTTCACGCTACGCCATGATGGCCGCCATCGACATGCTGGCCCTCGGTCTGGCGCTGCGCCACCGCTCGCGCACTCGCGACAAGCTGCGACGACTCAAGATCACTCTCGATGCCCACCGCGGCGGCGACAACCGCCAGCCGCTGGGAGATTGAGCATCACGAGCCGCTTTCAGGAGCCACCATGCCCCACGATTTGTTGATCCGCGGCGCCAGCGTCATCGACGGCACCGGACGCGAGCCTTTCATCGCCGACGTGGCGATCGAGGGCGACCGGATCGTCGCCATCGGCGATCTGGGCGATGCCGACGCCCGCGAGACCGTCGATGCCACGGGGCTGATTCTCACTCCCGGCTTCATCGATGTGCATACCCACGACGACACCAACGTCATCCGTACCCCCCAGATGCTGCCCAAGCTTTCCCAGGGTGTGACCACGGTGGTGGTCGGCAACTGCGGCATCAGTGCCAGCCCGGTACGGCTCGCCGGCGAGGTGCCGGACCCGATGAACCTGCTCGGCCGCGCGGAGGATTTCCGCTACCCCAGCTTCGCCGCCTATGCCGAGGCGATCGAGCAGGCGCAACCCAGCGTCAACGTCGCGGCGCTGATCGGGCATACCAGCCTGCGCAGCCAGGTCATGGATCGCTTCGACCGTGCCGCCAGCGACGACGAGATCGCCGCCATGCGCGAGCAGCTGGAAACGGCTCTGGCCGAGGGCGCCGTGGGCATGAGTTCCGGGCTCGCCTATCGCAATGCCTATCACGCCCCCACCGCCGAGATGAACGCGCTGGTCGAGGCCGTCGGCCGCGCCGGCGGCGTCTACACCACGCATCTGCGCGACGAGTTCGCCGGGCTCCCCGAAGCCATGGACGAGGCCTTCGCCACCGCCGCCCACGGCCAGGCGCCGCTGGTGATCTCGCACCTCAAGTGCGCGGGTGCCGGCAACTGGGGCAACGCGCCCAGGGCACTGGCGAAGCTCGACGACGCCGCACTTTCCCACGGCGTGCACTGCGACTGCTATCCCTATACCGCCGGCTCCTCGACGCTGGATCTGGGCCAGGTCACCGACGAGATCGACATCTTCATCACCTGGTCCGACCCGCACCCGGCAATGGCGCGCCAATCGCTGAAGACGATCGCCGAGCAGTGGAAGCTGTCACTGATGGACGCCGCCCGGCGCCTGCAGCCGGCCGGTGCGGTCTACCACAACATGAGCGAAGCGGACATGCGCCTGGTGCTGTCGCATCCGCTGTCGATGATCGGCTCCGACGGGCTGCCCAACGATCCGCATCCGCATCCGCGTCTGTGGGGCGCGTTCCCGCGAGTGCTTGCGCACTACAGTCGCGACCTGAAACTGCTGCCGTTGACCGAAGCCGTGCGCAAGATGACCGGACTTTCCGCCGCCAACTTCGGCCTGACCGACCGCGGCGAAATCCGCGTCGGCGCCTTCGCCGATCTTGTGCTGTTCGATCTCGACGCCCTCGAGGACACCGCGACCTACACCGCGCCGATCGCCAGGGCGAGCGGCATCGAGCGGGTCATCGTCAACGGCGTGGTCAGCTACCGCCAGGGCGAGGCCAGCGACCCACGTGCCGGGCGACTGCTGCGACGAGACGTTCGCCTCTCGCCTGCCCCGTCTCGTATCCATCCATGAACCCACTTATCCCGATCAGCAGTTCATCAAAGCAACAGGAGACAAGACCATGAGTATCAAACGTTATGGCGTCGAAGGCGGCGTCGGCACCGGTGGCCAGAAACTGCCCTTCGCCCGCGCCACCGAGGCGGCCGGCTGGCTGTTCGTCTCTGGCCAGACGCCGATGACCGACGGCGAAGTCGTCGAGGGAAGCATCATCGAACAGTCCCGGCTGGCGTTCGCCAACTGTCTGAAGATTGCCGAAGAAGCCGGCTACGGCGTCGAGGACGTCGTCCACGTCACCGCGGTGCTCACCGACGCGCGCTACTTCAGCTCGTTCAACAAGGTGTTCAAGGAAGTGTTCGGCGACCATCCGCCAGCGCGGATCTGCAGCGTTCAGGACCTTGTCGTCGACTGCAAGGTTGAGGTCGATATCAAGTGCTATCGCGCTGATCGCGCTTGATAAATGCCTGCGCGGACGCAGCACTGCGTTGCGCGGTACTCGGATGCTCGCCTAACCCCATGTTATGTCTCGCATCCTGCGTGCCGTGCGCCTTGCGCTGCATTCCGCTCGGCTATTTATCGATACGACTCGGATGCTGGTCGAATCATCTGACGAAAAACGTCGAATCGTTTGAAAGGAAGAAAGGTGGTCGCGCCCCGGCAAGGGCGCGACCGCAGTGAAAAACCCCATAGGCCATGACATTCCACACTGCTCCGGTCGCGGCAACGACCGGAACGACAATTATAAGAGGTCAATATGAACAGTCACGTTTTCCTCGGGGCCTTCATCGCCTACGTGCTCGTCATGATCGCGTTCGGGTGGTGGGTATCCCGCAACAGTCGCAGCACCGGCGACGACTTCCTGCTCGGCGGACGTAGCGTCCCGATCTTTCTGACCATCGGCACGACGGTGGCGACCATGGTCGGTACAGGCTCCAGCATGGGCGCGGTCGGGTTCGGCTATGCCAACGGCTGGGCCGGCGCGCTCTACGGCATCGGCGGTTCCATCGGCGTGCTGCTGCTGGCGTTCTGGTTCGCGCCGGTACGCCGCTTTCGCTTCATGACCATGAGCGAGGAGCTTTCCTATTACGTCGGCGCCAATCGTTGGGTGCGCAATATCGTCGCCGTTCTGATCTACATCGCCTGCATCGGCTGGCTGGGCGCGCATATTCTCGGCGGCGGGCTCTACCTCTCGTGGATGGCGGGAATCGACCTGACTACCGCGCGCATCCTGGTGGCGCTGGGTTTCGGCATCTACTGCGTGATCGGCGGCTACATGGCGGTGATCTGGACCGACACCGTCCAGGCGGTGGTGCTGTTCGTCGGCTTCATCGCGATGGCGATCATCGCGCTGTTCGAGGTCGGTGGCTTCTCCGGTCTCGGCGCCAACATGGACATCGCTGCCACCAGCTTTCTGGGCATCGACAAGATCGGCCTGGTGCCGGCAATCTCGCTCGCCGCGGTCATTGCCGTCGGCGTGCTGGCAACGCCCTCCTACCGCCAGCGGATCTACTCCGGCAATTCGGTCGGCTCGGTGCGCAAGTCGTTCGTGATCACCGGCATCCTCTATCTGTTCTTCTCGATCATTCCGGCGATCATCGGCATGGCGACCCATGCGCTGAATCCCGGTCTCGACAACAGCAACTTCGCCTTCCCGTTCCTGGCCACCGAGATCCTGCCGCTGTGGCTGGGCCTGCTGCTGCTGGTCGCGGGGCTGTCGGCCACCATGTCGAGCGCGAGCTCGGATGCCATCGCCGGCGTCTCGATCCTGCTGCGCGACGTCTACGTGCTGTTCACCGGCCATACGCCGTCGGCCCGCAAGGTCGTGGGTCTCTCGCGGCTGGCATTGGTCGCGACGATCGGGCTGGCGCTGCTGTTCGCGCTGACCTCCAATAACGTCATCAGCTACATCACCAGCATGATCGCCACGGTGATGGCGGGAATGTTCGTCTGTGGCGTGCTGGGGCGCTTCTGGCCGCGCTACAACTGGCAGGGCGCCATCGCCACCCTGATCGCCGCCTCCGCCACGTCACTGGCGGTGATCAATGTGGATAGCTGGACGGCGTTCTGGGGCAACCCCAGCATCCCGGCAGTGCTAGTGGCGCTGGTCGTGGGCGTCGTCGTCAGTCTGGTCACGCCGGCCTCGAAGGTGACGCCGGAACAGGCGCTCAAGATCATCGACGACGAGCGCGAGCGCATGGAGCTGGAGGAAGACCCGGCGGCGGCCGTCAGCGGCAAGACCGCCTGAGTCGGGACTCCACAAGAACTCGATGCCCCGCGCCAGCGGGGCATCGTCGTTCTCGACTCTCGCCCGCTGATCCGCTCTAGACCACCACCCGGATCGCCATCGGCCGCTCGTCGAGATTGTCGGCGCCAGCGCGGTCGACGACGAGGAACTCGCCTTCCCGCTCCAGCACCGAATGAATGGCATGCCAGGTGCCGGCGCGGTAGTTGACGCCCTGGCGGCCGTCAGTGACGAAGGCGCAGATCCCGTCAGGGTCGATGTCGTCTCCCGGCGGCGCCACGACGACGATGAAGCGTTCCTCGTGCAGCGGCATGAACGCCTGGCTGCCCAGCGGATGACGTTCGAGCAGCTCGAGCTCCAGCGGCAGCGTGACCGGCTGGCTGACGAACACGCTGATCAGCGGTCGCGAGGGGGCGTCCAGGATCTCCACCCGGGCCAGATCGTGATGGCGCTGCGTGCGCCCGCCGTTGATCGCAAATGACTCGCTGATACGCGCGTCGATCACCTCGCCGAACGGCGCGAAAGCCTCCGGCGTCAGCTTCTGGGCCTTCAATTCCAGCATGACTCTCTCCCCTTGGTACTTCGTTCCAATCTAGCGCATCATCGTATACAAAATGAAACCGTTTCGTCTTTATGCACCTTCATGGTGCGATTCGCTATTCCAGCGCGCATCGGTTGTGCGTCGTCATGCCATCCGAGCTTGAAGACTCTCTCGCCGCCTCCCCCCCGACAGGTGAACGCATGGCTGAAGCGAAATCATGCCATGCAATGGCGCCGATTCTAAAAGCCTGATCGCTGGTCTCTTTTTGGCAGCGTCGCGTTATCCACACCGTCTGCGCCCCATCCCCCTTCACGTGCATGCGGGATATGGCACGCATCTTGTATACAAAAAAAGGAACCATCATCGCAAACCGCCCTGCGGAGGGCAGCCGCCATGCCACAGCAACCGCATCATCAGTACAGCGACCGGCTCTATAACGCCGATCTCGCGCCCACCAGGCAGAACTGGAACTGGTACAACATTCTCGCCTTCTGGCTTTCCGACGTGCACAGCGTCGGCGGCTACGTGGTCGCCGCCAGCCTGTTTGCTCTGGGTCTGGCCGGCTGGCAGGTGCTGATCTCATTGTTGATCGGTATCTGCATCGTACAGATCTTCGCCAACCTGATGGCGAAGCCGAGCCAGAAAGCCGCGGTGCCGTTCCCGGTGATCTGCCGGCTCTCGTTCGGCGTGCTGGGGGCTAACATTCCGGCGATGATTCGCGGCCTGATCGCCGTGGTGTGGTACGGCATTCAGACCTATCTGGCCTCCAACGCCCTGACCATCGTGATCCTGCGCCTGTTCCCCGGCATGGAATCGCTGGCCGGCCCCAGCTTTCTCGGTCTCTCCTACCTGGGCTGGATCAGCTTCATGCTGCTGTGGGGCCTGCAGGCGATCGTGTTCTGGCGCGGCATGGATTCGATCCGTCGCTTCATCGACTGGAGCGGCCCGGCGGTCTATCTGGTGATGTTCGCCCTCGCCGCCTGGCTGGTGTGGCAGGCGGGCTGGTCCAACATCAGCTTTACCTTGAGCGACATCCAGCTCTCCCCCGGCGAGCAGCTGTGGCAGATGGTGATCGCCGCCGCCATCGTCGCCGGCTATTTTGCCGGGCCGACGCTCAACTTCGGCGATTTCACCCGCTACGCGCGCACCTTCGATGACGTCAAGCGGGGCAACTTCTGGGGCCTGCCGGTCAACTTTCTGGTGTTCTCGGCGACCACGGTGATGATGGTGTCGGCGACGCTGCCGGTGTTCGGCGAGATGATCGACGACCCGATCGAGACCGTTTCCCGCCTCGACAACACCTTCGTCGCCGTGCTGGGCGCCGCAACCTTCGTCACCACCACCATCGGCATCAATATCGTCGCCAACTTCGTCGCGCCGGCGTTCGACTTCTCCAACATGGCGCCCAGCAAGATCAGCTTCCGTACCGGCGGCTTCATCGCCGCCGTCGGCTCGATCTTCCTGACGCCATGGAACCTGTTCAGCAATCCGGAGATCATCCATTACACCGTCGATCTGCTCGCGGCCGCCATCGGTCCGCTCTATGGCATCCTGATCATGGACTACTACCGCATTCGCCGGGGCGAGATCGACGTGGACGCCCTGTTCAGCGTCGATCCCAACGGCCCCTACTGGTATCGCAACGGCTTCAATCCGGCCGCGGTGAAGGCCGTGGTCGCAGCAAGCGTGATCGGCATCGTGATCAACTTCCTGCCGCTGGGCGACCTGGGGCACTTCTCGGTCTTCATCGGCGGCGCCCTGGGCGCGACCTTCTACGCCATGGCGATGCGTCGTGCCACCGCCGCAGCGGCCGTCGCCTCGTAGGCGCCCGTTCTGTCTCCTTGAGCGCCTCGCGCGCTCTCTCCCGTTGCCGGCGCCTCCAGCGCCGGCTTTTTTGTGATCGCCGCGGCTCGACATCAAAGATCGCGCCTCATTTCCCGCACGGTACGCTTCCCATAGCGCCGTGAAGATTGTATAAAATCTACAATATCCGCGACATTTCTCGTCGCGATGCCTTCCCACGTCTTGCGGGGCCGCCCGGATCGGAGGAAATACGCATGAAGCGCATCCATGTCATCGATTCCCACACCGGAGGAGAGCCGACACGCCTGGTCATGTCCGGCTTCCCGGCGCTGCCCGGCGACACCCTCGTCGAGAAGCGCGACGCGCTGCGGGAATCCCAAGACCACTGGCGTCGCGCCTGCCTGCTCGAGCCGCGGGGCAACGATGTTCTGGTCGGCGCGCTCTACTGCGAGCCCGTCACGCCGGACGCGACCTGCGGGGTAATTTTCTTCAACAACTCGGGCTATCTGGGCATGTGCGGTCACGGCACGATCGGGCTGGTAGCGTCGCTGCATCACCTCGGGATGATCCAGCCCGGCGATCACCGGATCGACACCACCGTCGGCCCGGTCAGCGCCACGCTGCACGAAGACGGCGCGGTGACGGTGCGCAACGTGCCCGCCTACCGCTATCGCCAGCGCGTGCCGGTCGAGGTGCCTGGCTACGGCGTGGTGCATGGCGATATCGCCTGGGGCGGCAACTGGTTCTTCCTGGTCGGCGAGCATGACCAGACGGTAACCCTGGCCAACGAGGAAGCGCTGACGGCCTTCACCTGGGCGATCCGCCAGGCGCTAGATGCGCAGGCGATCACCGGCGAGAACGGTGGCCATATCGATCATATCGAGCTGTTCGCCGCCGACGACACTCGCACCGGCACACCGGCCGACAGCCGCAACTTTGTGCTCTGCCCCGGCAGGGCTTACGACCGCTCGCCCTGCGGCACCGGCACCAGCGCCAAGCTGGCCTGCCTGGCGGCGGACGGCAAGCTGGCCCCCGGCGAGACCTGGGTGCAGGCCAGCATCACCGGCAGCCGCTTCGAGGGGCGCTACGCGTGGCAGGGCGATCGCGTACTGCCCTCCATCACCGGCAACGCCTATGTCATCGCCGACGCCACGCTGCTGATCGACGATAACGACCCGTTTGCCTGGGGTATCACCGCGTCGTAGCCGTTCGGCAAGTTATTTTCGAAACGCTATTTCCGAAACGCCATTCCCGAAAGGCCATTTCCGAAAAGCCATTCCCGACAGACCTTCAAGGATTCCAGAGGACAACCATGAACGACTCCATCTTCACCGGCTGCATTCCCGCTCTGATGACGCCCTGCACCGCGGATCGCACGCCGGATTACGACGCGCTGGTCGCCAAGGGGCGCGAGCTGGTCGATCTCGGCATGCGCGCGGTGGTCTATTGCGGCTCGATGGGCGACTGGCCGCTGCTGAGCGAGGCCGAGCGTCAGGAAGGCGTGGCCAGACTGGTCGCCGCTGGCGTGCCCGTCATCGTCGGCACCGGCGCGGTCAATTCGAAGGAAGCGGTCTCCCACGCCGCCCATGCGGCCAAGGTCGGTGCCCAGGGGCTGATGGTCATTCCCCGCGTACTCTCCCGCGGTACCGCTCCCGCCGCCCAGAAGGCGCACTTCTCGGCGATATTGAAAGCCGCGCCCGAGCTGCCGGCAGTGATCTACAACAGCCCCTATTACGGCTTCGCCACCCGTGCGGACCTGTTCTTCGAGCTGCGTCGCGAGCACCCGAACCTGATCGGCTTCAAGGAGTTCGGCGGTGCAGACGACCTGCGCTACGCGGCCGAGCACATCACCTCCCAGGATGACGAGGTCAGCCTGATGGTCGGCGTCGACACCCAGGTATTCCACGGCTTCGTCAACTGCAATGCCACCGGCGCCATCACCGGGGTCGGCAACGCGCTGCCGAAAGAGGTGCTGCAACTGGTCGCGCTCTGCGAGAAGGCCGCCAAGGGCGATCTCGTGGCCCGGCGCCAGGCCCGGGAGCTGGAGTCGGCGCTGGCGGTGCTCTCCTCCTTCGATGAAGGCGTGGATCTGGTGCTCTATTACAAGCAGCTGATGGTGCTCAACGGCGACAGCGCCTACGAACTGCACTTCAACGAGAGCGACGCCCTGAGCGACGCCCAGCGGCGCTACGTCGAGACCCAGTACGCGCTATTCCGTGAATGGTACAAGCAGTGGTCGGCGCAGCTCGGCAACGTCGGCCAGGGGCTGCCAGCAGGTCGATGACCACTCTCGCCAGAGCCGGTGTTGCGTTCCGGCGGGACGGGAAACGGCGTGAAAAGTCGGCGAGCGCCTCCTGGATTGCATACAATATCCAACATTTTGCGGACACGATGGCACTTCATGGCGACTTTCAAGACCCGAGCCCAGCACGTGGCGGACGATCTGCGCGAACGCATTCTCGGCGGCGAGTTCAAGGGCGGCTCCCAACTGCGACAGGACGCGCTGGCCAAGGACTACGACGTCAGCCGCATTCCCGTTCGGGAAGCGCTGCTGACCCTGGAATCCGAAGGGCTGGTGGAATTCCACGCCCATCGCGGCGCCTTCACCACCGAACTCTCCGTGGCGGCGATCCGCGAACTGTTCGATCTGCGCGTGCTGCTCGAGACCTACGTGCTGCGCTACGCGATCCCGAACCTGACGGCGGCGGATCTCGATCACGCCGAGAGCATCCTGCGCCAGTACGACGCCGCGCTCGATTCCGGCAGCCAGATCGACAACTGGAGCGACTATAACTTCGCGTTTCACCATGCGCTGTACGCCCCTTCCGGGCTGCCCGAAACCCTGGCCATGATCGGCCAGTTGAATACCAAGTCCGGGCGTTATATCCGCATGCAGCTGCTCTATACCCGCCAGATCGAGAAGGCGGAACTCGAGCACCGTCAGTTGCTGGAACTGGCGCGCCAGGGCGACGTCGACAAGGCCTGCCAGTTGCTGGAAAACCACATCAAGGACGCCGCGGAAGGCATCGCGGCGGTGCTGGAAAAGAATCTGCGCAGCGCCTGAGCCGCTGCCCGCCCCATCGATCTGGTCGTGAGGTAGCGCATGTCGGACTCATCCCCTTCGGCTTCGCCCGATGCCGATATCATCGTCGTCGGCGCCGGCCTCGTCGGCGTCACCAGCGCGCTGGCATTGGCGCGTCAGGGCCACCGCGTGCTGGTGCTCGACAAGCAGGAGCCCGGACGCGGCGCCTCCTACGGCAACGCCGGGCATCTCGCCACCGAGCAGGTCTTCCCGATCGCAGATGCCTCGATCCTGACGTCGCTGCCCGGCATGCTGATGGACCCGATGGGGCCGCTGCGGCTGGACTGGAAATATCTGCCCCGCGCGCTGCCGTGGCTGACCCGGCTGGTGCTGAACCTGCGCCCGGCGCCGTTCCGCCAGAGCGTGGCCGGTATCCGCGCCCTCAACGAGCGCAGCCTGGCGGCGTGGCAACGCCTGCTGGCCTCGGTCGACAGCAGCCATCTGCTCAAGGCCGATGGCTCGCTGCTGGTCTACGAGAAGCCAGAGTCGCACTCGAAGCTGGAAGCGCTCGAGTCGCGCATGCGCGAACAGCAGGTGCCGGTCGAGCTATGGGACGGGAGCGCGATTCAGCGCGCAGCGCCGCAGCTCTCGAACGCGCTGCTGGGCGGGCTGTTCTTCCCGGCCACGGGCCATGTGCTGGATCCTTGGCGGGTAGTCAATACCCTGGTGGATGCCGCCCGACGCCAGGGCGTGCAATTTGCCCAGGAGGCGGTACGCTCGGCGCAGGTGATCGATTCCGGCGTCCGGCTCATCACCGATAGCCGACAACTGACAGCGAGCCGCGTGCTGCTCGCCTGTGGCGCCCACTCGGCAGCATTGACCGCGCAACTCACCGGCAAGCGCATACCGCTGGATACCGAGCGCGGCTATCACCTGATGCTGCCCCGCGAGCATGACCGGCTCCCCTTTGCGGTGACCTCGCTGGAGCGCCGCTTCATCATGACGCCGATGGAAACCGGCCTGAGGCTGGCTGGTACCGTGGAGTTCGCGGGGCTGGACGCACCGCCCAACATGGGCCGGGCGTGGCAGTTGCATCGCCTAAGCCGGGGCCTGTTCAAGAACGATCTCGACGCCGAGGACGCCACACCGTGGATGGGCTTCCGCCCGTCGCTGCCGGACTCGCTGCCGATCATCGACCGCCTCGAAAATGGCCGCGTGTTGCTGGCCTTCGGCCATCACCATCTGGGGCTGACGCAGTCGGCGATCACCGCCGAGATGATCGCGGGCCTGGCCGACCCCGGCAAACACGACGCCTCTGCCACATCGGTCCACCGGGACGACCTGCCACCGCGGGAGCCCTATCGGCTCTCCCGCTTCGGTTAACTTCCGGAAAGCGACAGTTTCATGTGCCGGTTGACGTCCTTGTAGAGCAGGTAGCGGAACGGCTCCGATCCGCCGGCATAGCAGGATTGCGGGCAGAAGGCGCGCAACCACATGTAGTCGCCGGCCTCGACCTCGACCCAGTCCTGGTTGAGGTGATAGACCGCGCGGCCCTCGAGCACGTAGAGGCCGTGCTCCATCACGTGGGTTTCGTCGAACGGGATCACGCCTCCCGGCTGGAAGGTGACGATGGTCACGTGCATGTCGTGGCGCAGATCCGCGGGATCGACGAACCGCGTGGTCGCCCAGCGGCCCTCGGTGTCCGGCATCGGCGTCGGCGCGATCTGCTGCTCGTTGGTGACGAAAGACTCCGGCGCCGCCAGCCCCTCGACGAATTCGTACGCCTTGCGAATCCAGTGGAAGCGCACCGGCGCCTCGCTCGCGTTGCGCAGCTGCCAGTCGCAGCCCGGCGGCAGATAGGCGTAACCTCCCGGCGTCATCTCGTGCGTCTCGCCCGCGATGGTCAGCATCATCTCGCCCTCGACCACGAACAGCACGCCCTCGGCACCGCTGTCCGGCTCCGGCCGCTCGCTGCCGCCACCGGGCGAGACTTCCATGATGTACTGGGAAAACGTCTCGGCGAAGCCGGAGAGCGGCCGCGACAGCACCCACAGCCGAGTCTTCTCCCAATGCGGCAGAAAGCTCGTGACGATATCGCTCATCACCCCCTTGGGAATGACGGCATAGGCCTCGGTGAAGACCGCACGGCCATGAATCAGCTGGCTTTGCGGCGGCAGACCGCCGTGGGGGGCGTAGTAGGTTCGTTTAGGTCCATCGTAGCTGCGCTGCGACATGAGGGGTTCCTTGCTTTTCAAGCCGGATGCTCGGCAGCCCAGTGGCGGGCAATATCCACACGGCGAGTTATCCACACCCGGTCGTGCGCTTCGAGATGATCGAGGAAGCGCTGCAGCGCGCGGAAGCGGCCGGGTCGGCCGACCAGCCGGCAATGCAGGCCGATCGACAGCATCTTCGGCGTGTCCGCGCCTTCTTCATAGAGCACGTCGAAGGCATCTCGCAGGTACTGGAAGAACGGCTCGCCGTGATCGAAGCCGGTCGGCGAGGCAAAGCGCATGTCGTTGGTATCCAGCGTGTAGGGCACGATCAGGTGACGATGGGTCTGGCCGTGGCTGTCCTGAACGTCGCTCCAGAACGGCAGGTCGTCGCCGTAGTAGTCGCTGTCGTAGAGGAAGCCGCCCTGGTCGAGCAGTAACCGCCGGGTGTTGGGGCTGTCGCGGCCGGTGTACCAGCCCAGCGGCAGCTCGCCGTAGAGGGACTGGAAAATGGCCAGGGCGCGTTCGAGATGCTCGCGCTCGATCGCTTCCGGCACGTTCTGGTAGTGGATCCAGCGATAGCCGTGGCAGGCGATTTCATGGCCCAGCTCGCGAAATGCCTGGGCGACTTCCGGGTTGCGCTCCAGCGCCATCGCCACGCCGAAGACCGTCAACGGCAGGCCGCGCCGCTCGAATTCGCGCAGCACGCGCCACACGCCGGCCCGCGAGCCGTATTCGTAGATCGACTCCATGCTCAGGTGGCGAGCGGGGTAGGCTTCGGCGCCGGCGATCTCGGAGAGGAACTGTTCGGAGTGGCTGTCGCCGTGGAGGATGCTGTTCTCGCCGCCCTCTTCGTAGTTGAGGACGAACTGCACCGCGACACGGGCCTGGCCCGGCCAGTTGGCTTGCGGTGGCGTGCGGCCATAGCCGATCAGATCGCGTGGATAGTCTAGGGAGATCATGCGCAGCGCCCTTGTGGTTGCCGAACCGATCGACGCGAATCGCGTCTCATCGGCCATCGTTATCGATATTGTATTCAAAGTCGTTTATTTTTGTGGACAAAATAAACGTACCGCGATTTTTCCCTCTCGCCAAGGTGGCAAGCCATGCGTATTCACGTCATCAATCCCAACACCACCGCCAGCATGACAGACAAGATCGGCGCCTGCGCCAGCCGCGTGGCCGCCGGGAACACGCAGATCCACATCAGCCAGCCCGACAGCGGGCCGGTATCGATCGAAAGCCACTTCGACGAGGCGATCAGCGCCGTCGGCGTGCTCGAGGAGATACGCCGCGGCGAAGCGATGGGAATGGACGCCTACATCATCGCCTGCTTCGGCGATCCGGGCCTGCTCGCCGCTCGCGAGCTGACCCGCGCTCCGGTCATCGGCATCGCCGAAGCCGGCTTTCACCTGGCGACGCTGGTCAGTACGCGCTTCTCCGTGGTCACGACGTTGCAGCGCACCGCAATCATTGCCGAGCACCTGCTCGACCAGTATGGATTCCGCGATCACTGCCGGCGAGTCCGAGCGACCGACCTGCCGGTACTGGAGCTGGAAAATCCGGCGGGCAACGCCTATCAGGCGCTGCTGGAGGAGTGCCGGCAAGCGAAGGATGACGACGGCATTGGCGCCATCGTGCTGGGCTGTGGCGGCATGGCGGATCTCACCGAGCGGCTGACGCTGGACCTGGGCATGCCGGTCATCGAAGGCGTCAGCGCCGCGGTGAAACTGGCGGAATCGCTGGTCTCGCTGGGGCTCGGCACCAGCAAGCACGGCGATCTCGCCTTTCCCCGACCCAAGCCGTTCGTGGGCCGTTTCGCCGATTGGGGCGAGTGAGCCTCGAGTTTTCCCTAGCCGAAAATCGCGCTCAGATCCGGCGCCTCGTCCCCGCTCTCCTCGATCGACAGCGACGCCTCGATCGCCTTGAGGTGGCGCTGCATGAAGGCGACCGCACGCGCTTCCTTGCCGGTTTCCAGCATCGTGACCAGTTCGTCGTGATCGTGGGATTCGCAGCCCAGATGGCCGGAGGATCCATAGACCGCCAGGATCAGCGAGGAGCGCGAACATAGGCGTTCGATGAACTCGGCCAGCGGCGTGTTGCCGGAGAGTTCGGCCAGGCGCTGGTGGAACTGGGCGGAAAGCTGGATGGCCCGGCTCTGCTCGCCGGCCCGCAAGGCCTGACGTTCGCTCTTCGCAAGCTCGCGCAACGCCTTGGCGTCGGCCGGCTTGAGCCGGCGGGAAACCCAGGGCATCAGTTGGCATTCGACCAGTTGGCGAGCGGCGAAGACGTCTCGCGCCTCCTCGATGCTGGGCCGGCTGACGCTGGCGCCACGGCGCGGCGTCAGCGTTACCAGGTGCTCGAGCGCGAGGCGCTGGAGAATCTTGCGGATGCCGGTGCGGCTGACACCGAACACCTCCGCCAGCGCGTCCTCGCGCAGACGCGCCCCGGGTCTGAGGCGATGCTCGACGATCGCCTCGCGAATCTGCTGATAGATCGCTTCGTGACGCTCGGCGCCGTTGCCCGCCTTGCCGGCCCCCCGGCTGCGCCCGGTCGGCTTGCCGGCTTGCCCTTCATCCCGCCCTGTCGCTGCGTTCGCGCTTGTTGCCATCGTTGTTCGCTCCACCCAGCGTACGTTTCCACGTCCATTGATCCATGGCTCGATTGTATACGCCGCCCCTGGAGATGACAGCCTCCCGTCTTCCTCAACCCTTGACCAGCCGCCGGGCGCAGGCGTTGTGCCTGGCCACCATGGCGTCGAGATCGTGACCGAGCAGCCGGCCCCCTTCGACGCGCCGCACGCCGTTGACGATCGAAAGATCGACGTTCGGCGGCTGGCAGAACACCAGCGAAGCCAGCGGATCGTGGAGCGCGCCGCCGGCCAGCGCCAGCGAGTCGAGCCGGAAGCCGATGAGGTCGGCGGCCTTACCCACCGCGAGCTGGCCGATATCGTCCCGGCCCAGCACCGATGCCCCGCCACGGGTGGCGAACCACAGCATCCGGCGGGCGGTGATCTCGCTCATGTCGCCCTGCAGCCGACCCAGCAGCATCGCCTGGCGCGCCTCCGCCAGCAGATGCGAACCATCGTTGGAGGCGCTGCCGTCGACCCCCAGGCCGACGCGCATGCCGGCGCGGTGCATCGCCATCACCGGCGCGATGCCGGAGCCGAGCCGCATGTTGGAGCTGGGGCAATGTGCGGCGCCGCAGCAGTGACCACCGAGTCGCGTGATCTCGTCGGCATGCGGATGCACCATGTGCGCGAACCAGACATCGCTGCCGACCCAGCCGACCTGCTCGGCGTACTCCACCGGCGTGCAGCCGAAGCGCTCACGACAGTAGGCTTCCTCGTCGCGGGTCTCGGCCAGGTGCGTGTGCAGATGCACGCCGTAATGGCGCGCCAGCGTGGCGCTCTCCTGCATCAGCTCGCGGGAGACCGAAAATGGCGAACAGGGCGCGACCACGATCCGGGTCATCGCCCGCTCGGAGGCGTCGTGATAGCGCTCGATGGCGCGCTGGGTATCGTCGAGGATCGCCTGCTCGGATTCGACCACGCTGTCCGGCGGCAGCCCGCCCTGGGACTCGCCCACCGACATTGACCCCCGCGAGGCGTGAAAGCGCAGGCCAAGCTCGGAGACCGCCGCGATCTGGTCGTCGATGCGCGCGCCGTTGGGCCAGAGGTAGGTATGGTCCGCCGCCGTGGTGCAGCCGGAGAGCAGCAGCTCGGCGGCAGCGATCTGGCTACTGGCGTGAAGCGACTCCGGATCGAGCCGCGCCCAGATCGGATAGTGCGTCACCAGCCAGTCGAACAGCTCGGCGTTCTGCCCGGCGGGCAGGTTGCGCGTCAGGGTCTGGTAGAAGTGATGGTGGGTATTCACCAGCCCCGGCAGGATCACATGGCCGCGAGCATCGATGACGACGTCGGCCGGTCCGGCTCGCTCTTCTGTCAGTTCTTCCGCCGGACCGATGGCAACGATGCGATTGTCCTCCAGCCGGATACTGGCGTTGCGCAGCTCGCGCTCGGCATCGTCGAACGTCGCGATCAGTTCGGCGTTATGGATCAGCGTGGTCGTCACAATAGATCTCCGGGAACATGAAAACTTCACTGACGGAGAAAAGCCGCGAGCGATGGCCAGGCGAGGCAAAAATTCTTGAGTCAGCGGAGTTAACGTATCTGTTAATGAGCATGGCGAGATAATTTTTAACGACGCATGGCCGAGTGCAGCGCTTTTCTAGCTGCCCCGATACGTGGAGTAGGCAAAAGGCGACAGCAACAGCGGCACGTGGTAGTGCTCGCCGGGCGCATCGACCGTGAACTGCAGCGGAATCCGGTCGAGGAAATGGCCCGGGGACGACTGGCTGGCACGTAAGCCGGATGTGTGGCCGGCCCGTAAATAGTCGCCGGCGTGGAACAGCAGTTCGTAGACGCCTGCGGTGAAGTCGTTGCCTTCGAGCAGCGGCGCATCGCAGCGGCCGTCCGCGTTGGTCTTCACGTCGGCCAGACGCAGGCGCGTGCCGCCCTCCAGCCGATAGAGTTCGATGCGCAGCTCGCTGGCGGGGCGGCCCAGCGCCGTGTCCAGCACGTGAGTGGTCAGATAGCCGTGGGAAGTTTCGCTCATGAGGGCCTCGATAGGGTGGCACGCGCGGCGGGCGCGAAAACAGTGGATTGCCGAGCGCGGAAAGCGTTAGCCTCATTCAAGTGCGTTTGTATACAAAGGTCAACCGGAGTCCTCATGGCCACAATGCTTCTCTCCCCGCGCCCCAGCCAGTTGGATCGCGACGCCTTCATCGTCAGTTATGGCGAGATCTACGAACACTCGCCATGGATCGCGGCGCAGAGCTGGGATACCGGTCTCGGCGAGGCGCAGGACCCCCCAGCCGGGCTGGCCGAGCGGCTGCGCCAGCAGGTAGACGCGGCATCGCCGGAAGCCCAGCTCGCGCTGATCCGCGCCCATCCCGATCTGGCCGGCAAGGCGGCGGTCGCCGGCGAGCTGACCGACGACTCCCGCTCGGAGCAGGCCGGCGCCGGCCTGGACCAGTGCACGCCGGCAGAGTTCGCCCGCTTCGAGAAGCTCAACCAGGCCTACCGCGAGCGCTTCGAATTCCCGTTCGTGATCGCCGTTCGCGGGCTCGACCGCCACGCGATCCTCGAGGCGTTCGAGACGCGCCTGAATCACTCCCCGGAAGAGGAGCGTCGCACCGCCATCGAGCAGATCCACCGGATCGCGCTGCTGCGCCTGGAGCAGCGAGCCGACCGAAAGTCGTAGCCGCTGGCGCACAGACACTGGGAGAGCGAGCGGTTATCCTGAGCGCCTGACCACGGACGAACACGAGAGCGGCGACGGGTGACGGACAAAGAGCGGAATCGGGTGACAGACCAGGAGCGGATTCGGGCGACAGCGACCGATCAGCCACGACACGGCGCGGCAGAGCCCAAACGTCGTTCCGTCGGCCGGCCGGCCGGCAGCGCCAAGAGCAGCGGCGGACACAGCCAGTCGCTGGTACGGGGTCTGACCATTCTGGAAGGGCTGGCTGCGGCTCCGGACGGGCTGGCACTTTCCGACATTGCCGAAGACGTCGATCTGGCGCCCTCGACCACGCACCGCCTGTTGCAGGCGCTGTTCCAGCAGGGCTTCATCACCCAGGATGTCGAAAGCGGGCTGTGGAAGATCGACGTCAAGACCTTCCGCATCGGCAACAGCTTCCTCGAAGCGCGGGATTTCGTCGCTACCGCGCGCCCGTTTCTGCGCCGCCTGACCGCCACCACCGGGGAAACCGCCAATCTCGGTATCCGCGACGACGGCATGGTGGTCTATCTCGCCCAGAGCGAATCCAAACAGATGATGCGGATGATCACCCGGCTCGGCTCGCGGGCACCGCTTCACGCTTCCGGTGTCGGCAAGGCGCTGTTGGCGTGGATGCCGCCGCAGGAGTTCGAGCAGATCGTGGCCGGACGCACGCTGGAGGGAGAAACGCCCAACACGCTGACCGATGTCGACAGGCTGCGCGCACAGCTGGTCGAGATTCGCCGCCAAGGCTACGCCGTCGATCGCGAGGAGCATGCCATCGGTCTCAACTGCGTTGCCGCCACGCTCCACGACGAAAGCGGCCTGCCGCTGGCCGCGATCTCAGTTTCCGGCCCGGTGGCCCGTATCGACGATTCCCGCCTGCCCGAGCTTGCCGCACTAGTCGCGGAAACGGCCCGCGAGATTACCGCCAAGATCGGCGGCAAGACACCGACCGAACCGCCGGCGTAGTATCTGGCCCCGAATAGTGTCTGGCCCGAAACGTCGTCGAGCGCAGACACTTTTCGCCCGGGAATCCTCAGGTATTCAGGATCACCCCGCCATTCAGATGGATAGTCTGTCCGGTCATGTAGGAAGACTCCTGGCTGGCCAGATAGACGTAGGCCGGGCCCATCTCGCTGGGCTGGCCGGCGCGCTGCATCGGCACCTGCCCACCGAAGCCCTCGACCTTTTCGTCATCGAAGCTGGCCGGAATCAGCGGCGTCCAGACCGGGCCCGGCGCCACCGCATTGACGCGAATCTCGCGATCCACCAGCGACTGCGCCAGCGAACGTACCAACCCCTGGATCGCCCCTTTGGTGGAGGAGTAGTCGATCAGCGTCGCGTTACCCTTGAAGGCATTGACCGATGACGTCGCGATGATCGTGTCACCGGCGCTCATGTGCGGCAGGGCTTCGCGCACGAAATAGAAGTGGCTGAAGATGTTGGTGGCGAAGGTGCGCTGCAACTGTTCGTCGGTGATCTCGGTGACGTCGTCCCAGTCATGCTGCTCGGCAGCGTTGTTGACGAGGATGTTGAGACCGCCCAGCTCCTGGCGCGTGCGCTCGACCGCTTCACGACAGAACGCGGAGTCGGCCACGTCGCCCTTGAGCAGCAGGCAGCGCTGGCCTTCGGCTTCGATCAGCGCCTTGGTGTCTTCCGCATCGCGATCCTCATCGAGATAGACCACGGCACAATCGGCCCCTTCGCGGGCGTAGTGCACTGCCACGGCACGGCCGATACCACTGTCGCCGCCGGTAATCAGCGCCACCTTGCCCTTGAGCTTGTCGGTGCCGCGATAGTCGTCGCGAATGAACTCCGGCTCGGGCTGCATGTCATGCTCGTCACCCGGCTGGTGTGCCTGGTGCTGCGGGGGAAAATGCGATTCTGACATTCTGGCTCCCTCCTGAATGGAATCGAATGAACGATGGCGGCTGAATGGGTGCCGTCTCTGCTCGCCGCGGCGAATCCTCCAATGGATTGCCACGGCGCACCCAAAGCATAGGAAGCCTGGGCGGATTCATTCAAATCCCGCTATCGGATCTTAAGCCAGATTAACGGTATCGACGACGCTGCAGGAGGTGGCTCCCGTGGGCCGTCGGCCCGGCCGGCGAACGGGAATATTCGACAGCCAGGACGATATCGCCGCCGGGCGTGAAGCCGGTGACGCACGGCGCGATGCTTAAGAAGATTCGAGCGATACCCATGCTCTTTTGCAATTCCCATTTGAAACCATTCCCATAAAATGCAATGGATCAAAATCTCTGTAGAGCTGAAACTGCATTTTTCCTTGACCAAAACAACGTCATGACTGAGAATCTGTATATCGACCTACAGAGATCTAAATATGAGACTCGCTGGGCTTTGCAATATCCACTCAGGCTATACAGCGCGCGGTAAGCTCGAGCCAGTATCGAAAGGCGGGGTTCCTGCCTTACAGCTGCGAGACGTCGCTATGGACGGCGCAACACCAGGCCCCAACTTCCAACGGTACGATCTTGGCAAGCTGTCCGATCACTACTTCGTTCGAGGAGGCGAAGTGGTGTTTCGCTCTCGTGGGGAACCGAATACAGCGGCTGCCATTGGGAATGCCCTTGCAGAGCCTGTCGCTGTTATTGTGCCGCTTTTAATAATGCGTCCAGACCCGAATTTTGTTCTTCCGGAATACCTGGCTTGGGCCATCAACCAGCCTGACGCGCAGCGAAGGCTCGGTGCGGAGGCTCAGGGGACAAGCCTCAGGATGATCCCGATGAGAGTCCTTGAAAATCTTGATATCGCCGTGCCCGACCTGAGCACGCAAAAACGTATCGTCGAACTGAGTGCCTTGGCGCGGCAGGAGGGTCGCCTGCTCCGAGAGATCGCCACTCGCAAGGAACAGCTTGCAAGCATCATTCTCAGCGAGGCCGCAATGGCTGCTGATCAGAAGGAAATTGCCCAATGACTGACCAAGTTACGCAACAGCAGATTAACCAGACAGCCTGGGCAGCCTGCGACACCTTCAGAGGTGCCGTCGATGCGGGTCAGTACAAGGATTACATCTTGGTTATGTTGTTCCTGAAGTACATTTCAGACCTCTGGAACGATCATCTCAAAACCTACCGTGAACGATACGGTGACGACCAAGCTCGTATTCGCCGACGCTTGGAGCGCGAACGATTTATCCTCCCCGAGGGGGCCAGTTTCTACGACCTTCACACTCAGCGAAACGAACCCAACATCGGCGAGCTGATCAATATCGCCCTCGAAAAGATCGAAGACGCCAATCGCAGCAAGCTGGAAGGTGTCTTTCGCAATATCGACTTCAACTCGGAAGCCAACCTCGGCCGCCCCAAGGACCGCAACCGCCGGCTCAAGAACCTGCTCGAGGATTTCGCCAAACCCGCACTCGACCTGCGCCCCTCGCGGGTGACCGAGGACATCATCGGCGAGTGCTACATCTATCTCATCTCGCGCTTCGCCTCGGACGCCGGCAAGAAGGCCGGCGAGTTCTACACGCCCACGGCGGTCTCGCGCTTGCTGGCCAAACTGGCCGCGCCCGAGCCGGGCAGCACCATCTGCGACCCCGCCTGCGGCTCCGGCTCGCTGCTGATCCAGGCTTCCCAGGAGGTCGGCTCCGAAAACTTCGCCCTCTACGGTCAGGAGGTCAACGGCGCCACATGGGCACTGGCGCGCATGAACATGTTCCTGCACGCCAAGGATGCCGCGCGCATCGAGTGGTGTGACACCCTCAACAGCCCGGCTTTGGTAGAGAGCGACCACCTCATGCGCTTCGACGTGGTGCTGGCCAACCCGCCGTTCTCGCTGGATAAATGGGGCGCAGAGAACGCCGGTGCCGATCCGTTCGCGCGCTTCTGGCGCGGCGTTCCGCCCAAATCGAAGGGCGATTACGCCTTCATCACCCACATGATCGAGATTGCCAAGCGTCAATCCGGCCGCGTCGCGGTCATCGTGCCTCACGGGGTACTGTTCCGCGCCGGTGCCGAGGGGCGCATCCGCCAGCAGTTGATCGAAGAGAATCTGCTCGACACCGTCGTCGGCTTGCCCGCCAATCTGTTCACCACCACGGGGATTCCGGTCGCCATCCTGATCTTCGACCGCTCGCGGGAGGAAGGCGGCGCCAACGAATCACGGCGCGACGTGCTGTTCATCGACGCCAGCAAGTCATTCACGCCGAGCAAGACCCAGAACGTGATGGATGACGCCCATATCGGCAAGGTGCTGGAGACCTACCGCACCCGCGCCGAGATCGAGCGCTACTCCCATCGCGCAAGCCCGAAGGAGCTCTTTGATAACGGCTATAACCTCAACATTCCCCGCTATGTGGATACTTTCGAGCCAGAGGAAGAGATCGACGTGGCCGCCGTGCAGCGAGACATCGTACGGATAGAAGGTGAGCTGGCCGAAGTTCGAAAGAAGATGGATGGTTATCTGAAGGAGCTCGGCGTCGATGTCTGAAGGCGAAATCATTCTCTACACCACCGAGGATGGTCAGGCCGAGATTCAGCTGCGTGCCGTGGATGGCACCGTATGGCTGACCCAGGGCCAGATGGCGGAGCTGTTCGCTTCCAGCCCGCAGGGCATCACCCAGCTCGTGCGGGCGATCTATGACGATGAAGAACTGACCGAGGCGGCAACCTGTAAGGAATTCTTACAAGTTCGTAGCGAGGGTGGGCGCCAGGTGCGCCGCTCGCTCAAGCACTACAATCTCGAGCTGATTCTGGCGGTGGGTTACCGCGTGCGCAGCCCCCGCGGTGTGCAGTTCCGCCGCTGGGCCTCGACGATCCTGAAGGAGTATCTCGTCAAGGGCTTCGTCATGCACGACGAACGCCTGAAGGACCCCACCTGGGACTACTTCGACGAACTGCTCGAGCGCATCCGCGATATCCGCGCATCAGAAGCGCGGTTTTATCAGAAAGTGCGCGATATCCTGGCGCTCAGCGAGGATTACGACCCCAGCTCGCCGGCAGTACCCACCTTTTACGCCACGATCCAGAACAAGATGCTCAACGCCGTGACCAGCCATACCGCCGGCGAGCTGATCCGCGCCCGCGCCAACCCCGAGCAGCCCAATATGGGCCTGACGACCTGGAAGAATGCCGACAAGGGGCGACCGCTGCGCAAGGCCGATGTGGGCACGGCCAAGAACTATCTGGCCGAGGCCGAAATCAAGGAGCTCAACCTGATCGTCGAAACCTTCCTCAACACCGCCGAACTGCGCGCGACGAGACGGCAGACCATGCGGCTGGCGGAGTGGGAGCGCGTGCTCGACACCTTCCTGACCGCCAACGAACTGCCAAAACTGGAGGGGCCGGGCTCCATCTCGGCGGAAGCCGCCAAGCGTATCGCGCACGAGCGCTACGAGGCGTTCGATGCCAGGCGCAAGGCCGCCCAGAAGCAGGCGGCGGATGAAGCGGGTGATCTCGAGGAGCTGAAGCGTATTGCCGATGTGGCGAAGTCGGGGAAGAGGGGGCGTGGCGATGACTGATCTCTCTCAGAAAGACGCTGTGCTGACCAAGACCAAATTGAACAACATTTCTTCGATGGCTAGAGCGCAAGAAACGAACATGGCAACAACGCCGCTCTCTGTGCTTGTAAAAGCCAATGCTCCCATCGTATACGGCATAGTACAGCCTGGATCTGAAGTACCGAAAGGCATTCCTTTCGTTCAGAGTAGAGATGTAGGTGGAGAAGTTGATATTCATGCACTACAACGGACATCGCCGGAAATCGCAGCACGATATGATCGATCTCAAATAGAGCTAGGAGATATTCTTTTTTCGCTCAGAGGCAATATCGGTCAGTCTTCAATTGCGCCACCTGATCTGGAAGGCGCGAACATCGCTAGGGGTGTGGCACGTATCCGTATTGGAGATAACTTCACCCCAGAGTTTGTGAGGTACGTGCTACAGGGACCAGTATTGCAGAGACTAATTGCACGCAACGCAAATGGCAGCACTTTTCGCGAACTCTCTATCGAAGAACTCCGAAAGTTACCGATTCCTAATGTTAGCTTGCCCGAGCAGTGCAGGATTGCCGAGATTCTGCGAACTTGGGACGAGGCGCTCGAAAAGCTCACCACGCTTCGAGCGACGAAGGCGCAGCGCCTAGGCAGCCTAAGGGGGACTCTTCTTTTCGGAAACCTCCGTCTGAATGGCCAGCGACACCACTGGACGCCGACACGCCTTGCGGCCGTTACCCATGAGCTGACCGAGCGAAATGGAGCTAAAGGACTCGGCCGCGACTACGTCATGGGGGTAACCAAGGCCCAGGGTGTCGTGCCCATGCGGGAACAGACCATTGCCGGTGATATCAGCCGCTATAAGCGCCTGCCGCCTCGCGCTTTCGCTTATAACCCCATGCGCATCAATGTCGGCTCCATCGCGATGAATCACCGCGATGAAGAGGTACTGGTCAGCCCAGACTACGTCGTCTTCGCCTGCAACGCCGACGGGCTTGATCCCGGCTACCTTGACCATCTGCGAAAGACTTCGTGGTGGGCCCACTACATCAATAGCGGTGGCTCGGGCAGCGTTCGCCAACGCACCTACTACGCCGATTTGGCCGCGCTGAAGCTACCACTGCCCGACCTCGATGAGCAGAAAGCGCTTGCCGACGTACTGGACACCGCACGAGACGACCTGGAAGCGACCGAACGCGAAATCGATGCTGTGACTCGGCAGAAGCGCGGGCTGATGCAGAAGCTGCTAACTGGTGAATGGCGAGTCGAAATGGAGTAATGAGATGACTGTGCGCACCCTCAACATACGTCTTTTACGTGAAGGCCGAGATATAGAAGAAGCTTTCACTGAAACCTTCGCCCCAAACACGAATCGCGCTCTTCAGCGAGGGCCATGGGAACTCATTGAGGGAGCCACAGTATTTGTCGGACAGATATATTCCAACCCTCCTAAATGGCGCTCTTTCATCGAGGAAGGATTTTATGAGCTATCCGACGACATCTTCACGGGTGGGGCGGGTGCTGTAATCTTCACGCCTGTTGGGTCACGATTCGCTGCCATTTGCTTCGGCCATATTCATATCGCTCTCAACGACGATGCGTTTGAGCGACAGTTTGGATTGAAGGTCACGCTGAACTCTGTTCCGGGGAGCAATATACGTTCACTGGATTTGGCAACACCAGATGCGGTTACATTCCAAAAAAGAGTTCAGGCTAGCCGTGATAGCGATGTCAATGCCTTCGGCGTTGATCGATTGCGTGATGTCGCGAGGGTCGCAGGTGGTACGCCTAAAGATCCAAGCTTTGCACGTTTTGTTGCAGGTAAGGATTCTTTATCTATCACTTGTGAGCTAGATATTAATGATGTCCAGAAAAAATGTAATGAGATCTTTAAGATTTACGAAAAAACAGACTATAAAACTGATTTTAAATGGGTTGATAACCTGCGACCCGTGATCGAAAAGGATCTCATCGAACAGCTGGACGAAAAGTTATTTGTAGATCTGGGTGAGTTGCGAAAGGGTAATCCGGTGGATCTTCACATGTCGCCACCGGAAGTGGCCAACTATATCGAAGGGAGTGAGCTTCACTACAATGGCTTTGGAAGTCATGGGGCCACATTTCACAGCTTGGCAATAACTGACTATATAAGTGAGCTGAACCGATGCAAATTCACCGGCGACATTAAAGAGATAAAGGAAAAACACCGAATTTCCGCGAAGCCGTCTGACAAAGATCAGTTTTCGGAAAAATGGAAAGTTTACGATTGCTTTATTCACGAGGCGTCTTTGACCTCGAAAACGGACACGTTTTATTTTATCCTTTTTGCTGGCAACTGGTTTCAGGTCGAAGCATTATTCAAGGATAGTGTGAACAAATTTTTTGATGAGATCGACACAGTCAATATTATTGGAAAGACCGCTGCACATAACGAGCAAGAACTCATCGCGAATCTGGTTGAGACTAGGGCAGCAGATCTTCTCAAGCTCGATAGGGAAAAAATCAACCCCGCCGGTGTGCGAAATGCAAACCTCGAGCCAGCGGACTTTTTGTCAGATAAAAAACACTTCATTCACTTGAAAGACGGCCACTCTTCCGGCCCCATAAGCCACCTTTGGTCACAGGGTGTTGTCAGTGCAGAGGCTTTCGTAGGCGATAAAGAGTTTAGGAAAAAACTGCGTTCAATTGTTAAGTCTGAGAAGAAAGGTTTTGAAGTCCATTTGCCAAAATCAACCGAACGTGTTGTTCGCGAAAAATACACTATTGTTTACGGAATCATGCGCCAACCCTACGCCGACGGGACTTTGGGATTGCCATTTTTTAGTAAGGTAAGTTTGCAAGTTTCAGTTGAACGCCTCCGAAAATTGGGATTCGACGTTGCGATAGAACTGATCGAAAAGCCGGCGTCTTCGGCAGGGGTAAGAAGAGGACGTACCTCTTCGGTTGCAACGTCCGAAGAAGCAGGCGGCAAAGCTCTGGCAAAATCATAATGAACAAAGTTTTTAACGCCGCTGAAAAACACCAGTCCCAGATTCCCGCGCTACAGCTGCTGGTGGCGCTGGGCTTCACTCCGCTGTCGCAGGCGGAGGCGCTGCGCCTGCGCGGTGGGCGGCTCAAGAACGTGGTGCTGGACGATATCCTGATCGAGCAGTCGATGCGCCTCAACCGCTTCACCCATCGCGGGCGAGAGTACCCCTTCGACCTGCAGGATGCCCATGAGGCGCTGCGTCGGCTAAAGCCCACGCCGGACCGGCTGAAGGGGCTGCGCGTTACCAATCAGGAGATCTACGACACCCTGGTGCTCGGCACCACGATCACCAAATCCATCGATGGCGACTCCAAGAGCCACTCGTTTCGCTATATCGACTGGGAGACGCCCGAAAACAACGTTTTCCACGTCACCGCCGAATTCGCGGTCGAGCGGACGGCGTCTCGCCAGACCCGACGCTGCGATATCGTCGCGTTCGTCAACGGCATTCCGTTCGTGGTGATCGAGAACAAGCGGCCCACTGAACACCTGAAGAAGGCCGATAGCCAGCTGATCGGCTATCAGCGCGAAGATGGCATTCCCCAGCTCTTCCACTTTGCGCAGCTGCTGATGACCATGAACCGAGTGGAGGCGCGTTATGCCACCGTCGGTGCCAAGGCGAAGTTCTGGCACGGCTGGCGGGAAGAGGATGATGCGGAGGATGCCCTCTCCGTCATGGCGCGCGCGCTCCCCGCCACGGCAGCACCGGCCCCGGAGCAGATGGCCGAACTCGCCAGCGAGGACGAAGCCGAGCGACTGCTGGCGGCGGCCAACCAGCCGCTGAGCATCGCGGAAGCGCAGGCGATCTATACCGGCCGCCTGGCGGATGCCCGCGACCATTTCCTGGCGCTGCGGGAGGAAGGCGAGCGCGCCGTGACCGCGCAGGATCGAACGCTCTATGCGCTGTGCCGGCCGTCGCGGCTGCTCGATCTGATCCGTCGCTTCACCGTGTTCGATGGCGGTGTGCGCAAGATCGCGCGTCATCAGCAGTTCTTCGGCATCCGGCGGGCGATCGAGACCATTAGCCAGCACGATACCCGCGGTGCGCGCAAGGGCGGCGTGATCTGGCACACCCAGGGCTCGGGCAAGTCGCTGACCATGGTAATGCTGGGTCGTGCCCTGGCGCTGGAAAGCGGCATCGAAAACCCGCGCATCATCATCGTCACCGACCGCGACGATCTCGACCGGCAGATCAAGGGGACGTTCAAGTCCTGCGATCTGGAGCCGGTACGGGCGACGACCGGCGCGCATCTGCTCGAACTCGTGCGCGACAAGACGCCACTGATCACCACGATCATCAACAAGTTCGATACCGCACTGAAGCACAACCAGCTGCCGGATGACGATCCCAACGTCTTCGTACTGGTCGACGAAAGCCACCGCACCCAGACCGGCCGCTACGGCGGGCATAGCCAGTTTGCCGCCAAGATGCGCCGGCTGCTGCCCCGCGCCTGCTATCTCGGCTTCACCGGTACGCCGCTGCTGAAGAAAGAGAAAAACACGCTACAGACCTTCGGCCGGCTGATCCATCGCTATGGCATCGACGAAGCGGTGGCCGACGAATCCGTGGTGCCGCTGCTCTACGAGGGCAGACTGGTCGAGCAGCAGGTCTCGGGTCAGGTGATCGACCGCTGGTTCGACAAGATCAGCGTTGGCCTGAGCGAGGATCAGCGCCGCGATCTGAAGCGCAAGTTCTCGCGCATGGATGCACTGGCCAAGACCGAGCAGGCGATCCGCGCCAAGGCGTTCGACATCTCCGAGCACTATCGCCAGCACTGGCAGGGGACGGGCTTCAAGGCGCAGATCGTCGCGCCGTCGAAGGCTGCGGCCGTTCGCTTCAAGGCAGTCCTGGACGAGATAGACCACGTCTCTAGCGCGATCGTCATATCGCCGCCCGATGAGAACGAGGGCAACGAAGAGGTCGATCAGCAATCGAGGGATATGGTGCAGGATTTCTGGTCGCAGATGATGGCGCGGTACAAGACCGAGGAGGCGTACAACCGCGAAATCGTCGAGGCTTTCAAGGGTTCCGGCGATCCGGAGATCCTGATTGTGGTCTCGAAACTTCTCACCGGCTTCGATGCGCCGCGCAACACCGTGCTTTACATCTGCAAGTCGCTCAAGGAGCACAATCTGCTGCAGGCCATCGCGCGCGTGAACCGACTCTTCGAGGAGGGCGATACGGAGAAGCAATTCGGCTTCGTCATCGACTACGAAGGCCTGCTCGGCGAGCTCGACAGCGCGTTGACCACCTACAACGCCTTCGAGGGCTACGAAGCGGCGGACCTCGCCGGGACGGTGCACGATGTCCGCGAGGAGATCCGCAAGCTGCCTCAGCGTCACGATCAGCTCTGGGATCTGTTCAAGTCGGTGCGCAACAAGCGCGACATGGAGCAGTTCGAGCGCCATCTCGCCGACGAAGCGCGCCGCCAGGACTTCTATGCGCGCCTGAGCGCCTTCAGCCGTTGCCTGCATATCGCGCTGTCGTCGGACAAGCTGTTCGACGTCTTCGACCAGAATAAAGTGGACGCCCTGAAGCGCGACTGGCAGCAGTTCTCGGAACTCAAGCGCTCGGTCCAGATCCGCTATCAGGAAACGGTCGATATCCGCGAGTTCGAACCCAAGATCCAGAAGCTACTCGACGATCATGTCGTGGCGATGCCCGCCGAGACGATCATCGATGTGGTCAACATCAACGATCCCGATGCGCTGAAAGCGGTGGTCGATGAAACCGGCGTCTCGGAAGCCTCGAAGGCCGACCGCATCTCCAGTGCCACGCGGCGGGCGATTACCGAGAACATGGATGAGGACCCCACCTTTTACAAACGTTTTTCGGAGCTGCTCGAAGAGACGATTCGCGCCTATCGCGAGCAGCGGCTCTCCGAACGTGAGTACCTGCAGAGCGTAGTAAAGCTGGCAAGCCAGATAGCACGCAAGGAGCGCGGCCATCACGTGCCGGAGCGCCTTCGTGGCGATGAGGATGGGCAGGCGTTCTTCGGTATCCTCGACGGCCAACTTCAGACCCGAGACGATGCGACGGTGGCGGGTGACGAAGCGGCCGTCATCTCCTTGGACATCATCGAGATCATCAAGTCACATCTGATCGTCGATCTGTGGTCGAACGAGGTGGCGCAGAACGATCTACGCAACGCCATCGACGATTACTTCTTCGATGTTATCCGCGACCAGAAGGGCGTCGATCTGCCGGTCGAGGTGCTGGACGATCTGGAGCAGAAGATCATGAATCTCGCCCGGGCCAGGTTCACCGCATGACTCGGGAACGTCACTGCCTGCGCTATGGCGCCCAGGAGATTCACTACGAGGTCAAACGCCGACCCAGAAAGACGCTCGAAATCGCCGTCGAGCCGGACGCCTCGGTGATGATCGCAGCCCCTCTGGAAACACCTTTGGCGGCCATCGAAGCCAGACTGCGCAAGCGCGCCGCCTGGGTGGTGCGGCAGCAGCGTTATTTCTCTCAGTTCCTGCCGCGGACACCCAAGCGGCAATATCTCGCCGGTGAGACGCACCTCTACCTCGGAAGGCAGTATCGCCTGAAGGTGATCCCGCATACGCACAAGCGTGTGAAGCTGATCCGGGGCTTCATCGTCGTGCAGACCCCTCGCCCCCACAGCCCCGAGACGACACGCGAACTGGTCGAGGCCTGGTACCGGGATCGGGCCCACATCAAGTTCCCGGAGCGGCTGGAGCACTGCCTGGCCCGCTTCGCGGTGCCGCAGTCATTCCGCCCGATCGGGATCATCGTGCGTCGGATTCAGCAACGTTGGGGCTCCATGTCTCCAGCTGGCCGCTTGCTGCTCAATCGCCGCCTGGTTCAGGCCCCGGTGGACGCCATCGACTATGTAATCACCCATGAACTCTGCCACCGCGCCGAGCCCCATCACGGCCCGGCGTTTTTCGAGCTGCTGGAACAGGTGATGCCGGACTGGGAGCGGCGTAAGCAGCGGCTGGAACGGGCTATGGCTTGAGGGCTGCGCCTGCCCAAATGTCCGGCTCTCTCACGAGCGCCGTTGCCAAGCCACCGCCGAGCGTGAAGCGAGCCGCCAGCGGCGCTACACTATCGCCGCCGCATGCGCTGTCACATTCGCCCGCCAAAGAGGTTTCCCGATGCCTTCGCACCTGCTCTCCGTCGACTCGCTCTCCCGTGACGCCGTCGATCACCTGATCCGCATTGCCGAGCGCATGGAGCCGATCGCCCAGCGGCGCAAGGTGACCCGCGTGCTCGAAGGCGCCGTGCTCGGCAACCTCTTCTTCGAGGCCAGCACCCGAACCCGCATCAGCTTCAACGCCGCCTTCTGCCGGCTCGGCGGCAGCGTCTGCGACACCACCGGCTTCACCTTCTCCTCGATGGCGAAGGGGGAATCGCTCTACGACACCAGCCGCGTCATGGGCGGTTACGTCGACGCCATCGTCATGCGCCACCCGGAGCAGGGCTCGGTGGCTGAATTCGCCGAAGCGACCCAGGTGCCGGTGATCAATGGCGGCGACGGCCCCGGCGAGCATCCGAGCCAGGCGCTGCTGGACGTCTACACCATCACCAAGGAGTTCGCGCGGCTGGGCAAGCCGTTGGCCGGCGCCCACCTGCTGCTGACCGGCGATCTGAAATACGGCCGCACCGTGCACTCGCTGATCAAGCTGCTGTCGCTCTACGAACCGCTGCGGATCACGCTGGTCTCGCCGCCGGGGCTGGAAATGCCGCAGCACCTGATCGACCTGGTGGCATCTCGCGGGCATCGCATCGAAACGCGCCCCAATCTGGCGGAGAACTTCGACGACGTGAACGTGATCTACGCCACCCGCATCCAGCGCGAGCGCTTCACTGCGGAGATGTCGGAGAGCTTCGCCGAACTGACCTCGGATTTTGTCGTCGATCGTGGCTTCCTCGACCGCCGCTGCTCGCCGACCACCATCGTCATGCACCCGCTGCCGCGAGACAGCCGCCCCGGCGCCAACGATCTCAGCACCGATCTGAACGGTGACCCGCGCCTGGCGATCTTCCGCCAGACCGACAACGGCATTCCCATGCGCATGGCAATCTTCGCCCACCTGCTGCAGGTCGAGAACCTGATCGAACAGGATCTGCGTGACGTGCGCTGGTTCGTGCCGCCGAGCTTCGGCGTCGACGACCGCACGCTCTGAATCAGCGTCGCGCCTGCCAGAACAGCGAAAACAACTCCGATTGCGAGCTGACACCCAGCTTGGCGTAGAGATGCTTCTTGTGGGCGCGCACCGTCTCGATCGAGATTGCCAGACGACGGGCAATCTCCTTGGTCGAGCTGCCACCCAGCATCAATTGACTGACTTCGCGCTCACGCTCGGTCAAGGCGTAGCGTGAATCGAATTCAAGCTCCTTGTCCGGTTGCGGATGCCACGGATGTGGTCCGGAAGCGCCAGCTTCTTCCGGCTCGAAATGCATGCGAAGCCGCATCAGCGCCAGTATCCACGGCTGCATCAGGGCGAGACTGCCCAGCGCTTCCCGGGAAAATGGACGAGTCGAGCCCAGCGACAGGCACAATGTCCGGCGCTCATCCAGCGTCTGATTGAAGTGGATCTCGTCGGCGACGATGTTGCGCTGGAAATAGCGCTGATAGTACTCGGTGCGCGTGAAGTGCTGCGGCGCCACTTCGGCCAGCGTGAACAGACCGCAACGTTCGCGCTCGCAGGCATCGATATAGAACGGATCGAGCAGATACAGGCCACGCTGATAGTCCTGAAACAGCGCGTCGTCCGCACCGTCGTCCTCGTCGCTTTCCGCGAGGATAAGGGGTGGCTGCTGGCGGTCGAAAACCAGTGCCACCCAGGTATCGAAATGCACTTCCCTCGCCAGCCGACGGACGAGAGCCAGCCAGAAGCCGGCGCGATCCACGTTCTCCGCCAGTTGGCCAAAGGCGCGATGCCACTCCAGGCTTTCCAGCGAGGTCATCTCGACTGAGCCTGTCTCCGGCCGAGCTCGTTGGGTCATCGTTTTTTCTCTTTCAGGCCAAGCCGAGTCCCCCGATCGGGTTACCCCGCTTGCGGGATAGGCAGTGGCGCGGGATTGGGGATACTGAAGGCATCAGCTCCCGTTTCAATCACAACTTCCCGGAGTGTTCCATGCAGCTTGTCCTGGCACAACTCGCCAGCCGTGAAGGCGAAATCGAGCACAATCTCGCCCGAGCGCTCGAGGTCGTTCATGGCGTCGACGACGATACTGCGCTGATCGTCTTTCCCGAAACGCATCTGAGTGGCTTTGCCGAACCGGAGCATGTGTCCGATCGTGCCCTGACGCTCGACGGGCCGGAGCTTCAGGCATTGATCGAGGCCAGTCGCGAGCGCGATCTGGCGATCGCCATCGGCCTGCTGGAGCGAGATGGCGAGACCGTGTTCAACACTACCGTGCTGATCACGCCCGAAGACGGTATCGCACTACGCTATCGCAAGACCCACCTGTGGCCGGACGAACGCACGCTGGTTCAGCCAGGCGATGCGCTTCATTGCCTCGAATGGCGCGGCCGATGCATCGGCCTGTTGATCTGCTACGACCTGGAATTCCCCGAGCCGGCCCGCGCGCTGGCAACCATGGGGGCCGACCTGCTGGTGGTGACCAACGGCAACATGGATCCCTACGGCCCCGTACATGCCCGTGCCGCTCAGGCCAGAGCCCAGGAAAACCAGTGCTTCCTGGCCATGAGCAACCGGGCCGGCCAGGGCGCCGGGCTCACCTTCGCCGGCGAGAGCGCATTGATCGGCCCCGATGGCGACACCCTGTTCCGAGCCGGTCGCGAGGAGACCGTTCAAGCGCTGCATCTGGACCCGGCGCGCCTCTCCAGTGCCAAACAGGATTACCACTACGCAGAGGATCGACGTCTAAGCCTCAGGGGGCATCTCGAAACCCAGGGCTCGCGGCGCAGCTGGCATTTCGACTGAACCCGTTCCGGCTCCCTGCGTTCATCACGACGACGGCTGCTAGCCGCAACGACCATAACTCGTCAAACAACCATAACTCGTAAAACAACCACAACAGGACATTACGATGTCGGAAATGAAGAAGACCCTTACCCTATCCCAGGTCGTGCTGTTCGGCCTGGCCTACATGACCCCGATCATCGTGCTCGGCACTTTCGGGGTGCTGGCAGTGGTCACCCAGGGTGCAGTGGCAGGCGCCTATCTCGCCGCGCTGGTGGCGATGCTGTTCACCGCCCACAGCTACGGCCGCATGGCCGCCGCCTACCCCGTCGCTGGCTCTGCCTACGCCTACGTTCGTCACGCCATCGATGATCGGCTGGGATTCCTCGCTGGCTGGGCCATTCTGCTCGACTATCTATTCCTGCCGATGGTGATCTGGCTGATCGGGGCGGCCTATCTGAACTCCGCTTTCCCGACCATCCCGACGGCGCTGTGGCTACTGGCGTTCATCGGCGTGACCACGGTCATCAACGTGCTGGGGCTGAAGCTGGCCAGCCTGGTCAATAGCGCCATGATGCTGATCCAGATGCTGGTGCTGGTCGCCTTCGTCGGTCTCAGTGTGCACTACATTCTCGGCGACCCGACCCAGCCACTGTTCAGCCTTACTCCCTTCCTGGGTAGCGACAATGCCTCGCTGCCGATACTGATGGCCGGTGCGGCCGTCGCCTGCTATTCGTTTCTCGGCTTCGATGCGGTGACCACGCTGACGGAGGAAACCAAGGATCCCCAGCGCACGCTGCCCCGGGCGATCCTGCTGATCACGCTGCTGGGCGGGCTGATCTTCATCGTCGTCTCCTACTGCGTCCAGCTCGCGGCGCCGGGCTTCGACTTCGCCAATCCGGACGCCGCCGCCTACACCATCGCGCGCAACATCGGCGGTGACGTGTTCGTGTCGATCTTCCTGATCGGATTGGTCGTGGGTCAGTTCGCCTCGGGCATCGCCGCCCAGGCCAGCGGTGCACGCCTGATCTACGCCATGGGCCGCGACGATGTGTTGCCGCGCCGCTGGCTCGGCCGTCTGGGTCGTCATGGCACGCCCGTGGGCGGGCTGCTTCTGAGCGCCGTGGTGGCCTTGCTGGCGCTGACGATGGATGTGCTTTCTGCGGCCTCGTTCATCAATTTCGGCGCTTTCCTGGCCTTTGCCCTGGTCAACCTGGCGGTGATCTTTCATTACTATCTCAAGGAGGGCCGCCGTGGCCCGAGCGATACCCTGCGCTTTCTGGTATGCCCGGCGATCGGACTCGGCGCGATCGTGTGGCTGCTGTTCAGCCTCGATCACAAAGCGGTCATGCTTGGCTCGATATGGCTACTGGCAGGATTGGGCTGGCTGCTGTGGCTGACCCGCGGCTTCCGACGCCCCACGCCGGAGTTGCATATCGACGCGTGAAGCAGCATCTTCTGTAAAGTGGGAACGGGTTCTCGCCGGGTGCGGGGCCCCGTTCTCCGGCATCCATCGAGCGGCGATGCCTCGCACGCTTCTCGCAATTTCCTCGCGCCAGCCCCGCCTCACATTCCCCCGTCGAAACGACGCGGCCTGCGAACACGACACGAACCATCATGCTGTCGAATATTCCATCATTCATCCCATATCCAGCGTTCTCGATATTCCGCTATGGGATAGCCAGATCGGCTCTGAACCGGATTGTAACATTGTGAAAAATAAGGCATTAAACGGCGATAAATCGGGTTTTTCATCGCGAATTCGGCAGGGAAAAGACCAGCGAGAAGGGCTGCGTGGTTGTCGGAATTCACGTCGTTCGGCAGGAAAGGGTGTTATTAAATAGTTGACATCGACCACGGCATTGATGACACACTGAGCGAGCCAGGTCACCCTTCGACATGGCAGAATCAACAATTACAAGCGCAGCGCGCAACCCAAGACGGACTTCCTATGACAGTTTATTCGTCGTCGGCGACAACCGCCTCCTGGTACCGGGACTCCATCGCCGTCGAGCTCGAGCCAGCGCTCCCGCTGGAAGGCGATCATCGCGCCGATGTCTGCGTGATCGGCGCGGGCGTTACCGGTTGCTCCGCCGCGCTGCATCTGGCTCAGCAGGGATACCGCGTCATCCTGCTCGAAGCGCTGAACGTGGGGCACGGTGCCTCCGGGCGCAGCGGCGGGCAGATACTGCCGGGCCTGGGCACCGACATACGCACCGTCGAGAACGCCCTGGGCCGATCCGCCGCCCGCGATATCTGGGAAATGAGCCGTGAAGCCGTAAGACTGACCGCCCACCTCGTCGATCAGCACCAGATTCCCTGCGAGATGTCCTGGGGCTACCTCCACGCCGCGGTCAAGCCTCGTCACGTCGTCGAGCTCCGGCAGTGGCAGGAGCGGATGGTCCGCGACTTCGACTATCACGGGCTCGAGTGGCGAGAAGGCGACGCGCTGCGCGAGCACGTCGTCACCGATGCCTACCCGGCGGCGCTCTGGGAGCGCGAAGCCGGCCACCTGCATCCCCTCAATTACACGCTCGGCCTGGCCCGAGCCGCTCAGCAGGCCGGAGCGATCCTTCATCAGTTCAGCCCCGTGGTCGATATTCGACACGGCAAGCAGGCCACCGTCGTCACCGAACGCGGCCGGGTCATTGCCGATCACGTGGTCATCGCCACCAACGCCTACGGCGACCGGCTGGTGCCCGAGATGAGCGGGCGCATCATGAGAGCAGCCAACTACATGATCGCCACCGCGCCCATGAGCGAGCAGCAGGCCGCCCAGGTGCTCCCTCGAAACGATGCATTGTCGGACACCAACTTCGTACTCGATTACTATCGCCTGTCGAGAGACAGACGCCTGATCTACGGCGGGGAGGTGAGTTACGACGGCCGCCCGCCGCGAGGCCTGGAAGCACGTACCGACGCCAAGATACGGCGCCTGTTCCCGGTGCTGAAAGAGATCGACATCGAATATCGCTGGGGGGGAGACGTGGCCATCACAATGAATCGCGCGCCGGACTTCGGCCGGCTGGCGCCCAATGTCTTTTATGCCCAGGGCTACTCCGGCCACGGGATGGCGCTGGCGGGGCTGGCCGGCAAGCTGCTGGCCGAGACCATTGCCGGGCAGAGCGAGCGCTTCGACATCTTTTCCGCCATGCCCCACCGGATGTTCCCCGGGGGGCGGTGGTTACGGACTCCCCTGCTGGTACTGGCGACCAATTTCTACAAGCTTCGCGACCGGCTGTGACGAGCGGCAAGCACGACGAGGAGTGCCCAATGACCGATTTGACGAACGCCGTGAACACCACCGAGCGCCTGGATCGAGAGGAGGCTCGGGTGGCAGCGGCAGATGCGGCGGCGAGAGGCAAGCGCGGCGCTTCCTCGATCAGGATGCAGGGGTTACGCAAGCAGTTCGGGCGCGATTCGATTGCGCTGGCGGGGGTCGACCTGGACATCCACGCCGGCGAATTCTTCACCCTGCTGGGGCCGTCCGGATGTGGCAAGACGACGCTGCTGCGCATCCTCGCCGGGCTGGAAGAGGCCGATGACGGCCAGCTGACGATCGGGGGGAAGGATGTCATCGACACCCCGCCGCATCAGCGCAGCGTCAACACGGTGTTCCAGTCCTACGCGCTGTTTCCCCACCTGTCGGTGCGGGAGAACCTGGCGTTCGGGTTGAAGATGCGCGGTGTCGCGGCCAAGGCGCGTGAAGCCAAGGTGGCGGAGATCGCCCAGTTCATCCAGCTGGGAGATCTGGTCGACCGGCGTATCGACCAGCTGTCCGGCGGTCAGCGCCAACGCATCGCCCTGGCGCGAGCGCTGGTCTGCGAGCCCGACGTGCTGCTGCTGGACGAACCGCTTTCGGCGCTGGATGCCGGCCTGCGCAGCCAGCTGCAGGTCGAGCTGCTGCGGGTCCAGAAGCGGCTCGGCATGACCTTCGTGTTCGTCACCCACGACCAGGACGAGGCGATGGTGATGTCGGACCGGATCGCCGTGCTCGACGACGGCCACATCCAGCAGGTCGGCCCGCCCCAGGAGGTCTACGAGCGCCCCGCCAACGCCTTCGTGGCCCGCTTCATGGGACACGGCAACCTGTATCGGATCCATCGCCGCGACGGCTCGCGCCTGAGCACGGAAATCGGCACGCTGCAGATGGACGGGGACAGCCAGGGCGAGCTGGTGCTGATGCGCCCGGAAACGCTGGATCTCAAGCCGGGCCACGTCGAAGGGCCCAATCATCTGCCCGGCACCATCACGGAACGGCTCTATCGCGGAAGCCATGCGGAATTTCGCATCCGTATCGCGGACACGACGCTGCAGGCTACCGTCAACAACCGTGGCAGGCGGCTACCGGACGTGGGGGACGAGGTGACGGTCGTCGTCGCCCCGGAAGACCTCGTGACCCTGAGCGAGTGAGACCCGACATGTCGACGAACAATATTGCGGTAATGGGACGCAGCCAGGGCATGGTCCGCGAAGCGCGTCATCTCCTGTTCACGGTGGCGCCGGGTGCCCTCTGGATCGTCATCTTCCTGGTGCTGCCAAGCCTCTACCTGATGGCCGTTGCCTTCATGTCCAACGGCCCCTACGGCCTGCCGCAGATGCCGCTGTCGCTGAACTCGTTCAAGCAGTTGGCCGGAGTCGGATTCCTGGGCTGGAGCCCGGGCAATCTCTATACCCTGCTGCGCTCGCTGTGGCAGACCCTGGTCGCGACCGGACTGGTGGTGCTGGTGGCCTATCCGCTCGCCTACTACATCACGATCTGCCGGGCGAAGTGGCGGCCGATCATGCTCCTGCTGGTGGTGGTGCCCTCCTGGACCAACCAGGTGATTCGCACCTTCGGCTGGATGAACCTGCTGGCACCCGGCACGCCGCTCTCCAACGCGGCCGAAGTGCTTGGCTTCATTCCGCCCAACATGGGCCTGTACCCCTCCAACTTCGCGGTGACGCTGGGGCTGGTATACAACTTCCTGCCCTTCATGGTGCTGCCGCTCTATGCCGCCTTCGAGAAGCTCGATACCGCACAGGTCGAAGCGGCGCAGGATCTCTACGCCAGGCCCGCCCGGGCGTTCTGGCACGCCGTCTTCCCGCAGACGCTGCCGGGGCTGCTGGCCGGAATCGTGCTGGTCGCGATTCCCGCCTTCGGCATGTACGTCATTCCGGAGCTGCTTGGCGGCGGCAAGGCGATGATGCTCGGCAATCTGGTCGCCACCCAGTTCTCCGGCGGTTCCAACTGGCCGCTGGGCGCGGCCGGTGCGATCCTGATGCTGATCGCGACCTTCATCGGGCTGTTCGCGATGCGGCGCATCGGCAAACGCCTGGGTGGCGGCGAGGAGGTGGTGATATGAGAAAGCGAACCCTCAAGCGCTGCCTGACGGCCTTCTGGTGGATCACGCTGGTGTTCCTGTACCTGCCGCTGGCCGTGGTGGTGCTGTTCTCCTTCAATGCGTCCAACAGCGCCGCCAGCATGACCGGCCTGTCGCTGCGCTGGTATCACCAGCTGCTCGGCAACGAGCAGATCATGGCCGCCTTCGGCAACACCCTGGTCCTGGCGATCTGCTCGTCGGTCATCGCGCTCGTCATTGGCTGCCTGATCGGCTACGGCATGTATCGCCACCGCCACCGCAAGCTCGGCTGGCTGATCGTGCTGATCTACCTGCCCATCGTGCTGCCGGACATCGTTTTCGGCATTTCCGAGATGGCCTTCTTCGTCCAGTTCCACCGGCTGACCGGGCTGCTCCAGCCGGGGCTGGGGACCATGGTCATCGCCCACGTGACCTTCCAGATTCCGTTCGTCGCGCTGATCGTCTATTCACGCTTCGTCGGGCTCGACCCGACGCTGTTCGAGGCGGCCAAGGATCTCTACGCCACCCCCGTCAAGCGCGTCGTCCACTTCATGCTGCCGACCATCAAGCCGGCGCTGATATCCGCCTTCTTTCTCTCCTTCACGCTGTCGGTGGACGACTTCGTGATCAGCTTCTTCACGGCGGGGCCGGAGAGCGCCACGCTGCCGATCTACATATGGGGCGCGATCAAGAAAGGCGTGTCGCCCGAGATCAATGCCATCGCCACGCTGATGATCGGTGCGGTAGCGATAGCCGCCGCGATCAGCCTGTTGTTCAGCCGTAAAAACCAGCACAGTCGCAAACGTCAATCCTGACCAGAGAGCCCGCGCGCGGGTAAACACTGAAGAGACAACAAGGAAAAAAGCCCATGTCGAAGCACACCAAGACTGCCGCCGCCGTTGCCTTCTGCAGCCTGCTATTGGGAACCGGCGCGCAGGCCGCGGAAGAGAAGCTCTACCTGTTCAACTGGACCGAGTACATGGACCCCGAGATCATCACGGCGTTCGAGCAGAAGTACGACGTCGAGGTGGTGCAGAACTACTACAACTCGCTGCCGGAGATGTTCGCCAAGCTGAACGCGGGCGGCGCGTCCCAGTACGACATCATTGTCCCCTCCAACTACTACGTGCCGCGCTTGATCGAAACGGGCCTGGTCCAGAAGCTCGACCACGCGAAGATTCCCAACCTTGCCAACGTCAAGGAGCAGTTCAAGGACCCGAGCTTCGACCCGGGTTCCGCATACTCCGCGCCCTACCAGTGGGGCACGACGGGCATGGTCTACAACACCGACACCTTCCCGGACGCCCCCAACAGCTGGTCGCTGATGTTCGACCCGAAGGTCAATCCCGACTATCCGTTCGCGATCATGGGCGACGGCCAGGTGGCCATCGGCGCCGCCTGCGGTGCGCTGGGCAAGCCCTATGACTGCAACACGCTGGACAGCTGGCGCGAGGCCGCCAAGCTGATGATCGAGACCAAGAGCCGCGACAACTTCTCCGGCTTCACCGACGGCACCCCGGCACTCCAGCAGCTGGCCCGGGGCGTGACCCACGTGGGCATGTCCTACAACGGTGACTATCTCTACTTCAAGGGGGAGGATCCGAAAGCCTTCGAGCATCTGGCATTCGCGATTCCCGACGAGGGCGCCGAAATGTGGGTGGACTCCATGATGATCCCCTCCGGCGCCCCGCACCCGGATCTGGCCCACAAGTTCATCGACTTCATCCTGGACGCGAAGATCGGCGCCCAGTTGTCCAACTACAACTACTACGCCAGCCCCAATGCGGCGGCCGAGCCTTATCTCGACGAGGCGCTGAAGCAGCCCCCCGCCCAGCCCACCGAGGAGGAGATGAAGCGCCTGCGTTTCACGCCAAGCCTCGAGGGCGAGCAGTTGCAGACGTTCCAGCAGCTCTGGTCCGAAGTCCAGGCCCGATAACGGCAGCGGCCGGGCGCGGCGGGTCTGCGCCCGGCAGCCAAGAGACACCACACGGGACACTCTCATGAGTCACCACCAGGAATCGTCACCGCTCAAGGACTGGTTTCAGCAGCACGGCATCACCGAAGTCGAGAGCCTGGTGACCGATCTCACCGGCATTCTCAAGGGCAAGATCATGCCGGCCAGCAAATATCTCAACGGAGGGCGGCCGCGACTGCCGGACTCCATCTTCATCCAGACCGTCACCGGCGGTTACCCGGACGACGAGGACATCCGCTTCTGGAATCCCGCGGAACGGGACATGGAGCTGGTGCCCGACCCCAATGCCGCCTTCCTGGTGCCCTGGGCGGACGACCCCACCGCCCAGATCATCCACGACTGCTACTACCTGACGGGCGAGCCGGTCGATCTCTCGCCCCGCCACGTGCTGAAGCGCGTTCTGGAGCTCTACGAACAGCGAGGCTGGCGACCGGTGGTCGCCCCCGAGGTCGAGTTCTATCTGGTCAAGACAAACATCGACTCCGACTATCCTCTCGAGCCGCCGATCGGCCGCACCGGACGCCAGGAGAGCAGCCGGCAGTCTTTCTCCATCGACGCGGTCAACGAGTTCGATCCGCTGTTCGAGGAGATGTACGACTACTGCGAGGCGATGCACCTCGACCTGGACACGCTGATCCACGAAGAAGGCGCCGGCCAGATGGAAGTCAACTTCCAGCACGGTAACCCGCTGGCGCTGGCGGACCAGGTGGTCATGTTCAAGCGCGTCCTCAGGGAAACGGCGCTGCGCCACGGCATGTACGCGACCTTCATGGCCAAGCCGATGGCCAACGAGCCGGGCAGCTCGATGCACATTCATCAGAGCCTGGTCGACGCCCAGGGCAACAACCTGTTTGCCGGTGAAGAGGGCCAGACCAGCACCCTGTTCCACCATTTCATCGGCGGCCTGCAGCGCTATCTGCCGGCCGCCATGCCGCTGCTGGCGCCCAACGTGAACTCCTATCGTCGCCTGCTGCGCCACGAGGCCAGCGGCTCGGCGCCGATCAACGTCGACTGGGGCACGGACAACCGTACCGTCGGCCTGCGGGTGCCCGTTTCCACCCCGGCGGCGACCCGGGTCGAGAACCGGCTGCCCGGGGCCGACGCCAACCCCTATCTGGTGCTGGCCGCCTCGCTGGCCTGCGGCTATCTCGGCATGATCGGCCAGATAGAACCGCGCCCGCCGATGGTCGGCTCGGCCTGGGCCAGCGGCAACAAGCTGCCGGACGACATCGGCCCGGCCCTGGATCGCATGCGGGAGTGTACCGCCCTGGCGGAGATCCTCGGCGAACGCTTCACCAACAGCTATCTCGCCGTCAAGCACACGGAACACCGCGCCTACTTCCGCGTCATCAGCTCATGGGAACGCGAGCATCTCCTGCTGCGGGTCTGACCCGGGCCATGACGACGATTCACGAGACGGCTCACGAGAGACGACGAATCTTGAAACAACGATTCGCAAGACGACGGACAGGCAACCAGGAGGCACCATGAAAGCGAAGCACTGGGCGGTCTTGATGGCAGCGGGAGTGATGAGCGGCAGCGCCCTGGCGGACGCTCGGCCACAGCTGAACCTGTTCAACTGGACCGAGTACATGGATCCGGAGATCATCGCGAATTTCGAGGCCGAGACCGGCATCGACGTGGTGGAGAACTACTACAACTCCAACGCCGAGATGCTGGCCAAGCTGAACGCCGGCGGCGACGCCCAGTACGACATCGTCATTCCGTCGGATTACTTCGTGCCGCGCCTCATCGGGGCGGGGCTGATCCAGCCGCTCGCGCCGGACGACCAGGCACTGGAAGGCATCGACAACATCATGGCAGATTTCCGCCACCCGGCCTACGACCCGGAAGACACTTATACCGTGCCGTATCAGTGGGGCGTGACCGGCATCGTCTACAACACCGACACCTTCCCCGACCCGGACCCCAGTTGGGGGCTGCTGTACGATCCCGCCGTCAACGCCGATTACCCCTTTGCCCTGCTCAAGGGGGATGCCCAGTTCACCTTCTCCACCCTCTGCGCCTACCAGGGCGAGGGGTTCGACTGCGTCGGGCAGGCGCCATGGGTCGAGGCGGCGAAGATGGTCATCGCCACCCGCGCCCGCGACAACTTCGTCGGTTTCGTCGATGCCACCGCCGCCATCGAGCAGATCGCCAGCGGCGTCATCCACGCCGGCATCGCCTACAACGGCGACCTGGCCAGCAAGAAGAGCGAAGACCCGGAGCTCTACGGCAATATCGGCTTCTTCGTGCCCAAGGAAGGCTCGCAGCGCTGGGTGGACGTGATGGCCATCCCGGCCCGGGCGCCCCATCCGGAGAGCGCGCGTAAATTCATCGAATATCTGCTGCGCCCCGACGTCGCGGCCCAGCTCTCCAACTACAACCTGTACACCTCGCCCAACGCCGCGGCACAGTCGATGCTGACCGCCGAGCTGCGCGAGCCGCCGGTGATGCCCGATGCCGACACCCGCTCCCGGCTGTCGCTGACGCCCACCGTCGACGGCGAGCAGTTGCAGTTGCTGCAGCAGTTGTGGTCGGAAGCCCGATCCCGCTGATCGGCCTTCACCCCTTTCGTTATTTCATTCATGGAGTCCAGGATGTCCGCGCCTTCCGACGTGAAACACCCGCCACCCGCCCTCGAACACGCCTCCTCCTGGTACGCGGCCTCGGCCAATGCCGCGCCGGCGCGCCCGGCGCTGTCGGCCGATGTCAGCTGCGACGTGTGTGTGGTGGGCGCCGGATTCACCGGCCTGTCGTCGGCGCTGCATCTGGCCGAGAAAGGCCTGAAGGTGATCGTGCTGGAAGCCGCGCGCGTCGGCTATGGCGCCTCGGGGCGCAATGGCGGCCAGATCGTCAACAGCTACAGCCGCGACATGGACGTGATCGAAGACAAGTACGGCGTCGAGACGGCTCGTGCTTTGGGCGACATGGCGTTCGAGGGCAATCGGGTGATCCGCGAGCGCATCGCGACCTACGGCATCCAGTGCGACCTGCGCAACGGCAACCTGTTCGCCGCCTGCAACACCAAGCAGCTCGAGGCCCTGAGGCATCATCAGGCGCTGTGGCAGCGTTACGGCAACGATCAGCTCGAACTGCTGGAAGGCGACGCCTACCGGCGTGAGGTCGGCAGCGACCGCTATACCGGCGTGCTGATCGATCACACCGGCGGCCACCTTCATCCGCTGAACCTGGCGCTGGGCCAGGCAGCCGCCCTGGAATCGCTGGGCGGCGTGATTCACGAGCAGAGCCCGGTCCTGTCCCTCGAGCATGGCGCCCCGGTCACGCTGAGGACCGCCAGCGGCACCATCAGGGCCGACCGCGTCGTCATGGCCGGCAACGCCTACATGAGCGGCGTGATGCCTGAGCTCGAGCGAAAATCCATGCCCTGCGGGACGCAGATCATCACCACCGAGCCTCTCGGCGAAGATCTCGCACGGCGCCTGCTGCCCAACGACATGGCAGTGGAGGACTGCAACTATCTGCTCGACTACTACCGGCTGACGCGCGACAACCGGCTGCTGTACGGCGGCGGCGTGAACTACGGCAGCGAAGGATCGGCCGATATCGAAGGCGTCATCCGTCCCAAGATGCTCAAGACGTTCCCCCAGCTCAAGGACATCAAGGTGGATTACGCCTGGAGCGGCAACTTCCTGATGACGCTGAATCGGCTACCGCAGTTCGGCGTCATCAACGACAACGTCTATTACGCCCAGGGCTACTCCGGCCACGGCGTGACCTGCACGCACCTCGCCGGCCGCCTGATCAGCGAAGTGATGACCGGGCGTGACGAGCGATTCGACGCCTTCGCCGGCCTGCCGCACCAGCCGTTCCCCGGCGGCCGCATGCTGCGCGTGCCGCTATCGGCGCTGGGCGCCTGGTACTACGAGACACGCGACCGGCTCGGCATCTAGCTTCCTCGGCATCAGACGCCGACAGGGCGCACGGGAAGGTCGAAGCCCAAGGACGGACGAGCGCCGGCAGCGCCCGTCACTGCGGCTGGCAGGCGCGGGCGAACCCCTGGAAGATCGCATCGTAGAGCGCGTGCTGCCGGGGCTCCCATTCGGGATGCCACTGTACCGCCAGGGTAAAGCCGGGCGCTTCCGGCAGGGAAACCGCCTCGACCAGACCGTCCGGCGCCACCGCCTCCACGAACAGGCCCTCCGCCAGCCGGTCTATGCCCTGCTGATGCAGCGAGTTGACCCGCGCCTTCAGCCCTTCCTGGCGCTCGCCGTAGAGGCTGGCCAGGCGGCCGCCGGGCCGGATGTCGATCTCGTGGCTCGGCGCATATTGCTGTGCTTTCGATCCTTCCGGCTCGCGGTGGTCCATCAGGCCGGGCACACGCTGGACGGCCTGATGCAGCGTGCCGCCAAGGGCCACGTTGAACTCCTGGAAGCCGCGGCAGATCCCCAGCAGCGGCAGGCGCCGTTCCAGTGCCAGCGGCACCCACAGCATGGCGGCGTGATCGCGATCCAGGTCGTCCCGGGTGTTTTCCGGCGCCCGCGCCGCATCGTATCGACTCGGCAGCACGTTCGTGTAGCTGCCGGTCAGCATCAGGCCGTCGAGACGATCCAGCAGCGCGCCGGCAGCGCCAGCGTCGCCGTCGCGCCAGACCGGCAGGATGACCGGCTCCAGCCCGTACTCGCGCAGCGCGCCGAGATATTTGTCGGTGACCATGTGGGCGGGGTGGCCTTCCACCTCGCGGCGGCAGGCAATGACACCAACCAGGGGACGCTTCTGCATGATGCCTCCTCGGAACCGGAATCCGTTGTGTTTTTATCAACAGGTGATGGTCTGCCTTTCTTGCCACGCACCGGTCTTGGGAAATGAAAGCATCGCCATATATCCATTTAAATTCAGACGCTTAATTATGAAAACAGCTGAATTCAACTTGGAAGCTCAGCGAATAACCCGTAAATAATTTGACAACAATACCGGGCAGACGGAACACTATCAACGACCATAATAAACGATCGCAGGTGACATCATGTCCTCCCTTCCCGTCGACGAGGCTCGTGACTTCCTGGCGCGTCACCCCGCTATCGATAGCATCGATCTGCTGCTGAGCGACCTCAATGGCGTGCTGCGCGGCAAGCGGATTCCCCGGGAAAATCTCGAAAAGGCCTACGTCAACGGCATCAATCTCCCCGGCTCGGTCTTCGCGCTGGATATCACCGGCAACACGATCGAGGAGACCGGCCTGGGCCTGGACATCGGCGACTGCGACCAGGTCTGCCGCCCGATTCCCGGCACCCTGATGCCGACGCCCTGGCTGCGGGACGGCCACCAGGGGCAGTTGCTGATGACCATGCGCAACGAGCACGACGGCCCGTTCTTCGCCGACCCGCGCAACGTCCTCGCGCAACAGGTGCAGCGCCTCAAGGCGATGGGGTTCACGGCCGTCGTCGCGCTGGAGCTCGAGTTCTATATCGTCGATCGCACGCGGGACGACCTGGGCCGGGTGCAGCCGCCCCGCTCGCCGGAAACCGGCGAACGCGCGACCACGAGCCAGGTGTATTCGATTTCGGAGCTCGACGAGTACGCCGGGTTCCTGGGCGACATCCAGGCCGCGGCCGCCACCCAGAACCTCCCGCTGGACACGGCGCTGAAGGAGTGCGCTCCGGGGCAGTTCGAGATCAACCTGGTGCACGGCAGCGACGTGCTCAAGGCGTGCGACAGCGCGGTGCTGCTCAAGCGCCTGATCAAGGGCATCGCCGTCAACCACGGCTTCGAAGCGACGTTCATGGCCAAGCCCTACGACGCGGAAGCCGGCAACGGCATGCATGTCCACATGAGCCTGCTCGATGCCCACGGTCGCAACGTCTTTGCCGCCGCCGACGAGAATCCGCTGGGCACCGAGATGCTGCGCCACGCCATCGGCGGCCTGCTCAGGCTGATGCCGGAATCGGTCGCCCTGATGGCCCCGAACCTCAACTCCTTCCGCCGTTTTCAGCCGGGGCTCTATGTTCCCATGGCGCCGACCTGGGGCTTCGACAACCGTTCCGTGGCCCTGCGCATTCCCTCCGGGCCCAATGCCGCACGGCGGATCGAGCATCGTGTCGGCGGCGCCGATGCCAACCCCTACCTGCTGCTGGCCACCCTGCTCGCTTCGGTCATTCACGGCATCGCCAACCGGATCTCCCCCGAAGAGATCGTCACCGGCAATGCCTACGAGCAGTTCGACCCGGTACTGACCAACAGCTGGTCTCGGGCGCTGGAGCTGCTCGAGCGGTCCGAGGTGTTGAACGAGGCGCTCGGCCAGGACTTCCTGAAAGTGTTCCTGGCGAACCGCCGTGCCGAGCGGGCATCCGCCATGCAGGTGGTCAGCCGGCTCGAGTACGACTGGTACCTGCGCCACGTCTGACCCGTGGAGCGTCACATCGGCGAACCGCCAGCGACGCCACCACGACGGCATCACCGCCGCCGATCCCAAATCCGGCACGTCCACCCAGGAGGAGCACGCCATGACATCGCCAGATGCCGCAAGACTCAAGGCGCTCGACCGCGATCACTACATGCACCCCTTCACCGATTTCAAGGCGCTGGGTGACGAAGGCAGTCGACTCATCACCGCCGCCCACGGCGTCTACATCGAGGACGACGAAGGCCGGCAGATCCTGGATGCGATGGCGGGGCTGTGGTGCGTCAACCTGGGCTATGGCCGCCAGGAGCTGGTCGACGCCGCGACCCGGCAACTGCAGCAGCTGCCCTACTACAACAGCTTCTTCAAGACCACGCACCCGCCGGCGGCCGAGCTGGCCGACACCCTCTGCGGCCTGGCGCCGGGTCATATCAACCGCGTGTTCTTCACCGGTTCCGGCTCCGAGGCCAACGATACGGTGTTGCGCATGGTGCGCCGCTACTGGGCGCTCAAGGGCCAGCCCGAAAAGCAGTGGATCATCGCCCGCGACAACGCCTATCACGGCTCGACGGTCGCCGGCATGAGCCTGGGCGGCATGGCGCCGATGCAGGCCCAGGGCGGGCCCTGCGTGCCGGGCATCGCCCACATCCGCCAGCCTTACTGGTTCGACGAAGGGCGAGAGATGTCGCCCGAGGCGTTCGGCAAGGTCTGCGCCGAGGCGCTGGAGGCGCGCATCCAGGCGCTGGGGCCGGACAAGGTCGCCGCCTTCATCGCCGAGCCGGTGCAGGGCGCGGGCGGCGCGATCATCCCGCCGGAGAGCTACTGGCCGGCGATCAAGGCGGTGCTGTCGCGATACGACATCCTGCTGGTCGTGGACGAAGTCATCTGCGGCTTCGGCCGCCTGGGCGAATGGTTCGGCAGCGTTCACTACGGTCTCGAACCGGACCTGATGTCGGTCGCCAAGGGCCTGTCGTCCGGCTACCTGCCGATCGGCGGCGTGCTGGTCGCCGACCGTGTCGCCCGGACGCTGATCGACGACGGCGGCGAATTCCATCACGGCTTCACCTACTCCGGGCACCCCGTCTGCGCCGCCGTTGCGCTCGAGAACCTCAGGCTGATGAAGGCCGAAGGCGTCGTCGAGCAGGTGCGCCAGGTGACGGGGCCGTATCTGGCGAAGCGCTGGAAGGCGCTAGAACGGCATCCGCTCATCGGCGAGGCCCGCTCCCTGGGACTGATCGGCGCGCTCGAGATCGTCGCCGACAAGGCCACCGGGGCGCGTTTCGACAAGTCTCTCAAGGCCGGCGAAACCTGCCGTGACATCTGCTTCGAGCTCGGGCTGGTGATGCGCTCGGTGGGCGACACGATGATCATCTCGCCGCCGCTGGTCATCACCGAGGCCCAGATCGACGAACTGCTCGCGCTGGCGACGGCCGCGCTGGACGAAACCGCACGCCGGCTGCAGGCCCAGGGGGCCACCATTTCGGCAACGAAGGAGACAACGACATGAGCCTGACGCCAACGCTGGCCGACTGGCAGGCCAGGGCCGCCACCCTTGCCGCCAGCCTCGAGACACGCGCCTTCATCGACGACGAGTTCGTGGCGGCCGAGAGCGGCGAGACCTTCGCCACGATCAACCCCGCGACGGGAGACACCCTGGCCGACGTGGCGAGCTGCGATGCCGCCGACGCCGACAAGGCGGTGGCCGTGGCCCGCGCGGCGTTTACGCGTGGCGACTGGGCGCGGCTGGCGCCCACCGAACGCAAACACGCGCTGCTGCGCCTGGCCGCGCTGATGGAGAGCCATCGCGACACGCTGGCCCTGCTCGACACGCTGGACATGGGCAAGCCGATCAACAGCGCCCAGAGCGATGTCAGCGGCGCCATCGGCTGCATCCGCCACCAGGCCGAATCGATCGACAAGCTCTACGGCGAGGTGGCGCCGACCGGCGACGATACCCTCGCCTTGGTGCTGCGCGAACCGCTGGGTGTCGTCGCCGCCATCGTGCCGTGGAATTTCCCGCTGATGATGACGGCCTGGAAGATCGGCCCGGCGCTCGCCGCCGGCAACAGCGTCATCCTCAAGCCCTCCGAGAAGTCGCCGCTCTCCGCGCTCTATCTGGCCTCGCTGGTGCGCGAGGCGGGCCTGCCGCGCGGGGTTTTCCAGGTGCTGCCGGGCTTCGGCCACACCGTCGGCAAGGCCCTGGCGTTGTCCATGGAGGTCAACTGCCTCGCCTTCACCGGCTCGACCGGCGTCGGCAAGCAGCTGCTGCAGTACGCCGGTCAATCCAACCTGAAACGGGTGTATCTCGAGTGCGGCGGCAAGAGCCCGAACATCGTCTTCGCCGACTGCAAGGACCTGGACCGGGTGGCCCGCCACGCCGCCGAGGCGATCTTCTACAACCAGGGCGAGGTCTGCATCGCCGGGTCACGCCTGCTGGTGGAAAACAGCGTGCGCGAGGCCTTCATCGACAGGCTGCTCGCCGCCGCCGAATCGATGCAGCCGGGCGATCCGCTGGACCCGGAAAGCTTCATGGGCGCCATCGTCGACCGTACCCAGTACGAGCGGGTGCTGGACTACATCCGCCAGGGCGTGGAAGAAGGGGCGCGGCTGCGCATGGGCGGCAAGGCCCTCGACGGGCCGGGTCTGTTCATCGGCCCGACCGTGTTCGACGGCGTCACCGACGACATGGTCATCGGCCGGGAGGAGATCTTCGGTCCGGTGCTGTCGGTGTTCGGCTTCGATACCGAGGAGGAGGCGATCGCGCTGGCCAACGACAGCGACTACGGGCTGGCGGCCGGCTTCTGGAGCCAGGACATCGATCGCATCATGCGGGTCACGCGGCGCCTCCAGTCCGGCCAGGTCTTCGTCAACAACTGGGCCGGCGGCGACCAGACCGTACCCTTCGGCGGCGTCAAGCAGTCCGGCAACGGGCGCGACAAGTCGCACCACTCGCTGGCAGAGTACTCCGAGCTCAAGAGCGTCTGGATGTCGTTGTCGCCGTGAAACCGGCATCGTGAAACCGTCGTCATGAACCCGTTGTCGTGAAACCGTCGTCGTGAACCGATGCCGCTCGTGGCAGGCCGCCACGAGCGATCAGAACGTCTTGGCGGGGGTGGCGCAGCTGACGAGCCGGCAGGCCGACTTGCCGGGGTTGCGGAAGCGGTGGGGGATGTTGGTGTTGAAGTAGTACGCCTCGCCCGGCGCCAGTGTCCGCGTCTGGGCGCCGATCGTGATCTCGATCTCCCCCTCGAGCACGACCCCGGCTTCCTCGCCCTGATGGGCGATCATCTCGCGTCCGGTATCGCTGCCGGCCGGATAGGTCTCGATCATGAACGACAGCGCCCGCGACTCCCGGTTGGCCCCCACCAGCTTGTAGATCACGTCGCCGGCGCCGACATCGGTCAGCTCGTCGGCGCCGAAGAAGACCTGGTTGCGGTTCTCCAGATCCATGGTGAAGAAATCCCCCACGCTCATGGGAATGGCGTCGAGGATCTTCTTCAGCGAGCTGACGGAGGGGCTGACCTTGCCCTGCTCGATCAGCGACAGGCTGGAGTGGGTCACGCCACAGCGCTTGGCCAGCTCTCGCTGGGAGATGCCGCGAAAGGTTCTCAGGGCTCGCAGGCGAGCGCCGACATCATCAGACATCCATTCTCTTCCTTAGGCGATGGTCACCGTACGTCGGGGATACCGGACGGAAGCGACTCGCGGTTGAACCAGCTCTCCAGGATCAACTGCGCGGCGATGCCATCCACGCCGCGATCGCGGTAGTTGCCCTTGTGGCCCTGCCCCTGGGCGATCAGCTTGGCGGCGCGGGTGGTGCCGCGCTCGTCGAACATCTCGACCGGCTTGCCGAAGCGCCCGTGCAGGCGGTTGCCGAACTTGCGGGCACGCACGCTCATCTCGGATTCGCTGCCGTCGTCGTGGATCGGCAGCCCCACCACCAGCAGATCCGGCTGCCACTCCTTCAACAGCTTCTCGACCTTGACCCAGTCCGGGATCCCGTCGCGAGCGGTCAGCGGCTCCAGACCGCTGGCGGAACACAGCATCTCGTTGCCGACCGCCACGCCGATACGCCGCGTGCCGTAGTCGAACGCCATGACAAGACGCCGGCCCAGCTTGCCATCCATCGCCGCTGCCATCAGGCGTGTCCGGCGTCGCGGGTCATCAGGTTGAGATCGACCCCGAGGATGCCGGCGGCCGCGCTCAGGCGCTGCTCCGGCGGGCGCTCGAACAGGATCGCGGCGTCGCCTTCGACGGTCAGCCAGGTGTTCTGCTTGAGCTCGTCCTCGAGCTGGCCGGACTTCCAGCCCGCGCATCCCAGCGTCACCAGGTACTGCTCCGGGCCGCGTCGCTGGGCGATCGCCTGCAGCATGTCCATCGACGTGGTCAGCGCCAGGCCGTCGGCGACCTGGATGCTGGAATCCCAGTCGCTGGCGTTGCCACGGTGCAGGATGAAACCGCGATCGCGGTAGGTCGGCCCGCCGTTGTAGACCAGCACATCGTTGTGCGGGCCGGGCTCGGATTCGATATCGAGCTGCTCGAACAGCCCGTCCAGCGTCAGCTCCGAGGGGCGGTTGACGATGACGCCCAGGGTGCCGTCGTCGTCATGATCGCAGAGATAGGTCAGCGTCCCTGCGAAGTTGGGATCTTCCAGGTGCGGCATCGCCATCAGGAAATAGTGTTTGAGGCTCTGCATCGGCGTAGGCATGGATGTTGGCCTGTTCGTGGACATAGGGCTCCGTCGGGCATCGCGCAGCGGCCCGGCCCGGCAAACAGGCCGCGAACCGCCAGTCATGGAGGAAAGGGGTCCAGTGTATCACCTGTGCCAGGCTAGACCGGATCAGCCGAGTCGCTTGGCGATCGCCGCCATCAGCTGAGCGGCGATATCGGTGCCGCGCTGGTCGTCGATCTCGCGCACGCAGGTGGGGCTGGTGACGTTGATCTCGGTGATGTAGTCGCCGATCACGTCGAGGCCGACGAACAGCAGGCCCTTCTCGCGGATCATCGGCTGCACCTGTTCGACCAGCCAGTAGTCGCGATCCGTCAGCTCGCGGGAGACGCCGCGGCCGCCGGCGGCCAGGTTGCCGCGGGTCTCGCCGGCGCTGGGAATGCGCGCCAGCCCGTAGGGCACCGGCTCGCCGTCGACCAGCAGGATGCGCGTATCGCCATCCTTGATCTCCGGCAGATAGCGCTGGGCCATGATCTGGCGCTGGCCACGCTCGGTGAGCTGCTCGATCACCGCGCCGAGATTGCGGCCTTCGGGGCCGATATGGAAGATGCCGGTGCCGCCCATGCCGTCCAGCGGTTTGAAGATGGTATCGCCATGCTCGGCCTGGAAGGCGCGCAGCACCGCATCACGGCAAGAGACCACCGTCGGCGGAATGCAGTGGGCGAACTGCTGGGCGAACAGCTTCTCGTTGCACTCGAACAGCGCCCGGGTCGGGTTGACCACCAGCGTGCCTTCCCGCTCGGCAAACGCCAGCAGATGGACGGCGTTGAGGAAGTGGCTGTCCACCGGCGGATCCTTGCGCATCAGGATCACGTCGAGCTCGCCGAGCGGCATGGCCTCGCGCTCGCCCAGGTCATACCAGTGCTGCGGATCGCGATGCACCTTGAGCGGGCGCACGCTGCCCATGGCGCGCCCTTCGTAGAGGTAGAGATCTTCCTGCTCGAGATAGTAGAGCGACCAGCCCATCGCTTCCGCCGCCCACAAAAGCGTCAGGGTGGTGTCCTTCTTGTAGGTGATATCGGCGATGGGGTCCATCACCACGCCGAGCTTGATAGCGTTCTGGCTCATCGATCGGGTCTTCCAGAAGAGGTATTGAATGGGCCGCAGTATGACGCAGCTCTCGCCGCGTCACCAAAAGAGATCGCGTTCAAAGCTCCCCGCTCGGCCTCGGATGCCTCACTCGCCATCACCCAGCTCGTTCCACAAGAACCGCCACGCCAGCGCGCCCAGCTTCGCCCGCTGGGCATTGTCTGCCGCGCCGCCGTGGCCGCCTTCGGTGTTTTCGTAGTAGTAGACGTTGCCCGCGCCCATCGCTTCCATGCGCGCCATCATCTTGCGGGCGTGGCCGGGGTGGACGCGGTCGTCCCGGGTCGAGGTGGTGAACAGCACCGCCGGATAATCCACGCCCTCGCACAGGTTGTGATACGGCGAGTAGTCTTTGAGGAAATTGTCCCAGTCGTCGCTGTCCGGGTCGCCGTACTCCGCCATCCACGAGGCGCCCGCCAGCAGCAGGTGGTAGCGCTGCATGTCGAGCAGCGGCACCTCGCACACCGCCGCAGCGAAGTGATCCGGGTAGCGGGTGATCATGTTGCCGACCAGCAGGCCGCCGTTGGAACCGCCCTGGATGCCGAGCTTGTCCGGCGTGGTGACGCCGGTGGCGACCAGATCCTCGGCGACGGCGGCGAAGTCCTCGAACGCCTTGTGCCGTTCGCCCTTGAGCGCGGCGCGATGCCAGCGCGGGCCGTACTCGCCGCCGCCGCGAATGTTGGCGACCACGTAGGCCCCGCCGCGGGAAAGCCAGCTGCGCCCGGCGCCGGCGATGTAGTGCGGCGTCAGCGAGATCTCGAAGCCGCCGTAGCCGTAGAGCAGCGTCGGCAGCGGCGCGGTCGGCCTGTCAGCGTTGCCGTTCGCTGGATCTCCCGCGCCGGCCGGCAGCACCAGAAAGTAGGGAATCGACGTGCCGTCCAGGCTGGTGGCGAAGCGCTGCGTCACCTGCATGCCTTGCGTCTCGAAGAAGCTCGGCGCGCGCTTGACCGTTTCCGGCGGCGCGTCTAGTTGCGCCAAATCCCGATGTTTCAGGTCCAGGCGCGCCAGCGTCGTGGGGGTGAGATAGTCGGTAATGATGACGAAGACCTCGTCGCTCTCCTCGTCGTCGACGGCCGCGACGCCGATCTCGCCGGTCGCGGGCAGCCCGGCCAGCGGCCGCGGCGACCAGTCGTCGCCCTGCCCCGGCGTCAGTACCTGCAGGCGATGCTTGACGTCCTCGAGGACATCCAGCACCAGGTAGTGCCGTGTCCACTCGAAACCTTCCAGCGAGCGGTGCGCATCCGGCACGAACAGCGTGGTGAAGTCGCGATCGCCGCGCTTGAACGTCTCGTAGTCGATCGCCAGCAGCGCACCGCTGGGATACGTCACGGCGGCGTCGTTCCCGCCGTTCCCGCCGTTCCCGCCGTTCCCGCCGTTCCCGCCGTTCCCGCCGTTCCCGCCGTTCCCGCCGTTCCCGCTATTCAGGGTCCAGTCCTCGCGCAGATGGACCAGCAACCATTCCCGATGGACCGATGCCTGGGCGGAGAGCGGCACCTCGATGGGCACATGCTGTCCATCCGGCGTGATTTCGAGCAGACGCTGCTCGTAGAACGCCAGCGCGTGATGGATGAAGTCGCGTTCGAAGCCGCGAGTGCTATCGTGGAAGGCGACGGCCATCAAATCCTGCTCGGCGGCCTCGAAGACGGTTTCCGCCTCGCTCAGCGGCTCGCCCCGCCGCCAGCGCTTGACGCGCCGCGGATAGCCGGAACTGGTCAGCGAATCGTTTTCCGAGCCCGAGTCGGCGCCACCGAAGTCGGTATAGACGAACACCGTGTCGCGGTCGATCCAGCTCATGCCGCCCTTGGCCTCCGGCCGCGTGAAGCCGTGTTCGCCTTCGCGATCGACCCCGCCCCCGACCCAGCGCTTGCCGATGAGATCGAACTCGCGGGTGACGTCGGCATCCGCGCCGCCGCGGGAGAGCGAGATCAAGGCGCGCTCCCAGGGCTCGCCGGGATGCGCCGGTTCCAGGCAGCTCGCGCCGTGCCAGACCCAGTTCTCCCCTTCGGCGGCGTTCAGCGCGTCGACGTCGATCAGCACCTCCCACACCGGTCGCGGCTGCCGATAGGAATCCCAGGTGGTGCGTCGCCACAGGCCGCGCGGATGTTCGGCGTCCTGCCAGAAGTTGTAGTAATGCTCGCCGCGTTTCACCACGAACGGAATGCGGTCGTCGGCGTCCAGAATCTCGCGCAATCCGGTCTCCAGCGACGCGAACTCGGCGTCCGCGAAGCGCGCCAGCGTCCGGCGGTTCTGGTCCTCGACCCAGGCCAGCGACTCGGCGCCATCTATCGCCTCCAGCCAGCGGTACGGGTCTTCGTTCGGGACGCCGGCCGTCTCGGGATCGGCCGACTGGTAACGACAAGGCGGAAAGTGAAGCACGGGCATCTCCAGAAAGCGGTCCAGAAAACGGTTCAAAAACCGATTCAAAAAACGGTTCGAAAAAACAGCTCGAGAAAACAGTCGTGGCTGCCGTTGAGCCTAGCATGCGCCAGTGACTCATGGCTGATGGCCGCAATGATTGCAGCCATCAGGCGATAAAAAATTGGCGATACGTGACCAGCTGTCCGACGCTGAGAGTGACCCAGCCAGTGTTGGCCGTATCTGGCCACCGCTCAGACCGTTCGCGCGGCCGGCCACCAACGTCGTATTGGCCGTGCTCTGGCTTCGTGCAACGGTGGCATCGCAATGACCACTTCCGGGAGAGCCTCATGGACGACTGGACGCAAACCCTGACGGCAGGACCGCTGTTGGGTATCGCCGCTGCAGCGATCGCACTGCTGCTGATCCTCATCATTCGCTTTCATCTGCACGCCTTTCCGACACTGGTGCTGGTCAGCCTGCTGACCGCGTTCGCCACCGGCATCCCCGCCGGCGCCATCGTCGATACCATGACCGACAGTTTCGCCGGCACGCTGGGTTCGGTGGCACTGCTGGTCGGCTTCGGCGCGATGCTGGGCAAGCTGGTGGAGCACTCCGGCGGCGCCCAGGTGCTGGCGGAACGGATGGTATCGCTGTTCGGCGAGGCCCGCGCCCCGTTCGCGCTGGGCATCGCTTCGCTGATCATGGGCTTTCCGATCTTCTTCGATGCCGGCCTGATCGTGATGCTGCCGATCATCTTCGCCGTGGCCAAGCGTCTGGGTGGTCCGGTGCTGCTCTACGCCCTGCCGGCGGCGGCGGCGTTCTCGGTGATGCACGTGTTCGTGCCGCCGCATCCCGGCCCGGTCACCGCCACCGAGCTCTACGGCGCCAACCTCGGGCTGGTGCTGCTGGTGGGCATCCTCATCGCCTTCCCGATGTGGTATCTCTCCGGTTACCTGTGGGGGCGCTTCGCCGCCAACCGCTTCGATTTTCGGCTGGAAGTGAGCCTGTTCGGCGGCCAGGACAACGACGAGATTCAAAATCCGCCTGGCGTCGGCACGGTCATCGCGCTGCTGTTGCTGCCGCTGGCACTGATCTTTCTCAACACCGGGCTCGACTTCGCCCGCGCCGCCGGCGTGGCCGACAGCGACGCCACCTGGTTCCAGTTCCTCTCCTCGCTGGGCGAGACGCCGATCGCGCTGCTGATTTCGGTACTGGTGGCGATCTACGTGCTGGGCAGCCGTCGCGGCGAAGGCGGCAGCGCCCTGGAGAAGATCGTCGACTCCTCGCTGGGGCCGATCTGCTCGGTAATCCTGATCACCGGCGCCGGCGGCATGTTCGGTGGCGTGCTGCAGGCTTCCGGCATCGGCGATGCGCTGTCCGATTCGATGAGCGACCTGGGCCTGCCGGTCATCGCCGCCGCCTACCTCGTCGCCGTGGTGATGCGTCTGGCGCAGGGTTCCGCCACCGTGGCGCTGGTGACTGCCGCCGGGCTGATGGCGCCGGCCGTGGCCAATGGCGATTTCTCCGCCATGCAGGTGGTCGCGATCACGCTGGCCACCGCCGCCGGCTCGGTCTTCGCCGGCCACGTCAACGACTCCGGCTTCTGGCTGGTGGGCCGCCTGCTGGGAATGGACGTGAAGACCACGCTGATGACCTGGACCGTGCAGCAGGCGCTGGAGTCCCTGGTCGGGTTCGTGCTGGCCTGCGTGGTTTACCTGATTTTCTAGATCGCAGACGCGCTAGCCATTGAAATTGGCCATAAGGGAGAACGATGAAAGACCTATTCGACATTCGCGACCGGCTGGCGCTGGTCACCGGTTCCACGCGCGGGCTGGGCAACGCGCTGGCACGCGGGCTGGCCGAACAGGGCGCCCACGTGATTCTTCACGGGCGCCGGCAGGAAGCGGCCGAGGAAGCCGCCCGGAAGCTGGCGGCGGAAACCGGCGCCAGCGTCGATGCGGTGGCATTCGACGTGACCGATGCCGAGGCCGTGAAGGCCGCCATCGACCCGCTGGTCGAGCGTCTCGGCGTGCCGGACATTCTGGTCAACAACGCCGGCCTGCAGAAGCGCGCCCCGTTCAACGACTTCGACCCCGCCGACTGGGAGGCGGTAATCGCCACCAACCTCTCCAGCGCTTTCTATGTCTCCAAGGCGCTGAGCCCGGCGATGTCCGAGCGCGGCAGCGGCAAGATCGTCAATATCGGCTCGGTGCAGTCGAAGCTCGCGCGGGAAACCATCGTGCCCTATGCCGCCTCCAAGGGTGGCGTGGCGCTACTGACCCAGGGCATGGCGGCGGATCTGGCCCGCTACGGCATCCAGGTCAACTGCCTCTCCCCCGGCTACTTCCAGACCGACATGAACCAGGCGCTATGGCAGGACGACGACTTCAACGCCTGGATCGAGAAGCGCACCCCGGCGCAACGCTGGGGCCAGGTCGAGGAACTGGTGGGCACGCTGATCTACTTCTGCTCCGGCGCATCGAACTTCGTCTCCGGGCAGAACGTGTTCGTCGACGGCGGCATGACCTCGGTGGTCTGAACACGCCTCACGACAGCGATCCAGCGATCCAGCGATCCAGCGATCACCGCTAGCCGGCGATAGCTTTCCTGTATCGGGTCAGTCGCAAGGATTCATTGTTGGCTGGCTAATTGTTTCCTAGACTTTGGTCCAATGACCGCGAGCCCAGATCGGGCTCGTTTTGCTTTTGGCCTGACCTCATAAGGCCCAATGTCATCATTGATTACGACATCATCGCTGATTACGGCATCGTAAAAAGGAGTTCACGATATGACATCGCTTTTCGAACCGTTCGATCTCGCCGGCACTCGCCTGAACAACCGCATCGTCATGGCGCCGATGACCCGCGCCCGCGCCAAGGGTGACGTGCCCGACGAGATGGGCGCGCTCTACTATCGCCAGCGCGCCAGCGCCGGGCTGATCATCTCCGAAGGCAGCCCGATCTCCCGCGAGGGCCAGGGCTACCTGTTCAACCCGGGCATCTTCGGCCCCGACCAGATCACCGGCTGGAAGAAAGCGACCCAGGCCGTGCATGAACGCGGCGGCGTGATCTTCTGCCAGACCTGGCACGTCGGCCGTGTCTCGCATACCTCGATCCAGTTGAACGGCGCCGCGCCGATCAGCAGCTCCGACAAGCAGGGCGGCATGGCCTTCGGCTACAACGAAGACGGGCAGCCCGACATGCTGGCGGCCACCAAACCCCGCGCCGCCACGACCGAAGAGTGCCGCCGGCTGGTCGAGGATTTCGGCCAGGCCGCGCTCAACGCGCGCAATGCCGGCTTCGACGGGGTCGAGCTGCACGGCGCCAACGGCTATCTGCTCGAGCAGTTCATCAACGCCGGCATCAACGATCGCACCGACGAGTACGGCGGCTCGCGGGAAAATCGCTGCCGCCTGCTGCTCGAATCGATCGACGCCTCCATCGCCCTGATCGGCGAGCATCGCGTCGGCGTGCGTCTGACGCCCTACGGCACGCTGTTCGACATGCCGCTGTATGACGACATCGAAGGCACCTATCTCTACCTCGCCGAAGAGCTGAGCAAGCGCAACCTGGCCTATGTCCATATCATGGATCAGGGCGCCCAGGGGCAGAACGCGCTGCCGCGCGAGTTCCTGCGCAAGTTCCGCGACGCCTATCACGGCACGCTGCTGTTCGCCGGCAACCTCGACAAGGCGGAAGCGCAGCGCCTGGTCGACGACGGCATCATCGACCTGCCGGTGTTCGGCCGCCCGTTCACCTCCAACCCGGATCTGGTCGAACGCCTGCAGAACGACTGGCCGCTGGCCGAGTTCGATCCGGACACCTTCTACGGCGGCGATGCTCGCGGCTACGTCGACTTCCCCACCTACGAGGAAGAGCAGGCACGCCTGGCACGCGAGAAGATGATCAAGGAAAAATCCTGATCCCGGCTCGCGGATCGCGCTGACGATCGTTCGAGACGGTCGTCCCGAATCATTGCATCATCCACAACGAGAAACGCCCCNNGGGGCGTTTCTCGTTTGCCTGTCGGCAGGCGTTAGGGAAGCGCTGAATAAATCGTCGAGCAGGATGAAGTGGGCGGCATTCCGTCGCAAGGCGCACGGAGCGCAGCAACCGGAGCCTATGGGGTATAGGTGAGGATTCCGACCGGGCTGGCGCTCCAGCACCGCGCAACGCAGCGATTCGCCTGCGCAGACATTTAGGCAGTGTTTCCTTAGCGGCGGATGCCCAGCGCCTCATGCTGCTTGGCAAACAGCGCCTGACAGCCGCTCTCGGCCAGGTCGAGCATGCCGTTGAGCTCGGCGCGGGAGAACGCTTCCGCTTCCGCCGTGCCCTGCACCTCAATCAGCTTGCCATCTTCGGTCATTACCACGTTCATGTCGGTATCCGCGGCGCTGTCTTCCGGATAGTCCAGGTCGAGTACCGGCGAGCCCTTGTAGACGCCCACCGAGATCGAGCTGACCAGCTGACGGAACGGATCGGTCTTGATCATCTTCTTGCGCTGCATGTACTGCAGCGCCTCGACCAGCGCCACGCAGGCCCCGGTGATCGAGGCCGTGCGCGTGCCGCCATCGGCCTGCAGCACGTCGCAGTCGACCGTGATCGTGAACTCGCCGAGCTTCTTCAGATCCACCGCCGCCCGCAGCGAACGGCCGATCAGGCGCTGAATTTCCAGCGTGCGCCCGCCCTGCTTGCCCCGCGCCGCTTCACGGCCGCCGCGAGTGTGGGTCGCGCGCGGCAGCATGCCGTATTCCGCCGTCACCCAGCCCTGGTTCTTGCCGCGCAGCCAACGCGGCACGCCGGCTTCGACGCTGGCGTTGCACAGCACCTGGGTATCTCCGAAGCTCACCAGCACCGAGCCTTCGGCGTGACGGGTAAAACCGCGGGTCAGCGTGACCTCGCGGGGCTGATCGGGTTGTCGTCCACTCGGGCGCATGAAAGCCTCTCGATCCAAAACATCAATGACAGAAGCGCCACACTGACGGCGCCTCATGGAGGTCGGCCATTCTACACGGGTCAGCCGCACATTCACGGCTACCGAGCGGCCGCCAAGCGCCTTGTCGATGCGGTACACTCCAACGATCAGCTCGACGATTCAAGGAATTCCCATGCCCCACAGCATGACCGCCTTCTCCCGCCAGACCCATGAGGCCAACTGGGGCAGCCTGCAGCTCGAACTGCGCTCCGTGAACCAGCGCTACCTGGAGCCCCACTTCCGCCTTCCCGATGCCCTGCGCGATCTCGAACCGCACTTCCGCGAAGCGATGCGCCAGCGTCTCGCCCGCGGCAAGGTGGAGTGCTCGCTGCGCTTCGACCCCGCCGAAGGCAACGCCGCGCCCGGGATCAACGCCGATCAGCTCGCCGCGCTCTCCCAGGCTCTGGAGCAGGTACGCGCCCAGTTGCCGGAAGCACCGATGCCCAACGCGCTGGAACTGCTCGCCCACCCCGGCGTGATGGCCACCCAGCGTCTGGATTTGGAAAGCGTCAAGGCCGCCGCGCTCGAACTGTTCGACACCGCGCTGAACGACCTGCAGACCGGCCGCGCCCGCGAAGGCGAGCGCTTGGCGGAACTGATCAGCGAGCGGCTCCAGGGCGTGCGCGAGCAGGTCGCCGTGGTTCGCGCCCACCTGCCGACGATTCTCGAACGCCAGCGCAAGCAACTGATCGAACGGCTGGAAAGCGCCAGGGCCGAACTCGACCCGCAGCGGCTGGAAGCGGAAATGGTGATGGTGGCGCAGAAGGCCGATGTCGCCGAAGAACTCGACCGGCTGGAGACCCATGTCACCGAAGTCGAGCGCCAATTGAAGCAAAAAGGCCCGATCGGCCGACGCCTCGACTTCCTGATGCAGGAACTCAACCGCGAAGCCAACACCCTCTCATCCAAGGCCATCGTCGCCGACACCACCCGCTGCGCGGTGGAGCTGAAGGTGCTGATCGAGCAGATGCGGGAACAGATTCAGAATTTGGAGTGAGCAGCATGCGCCGAGCGGCACCTTGGAGCGTTACTGAAGTCGAAGCCATCGTCGCAACGTACCGGCAGATGCTCGTCGCCGAGCTGAGTGGGCAGCGCTACAACAAGCGTCAACTCAACCAAGCGTTGATGGAACGGCTCCAAGATCGCTCAAGGTCTTCCATCGAATACAAACACCGCAATATCAGCGCCGTACTGCGCGACGCGGACTGTCCCTACGTGAGCGGCTACAAGCCCTTGAGCAACTACCAAGGAATGCTCGTCGAAGCCGTAGAGCGGGTATTGTTGGGTAGTGAGCTCTTCGATCGTGCCGCTCGTTTTGCGGCCGAGCGCCCGGCTGTCGATTCGGCCGAGCCAGTCGACGATGCCATTATCGTCATGCCCCCCGAGTCGTCTCGGCCACGACATAGCATCAATGAGAAGCCCGCCGCCTACGAACGGCAACCGCGCAAGCGAGACTATCTAGCGCGCGAGGCCCAGAACCGTGAACTCGGTCTAGCCGGCGAGCGTTTCGTGGTCAGCTACGAACAACACCGCTTGATGCAGGCCGGCCATGCCAAACTGGCCGATAAGGTCGAACATATCGCGGAGACGCAGGGCGACGGCGCGGGGTTTGACGTCCTCTCTTTCGAAGCGGATGGCCGGGAGCGATGGATCGAAGTCAAAACGACAACATTCGCCATCGAAAGCGCCTTTTTCATCTCGCCCAATGAACTGGCCTGCTCTCGCTCACACGCCGACCGCTACCACCTTTTCCGCCTATTCGACTTCCGGCAACGACCGCGGATGTATTGTTTACAAGGCGATCTGTATGATCATCTGTGGCTGGAGGCCAATAGCTACCGGGCAGGAATAATTTAGATCTCGCTAACACACGTACCACAGTCATCGTCAAAAGTTGTGCGAATGAAGCGTAGTTCGACGGCTAGATGGTCCGATGAGGGATACCCGAACACCTGCACGCGCCGAAAATGGTACATAAAAGGCAGCGTGATGCTGATAGAGATTGGCCGAGCAGCTCTCCCCACTCAACCGCCGAGGGCAACGCAGCAAGAAGCTGGTGGGGGTGGTGGACGAACTGAATCAGAAGATGGGGCACGGCACCGTCAGTCAGGATCGGTACGCCCAGCGCCGGTGCCGCATGACACCTGCGCTGCGCACATCGGTCGTCGAAGTATACAATGAGGCGAGAAGATGTTCCGGGTGCGAAGACTTAAAGTCACTACCGAGACGAACCTAAAGGCTCAATCCGCCATGAAGTTACTTTCGAAAAGTAAGATTTCTCTATAGAGCTCGTCTTCAAAATCATCACCACCTTGGAATTTAAACTCCCGTTTCTGGTGGAGATCCAGCACGACGCACTGTTCAAGGGGGAAGCCGCAAGATTCGGACATGATATAGCAAATATAATTAGCCCTTTTAACCGTCATAGATTGAGAGCCATTCAAATGCAGCTTTATAAGCTTTGCATTGTTTTCGACAATGTAATTTAACTCTGGGTTACAAATTATCCTAGTAGAAGCATAAGTGTAGACGCCTTTAGGAGAATCAAACTGCTGAACACTTTTCCCCTGAATCCAGCCTATAAACTTATCTATTAAGCTTTTATAGTGGGGACGTTTTTTTTCGCTAACTCTATCAACAATCGCCTGCAGCTCGATAAAGGATTTCTTATTTTTTACAAGGCCTTTAAGAGCCGGCCTCAACGATACGTAGAAATCTCGATAATGCTGGTACTCACCACGACCCTTGAGCTTCTGTGTCCGTCCCTTTTTTAACTGAGGGTTAGACGTAACGATGTACGAAAAATCAGAAACGTTTATTTCCGGCATGTAGCCTCCAGACAGTGCTCATTCGAGTGATTCGGCCCGATCTTTCACGGATGCACACAGCGCATGTGTATCTTCCAACACCTAAATTAACATTATATTACAATAAAGATGATAATCAATACATCGGCAGATAGAGGCCTACCAAAGGTGAATAAAAGTAGAGTAGATGAAAGAGGATTCGACTTGAGTCACGAAGGCTAAAGAGGGTTTACCAGCTCCTCATCATCCCCTTCGCCCGGCTTGTTCACACGGGTCGGGACAGCCCAATGTATGACCGAATCAGCGGGGATAGGCCGCACAAAGCGGCGAACAGTATCGCGGTCGGTGAGCTCCGGATCGAGCTAAGATTTCAGGCTTTCATCTTTAAAAATCAATGGTACGTGGTAGTACACGCTCCCCGCCGAGCCGCGGGTCGGTTCGATGATGATAGTGAGACACGGCTTGCCATCGGCGCGCTAGGTTCAGACACCGGTGAAGAAGAATGGCTCGCGATCCTCTCGGCAAAGGAAATACGGCTGCTTAGGTTTGTGCCGGGCAGCTCCCCAAATCAGCCGTCAGCGGGTATCAGAGGCAACTGTGACGCTGAAACGCCGCCTGATAGAAATTCGATGTCGCCACCGTTCCAACGCGTGCGTTGATCGGCTGCGGCACTCACTCTTCTGCCCACTTCGGCTTATAGCTCCACCGCTCGCTATCGAACATCAACTGCATATCATCCGCCTGTCACCGAATTCGCGAAATCTAAATGCTTGGCGCCACTGTAGCGTGGCGCCAAGCATCATCATCGCGAAGCTCACCGAAGCGTTGAGCGAATCGCGGGTATGTGCTGTAAAGAAGAAGTGGTTACGCACCAGCTTTCACACATCTTCAGTATGCTGAACATCGTAGACTTTATCTTGATAGTGTGAAATTAGACGATGATCAAGAAGCGCTTGAAATATATCTCTACAAACATCATCCGTCACAACAATCTTGTTATTATCATCAACTTCAATGTTCAGCCTGAGGCGATCCTTATTATTAATCAAGCTTTCAATAAAGCCAGAGTCCTTATAATACCCTTTTTGCTGAATAGCAGCCGCTCGCCTTAAATGTATCTTATTATTCCCCACATATTTTTTGATTGGCCCAACATCATTAAAAAGGTCAACGAAGTTCATATCGTTATTGAGCTGATTAAAGTTAGCTAGATGAGCTTGCTTATATCTAAGAATAGATTCGCAATTATTTTTTTGCAGCGCAAATACAGTGTTATTACAAACCAAAATATCAAACTTCTTTTGAAGAGAAAACGTATCCGAGTCTTCCACCTCGAGTTCTTCACCAGTGAAATGCACGGAAAAGAAATTTCGCCTATTAATATTTTTCCATTCTGAGGGTGTTTTCTTTATTCCATAAATAGCTCTCCCATCCTTAACGAACTTAGCGACATAGAAGACCGCATTTTCGATATGCTTTACCTTTTTAATCTTATTTTTATCATTTTGCTCCTCGCAAGCATCAATGATTAACCCCACGTGAGTCTCTTCGTAAGGTATAGTAAGCGCACTATTTTCATTAGTTTGCGCAAGAATATCATAAGGTGAAACTTCAGAAACTCTGTCGATTTCGCTTTGCACAACTTGTGAAAGCCCTAGGTCAAGGTTTTCTCCAGTTTCTATCCAGCGTCCTGTATATCTAGGAAGATCCTTGTTAGTAGCATCCTGACCAGTTTTGAATATCCATAAGTGAACATTTGCATTGTTGACATCAAACGCCTTTAGAGACTCAAAATCTTCGCTCACTGCTTCCTCCGCACTATTATCACATCTTGTATCTTGTTATGGCTAATCCATTTTCCAGAAACCACCTCTAGATTAGAAAGCATAACTCCAGACTTCTCCAAACCACCTTCCTTTAAAACATACGAAACTTCGTAAAACTTCCAGTTAAAAATAGCAAGGACAGGATTCAAAACAGCTCGCCCCGATTTAAAAGTTATCCAAAACAACCATGCCAAAAAAATTAAATAGCCTAAGAACTCTTTAGGCTCCGAGTAGTTTATGGATATAAATGCGACCAAGTATGGAAGCACATAGTTCATCAGATCCATAGGAACATGCTTAATTTCAAGAAGCTTGATTTCGTACTTGCACCTAATTCTGCTAAGCAAAAATAGAGACAAAAATAAGCAAGCTAGGCAAAATGCGACTATTCCAAAACCAAAACCCGGATTATAGAACGGCAGATAGCAACTTTCGACGCCAGAAAAATATCCCCAACAAACATTATCCCCAAGCGCAGATTCATCAAAATCTTTAATCAAGAGGATGACGCTAAGTGGTAGATAAGAACCACAAAAAATCAAAAATGCTGATGGAATTTTAAGCTGCATCTACCTATCTCAAACTTAAAAAAGTGTCATTACAAGGCGCATCTCAATGTTAAAATCATCCGAAAAAAATGTTTACCTCAAAGCCGTCCCGCTTTCCGTCATGCCTGTCCAATAACTCCATGCCTGGAGATCCTCGGGCTTGATCAACTCCCGCTCGTAGACCAGATTGTCACTGATCAGTATCCACGCTCCACCAGCTACGCGCTGCACTCGCTTTAGTCGTAGCTCGTCGACCATACGCAGCAGAAGCTTCCTTTTTAGAGTGCGTAGACACGATTGACCAGCACCTACTCACGGCCGAGGATCGATCCGATTCTTGGCAGTCGCCATCCCGTCCGATAGTGAACCATGTTACAAGGCGATACAAAAGCGCCTGACCGCTATTTCATTTTCGAGCAGAAGTTAAAATAGCGCCGCCCGCAATTTCAGCTTCGCATCAACGCATCAGTGCCGCCCCTGCCCCTGCCCCTGCCCCTGCCCCTGCCCCTGCCCCTGCCCCTGCCCCTGCCGCCACGAGACTAGCAGAACATCACAACACCCAACCCCGTTCCTGAGGTCGAAACCACTACCACCCTCGACCATTGGCGTAGAAGCGTCCCCGTTGTCGCCATGATCGGCTACCCTTGCGTCCCTGGCTTTGCCGCCGATATAGCACCTTTCGATCTCCAAGGATGGCTCTCTTGTCGACTTCCGTGATGCCCCGCCGGGGCGTTCTGACTCTCGTCGCGTTGCTGCTGGTGGCGCTCAATCTTCGCCCGGCGCTGACCAGCGTGTCGCCGGTGCTCGGCAGCATCGCTGAGGCGCTGGCGCTCTCCCCCAGCTGGCAGGGCATTCTGACAACCCTGCCGGTGCTGTTCCTGGGTCTCGCGGCGCCGCTGGCACCCAAGCTGGTGCGTCGCATCGGGCCGGAGCGCAGTGTTTTTGCCGCGCTTGTGGTGTTGGCGGTGGCGCTGCTGGCGCGGCCCTATATCGGCACGCCGGGGCTGTTTCTGGGTACGGCTGTCGCCGGGGGCTGTATCGGGGTCATTGGGGTGTTGCTGCCGGGTATCGTCAAGCGGGACTTCCCCCGTCGCGTCAGCATCATGACGGGGCTCTACACCGTGGCACTCAACCTCGGCGCTTCTGCTGCCGCGGGCACTACGGAGCCGCTGCGTCAGGCGTTGGGCGGGCTTTGGCAAGACGCGTCCCAAGGGGCTTCTCACAGTTCCTGGCAGGGCGCGCTGGCGTTCTGGCTGCTGCCGGCGGTGATCGCCGCATTGTTCTGGCTGCCGCAGCTCAAGGGCACCAAACCCGCTCGCGTACCCGTCCGTCGCGGGGCGCGCCTGCGTCACGATCCGCTGGCGTGGCAGGTGTCGCTGTTCATGGGGTTGCAGTCGTCGCTGGCGTACATCGTGTTCGGCTGGCTGCCGACGATCCTGCAGGATCGCGGCCTGGCGGCAGTCACCGCGGGGCTGGCGCTATCGGTGTCGATCCTGCTGCAGGTGACCACGGCGATCCTGGCGCCGTTGATCGGTAGCCGCATGCGTGACCAGCGGGCGGTGCTAATCGGCGTCATGGGGCTCACCCTGATCGGGCTGCTGGGCTGTCTCTATGCGCCGATCGGCAGCGTGTGGCTGTGGATCGTGGTGCTGGGGCTGGGTCAGGGCGGCACCTTCAGCATGGCGTTGACCCTGCTGGCACTGCGCGCGCCGGATGCGACCACAGCGGCCAGCCTCTCGGCAATGGCTCAGGGCATCGGCTATACCCTGGCGGCGATGGGGCCGCTGCTGGTCGGCGTGCTGCACGACTGGAGCGGCGGCTGGAACGTGGTGGGCGTTCTGGTGAGCGCGATTGCCCTCGGCGCGCTGGTGATGGCGCTGGGTGCCGGGCGCGACCGCCAGGTGGCGTCGACCTCTGGTGTGAATTGACGGCGCGAATTGAAGATTCGGGCTGACGAACCCGGGCGCCGGAATCGGTTACTCTAGAAGAGCAACCAACGACCCCGGAGACTCGCATGCCAGCCAGAGCCATCAGCCTCGAGCAACAGCAGCGCCTGATCGAGATCGTGCGCAATGCCGCCAAAACCGAAATCCTGCCGCGCTTTCGTAATCTCTCCGAAGACGCGATCCGCTCGAAGAGCGCGCCGGACGATCTGGTGACCGACGCCGACCAGGGCGCGGAGCGGATGATGACGGCGGCGATCCGCGAGCTGATGCCGGAGGCGACGGTGATCGGCGAGGAGGCGGTGGCCGATGCCAGCGCCAATCTCGACGATATCGCCGGCGCGGAGCTGGCACTGATCATCGACCCGGTCGACGGCACCTGGAACTTCGCCCGCGGGCTGAACCAGTTCGGGGTGATTCTGGCGGCGACCAGCTTCGGCGAGACGATCTTCGGCCTGCTCTACGATCCGCTGGCGGACGACTGGATCGTCGCCCGCCACGGCGAAGGCGCCTGGTTCGGCCGCCCCGACGGCACCGAGCGCAAGTTGCAGGTCTCGGATACCGCCAGGTTCGACGAGATGGTCGGCTCCACCTCGATCCGGCTGTTCCCCAAGGCGCAGCAGTATCAGCTCTCCGCGACCTTCCCCGACTTCCAGCGCATGATGGCCTTCGGCTGCGCCTGCCATGAGTACCGCACCATGGCGTTCGGCTTCGTCGATTTCATGCTCACCGGCAAGCTGATGCCGTGGGATCACGCTGCGGGGTTGATGATCCACGCCGAAGCCGGCGGCTATTCAGCGCTGCTGGACGGCACGCCCTACCAGCCGACGATCCATCAAGGCAGCGTGCTGGCCGCTAGCTCCCGGGCGCATTGGGAGCGGCTGCGTGACAATTTCGCGTTTTTGATGTGAAGGCGATCGACCCGTGTAGGGTTCGTTGATGACGACGAAAACCGGCGCCGAAAAGGCGCCGGTTTTCTTTCTATCGTCAATACAGACTCGTCGATAAGGACTGCCGTCAATAAAGGCTTGCTGCCAACGAAGATCCGTGTCGATCAAAAAATGATCAGCCAGACCGATCAGGGAATGATCTTCTCGGCGCGCAGACGATCGAACAGGTCGAAGAAGGCGCCACGCGTCTCGCGGAAGTGATCGAAGCCGAAGTCGCGGGACTTGGTGGTGTCGTTGACGCACTCCTGATCGCGGCCCAAATCGGCATCGGTGTGCCACCAAGAAGCGAGTTTGCTGACATCCGGCTCGACCAGATCGTGCTTCGCGGCAATTTCGCGCCAGGTTGATTCGGCACCGGCCATCTGTTGTTCCAGCGGCTGCATTGTATCCGGGTCGTCCGAGGCTTCGGGCCCCTGAACCTTGAGGTCAAAGTACTCGCCGATCTCGCGCCACATCCGGCGCCAGCGGAAGACATCGCCATTGACGGTGTTGAAGGCCTGGTTGGCCGCGCCCGGCGTGGTGGCAGCCCACTCCATCTGCCGCGCCAGTACCAGCGCGTCGGTCATGTCGGTGAGCGCGTTCCACTGGGTCTGCGAGCCCGGGAACACGAACGGCTGGCCGGTCTCCTTGCAGATCGAGGCGTAGACGGCGAGCGTCGTGCCCATGTTCATGGCGTTGCCGCGGGCATAGCCGATCACGGTGTGCGGGCGGTGCACGTTCCAGTTGAAGCCGTGGCGCTCGGCGGCTTCGAAGAGCACGTCTTCCAGCGCGTAGTAGAAGTTGTCGCCCGGCACGCGCGGCTCGGATTCGCGGAACGGGGTTTCGGTGCGTCCGCTGCCGTAGGCCTCGAACGAGCCCAGATACTGCTTGGTGCCGGTCACCAGCGAGGCGTGATCGAGCTTGTCGCTGTCGAGCCCGGCGAACAGGTTGCGCATCATCGCGCTGTTGGCCTCGACGTTGGCCTTCTCGTTGTCGCGACGGATCCAGGTGCAGTAGAAGACGTGGGTGATCGGCAGGCCGGCCAGCGCCTGCTTGGTGGCGGCTTCGTCCAGCAGGTCGGCGGTGACGGGAATCACGCCGCTCTGCTCGGTGGCGCGCCGAGACAGGCCGTAGACGGTCCAGCCGCTGGCGACCAGATGAGTTGCCAGATTGCCGCCGGTGATGCCGGTCGCGCCGACGACGAGTGCAGTGCCTTTACGCATGATCGATGACCTCCTTCCGAGTTCAGGAAGATCCGGCATCGCGCCGGATCGATGAACGCAGTCTGGTAGCGTCTGATCGTTGCTACAATCGAAAGTGTCGCAAATCTTTATTGCACTAAACGCAATTTCAGAAATTTCAAAGCAATGGATTTCAACGCCGTGAATGTCAATTCGCTGGATCTCAACGCCCTGCGCGTGTTCGAACGGGTCGCGGCCACCGGCAGCTTCACCGCGGCCGCGCACCATTTTCACCGGGCGGTCTCTTCGGTGTCACGCCAGATTCGCGGGCTGGAAGAGGCGGTCGGCCAGCCGCTGCTCTATCGACACACTCGGGCGGTCGCGCTGACCGAAGCCGGTTGGCGCTACTACGAGGAAGTGCGCGAGATTCTGGAACGGCTCGATCTCGCCACCGAAGCGTTGGCGTACCCTGACGCCGAGCCCAGCGGCGTATTGCGGATCAACGCGCCGGTGGCTTTCGGCCAGCGCCAGATCGTGCCGCTGTTGCACCGGTTCCAGCGCCATCACCCGGGCATCACTGCCGAGCTGCAACTGAACGATCATGTCGTCGATCCGGTGCGAGAAGGCCACGACATCACCTTTCGTGTCGGCGATCTGGCCGACTCCTCGCTGGTGGCGCGCCGCCTGGCGCCGATGAACTATGTAGTGGCCGCGGCGCCGAGCTATCTTCAAGCGCATGGCGAACCTCGCACGCCCGAGGCGCTGGCCGAGCACAACTGCCTGCTCTATCAGGGCGAGATGGGCCGCCAGCGCCGGTATTTTCAGGCACCGACGCAGAGCGGCCCGACCCCGTTCGAGGTCAGCGGCAACCTCTACAGCAACGATGCCGAAAGCCTGCTGCGCGCCGCGCTGCTGGGGCAGGGTCTGGTGCTGTTTCCGACCTGGCTGGTCGCCGATGCGCTGGTGCGCGGGGAACTGGTGCCCCTGCTCGAGGCGTGGCGCAGCGAGGTGATGCCGGGCCGGCGCGACATTCACGTGCTGACCACCGAGCGCCGGCTGCGCACGCGCAAGGTGCGCGCATTTCTCGACTACCTGCAGGCATCGCTGGAGCCGCAACCCGCCTGGGATCGGTGGCGGGAGAGGATCGGCAACGCCCCGCCGACGCTGTAGCTCGGTGGCCTGCCGGCGCTCCACCGCCCACGGCAGACCCGGGGCCTAGCGCCCCAGAACGATCGCTGTGATTACCCCGGTGGCGACGGCCGCCAGCACGTAGTCGCCGTCGATGTGCAGCCAGCGATGCCCTCGCGGCGGTTCCCGCAGGTGCCGGGCGTGCCAGTCGCGTACCCAGTAGCGATCGTCCCGATAATAGTGATCGGCAAGACGGCCGCCCTTATGCCAGCCGTGGTGATCGTCGCGATCGTGATAGGCATGGTCACGGTAATGATCGCGATAGTCCCGATCACCGCCACGATCGTGATGGCCGTTGCCATGATGACCCTTGTCGTGATGTCCGTGCTTCTGGCCATGCCCGTTACCGTGCCCATTACCGTGACCCGGGCTGGCCTGGGCGAGCCCCGCAGTACTCAGCGCGGCGATAAGAATGCCGATCGTCACTGCACGATGTTTCATGGGTTATCTCCTCTCGTCGCCCTCGGTGGCGCCATGGAGCCAGCATGAAACGGCATTAAGAAAACAGTGTTCATGAATTGTGAATTTCGCTTCGCCGACGCCCCTCGCTCGCCGATGACACGGCGACAGACCGGCACGCAAACCACGGGCGGATCCCTCTTAGCGTGCTAAGATCGCCGACTCCCCTTCTTTTGCCCGGACTCGCCGCCCGTGTCAGCCATCGCCTTTCAACCTGCAACGCCCACGCCCTGGCCCACCATCGTGCTGCTGGCGATGACCGCGTTCTGCGCCGCCGCCACCCAGCGAATCCTCGACCCGATGCTGCCGCGTCTCGCCGAGGTCTACACCACCACGCTGAGCGCCGCCTCCTGGGCCATCACCGCGTTCGCCATTGTCTATGGCTGTCTGCAGCTGGTACTGGGGCCGAGCGGCGACCGTTACGGCAAGCTGCGTGTGATCTCGCTGTTCTCCCTGCTCGCCGCCGTCGCCAGCCTGTTGTGTGCCTTGTCGGGGAGCCTGGCGACGCTGATCGCGGCGCGCATGCTGGCGGGGGTGGGTTGCGCGGCGGTGATTCCGCTGGCGATGGCGTGGATCGGCGACAACGTGCCCTACGAGCAGCGACAGGCGGTGCTGGCGCGCTTTCTGATCGGGCAGATCTGCGGGCTGGCCTGCGGCCAGACCTTCGGCGGCCTGGCCGCGGAACAGGAGTGGTGGCAGTGGCCGTTTCTGGTCTACACCGTGCTTTTCGCAGCCGCTGCCGGGCTGCTGTGGTATCGCGTCGGCCGTCACGAACGGCCCCGGAAACGGGAACGGGAATCCCTCGGCGTGAGCCTGCGCCACGTGCTGCAGAAGCCGTGGCCGCGCGTGGTGCTGATCAGTGTGTTCTTCGAAGGCGCGGCGGTCTTCTGCGGGTTCGCGTTCGTGGCCAGCCATCTGCACGTCGCCGGCGGGCTGCCGTTGACCGAAGCCGGGCTGATCCTGGCGGTGTTCGCCGTCGGCGGCTTGAGTTTCGCGCTGCTGGCGCGGCGTCTCGTCCCCAAACTGGGCGAAACCGGGCTGTGCCAGCTGGGCTGCGTGCTGATCGCGATCGCGCTGGCCGCCATCTGCCGGTGGCCGACGCCCGGTGTCGCTGTCATCGGCTGCTATCTGTTCGGGCTGGGGTTCTACATGCTCCACAACACGCTGCAGACCAACGCGACGCAGATGGCGCCGGAGCGACGCGGCGCCGCCGTCTCGCTGTTCTCGACCGCGTTTTTTACCGGCCAGTCTCTCGGCACCGCCATCGGCGGCGCCATTATCGCCTTCTCGGGTACGACACCGACCCTGGCACTGGCGGCCATCGCCGTGCTGCCGGTCGGCTTCGGCTTCGCCTGGCAGATCCGTCGGCGCGATCGTCAGGTAGCGGCAACCTCATAGAGGGCGAGAACGGCGAGGCTGAAGACATCGGCGGCTGGAGACATCGGCGTTACAAAATGTGTCTTCGGCGGCGATGATGGGTGGGCTCTTCTACCTTGAAAAGACGCACCGACGTTCAAGGAGGAGGAAGCATGCGCCTGTATATCTACGATTACTGCCCGTTCTGCGCCCGGGCGCGGATGATCTTCGGCCTGCGCGACGTCCCGCTGGAGACTCAGACCCTGCTGTTCGACGACGCCGAGACGCCGACGCGTCTGGTCGGCGAGAAGACTGTTCCCATACTCGAATTCGACGACGGCGGGACGCTGACCGATACCCAGCAGATCGTGCGCGGCATCGATGCCGAGGCGGAAGGCGTGAAGGTCATGGATGGCCCGCAGAATCCGGACATCGAGCGCTGGGTGAAGGCCGCCAGCGACACGATCTTCAAGCTGTTCGCGCCGCGTGCGGTAGAGGCGCCTCTCGGCGAGCTGGCTACCCCCGAGGCGGCGGAAGCCTTCCGCGCAAAGATGACCGATATGGTCGGCGACCTGGACGCGCTGCGTGAGCAGACGCCGGCGCTGCTGAACGATCTGGAGCGCTGGTTCACCGAACTCGAGCCGCTGATCCAGTCACCGGAGGCGGTCAATCAGGTGCTGTCGCTGGATGACATCACGCTCTACCCGGTGCTGCGCCACCTGTCGCTGGTCGAAGGGGTGAAGTATCCCGAAAAGGTCGACGCCTATCGCCTCGCCATGGCCCAGCTTTCCCGCGTGCCGTTGCACGACCAGCCGATCGAACCCGGCTGAATCCTGGAATCACGCTCGCTGTAGGCGGGCCAGGACGATCGGTTATGCTGAAGGAGACCGACGGACAGCGAGCCAACTCCATGCCTCCACACGCTTCGATCGACGACGCCAACGTCAACGTCAACGCCAATACCAACGCCAATATCAACGCCAAGCTCAATGCGCTCGCCACCTCGCAGCAGGTACTCGACTTCTGGTTCGAGGAGCTGACACCGAAGCAGTGGTTCATCAAGAGCGATGATCTCGACCGGGAGATCGCCGAACGCTTCGGCGAGACGCTGGCCGCCGCGGCCCGCTGCGAGTGCTGGCAATGGCGCGAGACGCCCGCGGGCCGGGTCGCGGAGATCGTGATGCTCGACCAGTTCTCGCGCAACGTCCATCGCGATACGCCGAGTGCCTTCGCCCAGGACCCGCTGGCGCTGGCACTCGCCCAGGAACTGATCTCGCGAGGCGAGGACGACGCGCTGCCGCTGACCCGGCGCATCTTCGCCTACATGCCGTTCATGCACAGCGAGTCGCTGGCGATTCACGACCAGGCGGTCAAGCTGTTCGACCGGCCCGGCATGGAGGAGCAGCTGGACTACGAGCACCGCCACCGCGCGATCATCGAGCGTTTCTGCCGCTACCCGCATCGCAACGCGATTCTCGGACGGGAATCGACGCCGGAAGAGATCGAGTTTCTCAGCCAGCCGGGCTCGTCGTTCTAGCCGCGAATCTTGGCCGAATCGCGGCCTTCAGCCTCAGCTCAGGATGAAACCCACGCAGGCAGCAGTGGCCAGCCCCATCACGCCGTTGAAGATGCGCCAGGCGCGCGGCGTCTTCAGCAGCCTGCCGATCGCCATGCCGAAGCCGGCCCAGAGCGAGATGCAGGGGAAGGCGATCACCTCCATGAACAGTGACAGGATCGTGGCATTGACTAGCAGGGAACCCTCGCTCGGCATGAAGCCGGCAATCAGCGCGATGCCCATCACCCACGCCTTGGGATTGACGAACTGGAACACCGCCGCCTGCCAGGCGGTCAGCGGTCGAGCCCCTTCCCTGGCGGCCAGATCCGGCGGCGGCGCGGTGGCGATCTTCCATGCGAGATAGAGCAGGTAGATGGCGCCGACGATCCTGAGCGCCTGCTGCACGACCGGGAAGCGCTCGAACAGCACGCCGAGACCCAGCGCCACGGCCATGAACAGCACGAAACAGCCCGCCATGATGCCGAAGATGTGCGGCAGCGTGCGGCGATAGCCGTAGAGCGCGCCGGAAGCGGTCAGCATCACGTTGTTGGGGCCGGGCGTGCCGGTCATCGAGATCGAGAACAGCGCCACCGAGAACCACCAGGCCAGCGAGGTCATTGGCCACCGCCCGGCGTTTCCGCCCAGGTCAGCGTGAAGCGGCGATTGCGCGCGCCGCGATTCTTGATGCTGGCGACCTGGATCGGCCCGATCTCGGCGGTGGAAGCGACATGCGTGCCGCCGCAGGGCTGGTAGTCGACATCACCGATGCGCACCATGCGGATCTCGCCGGCGCCACGCGGCGGCGTCACCGACATCGTCTTGACCAGCTCGGGGCGGGCATCGAGCTCCGCTTCGCTGATCCACTCGCTGGTGACCGGATAGTCGGCGGCGATCAGAGCATTGAGCCGCTCGGTCAGCTCGTCCTTGTCGAAGCTGGCGTCGCCGAGGTCGAAGTCGAGCCGCCCGCGATCGGCGCCGATGCTGCCGCCAGTCACGCCGTGGGGCACGACCACGGAGAGCAGATGCAGCGCGGTGTGCATGCGCATGTGGGCATGGCGCCGCGGCCAGTCGATCTGCTGGGTGACGCTCTGGCCGACTTCGAGACCATGTCCGGGGTCGAGCAAGTGGCATACCTGCCCATTCTCGCCCTTGCGGGTATCGTTGACCGCCAGCGTGCGGCCGTCGGCAGTAATGAACACGCCCCGGTCGCCCGGCTGGCCGCCACCGTGGGGATAGAACAGCGTGGCATCCGTGACCACGACACTGTTTTCGCCGATCGCCCCTGTCGTTGACAACACGGTCGCCAGGCTTTCACGGGCGTAGGGCAGTTCGCGGAACGTCAGTGCGGTAGACATCGGACACCTCTTCAGAAAATCGTTTTCCAAAATCGTAGGGGTACAATTTGTTGACTCGGCGGCTCAAAAGCCGAACAATCCGAGCATAAACGCCGCTGAATTCTGGTCAACTCGATTTTTGTCACCATGACAATCTGGATACCCACACTTCCCGGGCAGGGACCGCGCTACCGCGAACTGGCCGATGCCATCGCCGCCGCCACGGCCAGCGGCGAACTGCCGACGGGCACCAAACTGCCGCCCCAGCGCCGGCTGGCGGACGCGCTGGGTGTCACCGTCGGCACGGTGACGCGCGCCTACGCGCTTGCCGAACAGCGCGGCATCGTCAGCGCAAGAGTCGGCAGCGGCACCTATGTGCGTGACCGGCAGCCACGGGTCGAGCCTTTCAATCATGTTCGGCAGAGCCCGCCCGAGAGCGACATGATCGATCTCAGCCTGTCGCTGCCGCCGGCGCATCCCGAGCGCGAAGCCGCACTGGGACGGGCGATGCAGGCGATCCAGCGCGATCCGGCCAGTCTGCGGGCGGCGATCGACTACCAGCCGGAGCAGGGCCAGGCGGGCCAGCGGGAGATCTTCGCCGACTGGTTCACCCGCTCGGGCCGGCCGGTCTCGGCGGACGAGCTGCTGATCGATCAGGGCGGGATGCATGGCATCTATCTCAGCCTGAGCGCGCTGCTGACGCCGGGCGAGCGTCTGGCCGCCGAGCGCCTGACCTACCCCGGCCTGATCAGCGCGCTGCAGCAGCTCTCGCTCAAGAGCGTGGCGATTCCCCATGACGAGGAAGGCATTGATATCGGCGCCTTGGCCAGAGCCTTCGACCAGCAGCCGTTTCGCGCGCTCTACGTGATGCCGGACTGCCATAATCCGACCACCGCGCGGCTCGGCGAATCGCGCCGCCACGCTCTGGCCGAGCTGGCGCGGGAGCGGCAGTTCTGGCTGATCGAGGACGAGGTCTACCAGCACCCGCATATCGAACCCGCGACGCCGCTCTACCAGCTGGCGCCGGAGCGCACCGTGACGCTGTTCTCGGTCGCCAAACTGCTGGGTGGCGGCCTGCGCGTCGGCGCCCTGCGTGCGCCCAAAGCGTTGCACGGCCGTTTGACGGCAGCGCTGCGCGCCCAGAGCTGGATGCCGCCGCCGTTGATGACCTCGCTGGTCTGCCACTGGATCGCCAGTGGCGATGCCGCCGCCCTGCTGGCATGGCAGCGCGAGGAGCTGGCATGGCGTTTCGATCACGCCATGCAGAAGCTGGAAAGGTTCAAGCCGCACGGGCAGCGCGGCGGTTTCTATCTATGGCTGCCGTTGCCCGGCGAGCTGCGCACCAGCCATGTGGTAGAACAGTTGAAGGCGCGTCGGGTCACCGTCAGCAGTGCGGAAAGCTTCTGTCTCGGCAATGTCGCGGCGCCGCAGGCGATCCGCATCTGCATCAGCGCCGCCGAGAGCCGGGAGGCGCTGGATCGCGCGCTGAACATCATCGCCGAGACGCTGGGCAATCCGGACCCGATGCTGTGGCAGACGGTATAAGCTGTGGCGAACGGTATAAGCTTCGAATGACTCAATATCCCAAGGCGGGATCGACCCGATTCTCCAGTGGCCGGTCGTCCAGATAGCGCTCGACATTGGCGAAGAAGAAACGCAGGCAGCGCGGCACGTAATCGGCGTCGTAGAGCCCGCTGTGCGGCGTGACGATCAGGTTGCGCGTGGTCCAGTAGGACGAGTCCGCGGCCAGCGGCTCCTGGGGGAAGACATCCAGCACGGCGCCGCGCAGCTGCCCGGCTTCCAGCCGCTTCGCCAACGCCGCGACATCCAGCACCGGGCCGCGGCCGATGTTGATCACGCCGCCACGCGCGGGCATCGCCGCCAGTTCCGCCTCACCGACCACGTTGCGGGTCTCCGGCGTCAGCGGCAGCGTGATCAGCAGGAAGTCGGCGTTGGCCAGCGCGTCCTTCAACCGGCTCTGCGGCAGGCTGACATCGGCGAGCGGATGCGGCTTGCCCGAACGGCTGACGCCGATCACTTTCAGATCGAGCCGCTTGGCCGCCTCGGCCGCCGCGCTGCCCAGCGCGCCCATACCCAGAATCACCACCGTCTTGCCGTCGATGGGTTCGATCGCGGTCTGCTCCCAGTGCTTCTCGCGCTGTTGGGTGACGAAATCCGGCAACCGGTTGTTGAGCATCAGCAGCGCGGTCATCGAGAACTCGCGGGCCCGCGCCTCGTGATTGCCCTTGGCGTTGGTGACCAGCACGTGGTTCGGCAGCCGGTCCAGCGGCACTCGGTCCACCCCCGCGCTGGTGATATGGATCCATCGCAGGGCGGGCGCCCGTGCGGCGACGTCGGCGATATCCAGCGCGCCGACCAGAATCAGCACCTCCGCCGTCGCCAGCGCGGCATCGAGGGCGGCCTCGTCGTGGCTGAAGCTCAGCGCGATACGCGACGACAGCCCCGCGAACTCGTTCAGAATGCCGAAGACGCGCTCGTCGGCGAAGTCCTTCGACTGCCGGAAATCAGGGTCGGTATAGATATGGATATCGAGAGCGGTGGACATGAGGCTCCTCGCGCGCGGTTCGCGGTGATGGGATCATGGAGGGCCGGATCGCCAGCTGACCTGGGCGTGATGAAATCCGGCCGTCATCCGATCCGACGGTTGTCGTGTGCAGATCGTGTTATATGAAGATCGTGTTGTATGACGATTGGCGAACCCGCAGTGTTACCGTAAAACCTCATAGCCGGCAAATCATCGCCCGGCGAAACGGCGAGAATCGCGTTCCCCGTTCGATGTCATGCCGTACCGCCCGCGCCAAAACAACCGTCATGCCAAAGGAACCGCCATGCCTGCCCTGATCCGCCGCCCCTTCGTCTTCCTCCGCCACGGCCAGAGCACCCGCAATCTCGAACGCCGGATCGGCGGCCAGCATGACGTGGCGCTGACGCCGCAGGGAGAGGAAGAAGCCCGGCGCGCGCGGGCGCTGCTGGGCGATATCGACTGGTCGCTGGTGGCCGCGAGCCCGCTGCAACGCGCCTATCGTACCGCCGAACTGGCGCTGGGCCGAGCGCCGGATCGTGTCGTCGACGGGCTGATGGAGCGCCACTGGGGCGAGCTGGAAGGCCAGGCGATTCCGGAAACCATTCCCTACATGAGCACGCCGGCAGGCGGCGAATCCTGGGAGGCGTTCGTCGAACGCATCGCCGATACGCTCAACGCGCTGCTCGAGGAAGCCGACACCCCGCTGATCGTCGGCCACTCCGGGCTGGTGCGCGCCGTACGCTGGCTGGCTCATGGCACGCCTGCCGGCCCGCGCTCGGCCAACGCCGTGCCGCTATGGATCGCGCCGGAGGGCGCAGAGAAATGGACGATCCGGGCGTTGACACCTGCCGACTTGTCGTCGGCCCCATCGCAAGTCACCGCCTGCCAGCGACAAACCTGATACGGAGCCTGACCTTTGTCATCCCATGCCCTGAAGATCGCTGCCGCCATTATCGTCGATGACGAAGCGCGCCTGCTGCTCGTGCGCAAGCACGGTAGTCGTTATTTCATGCAAGCTGGCGGCAAGATCGACGCAGGCGAGACACCAGCGGAGGCGCTCGCTCGGGAAGTCAGGGAAGAACTCGGCGTGACGCTCACGAATTGGGAAGCCCCCGTCGAAGCCAGCGCCGAAGCGGCCAACGAGGCGGGATGTTTCGTCGAAGCCCATCTCTTCTGGGCAACGATCGCTGGCAACGTTGCCGCCGCCGCGGAAATCGAGGAGGTCTGCTGGGTGACTTTGGAACAGGCCAGGAGCCTTCCACTTGCCGCGCTGACCCGCGATACCGTATTGCCCATCATCGAACAGCGTCTAAAGCGTGCCTGATTGCACGGAGTCGAGGAGTTCGCCGGAATCCATGTCCGACGCCCGGCTCAGAGATTTGCAAGTCATTCCGGCCATCACCATGAGCTTGTCCTTCGCCTCATGCTGGTGCGGTTTCGTCTTCCACGACGCTAATATCGATCCGGTAATGCGCATGCGTGGAAAGGTTAACCAGCGCATCAAGACTGAACTTGCTGATTCGGCCCTTCAGCAAATCATTGACGCGAGGCTGAGTCAGCCCCAGGCGGCGGCCAGCTTCGGCCTGGCTTACGTTCCAGCTTTTTACCCGCTCGCCAAGAATCATCATCAGCTTGGACCGCAGACGCATGTTTGCCGCTTCCTCGGGGGTATCCTCGATAGCATCCCAAATGCTTGCGAAACGCTCATTGGCCATGTCTCTGTCCTCACTTTCATGCTGCTGTCCGCCGGTTGAAGACCGGTACGTCAACAGACGTAGCCTCTACTTTCGGCTTTTCGGGGGCTCGGGCGGCAGCTCCTTAAACCGTTGCTTGCCTAGCGCCAGATCCTTGGGAGCCGTCTTCTCGGTTTTCTTCTGGAAGCAGTGAAGGACATAGATAGCATCCTGTCGCTTCGCGATATAGAACGTCCGATAAGCCCCGGTTTCGTCCTTTACCCTGATTTCGTAAACCCCGTTGCCCACGGTTTTCATGGGCCTGGAATCTTCAGGCTCCAGGCCAGCTTGAACCCGACCGATCTGGTAACCCATATCCTGCTTTGCTGTCTGAGGGAAAGCCCGTAGCTGATCCAGCGAGTCCCCACAGAATTCAACCGGCTTTTCTTCCTCTGCCATGATGAACCCTTAATCGGTAACGCGACATTATATCTAATTCGATATACCGGCAAGATTACATCGAGACTATATTGCTCTTCGAACTGACCGCTAGGCTGGTGCGTCGCCACCCGTGCAGGTCTTCCAACGCTCAGAGAGTGGTAGAGCCTGCACGGGAACACTGGGCGAGCGTGGTTCATCTTTCCGCCAGAAAGATTCAGGAAAAATCAGAAGGCCGACACCAGCCCGCTCGCCCCTGATCCGCCTCAGCGCTCAGTCCACCGCCACCGACCAGGTCAGCGATTCGCCGGCCCGGTACGGTACGAAAGTGTTGTCGCCTTGGCCGATCGACTCGGCAACGGGTGTGGGTCGGCGCGTCAGTGTCACGCTGCCTTCATTCAGCGGCAGGCCGTAGAAGCGCGGGCCGTTCTCGGAACAGAAGGCTTCGAAGTGCTGGAGCGCACCCTCCTGCTCGAACACGTCGGCATAGACCGAGAGCGCGGCTTCGGCATTGAACACGCCGGCACAGCCGCAGGATGTCTCCTTGGCGGCGGTGACGTGGGGCGCGGAATCGGTGCCGAGGAAGAAGCGCGGGTGTCCGCTGGCGACGGCCTTTCGCAGCGCCTGCTGGTGCTCCTGACGCTTGAGGATCGGCAGGCAGTAGAGGTGCGGGCGGATGCCGCCGACCAGCATGTCGTTGCGGTTCTGGGCCAGGTGCTGTGGCGTCAGCGTGGCGCCCAGGAACTCGTCGCCTTCCAGTACGAACTGGGCCGCTTCCTTGGTGGTGATGTGCTCGAAGACCACCTTCAGCTCGGGGAACTGGCGGCGGATGTCGGTCATCACCTCGTCGATGAAATGCTTCTCGCGATCGAAGATGTCGATCTCGCCCCGGGTGACCTCGCCATGGATCAGCAGCGGCATGCCGATGCGCTGCATCACTTCCAGCAGCGGATAGACGTCGGTGATGCGCTTGACGCCGTGCTGGGAGTTGGTGGTGGCGTTGGCCGGATAGAGCTTGGCGGCGGTGAACAGGCCGTCGCCGTGACCGCGCTCCAGCGTCTCGCGGGAGACGCTCTCGTTGAGATAGCAGGTCATCAGCGGGGTGAAGTCATGGCCGGCGGGAGTTGCCGCCAGAATCCGCTCGCGGTAGGCGCTGGCCGCCTCGATCGTGGTCACCGGCGGCACCAGGTTGGGCATGACGATGGCGCGGGCGAAGGTCTGGCTGGTGTAGGGGAGCACCGTCTCGAGCACCTCGCCGTCACGCAGGTGCAGGTGCCAGTCGTCGGGGCGGCGGATGCGAAGCGTGTCGGGCGAAGCGGTCATCGGGAACTCCTGGCAGTCGGTTGAGCGAATCGGCACTCATGATACCAGAGACCGCCTCGCCGGCATTCGCCTCGCATCACGCCTAGGCGGACGCCTGGCGGCGGTTCCGGCGTAGCAGCAGCCACAGCGCCACGCTGCACAGCACCGCGACGAGCAGGTCGAACAGCAGCCCGGTCATCTTGAGGCTGAGAACGCTGCCGACGAGGCCGATGCCCACGACCGGCAGCGAGATGGCGATATAGGCCACGAAGAAGAAGGTGGAGACGACGGCCGCCTTGTGCTCGTCGGGGCTGGCCGCCGTCACCGCGCCCATTCCGGCACGGAAAGCGATGCCCTGGCCGATGCCGGCGACGATCGCGCCGATGATGAAGCCCGCCAGCTGCGCCGCGCCGATCCCCCAGGCGACGAAAAGCACGCCGACGAACAGCACCCCGCAGCCGATCGGCAGGCGGCGCGCCTCGGGCAGACGCCCCTGCAGCATCTGGCCGACCGTGGACGCGATGAACAGAAGCCCGGCCACGAAGCCGATCAACGCGTGATTGGTATAGCCCAGCACCTTGCCCAGAAAGACCGGGGTCACCGCAGTAAAGAAGCCGCACACCATGAATCCGGCAAAAGCGGCGATGGCCGCCGGGACGAACACGCCCCGCACCTCGGCGGGCACCTTGAGTTTCTGCACCCGCAGGCGAATCCGCTCGGGGCGCTTCACGGTTTCCGGCGCACGCCAGATGCAGACCACCGCCACCAGGGCGAGCACCAGGTGGACGATATAGGGCAGCGCCAGCGGCATGGGAAAGAGTACCGCCAGCACGCCGGCGAGCATCGGCCCGAGACCCAGGCCGCCCATGTTGGCCGCGGTGGCGACGAGAGTGCCGACGCGCCGCCACGAGGCCGGCACCAGTTCCATCACGGCGACGGTCGCCGTGCCGGTGAAGATGCCGGCGGAGACGCCCGACAGCACCCGCCCCGCCAGGATCATCCCCAATCCGTCCGCGTGCCAGAACACCAGGTCGCTGATGATCGACGCCGCCAGGCCGGCAAACAGCAGCGGGCGGCGGCCGAGCTGATCGGACCAGCGCCCGGTAATCAGCAGCGCCGCGATCACGCCGGCAGCGTAGACGGCGAAGATGATCGTGATCATCAACTGCGAGAAACCCAGCTGTTGCTGGTAGATGGGATAGAGCGGCGTCGGCAGTGTGGTGCCGATCATCGTCGCTGCGAAAGCCAGGGCAACCCCCAGAAATGGGCCGGCGCGGCGGGTTTCGGTAGCGTTCGAGGCGTTCATGGACGTCCTTGTCGGTTCGGCGCGGTCGCTGGCGGGACCGAATGTCACGAATGGGGAAGCAGTGTAGCCGATAGGGCTCGGCCAATCCGCGCCGGTGCCGACGATCTCGCCCCGTCTTCCGGCAGCGTCGCCCGGCATGGCGGGCTATCGGGGGTATGGCGTTTCCGTGGCATAATAGGCCGCTTCATGCATTCCCGGACGGTCGTTCTGTCATGTCGCACGCTTCTCCGACGCCTCATACTCCTGTCGCCGAATTCGGCGCCGGTGCCCTGGGCACGCTCTACATCGTTTCCGCGCCCTCCGGCGCCGGCAAGACCAGCCTGGTGCGCGCCCTGCTCCAGCGCAACGCGGATATCGGCGTCTCGGTGTCTCATACCACGCGGGCGATGCGCCCTGGCGAGCAGGATGGCGTCAACTATCACTTCGTCAGCCAGCCCGAGTTCGAGACGATGGTCGAACGCGGCGAGTTCTTCGAACATGCCTGGGTCTTCGATCGCCACTACGGCACCTCGCGGGTGGAGGTCGAAAAGCGCCTTGCCGTGGGCGAGGACGTGATCCTCGAGATCGACTGGCAGGGCGCCCAGCAGGTGCGCGCACAGGCTCCCGATGCCGAATCGATCTTCATCCTGCCGCCCTCGCGAGCCGCGCTCCAGGAGCGGCTTTCCGGACGCGGCACCGACGACGAGGCGATCATCGCGCGGCGCATGCGCGACGCGGTCAGCGAAATGTCCCATTACGACGAGTACGAGCACGTCATCATCAACGACGACTTCGAGCACGCGCTGAACGAGCTCGAGTGTATCGTCCATGCGCGCCGTTCACGGCTCGACAAGATGCAAGCGCGCCACGCCGCCCTGCTCGAGTCGCTGCTCAACGACGTCGACTGAGTGCTGCAGGGGAAATAACGGCCGCCCTGACCCCGGTGGTCGCGGCGGGGCTTGCTGGCCGGAGATGGCGCGCTCTTGTCAGAGATAACGCAACTCCAGTAGACTGCTCGGTCCCGCAGACCCCGTATTCCGGGGCGCGTCTACCCATTTTTTGGCAGCAGGGCTACCATCATGGCACGAGTGACCGTCGAAGATTGTCTGGAACATATCGAGAACCGTTTCAAGCTGGTAATGATCTCGTCCCAGCGCGCCCGTCAGCTCGCGCGCGGCTCCCGCGATGCGCTGCTGCCGTGGGAAAACGACAAGCCGACCGTCATGGCACTGCGCGAGATCGCCACCGGCCAGATCGACGACAGCATCCTCGACGAACCGGTCGAAGCCGCACCGCCGCGTCCGCGCCCCGAGCCGACCCAGGAATACGATATCTGAACCAGGCTTCCGGCGTGACCTGTGCTTCCGTGTCGTCGTCACGACCGCCGCGGACCGGTTGCCGAACGGAACGTCGATAACGGGTTGTCAATCGGGCTGTCAATCGGACCGTTAATCATATAGGGCAGGCGCGCCGCATGTTCACCATCGATGACCTGGCCGATCGCCTCGGCGGCTATCTCCCGGACGACGAGATTCAGCAGGTCAAGCGCGCCTTCTACTATGCCGAGCAGGCCCACGATGGCCAGCAGCGCCGCTCCGGCGAGCCTTACGTCACCCACCCGCTCGCCGTCGCCAATATCCTCGCCAACATGCACATGGACCATCAGAGCCTGATGGCCGCCATGCTGCACGACGTCATCGAGGACACCAGCGTCTCCCGGGAAGCCCTCGAAGCGCAGTTCGGCGAGGCCGTGGCGGAGCTGGTGGACGGCGTCTCGAAGCTGACCCAGATCACCTTCGAGGACAAGGCGGTCGCCCAGGCCGAGAATTTCCAGAAGATGGTCATGGCGATGTCCCGCGACATCCGCGTGATCATCGTCAAGCTCGCCGACCGCCTGCACAACATGCGCACGCTCGGCGCGCTGCGTCCGGACAAGAAGCGCCGGATCGCCCGCGAAACGCTCGAGATCTACGCCCGCATCGCCGGGCGGCTGGGTATCAACACCATCCGCGTCGAGCTAGAGGATCTGTCGTTCCAGGCGATCCATCCGATGCGGTCCGAGCGCATCAAGCGCGCGGTGGCGAGCGCCCGAGGCAACCGCCGTTCGACCATGCGCCAGATCCAGACCAGCCTGCAGCGCCGGCTCGACGAGGACGATCTCACCGGCAGCGTGGTCGGGCGGCAGAAGCATCTGCTGTCGATCTATCGCAAGATGCACGACCAGCGCAAACCGTTCGCCGAGATCATGGACGTGTTCGGCTTTCGCATCATCACCGACAGCGTCGACAACTGCTATCGCGTGCTGGGTGCGGTGCACAATCTCTACAAGCCGGTGCCGGGGCGCTTCAAGGACTACATCGCGATCCCCAAGGCCAACGGCTACCAGAGTCTGCACACCACGCTGTTCGGTCCCAGCGGCATGCCGATCGAGGTGCAGATCCGCACCCGCGAGATGGAAGCGATGGCCAACAACGGCATCGCCGCCCACTGGCTCTACAAGGCCGGCCAGACCGAACGGCCCATCGCCGCCGGCAGCCATGCCCGCGCCCGCGAATGGGTTCGCGGTCTGCTCGAGATGCAGCGCCACGCCGGCGACTCGCTGGAGTTCATCGAGCACGTCAAGAACGACCTGTTCCCGGACGACGTCTACATCTTCACCCCCAAGGGCGACATCATGGAGTTGCCTCAGGGGGCGACAGCGGTCGACTTCGCCTACAGCGTTCACACCGATATCGGCAACAGCTGCATCGCCTGCCGTATCGACCGCCATCTGGCGCCGCTGTCGACCCCGCTGGAAAGCGGTCAGACGCTGGAGATCATCACCGCCCCCGGCGCGCGCCCCAACCTGGCCTGGCTCAATTTCGTGATTACCGCCAAGGCCCGCTCGGCGATTCGTCACGCCCTGAAGAGCCAGCAACGCAGCGAGGCGATCCAGCTCGGCCGCCGCCTGCTCAACCGCGCCCTGGGCAGCTTCGAGACCAGCCTGGAAAAGCTGCCTTCGGAACGGCTCTCGGCGCTGCTGGACGAGCTGGAGCTCAAGACCGAAGACGACCTGCTCGAGACCATCGGCCTCGGCACCCGCCTGGCGCATACCACCGCGCGGCGGCTGGTCACGAACGATCTTCCGGTCGAAACCAGCGCCGGCGGCGAGCGGGATCTGGACCGGTTGCTGGCCGATTCGCCGCACAACGGCCCGATCGTCATCAACGGCTCCGAGAGCATGGCGATCAGCTTTGCCCGCTGCTGCCACCCGCTGCCGGGAGACCCGGTGATCGGCCACCTGTCGATCGGCAAGGGGATCGTCGTCCACCGTCACGAGTGTGGTAACCTCGACGAGTTGCGCGACGATCCCGACAAGCTGGTCTCGTTGACCTGGTCGAAGCAGATCGATCAGGATTTCCCGGTCCCGCTACGGATCGAAGTCGAGACCCGGCGCGGCCTGATCGCCGAACTGGCCAGCCTGATCACCGATGCCGAGGCCAATATCGAGCGCATCGGCATCGAGGAACGCGACGCCCGGCTCTCGATCGTCAATCTGACCATCCTGGTCAAGGGCCGCATTCATCTGGCGCGAATCATCAAGCGCCTGCGCAATCTGAATCACATCGGCCGCATCGTTCGCGCCCGAAACTGATCCGTGACGGCTGCCCCGCCGCGTCATGCGCGGCGGGGCAGCGTTTTTTTCGAAATGGCCATGCCATTAGAAAAATATTTATGAAAAGGCATTGGATAAGAAACTGGAGGGTACGCCATGAGCAACAAAGCCGTGATCAACACCGACAACGCCCCGGCCGCCATCGGCCCTTATTCCCAGGCCATCAAGTCGGGTAACACCGTCTATCTTTCGGGCCAGATTCCACTCGACCCCACCACCATGGAAATGGTCTCCGACGACTTCGAAGCCCAGGCCCGCCAGGTCTTCACCAACCTGGCCGCCGTGTGCCAGGAAGCCGCCGGCTCGCTGCAGGACATCGTCAAGCTCAACCTCTACCTGACCGATCTCGACAACTTCGCCGTGGTCAACAAGGTGATGGAAGAGTTCTTCCAGCCGCCCTTCCCGGCCCGTGCCGCCGTCGGCGTCAAGCAGCTGCCCAAGGGTAGCCAGGTGGAAGCCGAAGCGGTCATGGTCATCGGCGACTGAACCGGCCTTGCGCCCTTGGTGACCGACCGGATCGTCGATGAGAAGACTCTTCTTCGCCCTCTGGCCCGACGACACCACTCGCCAGGCACTGGCCGCCGAGGCCGAACGCCTGGCGCCACTCTGCGGCGGCTACCCGCTGCCCGCAGAGAACATGCACATCACGCTGGCATTTCTCGGCAATGTCGACGAAGCCCGGATCGCTCCCCTCGTGGCCCTCGCCCAGGGCTGGCCGGGGCTGCAGGGCGAGTGGACGCTGGATCGGCTGGGGCATTTCCCCCAGCCTCGCATCGTCTGGGCCGGCAGCCAGATGCCGAGCGACGCGCTACTGACGCTCGATGCCGAGCTCTGGCAGGCGCTGTCCCGCCACGGCTTCACCGCGCCGCAACGTGAATTCACCCCTCACGTCAGTCTGGTACGCCAGGCCGAACGTGCGGCACCCCAGTCACGGCTGCCCACGTCGATCCGCTGGCGCTTCGACCATCTCGCCCTGGTGGAGTCGCAGCTCGGCAACGGCGGCTCGCGCTATCGGACGCTGGCTGACAACATCAGCTGAGATCATGGCGATGGGCGCGACTCGCCCTCGGCGGCTTCGAGAAACGCCCCGGTATCGCCCTGGAACAGCGGCAGCATGCGGGCCAGACGCGCATGGGGCCAATCCCACCAGGCCAGCGCTTCCAGGCGTGCCGAGGTTTCCGGATCCTCGAAGCGGGGCCGCAGCGGACGAGCGGGGTTGCCGACAACGATGGTGTAGGCGTCAACGTTCTTGGTCACCACACTGCCAGCACCGACGATGGCGCCATTGCCGATGGTGATGCCGGGCAGCACGATGGCACCGTGGCCGATCCAGACATCGTGACCGATCACGACACGATCCTCGGCGCGCCAGTCGAAGATCCGGTCGTCGACGCCCTGGTCGCTGCCGGCGAAGCCGAACTTGCCGGGGCGGTAGCTGAAATGGTGCAGCGTCGGCCGCCACCAGGGGTGATTGCTGGGATTGATACGCACGCTGGAGGCGATCGACGTGAATCTGCCAATCTCGGTGAACATCAGGTCGCAATCGCGCTCGACATAGCTGTAGTCGCCGAGCGTGACGTGGTTGAAGACGCAGCGATCGCCCACGCCCAGGCGACTCTCGTGGAGTTTCGCCGTGGGCGCGCCGGTGGGGGCGGCGCTCAAGCGTCGGGAAGCGGGCTGTGAAGACATGAATCCCTCTCAGAAAAGAATGTCGCTGCCATCGGCGGCCAACTCCACGCCTTCCGGCAGGGTTCGCGACGTTGCCAAGAAGTCGGCGTCCAGTTCGTGACTGATGTGCGTCAGCCAGGCCCGCGCTGGCGACAGTCGCTCGATGATCTCCAGCGCCATGCTGACGTTGTTGTGGTTGCGGGGCGCGGCGTGAGACTCCGGGTGCGGGGAGTTATAAGAATCCGGATGGGTGGCATCGATCACCACACCATGCGGCCGCCATTCGGTCAGGAAGCGTTCGGTGGCGCCGGGCAAGCCCACGGTATCGCACAACCAGGCCAGCCGATTGACGCCGTCGGAGATCGCGTAGCCCAGCGTCGGCTTGCTGTGATTCAGCGGCAGCGGCGTGACCTCGAGCCGGCCCAGCTGCAAGGGCCGAAACGGCTTCAGGCCGGGTTGGAAGTCGAGAATGCCGGGGTTCTTGTGCAAGTCGGCACAGCCTTGAGGATCTTTGGGACCGTAGACCGGAATCGATTCGCCCCGGCCCCAGCGCAGATGCAACAGCCCCTGCACATGATCGGCGTGATAGTGGGTCAACAGGATGGCGGCCGGGCGCTGGCGCTCGCAGCGGGCGGCCAGATCCATGCGGCCGGCGTCGATCAGGATCAGATCGCCATCGAGTTCGATCTCGCCGCAACAGGGCTCGCGGCGGTGGCAGCTCAGCAGCCGCGCGCGCTGGCAGGCCAGGCAGTCGCAGCCGAAACAAGGCACCTGGGCGCTGTCGCCGGTGCCGGCGAAGCGCAGCTTCACGCCGGACCGTCCGCTACAGGCGTGGCGTCGAGCCAGGCTTCGAGCGCCTTCACGCCATGCGCCAGCTCGCCGCCGTTGTCGATACGCGCAATATCGCTCAGCGCATCCTCACCGCCGCCGCGCGCCAGCCGCGCCTCGATCTCGGCCGGTGTCTCGCGCCCGCGAGCGATCAGACGCCGGCGCAGCACCTCGGCATCCGCCACGACCAGAACCGGCATCAGGACCGCGCCGAAGCGTTGACGGGCGCGCTCCAGCGCTCGCCGGCTGCCGTTGAGCACCACCGTATGCCCCGCCGCCAGCCACGCTTCGATCTCGATGCCGACGCCGTAGTCGAGCCCATGTGCGCTCCATGAAAGGCAGAACAGCCCCTGCTCCCGCCGCCAGTGGAATGCCTCGCGGGAGAGTTCGATACAGTTCTCCGCCCCGCCGCTGGCGCGCGTGATGTAGCGATGCGCCACCAGCGCGTCCGGGCGCCGTCGTGCCAGCTCGCGCAGCAGACTGTCCTTGCCGACGCCGCTGGCGCCCATGACGTAGATCAGACGACCTTCATCCATATCGCTGCCTTTATGTATAAGCGTTCTCGGATTTCTCGGTCCTGAGATAATCGGTCCTGAGATAAATAGCCGAGCGAGATGACCGAGACATCGGCATTTATCCAGGGTCGATCTGAAAATCGACGAGCGCAGTCCAGACAAGGCAAAAATCGGCGAAAGAGCGGAGTTTACGGGGTGTAAATGAGCATCTTGAGCCGATTTTTAACGCCGTATGGACAAGCGCAGGCATTTTCAGACGTACCCTCAGTGAACTTGCTTACCCGCAGACCAAACCCGCTGCACCACCGGATGATCGGCGATCAATCGCACCCGCAGCAGATCGGCACGCAGCCCCGGCGCCAGGCGCCCACGATCGGTCAGGCCTACCGCTTCGGCCGGTATGCGTGTCGCAGTGGCGACCGCCCGGGTCAGTGCGTAGCCGTTCTCCATCGCCGCCACCCGGAATACGGCATCGAGCAGCGCCGCCGGATAGTAGTCCGACGACAGGATATCCAGCACGCCCAGCTCGACGAGTTCGGCGGCGGCGATGTTGCCGGAATGGGAACCGCCGCGAACCACGTTGGGTGCGCCCATCATCACCGCCATGCCAGCGCGGTGGGAGGCCTCCGCCGCTTCGCGGGTGGTGGGGAACTCCGCGACCCGGGTGCCGTATTCATGGCTTTCGACGACGTGCTCGACGGTGGCGTCGTCGTGGCTGGCGATCGCCAGGCCGCGTTCGCGACAGGTGGCCGCGATGGCGCGTCGATGCTCGGCGCTGTAGCGCTGGCTGTTGTCGATCTGGGTCGCCATGAAGGCATTCATCGCCGCGTCATCGAGCTGGTACTTGCCCTGATAGTAGACGCGATACGCCTCGAGGCTGGCGAACTGGCGCTGGCCGGGGGCGTGATCCATCAGCGAGACCAGGCCCAGCAATGGTGATGACGACAGCTCGTTGAACCGCGCCAGCGTGTTCGGGTGACTCACCTCGCAGCGCAGGTGCAGACGATGATCGACCCGCGCCAGACCGTCGTGAACGATCTGCGACAGGGCATGGCACATCTCGTCCAGTGCCCGGTGGCGCATGCTCTGCTCGTCGACGTCACCGATCGAGACCGCATCGAACACGGTGGTGATGCCGCTGGCCGCCATCTGGGCGTCGTGGGCCAGCGCCGCCTGACGCCCCGGCCACTCGACCTTGGGTCGCGGCTGGAAATACTTTTCCATGTTGTCGGTGTGCAGCTCGACCAGCCCTGGCAGCAGCGTGTCGCCTTCGCAATCGACGGCGCCCGTAGCCTGGCTCGCGCCATGGTCGATGGCGGTGATCCGGCCGTCGCGGATCACCAGCGTGCCGTCGATCACCTCGTCGTCGAGCACCAGCCTGGCGTTGGTCAGCACCTGTTCCTGCGTGCTCATGACAGCGTCTCCTGAGTGTTCTGGGTGACGGAAGCGCGGGCGCCGAGACTGTCGTCCAGCGGCAGCAGGCGATCGGCGACGCGATCGCGGACGTCCTCGTCGTGGAAAATGCCGAGCATCGCCGCGCCGCGGGCCTTGGCCTCGCCGATCAGGGCGATCACCACGTCGCGATTGGTGGCGTCCAGCGACGCGGTGGGCTCGTCGAGCAGCAGCAGCGGATGCTCGCCGATGAAGCCGCGGGCGATGTTGACGCGCTGCTGCTCGCCGCCGGAGAAGGTGCCGGGCGGCAGCTGCCACAGTCGCTCGGGCAGGTTGAGCCGGGCCAGCAGCGTCTCGGCGCGCTGGAGGGCCTCGTTTTCGTCGGCACCACGCGCCAGCAGCGGCTCCATCACCACGTCGACGGCGGCGACCCGCGGTACCACACGGAGAAACTGGCTGACGTAGCCGATCACGTCTCGGCGCAGGCCGTGCCAGGCGTAGGCCGGCAACGTCTCGAGGTCGAGTTCGCCATCCTCGAAATGCAGCCGGATGTGGCCCCGGTCGATGCGATAGTCGCCGTGGAGCATCTTCAGCAGCGTGCTCTTGCCGATGCCGCTGCGGCCGGCCAGCACCAGGCATTCGCCGGCGTCGAGGGTCAGCGAGAGATCGCGCATCACGTCGATCTCGAGCCCGCCCTGGCCATGCAGCAGGAACCGTTTGTGCAGCCCATCCACCGTGAGGCGAGGTCGGGCGCGCTTCGGGGAAACACTAGTCTCGGAAAGCATCGGAATTCCTCCCTCAAGGTGTCAGCACGGATGAAACCAGCAGCTGCGTATACTCGTGCTGCGGATCGTCGAGGATCTGGTCGGTGAGGCCGGTCTCCACCACCTGACCGCGGCGCATCACCATCAGGCGATGAGCGAGCAGGCGCGCCACGGCGAGGTCGTGGGTGACCAGCACCACCGAAAGCCCCATCTGGCGCACCAGCGTGCGCAGCATGTCGAGCAGGCGCGCCTGCACCGAGACATCCAGCCCGCCGGTGGGCTCGTCCATGAACACCAGCCGTGGCCGGGTGACCAGGGTGCGGGCGATCTGCAGGCGCTGCTGCATGCCGCCGGAAAACGTGCGCGGCGCGTCGTCGATACGGCCCGGATCGAGCTCGACCTGGTGCATCCACGCCTGCCCCGTCTCCCTGAGCTGGCCGTAGTGGCGCTGACCTTGGGCCATCAGCCGCTCGCCGATGTTGGCCCCGGCGGAAACGCCCATGCGCAGGCCGTCGCGGGGGTTCTGATGCACCAGCCCCCATTCGAGACGCAGCAGCTCCCGGCGACGCGCCTCGCCGATGGCGTAGAGGTCGAGCTCGGCCTCACCCCGGTCCAACACGTCTTCGCCGGCATGGCGGCGATAGATCACGCGCCCCGCATCCGGCGCTTCCAGCCCGGCGAGCACGCGCAACAGCGTCGACTTGCCGGAGCCGGACTCGCCGACGATGCCCAGCACCTCGCCGGCATGCAGTTGAAAATCGATCGCCTCGCAGCCCTTGCCGGGACCGTAGAGGCGGGTGATGTCCTGAACGTCCAGCAGGACCGGGCGCTCCAGTACCGGCTTCTTCATGCCACCTCTCCCCGTCGCGTCTGGCAGTAGTCGGTATCGGAGCAGACGAACATCCGCCCGCCCTTATCGTCGGTGATCACTTCGTCGAGATAGCTGTGATCGCTGCCGCACAGCGCGCAGGTGTGCTCCCAGGTCTGGACCTCGAACGGGTGGTCCTCGAAGTCGAGGCTCTCGACCCGGGTGTAGGGCGGGATCGCGTAAAGCCGCTTCTCGCGGCCGGCGCCGAACAGCATCAGCGCCGGGTTGCCGTCGAGCTTGGGATTGTCGAACTTGGGAATCGGCGACGGGTCCATCACATAGCGCCCGTCCACCTTGACCGGGTAGGCGTAGGTGGTGGCGATATGACCGTAGCGGGCGATGTCCTCGTAGAGCTTGACGTGCATCACGCCGTACTCCTCCAGCGCGTGCATCAGCCGCGTCTCCTGCTCGCTGGGCTCGATGAAGCGCAGCGGCTCGGGGATCGGCACCTGGAACACCAGGATCTGGCCGGCGCGCAGCAGGGTCTCGGGAATCCGGTGGCGGGTCTGGATGACGTCCGCCGCGGTGGTGGCGGTAGTGGTCTCGACGCCGGCCACGCGCTGGAAGAAGTGGCGGATGCTGACCGCATTGGTGGTGTCGTCGGCGCCCTGGTCGATCACCTTGAGAATGTCGTCGGCGCCGAGAATGCTCGCGGTGAGCTGCACGCCGCCGGTGCCCCAGCCGTAGGGCATCGGCATCTCGCGACCGCCGAACGGCACCTGATAGCCGGGAATCGCCACCCCCTTGAGCAGCGCGCGGCGGATCATGCGTTTGGTCTGCTCGTCCAGATAAGCAAAATTATACCCATCCATATCAGTTCTCCTCCGACGGCGACTTGACGGCTTCATGAGCATCCGCCAGCTCGGCCTGGCGTGCGGCATGTTCGCGTCGCAGGCGGCGCAGCAGATCGAGCTCGGACTGGAAGTCGACGTAGTGCGGCAGTTTCAGGTGCGAGACGAAGCCGGAGGCGTCGACGCTGTCGGCATGCGCCAGCACGAACTCCGCCTGCTGGGCGGGACCGATGATCGGCTCGCCCAGTTCCTCGGCGCGCAGGGCGCGGTCGACCAGCGCCATGGCCATGGTCTTGCGCTCGTTGTGACCGAAGGCGAGGCCGTAGCCACGCGTGAACTGCGGTGCAGCCTCGCGCGAGCCGCCGAACTGGTTGATCATCTGGCACTCGTTCAACGCGATCTCGCCGACGCAGATCGTCTCGTCCCACTCGTCGACGTGGATCTCGACCTCCACCTGGCCCAGGCGAATCTCGCCGGCAAACGGGTGGTTGCGGCCGTAGCCGCGCTGAGTGGAGTAGCCCAGCGCCAGCAGGTAGCCCTCGTCACCACGGGCCAGCATCTGCAGCCGGGCGGCACGGTCCATCGGATAATCGGGCGGATCGCGGGTGATGTCCGCAGGCTCACTGCCGTCGTCGATCTCCTGCTCGACCAGGCCTTCGTCGTTGAGCAGTTCCAGAATCTGCGGGCACGCCTCGGCTTCGGTGAGTTCTTCGCGAATCTCGGCGGCCGGCACCTCGGCACCGGCCAGCTGCAGGAAGTCGAGCAGGCGGTGGGTGTAGTCGTAGGTCGGCCCCAGAATCTGGCCGCCGGGGATGTCCTTGTAGGTGGCGCTGATGCGGCGCTCGATGCGCATGTTGGCGGTTTCGAGCGGCTCGCTGACCGCCAGTCGCGGCAGCGTGGTGCGATAGGCGCGCAGCAGGAACACGGCTTCGGTGAGATCGCCGCTGGCCTGCTTGAATGCGAGCGCGGCGAGTTCGGGATCGTAGAGCGAGGCTTCGCTCATCACCCGGTCGACGGCCAGCCGCAGCTGGTCACCGACCTGGGCGACCTCCAGTTCCGGGCGATCGCGATCGCCGCGGCGGCGGTCGGCCAGCCAGCGATGGGCGTTGGCAATCGCCTGCTCGCCTCCCTTGACGGCTACGTACATCAGTTCGTCTCCTGAGAATCGGCGCGAGCCTCGACACTCGCAATTCGGGTGCTGCGGGGAATCGCCGCCAGCTGCGCGCCGCAGCCGAAGATGACGTCCAGCCCCTGCGGAAAGCTGGCACGGTTGCCGGCCAGGCGAGTCATCAGTGCCCGGCAGCCGGCGCCGTCACCGATATCGAGCACCCGCGACTCGGCGATGCCGGGACCGCTGAGCCGCCAGCCGTTATCTTCGTCGTTGGCACCGTTCGAATCGTTTTCCAGCCGCTCGACGGCGACCAGTAGCGTGGTACCGCGATCGGGATAGGTGTCGCTGCCCACCGCGAAAGGTGTCTGCGGATCGAATGACTCGTGGGTCAGCAGCGCGAAATCGGCACTCGCCGGGTCGTCGGTGATTCGCGCGCCGGTGTGGAAGGCCAGAGCCTCGCGCAGGGCCGGCGAGTCGAAGTCGGCGGCGATCCAGACGCGTGTCTCGAGGTCGCAGAGCGTCAGCACCACGCCCCACAGTGCGGCGCCCAGCGCGTCACTCGGCGGTGCCGGCACGGCCAGCGTGGTCAGCGTGCCCGGCTCGGACATCGCGCCGAGAATCTGGCGAAACAGACGCTGACTGTCGTGGGCGGGGTCGGCCAGTCCAGGCCAGACGAGATCCCTCGTCGTTTCCGTCTTTACCGTCATTGCTTTGTCCATCGTCACTTTCTCCATCGTCATTCGCCCGTGCTCATTCGCCACGTGCTCACTCACTACGTACCTATTCACCACGTACGAGGGTGAAGAAGTCGACGCGGGTGGCGGCGGCGGTGGCGGCATCGCGGCGCTGGCGCTCGGCCAGTTCCTCGGCCAGCGGCGCGAGTACGTGCGTCTCGAGCCTCTGCTGCCATTCGGCGTGCTGGGCGACGGCATCGGCCAGTGCGATCAGCTCGGCGTGGCGGTGGTCACGGCCCCGCACCCAGCCGTGGCCGAGGGTGCCGTCATCGAGGGCGACGCTGGCGCGGGTCAGGGTCATCTCGCCGAGATGGAAGGCGTTGCCGGTACCGCCGGTGCGGCCCTTGAGCATCGCCATGCCGGTTTCCGGGCCGCGTAAGCAGCGATGTGCGGGCACTGGATCGAGCGCCGTCCAGCACGCCTCGATTCGCTCGCGGGTAGAGAGCGCCAGCAGCCGCTGGCGCGCGCCTCGTGATGTGTCGTTCATGACGCAACCTCGTCGGTGTCGAAATCCATGGGGTCGATGTCGAAATCAACGTGATAGGAGAGCCGGTCGGCACGCGCCCGGCCCATCGAGATTTCCACCAGCGCGCCGTCGGCATCGGTGTTGTCGCTGGTCATCAGCAGTAACGGTGCATTGAGCGGACACTGCAGCCAGCGGGCGTCGTCGCGGGTGGCGGTTGCGGCATCGATGCGCACCCGGCGTCGGTGAAGCCGCAGGCCATAGTGCTGACCCAGCAGGGCGCGGGTGGAACCGCCGCGATAGCGCTCCAACCAGCCCGGCACGCGCTCGGGATCGAACCAGTGGCGCAGCCGCATCAGCGGGGCATCATCGACGTAGCGCACGGTATCGACCCGCAGCAGCGGCTCGTCGGCGGGCCGTCCGAAACGCAGCGCGATCGCCTCGGGGGGCATCTCGAGCCCCTGTTCGAGACAGCAGGTATTCGAAGACAGGCCGAGGCCGGCCAGATTCTGGGTCACCTTGCTGCCGGCGCTGACGGCGTAGTCGAGACGCCGATCCACCACCTGGGTGCCGCGTCCCTGATGGCGCGTCACCAGGCCGGCGGCGACCAGCTCGTCCAGCGCCCGGCGCACCGTGTGGCGATTGACTGCGAAGCGCCTGGCGAGCTGGGCCTCGGTCGGCAGCAGATCGCCGGGGGCATAGTCGGCGCGCACTTCGCGCACCAGCTCCTCGGCCAGTTCGCGGTAGCGCGGCATCGTCAAAATTTGTCTAGACATCATCGGACCCAAAAAACCGGGGGAAGCCCCGGCATCAGATGAAGCGTTTGCGAACACGCTGCGACGCCATATCGAGCAAAGTGACGGCAACGATGATCACCAGCATGATCGTGGCGGTCTCGGTGTACTGGAATCCGCGCATGGTTTCCCACAGCGAGACGCCGATTCCGCCGCCGCCGACCATGCCGAGCACCGTGGCGGAGCGAATGTTGGACTCGAAGCGGTACAGGCTGACCGAAATCCACAGCGGCAGAACCTGGGGGATCAGGCCGAAGATAATCTCTTCCAGTCGCCCGGCGCCGGTGACGCGAACGCCTTCCATCGGCCCGGCATCGGTGGCTTCCACCGCTTCCGAGAACAGCTTGGCGAGCACGCCGGTGGTGTGGACGAACAGCGCCATGGTGCCGGCGAACGGCCCCAGGCCGACGGCGACCACGAACAGCATCGCGAACACCAGTTCGTTGATCGCGCGGCACGCATCCATCAGGCGTCGTACCGGCTGGTTGATCCACCACGGCGCCAGGTTGTCCGAGGAGAGCAGGCCGAACGGGATGGCGAACAGCACCGCCAGCAGCGTGCCCCAGATCGCGATCTGGATGGTCACCAGCATCTGGTCGATGTAGTGATCGAGACTGCCGAAGGTCGGCGGCACGAAGTCGGCGGCGAGCGTGGCCATGTTGCCGGCGTTGCTGACCAGCAGGCCCGGGGCCATTTCGGCGCCCTGCCAGGCCCAGCCGAGCACGCCTGCGGCAACCGCCCAGCCCAGCAGCGTGGTCCAGCTGCGCTTGCCGGCGCGGGCTTGCATGTCGAGGGAAGAGGCGCTTTGCATGTGCGTTGTCCTGACGAAGAGATCGATGAGGATCGGAGCTCGATCGTCGGCGGCAGGTCGAAGAGTCGATCTGCCGCCGGCCGGGAGCGGAACCTCAGTTGGCCATTGCCGTGGTGTTGTCGGCCTGCTTGGCCTGCGCGGCTTCGCGGGCATCCATGCGCTGGTTCAGCGATTCGAGGCGAGCGTCGATATCCGCGAGTTGCTGCTGCTTCTCCTCGGCATCGATCGAATCGTCGGCGGCGAGCTGGGCGCGCTGCTTGAACAGTTCGAGCTGACGGATCGGCAGCAGCTGGTCGTTGTCGGAAGCGGCAAAACCGGACCACTGCAGCGGTTCGAGAATCTGCTTCTGCTTGTCGGTATCGCCGTAGCTCAGGAAGAAATCGCGCAGCTCGTCCTTGGTTTCCTGCGGTAGATCGGTACGCCAGACCAGCGGATCGGAGGGGATCAGCGGCGACTTCCAGATCACCTTGAGCTGGTCGGCCTTGTCGGGATGGGTGATCTCCAGGCGCTCCATGCTTTCGGTGTTGAACGTCGCGACATCGACCTGGCCGTTGGCCACGGTCAGCGCATTGGTCTCGTGATTGGAATTGAGCGTGCGCTTGAACGCGGTGGCGGGATCGACGTGGTTCTTGGCGAAGACGTAGTAGCCCGGTACCAGATAGCCCGAGGTAGAGTTGGGATCGCCGTTGCCGAAGGTCAGTTCGCTGGCGTGATCCAGCACGTCGTCGACCGAGTCGTAGGGGCTCTTCTTGTTGACGATCATCAGGCTCCAGTAGCCCGGTGCGCCGTTGGCGGCGACGGTCTGGGCGAAAATTTCGCCGCCGGCGCGATCCACCGCTTCCATCGCCGACTTGTTGCCGTACCAGGCGAGATCGACCTTGTCGAAGCGCATCGCCTGGATTACCGCGGCGTAGTCGGTGGCGAAGAACGGCTGGACCTCGACGCCCAGCGCCTCGGTCATGTCGTCCAGAAACGGCTGCCACTGGGTCGACTGGTTGGAGCTCGATTCGGTAGAGATGATGCCGAAGCGCAGCGGCTCGTCAGCGGCCTGGGCCGAACTGACGGCCAGCGTGGTGCCGAACAGGCCGAGTCCGGCGATCAGCGGCAGGGCCGCACGGCGTAGACGGGATGAGATCATGTCGTTTCCTCGAAGCGTCGGGGGTTGGTGATCGATAGTCAGGGATCGGTCGTGGGTATGGCGGTGGTCCTGCAGCGCTCGCTCGGCTCAGCCCACCGCATGCAGCAGCGTCGCCATCCGGTGATCGGGCTGGCGGGATTCGAGCTCGTCGAGACCGGCGTTCTCGTAGAGCGCCTGCAGGCGGCTATCGGTGAGGCCTTCGATCGGCCCGTCGTAGTAGAGCCGCCCCTGCTTGAGGGCGATGGCGCGGCGGCAGTAGCGGCGCGCGACCTCGACCTGGTGCAGGGTGACGACGATGGTGCGGCCGTCCTCGCGGTTGATGCGCTGGAGGATTTCCATCACCTCGCGGGCGCTGCGCGGATCGAGGGAGGCGATCGGCTCGTCGGCGAAGATCACTTCGGCCTCCTGGACCAGCGCCCGGGCAATGGCGACGCGCTGCATCTGGCCGCCGGAAAGGGTGTTGGCGCGCTGGTGGGCGAGACCGACGATGCCGACCCGCTCGAGTGCGCGCAGCGCCAGGTCCCGTTCGTACTGGGTGAAGCGGCCCATCAGTGCCCGCCATCGCGGCATCGCCCCGAGGTGGCCGATCAGCACGTTGGTCAGCACGCTCAGGCGGCCGACGAGATTGAACTGCTGAAAGATGTAGCCGGCACGACGGCGCTGCTCGCGACGCGCGCCGACCAGTCGTCCCTGGCGCTGCACGTCGCGATCCAGCACTCTGACGTGACCGTGCGACTGGCGGTCGGCACGGGTCAGACCGATGAGATGGCGCAGCAGGGTCGACTTGCCGGAGCCCGACGGCCCGATCAGGGTGACCATTTCGCCGCTGGCGATCTCGAAACCCACCTCGCGCAGCGCGGCGTGGTTGCCGAAGGATTTGTCGAGCCGTTCGACGCTAATGATGGCGGTCATACGATTCGTCCCGGAAAGTGTTTGGAACCCGAAAAGGTTGGACACAGTCTGGCGACGTCGTGTGACGGTTATTTATCTAGACAATTAAGAAACGGTGACAAGGATGGGGGCAAAAAACGCCACGAAAAAAGCGCCCGCAGGCGCTTTATGAGGAGTATCAGCAGGTTGGCGGCGGCCGTCATCGTGTTGACACGAATTCGTCGTCGAATCGTCACATCCGACGGGAGACGATACCGGCCATCTAACGCGCGTCAGGCGGTTTCCGCGGCGGGCAGGAAACCACCCTGCCTGAGCACGTCCTCGTAACCTTCGCGGAAGGTGGGATAACGAAACGTGTAACCGGATTCGAGCAGCAGCCGGTTGTTGCAGCGCTTGCTGGAGCGGCGGCGCAGCGGCGATTGGATGACCTCCGGCGTCTCGACCTTGAGCCGCCCGGCGATCCAGGCCATCACCTCGTGCAGTGGCGCCGAATCGCAGTCGCTGGCGAGATAGACCGGCTCCAGCGGCTTGCCGTCCAGCGCCAGCTGGATCAGGTGAGCGATCACGCCCGCGCAGTCGTCGCGGTGAATGCGGTTGGAGTACATCGGTGGATTGGCGGCGGCGATTCGGCCTTCGCTCACCTGGCGGATCAGCCGGTCGCGACCCGGGCCGTAGATTCCCGAGAAGCGGATGGCCGTGCCGGGCAGATCGTGCGCGAGCAGCGCCTGCTCGGCCTCGCGCATCAGTATCCCCGAGAAACCGTGGGGTTCGGTCACCGAGGTCTCGTCCACCTCTTCGCCGCCCTGCTGGGCATAGACGCTGGTCGAGGAGACGAAAAACACCCGCTCGGGTTTCTTTTCACGGGCACCGAATGTCTGTAGAACCGACTTCAGGCCCATCGGATATGCCGCCTCGTAGGCCGACTCCTCGAACCGGTCTGCCGTCACCGTGTAGATCACGATGTCTGCATCCGGCAGTGCCGCCAGCGCGGCTTCATCGGTAATATCGAGCGCCACCGCTTCGATGCCGGTGCCGGCGAGCGCCTCGACATTGCGGCGCGCGCCGATCACGCGATGACCGGCCTCGATCAGTTGTTTCCCGAGCTGGGTGCCGATATCGCCGCAGCCGAGAATTAGCGTAGTTTTCTTCACCTTTCCCTAGCCTCTTGGTAAAACGTCCTTGATGACTCGTCCCTGAGGACGCGAATGACCTCGAGAACCACACACTGACTTCGTGCGACAGGGAGCCTTCCGGTCCCAGCCAATGACTCTAACAGAACTCCGCTACATCGTAACCTTGGCCCAGGAGCGCCATTTCGGCCGCGCTGCCGAACGCTGCTTCGTTTCACAGCCGACGCTCTCGGTGGCCGTCAAGAAACTCGAGGACGAACTCGGCATCGCCCTGTTCGAACGCTCCAAGTCCACCGTCCAGGTGACGCCGCTGGGCGAGCGGATCGTCGAGCAGGCGCATCGCGTGCTGGAGCAGGCCACGCTGATCCGGGAGATGGCCACCGAAGGCAAGGACCAGTTGATCAGCCCGCTGCGGATCGGCGCGATCTATACCATCGGCCCCTATCTGTTTCCGCATCTGGTTCCGGCGCTGTCGCGCATCGCGCCGCAGATGCCGCTCTATATCGAGGAGAGCTTCACCGGCGAGCTGCGGCGCAAGCTACGTGGCGGCGAGCTCGATGCGATCTTCGTGGCGCTGCCATTCAACGAGTCCGACGTAGTCACCAAGACGCTCTACGAAGAGCCGTTCGAGGTGCTGCTGCCGGCCGGCCATCCGTGGACGGAGAAGGCGGCGATCGCCAAGGAGGACCTGCTCACCGAACGGCTGTTGCTGCTCGGCGAGGGTCACTGCTTCCGCGATCAGATCCTGGAAGCCTGCCCGGCGATCAGCGTGCAGCTCAACAATCCCGCCAACACATTGATCGCCGAGGGCGGCTCGCTGGAAACCATCCGCCACATGGTCGCGTCGGGGCTGGGCATCACGGTCCTGCCCAGACTGGCGATCGGCACCAACCACTATGAAGGTGGCCTGCTGGAGAGTCGGCCCTTCAAGGGCAGCGCGCCCACACGCAGCGTCGCGCTGGCATGGCGCGCCAGTTTCCCGCGGCCCAAGGCGATCGATGCGCTGATTCAGGCGATCGATAAAATCCAGAGTAGCGACGTCGAGGCCGCATGAGCCTTGATGTGCCGGTAACCGACCTCTCCGGCGTCGGCGAGGCGCTGGCCGGCAAGCTGGCCCGGCTGCGCATCGAGCAAGTCGTCGACCTGCTGTTTCATCTGCCGCTGCGCTATCAGGATCGGACACGGATCACGCCCATCGGCACCTTGCGTGCCGGCACCGAAGCCGTGGTCGAGGGCGAAGTCAGCGCGGCAGAGGTCGTCCGCGGCCGTCGGCGAAGCCTGCTGGTCCGGCTCAAGGACGGCTCCGGCATTCTCAGCCTGCGCTTCTTTCATTTTTCGCCGGCCCAGCAGCAACAGTTCGTCAAGGGTGTTCGAGTACGCTGCTTCGGCGAGGCCCGCGCCGGCAGCACCGGGCTCGAGATCTATCATCCGGAATACCGCCTGGTTCAAGCCGATTCCGCCCCGGTCGACGAGCATCTGACGCCGATCTATCCCGCCACCGAAGGTCTCGCGCAACCGCGCCTGCGTGCTCTGATCCAGCAGGCGCTGAAGCGGCTCGAACAGGCGCCCGAGAGCTTGCCGGAGTGGATTCCCGAACCGCTGCGCGGCCGTTTTCGGCTGCCGGGGCTGATCGAATCGCTGCGCTATCTGCACGAGCCGCCGCCGGACGCCCCGCAGGAACGCCTGGCCGATGGCCGCCACCCGGCACAGCGACGGCTGGCGCTGGAAGAGCTGCTGGCTCACCAGTTGAGTTTGCGCCAGGTGCGCCTGCGCATTCAGACCGATGGCGCGCCCCGGCTCGCGGCGAGCAGCAACCTGCAGGCACGCTTTCTGACCCAGCTGCCGTTCTCGCTGACCCAGGCGCAGCGCCGGGTGCTGGAAGAAATCGGGCGGGACCTGGAGCGGGAAGTGCCGATGCTGCGGCTGGTGCAGGGCGATGTCGGCTCGGGCAAGACCGTGGTCGCCGCCATGGCGGTGCTGAACGCCATCGCCGGCGGCTGCCAGGCGGCGGTGATGGCCCCTACCGAGATTCTCGCCGAGCAGCACTTCCGCCAATTCCGTGCCTGGCTCGAACCGCTGGGGATCGAAGTCGGCTGGCTGGCCGGCAAGCTCAAGGGCAAGGCCCGGCTGGACACCAAGGCGGCCATCGCCGACGGCCGCGTGCAGGTCGCGGTCGGCACCCACGCGCTGTTCCAGGATGACGTGGCCTTTCATCGCCTGGGGCTGGCGGTGATCGACGAGCAGCATCGCTTCGGCGTTCACCAGCGCCTCGCGCTGCGCCAGAAGGGCGAATCCGGCGGTCTGACCCCGCATCAGCTGATCATGACCGCCACCCCGATCCCGCGGACGCTGGCGATGAGCGCCTACGCCGATCTGGATCTGTCGGTGATCGACGAGCTGCCGCCGGGACGCACGCCGGTACAGACCGTGGCGGTACCCGACGAGCGTCGCCCGGAAGTGATCCAGCGCATCCGCAACGCCTGCGCCGACGGCCGCCAGGCCTACTGGGTCTGCACGCTGATCGAAGAGTCGGAAGCGCTGACCTGCCAGGCAGCCGAGGTGACCCGCGATACGCTGGTGGAAGCACTGCCGGAGCTGAACGTGGGGCTGGTTCACGGCCGCATGAAGGCGCAGGAAAAGGCCGACGTGATGGATGCTTTCAAGCGCGGCGAGCTGGATCTGCTGGTGGCGACCACGGTGATCGAGGTCGGCGTCGACGTGCCCAACGCCAGCCTGATGATCATCGAGAATCCGGAGCGGCTGGGGCTCTCCCAGCTGCATCAGCTCCGCGGCCGGGTCGGTCGCGGCAGCGTCGACAGCTACTGCGTGCTGCTCTACCACCCGCCGCTGTCGAACCACTCCCGCCAGCGGCTCGGTATCCTGCGCGACACCACCGACGGCTTCAAGGTGGCGGAAAAGGACCTCGAACTGCGCGGCCCCGGCGAAGTGCTCGGCACCCGCCAGACCGGGCTGGCGCAGATGAAGATCGCCGATCTCGAGCGCGACCGCGACCTGCTGGATACCGTCACTGCCTTGGCCCAGGCGCTGCTCGAGGAAGCCCCCGACGCCGCGCCACCGCTGATCCAGCGCTGGCTGGGCGACGAAGCCGGGCGCTACGGGCAGGTGTGAAGCCTGGCCGTAACGCCCGCGCGCTCAGGAACTTCAAGCATTCTCGGCGGCTTTGCCGCCAATCTTCTCGCCGCTGTCCTCTTCGTCATCTTTTCCGTCGTCACCCTTTCCGTCGCCACTTTTGCCCTCGCCCGGCGTCTCCACCGGACGCGCGATCAGCCGGGCCGCCGCTTCGCTCATCGGCACCAGCTGGCGGCTGATGTGCAGCAGTTGGGTCTGGATCACGCGGCGCTCGTCGTCGGCGTCGTCCTGGGCGGCGGTGGGCTCCTGCTCGAAGATCGCCACCAGCGCGTTCTGCTCGGCCCGGGGATCGTCGATGGGCTGGCGCGATTGCAGGTTGGCAGCAATGGCGTCGAAGCGATCCGCGATCCGCCGTGCCGCGGCATAGATCTCGGCATCGCTTTCGGCATTCGACTCGTTGGCCGCCAGCGCGCCCCGATGCGCGCCCAGAGCCGAGAGATAGCCCAGCAGCGTGTGGGAGACGACCAGGAAGCGGAAACCCTCGTCGGCGTCCTTTTTGCGGTAGTGCCCCGGCTCCTGCAGCATGTTGGCCAGCACCGTGGAGAGCGCGGCATCGGCATTGTGGGCGTTGCGGCGCGCCAGCCGGTAGGCGAGGTCGTCCTGCTTGCCGGCCTCGTACTGGTGGATGATCTCGCGCAAATAGAGTGTGCTGTTGGTCAGCGCCGTCGAGGCCACCTTGTGCAGGCGCCGCCCCTGCCAGTCCGGCAGGATGAAGAACACCGCCAGGCCGGATATCAGCGCGCCGATCAGGGTATCGATCAGCCGCGGCAGGATCAGGTCGAAGCCGTCGCCGACCTGGTTGAAGCTGCTCAGCACCAGCGTGGTGATGGCGGCGGTGGCGATGACGTAATGCTTCTCGCGATTGGCGAAGAAGACGACGCCGGCCACCACGGAAATCAGCGACTGGAGCAGCGGGTTCGGGAACAGGCTGATCAGCGCCCAGCCCACCACCAGGCCGACTACCGTACCGATGATGCGCTGGCGCAGGAAGCGGCGCGTGGCACCGAAGTTGGGCCGACACACGAACAGCGTGGTCAGCAGGATCCAGTAGCCTTGGGTCGGATGAACCAGATGCAGCACGCCATAGCCCACCAGCAGCGCGGTCGACAGGCGCAGCGCATGACGAAAGGTCGGCGATCCCGGCGTCAGATTGAGGCGGATGCGCTCCCAGGCGTCGCGAAAGCTGCGCGGCGAACGGTCGAGGAGACTGGCATCCTTCTGATCGACCACCGCATCCGGGTTGTGGGCGCTGGAGAGCTGGTCCTCCAGTGTCGCCAGGTTACGGCCCAGTGCCTGCAGCGAGCGCAGCAGCGGGGTCCATTCCGGATTGCGCTGCGCTCGCAGGTAGACGATCGACGCCCGCAGATCCTCCAGCGCCTGCTCGCTCTGGCCATGCTCGAAGGGCTGGCGCAGCAGCAGCGCCTTGGCCAGCCGCTTGCACGCCCGGCCCTGCTGGTCGAGTAGCCGCTGGCAGCGGAACAGCACGTCGTGATGGAAGAAGGTCTCGGTCAATGCCGAATAGGGGTAGTGAGAGGCGCTGACCCGCTCGTGGATGTCCTGGGCGATGAAATAGAGCCGCAGGTAGCGGTTGAGCTTGCGGCTGCCACGCTGGCCCTCGAGCCGGCGGAAGATCATCTCCTTGGCCTGGTTGAGCGCGGTCACCACGCGGCCGTTCTGGCGCGCCAGCGCGACGCGACGGCTTTCGACATCGACCCCGCGCAGCGGCTCGAACAGTGTCGCCTTGATGATCAGATATTCGCCCAGCTCCCGGTAGAGCTGCGCCATGCTCTGCTTGACCGGCTGGCGCGAGAACAGCGCACACCAGACGACCGAGATCGCCCCGTACCAGGCCGCACCGCCGACCAGCAGCAGCGGCTGATGCCAGAAATTGCCGTCGGTGGTGCCGCCGTGCTGCTCGATATTGATCATCGAATAGACCGACAGGATCAGCGTCGCCGAGGCGATGGTGGCGTAACGTTGCTCGATGGCCCCGAGCATGATGAAGGTGAACGCCGACAGCGCCAGACCGGGCGCAAACAGCCAGGGCCAGGGAAACAGCAGTTCCACCGAACTCGAGGCGACCAGGAAACAGATCAGCGTCACCAGCAGTGCCCGAACGCGGCCTTCCCAGTTGTCGTCGGTCTCGGAGAGAGCGCTGGCGATGATGCCGAGGAACAGCGGGATGGCGAGCGAGATCTGATCCTGGGACCAGCTCAGCGCAATGGCGCCGCTGAATGCCAGGAACACGCGGAAGCTGTAGGCGAACTTGTCCAGCGTCCACAGCTGGCGCAGGGAGTGGGAAAACGAATCGGAAATCTCGGTCTCTCCAGGATTGTGGTCGTGCCGTCAAGATAGCGCGCCCGCGATACCGGGAACAGACGCCGCCGACCATGAACGAATAGAGAACCCCACCAAATGTTAGACTTTAGTATAACGTCGTTACACCTATCGGCAGCAACGGCTTTGCGCTTTATCCACGCCCCCACTTCATCCCTGTCCCGGAGTTCGGCATGATCGGGGTTTACCGGAAGATTGAGGCAGAACGTGCGACCGACCAGGCATTCGCATCGAAACGGCGTGTGGCGAGCACTCGCCATCATGGGCCAGGCATTGCGGGCGCTGGTGTTGCTGGCCGTGATCGCGTGGGGCGCGCTGGCGCTGCACTTCGAGCTGCCAGGATCGATGCTCGTCGTCGACTCGGTGATCGCAGTATGGGTGCTGGTCGGCCTGGCCGCGCTGCTGGCGCCTTTATGGAAGCACCGCCATCGCCGGGCGTCATCGACGCTGCGCGTCCTGTTCGCGCTGACGCTGATCGCCGTCGTGAGCTGGTGGCAGAGCCTCGAGCCCAGCAACGATCGCGACTGGGCACCGGACGTGGCGCGCCAGCTCTCGGTCGAGCGCGAGGGCGACCGGGTCCGGCTTCACAACGTGCGCGACTTCGAATGGCAGACGCCGAACACCGCAACGACTCGCTGGGAGACCCGCGAGTACGATCTCTCGCAGCTCGACTCGGTGGACATGGTGGTCTCCTACTGGATGGGCCCGGCAATCGCCCACACGCTGGTCACGTTTGGCTTTGCCGACGGCCGGCATCTGACGTTTTCGGTGGAGATCCGGCGCGAGCGGGACGAGGCATTCTCGATCAGCGGCGGCTTCTTCAAGCAGTTCGAGCTCAACCTGATCGCCGCCGACGAGAACGACATCCTGCGCCTGCGCAGCAACGTCAGAGGCGAGGACGTCTATCTCTACCGGGTCGGGCTTTCGCCGCAGGCACGCCGCGAGCTGTTCGTCGCCTATCTCGACGAAGCCGAGCGGCTGCGCCGAACGCCTGAGTTCTACAACACCCTGACCAGCAACTGCACCACCATCGTGTTCGACATGGTCGACAGGATCGTCGCCGGGCTGCCCAGGGACATCCGGCTGATTCTCTCCGGCTATCTGCCGGAATACGTCTACGAGATCGGCGGGCTGGATACCACCCATCCGCTGGCGTTCCTGCGTAACCGCGGCTATATCAACCTGCGCGCCCAGCAGATTTCGTACAATGCCGGGAGCGAGGCCTTTTCCCGTGCCATTCGCGACGGGGTTCCCGCCGCCGACGGCGAGATCCTTCACGCTTCGTCACCCTGACGTGCCCTGACCCGACCTTGATGCCATGACCTCCCTACGCGACGCCATCGAAAACCGTATCAGCCATCTGACCGGCCGCACGCTGGGCGGGGTCGACTATACCCAGCCCAAGGGCGATCCGGGCCTGTTCGGGCCGGATACCGTGGCGTGGAAAGTCCACGGCGAATTCACGCCGATGATGTGCGGCGGCATCAGCGCGCTGCTGCTGCAGATGCTGCACCCGCTGGCGCTGGCCGGCGTGTGGGATCACTCCAACTTCCGCCGCGACATGATCGGCCGGCTGCGCCGCACCAGCCAGTTCATCGCCGTCACCACCTTCGGCTCCCGCGACGACGCCGAGCGCATTCTCGAGCGGGTACGCCGAGTGCACGACAGCGTCAGCGGGCATGCCGCCGACGGTACGCCCTACGCGGCCAACGATCCGGATCTGCTGGTGTGGGTCCATGTTGCCGAGATGAGCCGTTTTCTCGCCTCGCATCGGCGCTATCGCGATCCCGGCCTGAGCCTCGAGGATCAGGATCGCTACTTCGCCGAAACCGCCCGCGTGGCCGAAGCGCTGGGCGCGCGCCACGTACCCAAAAGCCGGGCGGCCATCGATGACTATCTCGAGCGTCAGCGGCGCTATCTGGTCTGCGACGCCCGCACCCGCGACGTCATCGACGTGCTACTGCACGCGCTGCCGCCGAGCCCGGTCATCCGCCCCGTCGGCGCGCTGTTCATGCGCGCCGGCATTGATCTGCTGCCACCGTGGGCGGCGACGCTGCTGAGCCTCGAGATGTCGACGCTCGAGCGTCGCGCCGTGCGCAGCGGCATTCGTACCATCGCCCCGGTGGTGCGCTGGGCCGTGCGCAACGGCTCCTACCGTCGCGCCATGGAGCGGATGCAGGCCCGGGAGCAGGCTCAGGACTGATCGCCGGCCAGCTCGCGACGCAGCCATTCGGCGAGGCGCTCGCCGCGTCGGGCGTCGACTCCCGGAGCCAGCCACAGCCCCAGTGAGGCGGTGGTCTCGACCGCCGGCCATGGTGCCATCAGGCGTTCCTGACGCAGTTCGGCGGCCACCAGCAGCTGCGGGGCAATGGCGACCCCGAGTCCCGCCAGCGCGGCTTCCAGCAGATAGTAGAGATGTTCGAAGCTGCGCCCCCGGCCCCGCGCCGCTGCCAGCGTCTCGTCGTCCACGCCCATGGCCGCCGCCCATTCGGGCCAGGCTTGCGGCCGCGACGCCGTGTCCAGCAGCGTGAGCCGTTCCAGCATCGCCCCGGCCGACGCCTGCGATGTCGCCGTCCAGACCGCCGGTGTCGCCACGGCGACGATTCGTTCCGGCATCAGCGGGAACACCGTCATGTCGGCGGGCCACGGCGGCGCGGCGAAGCGCAGCGTGGCATCGACGTCCTCCCGGCGCGGGTCGAGTTCGTTCTCGCTGGAAACCACCCGCAGTCGCAGTTCGGGCAGGTCGGCGTTGAGCCGGTCGAGCCGTGGGATCAGCCAGCGCGCCAGCAGGCTGCCCGGGCAGGCCAGCGTGAACGGCGCTTCGTCGAGACGCCGCGCGAGTCTGGCGCAGCCCTCGCTCAAGCGTGAGAAAGCCTCATGCACCGCCGGATACAGCTCCCGGCCGTGGGCCGTCGGTTCGAGCCCGCGCCCCGCCTTGTCGAACAGCGCCGTGCCGAAATGGTGCTCCAGGGTTCGCAGTTGACGGCTCACCGCGCCGTGCGTGACATTCAGCTCCCGCGCGGCGTCGCTGACGCTGCCCAGACGAACCGTGGCTTCGAACGCACGCAGCGCATTGAGCGAAGGTAGCGTGGTCATCCCTCCTCCGTCGATTGGTGATTTTTTCTCACAGAAAGCGGAGAGTTTATCGATTTTCCCCGCCGCGTTACCAGCCTAGTCTGAGCTCATCGAATCGACTGACCGGGAACGACTGATGAGCACAAAGATGGTTGATCTCCCCGACGAGCATGGCTTTTTCGGCGGCTCGGACGATCGGGGCCAGGCAGGACGAGGCTATGGCGGGCGCTATGTCGCGGAAACGCTGATGCCGCTGATCGGCGAGATCGAGGCCGCCTACGACGAGGCGCGGGCCGACCCCGCCTTTCAGGCACGGCTGGACGAGCTGCGCCGTGACTATATCGGTCGCGCCACGCCGCTCTACTTCGCCGAGCGCCTGACCGAACACTTCGGCGGCGCGAAGCTCTACCTGAAGCGCGAGGATCTCAATCACACCGGCGCGCACAAGATCAACAACGCGCTGGGGCAGGCGCTGCTGGCGAGCCGCATGGGCCGCCGCCGGCTGATCGCCGAGACCGGCGCCGGCATGCACGGCGTTGCCGTCGCCACGGTGGCGGCGCGGCTGGGCATGGCCTGCGTGATCTACATGGGCGCCACCGACATCGAGCGCCAGCAGCCCAACGTGCAGCGCATGCGCCTGCTCGGCGCCGAGATCGTGCCCGTCCACGCCGGCACGGCGACGCTCAAGGACGCCATGAACGAGGCGCTGCGCGACTGGGTCGCCAATGTCGACGACACCTTCTACATCATCGGCACCGTGGCGGGACCGGCGCCCTATCCGCGCATGGTGCGGGATTTCCAGTCGGTGATCGGTCGCGAGACGCGCGAGCAGCTGCTGGCGACGCAGCATCGCCTGCCGGACTCGCTCGTCGCCTGCGTCGGCGGCGGTTCCAACGCCATGGGACTGTTCCACGCCTTTCTCGACGATACGGACGTGGCCATGATCGGCGTCGAAGCGGCCGGCGAAGGGCTGGAGAGCGGCCGCCATGCCGCCAGTCTCAATGGCGGCACGCCCGGCATCCTGCACGGCAATCGCACCTACCTGCTGCAGGACGACGACGGCCAGATTCAGGACGCCCACTCGATCTCCGCCGGGCTCGACTATCCCGGCATCGGTCCCGAGCATGCGTATCTGCACGATAGCGGCCGGGCGAGCTACGTGGCGGTGACCGACGACGAGGCGCTGGAGGCCGTCGCGCTCTGCTGCCGGCTGGAAGGCATCCTGCCGGCCTTGGAGTCGGCACATGCGCTGTACCACGCCGGGCGTCTGGCAGCGACACAGGGTCCGGATCAGGCCATCGTGGTCTGCCTGAGCGGCCGCGGCGACAAGGACATGGATACCATCACCCGTCACCTGATGCCCGAGGAGGCCGACTCATGAGCGCTTCGTCTTTGAATACGGATGCCCTGGATACGGACGTCCTGGATATGAATACCTCGAATACCCAGGCCTTGATCGCCGATTCGCGCCTGACGCGCCGCTTCGCGGCACTGCGTACCGAGAATCGCGCCGCGCTGGTGACCTACGTCATGGCCGGCGACCCCGACCCCAAGACCAGCCGTGACCTGCTCGAGCGCCTGCCGGCCGCGGGCGCCGATATCATCGAGCTCGGCATGCCGTTCAGCGACCCGATGGCCGACGGCGTGGCAATCCAGCGCGCCGGGCAACGCGCGCTGGCGGGCGGCCAGACGCTGGCGCGCACGCTGGAGAGGGTGCGTGACTTCCGCCGCCGCGACGATGACACCCCGATCGTGCTGATGGGCTATCTCAATCCGATCCAGCGCTTTGGCGAGGATCGCTTTCTGCAGGCGGCTGCCGAGGCCGGCGCCGATGGCCTGATCCTGGTCGACCTGCCGCCGGAGCATGGCGCCGCGCTGACCGCCCGGGCTCGCGACCTGGGGCTGGCGCGGATTCCGCTGGTGGCACCGACCACGCCGCCGGAGCGGTTACCAAAGCTGCTCGCTCAGGGCGATGGTTTCGTCTACCGCATCGCCTTCAATGGCGTGACCGGCACTCGGCGAACCGATATCGCGGCCTCGCTGGGCGAATCGCTCATCGAGCTCAAGCGACGCTCGACCCTACCGGTCGCCGTCGGCTTTGGCGTGCGTGACGGCGACACGGCCGCTGCCGTTGCCCGGGTTGCCGATGCCGTCGTCGTCGGTAGCGCGCTGGTCGAGCGGCTCGCCGAGACAGGCGTGGAGGGCGCGTTGGCACTGACACGGGAACTGGCCGAGTCGATTCACGGCGCCCGGAAAAGCGAATCCTGAACGCGTCAAATCGTTCGATTTTGCGCACGAGTACGTGCGCAAAAACGCGCTTTTGTTCGATTATTTAGGTAATACACTGTCTTCATTGCGCCGTCGCTGACGCTCGGCGCCCGAAACCAGGAGACAGACCATGTTGACGATTCGACGCGGTAACGAACGCGGTTATGCCGATCACGGTTGGCTCAAGAGCTACCACTCGTTCTCGTTCGCCGGCTATCACGACCCGAAACATGTGCACTTCAGCGTGCTGCGGGTGATTAACGAGGACCGTGTCGCCCCGGGTCAGGGTTTCGGCCAGCACGGCCATCAGGACATGGAGATATTCTCCTATGTGCTGAGCGGCGAGCTGGCCCACCGCGACACGCTGGGCAACGGCTCCTCGATCGGCCCCGGTCGGGTGCAGATCATGACCACCGGCACCGGCGTCGAGCACAGCGAGTTCAATCACTCCGCCAGCGAGCCGGTGCACTTCCTGCAGATCTGGCTGTTCCCGCGGGCGCAAGGGCTGACACCGCGCTACGCCGAAAAGGATTTCGATGAAGCCGATAAGCGTGGCCGGCTGTGCCTGATCCTGTCACCGGATGGTCGCGACGGTTCGCTGGAACTGCAACAGGACGCCTTCATCTACGCGTCGCTGCTGGACGGCGACGAACGGGCAGAATTGCCACTGGCAACGGATCGCCAGAGCTACGTGCACGTGGTCAGGGGCAGTATCACGGTCAACGGCCAGGCGCTCGAAGGCGGCGATGCGCTGATGCTCGTGGATGAGCCCGGCGTGACGCTGGAAGGCGGCGAGGATGCGGAAGTACTGGTCTTCGATCTGCCGGCCGTGCAGCTGTCTTGAGATCGATTTGGTATCGGCGACCGGCGACAGGGACGTTGCCGGTTTCGTCGTTCATGGTCTAGGGCTCATAGCCCGTAGCCATCATCAAAGATACTTCAGCAGCCCCTGCAGTCGTTCCAGATCGCGGGAGTCTCCCACCAGCCGCAATTGGCCGTTGAACAGCCCTTCGCGGAAGGCGCGCTGAGAGGGCTTGCGCAGAAATCGCGTGGCGCTTTCCGAGTCGCGGAAGCGCAGTTCCAGCGTCAGATCGGTCGGCAGGCCGACATCGCTCTGGATGGCGTGCGGCGTCATGCGATAGTGACGGGCGATCGTGAGGTCTTCGGTGGCAACGCCCCAATCGAATCGCTGGAGCTTTTCCAGGGCATCGCGAAACGCCGCCTTGCGGGAACGCGCGCGCTTGAGCATCACGCCCAGCCACCAGAGCATCAACTTGAGCTTCATGCCACCTCGCACGAATCGACCATCATGGGAATATGGCGGGGAAGAATGCCGACCCACCCTCTTGCGGCGGATCGGCTATCGTTTCGCCCATGGCAAACGAGCGAATCAAGAACCCGATTGCCCGAGCTTACTTGCTGACGGCGTCCTTGAGAGCCTTGCCGGGCTTGAAGGCCACGGTCTTGCTGGCCGGAATGTCCAACGGCTTGCCAGTCTGCGGGTTCTTGCCCGTCCGTGCGGCGCGCTCGCGAACCGTGAACGAACCGAAACCGATCAAAGTGACATCGCTACCCTTGGAAACCGTATCGGTGATCTCGTCGAGGATGACGTTCAACACCTGACTGGCCTTGTCCTTCGACAGATCCGCACGCTCGGCAATCGCCGCAGCGAGTTCTGGCTTACGCATAGAGCCCTCCTAGTTTGGCAATGGCGTCACCTAAAACGCCTCGCGTTTGAGACGAGTTGTTGTTCTCGATGAGGAACAACGCCCTCCGGTCGCATAATAGGCCGCTTGGGGCGCGGTTTGTCCAGCATCAGGTGACGATTCGTGGCTTATAGATCCGCAGCCACCGGGGCTAGCCTAGCAATGGGGGGGTCGCTCGCGCTAGTTCGACTTTTCGACGAACGCAGCGCCCGGTCAGCGCGAAGCCCAGCAGGACACCATTGTCGTCCTCGGCCAGCGCGGTGAAATCGCCGCCTTCTCCTTCGATCCGCCAGCGCTGAGGCGCTTTTCGCGGCGGCAGCGCGACCACCGGCAACAGCGGCGTCTTGACCACGATCGGCCAGCTCCCGTAGCTGACCTCGGTCGGCGTGCCGGTCAGCGTCGCCGCCAGCGCCTTGGCGCTGGCCTGCAGCGGCTGGACGTACATCGCGTTCAGGCCGTTGCCCGGGGTGCCGAGGCCGTCGACACAGGCCACGTCTCCCAGCGCGAAGACGTTCGGATCGCTGGTGGCGAGCCGGCGATCGGTGAGAATGCCCGCCGAAGACACCGCCAGCCCCGCAGCCTCGGCGAGCGCAGTCCGGGGCGTCAGTCCGGTCGCGATCAGCACCAGGTCCGCTTCGAGGCTTTCGCCATCCTCCAGCGCCAGCGTCACGCCTTCACCGTCGTCATGGAGTGCCGTCACCCGGCGTTCGAAAATGCTGCGGATGCCGGTCTCCTCGAACGCCTCGCCCAGCGCCCGCCCCAGCGGCGGTGGCAGCAGGCGGGCCAGCGGCGTTGCCTCGGGAGAGATCAGCGCCACCCGGTGACCGCCGGCATGCAGGTCGCTGGCGAACTCGCAGCCCACCAGGCCCGCGCCGATGATCGCGATGCGGGCCTGGTGACCGGGGTGACGATCCAGCAAGCCACGCAGCCGCCGGTAGTCGTCGAGATCGTTGATCTGGAAGACCCGATCGTGCAGCGCGGGGGAAACGTCGAACGGCTGCCGGGGCGCCGCGCCGGTGGCCAGTACCAGTTGGCCGTAGGGCAGGATTTCGGTGCCGATCCGCAACTGGCGATTGGCGGTATCGATGGCGTCCACCGTGGTATGGATGCGAACCCGGGCCTGCAACGATTCGGCCACGCCCACCGCATCGCGTATCGCCAGCGTTTCCGCCGTCTGCCGCTTGGTGAAGGCGCTGGAGAGCAGCGGCTTGGCATAGTCGTCGCCGCTGTCGGCGCTGATCAGGGTGATCGGCCGCTCGGCATCGTGGCTTCGTACCGCCCGGGCCAGGCCCAGGCCGGCCATGCCGGTGCCAATGATCGTCAGGGGCGCAGTGGAATGATCGGATTGACTCATTACGGGGGCTCGTTCGGTCGGTCGTCTCGAGACCTCATGGTACACTACGCCGCCTTCGAGCCGCGCCGCCCCGCGGTTCCCGCCATTTTCACGGCGCTTTTCATGATACTGCTCACGGAGTCGTTTCGCGTGCCCGCAACCTGCCACTGCCATGCCTTGTCATCCGCCGAACGATCCTGGCGCTGGATCCGCTGGTCCCCGGCCGCCGCTCAGCGCCCTCGCATGAGCACCGCCTGGTGGCAGTGGGTTGCCTCCACCGACTCCCTTACCGCACGGCTCATTGCGGCGTCCGAGCGCCCGTTCCGGGTCAAGCTGATCCATCAGGGCGTCGAGCGGCCGCGCCGCGACGAAGCCCAGGCCCTGGGCCTGGCTTCCAGCGAGATGGCCTGGGTGCGCGAGGTGATGCTGATGAGCGGCGAACGGCCCTGGGTCGCGGCGCGCTCGATCGCACCGCTGGATCGCATCGGTTGCCGGCGCCTGCGGACGTTGGGGGAACGCTCACTGGGCAGTTGGCTGTTCGCCCAGCACGATCTCCAGCGAGATCCGATCGAGGTGGCTCGGGTCTCGCCCGCCGGTGCCGGGCTCTGGCTGCGCCGCTCGCGCTTTCGCCACGGCACCATCCAGTTGCTGGTCCAGGAGTGCTTCCAGCGTGAAATGGCCGAGGATCTGGGCCTTTCTTCGATCTGAGCGGCAATTCGCGACCGAAACGACGATCTGGCCCAATTACCCGTCCAGCCTCGAAGCGAGACTGCAGTTGCAGTAAAGTCGTTGGCGATTTTCAGGCCTTGCCATTTCGGAGATTCGTATGTCCAGCGCCAACGATTCAGCCGCCCGACCCCGCGGCGATGGTCCCCCCGCTCTCCCCCGCGGCCTCGCCCGCCTGCCCGACTTCCTTCGCCTGACGCGTCTCGACAAGCCGATCGGCACCTGGCTGCTGATGTGGCCGACGCTGTGGGCGCTGTGGCTGGCCGCAGACGGCCTGCCGGATCGCGCCACGCTGATCATCTTCGTGCTCGGGGTCTACCTGATGCGCGCGGCCGGCTGCGTCGTCAACGACTACGCCGACCGCCATCTGGACGGGCACGTCAAACGCACCCGCGAGCGCCCGCTGGCGACCGGGCGGATCAGCGAAAAGGAAGCCAAGATCCTGTTCGCGGGCCTGGTGGTGCTGGCGTTCGTGCTGGTCTGCCTGACCAATCTCGCCACCGTGCTGCTCTCCTTCGTCGGCGTCGCGCTGGCCGCGATCTACCCGTTCATGAAGCGCTACACCCATCTGCCTCAGGTGGTGCTGGGCATGGCGTTCTCCTGGAGCATCCCCATGGCGTTCATGGCGGTGAGTCGCGAGGTGCCGCTGGATGCCTGGCTGCTGCTGGTCGCCAACGTCGCCTGGACCGTGGCCTACGATACCCAGTACGCGATGGTCGATCGCGACGACGACATCAAGATCGGGATCAAGTCCACCGCACGGCTGTTCGGCCGGTGGGACAAGCGGATCATCGGTCTGCTGCAGCTGCTGACCCTGGCGCTGCTGGCCTGGGTCGGCACCCGGACCCAACTGGACGGGTTCTTCTGGCTGGGGCTGGCGGCGATGGCAGCCACCTTCGTCTACCAGCAGTGGCTGATTCGCGAACGCGAGCGTGATGCCTGCTTCCGCGCCTTTCTCAACAATTTCTGGTCCGGCCTGCTGCTGTTCGCGGGGCTGGTTCTCGCCCTGTGGCCGCTGGTCTGACCAAGCCGAGACTGAGCGGCTGGCGCGGTTGTCATATCGCTGTCATATTTTCACGATGTAATCGTCACCGTTCTGTCACGGCCGGAAGTTATCCCGGTGCGCCAATCGCGCATGGGGAAAGCTCCCCGGCGGCTCACCCGAGGCATGCGCATGAGCTCCAAGACCGTACTCATCGTTGACGACGAAGCATCCATTCGCGAAATGATCGCCGTGGCGCTGGAGATGGCCGATTATCACGTGCTGGAGGCGGAAAACGCCCAGACCGGCCACGCCATGGCGCTGGACAAGAAGCCCGACCTGATCCTGCTCGACTGGATGATGCCCGGCACCAGCGGCATCGAACTGGCTCGACGCCTGAAGCGCGAGGAAGCCACCGCCGAAATGCCGATCATCCTGCTCACCGCCAAGGGCGAGGAGGACAACAAGGTGCAGGGGCTGGAAGCCGGTGCCGACGACTACATCACCAAGCCGTTCTCGCCCCGCGAGCTGGTGGCCCGCCTCAAGGCGGTGCTGCGCCGCGCGACGCCGCCGGGCATCGAGGAGGCCGTCGAGGTCGCCGGCCTGCGTCTCGACCCTTCCAGCCACCGCGTCACCTCCCACGGCGGCGCGCTGGAGATCGGCCCCACCGAATACCGGCTGCTGCAGTTCTTCATGACCCACCAGGAGCGCGCCTACACTCGTAGCCAGCTGCTGGATCAGGTCTGGGGTGGCAACGTGTACGTGGAAGAGCGTACCGTCGATGTCCATATCCGCCGGCTGCGCAAATGCCTGGGCGAGGCGCACCAGCATCTGGTCCAGACCGTGCGCGGCACCGGTTACCGTTTCTCGACCCGGGAGTGAGATAGGACGTGCGCTACTGGATCAACGAACTGTGGCGCCTCGGCTACATGCTGTTCGGGCTCGGCGCGATAGGCTTGTTGCTCGGTGAGCTGGGCGGCGAGCTGTTCGCCGGGCTGGGATGGGGCCTGGCGGCCGGCCTCGGGCTCTATGTCTTCCTGCATCTGCGCCACGTGCGCATGCTCTACGTCTGGCTGCTGAAGAACCCCCGCGAAGCACCGCCACCCGGCACCGGCGTCTGGGGTGACCTTTTCGACCGGCTCTACAACTACCAGAAGGCCCAGACGCAGCTGCAGCAGCGCCTGCGCGACATCCTGCGCCGTATCCAGGACTCCTGCGAGGCGATGCGTGACAGCGTGGTGATGCTCGACCCCAACGGCGATCTCGAGTGGTGGAACAGTGCCGCCTGCGACATGCTCGGCCTGCAGCCCGATCACGATCGCGGCCAGCCGATCACCAACTTCTTGCGCGATCCGCGCTTCATCGCCTATTTCGAGAACGGCGACTACAGCGAGCCCCTGCTGATCCCCTCGCCGATCCAGGCCAACCGTACCCTGCAGTTCCATCTCACCCTGTTCGGCGACAACGAGCGTCTGCTGATGGCCCGCGACGTCAGTCGCCTGCATCAGCTGGAGATGATGCGCCGCGACTTCGTGGCCAATGTCTCCCATGAACTGCGCACGCCGCTGACGGTGCTGGCCGGCTATCTCGAGACCTATCTCGACCATGCCGACCAGCTCCCCGAGCGCTGGCAGCGCGGGTTCGGGCAGATGCAGGCCCAGACCACCCGGATGCAGAACCTGGTCGAGGATCTGCTGCTGCTGTCGCGCCTGGAGATCGACAGCCCCGACGACGATCGAGACGTGCTCGACGTGGGCGCGCTACTCGAGGAGATCGCCGACGATGCCCGCGATCTCAGCGCCGGCCGGCATCAGGTGGCGGTGGAGGCCGAAGCGTCGGGACAGCTGCTGGCGAACACCAAGGAGATCCGCAGCGCCATCTCCAACCTCGCCTTCAACGCCGTCCGCTACACGCCCGAGGGCAGTACCATCACCCTGCGCTGGAAGCCCTGGCACGACGGCGCCGCCATCGAGGTCGAGGACAACGGCGACGGCTTCGACCCGATCCATATCCCCCGCCTGACCGAGCGCTTCTATCGCGTCGACAAGGGGCGCAGTGCCGCGACCGGTGGTACGGGGCTGGGCCTGGCCATCGTCAAGCACGTGCTGCTTCGCCATGACGCCAATCTGGAGATCGTCAGCCGCCCCGGTCTCGGCGCCCGTTTCCGCTGCGTGTTTCCGGCCTCGCGCCTGGCGCCAGCCCCCTCCCGACCCGCTCCGGATCTGCCCGAAACGCCGGTCTGACGCGCTCTGCCTGGTTTTTCAGTTTTTCCTCAACCTTCATCGTCCGCGGCCGATAGTGGAGGCAATTCACTATTTGTTTATATGAATTGCGCTCTCACAATCAATGAGGAATGGCCCGACGATGACGATGCGACAAAAACTCTGGATCACGGTTGGCCTGATGTGGCTGGGCATGCTGATTCTGGTGGGCTGGATGGCCCTGGAGAAACGCGAGACGCTGATGGCCGAACGCGTGAACAGTCTCAAAAGCTTCGTGGGCAGCGCCCAGACGATGGTCGAGCGATACGCCGAGCGCGCCGATAATGGCGAGTTCACCGCAGAAGCGGCCCAGAAATTCGCCCGCAGCAACCTCTCGGCGCTGGATCTCGAAGGCAGCTATGTCTACGCCTTCGACAGCGATATCCACCTGGTCTACCACCCCAAGCGCGAGATCGGCAGCGACATGAGCGGGTTCCGCGACGACAACGGGGTCTACTTCTATCGCGAGCTCAAGGCGCTGGCGGACTCGCCCGACGACGGCACGCTGGAGTACACCTCCACCAATGCCGACGGCGAGGACGTGTCACGCATCAACTACGTGCGCTACGTCCCCGAGTGGGACTGGTACCTCGCCGCCAACGTCTACATCAGCGACATCCAGCACGCCTTCTGGGCCGGCGTTCTCAAGATGAGCCTGATTGCCGGTGTCATCGGCGTGATCATCACGCTGATCATGGGCTGGATCATCCGCAACGTGCTGGACGATATCGGTGGCGACCCGCATCAGGCCCGCGAGGCGATCAAGGGCATGGCAGGGGGCGATCTCACCACCTCGTTGAACGTGAAACCGGGCGACAAGCGCAGCCTGCTCGCGGCCATCGAAGGCATGCGTATGCGTCTGGCCGAATCGATGACTCATATCCGTCACGCCTCGACCACCATCACCGTCGGCGTGGGCCAGATTCATAACGGCAATCAGGATCTGGCGGCACGAACCGAGCAGCAGGCCGCCTCCATTGGTGAAACCGCTTCCAGCATGGAAGAGCTGACCCAGACCGTGCGCCAGAATGCCGATAACGCCCGCCAGGCCAGCAACCTGGCCGGCGAGGCTCGCACCACCGCCACGGAAGGTGGAGAAATGATGGACCAGGTCGTGTCGACCATGCAGGACATCACCGACAGCTCGCGTCAGGTCACCGAGATCATCGAGGTGATCGACTCGATCGCCTTCCAGACCAACATCCTGGCGCTCAACGCCTCCGTCGAGGCGGCGCGAGCCGGCGAGCAGGGCCGTGGCTTCGCCGTGGTCGCCAACGAGGTGCGCACGCTGGCCAGCCGCAGCGCCGACGCCTCCCGCGAGATTCGCGAACTGATCGACGCCTCCAACCGCAAGATCGGTGCCGGCTCCGAGATCGTCGGCCAGGCTGGCGACACCATTCGCCGTGTGGTCACCGCGGTTGCCCGCATGACCGACCTGATCGAAGAGATTTCGGTCGCTTCCGGCGAGCAGTCCAACGGGATCGATCAGGTCAACGAAGCCGTGGTGCAGATGGATCAGGTGACCCAGCAGAACGCCGCGCTGGTGCAACAGGCTTCCGCCGCCGCCTCCACGCTCAATTCGCAGGTCGCGACGCTGGAACAGGCGCTGGCCGGCTTCAGGGTTGCGAGCGTCGAATACGACGATCTGATGTCGGGTTACCGTCAGCCGATGGCGTCGCCCACGACACCGAAACTGCCATCGACGCCCACGCCGAGCACGACATCGACTTCGCGCTCGACGCGAGACGATAACGACGACTGGAAGTCCTTCTAACCGGATCTCGGCTGGTTGCCATCATCGTTTCCCCCGCCACCGCATCGGGTTATGGTGGCGGCATCCAGCGATACGGAGTTCGACCAGGTGCCGATCATTCTCTCCCTTTCCTCATGGCGCCGACTGCTCGGCGCCACCGTCTTTGCCCTGCTGCTGTCATGCGTTACCGCCAGCGTCCGCGCCGACACCGCTCGTATCGATACCATCCCGATCACCTTTCCGGACAGCGTCCAGCAGGGGTCGATGGTCATCGGTCGCGTGCCGCCGGGCAGCCAGGTGACGACGGCAGGACGGGAGCTTCGCGTCACCGGCTACGGCACCGTGGTGTTCGGCGTGGGGCGCGATGCCAGCGGTGCCGAGCGCGTCGATATCGTGACCCCGGATGGTCGGGAACATCAGGTATCGGTGGCGATCACGCCCCGGGACTGGCCGATCGAGCGCATCGATGGCGTGCCGCCCAAGACCGTCTCGCCGCCCCCGGAGATCGCCCGGCGCATCCAGCGCGAGCAGGCCGCCGTCAGCGCCCAGCGCACCCGCAACGACGACCGGGTGGGTTTCGCCCAGACCTTCGTCTGGCCGGTCGAGGGGCGCATCAGCGGGCGCTTCGGCAACCAGCGCGTCTACAACGGCACGCCGGGATCGGCCCACTCGGGAATGGACATCGCCGCCGCCGAGGGCACGTCGGTCAAGGCGCCGGCCAGCGGCGTGATCACCTTCGCCGACGATCTCTACCTGACCGGCGGCACCGTACTGCTCGACCACGGCTACGGCATCAGCTCCAACTTCCTGCATCTCTCGCGGATCGATGTGGAAGTCGGCGACAGCGTCGAACAGGGAGAAGTGATCGGCGCGGTAGGCGCGACCGGCCGCGCCACCGGGCCGCATCTGCACTGGGGCATGAACTGGTTCGATACGCGGATCGACCCGCTGCTGGTTCTGGAACGTGGTCGTTAATTTCGAAAAGCTAGGCGCTTTCCCGTTTCCAGTAGCCGGTGACCAAATGCTGCCCCTTCTGCAGCCCGAACTCCTGCTTGAGCCGCTTGCGCAGGCGCTGGCTGACATCCGCCTCGCCGGCGAACCAGACGAACAGGTCGTCGCGGGTCGCGGGGATGGCCTCGGCGACTGCCGCGGCGAGCTGCTCGCTGGGGCCGTGGCCGCGACAGCGATAGCGCCACTGCACGTCGCAGTGATCGGGCACCGGCAGCTCGAGAGCATCGACTGGCGATTCGACCTCCAGCCAGGCCTCGACACGGGCGTGCCCCGGTAGCGTCTCCATCAGGCGAGAAATCGCCGGAATGGCGGTTTCGTCGCCGGCCAGCAGATAGTGGGAGGCCTCGGCGACGCCGCGTCCGTAAGGCCCGGCCATGCCGCAGAGATCCCCCGGCCTGGCACGCCGCGCAAAATCGCCTCCCGGCCCCGGCGCCTCGTGCAGCAGAAAATCGATCTCGACCTCGCCGCGAGCGACATCCAGGCGACGAATGGTGTAGTAGCGAATCTCGGCGCGTTCCTCTTCCGGCGGCCACTGGGTCCCGCCTTCCGCGGTAGGTCGCGGCCACTGCGGCCGCTCGATCCCAGCCGGCGGAAAGTGCAGGCGCACGTGCCACTCTTCCGGATGATCGAAGCGCGCCAGGTTCTCGCCACTCAGCGTCAGCCGCCGGATACTGGGGCTCAGATCCTCGATCCGCGTCACCCGCATCTCGCGGAAATTGGCGAAGGTCGGGGCCGCGACGACATCGCCGTGCCAGTGCAACGGCAGCGCGTTCTCGCCCGCGAAGAGCGACACGTAGTGCTCGATGATGCCCCGCAGCGTCTCCAGACCGTCCCGCGCCTCGGCTCGGGCTTCCATGTGCAACCCCACGCGGATCGCGGCGAAATGCGCCTCGCCCCCGGGCAGCTCGATCACCGTTAGGATATCGTCGGCTCGATAGGGCACATCGTACTCGTCCAGAAACGCTCTCAGGCGCAATTGAAAATTATTTACATCGGTGAGCGTCAATGTGGCGTCGCAGCGAAGTGCAGTCATGATGTGGGATCGTCTTGCAGCAGTGGGGCGGTGGCGTGCGGAGCTTGGAATCGGCGGGAGCCGATACCGTCAGCCTATCAGAAAAGGTCTGGCGGTGGGAATCCATGCAAGATGCCCCCGCTCCGGGGATGAAACCGAAGCGGGGGCATCTCGAACTGGCTTATGCCGAGACAGTCAGTACTGGACAGTTAGTACTAGACAGTCAGCGCCAAGGATCAGGCGGTGGCTTCGGCATAGCGACGATTGACTTCGTCCCAGTTGATGACGTCGAAGAACGCGGCAATATAATCCGGACGCTTGTTCTGATACTTCAGGTAGTAAGCGTGCTCCCAGACATCCAGGCCGAGAATCGGCGTCAGGCCTTCCATCAGCGGGCTGTCCTGGTTCAGGGTGTTGATGACCTTGAGCTTCTTCTCCGGAGTCACGACCAGCCAAGCCCAGCCACTACCGAATCGACCGGCTGCAGCTTTCTTGAACTCTTCCTTGAAGGCGTCGTAGCCGCCGAGTTCGCTGCTGATCGCTTCACCGACCTTGCCGGTCGGCTCGTCACCGCCGTCCTTGGACATCACAGTCCAGAACAGCGAGTGGTTGGCGTGACCGCCACCGTTGTTGATGACTGCCTGGCGCTTGTCCTGCGGAACCTTCTCGATATCGGCCATCAGCTTGTCGACCGGCACGTCTTCGAGCCCCGTGCCTTCCAGCGCGGCGTTGAGGTTGTTGACGTAAGTCTGATGGTGACGAGTGTGATGAATCTCCATCGTCATCGCGTCGATCTTGGGTTCCAGCGCGTCATACGCATAGGGTAGCGACGGTAAGCTATGAGCCATGATCAAAACTCCCTTTCGTGAGGAGGCATTGCCCGACGCGGGCGCCTCTCGGGTGAATCAAAATAGTGAGCAACGCGTGGCAGTGTCAAGCGAACCCGACCTCGATACGGCGCTGCTCGGGGGAACTATCGCTTTGATTTCACTAGGATTTGTAGAAGCGCCGATGCGCTTGGCTCCAGAACTTCGACAAACCCTCGTGCCGTATCCTTATACATGGCGTGCAACGGTGCCGCTTTCAACCCCGGCCGGCGTTTTTCTCGCCGGCCGGGCAGCCGCCCGCGCTCGCGCCCCCGCGTTCAGCGGCTCACTGCCGGCACCATGGAGCGGTAATAGCGGTCCCACAGCATGACACCACCGGCAACGCCACCGGGCAGCAGGATCAGGTTGAGCACCGGCACCCAGGTGGCCATGGACATGCAGGCGCCGTAGGTCAGCGTCGGCCACCAGCGGGCGCGCAGGCGACGACGCATATCGGTAAACCCGACCTGATTGTTGTCCATCGGGTAGTCGAGATACTGGACGGCCATCATCCAGGCGGAGAACGCCGCCCACAGGAAGGGCGTGATCAGGTTGAGGCCGGGCACGAATCCCATCAGGAACAGAACCGCCATGCGCGGCAGGATATAGCCCAGCTTGATCAGTTCCCGCCCCAGCGCATCGACGCCGGCCTTCATCAGCCCGCGCTCGTCGCTCGGCGGCCGGCCGGTGACGCGAGTCTCCACCTTCTCGGCCAGAAAGCCGTAGAACGGTGCCGCGATCAGGTTGGAAACCAGGGTGAAGGTGAAAAAGACGATCAGCGCCAGAGCAATGACCAGCAGCGGCCAGATCAACCATTCCAGCCAGGTCAGCCAGCCGGGTATCTGGCGCATGCCGTAGTCGAGCCAGCCGCCGAAGTTCTCGAAGAGATAGAAGATCGTGCCGCCGTAGAGCAGCAGATTGACCAGCACGGGGCCAATCACGAAACGACGCAGGCCGGGCTCGAACACCAGGCGCGTGCCACTGAAAATCACTTGCAGGGAGTAGATCATGCCAAATCCGCCGAACAGACAAACCGTTGCGAGGTCGACACGCTAACACAGTCCGAACGGCGGAGCGCTAGCCCCGAGCGAGTCGACGCCCGAGGGATTCAGCGTTAGCGGCCCTTGCCCAGGAGCTCGTGATCGAGATCGCTGACCGATGTGTGGCGGATGTCGCGGCCCTTGACCAGATAGATGACGTGCTCGGCCAGGTTGTCGGCGTGATCGCCGATCCGCTCCAGCGCGCGCAGCACCGTCATCACGTTCAGCACGCCGCCGATGGAGCGCGAATCTTCCATCATCAGGGTCGCCAGCGAACGCATGGCAGTGGTGTATTCGCTGTCCACCGAGGCATCTTCCGCTACCACTTTCAGCGCCAGCTCGGTGTCGAAGCGGGCGAAGGCAGTCAACGAATCGCGCAGCATGTTGCCGACATGTTCGCTGATGTGGCGAATCTCGACGCTACCCTGGGGAATCCGACCGGCTTCGATCAGATCGAGCGCATTGCGCGCGATCTTGTTGGCTTCGTCGCCCATCCGCTCGAGATCGTTGGTGGCCCGGATGACCGCGATGACCAGGCGCAGGTCGGAAGCGGCCGGCTGACGCCGGGCCAGGATCCGCACGCACTCCTCGTCGATCTTGAGCTGCATCCCGTTGACGCTGGCGTCGTTGTCGCGCACGCGAATCGCCAACTGGCTATCGCCCTCCAGCAGCGCCGTCAGGGCTTCCTGGAGCTGCTTCTCGACCAGTCCTCCCATCGCCATCAGCTGGGTCTTGATGGTTTCCAGGTCCTGGTTGTACTGCTGCGAGATGTGCTGACTGTGGGTATCGCTGGTGATATCCATGTGTGACTCCAAATGAGGCGCAACGAGAAACCGGGGCGCGACGAGAAACAGCAACGCGGTGAACGTTTTACGACTTATCTCGCCATTCTGGCACAAGAGTATTGCAAACAGATGACGCTGCCGACTGCCGTTACAACGGGGTCAGCTTGGCGAAGCCCAGCACCAGCCACTTGTCGCCCTCGCCCTCGAAGCTGACATGCACTCTAGCACGGGCGCCTTCCCCTTCGGCATCGAGGATCACGCCCTCGCCGAACAGCGGATGGCTGACGCGCTGGCCGAGCGACAGCGAAGGGAGATCGCCGCTGGCCTCGACACCCTGCTGGCGCAACGAGCCCACGTTGGGCCGGGACGTCACCGGGCGCGATACCTGCCCGCGCAGGCGCACTTCCTCGAGCAGTTCCTCGGGGACTTCCCGTAAAAACCGCGACGGCCGCGCCATGGTCTCGCGGCCGTGCAGGCGGCGGATCTCGGCATAGGTGAGATAGAGCTTGCGCATGGCGCGGGTCATGCCGACATAGCAGAGCCGGCGCTCCTCCTCGAGGCGTCCCGGCTCTTCCAGCGACATCTTGTGCGGGAACAGGCCCTCTTCGATGCCGGCCACGAACACCACCGGAAATTCCAGCCCCTTGGCCGAGTGCAACGTCATCATCTGCACGCAGTCCTCGAATTCGTCGGCCTCGTGATCGCCCGCGTTGAGCGCTGCCTCCGCCAGGAACGGTTCCAGCGCCGCGGCGCCTTCGCCGACCTCCTGCAGATCGATCGGGTTGGCCTGCGCATTCTGCGAGAATGCCCGCGCCGCGTTGATCAGTTCTTCCAGGTTCTCGACCCGCGCCTGACCTTTCTCGCCCTTCTCGCTGCGGTGGTGCTCGATCAGGCCGGAGATCTGGATCACGTGCTCGATGATCTCGTAGAGCGCCATGCCGGCGGTATCGTTGTCGAGACGTTCGATCAGCTCGGCGAAGGCATTGACCGCATTGCCCGCGCGGCCCTTGAGCGTGCCGTCGCTCAGGCTGTCGTGCAGCGACTGCCACAGCGAGACATTGGTATCACGGGCGCGGCCACGCAGGATCTCCACCGTGCGCGTGCCGATCCCGCGGGCCGGCACGTTGATCACCCGTTCCAGCGACGCGTCATCCTCGCGATTGAGCAGCAGGCGCAGGTAGGCCAGCGCGTTCTTGATCTCCAGGCGTTCGTAGAAGCGCTGACCGCCGTAGATGCGATACGGCACGCCGCTGCGGATCAGCGCCTCCTCGATCACCCGGGACTGGGCGTTGGAGCGGTAGAGGATCGCCATCTCGCGCCGGGCGACGCCGTTGCGAGACTGTTCGCCGATGGTATCGACGATGAAGCGCGCCTCGTCGAGATCGTTGAAGCCGGCATAGACGGAGATCTTGTCGCCAGCATCGCCGTCGGTCCACAGCTCCTTGCCCATGCGCCCGCTGTTGTGGCTGATCAGCGCGTTGGCGGCATCCAGAATGGCGCTGGTGGAGCGATAGTTCTGCTCCAGGCGCACGGTCCGGGTGTTGGTGAATTCGGTCTCGAAGCGGCGGATGTTCTCGACCTTGGCCCCGCGCCAGCCGTAGATCGACTGATCGTCGTCGCCGACCACGATCATGGCCGCACTGTCGTCATCGCCCTTCCCATTGCCATCAGCGCCGGCCAGCAATTTCAGCCAGGCGTACTGCAGGGTGTTGGTGTCCTGGAATTCGTCGACCAGGATATGGCCGAAGCGCTCGCGGTAATGCTTGAGCAGCGCCGGCGTATCCCGCAAAAGCTCCAGGCTGCGCAGCAGCAGCTCGCCGAAGTCGACCAGCCCGCCGCGTTCGCAGGTCAGCTGATAGAGCTCGTAGAGCTCGACCATCCTGGCCATGTAGGCGTCGCCGTGGGTCGCCACCTGCTGCGGGCGCAGTCCCTCCTCCTTGCAGCCGCCGATGAAATACTGCACCTGCTTGGGCGGATAGCGCTCATCGTCGACGTTGTGGTCCCGCAGCAGACGCTTGACCAGCCGCAACTGGTCGTCGCTGTCGATGATCTGGAAATGCTGGGGCAGACGCGCGTCGTGCCAGTGGGTGCGCAGCAGGCGATGCGCTATGGAGTGGAAGGTGCCGACCCACATGTTGCGCAGCGACGCCCCCTGCAGCGCCTCGAGACGTGTGCGCATCTCGCGGGCGGCCTTGTTGGTAAAGGTCACCGCCAGAATGGCATAGGGGGAAACGCCTTCGACCTGCATCAGCCACGCGATGCGATGCACCAGCACTCGGGTCTTGCCCGAACCGGCACCGGCCAGCACCAGCATATTGCCGGGCGGCGCGGCGACGGCCTCGCGCTGATTGGCGTTGAGGGAGTCGATTAGTGCCGAGACATCATCCATTGGAAACCGTGCGGGGCCTTGCTGCTGGAAAGGGGAAGAGCGCGCCAGCTTAACACAGCCGGCCAGCCCCGCCTGGCGTCAGGCGCTGCCTGATGCCCTGCTCGGGGCGCCTCCGCGCTTGCTGGCGGCATCTTCGGCGGCGGCGTGAATCGCCGCATCCTGCGGACGCCCGGTCGACGACCCGGACGTGCCGGCAGAAGCCGGAGCATCGGTCTTCGTCTCGCGCGTCTTCGTGGCGCTCATGGCGGCGCTGTCAGGCTTGCCGGTGGCCGGCGCCTTGTGCGCTGTCTGGGGCTCGGTCGCTTCCGTCTCGGTGGCCCGGGTCTTGGTGGTCTGGACCTCGGTAGCGGCCGAACGGGAGGCCGTGTCCGGCTCGTGCAGATCCTGGGTGATCGCTTCCGGCTTGGGCGGCGGCTCGATCACCGTTTCGTGGTGCATGTCGGCGAGCTTCTCGGCTCCCTTCGCGACATGGTGATACATCTCGCGATAGTCCTCGACCATCCGCGTCATGGTCGCGGAAACCTGCTCGAAGTGCTCGCGAACGTCTTCCTTGTAGGCATTGTGCTCGCGATTGAGCTCGCGCATCGGTTCGGTGTTGTGGCCGCCCATCCTGGTTCCCAGCCAGTAGCCGACCAGTACCCCGATGGCCCCCACGGCCACCGCGATGGCAATCCAGGGCCCTACGCCAATGCTCTCCATAAATCAGCCGCCTCTTGAGTTGTTTGAAGGAAAAATCGTTGCTGCGAAATACGCCACAATAAAGACCGGCAGCGCAGCACAATGGTTCCTTACCTAATCACAGGAGCACGCCGTTTTGCCAGCCCGCGCTATCGCGCTCCTAGTCGTCCGCACCGCCCCACAGCGCGTGCGACGGGAGCCGGACTAATGAAAATCCCGACTGCGCGTGCTCAGCCCCTCCAGCAGGCCGGTGAGATCGATCAGCCCTCTGGCAATCACGTGGCGCACGCCCGCCTGGCTTTCCAGCTTGCCCACTACCCGCAGCAGCCGAGACTCGAGCAGGACCCGGCGATAGCGTACGGCGAGATGCGGCCAGACCACGACATTGACCATGCCGAATTCGTCCTCGAGGGTCAGAAAAGTCACCCCCTTGGCGGAGCCGGGACGCTGGCGTCCGACCACCAGTCCGGCGATCGCCACGCCGACATCCCCCGGCAGCTCGGCGAGGCGCCTGGAATCCACCACGCCGCCCAGACCGCGAATGCCATCCGACCGGCAGCGCTGGCGCAGCAGCGACATCGGATGCGGCCCCAGCGTGGTGCCGAGCGTGGCGTAATCCGCCTTGATCGCTTCGCCGATCTCGACAGCCGGCAGCGCGAGCGACTCCTCTTCGCTATCGAACTCGATACCATTTTGGGCAAACAGCGGCAGCGACGCCTCGACACCGGCCGTGGCCCAGCGCGCCCGATGGCGATCTCCTGCCAGCCCCTCCAGCGCACCAGCATCGGCGAGCCGTGACAGCACCGCCCGCTTGACCCCGGATCGTGCCGCCAAGCGTTCGACGCTATCGCAACCCGGCGTGTCGCGCGCCGCCAGCAGCCGTTCGCCGTCGCTCTCGGCGAGCCCCTTGATCATGTGCAGCCCGAGCCGGATCGCCAGGGCGCCGGTACTGGTAGAGGCAACCTCCAGCGTGCTCTCCCACTGGCTCTGGCGGATGTCGACCGGGCGCACCTCGACGCCGTGACGGCGGGCATCCTGCAGGACCTGATCCGGCGAATAGAAGCCCATCGGCCAGCTGTTGATCAGGGCGCAGGCGAAGATCGCCTGTTCGTGGCACTTGAGCCAGCAGCTGGCGTAGGTCAGCAGGGCAAAGCTGGCGGCGTGAGATTCGGGAAAGCCGTAGCTGCCGAAGCCCTTGATCTGCTCGAAGATGCGTTCGGCGAACTCCAGCGCGTAGCCGCGTTCGAGCATGCCCTCGATGATGCGTTTGCGATGCGGCTCGAGACCACCGTGGCGCTTCCACGCCGCCATCGAACGCCGCAACTGGTCCGCCTCGCCGGGGCTGTAACCCGCCGCTTCCACCGCCAGCGCCATCACCTGTTCCTGGAACAGCGGCACGCCCAGAGTGCGCTTGAAGACGTCTTCGACGGCCTTCGATGGATAGGTGATCGGCTCCTCGCCGTTACGCCGCTTGAGATAGGGATGCACCATGTCGCCCTGGATCGGCCCGGGGCGCACGATCGCCACTTCGATCACCAGGTCGTAGAACTTGGCCGGCTTGAGCCGGGGCAGCATCGCCATCTGGGCGCGGGACTCGATCTGGAACACGCCGAGAGTGTCGGCGCGCTGGATCATCGCGTAGGTCTCGGCGCACTCCTTGGGGATCGTCGCCAGCGCGTAGTCGATACCGCGATGGAGACGCAGCAGATCCAGACTGCGCCGCAGCACCGTCAGCATGCCCAGCGACAGCACGTCGACCTTGAGCAGCCCGACCAGATCGAGATCGTCCTTGTCCCACTGGATCACCGTGCGCTCCGGCATGGCGGCGTTTTCCACCGGCACCAGCGTCTGCAACGGCGCATCCGAAATCACGAAGCCCCCGGGATGCTGGGAGAGATGGCGCGGAAAGCCAACCAGCGTACCGGCCAGCACAAGCAGACGCTGGAGCATCGGCTCCTCCGGCTCGAAACCCTGTTCGCGCAGCCGTGCTTCGTCGGGAATATGATCGGTCCAGCGCCCGGCGCAGCGGGCGAGCCGGTCGATACGCTCCGGCGCGAAGCCCAGTGCCCGGCCGATATCGCGGATCGCCCCGGCAGCGTGATAGTGGCTGACCACGGCGGTCAGCGCCGCGCGATGGCGGCCGTAGCGGCGGAAGACATACTGGATCACCTCCTCGCGGCGTTCGTGCTCGAAATCGACATCGATATCCGGCGGCTCGTCGCGCTCGCGGGAAATGAAGCGCTCGAACAGCAACGCCGTGCGCGACGGATCGATCTCGGTGATTCCCAGCGCGTAGCAGACCGCCGAGTTGGCCGCCGAGCCGCGCCCCTGGCACAGAATGTGCTGCTGCCGCGCGAAGTCGACGATGTCATGCACGGTGAGGAAATAGTGCTCGTAGCCAAGCTCCTCGATCAGCGCGAGCTCGTAGTCGATCTGTGCGGCCGTCTTCTCGGGCACGCCCGCCGGCCAGCGTCGTTGGCACCCGCTGGCGGTCAGCTCGCGCAGCCACTCGGCCGGCGTCTTGCCGTCCGGCACCACCTCGTGGGGATAGGTGTACTCAAGCTCGCCAAGATCGAAGTCGCAGCGCGCCGCCAGCGCCACGCTCTCGGCCATCAGCGCAGCGGGATAGAGCGCGGACAGCGCATCGCGGCTGCGTAGATGGCGCTCGCCGTTGGGGAACAGCGCGTCTCCCGCCTCGAACACGCTCTGGTGATGACGAATCGCGGTGAGACAATCCTGCAGCGCCCGCCGACCCCGGGCATGCATGTGAACGTCTCCCGCCGCCAGTGCCGGAATGCCCAGCGCGTCGGCCAGCGCCTGCAGTCGGGTCAGACGCGCGGCGTTGTCGCAACCGTTCTCGAAACCATAGTGAAGCTCTACCGCCAGCCACAGCCGATCGGGGAAGGCGCGTGCCAGCCGCTCGCCCACCTCATTATCACCTACCCCACGATCACCCATCTTACGATCCGGCACTGCCTCGGGAATCCACAGCGCAAACAGACCGTCACCGCCATCGAGTTCGTCGAGATCCGAGGCGAGCAGCCGGTATTCGCCCTTGGGCGCGCGCCCGCGAACGCGGGTGATCAATCCGCAGAGCGCCTCGTAGCCACGCCGGTTCTCCACCAGCAGCACCAGCTTGATGCCGCATTCGGTACGAAATTCGGCACCGACGATCAGGTCGACGCCATGCTCCCGCGCCGCCTGCCAGCCACGCACGATGCCGGCCAGCGTGGCCTCGTCGGTGATCGCCAGGGCACGGTAGCCGAGCCGTGCGGCGCGCTCGAAAAGCTCGTCCGCGGTCGACGCACCGCGCTGGAAGCTGAACGCGGAGAGGCAGTGCAGCTCGGCGTAGGGTTTTCCAAAGGCGCCCGAACCCGCGCCGATTCTACAGCCGCCCTTTTTATCGGTGCCCAGTGCCGCACCCGGTGCCGCGCCCAAGCTTTGTCGTGCGTCCGAAGCGGCAGCGTCGGGCCGCGATGAAAAGCCATCGTTCATCCGAACCATCCGTGCAGATACCAGCCCTGCCGACCCGGCTCGCACCAGACCCAGGCGTGGCGGCCGTCGACCCACTGGGCCAGATAGTAGTCGCGCCGGATGTCGCCGCCGTCCCACCAGCCGCTTTCGATCCGCTCCGGCCCCGCCAGCAGCTGCACCACGTCGCCATCGCAGCGCTGGGGCGTGGGGGTCAGCCAGCCGGGGCGCGTCGGGCCGGCGCTGGCGTCACGCGCCCGTGGGCCGGCGCCGTCGATCACCGCCATTTCCGGGCGATGCTCGCGGTACTCGATCAGCGGCTTGAGTACCGGCTCGCCCAGCCGCGCGACCAGCCGCTGATGCAGCGTCGCCCAGGCCTGGGCCTGGCGGGCCGGCCCTTCCAGCAGCTCCCGCCGGACCGGCGCGTAGGCCGACAGGCGCGGCGCGGAGAGCGTCAAGCTCATCACCGGGCCGGCGAGGCGCACGCGCTCCAGATGCGCACGGGTCAGCTCGAGCAGGGTATCGGGGTCGCGCTGTACCGCCAGCAGGCCGATCTCGACGGCCTGCGCCGGACCGTCCTCCAGTTCGAACGTCAGGCGGAACCGCTCGACGCCCGCGTCCTGGCCCATCAGAAACGCGGCCAGCTCCTGCAACAGGCGCTTGAGCGGAAAGGCCAGGCCGGCGATGGCATGCACCGGCTGGTCGAATTCGAAGGTACGTGAAAAACGCGGCGTGGGGCGATGGTAATCCAGCGCCAGCGGCCACTCCCCGCGCAGCTCGCTCAGATGACGCAGCAAACCGCCACCGAAACGTCGGGCCAGGGCGCTGCGCGGCAGGGCGAACAGCTCGTCCAGGCGCTGGAAACCGCTGCGCTTGAGGGTCTGCACGATGTCATGGCCGGCATCGATGTTCGCCAGCCCGGCACGGTCGAGGCGCAGCGCGGCCAGCGCCGGCTCCAGCCCGGCGTCGTCCACCGCCAGCCCGTCGTGGACATTGACCAGCACCCGCGCCGCCGCCGGATTGGGGGCGATCACCAGCCGATGCGAAAAGCCGAGTTCGGCGAGCTCCGACCGCAGCCGCGCCTCCAGCCGCGGCCAGGGGCCCAGCAGATCGAGGCTGCTGGCGACCTCGAACACCAGCGCGTGCGGATAGTGCAGGCTGACCTGAGCGCTGAAGCCATAGGCCCAGCTCGCCAGACGCCGCCGCCAGCGCTCGACGGATTCGGCATCGAACGGCGCCGTCTCGAGCCGCTCGCCCGAGGCAGGTTCAGAACCGTTTTCTGGCGCGGAGTTGGGCGCCTTGGAAAGCGGCGCGGCTCCGGGCGCCTTAAAAAGCGGCGCGTTAAACAGCGCTTCGGCGAAGCCTCTCGCCTGACCGGGTTTGACGCCCTGCTCGCGGGCGGCGCGATTGGCGGCGCGAATGCATTGGCGCTGCGCCGGGCCATCGACCAGCGCGAAGGGCGCCCCGGGGTCGGCACGACGACGCAGCGCCCCCTCCAGTGCCAGACGCGGAAACAGCAGACAGACCCAGCGCATGGCGTCACGCCCCGGTGCCGAAGGCGATTCGCCGCGCGGGCGGAAAGCCGCCACGGCACTTGAGGATCTCCAGCTCGGCATGCCGGTGCAGCCGTAACCGGAGCGGCGCCGGCGACGCCTCGGACACCTTCGCCAGCGGCCGGTGGACGAAAGCCAGCGTGTTGCCGCTCGCCGCCGCCACCTGCAACCGCCGCATGAGGCGGCTATCGGCCTGCGGCAGCCAGGCGACGACGGCCGCGCAGCAGCCGGCGCGCAGGCATTGCTCCGTCGCCCACAACGCCTCGCGGCCCTGCACGTCGAGCCAGTGACACTGCTCTAGCGCCACGCCCGCCTGCCGCCACGCCGCCGGATACGGCACGGCCGGTGGCGAGACCAGCACCACCGGCCGGCCTTCCCGGGTCATCCGCGAGATCACCGGCCACAGCAGGGCCAGCTCCCCGTTGCCGGCGCCCGCCGACAGCAGCTCGCTGACCGCGGCCGACGGCCAGCCACCGCCCGGCAGGATCGCATCGAGCGCCGCATGCCCGCTGGCGATCGCCTCGCCGCCCTGGCTATCGGCACCGGCCTGGGCGCGCCAGATCTGACGGCTATCGAGCAGGGATTCCAGGCTGCTCATCGGCCGCCCCCCGTATCGGGCAATGGCAGCGATATCCATCGGAAACAGCGAGAAGCGAGTGACGACATGACGGTGGCCGGGACGGTTGAAACGTTGTCACCAGTGTCACTCAGAACACGATTACTGTCTATATATACAGTATTCGAGACACAAAAAACGCCGAGCGAAGTCGGCGTTTCCCTGGTCATGAAGCCGTCACGACACGTTGTTGGACACCCGCAGCGACCCCAGGCTGCGCTTGATCGCCTTGAGCTGATCGGTGATCTGCGGCCCGCGATTCTTCGCCACGCCGACGGCGAGCACGTCGATGGTCAGCAGATGGGCAATACGCGAGGTCATGGGGATGTAGACCTCGGTGTCTTCCTGCACGTCGATCGGCAGCGTCAGGGTCACCTCGCGGGCCAGCGGCGAATCGCTGGGACACAGGCCGATCACGGTCGCGCCGGCCTTGACCGCCGTCTTGGCGCTGGCGAGCAGCGCCCGGGTGCGGCCGGTCTGGGAGATCGCTACCACCACGTCGCCCGCTTTGAGGGTGGCGGCGGACATCGCCTGCAGGTGCGGGTCGGAGTAGGCCGACGTCTGGATCTGCAGGCGGAAGAACTTGTGCTGGGCATCGGCGGCGACGATCCCCGAAGCGCCGTAGCCGTAGAACTCGACCCGGTTGGCCACCGCCAGCGCCGCGATCGCCTTGCCCAGCGCCTCGTTGTCCAGTTGATCGCGGACCTGCTCGAGCGTCTCGATGGTGCTGTCGAAAATCCCGTGGGAGAACTCGGCCACGCTGTCGCCGTCGTTCATGGTGAACTGGGCGTACTGGCTTCCCCGCGCCATCATCTGCGCCAGCTTGAGCTTGAACTCCTGGAAGCCGGCCATGCCCATGGCACGGCAGAAGCGCACCACCGTCGGCTCGCTGACCTGCGCCTCGCTGGCCAGGTCGGTGATTCGCATCAGGATCACCTCTTCCGGATTGCGCAGCACGAAGCGCGCCACCTTCTGCTCGGAGCGGCGCAGGCGATCCATGTGCACACGCAATTCATCGAACAGCGAACGGCTCATGGCTGGCCCTCGGATGACGACATCGGATCTTCTCGGTCGGGAATCAGGCGCCCAGTATGCCCGAGTCACGCGGGCGGGAACACGCCGTCACGGCGCGTTGAAAGCATGAAAAAAGCTAGCCGTCACGATCTTGTCATCTTGGTTATAGTATGCATGTCGGGCGCGAACCGACAGATCTTAGGATGCCAGGAGATTCGATCATGAAGAGCGTCGAACACCTTCATGCCCTCAAGAGCGACATTCTCGAGATTTTCATGACGCTAGAAGTCAGCGAACATGAACAACGCAAGCGCAAGGCCGCCATTCGCTATCTCAAGGCCCGGCGCGGCATCGAACAGCGCCAGGAAAAGCGCCAGCTGGCGGAAGAGATCGCTGAGCTACCCGAATAGCTCGAATAGCTCGAATAACCCGAGCGGCCACCGCCACCCGTCGTTCGTCGGCCACAACGACCAGCGGCCGCGCCCTCGAAGAGGACCGCGGCCGCTATCTGCCCCGCTGGAACCGTCATCCGGCGGGGAAGCCGGTTTCATGTCAATGACATGTGACCGTCGCGTTTTCTCACAGGCTGTTGAAGAACACCACGACCACCCCGATCGGCGCCACATAGCGCGACACGTAGTGCCACAGCACCCGGCCCTTCGGCCCCAGGCCCAGCTCCTGCTTCACGCCTTCGCTATCCAGGAACCACGCCGTGAAGACGATGGCGGCCAGCCCCGTCAGCGGCAGCATCAGCTTGCTGGTGAGCGCATCGAGCAGGTCGAAGACGTTGAAACCGAACGGCTGGAAACCGGACCAGACGTTGAACGCCAGCAGCGCGGCGATGCCCAGCGACCAGGTCGCCAGCGCGGCGACGAAGGCCGAAGCGACGCGCGACAGCGGCGTGCGCTCTTCCAGGAACTCCGTCACCGGCTCCAGCAGCGAGATCGCCGAAGTCAGCGCGGCTACCGTCAGCAGCGCGAAGAAGATCGTGCCGAACGCCAGCCCCCAAGGCATGTCGATGAAGGCCAGCGGCAGCGTCACGAACAGCAGCCCCGGGCCGGCGCTCGGGTCCAGACCGTTGGCGAACACCACCGGGAAGATCGCCATGCCGGCGCCCAGCGCAATCACCGTATCCAGGATCACCACGGTGCGCGCCGTCTTGATCAGGTTGACCTCCTGACCCAGGTAGGAGCCGTAGGCCATCATGATCCCCATCCCCAGCGACAGCGTGAAGAACGCATGCCCCAGCGCGGCGAGCACGACGCCGCCGTTGAGCTTGCTCCAGTCGGGCGAGAACATGAACGCGGCCGCCTCGCCGAAGCCGGCGGTGGTCGCGCCGAAGCCGATCAGCAGGACCAGCGCCACGATCAGCAGCGGCATCAGCCACTTGGCCGCCCGCTCCAGGCCGCCCTTGACGCCGCCGGCGACGATGCCGAACGTCAGCAGCATGAAGATCGTGTGCCAGAACAGCAGCGTGCCCGGCTGGCCCAGCAGCGTGGTGAAGTAGTCACCCACATCGACCCCGCTCGACTGGCCCAGATCGCCGATCAGCGTGCTCCAGGTGTAGTTGAGCGACCAGCCGCCGACGACGCTGTAGAACGAGAGGATCAGAAACGACCCCAGCACCCCGGCAATGCCCACCAGCACCCAGTCCGGCGAGAGCTTCGAATCGCGGCTGAGCTTCTGCATGGTATTGATCGGGTTGGACTGCCCACGCCGGCCCAGCAGCCATTCGGACACCAGGATCGGCAAGCCGATCAGCGCGATACACACCAGGTAGACGAGCACGAACACGGCGCCGCCGCTGTCGCCCACCATGTAGGGGAACTTCCAGATATTGCCGAGACCCACGGCAGAACCGGTCGCCGCCAGAACGAAGGCCGTTCGCGAGGACCACTGCGCATGGGTATGGGATTGCTTGGCCATGAATTCACCATCGAGTATTGCTGTTGTCGGAAACCCGCAGCGCTCCATGACGGGCGTCGGTCACGCGAGGGGGTTCTCGTGTCGGCGCGGATTATAACGATTCAGGTCCGTTTCATCCCCGTTTGGCCCATGAAATCGACCAAAAGGGTAAAAATCGTCCCCATAATGCAACGATAACGCATGAGCCACTGAGACGAGCGAGACTTCGGAAACCTCACGCACCGGTATCGGCCGGCCGTGAACGATGCGCGAAATGTCGTGTGTTCTTGTAGGGCATCTTCATGTAGCCGGACACGCCGAGCCCGTCGATCTGCGGCACCGCCGCCAGCAGCGTCTCCAGGCAGTCGCGGAACTCCTCCTCCCGGGCCGGATCAAGCAGGCGGTAGTAGCTATGGATCTTCAGGTGGGTCGGCAACGCCTCGAAGATGATCATGCCGGTGTGGTGGATGGCGTTGAGGCGCGACAGCGCCTCGATCATCACCGGCGGCAGGCGCAGGAACTCCTCGGGGTCCGGGCCGTCCTCGAAGTAGGAGTGCTCGCGGCTGGCATCCTCCAGCTCCGGCGTCGGGCTGACCTCGTAGGGAATGGCGCAGCCGGGATCGGGCACGAACGGCCGGGAAGCGTCGTCGCGATCGACATGCAGGGTGCGCCGGGCGTTGAACAGGCACGCCTTGAACACGCCATCACGACGGCGAATCGCCCGGGCCAGGGTGACCATGTTGTTCACCGCCGCGACGAAGGCCGTCCGCAGCGACGGTTCGTTGAGGCTCAGCGTGGTGTCGAATTCGACCCCCGCCTCGCTCCAGCGCACCGCCAGGCCGCCCACTACCGGATATTTGCCCAGCCGCCCCACCGCGACCAGAAAGGCCTTTTCGAGATCGCCCATGCCCTGCATGAAATGCTTGTAGTAGCGATCGAACTGGACGTCATTGATCGCGCTCAAGGTGTCGTCGCGGTCCCGTCCGCGCAGTGACGTGTCATGCAGGACATCCTCGCGCAGAAACGCCTTGCGCGAGCTGTAGACCACCGTCTCGATCTCCTGCTCCAGCGAGCGCACCCACACCGGCACCAGCGGGATTTCCGGCGCCGCCTGTGGTTCACGGATGATGGTGCGGGCGATGCGCGGCATATGCTCGAGAAAGTAGTCTCCGGCCCGACGGCGCAGCGCGGCGTCTTCGCTGAGCATGGCATCCAGCATCCGGGCGAACTCGACCGGCAGGCCCAGCGAGGTTGCCGGGATCGTCCCGTGGCCGAAGCGGCTGGACTGCGCGGTCGCCAGCGCATAGAGGGTCGCGGCGGCGCCCTGCTCATCGAAACGTGGCGACGACAACGCCCCGTTCAACTGTTCGTCGCCGATATAGTAGACATCGCCCATGCGAGCGTTGGTGTGCTGGAGATCGGCGGACATCAGCTCCATCACGTTACGCGACAGGAACTGGCCTTCGGCATCGAGCTGGGCGAAGACCGAGGAGCCCCAGTCGATCAGCGCGATCTGCTCGGTCCGCGCATCGAACATCAGATTCGAGGGTTTGATATCCCCGTGCACCACGAGTCGCCCCTCGGCGGACTCGCGGCGCAGCGTGCGCAGGATGTCCGCCAGCTGTGCCGCGATCCTGATCAACAGGCGTGGCGCCAGCCGTCCCTCGCGCAGCGAGAACTCCTCCAGGTTGATGCCCGGCGCGCGCGCCATCACCAGCATCGCCTGATGGCGCAGGGTGCGATAGGCGATCAGCCTGGGAACGCGGGGGTGATTCACCTGTTCGAGCATGAACGCCTCCTCCTCGAGGCGCTCATGAAACGACTGCGGCAGGTTCTGGCGCGTGAACTTGAACACGTGGCTGGCGCCGGCACCGTCGATGCCCGCGAAGACGAAGCCGTAGGCGCCCTTGCCGATCAGTTCGACCTCCCGATAGCCGACCTGGGCGAGCTGATGCCGACAGCGCTCGATCCACTCCCGCAGCTGTCTTGCCTGGCTCTGGCTGAGCAGATAGACCGACTGCTCCTCGGGAATGTAGAACTGCTGCAGCTCCGTCGGCTCGGTCATGAATATCCGCTCCGGCTCAGCGCAAATCTGCCAGCATCGTCTCCGGACCTTCCAGATACCCCTTCCAGCGATTGCAGAAACGCGCCATGGTGCCGCCATCCAGCACCCGATGATCGCCGGACCAGGTAACGGTCATGATCGACCGCGCCACCACGTTGCCGTCGGCATCGAAGCGCGGCAACCGCTGAACCCGGCCGAGCGCGACGATCGCCACCTCCGGCGCGTTGATGATCGGCATGGCGTAGGTGCCGCCGAGCACGCCGATGTTGGAGATGCTGATGGTGCCGCCCTTGAGATCGCCAGGTTCGACCCGCCCGTCGCGGGCCGCACGGGCCAGACGTTCCACCTCGCTCGCCACTTCGCGCAGGCTCAGCCGCTCGACGTGCTTGACGTTGGGCACCAGCAGGCCGCTGGCGCTGTCCACCGCCATGCCGATATGGCACGGGGTCTGATAGTGAATGGTGTCGGCTGCCGTATTGAGCCGGCAGTTGAGCAGCGGAAATTCCGCCACCGCCAGGGCCAGCGCCTTCATCAGCAGCGGCATCAGCGTCAGCCGTTCGCCGCGCGCCTCGAAATCGCCCTTGAGACGGTCCCGCAGCGCCAGCAGCTCGGTAACGTCGAACTCGTCGCCGTAAGCAAAATGCGGAATCGTGGACGCCGCTTCGCTCATTCGCCGTGCCATCACCGCACGCACACCGCGCAGCGGCTCGGTCCGCTCGTCGGAGGCAGCGTCCGGCACTGGCGTTCCACATCCCGGCGTTGCGGCTTCCGGCTGTGAATCCTGCGGCTTCGCACGGTGTTGTTCCTGGCGCATTTCCTGTTGCTGCTGAAATGCCAGCACGTCCTCCTTGAGCACCCGGCCATCCTTGCCGCTGCCGGGAATCTCCTCGAGACGCACGCCAAGCTCGCGCACCCGACGACGTACCGCCGGGCTCGCGGGGATGCGTCGCTGGCCGGCGCCGGACCTGCTCTCCGCTGCCGCACCGGCATCGGCCGAATCATGCCCCGCGTCGCCGTCGACGGCCCGAGGCACGTACGCGAACAGCGGCGCGTGGACTCTGGCGACCTCGTCGAGCTGGCAATACCGGCGCACCAGCCGGCCCGCTTCCGGCGCGGTAATCTCCATCACCGCCTTGTCGGTGCTGACCTCGACCACTGGCTGGTCTTCGGCGATCTCGTCGCCCTCCTCGACACGCCAGGCCACCACCTCGCACTCGACGATCCCTTCGCCCAGATCGGGCAGAATGAAATCCTTCGACGCCGCCGATTCTGTCTTGTCCGCATTCGGTGCGGGCGGCTGCGGCGCTTCGTCTTCGGGCGTGGCGGCGATCGGCTCGGGTGGCCGAGCGTCGTGATTGGATAGAGTGCCGGGGTCAGATCGGGCGTCATGGTCGGATCGAACGCCCGAGTCGGATTGAGTACCCTCGCTGACGCGCTCGATGGCAAACAGCGGCGCGTGAACCCGGGCCGTTTCGCCTTCGCGAACGTAGAGCCGCGTGACGCGCCCGGCCTCGGGGGCGGGGATCTCCACCAGCGCCTTGTCGGTGGTCACCTCGGCGACGGGCTGATCCTCGGCGATGATATCGCCCTCGCTGACCAGCCACTTCACCACTTCGCACTCGACGATGCCCTCGCCGATATCGGGCAGCAGGAAATCGCTCATCATCGCTCCTCAGAAGTCCATCGTGCGGTGGATGGCATCGAGCACCTTCAGCGGCCCCGGCATGTACTCCTTCTCGAGCGTCAGCGGGAACGGGGTATCCAACCCGGTAACCCGTTCGATCGGCGACTCCAGATAGAGGAAACAGCGGTTCTGGATGGTAGCGGCGATCTCGGCGGCAAATCCCCCGGTCAGCGGCGCCTCGTGGCTGACGATCAGGCGCCCGGTCTTGAACACCGACGCCGCCACCGTCTCGATATCCCACGGCACGATGGTTCGCAGGTCGATCAGCTCGCAGGAGACGCCTGCCTTCTCGGCCATCTCGGCGGCCTGTTCGATCACTTCCATCTGCGCGCCCCAGGCCAGCAGCGTGATATCGCTGCCCTCCTTGACGACTTCCGCCTGACGCAGCGGCAACTCGTAGTCGTCGTCCGGCACCTCGCCTACCGAGGCGCGATAGAGTCGCTTGGGCTCGAAGAAGATCACCGGATCCGGCGAGCGGATCGAGGCCAGCAGCAATCCCTTGGCCTGGTGCGGATTGCGCGGCACCACCACCGTCAGCCCCGGCGTGTGGGCGAAATACGCCTCCGGCGACTGGGAGTGATAATGGCCGCCGGCGATCCCGCCGCCGTAGGGCGCCCGCACGGTCAGGCCACCGACATCGAACAGGCTGCCGGAGCGATAGCGGAACTTGGCAGTCTCGTTCACCAGCTGATCGAAAGCGGGAAAGATATAGTCGGCGAACTGGATCTCGGCCACCGGCACCGAACCCTGGGCCGCCAGGCCGTTGGCGAAGCCGACGATGCCCTGCTCCACCAGCGGCGTATTGAAGCAGCGCTCGCGGCCGTACTTTTCCTGCAGATGGCTGGTGGCGCGGAACACGCCACCGAAAACGCCGACATCCTCGCCGAAGCAGAGCACGCGCTCGTCGACTGCCATGGCGGTATCCAGCGCGTTGTTGACGGCCTGGAGCAGATTCATCCGGCTCATGGCTGGCCCTCCGTCTCGGTGCTGCCATTAAGCCACGGCGCGCTTCTGGGATAGGCCTCGGGATGACGCCGAATATGCGCTTCCAGCGTTTCGAGCTGCTCGCGCAGCAGCGGGGGTGTCTCGGCATAGACATCGCTGACCAGTGTCTCGAGTGCCGGCGGGCGACGTTTTTCCGCCTGTTTCATGGTTTCCAGCACTTCGCGACGCAGCGACTCGGTCAGTTCGCGTTCTTCGTCTTCGTTCCACCAGCCGCGATCGAGCAGCCAGCGCTGCATCCGCCGCAGCGGGTCTTTCTTGTGCCACGCCTCCTCTTCCTTCTTGCTGCGGTAGCCGGACGGATCGTCGGAGGAGGAGTGGGCGGCCAGGCGATAGGTCATCGCCTCGATCAGCACCGGCTCGTTCTCCTCCACCGCCAGCCGTCGCGCCTCGCAGGTCGCCTCGTATACCGCCAGGATGTCGTTGCCATCGACGCGGATCGACTGCATGCGATAGCCGAAGGCGCGGGCGGCGACGCCGTCGCCGGCGAACTGCTCGGTGACCGGCGTGGAGATGGCGTAGCCGTTGTTCCGGCACAGGAAGATCACCGGCACCTTGTGCACCGACGCCATGTTGAGCGCGGCGTGAAAATCGCCTTCCGAGGCCGCGCCTTCGCCGAAGATCGTCAGCGTGCAGTGGCCCTTGCCGGCCAGCTTCTGGCCGTAGGCGTAGCCGGTGGCCTGGGGAATCTGGGTCGCCAGCGGCGAGGAGATCGTCAGATAGTGAAGATCCCGCGAACCGTAGTGGATCGGCATCTGGCGGCCGTGGGCGGTGTCGCGCTCGTTGCCGAACAGCTGGTTCATGAACTCGTCGGTGGTGAAGCCGCGATAGGCCAGCGCCCCCTGCTCGCGGTACTGGGCCATGATCATGTCGGCGTCGTCCAGCGCCGCCGTGCTGCCGATCACCGCCGCCTCCTCGCCGGTGCACTGCATGTAGAAGCTCAGCCGCCCCTGACGCTGGGCCGCCATCATGCGCTCGTCGAGCACCCGGGTATAAAGCATGGCGCGATAGATGCGCCGCGCGGTGGTTTCATCGAGAGAGGTCGACCCGGCATCCGCGTAGACGGTGCCATCGGGCTTGAGCAGGGTAAAGACAGGGATCTGGATGTCGTCGCCATTGGCAAAAACCGGCTTGTGAACGGGTTTTGCCGTGGATTGGGTCTTTTTCATCTGACTGTCCTGAGATCGATGACCGAGGTCCGAGCCGCCTCGTGAGCCGCCCTTTTTCCATGAATCGACAAATCGGGTCCATGAACCGACAAATCGGGAAACGACCGGTTTCGACAGCCGCCTCAACATGTGACCTTGACGTTAATGTCAACTTGCCGCCATCCGACCTTGGTCTTTCAGCCCTAGGTCCAATTGTCGTGGCGTCGATGCCATCGCTAGAACTGGACGACGGTGCGTGCCGCAGGCCCACAAGGCATGGCACGTCAAAGCGCCTTCAGCGATGGAAACCCCTGCGCCATGAATTTCGAACTCGACAACGACCAGCAGGCCTATCGGGAGGCGGCGCGTCGGTTTTCCCGGCAGGAATTGGCCCCCAACGCCGCCGAATGGGACGCCAACGGCGTCTTTCCCGTGGAAACGCTACGCCGCGCCGGCGACATGGGCTTCTGCGGGCTCTGCATCCCCGAGGCTCACGGTGGCCTGGGCCTGAGCCGGCTCGATGCCACCCTGATCATCGAGGAACTGGCCAGAGGTTGTACCGCCACCACCGCCTTCCTGACCATCCACAACATGGTCAACGGGATTCTGTCCCGCTACGCCACGGATGCCGTGCGTGAAGCCTGGCTGCCGGCCATGATCGCCGGCGAGAAGCTGGGCTCCTACTGCCTGACCGAACCCGGTGCCGGCTCCGACGCGGCAGCGCTGCGAACCCGCGCCCGCCGCGACGGCGACGGCGACGGCGATCACGCCAGTTACGTCATCGATGGCAGCAAGATGTTCATCTCCGGCGCCGGCAGCACCCAGCTGCTGGTGGTAATGGCACGCACCGGCGAGCCGGGCAGCGGCGCCGACGGCATCTCTGCCTTCGCCGTGCCGGCGGACAGCGCGGGCATCGAATACGGCAAGTCCGAAGAGAAGATGGGCTGGCGCAGCCAGCCGACCCGGGCGATCAGCTTCGACGGCGTGCGCGTGCCGGCAGACCACCGGCTGGGCGAGGAAGGCGAAGGCTTTCGGATCGCCATGCGAGCGCTGGATGGCGGTCGCATCAATATCGCCACCTGCTCCGTCGGCACGGCACAGGCCGCGCTGGAAACCGCCCACCGCTATCTCGAAACGCGAGAGCAGTTCGGCAGGCCGCTGGCCGATTTTCAGGCACTGCAGTTCAAGCTCGCCGACATGGCCACGCAGCTGGTCGCGGCACGCCAGATGGTGCGGCTGGCGGCGAGCAAACTGGATCGTGACGATCCCGACGCCGCGCTCTACTGCGCCATGGCCAAGCGCTTCGCCACCGACGAGGGCTTCACGATCTGCAACGACGCGCTGCAGCTGCATGGCGGCTACGGTTATCTGCGCGACTATCCGCTGGAGCGCCATGTTCGCGACTGCCGGGTCCATCAGATTCTCGAAGGCACCAACGAGATCATGCGCCTGGTGGTGGCGCGCCGGCTGCTCGCCAAGGACGATCTGGAGAATCTGTCATGACGATCGATCACGAATCTTCGCACGATGACGAGCATACCGGTCTGCGCCTGGAGCGGCGCGGTGCCGTGGCGCTGATCACCATCGACAATCCGCCGGCCAACACCTGGCACGAGGCATCGCTGGCGGCGCTGGAGCGTCACATCGAGACGCTCAATGCCGATGCCGGGAACCAGGCACTGGTGATCGTCGGTGCGGGCGAGAAGTTCTTCTCCGCCGGCGCCGATCTCAAGCGCTTCATCGACGGCGGCAAACCCGCCGCGCTGGAAATGGCGACGCGCTTCGGCCAGGCGTTCGAGACGCTGGGCGCCTATCGCGGCGTCAGTATCGCCGCGATCAACGGCTACGCCATGGGCGGCGGGCTCGAGTGCGCGCTGGCCTGCGACATCCGTATCGCCGAGCGTCAGGCGCAGCTGGCGCTGCCCGAAGCCAAGGTCGGCCTGCTGCCCTGCGCCGGCGGCACCCAGCATCTGCCCTGGCTGGTCGGCGAAGGCTGGGCCAAGCGCATGATTTTGTGCGGCGAGCGCATCGACGCCGCGCGCGCGCTCGCCATCGGGCTGGTGGAAGAGGTCGTCGATACCGGCGCGGCGCTGGACACCGCGCTCGAACTGGCCGAGCGCAGCACCCGGCAGAGCCCGGAGGCGCTGACCCGCTGCAAGCGCCTGATCATGAACGCCCGCCAGCAGGATCTGCCCAGCGGTTACCGGATGGAGCGCGAGCTGTTTCTGGAACTGTTCGATACCGACTCGCCCACCGAGGGTATCGGCGCCTTCCTCGACAAGCGCGAGCCGCGCTGGCGCTGCGATCCTGACTCGACACAGCGCGGGGAAGACTCATGAGCGATCAGGTCCGGTTCGATACGCTATCCACCGCCGACGGGTACCGGATCGGTGTCATCACGCTCGACGCGCCGAAGAGCCTGAATGCGCTCTCGCTCGGGATGATCGATGCGCTGCAGGCACGACTCGATGCCTGGGCGGCGGACGAGGCCATCGTGGCGGTGTGGCTGGAAGGCGCCGGCGACAAGGCCTTCTGCGCCGGCGGCGATGTGATCGCGCTGTATCGCGCCATCGTCGAAGGCAGGACGAACGCCGATCCCGAGGCCGTCGCGCACCGCAACGACGAGAGTTTCGTGGCCCGCTACTTCAGCCATGAATACCGGCTCGATCACGCCATTCACGGCTATCCCAAACCCGTCATCGCCTGGGGTGACGGTATCGTCATGGGCGGTGGTATCGGGTTGATGGCCGGCGCCTCCCATCGCGTGGTCACGCCGCGCGCTCAGCTGGCGATGCCGGAAATCACCATCGGCCTCTACCCCGACGTCGGCGCCAGCTGGTTTCTGAATCGCATGCCGGGGCGCAGCGGCCTGTTCCTGGGGCTGACCGGCGCGCGACTCAACGCCAGCGACGCACTGTTCGTCGGCCTGGCCGACCGTCTGATCGACGAGTCGCGGCGCGAGGCGGTGATCGACGGTCTGCTCCGGGCCGACTGGCGCGAGCCCGCTAGCGCCGTAGGCCAGGTGCTGCGCGAACACGCCAGCGCCAGCCGCACGCTCGCCCCAAACGGCGAGGTGGCACCGCGCCTGGATGCCATTGCCGCACTCACCGATGCCGATGACGACGCGACGCTGATTCGCCGGGTCATCGCCGCCGCCAGCGACGGCGACCCGTGGATCGCTCGCGCGGCGAAGAATCTGGCCGCCGGGTCGCCGCTTTCGGCCCGGCTGATCCTGCGTCAGTTGTCTCGCTGCCGACGGCTGTCGCTTTCCGAGGTGCTGCGCGAAGAGCTCGGCCTTTCGCTGGCCTGCGCCGCCCGTGGCGATCTCGCCGAAGGGGTGCGCGCGCTGCTGATCGACAAGGACAAGACCCCGGCCTGGCGCCATCGCCACGGCGAGGTGCCGGAAACCGATATCGCGGCCTGCTTCATTTCCCCGTGGGATCGCGATCGTCATCCCCTGCGCGATCTCGTCGATCGGCCAGCCGAGGAGGAACCGGCTCATGCAACTGGCTGAACGCACCTTCATCGTCACCGGCGGCGGCTCCGGGCTGGGCGCCGCCACGGCGCGGATGCTCGTCGATGCCGGCGCCAACGTCGCGCTGGTCGACCGAGACCTCGATACCGCCCGCCATCATGCCCGCACCCTCGGCAACACGGCGCTGGCCATTCAGGCCGACGTGACGCAGGAAGCCGATGGCGAGCGCGCGCTGGCCGAGACGCTCGAACGCTTCGGTGCGCTGCACGGTTTGATCAACTGCGCCGGTGTCGCGCCGGCGGAGAAGATCCACGGCAAGCGCGGCGTGCATGGTCTCGATAGCTTCCGCCGCACGATCGACATCAACCTGATCGGCACCTTCAACATGCTGCGGCTGGCGGTAGCGGCGATGCAGAAAAACCTCGCCGAAGGCGACACCCTGCCAAGAGAGGACGACGGTGAGCGCGGCGTGGTGATCAATACCGCCTCGGTGGCCGCGTTCGAGGGCCAGATCGGCCAGGCCGCCTATGCGGCCTCCAAGGCCGGCGTGGTCGGGATGACGCTGCCCGCCGCCCGCGAGCTGGCCTCGTCCGGCATCCGCGTCATGGCAATCGCCCCCGGCATCTTCGACACCGCGATGATGCAGGGCATGCCCGCCGAGGTCCGCGACGGCCTCAACGCCAAGGTGCCGTTCCCCAGGCGCATGGGCCACGCCGAGGAATATGCCGCGCTGGTGCGCCAGATTCTCGAAAATCGCTACCTCAACGGAGAGGTAATCAGGCTCGACGGCGGCATTCGCATGTCCGCTCAATAGAAAAGTGGCTGCGTTCGATCATATGACGCCAGGAAGCATCGATGAGTGACCATGCAGGCAACACCGGAGAGTCGACCATGAAATACGAAGACCCGATCGTGATCGTCGGCGCCAAACGCACGCCGATGGGGGCTTTCCAGGGCGCGCTCGGCGGCTTGAGCTGTCCGCAGTTGGGCGCGGCAGCGATCCGTGGCGCCCTCGAACAGTCCGGACTGGCGGCGGACGCCGTCGACGAGCTAGTCATCAATGAAGTGCTCATGGGCTGCGTGCTGCCGGCGGGCCTCGGCCAGGCGCCGGCCCGCCAGGCGGCACTCGGCGCAGGGCTCGCCGAGTCGACGCCCTGCACCACCGTCAACAAGATGTGCGGCTCCGGCATGAAGGCGATCATGCAGGCATTCGATGCGCTGCGCCTGGGTAGCGCCGAACATGCCATCGCCGGCGGCATGGAGAGCATGAGCAACGCCCCCTACCTGCTGCCCAAGGCCCGTGCCGGGCTGCGCATGGGGCATGCCCAGGTGCTCGATCACATGTTTCTCGATGGGCTCGAGGACGCCTACGAGCCGGGCCGGCTGATGGGCACCTACGCCGAAGAATGCGCCGAAGCGTTCGGCTTCACCCGCGAAGCCCAGGACGACTACGCCATCGCCTCGCTGACCCGGGCCAGACGGGCGATCGAATCCGGCGTGTTCGCCAGCGAGATCGTGGCGCTGGAAGCGCCGGCCGGGCGCGGTACGGACCGCGTCGAGCACGACGAGGCGCCGTACAAGGCCAATATCGACCGCATCGCGCAGTTGAAACCGGCCTTCCGCGACGGCGGCACGGTGACCGCCGCCAATGCCAGCTCGATCTCCGACGGTGCCGCGGCGCTGGTACTGATGCGCCAGCGCGAGGCCGAGCGGCTGGGGCTGACGCCGCTGGCCCGGCTCCACGGCCATGTCAGCCATGCCATGCGCCCCGGTGACTTCCCGGTCGCACCGATCCACGCCATCCGCAAGCTACACGAACGGCTCGGCTGGTCGCGGGAGAACGTCGATCTCTACGAGATCAACGAAGCCTTCGCGGTGGTGGCAATGGCAGCGATGCGTGAACTCGGCCTCGATCACGCACGGGTCAACGTTCACGGCGGCGCCTGCGCATTGGGCCATCCCATCGGCGCCTCTGGCGCGCGGATCGTGGTCACGCTGCTCAACGCGCTGGCGCATCACGGCATGGCGCGGGGTGTGGCGGCGATCTGCATCGGTGGTGGCGAGGCCACGGCCATCGGCATCGAACGGCTGACTTGAAACCATCCCTTTGAAACCACCACTTGAAACGATCCACTCGGCAGCACGCCCCGAATGGCGGCGCCCCTACCGGAGAAGCCAGCATGTCTGCAAGCGATGCCCCTGCGCACGGACGCCGTGCCAGTTATGTCAGCGGTACCAGCGATCTGCCCCTGATCGGCATGACCATCGGCGATTGTCTGGATGCCGCCGCCAGCGAATGCCCCGAGCGCGAAGCGCTGGTCAGTTGCCATCAGAACCTGCGCTATACCTATGCCGAATTGCGTGCAGAGGCCGACCGCATCGCCCGGGGGCTGATGGCGCTGGGCGTCGAGCGCGGCGACCGGGTCGGCATCTGGTCGCTCAATTGCGCCGAGTGGGCCATCACCCAGCTTGCCGCGGCCAAGCTCGGTGCGATCCTGGTCAACCTCAACCCCAGCTATCGCGCCCACGAGCTCAAACACGCGCTGACCCAATCCGGCCTTTCCACCCTGGTGTTGCAAGGCGCATACCGGGTCAGCGGCACGATCAAATCGCATTACGTCGACATTCTCTGCGAAATCGCGCCGGAACTGCGCGATCCGCCAAACGCTGGAGATCGGCTGCAGGCATGCGCAGCCCTGCCCCGGCTGAAGCATGTGATCTGCCTCGACGAGACATTCGCCACGCCCGGCATGTGGCGCTGGCCCGAGCTGCATACCCTCGCCGCCAACACACCGGTCGAACGCCTCGCCGAACGTCAGGCGGCGCTGCAGTTCGACGACCCGATCAATATCCAGTACACCTCCGGCACCACCGGCGCGCCCAAGGGCGTGACGCTGACCCATCACAACATTCTCAACAACGGCTACTTCGTCGGCGGCGGGATGAACCTGCAACCAGGCGAGCGCGTGGTGATTCCGGTTCCGCTGTATCACTGCTTCGGCATGGTGATGGGCAACCTGGCGTGTCTTTCCCATCGCGCTACCGCGATCTATCCCAACGACGGTTTCGATCCCGAGGCCACGCTGCGCGCCGTGGAAGCCGAACGGGCCCAGGCGCTCTATGGCGTGCCGACGATGTTCATCGCCGAGCTGGAGCATTCGCGCTTCGCCGAGTTCGATCTTTCCAGCCTGCGCACCGGCATCATGGCCGGTTCCAACTGCCCCATCGAAGTGATGAAGCGGGTGATCGAGCGCATGCACATGAAAGACGTCACCATCTGCTACGGCATGACCGAGACCAGCCCGGTCAGCCTGCAGACTCGCACCGACGCCCCGCTGGCCAAGCGGGTTTCCACCGTCGGCACCATCCATCCGCACCTGGAAGTGAAGATCGTCGACCCCGCCAGCGGCCGGATCGTGCCGCGCGGGGTCAGCGGCGAACTCTGCACCCGCGGCTACAGCGTCATGCTCGGCTACTGGAACGACGACGCCACGCATCAGGCGATCGACCCGCAGCGCTGGATGCACAGCGGCGACCTGGCGATGATGGACGACGACGGCTTCGTCGCCATCACCGGGCGCATCAAGGACATGATCATTCGCGGCGGCGAGAACCTCTATCCGCGCGAGATCGAGGAGTTTCTCTACACCCACCCGGCGATTTCCGATGCTCAGGTCTTCGGCGTGCCGGACCCGAAGTACGGCGAAGCGGTGGCGGTCTGGATCCGGCTGGTGGAAGGCGTGGAGCTCGACGAGGAAGCCATCCGCGATTACTGCCGCAATCGCATCGATCATCACAAGATCCCGCGCTATGTGCGCTTCGTGGATGAATTCCCCATGACCGTCAGTGGCAAGATCCAGAAATTCCGCATGCGGCAGTCCACCAGCCAGGAGCTGGGGTTGGAGTGATCACCCCCGATTGACCACCGCCATGGTCAACCGCGACATGCATACCAGCCGGCCGCGTTCGTCCTCGATGCGGATCTCCCACAGCTGCGTCGTGGCACCGATATGCAGCGGCCGGGCGCAGCCTTCGACCCAGCCCTGGCGCATCGCGCGGACGTGGTTGGCATTGATATCGAGCCCAACTGCCATCCTGTTCGGATCGGCGAGACACAGATTGGCGGCGATGCTGCCCAGCGTTTCCGCCAGCACCACCGAGCCGCCGCCGTGGAGCAGCCCATACGGTTGGCGGGTTCGGTCATCCACCGGCATGCGGCCACGCAGGCAATCCTCGCCCAGCTCGGTGAATTCGATACCGACGTGGCTGACCAGCGTGTTACGGCACTCGGCTTCGAGCGCTTCCAGCGATGACTCGCGTTTCCAGATCGACATAGGGGCCCCGGTTTTCCCAAGTAGAAGTGAACGTTTCCAGACGCCTGTCTTACCACATTGACGCTAACGTCAGTCCACTCGGATTGTTGGCCTCCAGAATGAGCGAATCCGGTTCGCCCATTCCGCCCTAGACCATGGTCGAGGGGCTATGGTCGCGCCCGCAATTTGACGTTAACGTTAACGTATCAATCAACATTGCTCGACTTCGTTCGCGAGGATTCCACCATGTACGCCCCCTATACCGAGCTCGATTTCGGTCTCGATGACACGCTCAACATGCTGCGCGAGCAGGTCAACGCCTTTGCCCGGGACGAGATCGCCCCGCGCGCGGCCCAGATCGACCACGACAACGCCTTCCCCAACGAGCTGTGGCGCAAGTTCGGCGACATGGGCCTGCTCGGCATCACCGTCGGCGAGGAAGACGGCGGCAGCGGCATGGGCTATCTGGCGCACTGCATCGCGATGGAGGAAATCTCGCGGGCCAGCGCCTCGGTGGGGCTCTCCTACGGCGCTCACGCCAATCTCTGCGTCAACCAGATCAAGCTCAACGGTAATGCGGAACAGAAGGCGAAGTACCTGCCCCGGCTGATCAGCGGCGAGCATGTCGGCGCGCTGGCGATGTCCGAGCCCGGTGCGGGGTCGGACGTGGTCTCGATGACGCTGCGCGCCGACAAGCGCGGCGACAGATACGTGCTCAACGGCAACAAGATGTGGATCACCAACGGCCCCGATGCCGACGTGCTGGTGGTCTACGCCAAGACCGACCCGGATGCCGGCGCCAAGGGCATCACCGCCTTTCTGATCGAGAAGGATTTCGCCGGTTTTTCCACCGCGCAGAAGCTCGACAAGCTGGGCATGCGTGGCTCCAACACCTGCGAGCTGGTGTTCACCGACTGTGAAGTGCCGGCGGAAAACGTGCTGGGCGAGGAGAACCGCGGCGTACGCGTGCTGATGAGCGGGCTCGATTACGAGCGCACCGTGCTCGCCGCCGCCCCAGTAGGCATCATGCAGGCGTGCCTGGACGTGGTGGTGCCCTACGTTCACGAGCGCAAGCAGTTCGGCCAGTCGATCGGCGAGTTCCAGCTGGTGCAGGGCAAGCTCGCCGACATGTACACCACCCTCAACGCCTGTCGCGCCTATCTGTATGCCGTCGCTGGTGCCTGCGACCGGGGCCGGGTCAGCCGCAAGGACGCCGCCGGCGTGATTCTCTACTGTGCCGAAAAAGCCACCCAGATGGCGCTCGACGCCATCCAGCTGCTCGGCGGCAACGGCTATATCAACGAATACCCCACCGGCCGCCTGCTGCGCGACGCCAAGCTCTACGAGATCGGCGCCGGCACGAGCGAAATACGGCGGATGTTGATTGGGCGCGAACTGTTCAACGAATCGGCTTGACCCCAGCCACGAGCCACGAGCCACGGGCTCCGGGCCACGAGCGGCTCGAAGCTCGAAGCTCGAAGCTCGAAGCTCGAAGACAGCATAAGCAAACCGCCCCACGGCAAGCACCTGGGGCGGTTTTTTCTTCCAGTTCAAAGCTTGTGACTTAAAGCTCCCGAGCGAAGCCCGGGCTTACTCGCCGGTCGCGATCGGCCTCGATGGGTCACGAATCCAGTCGCTCCAGGATCCCGCGTAAAGTCGCGGCAGCGGCAGACCCGCCACGGCATAGGCCAGGATATCGTGGCAGGCCGAGATGCCGGAGCCGCAGTATGCCGTCACCTTATCGGCCCCGGGCAACTCTTCCGCCAGCCGCTGGGGCGATTTGAAACGCCCATCCGCCTCGAGATTGGCGCTGCTGGGCCGACAGACTGCGCCGGGGATATGTCCCGCAACCGCATCGATGGGTTCCTCGTCGCCACGAAAGCGAGCTTCGCCTCGGGCATCGACCAGCAAGCCACCCTCTTCCAGCAGATCTCGTGCCGGGATGATCATCGTATCGTCGAAATCCGGCTGCCATCGGCTGATCAGCGGCGATATCGACTCATCCGTCGCCAGCTCGCCGCCAGCAACCTGCCAGGCGGGCAAGCCACCGTCGAGCACCCGCACATCGGGATGCCCCGCCCAGCAAGCCAGCATCCACCAGGCGCGAGCTGCCGATAGCTGCCCACCTCTATCGTCATAAACCACCACGGCGCGTTGCGGCTCGATGCCGAGACGTTGAATCGTCGTCGTAAAGACCTCACGAGACGGCAGCGGATGACGACCGCCATCGCCAGGCGGCTTCGAGAGATCCCGGTCCATATCCAGGTGGTAACTGCCAGGGATGTGCGATTCCTGCCAAAGCCGCTTTCCTGCCGCGGCGTCGTCCAAGCGGGCACGACAATCCAGCACCAGCGGCGGTCGATCGCCAGCCAGGCTTTGCCGCAGCTCCTCTGCCGTTACGAGCACGGATTCGTTCATCATTGCCTCCTTGGTGCTTTATCAGCCGAAACAGGTGTCGGTCGAGAAAGGTCGTCGATCGAGCAAAGTCGCTGTTGGCCGAATAAAATCGTGGCCGAGAAAGATCGTCGGTCGAAAGAGTCTGACCGATCAATGCCGTTTCGCCAGGGGCGCCCGCGCCGCGATCAGGCGACGTCGGCCGGCCGACTCGAAACGCACGTCGATGACCGGATTGGCTTCGTTGCCTTCGACCACCAGTACCTCACCGTCGCCGAAGCTGGCATGCCGCACTCGATCACCGACCTGCCAGCTCGCTCCGGATTTCGCCCCGCGTTCCGCGACGGGCGCTTCCGTCTCTCTGGCTCGCGGCACGAGGCCCCGTCCGACGTGCTCCAGCCCGACACGCTGCAGGTAGGCGCCGACCATGTCCGGCTCGCGAACCGCCACGGCGGCCTCGCTGCGCGCCTGGATCGCCTGGTCGATCCGACGGCAATCCTCCACCGCCGTCTCGTCGAGAAAGCGACTCGGCCGATGGTCGCCGCCATCCTGAACCAGCAGCAGCCGCTCTCGCGCCCGTGTGATCGCGACATAGTAAAGCCGCCGCTCTTCTTCCAGGCGCTCCGGCGACAGCGGATTGTCACGGCTGTAATGGGGAAAATCCTCCTCGTTGAGCCCCCATACCGCCACCAGCGGCCACTCGAGCCCTTTGGCGCCGTGTACCGTGCTGATCAAGACGCCATCGGGCCGGTTCTCCACCGGGTTGCGCAGCAGCTCGATGAAAGCCTCGGGATCGTTGGCCAGCTCGCCGGCCTGCTCGATCAGCACGTCGAGCAGACGCACGTCATCGTCCCCCTTCTCCCGCCGCGCTGCCGAGCGGCGCAGGACTTTCTCCGCATCGATGGCATCGACGACATGCTCGAGCAGCTTCGCCGGCGGCCAGGCGGATAGCTTGGGCAGTTCGCAGAGGAGCTGCCAGCGCCGCTTGAGATGGCGGCGCTGCCCCGGCTTGAGCCCCGCCAGGACCGGGGCCTCGCGCGCCGGCCATTGCTGCGTGCGTGCGAGCTCCTCGACCAGCCGACGCACGCGCTCCTGGGCGACGAATGTCGTCGGCTGCGAGAACAGCAGGACGAGATGGCCGGGATCGTGCAGCCGCTGCGGCTCACGGGCCAGCTGAAGATAGCCCGCCAAGGCCTGCACCAGCGGCAGCCGAAACACGAAGCGCTCTTCCTGTGCCAGCCGAAACGGTACGCCGGCCCGCAATAGCTGGAGCTGTACCGAGACCGACAGCGACCAGCTGCGCACCAGCACACAGGCTTCGTCGCTGCGCCGGCCATCGGCGTGCCAGCGCTGCAGCATCTCCAGCAACGCGCCAGCACCGACGCCCGTCCGCAGCCGTGTCAGTGGGTTGCCGGGCGCCGCCAGGCAGAGCTGATCCCAGCGTTGGCGATTGTTGCGAATCGCGTGGTTGGCGGCCAATGCCAGGGCGTGGCCGTGGCGGAAGGTGAAGGAGAGCGGATACTCGCTTGCCTGGCCGAACAGGCCGTCGAAGCGCGCCAGCATGGCGTCGGGCCGAGCGCCCCGCCACTCGTAGATACACTGGTTGGCATCACCGACGGCCATGACCTGCGCCTGATGACCGGCCAGGATCTTGAGCAGTCGCAGCTGGGCTTCGTTGATGTCCTGATATTCATCGACGATGACATGGCCCAGAAAGCCCTCGACCCGGCGCCGCGCCTCCGCATGGCGTTCCAGGCACTGCAGCGGCCGATAGAGCAGGTCCGCGTAGGTCATCGAAGCCGAGGCATCGAGCAGCGATTCCGCCACGTCGAAGGCCTCGATGAAGTGGCGCTCGCTGTCGGTATAGCCGAGCCGTTCGAAGAGCTCGGCGGGTGCCACCACTTCGGCCTTGACCAGATCGCAGAACTGGCCGAATGCCTCGAGCCGGTCCGCGTTCAGCGCTGCCTCGCGGGTCTCGCCATCGGCGGATTCCAGGCTCTGCATCACTGCCTGACGCAGCAGCCGCTCACGCTGCCAGTCGGCCTGCAGCAATTGGCGCGGCGGCAGATAGCCCCAGCGGGTCAGGCTCTGGGTCAGGCGGTGACCGATCGAATGGAAGGTACGCACCTCGGGCAAGACGACCTCGGCGGGCGCTTCTCGCACCAGCTTGGCCCGGAAGTCGTCCCGCGCCGCGCGGTTGAACATCAACACCAGGATGCGGCGCGGGTTTTCGCCATTGGCGAGCAGATGCAGCACCCGTCTGACCAGGGTCGTGGTCTTGCCGGCCCCGGCTACCGCCGCGACCCGCGCATGCCCTTCGCGATGACCGACCACGGCGCGCTGCTCGTCGGTCAGGCTGTCGGCGGTAGTATCCAAGGGCAGCGCCGCGTTCACCAGCTCGCTCATCTCGCACCGTCGTCGAGGCGGCCCAGCGGGTGCCACGCCCCGCCACTGTACAGCCCGAGCTCGTTGCCCTGCTGCTCGGCGAGCTCGATCCAGCGGTAGTACAGATTACGATGCAGCCGCGCCTGCAAACCGTGACGAACGGGCAGCGCCGGCAAGAGATCGCCATCCGGCGTCGCCAACAGTGACAGCCGGTGTGACACGTCCAGCGGTACGCGGTCACCGCAGGCAGTCACCGCGACCCAGTCGGCACCGGCCTGATCGGCATCCGTGACCCATAGCGGTAGATCCTCGACGCCGATACGCAGCTTCTCTCCCGGCGTCACCAGGTAATAGTCGCCGTCGGCCTCCCGCCGTAGCACGCGGCTGAGCAAGTTGACCAGCGCCGGCCGCCGGATCGGCGTGCCTTCGTGGACCCACTCGCCGTTGGCCGCGATGCGCAGATCCATTTCGCCGCAGAAAGGCGGATCCCACCGTTCGAGCGGCGGAATGGCTTGCGCATCGAGCTGTTGAAACAACGTGTCGAGTTTCATCGTGCCCCCGTATGACGATGCCCTCTCGCAGAGGGGCATCCATGCAGTGAACGTGCCTACACGAATGGATTGTCGGACTGGCCGCCGGGCGCGCAACCGGGAAACAGCTGATAGAAGTTGGCCCGCGTCTGCATCGCCACCTCGTCGACGGTAATGCCTCGCTCGCTCGCGATACATTCGGCGACTTCGACGACCCACTGCGGCTCGTTGGACTTGCCGCGATGGGGAACGGGGGCGAGAAACGGGCTGTCGGTCTCGATCAGCAACCGGTCCAGCGGCACCTGCCGGGCGACCTCGCGCAGGGCGCCGGCGCTGGCGAAGGTGACGATCCCGGACAACGAAATATAGAAGCCTGACCTGACCGCCTCCCGCGCCATGGCGAGATCCTCGGTAAAGCAGTGAAGCACGCCGCCCACCTTGGGGTCGACGTGTTCGCGAATCAGGTTCAGCGTTTCGTCGCGCGCCTCACGGGTATGGATCACCACCGGCAGCTCGAGTTCGCGAGCGGCGCGAAGGTGCGCAACGAAACGTTGCCGCTGGATGTCCCGCGGCACGCTGTCGTAGTGAAAATCGAGGCCGGTTTCGCCGATGGCGACCGCCCCGTAACGATCGGCACACGCCTGGATCGCTTCGCTGTCCGGCTCCGCCGACACCTCATGCAAGGGATGCAAGCCGACACTGATATCGACATCGTCATGCTGCCGCGCGATCTCCGCCAGGTTCGGAACCCCTTCCAACGATGTCGCAATCGCCAGGAAACGATGGACACCACGGCCGCGTGCAGCCTCCAGGGCCAGGTTGAGGTCGCCTTCGTAGGGCGACAGGTCGAGGCGATCGAGATGACAGTGAGAATCGACGAACATGCGAATTCCAGGTAGAGAATGACAAACATGGCGCCCGGCATGGCACGAGCATGGCGAGCAGACCACTCATGCCGACAAACCGAAAGCGCCGTCACAGGGTATGACTGAGCGACTCCCCTCGTCCGGGAGAAGATGCCAGCCGCGCCTCGATACGTTCACGCAGCGCCTGATCCTCGGCACTGAAATGAACCCCGATGCCGGCAACGCGTTGCCCGGCGCCGGTCGGCGTCAGCCATACGACCTCTCCGGCGACGGGGAAGCGCTCGCTCTCGCCGGGCAATGTCACCAGCAGATAGACGGACTGGCCAATCCGATAGTCCTGCTCGGTCGGCACGAACAACCCGCCATGCTTGAGCCACGACATATAGGCGCTACGCAGAGTCTCATCGTCGCGGATGGTCAACGACAGGGCCTTCTGGGCATTCATCAGCTTTCACCTTTACCGTTAGTCGCCGCATCAGCGTTCGACTCGTTGCCGCCGGCTCAAGAGCGCAACAGGGCCGCCCAGCGGACCAGCCAGGCCTCGAGCACCAGTTGCGGGTTGGGATTTCCCCCCGCCGCCAGCAACCGTCGCTGTTCGCGAGCGTAGTCGAGCAAGCGGAACCAGTCGCGGACTCGGGCATTCTTGACGGCCTGGCGATACAGCGGCAGCAGGTCGCTGTTGCGCACCCGCTGGGGGTCCCCCGACAAGCCGAGCCGGATCAGATCCTCGAGCCAGGCGATGCCATACCACAGTATGCGGTCGAGCGCCTGGGCATCGAGTCTTGCCGCTTCTCCCACGGGTTCGCCGCCGCGCACCAGCGCGTCGAAAAGCTCGCGCAGGTCCTGACGCATATTCCGGGCATCGGCACCCGCCAGCTCTTCGGCCAGCAGCGGCAGGCCACCGGCGACACGCAGCCAGAATCGCGCCTCTTCTCCTTCTCCCAGACGCTCGCGCAACCACGGCTCGGCTGCCTCCAGCGGCGGCACGGCGAGGTTCCAGTGCTGACAGCGCGAACGAATCGTCGCCAGCAGCCGCGAGGGAACATCGGAAACCAGGATGAACAGGGTGCGCTCACCCGGCTCTTCCAGGCTCTTCAGCAACGCGTTGGAGGCCGCGACGTTCATCGCCTCGGCCGGTTCGATACGGATGACTCGATAACCGCCCTGCTGCGCAGTCTGGGAGACGAAGCCGTTGACCTGACGAATCGCATCGACACGAATCTGGCGCGACTTTTCGGCCGGCGTCACACTGAGCAGATCGGGATGATAGCCCGACGCCAGCATTCGGCAGCCGTGGCATTCGCCACAGGCGATGTCTGCCGGCGTGCGACACAGCGTCCGCGCGATCAGCGCATCGGCCAACGGCTGCTTGCCGATCCCGCGCGGGCCGGACAGCAGCAAGGCGTGCGGGAGACGGCCGCCGTCCTGCAGCTCGACCAGCTTGCGCCAGCGATCGAGTTGCCATGGCAACGGGGTCATAACCATGCGGCCAGCCTTTCAGTCAGGCACTGCTCGATGGATTTCTGGACCGCTTCCAGCCCGGGCGAGGCGTCGATGATCGCGAATCTGGCTTCCTCGGCAGCACGTGCCAGGTAAGCCTCGCGCACGGCTTCAAAGAAAGTTTCACGCTCACGCTCGAATCGATCGAGCTGGGCACCTCGCTGGGTGACGCGCTGCGCAGCCACGCTCACCGGCACGTCGAGCAGCACGGTCAGATCGGGCTGCAGGTCGCCCTGGACCAAGGTTTCCAGCGTGCGAATGCGCTGGAAATCCAGTCCTCGCCCGCCGCCCTGATAGGCAAACGTGGCATCGGTGAAGCGATCGCAGACCACCCAGGCGCCGCGAGCCAGTGCCGGACGGATCCGTTCGGCCAGATGCTGGGCACGCGCAGCGAAGACCAGCAGCAGCTCGGCGTCGTCGCTCCACGCCTCTTCACGGGTCGGGTCCAGCAACAGCTCGCGAATGGCTTCGGCGCCAGGCGTGCCCCCCGGTTCCCGGGTGCGCACGACCTCGACGCCCCGTGACGTGAGCCAGTCGCAGACGAAGCCGACATTGGTCGTCTTGCCCACGCCCTCGCCGCCTTCCAACGTGATGAAGCGGCCGGTCCGCTGTTCCATATCGCCTGCGCTCATGCGGTGTCGTCTCGTCGGTATGGTCGGTTTTGCGGGTGCAAGCCCGCGATTTCAATCGCGATTCAGGATATAGCGGCGGACGGCCGCATTATGCTCTTGCAGCGTTCGTGAAAACTGGTGCGAACCATCGCCCTTGGCGACGAAATAGAGCGTATCGCCATCGGCGGGATGTACCGCAGCCTCGAGCGCGCCCCGGCCAGGCATGGCGATCGGTGTCGGCGGCAATCCCTCGATGACGTAGGTATTGTAGGCGGTCTGCCGCTGGAGATCGGCTCGCGTGATATTGCCGATGTAGCTGTCTCCCATGCCATAGATGACGGTGGGGTCGGTCTGCAGGCGCATGCCCTTCTCCAGGCGTCGCGTGAAGACGCCGGCGATCTCCTTGCGCTCCGCCGGGACGCCGGTCTCACGCTCGATCAGCGATGCCAGAATCAGCGCCTGGTAGGGCGAGTCGATGGGGAGATCGTCATCGCGCTCGTTCCATACCGCGTTCAGCGTCTGCTGCATGCGATCGAACGCGCGCTGCAGGAGTTCGAGATCGGCAACCCCCTTGTGATAGCGGTAGGTGTCGGGGAAGAACTGCCCCTCGGGATGCGTTCCCTCATGGCCCAGCGCCGTCATGATCTCCTCGTCGCTCATCTCGCTAGTGCGATGCTCGAGCTTCGGTGCCTGATCCAGCAGTCGGCGCATCTGCTTGAAGGTCCACCCCTCCGGCACCGTCAGGCGGTAGGTCACGACCTGGTCGCTCGAGAGATGCGCGATCAGTTGACGGCCGTTCATGCCCGGTTCGATCTCGAACTCCCCGGCCCGAATCCCCTGCGTGGCCTTGGGAGCGACGCGCGCCAGAATCCGGTAGGGCCATGCCGCCTCGATGATGCCCCGACTTTCGAGGTCGTGAACGACCTGGGTGAAAGCCGCACCGGGCGGCACCTCGTAGATCGTCGTCTCGTCGAGCGCGATCGGTGCATCGAGCTGTTTCTGCCAGTAGTGGAAACCGCCGAACACCACGATCGTGGCGACCAGCAACAGCAGGATCAGAATCTTGAGGACACGCATGTTTATCCTTAGTCCCGGAAATCAGTCCCGGATGTCGCTTCATGGCGCATCCGGGCAAAAATACTGAAGTCAGTCATTCGGGTTCAGCGGGTAACCCAGACGCCGGTGAGCCACTTGCTGAAGAGAGGAAGCGAACGTCGCCGGCCATCGTTTGAGGCATTTCCCGGCGGCATCGTCGAGCCGACGAATGGGCCAGACCCCCTGGACGCTGTTGAGCAGCCAGGCAGCATCGGCCTGGCACAACGAATCCAGCCCCGCTCGCACCCAGTGCAGCTCGATATCGTCATTCACGGCGTTCAACAACGTGCCCTTGACGCCGCAGCGATCCAGCAACGGCGTCTCGAGCCGTCCCTGCCGATACCAGATCAGATTCATCGCCGTGGCTTCGACCAGATGGCCCTCGCTATCGCAGAGCAGCCCTTCGACAATGGCGTCGTCCCGCCACTCCTGACGCGCCAGCACGTTCTCCAGCCGCGCCAGATGCTTGACCCCGGCCAGACGCGGCTGAATGCCCAGACGCAGTTCGCAGCACCGCACATCGACACCCTCGAACCAGCGCCGGGACGCAGGCTGGAAAGCCGACGCGGTCCAGCGCCAGCGCAGCTCGGCGGAGTCGGGAGGCCGATAACCGCGTCCACCGCTGCCACGAGTCACCATCAGCTTGAGTACGCGAAGCCCCGGGCCGCATTGTGCCGGCAACCGATCGAATGCCTCGAAGTCCGGCGACGGCAGCGAAAGCCGCTCGACGCCTTGTCGCAACCGCGCCATGTGGTATTCCCACAGCAACGGCTGCCCGTCCCGAACCAGAACGGTTTCGAATAGACCGTCGCCGTAGGCCAGTCCGCGGTCGTCGAACGGGAGCGCCGTGTCGCGCATCTCGATCAGACCTGGGTGAAGATCAGCGAACCATTGGTGCCGCCGAACCCGAAGGAATTGGACAGCGCGGTGCGGATCGGCATGTCCCGTGCCGTGTGAGGCACGTAATCCAGCACGCAATTCTCGTCGGGGTTATCCAGATTGATCGTCGGCGGCGCGACCTGATCGCGGATCGCCAGAACACAGAAGATGGCTTCGACGGCGCCGGCCGCGCCCAGCAGGTGGCCGATCATCGATTTGGTCGAGCTGACCGCGACGCGACGAGCCGCATCCCCCATGACCCGCTCGACGGCACGGCTTTCCGCCACGTCCCCGGCCGACGTCGACGTACCGTGGGCGTTGATGTACTGGATATCGGAAGGATCGATGCCGGCATCACGAATCGCATTGGCCATCGAGGCCGCCGCACCACTGCCATCTTCGGGTGGCGAGGTCATGTGGAAGGCATCGTCGCTCATGCCGAAACCGGTCAGCTCCGCGTAGATGGTCGCGCCACGGCGCTTGGCATGCTCGTACTCCTCGAGCACCATGACACCGGCGCCGTCGGATAGCACGAAGCCGTCGCGGTCGCGATCCCACGGGCGGCTGGCGGCCTGCGGATCGTCATTGCGCGTCGACAGTGCTCTGGCAGCGGAGAACCCGCCGAGCCCCAGCGGCGTGGTCGCCATCTCGGCCCCACCGCAAAACATCACGTCGGCATCACCATAGGCGATCGTGCGGGCACTGTAGCCGATATTGTGCGTGCCCGTGGTGCAGGCAGTGGTAATGGCGATATTCGGGCCTTTGAAACCATGCTGGATCGCCAGGCTGCCGGAGATCATGTTGATGATCGAACCCGGCACGAAGAACGGCGAAATACGACGTGGCCCGCCCTTCTTGAGCGAGTCGTGATTACGCTCGATCATCGGCAACCCGCCGATGCCCGACCCGATCGCGACGCCAATGCGATGCGCGTTCTCTTCGGTACATTCGATGCCCGAATTGCGCATCGCTTGCGTCGCGGCGGCGACACCGTACTGGATGAACAAGTCCATCTTGCGAGCATCCTTCGGATTGAGATACTCGCCGATATCGAAATCCTTGATCGCACCACCGAAGCGCGTGTTGAAACCCGCGATATCGAAACTGTCGATCGGCGCGATGCCACTCTTCCCTGAGAGGAGATTCTTCCAGCTCTCCTCGACCGTGTTACCCACTGGCGTTACCAACCCCAGCCCGGTCACCACCACTCTTCTGCGCGGCATCGAATCTCCTCCGAACTTCCTGATGACCATGGAAGGCATTTCCCGTGAATGTCGGCCTTGGCCATCACATCACGAGATCCCGACCTTCGCCTGGCCCGATTGGCGCAAATTATACCTGAACATCCCGGGAGATGGGCGCCACAAGCAGGGACTTTGGCCTCTCTGTTCGCGCGTCGGCACGATCTCGAGAAAAGACCCTGAAATGCAGAAAGCCGCTCTCATGGAGAGCGGCTTTCCGAACATCGCAATTTCAGCCAGCCAGAACACTCCGCCATGGCGGAGTGTGCAAGGCTTACTGGTGAGCGACGATGTAGTCGATCGCTTCCTGAACGGTCGTGATCTTTTCAGCTTCTTCGTCGGGAATTTCGGTGTCGAATTCCTCTTCGAGCGCCATCACCAGTTCGACGGTATCCAGCGAATCCGCGCCGAGGTCTTCGGTGAAGGACGAGGAGTTCTGAATATCCTCTTCCTTGACGTTCAGGCGTTCGGCAACAACCTTCTTCACGCGCTCTTCGATGGTGCTCATTATGTCGTTACTCCTAGTGGTACGAATCCGCCAGCTAAAAAGCTGCGGGTAGTTTATAGACCGCCCCCAGACGACGCAACCCGCGTCGCGGAAGGATTACCGCATGTTCATGCCGCCGTTGACCTGCAGCGTTTCGCCGGTAATGTACCCGGCAGCATCGCTGGTAAGAAACCCGATGGCGGCAGCGATTTCCGCCGGCTGCCCCAGGCGCGCCAGTGGAATTTGTCCCAGAAGCGCTTCTCGCTGCGCTTCCGGCAAGGACTGGGTCATGTCCGTGTCGATGAAACCGGGCGCCACGGCATTGACCGTGATCGCACGGGAGGCGACCTCTCGAGCCAGGGCACGGGTAAAGCCTTCCATGCCCGCCTTGGCGGCAGCATAGTTGGCCTGCCCCAGATTGCCCATCATCGCGACCACGGAACTGACATTGACGATACGACCGAAGCGTGCCCGCGTCATCCCCCTGAGACTCGCCTTGGAAACACGATAGACCGACTTCAGGTTGGTATCGAGCACCTCGTCCCACTCGCTTTCCTTCATGCGCATCAGCAGGTTGTCCCGCGTGATGCCGGCATTGTTGACCAGAATGGTCGGCGCCCCGAAGGTGTCGGTGATGCGCTTGAACACGGCATCGATACTGGCCTGATCCGTCACGTCCAGCGCCAGGCCCAACCCTTCGATGCCTTGAGCCTTGAGATCCTCGTCGATCCTCGCAGCGCCACTTTCGCTGGTCGCGGTGGCGACGACGATTCGCCCCTGCCGCCCCAGCTCGTGCGCGACCGCGCGCCCGATACCCCGGCTCGCTCCCGTGACCAGCGCGACTCTACGTTCGGTCATGATGTCATCCATCCTTTAAGGCTCTTGTACATCCAGCGCATCACGCGCCAGCTCCAGCGCCGAAGCCAGGGTATCAGGGTCGTTGACTGCGAGCCCCTTGGCCTGGCGCTGGATCCGCTTGTTCAGTCCGGTCAGAACCTTGCCCGGCCCGCATTCGATGAAGACGCCGGCGCCATCGTCGAACATGGCATTGACGCATTCGGTCCAGCGCACCGGACGGTAGAGCTGCTCGACCAGACGCTGCTGGAGCACCTCCGTTGTCTGCGGCACTTGTGCATTGACGTTCTGGTAGACGGCGTAACGCGGCAGCTTGAATTCCATCGTCGCCATTGCCTGGGCAACCTGCTCGGCCGCGGGCTGCATCAAGGCACAGTGGGATGGGACCGAAACCGGCAAGGGCAGCGCACGCTTGGCACCCGCTTCCTGGCACAGCGCAATGGCGCGATCGACAGCACCCTGATGCCCCGCGATGACGACCTGGCCCGGCGAATTGTAATTCACCGCCGACACCACCTCCGACTGGGCCGCATCGCGACAGGCCGCTTCCACCGCCGAGTCATCCAGGCCCAGGATTGCGGCCATCGCGCCAACGCCGGCCGGCACCGCCTGCTGCATCGCTTCGCCACGCAGACGCACGAGACGCACCCCCTCGGCAAAGCCCAGGGCGCCGGAGCAGACCATGGCGCTATATTCGCCCAGACTGTGTCCTGCCATCATGTCGGGGCGCGGCCCTTCGAGTTCCTGCCAGACGCGCCAGATCGCCACGCTGGCGGTCAGCAGCGCAGGTTGCGTACAGGCCGTTGCGTTGAGCTTCTCTTCCGGACCTTCCTGAACGACATGCCAGAGATCATAGCCCAGCGCTTCCGATGCTTCATCGAATGTCGTGCGCACGACACTATAACGTTCGGCGAGTTCCCGCAGCATGCCGACCTGCTGGGAACCCTGCCCCGGAAAGACCAAAGCCAGTGATTGCGTCATCGCGCTCACCCTTGAAATGATGGACCGTCGGAACTCGTCATATCGCGAGACCCGCTATCCACTCGGCCGCTCGCAACGGTCGACGAGATAACAGGCGTCGCTACATCCTGAGACCATGCAGCGCGGAAGTGCTCCGGAAGCCCGACTTCGACTTCCCGTATTGCCCGGTCGATGGCAAAAGCAAAAGCCTGGGCGCTGGCGTTACCATGGCTCTTGACCACGATGCGGTTCAGACCAAGCAGGCTGGCGCCGTTATGCCGCACCGGATCCAGCTGCGCCTTGAGCCGCATCAACGCCGGCCTTGCCAGCGCCGTGACCAGCCGCGTCGACCAGTGGGACTCGAAGGTTTCCTGCAGACGCTTGAGCAGCATCTGGGCGACCCCCTCGCTCGCCTTGAGCACGGCGTTTCCCACGAAGCCGTCGCAAACCACCACGTCGGCCTGGCCGGAAAAGATGGCATCGCCCTCGAGGTATCCGATGTACTCGAAGTCGCTGCCACCGCGAGCTCTCAGCAGCGCATCGGCCTCGCGCACGCGAGCCACCCCCTTGCTGGCCTCGACGCCGATGTTCAGCAGCGCCACCCTGGGCACTGTGATGCCGTCCACGACACGCGCCATCAGCGCCCCCATATGGGCAAAGTCGAACAGATGACGAGCATGGACGTCGACACTGGCGCCCAGGTCCAGCAGATAACAGCGCCCGCCCTTTCGGGTCGGCACCGCCGTACTGATGGCAGGTCGCGAAATGCCGGGAACCGTCCCCAGCTCACGCCGCGCCAAGGCGACCAGCGCGCCGGTATTGCCACAGGTAATACCGGCTTCGGCTTCATGTTCGCGCACGGCTTCCAGCATGCCGTACAGGCTGGTGGCAGAAGGGTCGTCGAACACATCCATCGGCGGCGTGGACTGGAGCACCACACGCGGCGCATCCACCAGCCTGACGCGTTCGGCGAGGGACGGCTCCCCCGAGGCCTTGGCCAGCTCCGCAACCAGAGCGGAAAGCTCTACCTGCGGGCCAAACACCGACGGTTCGAGATCAGGGTGGCGCGCCAACGCCAGAAACAGACCACCAATAGTGGCGCGGGGACCGAAGTCCCCGCCCATGGCATCAATGGCGATGCGCATTGCCTAGCGAAACGCTCGAGGTCTCGTTAAACGTCGATGACCTTGCGACCACGATAGTAGCCGTCCGGCGCGACGTGATGACGACGATGCGTGGTGCCGGTTTCCTGATCCTGGGACAGAGCCGGAGAAGTCAGGGCATCGTGTGCACGACGCATGCCACGCTTGGAACGGGTTTTACGGTTTTGTTGAACGGCCATGATACGACTCCAACGTCAATGTCTTTCAGATTCAGAGTTTTCCCTTCAACGACTTCAGGACGTCGAAGGGGTTGTCAGGGCGGGAGACCTCTTCAATCGGGGCATCACCGCTGCTCATTTGCTCACGAGAAACCGCGCAATCCGCTTCATCGTGATAGACCACTTGGGGCAGGCTGAGAATCAGCTCGTCCTCGATCGCCCCCAGCAGGTCAAGCTGTTCGTCGTCGACCAGAACCGGCTCGTAGTCGCTGGGCACCTCCGCCGCCAACGCATCGTCACTGACGATGGCCAGCCTGAAGTGGCTCGCGACGGATACCGCCATGGGCTGCAGGCAACGCCGACACGGCACCATGAGATCCGCTTCCAGATCGCCGTCGATGAGATGACGCCGCTGCGTGTCGACGTCGAACTGCAGCCTCACGCTAGCGCTGCCTTGCTGCGGCCCGATCTCGTCCTGCAGGCGCACCAGTTTCTCGAGGTCGACAAGACCCTCGATCATTTCTTGGTTAGCCGCTGCCCGATAAGGCTCAACGGTCGGGGGAAGTCGTCTGGTCAACATAGGCGCGACATAATAGGGACTCACCGTGCCCCTGTCAAAGCACATGAAGCACGCTATCCTGTTGCCGGAACGCGCCGACTGCGGGTCTCGGGCCGGAAGCCCGGCGCGACAGCCATCCGACTCCAAAGAGGAAGCCCATGTCTCGTCTGGTACTCGCCTCCAGCTCTCGCTATCGCCGCCAGCTACTGGATCGGCTCGATCTCTCCTATCAATGGGCTGCACCGGACATCGACGAAGCCCGGCGCGCCGGCGAGGACGCCGTCACTCTGGCGCACCGCCTGGCGCTATCCAAGGCGCAGGCGGTCGCGGCCGACTATCCCGATCACCTGATCATCGGCTCCGACCAGTTGGCGCTGTTCGAGGGAGACATTCTGGGAAAGCCCGGCGACTTCGATACGGCTTGCGCCAATTTGCGCCGATTTTCGGGCCACCGGGTCAGCTTCATGACCGGTCTCGCCCTGATCGACACCGGCGCCGGGCGTCATCGTGTCGTGCACGACACCTACCACGTCTGGTTCCGAGACCTGAGTGACGAGGAGATCGAAAGCTACGTCTCCCGCGATCAGCCTTACGACAGCTCGGGCAGCTTCCGCATGGAAGGCCTCGGCATTGCACTGTTCCAGCGCTTCGAAGGCAACGACCCCAACACCTTGATCGGCCTGCCCCTCATCAAGCTCTGCGAACTTCTGAGAGAGGCAGGGCTGAACCCCCTCGCGGGTCAGGGCAACTGATAGCGTACGGGCGAGGCGCCGTTGCTCAGCCCCAGCCAGTGAGCGGCAGCGCTGGTCAGCTTGTCGGAGACCAGCGCCCAGGGGTCCAGCGACGGCGTGTAGTCCTTCAGACTCACCTCGCCCAGGCGTGCGCGAGACAGTTGCTCGAGATTGCCGATGTCATCGACCAGCCCCAGCGCTTTTGCCTGTTCACCGGTCCATATCAGACCCGAGAAGAGTGCAGGATCGTCGCTCAGGCGGTCGCCACGCCCAGCCTTGACCGCATCGATGAACTGCCGATGCGTGGTGTTCAGCACCGATTGCCAGAAGTCGCGCTGCGGCGGTGAAATCTCGGAGAATGGATCCATGAAGGCCTTGTTTTCACCGGCAGTGAAGACCCGCCGCTCGACGCCCACCTTGTCGATCGCCTCCTGGAGGCCGAACCCGGCACTGATGACGCCGATGGAGCCGACCAGACTGGCTGGCGAAGCGTAGATGCGATCCGCTGCCGAAGCCATGTAGTAGGCACCGCTGGCACCGATATCCTCGATCACCGCCAGAATCGGCTTATCGCCCTGCCCCTGGAGATAGCGAATCTCGTCGTAGACTCGTTGCGACTGGACCGGGCTGCCGCCGGGACTATTGATATGCAGCACGACGGCATCGGCGTCCGAGGCCCGCCAGGCCTGCTGCAAGCCCTCGATGATGCGCTCCGCGCTGGCCTGGCCGTTCGCATCGATGGGCCCGCTGACCTCGACGATACCCAGATGGCGACGGCTGGCAGACGCTCCCTCCCCCTGCGCCAGGAACATGGCATAGGCGCTCAGACAGAGGCTCGCGATCACGATCAGCGCGAACAGCAGGCGAAAGAAGATCTTCCAGCGTCGTGATCGCCGCTGCTCTTTCAGGACGCCGCCGATCCAGCGATCCATCATCTGCACTTCGGCCAATCGCACCGAGTCGGCATTGGCCGACTCGTCACCGCGTGAAGACGCTGCCGCCCGGCGTCGCTCGACTTCCTCCCGGCTCAGCTCAGGCCCCTGCGTCCAGTCATCCCGTCGCTCGTCGCTCATCTATTATCCTCTCCTTGCTGAATGCCACCACGCGGTGGCGACCCGGCATCCGTCATGCCGGCGGGATCAGGTATCGCCTCGATACCGACAACGACGCTCTCAAGCCAGCAGCCACTCGACGACCGATGAAAAGTCGTCGGCAACGAATTGCGGCTCGCTACGCATCAGCCGCTGACGCTCGTGAACTCCGTAGGTCACCGCGACGCGATCCATGCCGATGGCCCTGGCCATCTCCAGATCATATTCGGTATCTCCGACCATGACCGCCTCGGCCACCGGCACGCCACACTCGGCCACCAGCTCTTCCAGCATCAGAGGATGCGGCTTGGAGCGGGTGAGATCGGCGGTGCGACTGGCAACGAACCAGTTACCGCAGGATTCGTGACCGAAGACACGATCCAGCCCGCGGCGACTTTTCCCGGTCGCGACCGCCAGCCGGCATGCAGCATCATCCCGCAAGCGCCGGATACCCTCGGCTACGCCGGGAAAGAATGGCGTCGGTATCCGATCGACGGCCCGAAACTGGTGACCATAGACTTCGCGCAACCGATCCTGCTCCGAAAGCGTCACGCCCGGAAACAGTACGGCGACCGCTTCGGGCAGCCCTAGCCCGATAATGTCGCGAACGGCAGCATCATCCGGCACCGGCCATTGCAGTTCACGCGCAGCGGCCTGCATGCAGGCGACGATACGCGCCGCGGAATCCATCAGAGTGCCATCCCAGTCGAAGATGACCAGCGAATAACGGCAGCGCCGGGACGCCTGGCCCGGCAGCATTTCGACCGCGCTCGTTTCAACCGCCATGACGGGCACGCTCCAGCACCTTTTCCAATCCCGGTTCCAGCGGCGCTCTCGCCTGCACCAGACGGCCGGTCTTGGGGTCAGGAAAAGTCAGCGTCAGCGCATGGAGGAACAGCCGATCCAGGCGCAGGGAGCGTGCAAGATAGGCTCCCTCGGCGCTGCCGTACTTGTCGTCGCCTAGCAGCGGGTGACCGGCATGAGCGGCATGAACACGAATCTGATGAGTGCGACCAGTGACCGGCTCCGCCTCGACCAGCGTGACCTTCGGGAACGTTTCCCGCACGGCGAAGCGCGTCCGCGACACCTTGCCGCCGTCATCCACCCGCACTCGTCGCTCGCCGTTACCGGCGTCATAGCGTTCCAGCCGCGCACTGACGTAATCGCGACGCGCCGGCCAGCGCCCCTGGACCAGCGCCAGATAGCCCTTCTCCATGCGACGCTCGCGCAGCGCGGTGTTGAGAGACAGCAGCGATTCACGATTCTTCGCCAGCAGCAGACAGCCCGAGGTATCGCGGTCGAGACGATGAACGAGCTCGAGAAAATCCAGGTCTTCCCGCACCTGGCGCAGCGCCTCGATCAGTCCGATCTTGACCCCGCTCCCGCCATGTACCGCCAGCCCGGAAGGCTTGTTGATCACCAGCCAGTCAGGGCCTTCGATGACGACACTGCCGGCCAGCAGGTTACGCAGGCTTTCGCTGGCTTCCTTGACGGCGCTTTCCGGCGCCAGCCGCAACGGCGGCACACGGACGACATCGCCGGCCTGGACGCGATAATCCGCCTTGATGCGCTTCTTGTTGACGCGCACCTCGCCCTTGCGAACGATGCGGTAGATCAACGACTTCGGCGCCCCCTTGAGCCGCGTGCGCAAGAAATTGTCGATTCGCTGCCCATGCTGCGACTCGCTGACCTCGATGAACTGAACTTCCTGGCCTTCGGCCATGCTTGACTCCCCTCGACAGCGCTCCATGGCGACACCCGCGCGCCGCCGGGCGCCATTCTAACGCACCGCACCGGCAGCGCGAGCTCAATTGCCGCTGCCTCGGCATTACTGTTATATTGCGAGCTCACTCGGTGGGCTCTGCCCGTTCAGGCGCCAGCCACTGGATACGCTGGCCGAAGTGAAAAAATGTCTCGATCTTCCAGAGAGTTAACGAAGCCTACCGCTCACGGCTGCTGGAATGATCAAAACACGTTTGGAACGCCAGACCCTCGACTCGACGGCGCGACTGACAGTCTCAGCTCGCCAGACTCGCGGGAAAATCCACAGGTACCAGTGGAAGGCGTCGCCGAACCGAACAATGCCAAGTGATATAGACGGCAGTCTGCAGGACCGGATGCGCCAACGAAAAAGCGCACCGTGACATGTCCTGCCACCGTTTCGTACTCGACCCATGTTCGTGTAGCACCCGATAAAAGCAGGTAACGACAGCAAAGATGTAATGGCAATGAGCAGGCACGTTACTGGGCTCGACGAGCGTCGACTCGAACTCGCATCAATGGGCATTTCGTGCCACGTGACAAGCGATTTTCGGACCTCCTCCTCGAGTCCCTGACGCGGGTTTCGCACGTGTTGCACGTTGAACCCGTTCTGACACACGCCGCGCTTGTTTGCCCTGCCGGGTCGCTCCACCCATGTGCGCGAGCACAGCACGACCGCTAGCGGTTCGTCGTCGCCGATTGCAGCACGCCTTCCACCGGCACGCTCAATTAGCGAGACCGTATGAAAAGAATGCTCATCAACGCGACACAGCCCGAAGAGCTGCGCGTCGCACTCGTCGATGGACAACGCCTTTACGACCTGGACATCGAATCCGGTGCCCGGGAGCAGAAGAAAGCCAACATCTATCGAGGCAAGATCACTCGCGTCGAACCCAGCCTGGAAGCGGCCTTCGTCGACTTCGGCGCGGAACGTCACGGTTTCCTGCCGCTCAAGGAGATCTCTCGCGAGTACTTCTCCAAGGAGCCGTCAGGCCGGCCGAACATCAAGGAAGTCCTGAAGGAAGGCCAGGAAGTCATCGTCCAGGTCGACAAGGAAGAACGCGGCAACAAGGGCGCGGCGCTGACGACCTTCGTCAGCCTGGCCGGCCGCTTTCTGGTCCTGATGCCCAACAATCCTCGCGCCGGCGGCATCTCTCGTCGTATCGAGGGTGAAGAGCGCAGCCAGCTCAAGGAGGCCATGGGCCAGCTGACGCTTCCCGACAAGATGGGCGTCATCGTGCGCACTGCGGGTATCGGCCGCTCGCCGGAAGAGCTGCAGTGGGACCTCGACTACCTGGCGCAAGTGTGGGACGCCATCACGACCGAAGCGGTCAAGCGGCCGGCCCCCTTCCTGATCTACCGCGAGTCGAACGTCATCATTCGCGCCATGCGCGACTACCTGCGCCAGGATATCGGCGAGGTGCTGATCGACAGCAAGGACGTGCATGAAGAAGCCCTCAGCTTCATTCGCCAGGTCATGCCGTCCTACCAGCAGAAGATCAAGTTCTACACCGACGACGTACCGCTGTTCTCGCGCTTCCAGATCGAATCCCAGATCGAGACGGCCTATCAGCGCGAAGTCAAACTGCCCTCCGGCGGCTCGGTCGTCATCGATCACACCGAAGCGCTGGTTTCCATCGACATCAACTCGGCACGCGCTACCCGCGGTGCCGATATCGAAGAGACCGCCCTGCAGACCAACCTGGAAGCGTCCGACGAGATCGCCCGCCAGCTGCGTCTGCGGGATATTGGCGGTCTGGTCGTCATCGACTTCATCGACATGTCGCCCGCGCGCAATCAGCGCGAAGTCGAGAATCGCGTGCGTGATGCACTCAAGCTCGATCGCGCACGCGTCCAGATCGGCCGCATCTCGCGCTTCGGCCTGATGGAAATGTCGCGCCAGCGTCTGCGCCCCTCTCTCGGCGAGACCAGCGGCGTCGTCTGCCCCCGCTGTGATGGTCAGGGCACCATCCGCGACGTACGTTCCATTGCACTGTCGATCCTGCGCCTGATCGAAGAAGAGGCAATGAAGGAGCGCAGCGCCCAGATTCGCGCCATCCTGCCGGTACCCGTGGCGACCTATCTGCTCAACGAGAAGCGCAACGTGCTCTCCGACATCGAGCGCCGCCAGGGCGTCAAGGTTCTGCTGCTGCCGAATCCGGAAATGGATACGCCGCACTACGAAGTCCAGCGTTTCCGCGATGATCACGTTTCCGAAGACGGCGACGACACCAAGTCGAGCTTCGAACTTTCCGTCGACAGCGAACTGCTCAAGGAGCCGGAGACGACGCTCGCCAAGCCGATTCAGCGCACTCAGGCCGCCGTGCAGACCGTTCAGCACACCGCACCTGCCCCGGACTCGCTCCACCAGGAGCCGGAGAAGGTACCGGAAGTACCGAGTGCACCCAGTGCGCCGACGCCGTCCACCGCGACTTCTCAGCAGGGTCAGAGTTCCGGCGGCCTGCTGCAGCTCTTCCGTGGTCTGTTCGGACGTCACCGTGCCGACGAAGAAGTTTCGAAGCCGAATGGCACAGCCAGCCAGCGAGGCCAAAGCGCCAATAGCGGCGGCCAATCGACGAGCACGCCCCGTGGCGGCGCCAGCGGCAGCAACGGCGCGAGCAATTCACGCCCGTCGCGCTCGCCTTCCCAGAAGAACGATCGTGACGGCGGCGCCAAGCGCAACGACGGCAACGCCAAAACCGCCGACAACGCTCGTAGCGACAGCAATTCCCGGAACGACGGCAACAGTCGCAACGACAACGGCAATCGGCAAGGTAATAACCGCCGGCGCCGCAGCCAGGACGACCGTCAGGGCCAGCCTCGTCAGCCGCGCCAGGATAATCGGCAGGAGAGCCGCCCGGATAACCGCAGTAGCGATAAGGTCGAAAAAGCCGACAAGGCCGAAAAAGCCGATAAAACAGCTAACGATCGGCGTAACGACACCTCGAAGCCCGACAGCAGCAAGCCGTCCAGCGACGTCAAGCCTTCGCGCACCGAGACCCGCGAGACGGCACCAGCCGCCGCGACGGAAGCCGTCGACAGCAAGCCGAAGCGCACGCGCAACAATCCGCGCAATCGCTCGCGCAAGCATGCGCTGAATCCGGCGGCGGTCGAAGAGCAGCAGCGTCTGCAGGCCGAGGCGCCGACGGATACCAGCGCGGCCGAGGCAGCGACACCGACCGCAGCCGACGACTCGGTTGAAGCCAAGGCCAAGGCAGTCGAAGCCAAGGCAACTGACGAAGCCAAGACGGCCGGCGAGGCAAAGACGGCTGCTGAGCCCAAGGCAACCGGTGAAGCCAAGGCGACCGACGAGGCGAAGACGAACGTCGAGACCAAGGCCTCCACGGCACCGCAGCCGTCGGTACAGGACGACAAGCCCACGGCCACGCCCGCGGCTCCCAAGGCAGATACGAATGCGGATACGAAGCCTGTTGAGCAGTCGGCCGGGAAGCCGGTAGCTGCCGAAAAGCCACTGGCCGCCGAGAAGCCCCAGGCTGACCAGACCGACACGGCGCCGAGCAAGACTGCCCAGCGGCAGGAAGCAGACGTCGGCAAGGCGGACGCCACCCCGACCGCCAGCCAGCCGATGAGCGCAGCCGCCGATGTTGCCGAGACGACGGCGGAATCCGCCGAGCGTCCCGCGGAAGCGCCTGCCACGCCGCCAAGCGACGGTAAGCCCGATGTCGCGACCAGGACGACCGCTGACGACGCCAAACCCGAAGGGCCCCGCCAGGAGGCAACGGCGGCACAAGCGAGCGAATCCTCTTCGTCGGAGACGCCAGCCGAGCCCAAGCCGGCGCAATCTCGCGAAGAATCGTCTCGTCAGAAGCGTGATCGTACGCCGCAGCCGGAAAAGGCGGCATCCTCGGCCGCTGGCAGCATATCGAACGCCGACGTACCGGCGGCGGCCGCTGAAGGCGCAATTGCTGGCGAGAAGGACGAGCCGGTTGCGAAGGCGAAGTCAGCGGCCGAGCGCGAAGCTGGCGTAGAAAAGGCTCAGGAAGCGCCAGCAACGCCGGTTGCAGGCACGACCATGCTGTCGTCTGCCGTGCCGGCTTCATCCGAGGCCCAGGAGCAGGCACCGGCTTCCGAGACCGCCAGCGCCGCAGCAACCGAGCCGACGACACCGGACACGGCATCCAGCCAGGTCGAAGCCGGCGACCACCAAGCGGCAGATGCGACACCCGACAACGCTGAATCCAGCGAGTCTGCGTCGGCAGCCAAGACGCCGAGTGCCGACGCTTCCGGCGAAGAAGGCAGCAGCGAGCCACGTCGGCCACGTCGTCGTCGGGCCCACAACGACCCGCGTGAAAAGCGTCGTCGCGAGTCCGGCCAGAACGATAGCTGATCGGTCACGACAGCTGCCGTAGAAAGCGAAAAGCCCAGACAATATTGTCTGGGCTTTTTCTTGGCCGCTCGCCAGCGTCTGTCTCGGGAGATTAGCCTCTTCGAGGACGTTACCTCTCTCGGCCATTTTGCTCTGTCACCACGCTCGCTACCCGGCCGAGCGCTCCCCGACCCAGCGCGGCTCGCGCTCCAGCGCCACCTCGAACCGGGCATGAACGGCCTCAACGATCTGGTCGGCAAAGGCCAATAGCCCTTCCAGCGTCCCGCCGCCGAAGTGGACCAGCACCAAGGCCTGGCGATCATGAACGCCAAAACTGCCTTGCCGGTACCCTTTCAGTCCACACTGATCGATCAGCCAACCTGCGGCCAGCTTCACCCGCCCATCCGGCTGCGGATAGTGCGGCATCGACGGCATCCGTGACAGCAGGCGAGACGCCTGGGCCTCGGAGACGAACGGGTTCTTGAAAAAGCTGCCGGCATTGGGCGTATGTGCAGGATCGGGCAGCTTCTCACGACGTATGGCGCAGACGGCCGTGAAGACATCCCGCGCGCTTGCAGGCGCGGTCACATGCTCACTCAGCGCCCCGTAATCGAGCCTGGGCGCGGGACGCGAGGAGAGCGTCAGACCAAGCCGGGTAATGACGACCTGATTCGCCAGCTCGCGCTTGAACACACTATCGCGATAGCCCAGCTCGCAAGCCTCGCGATCCAGGCGATGCCGCCTGCCGTCCCGCCGGTCCACGAGCTCGACCCAATCCAGCACGTCGGCGATCTCGACACCGTACGCGCCGATATTCTGGATCGGCGCAGCGCCGGCCAATCCGGGAATCAAGGCAAGATTCTCGATTCCCCATAGCTCGCGCTCGACACAGGATTCGACCAGCGCGTGCCAGCCGACCCCGGCACCGACTTCGACATGAACCGCATCGCCGCGACCCGACGCGAACGACACGTCTTCGAGATCCGCACGCAGCGTGAGCCCCTCGATACGGCGTGGCAACAGCACATTGCTGCCGCCGCCCAGCACCGTCATCTCCCACCCGTGCTCGTTGGCCAATTGCAGCCCCTGCACGACCTCACCTTCGGTCCGGGCGCGCCAGAAACGCGCTGCCCGGCTGGGTAACGCCAGCGTATTGGCATCGGAGAGATCATGATCGACCTCCAGACCGTCAACCTCGGCTTCCCGCATCAGAGGATACCCAGCCGCTGACGCAACGATGCCACGAGCCCTTCCACGGCGTCTTCCAATTGGTCCAATACCTGCTGAAACCCGGCTTCGCCGCCGAAATAGGGGTCCGGCACGTCCTCATCGGGCTGCCCGGCGTAATGCAGCAAGCGCGATACGCGAGCCCGGCTGCCAGCCGGCTGCAGCGCGAGCGCGCCCGCGAGATTGTCGCTGTCCATCACCAGGATCTCGTCGAACCGCTCGAAGTCCTCGACGGTCAGCTGGCGCCCGCGCAATTCACGAAGGTCGATGCCCCGGTCGGTGGCGGCCCGGAGCGCGCGCGGGTCCGGCGGCTGGCCCACGTGCCAGGCGCCGGTACCACAGGAGTCCACCGCCACGCGGTCGGCGATACCCTCATCTTCCAGTCGCTTCCTCAGCATGCCTTCGGCCGTAGGCGATCGGCAGATATTGCCCATGCAGACGAACAGGATTCGCCATTCGGGACGCGAATCGCTCATGCCTCGCTCCGCTTCTCGTCACTTAGTCGCGCAAAATGCTGACGCACGCGCTCCAAGTCCTCCAGCGTGTCGACACCGCCAGGCAGCGACGACGTGACCGTTGCCACCTGAATGAGATGACCGTGCTGCAGCGCTCTCAACTGTTCGAGCTGTTCGAGCTGCTCCAGCGGTGCCGGCTGCCAATTGACATACTCGGCCAGGAATCCGGCGCGATAGGCGTAGAGACCGATATGGCGCAACCAGGCATCCGTCTCCAGCAGCGTCGGCGGCTGGGTCTTCCAGGCGTTGCGATCCCAGGGAATCGGCGCCCTCGAGAAATAGAGCGCCCGCCCCGTCAGGTCGGTGACGACCTTGACCACGTTCGGGTTGAACAGCGTATCCACGTCATGGATCGGCTCGGCCAGCGTCGATACGGACGCCCGGCCGTCCGCCGCGAGCCGCGCGGCGACACGGTCGATCGCGCTGGCCGGCAGCAACGGCTCGTCACCCTGCACGTTGACGACGATGGTCTCGTCAGGCAATTGCAGCCTGGCGGCCACTTCGGCCAGGCGATCGGTGCCCGAAGGGTGATCATCGCGAGTCATCACCACCTCGGCGCCGAATGCCCGGGCGGCCTGCTCGATGCGGGCGTCGTCGGTCGCGATCACGATACGCGAGGCGCCGCTGTCATTGGCTCTCATCCACACGTGCTGGACCATGGGCAAGCCATCGATGTCCATCAGCGGCTTGCCCGGGAGGCGGCTGGACCCATACCGAGCAGGAATCACCACCACGAAATCATTCATGGTGCCGGCGCTGCCTTGCCGAGCTTCTCCTCGGTCGACATCACACGGGCTTCGTTTTCCAGCATCACCGGGATCCCGTCCCGAACCGGATAGGCCAGCCCGCTGACCGAACTCTTGAGCTCCTGACGCTCGCGATCGTAGGTCAGTTCACTGTGGCTGACCGGACAGATCAGCATTGCCATCAATTCCTTATCCATGATTCTTCCTTATCAACGATGCCTGTGTACGCCACCACGAGCCAGACGAAAACGACCCGCGGAAATCTGCGACCATGATCGCGCCATCGACGCCTGCATGCCAGAGGGGCTTTCATTCCAGAGGGGCTTCCATGCCAGTGAGGCTTACATGGCAGAGAAGAGAGGGTATCTAGGGTCTGTCTGAAAAGTACTGCGCTCGCCCATGCGGCGTTAAAAATCGGCTGGAGCGCCAGCCCGGTCAAAATGCTCATTTATACCCCGTAAATCCGCGCTTTCGCCGATTTTTGCCTTGCCTGGCCTTCGCTCGTCGACTTTTCAGACAGCACCTAGGATCGCGCCCAACCCTCGACTCGCTCGGCCCACCACTCGGCGAAGGCCGGTTCGGGTGCTGCCTCGACATCCAGCACCCAGCAACGGTCGTCGGCGAAGCCGGTACATTTGACCGCATCCTTCGCGGTCATGACCACGACTCTCGGGGCAGCGGGCAAATCGGCGACGGAAAACTGATGATGATCGCCGAACGCGATCCCTTCATGAGGCACGCCCAGCGCCTCGAGCGTGTCGAAGAATCGTTGCGGATGCCCGATTCCCGCCAGTGCCGCAACGGGGCGATCGAGCCCGAACGGCGGCTGCTCGACCGAGTAGCGCTCGCCGCTGACCAGGTGGCGCCACGCCGTCGGCACGAGGGTCATCGAAAAGCGCGGGACGCCTTCACCGTCGGTGCTGGCAAGCGATGCCGTACCGCCGTTGCCGATCAGCGCGTCGGCGTCGGCCAGGCGCTGCAACGGTTCCCGCAAGGGGCCTCGCGGCAGGCAGTGGCGATTGCCGAATCCTCGCACGCCGTCGACGACGACCAGTTCCAGCGATCGCCCCAGGGCGTAGTGCTGCAGACCGTCGTCGGCGATCAGAATGTTGCAACGGGAATGTTCGGTGAGCCAGCGTGCCGCCCGCGGCCGATCGGGATCGACGGCCAGCGGCGCGCCGGTCTGCTGTGCCAGCATCAACGGTTCGTCACCGCTCAGCGCCACGGGCGTCTGGCTCGTCACCGCCAGCGGATAGGATGGGGCCTTGCCGCCGTACCCCCGAGAGACGATGCCCGGCCGCCAGCCATTGTCCGTCAGCCAGCGCACCAGCCAGGCAACCAGCGGCGATTTGCCGGTGCCACCCACCGACAGATTGCCCACGACGACCACCGGGACCGGCGGCTGCCAGACCTCGCGACGACCTTCGCGGTAGGCCTCTTGGCGACGCACGACGATCTGTCGGTAAAGCGCTTCCAGCGGCGCCAGCAGCGTCAGCCATCGCGATCCGCGATACCAGGCGCGCTCGATCGGCGTCACGCCTCCTCCTGGAACTGCAGCTGGTAAAGGGAGGCGTAGGCGCCACCCTTTTCCAGCAGCTCGGCGTGGGTGCCGCTCTCGATGAGATTGCCCTGATCCATCACCGCAATGCGATCGGCGCGCTCGATGGTCGACAGGCGGTGGGCGATGACAAACGTGGTGCGGTCACGACAGACGACTTCCAGCGCCCGCTGGATGTAGCGCTCGGATTCGGTATCCAGCGCCGAGGTCGCCTCGTCCAGAATCAGTACCGGCGCATCCTTGAAGATGGCTCGCGCGATCGCCAGACGCTGGCGCTGGCCACCGGAAAGCATGACCCCGTTGTCGCCGACCAGCGTGTCGTACCCTTTCGGCAGTTGTTCGATGAACTCGTGCGCGTAGGCGGCCCGCGCCGCGGATTCGACCTGCTCGCGACTGGCATCGGGCACGCCGTAGGCGATGTTGTCGGCGATCGTGGTGTTGAACAACGTCACCTGCTGGGAGACCAGCCCGATCTGCTGGCGCAGCGGCGACAGCTGGTACTCCTGGATATCGATATCGTCGATCAGAATGCGTCCGGCGGTTGGTTGGTAGAACCGCGGCAGCAATCCCATCAGGGTCGACTTGCCGCTTCCCGAACGCCCCACGATCGCGACCATCTGGCCTGCGGGCACGTCCAGATCGATGCCCTTGAGCACTTCCGGCTGATCTTCGTCATAGGCAAACCGCACGCCTTCGAAACGTACGCGCCCTTCCAGGCGAGTCGGCAGGTACTCGCCCTCGTCCTTCTCGGTCGGCCGACTCAGCAGACCAAAGAGCTCCTGCGAGGCCGAGAGCCCTTTCTGGATGATGCTGTTGACGTCGGTCAGCGACCGGATGGGCTTGGCCATCAGGGACGCGGCGGTGATGAAGGCGACGAACTCCCCGGGCGTCATCGCATTCATCAGCTCCGGCGCCATCGCCAGCCACACGAGCCCCGCCAGCGCCAGCGCCACCAGCAGCTGAATGACCGGCGTGCTGGTCGCCTTGGTCATCGCCTCCTTGATGCTCTGCTCACGGTTGTAGTTGCTCGCGGCTTCGAAGCGGCGTTTCTCGTACTCTTCCGCCCCGTGTGTGCGCACCACCCGATAACCGGTCAGCGCCTCGGAGGCGACGTGCGTCACGTCACCCATGGAATTCTGGATGCGCCGCGAGATCTTGCGGAAACGCTTGCTGGTGTAGCGCACCACGAGCCCGATCAGCGGCGTGACGCCCATGAAAATCAGCGTCAGCAACCAGTTGGTCCAGAACAGATAGCCGATCAGACCGATCACGAACAGGCCTTCCCGCAGGATGATCGTGATCGCGTTGGTGGCCGCCCCCGTCACCTGCTCGACGTGATAGGTCACTCGCGAAATGAGATGACCGCTGGAGTGCATGTCGAAGAAGCGACCGGGCAGGTGCAGCATGTGGTTGAAGACGTTGCAGCGCAATTTGTGCACCACGTTACGCGCCACGTTGCTCATGAAGTAGGTGCCCAGGAAGGTACCGATGCCGCGAGCCGCGAACATGCCGATCACGAACAGTGGCAGAAAGTAGCGAAAGGCGGCATCCGGCTGCTGAATCCCGTCGATCAGCCGCTTCATCATCTCCGCCAGTGCCGTGCTCGAGGCGGCATAGATGGCATAGCCGACCACGGCGAGGGCGAAGGAACGCCATTCCACGCGGACGTATTCTAGGAGACGTCGATAGAGCGCCAGACTGGAAGCTTGTGACACGGTAACTCCGTTCGACTGGAAAAGGGTCTGGCTCCCGGCGCTGCGCCTGCCGCGCGGGCGAGGCGTCGAGCAAGCGGTATCGATGCCGGCTCGTCATCGTGCAGCGCGGGCGCTTTCAGGGGCTGGATTCTACCCCAACATCCCCGCCATCGACAGCCAGCCGACGCTCCCAACCGGGATGACGCTGTGCGTGAACGTCCCGCGTGGACGGGGTCAGCGTGACCCGGACAGCGCCATCATAGGCAGTATTCCAGACCCGGCTGCCGGCGTCGATGAACCGCTGGACGACAGAGGGCGCCGGGTGACCGAACGGGTTGCCGCGGCCGCTGCTGAAGATGACCTCGGCGGGCCGCGTCGCCGCCACCAGCGCCTGGGACGAACTGGTGGCACTGCCGTGATGACCGGCCACCAGCACGTCGAGCCGGCGATGTTCGAGCGGCCCGCTCGCGAGTGTCTCGACGAACTCGCGCTCCCGATTCACCCCGGCATCACCGGTAATCAGAACATGGCGCTTGCCCTGAGTGACCAGCAATACGCAGGAACGGTCATTGGCATTCGCGGCAATATCGCCGACAGGCGGGGACAGGAACCGCCAGGAGACGCCTTCGTCCCGCCAGCCGCCGCCTGCCTCGCAAGGCCGCGATGGCAACTGCAGATCGTTGCCGCGGGGCGCCCACCAGCGCTCGACCCGATGATCCTGGCGCAGCGCGGCGATGCCGCCCGAATGGTCGGTGTCGCTATGCGTGACGATGACATCGTCGAATCGCTGCCCGGCGGGCCACAGCAGGCTGGCCGGCATGAAGCCCGATCCGAAGCGCGGCCCGGTGTCGACCAGCACGCGTCGGTCACGTGTCTGAAGTTCGACCAGTTGCCCCTGCCCGACATCATAGACCGTGATGACCAATTCCCCCCGGTCCAGGCTGGGCGGCCGAAGCAGCAGCACCAGAACCAGCAGCGACGGGCAGGCCCACGCTCGCGTCAGTCGTGTCACGCCCGGCAGCAGCCAGAGCAGCCCCCACAGCAGCAGCGCGACAGCGGTCGGCCAGCGCCACCAGGGGCTTGGCGTCCAGAGCGGCAGACTGTCGGCGGCCTGCGCGAGGACACCAGCCAACCCATTGGCCAACTGATCGAAGGGCCACCAGGCCCAACCGGCCAACGTCGGCCAGATCGCGAACAGCCAGCCGACGAATCCCAGCGGCACCATCAGGCTGCTCACGAGCGGAACCGCGACCAGGTTGATCAACGGCGCCAGCGGCGACAACCGTCCGAAGGCGAGCAATACCGCCGCTGCCATGATCGGGGCCAGCAGCCACTGACTGCGCAGCAGCGCGAGACACCACCCCCGCCCTCCCGAAGGTCGGGGCCGGCCCGACCAGGCGAGGATCAACACGGCAACCGCCGCGAACGACAGCCAGAGCCCGGGACGCCACGGCGCCAGCGGGTCGGCAACCACCACGAGCCCCAGCGCCAGCCACCAGGCCTGCCACCAGCCGGGCGCATGACGACCGCTCGCCGCCCACAGGCCGATTGCAGCCATGATCGCTGCCCGTACCGCCGGTGGCTCGAAGCCCGCCAATCCCGCGTAGGCGAAGGCCGCCAGCCCGGCTCCCAGCCACGGCCAGGATGTCATCCGCCAGGACAACGGCTGCACCCGACGCGCCACGCGCCTCAACAGCCACAGGCAGAGCGCTGCCACGAGACCGATGTGGAGCCCCGAGATGACCATCAGGTGGGTCGTGCCGGTCGCGTTCAGCAAGTCCCAGTCATCGTCGTCGAGACGCTCGCCGGCGCCCAGCGTCAAGGCCGCCAGCCAGCGTTTGCCCAGCGGCGAGATGTCGGCGTCGTCCAGTCGATCCAGGGCGGCCTGCCGTAGAGAAAAAAGAGCAGTGGCCATCCGCTTCGGCGAGTCGTCGCGGACGTAACCCAGCGCCTGTATCCCTTCGCGCCAGAGCCAACCGCCGTAATCGAAGGTATCCGGATTGGCGAATCCCAGCGGCTGACGCAGACGGGCGGTCAGTTGCCAGCGCTCTCCCTCGTGGAGCGCAGGCGCGTCATACCAGGACAGCCGCAGTTGGGTGCTGGCAGGACAGACGTCGCCGGAAGCCCTGGGGCGACAGGAATCCACCTCGAAGCGAAAGCGCGTCCGACGCGGATCGACATCCAGCGCATGGATTCGGCCCGTCAGCCTGAAGTCGTGGCCGGCGAGCGATGCCGGAAATTCTCCCGCACGCTGCTGGCCAACCTGATGCGCGCAGCTCAGGAAGGCCAGAACCGTCAGCGCGCCCCACAGCGAGCGTCGCCACAGCGCAACCGCCAGCAGCGAGGCGGCGGTCGTGACAGACAGGATTCCGAACAGCGACTCCCCACCCCCGCTTCGATACCCGACGAACGAGCCGGCTAGCGCCGCCAGTGCCAGTGGCATCGCCCAGCCGGGGCGTCTCGCCAGCACGGCGACCCGACTCGCGGCATCAGTCGCTATCAACGTCGGCATTCCCGATAAGCGGACTTAACATGGCGGGGCCTTGAAGTTGTATGGATAATGGGCCTTCTTCGTTCAGCGAGCGGCCTCATGTCTCGTCGATGGTTACAACGCTACATTCCCAGCCAGGAGAGGCTGCAGCGCACTCGCTCTTTGCGTTTCATGCACCATATGCTGGGCGATCCGGCGATGTGGGTGCTATCTCGTCATAGCGTTGCCAACGCCTGCATGGTCGGCCTGTTCGCCGCCATGCTGCCGATCCCGTGCCAGATGCTGCTGGCCGCCTTTGGCGCCTACTGCTTTCGCGGCAACCTGCCGCTATCCGTCAGCCTGGTCTGGCTGACCAATCCGCTGACGATGCCGGTAGTCTTCTATTTCAACTACCGCGTGGGGGCATGGGTGCTGGACTACCCGGCCCGCAAGGTGCCGGATCACATCACCACGATGTGGATCGCCGAACAGATGGCGCACATCGTTCTGCCGCTGGCGGTCGGCTCGGTGCTCGTTGGCCTGGTTCTGGCCCTCGTCAGCAACGTTCTGGTACGGCTCATCTGGCGCTTCCAGATCTACCGCAGCTGGCGGCGACGCGCGAAACGCCGCCAGCGCCGGCAACAACATTAAACTCGCCATCGACTGACCCGACTGCCCCAACCGACGGCCGGCTCGACTGTCGTTTCCGACCGTTTCGGCCTCCGACCCCTCTGGCGATTTCGCACTGACGCAAAAAAACGCCGCCCTGGACTGTTGATCGTCCAGAGCGGCGTCAGCTTTAGGCCATGCGACAACTCGCTGCGTCAGCTCATACGGCGGTCAGTCGGCCTTTGTCCAGACGCATGGTGCGATCCTGGTGCGCCGCCAGCGACATGTCGTGGGTCACCACCACGAACGCACAGTCGGTGGTCGCCGCCAGCTCGTCCATCATCGCGAGGATGTTGGCCGCGGTAGTCTGATCCAGATTTCCCGTCGGCTCGTCCATCAATACCAGACTGGGATCGGTGACCAGCGCCCTGGCGATGGCCACGCGCTGGCGCTCCCCGCCCGACAGTTCACCGGGCTTGTGGGCACCACGTGGCGCCATGCCGACCCGGTCCAGCAGCTTCTGGGCCTTCTCCACGGCGACCTTCCGGCTCTGCCCGCGAATGATCAGCGGCAGAGCGACGTTTTCCGCCGCGGTGAACTCCGCCAGCAGATGGTGGAACTGATAGACGAAACCGATATAACGGTTACGAAAGCTGCCCAGCGCCGACTCATTCAGCCCCGCCAGCGATTGCCCGCCGATGACGACCTCGCCTCCATTGGGCCGATCCAGACCGCCCAGCAAGTTGAGCAGCGTGGTCTTACCGGAGCCGGAACTCCCGACGACGGCCACTCTCTCTCCGGCTCTTACCTGCAGGTCCAGGTGATCCAGCACGGTGAGATCCTGCGGGCCTTCGCTGTAGGTTCGCGTGAGTTGGCGGCAGTCGAGCATGATGTTGCCTCCGCTGGCAGACGATGACCGGAAATTGGCTTCACTCATAACGCAGTACCTCTGCCGGCTGGATACGTGCCGCTCGCCAGGCCGGATAGAGCGTCGACAGGAAGGTCAGTCCGAAAGCGCTGGAGACGATCACGCCCAGGTCACTCATCTCGAGCCGCGACGGCAGGTAGCTGATGAAATAGACGTTGGGATCGAGGAACTGGATACCGGTGACGGCCTGGACCCAGGCAATGATGTCGGACACCGTCAGCGCCAGGATCACGCCGGCAATCACCCCGATCACGATACCGATGATGCCGATCGCCAGCCCCTGCACGACGAAGATTCCCATGATCGACTTCGGCTTGGCGCCGATGGTGCGCAGGATGGCGATGTCCGCATGCTTGTCGGTAACCACCATGACCAGCGTCGAGACGATGTTGAACGCCGCCACCGCGACGATCACCATCAGCAACAGACCGATCATGTGCTTCTCCATCTGGATCGCCTGGAACAGGTTGCCATGGGTATAGGTCCAGTCCATGCCTCGATAACCGGCACCCAGATTCGAGACGATGTCCCGTGTCACCGGCCCGGCCTTGAACAGGTCATCCAGCTCCAGACGCAATCCATCGACCTTGTCGCCGAGGCGGGCGAGTGTCTGCATGTCCTCGATATTGGCATAGGCGAGATTGGCATCTAGGTCGGCACCGACCTTGAAGATTCCGCTGACGGTGAAGCGCTTCAGGCGCGGAAACACGCCACCCGGCGTGATCGATGCCTCCGGCACCAGCAGCGTCACCCGGTCCCCCACGCCGACCCCGAGATTGCGCGCCAGCAGCGAGCCGAGCACGACATGCCAGCTGCCGGCCGAGAGATCGTCGAGCGAGCCGGTCTGCATGTGCTGATCGATGATCGAGACGTCACGCTCGTATTCCGGCTGAACCCCGGTGACCATGGCGCCCTGGGTGCGTCCGCTGGCCGAGAACATGCCCTGCTGCTGCACGTAGGGGGCCGAGGCGACGACATTCCGATGCTGGTCGACCTTCTCGGCCAGCGCTTTCCAGTCCTGCATGCCGCCCTGCTGTTCGATGCGGGTATGCGGCACCATGCCGAGTACGCGGGTACGCAGTTCGTGATCGAAGCCGTTCATGACCGACAGCACCAGGATAAGGACAGCGACCCCCAGGGCCAGGCCAAGCATCGAGGTGAGCGATATGAAGGAAATGAAGTGGTTACGTCGTTTGGCCCGGACGTATCTCAGGCCCACCAGAAAGGGTAAACGGTCGAGCATCAGGTTGGATTCCTTGTCAGCAGCGGCTCATGTTACGGGTTTTGTCGGTTCCCGAAAACGCCAGTTTGTCGGGCGACCTTCGGCTTGCCAGCGGCGTCGCCCACGCTACACTGGCGCTCACCGGAAAGCGGTAGCGAGCGCCGTCGTCGCCGCGTCGAGACGACGCGCGACTCCTGCTTGCATCGCCGCGATCAGGCTCTACAATGCCGCGTCCTCGACATCGGCTCTGACGCACATCGGCCCTTATGCGCAATGGAGACACCATGACCCTGCGTCTGTTCCCCGAGTGGCACCCCCAGGATGCCATTCAACTGACCTGGCCGACCCCGACCAGCGATTGGGCACCGTTGCTCGAGCATATCGAGGCAACGCTGGAAGCGATGGTCGTAGCCATCACTCGCTATCAGCCGGTGCTGGTCGTCGTGCACGACGAGCCTCAGCGCGAACGCCTGGCGGCGCGTTTCACCGCGCTGGGCATCGACGCCCGGCGCTGGCATCTCGTGGAGGCTCCGAGCGACGACACCTGGGCCCGGGATCACGGCCCGATCGCCGTCGAACGCGATGGTCGCCTGACGTTGCTCGATTACGTCTTCACCGGCTGGGGTGGCAAGTTCGCCGCCGAACGGGACGATGCCTTGACTCGGGCGCTGGCATCCCGACAGGTATTCGCGGCACCGGTCGAATCGCAGACGCTGGTACTCGAAGGCGGCGGCATCGACACCGATGGCGAGGGCACGCTACTCACCACCAGCGCCTGCCTGCTCAATCCCAATCGCAACCCGGACCTCGACCGCGACGCCATCGAGACCTGCCTAGGCGAGCAGCTCGGCGTCTCCCGCGTGCTATGGCTCGAGAACGGGCATCTCGAAGGCGACGATACCGATAGCCATATCGACACCCTGGCGCGCTTCTGCGACCCGGCGACGATCGCCTACGTGCGTTGCGACGATCCCCGGGATCCGCATTACGAGGCCTTGGCGGCGATGGAGAACGAACTCAAGGCGCTCCGCCGCGAGGACGGCTCGCCCTATCGCCTGCTGGCACTCCCCTGGCCCAAGCCCTGCTTCGATCCGGACGACGGCCACCGCTTGCCGGCAACGTACGCCAACTTCCTGATCATCAACGGCGCCGTCCTGGTTCCGACCTATGGCGATGCCGCGGATTTCCAAGCACTCAAGGTCATCGACGGCGCCTTCCCCGGCCGCGACGTGATACCGATCGACTGTCGCGCCGTCATCCGTCAGCATGGCAGCCTTCACTGCCTGACCATGCAGTTGCCGCGCGGATCGCTCGATCCCTCGCTATCCTTGGGCTGAGTGGAAACCTGAGGCGAGAAGCCGAGTCAAAGAGCCGGTTCGAAATACAGGTTAAGGAGAGATCATGTCCAGAACGCTAAAGGTCGGCCTGGTCCAGCAGCAAGCCTGGCCAGACAAGCAGCGCAGTCTCGAAGCGAGCGAAGCCGGTATCCGCGAGCTCGCCGCCCAAGGTGCCGAACTGGTACTGCTGCAGGAACTGCACGCGACGCACTACTTCTGCCAGTGCGAAGATACCGAACTGTTCGACCTGGCCGAGCCCCTGGATGGCCCGACCGGCCAACGGCTCGCGACCCTGGCCCGCGAGCTGGATATCGTCATCGTCGGCTCGATCTTCGAACGCCGCGCCGCGGGGCTCTACCACAACACCGCCATCGTGCTGGACCGCGCCCGGGGCCGCGTCGGTCATTATCGCAAGATGCACATCCCCGACGATCCCGGCTTCTACGAGAAGTTCTACTTCACGCCTGGCGACGAAGACGCCAAGCAGGGTTTCGAGCCGATCGACACCTCCGTCGGCCGCCTCGGCGTGCTGGTCTGCTGGGATCAATGGTATCCGGAAGCGGCTCGATTGATGGCGTTGGCAGGCGCGGATCTTCTGCTTTATCCCACCGCCATCGGCTGGACGCCTTCCGACGACACGGCGGAAAAGCAGCGCCAGAAGGATGCCTGGACCCTGATCCAGCGCTCGCATGGTGTCGCCAACGGCTTGCCGGTCATTGTCGCCAACCGGGTCGGTCACGAGCCGGATCTCTCCGGCGTTGGCGAAGGCATCGACTTCTGGGGCGGCAGTTTCGTTTGCGGCCCCCAGGGCGAGCTGCTGGCCCATGGCGGCGAGGAAAGCCAGAACCTGCTGGTGGAGGTCGACCTGCTTCGCAGCGAAGATGTTCGCCGCATCTGGCCCTACCTGCGTGACCGACGGATCGACGCCTATGGCGACCTGACCCGCCGCTATCGCGATCGCTGATAGCGTTCGTCGCTGCTGCCATCGTTCCGGCGATGGCAGCGGCGCAAGACGGTCGATTTTCTAGACGATCATTCCCTCTAAATGCTCGTCCTCTCTAAATGACGTTCTTCCTGGACGACCTTCTCTCTGCATGCCCCCTCTTTTCCTTGCTTCCTTGCGGAAGAAAACATCGCCAATGGGTAGACGCACCAAGAAAGATAACGGTATAAATCGATATCTGTCTTCAGGAGACGCCCCATGGAACTGCAGTATCGCTTGCTGGCCGAGCTGGAATCCGATTTCGATCGTCTGATCGAGGCGGTCGAACAGCTGGCAACGGTCTATGCCAACAATCCGACACCCGCCTGGGCATTGGGCGAGACGACGGTCGATGCGCAATGGCTACGCCGCGCACTGACCGACTTCTGGTATCAGGACGGACAGGACGGCCGCGAGACGCGCAATTACATTGGTGTGGTCGTCGCAACGCCGACGATCATGGAAGCCGTCCAGACGGTCAACCTCGGCAAGGCGCGATTCGCCGCAACGCTGAAACGCATTCGCCAATCCGCCCCTCGACTCATCACCGAGGCCAAGGCTGTGCTGCCTTTCCGGCACCCGGTGCTGCATGATCATCTGCGTGGCCAAGGGCTCGCCCGCCTCCATCTCAAGCAGTGCTGGCGTCAGGTGCCCATTGCCGACGCGCCGCTATCGCGGATCAGGCTGGCGTGGTATACCAGCGGCCGCTCGATCAAGCGCATGAGCGTGGCCGACGCGGAAGCCAGATTGAAGCAGATGGACCTGTCGGCATCCCACATTCAGATCCAGCTGCGCAAGCTCGCCGATATACCAGATGGCGAGCCACTGGCGCAGATCCAGCAGCAGGCACCGGTGATGCGGGCGAATCTCTTCTTCCGCGAAGCGCTGGCGGATGGTCGAATGCGACGCGCCATGAACCTGCCCTTGCCGCTGTTCATTCCGGACCCGGCGCTGAAGATGCCACATCTCAACGATCCACCGGTACGGCCGCCAGCAACGCGAACCCGTGCACGCCGTTCCGATCAGCGACTGGAGGACGATGTCTTCCTGAAAAGCTTGCGCGTCTACCGCTATCGCAACCCGGCGCTGCAGATCGCGCTCGACAAGCAGCGCGAGCAGGACACTGACAGCGGCAGCAACGATCCGCAAGCCTGACCGCTACCCAGCCCCAGGTGGCGCAACGCGGATTGTCAGCGTTCCCCTACCCTGCAGGAAACGAGCCACCAGAAACGCCGTCGCCCCTGACTCGCGAAGCCTCGATAACAAGGCTGCAATTCAGGGGCGAACGACGATCAGGCCGGCCACTCAGAAAAGTCGGTTCAAACCGTTCTGGGCAGCGATTCGGTAGGCTTCAGCCATGGTGGGATAATTGAATGTGGTATTGATGAAGTAGCGTAGCGTATTGGCTTCGCCCTTCTGCTGCATGATCGCCTGGCCGATATGGACGATCTCGGAGGCTTGGTCGCCGAAGCAGTGAATCCCCAGGATTTCCAGCGTTTCGCGATGGAACAGGATCTTGAGCATGCCCGCCGTGTCGCCGGTAATCTGCGCGCGTGCGGTATCCTTGAAAAAGGCCTGGGCGACCTCGTAAGGCACCTTGGCTTCGGTCAGCTCCCGCTCGGTCTTGCCCACGGAACTGATCTCGGGAATGGTGTAGATCCCGGTGGGAATATCATCGACGAAGCGGAAATCCTCGCCGAGAAATTCATCGCTGGCGCTGCGCCCCTGATCGTAGGCCGCACTCGCCAGGCTCGGCCAGCCGATCACGTCGCCCACCGCGTAGATGTGCGGGATCTGGGTGCGGTAGTGGCCGTCGACCTGCAACTGACCGCGGCCGTTGGGCTCGAGACCGATGTTCTCGAGACCCAGATCGTCGGTATTGCCGGTACGACCGTTGGCCCAGAGGAAGGCGTCGGCACGAAGCCGCTTGCCGGATTCCAGGTTGACCACCACGCCGGCCTCGTCGCCCTCGACGCTACGGTACTCTTCGTTGTGACGAATCAGCACGCCGTTGTTGCGCAGCTCATAGGAGAGCGCATCGCTGATTTCGTCATCGAGGAAGGAGAGCAGGCGCTCGCGGGTGTCGATAAGATCGACCTTGACGCCCAGGCCGGAGAAGATGGAAGCATACTCCGAGCCGATTACCCCGGCGCCATAGATGATCAGCGTCCGCGGGGTATGCGACAGGCCGAGAATGGTGTCCGAGCAGTAAATGCGCGGGTGACGAAAGTTGACGTCGGCCGGACGATAAGGCCGTGATCCGGTGGCGATCACGAATTGAGGAGCGCTGAGCTCTTCCGCACCTTCATGATTGTCCCGCACGACGACGGTATGTTCGTCGCGAAAGCGTGCCACGCCGAAAAACAGATCGATGCGATTACGCGAGTAAAACTTGGTACGCAGTTCGACCTGCTGGTCGATCGTCACGCGAGAACGCTCGAGCACCTTGGGGAACGAAAACCAGCGCGGCTCACCGATATCACGGAACATGCGGTTGGTATTGAACTGCATGATCTGCTTGACCTGATGCCGCAGCGCCTTGGAAGGAATCGTTCCCCAGTGCGTGCAGTTGCCACCGACGGACGACTGCCGCTCGACAATGGCAACCCGCTTGCCATGTTTCGCCGCATTGATCGCGGCACTCTCGCCTGCGGGCCCCGAGCCGATGACCACGACGTCATAGTTGTGAACTGCCATTTGCTTCGCCTACTCCTTACATGATGGCTGGTACGACCTGATTGGATCGTGGCGACCGACAAACGAACCCAATACTGCCGCTACTCAGCGCTTGACGGCGTTGTAGCCCAGATCCGCGCCGCGATTTTCATCGCTGCGCCGGCGCGCACCAGCGACATTCTTGCGACTCTCTTCTTCACAGACCTCGTCGTTGCCGCCGCAGATCTCGCATCCGTTCTTGAGACCGAGGGTATTGAGGCCACCGCAGGAACCGGCAATGGGCTTGCGTCCGAGGATGACGCCAATCGCCATGCCGCCTACCAACAGCAGCATGATGGCGAAGGCCAGAATCCAGATCGTCATGACTGATTCTCCTCTTCCGAATCTTTGAGATAGTTTTGAAACGCCGTGGATACACGCGTTTCGAAGCCTTCCGGCGTTTTGACAACGAGATAGACCGCCAGGTTTTCACGCTCGGCCATGGCATAACCAGCGTCTGGGCCCAACACATCGATGGCTGTCGCCAAGGCGTCGGCGGTCATGCAGTCAGCCGTGATCACTGTCACGGAAACCAGATGGTGGGTGATCGGGCGACCAGTCCGCGGATCGATGGTGTGAGAATAACGCTTGCCATCGCTTTCGAAATAGTTGCGATAGTCACCCGATGTCGCCACTGCCGAATCATCCAGCTCAATGATACGCTGCACGCTACGTTCGTTCGAGACCGGCTTTTCCACCGCGATCCGCCAAGGCTGGTCGCCGGGCTTGTCGCCTCGTGTACGAATTTCGCCGCCCACCTCGACCAGGTATCGGCTCACCCCCAGGTCGTCCAGCGCCCGGGCGACCGCGTCGACACCGTAGCCTTTGGCAATACCGGAAAGATCCACGTAGACCGGCTTGGTCTTGGTCAGCGTATCGCCATCGAGCTGGAGAGCCCGATAATCGACTTCCTTCAGCGCTGCCGCGATCTCGTCGTCACTGGGCACGCGATCCGGGTGCTTATCCGGGCCAAAGCCCCAGAGGTTGACGGCCGATCCGACCGTGACATCGAAAGCACCGCTGGACATGTCACCCACGCGGATCGCTTCCCGAATCACTTCGGCCGTCTCCGGGGAGAGCTCGAACGGCTCGCCCACTGCTGCCTGATTGAAGCGTGACAGCTCGGAATCGGGCTTGTAGGTCGACATCAGGCGGTCGACGCGATGCAGTGCATCCTTGACCGAATGCTCGATCCTGTCGAGCTGTTCGTCGTCGTAGTCACCGTAGAAGGTCACGTGAAATCCGGTGCCGAAAATCGGCCCTTCCAGCCGGTAGGATTGAGGTTCGCGCTCGCACCCGGCCAGCAGTGCGAATAGCAACAGGGCCAACCCCAGAAGGATCGGCCCCGTCACTCGGCGCTCAAGCCGTTGGATCATCCGCCGAAATCATCCAGCATGATGTTTTCGGGCTCGACGCCCATATCGGTCAGCATCTTGATCACCGAGGCATTCATCATCGGCGGCCCACACATGTAGTACTCGCAGTCCTCGGGCGCCGGGTGATCCTTGAGATAGTTCTCATAGAGCACATTGTGAATGAACCCGGTCGGCCCTTCCCAATTATCCTCCGGCTGCGGATCGGAGAGCGCTAGATGCCATTCGAAGTTGTCGAACTCTTCGGCCAGCTGATCGTACTCTTCGTTGTAGAACGTCTCGCGCCAGGAGCGTGCGCCGTACCAGAACGACATCTTGCGCGTGGATTTCAGTCGCTTGAGCTGATCGAAGATGTGGCTGCGCATCGGCGCCATGCCCGCACCGCCGCCGATGAACACCATCTCCGCGTCGGTATCCTTGGCGAAGAATTCACCGAACGGCCCCATGACGGTCACCTTGTCGCCCGGCTTCAGGCTGAAGACGTAGGTCGACATCAGCCCCGGCGGATGGCTGGATTTCGGGGGCGGCGTCGCGATACGGATGTTGAACTTGAGGATCCCTTTCTCTTCGGGATAGTTCGCCATCGAGTAGGCGCGGATCACCTCTTCGTCGTTCTTGTGCGTGAGGTTGAACAGCCCGAAGTTCTCCCAGTCGCCGCGATACTGCTCCTCGATATCGAAATCGGAGAACTTCACGTCGTAGGGCGGCGCCACCAACTGCACGTAGCCACCGGCACGGAAGGCCACTTCTTCGCCTTCCGGCAGCTTCAGGTTCAGCTCCTTGATGAAGGTCGCGACGTTGGGATTCTCGATGACCTCGCATTCCCACTTCTTGACGCCAAAGACCTCATCCGGGACACGGATCTTCATGTCCTGCTTGACCGGCACCTGGCAGGAAAGGCGCCAGCCTTCCTTCTTCTCGCGCAGAGTGAAGTGAGACTCTTCGGTCGGCAGGATGGAGCCGCCGCCTTCGCTCACCTGGCACTTGCACTGCGCGCAGGAGCCGCCGCCGCCGCAGGCCGACGACAGAAAGATGCCGTTGGCGGCCAGCGTCTGAAGCAGCTTGCCCCCGGCCTGTGTCGTCACGGTGTTGTCAGGGTCGCCATTGATCTCGATCGCCACGTCACCGCTGCTGACCAGCCGGCTGCGCGCGGCCAGGATGACCGCCACCAGCCCCAGCACGATCACGGTGAACATGACGACGCCGAGCACGATGATGGATGTATCAACCATGTCGGGTTCCTATTTCCTTGTTGCGTTGATGTCGTTGCCTGGACGCCATGGGTCTTGCTGGCGTCAAAGCTGGATGCCGGAGAAGGACATGAAGCCCAACGACATCAGACCGGCCGTGATGAACGTGATCCCCAGTCCCTGCAGACTGCCGGGCACATCACTGTACTTGAGCTTTTCGCGGATACCCGCGAGCGCCATGATCGCCAGCGCCCAGCCAGCACCCGCGCCGGCACCATAGATCACCGACTCGCCGAAGGTGTAGTCACGCTGAACCATGAACAGCGAGGCACCCATGATGGCGCAGTTGACGGTGATCAGCGGCAGGAAAACGCCCAGTGCGTTGTAGAGCGCCGGCACGAACTTGTCGAGGAACATCTCGAGGATCTGGACGATCGCCGCGATGACGCCGATATAGCTCAAAAGGCCCAGGAAGCTGAGGTCGATGTTCTCGGCACCTTCGAGGCCAGTCCAGCTCAATGCCCCCGCCTTGAGCAGGTAATTGAGAATCAGGTTATTGACCGGCACCGTGATGGTCAGGACGACGACGACGGCGATGCCCAGACCGATGGCGGAAGAAATCTTCTTGGAGACGGCCAGGAACGTACACATGCCCAGGAAGAATGCCAAGGCCATGTTCTCGACGAAGACCGCCTTCACGAACAGGCTGAGATAGTGTTCAAACATTGGCAGTCTCCTTGATCTTGGCCTTGCTGTTGGCAACGATACGGTATTCCGTCTTCTCGACCTGCTCCGGATTGAGTGTACGCAGCACCCAGATCAGCAGGCCGATGACGAAGAATGCCGAAGGCGGCAGCAGCATCAAGCCATTGGGCACGTACCAGCCACCGTTCTGAACCGTCGGCAGGATGGTCAGGCCAAACACGCTGCCTGACCCCAGCAACTCGCGAACGAAGCCGACGATCAGCAGGATGACGGCATAGCCGAGTCCGTTGCCGACGCCGTCGAGAAAGCTCATCACCGGGCCGTTCTGCATGGCGTAGGCTTCCGCGCGCCCCATGACGATACAGTTGGTGATGATCAGGCCGACGAACACCGACAGCTGCTTGGACATGTCATAGGCATAGGCACGCAGCACCTGATCGACCACGATGACCAGCGACGCGATGATCGTCATCTGCACGATGATGCGGATCGACGACGGAATGTGATTGCGGATCAGCGAGACGAACATGCTGGAGAAGGCCGTCACGGCAATGACCGCGAGCCCCATGACCAGCGATACGCTCATGGAGTTGGTCACCGCCAGCGCAGAACAGATCCCCAGTACCTGCAGGGCGATCGGGTTGTTCTTGAAGACTGGTGATAGAACGACGTCTTTTACGGAGTCCGTAGCCATCTTCACGCTCCTCCTTGGGAATCGTCATGGAATCGGGCGAGGTACGGGGCATAGCCCTCGTTACTCAGCCAGAACCGCAACATGTTGGTGACGCCTCGGCTGGTAAGCGAGGCTCCCGACAGCGCATCGACTTCGTACTCGCCGCTGGCACCGCCTTTCACGAGTTGGATCTGAGGATCCTGGTAGTCGCCATCCTCGTAGATCTTTTTGCCATCCCACTTCGCCTTCCAGCGCGGGTTGTCGACCTCGCCGCCCAGGCCCGGGGTTTCGGACTGGTCGTAGTAGGAAAGCCCCACGATGGTATTGCCATCGCCGCGCACGGACAAGAAGCCTTCCATCAGCCCCCACAATCCCTGGCCGCGAATCGGCATGACGATCTGGTCTGGGTCGTCGGGATCACCGACCAGATAGACGGTGGAGAACTTCTCCTGGCGCCCGATACCCGCGATATCGTCATCGCCCGACAGCGTGCGCGACGTTGCCGGATCTCTGGCGGCGTCGAACTGATCGTAGGTATTCGGATCCAGATCGTCGGAATACTCGCCGGTTTCGAGGTTGACCACGCGTGGCGTGATCAGCTCGGCGTACTTCTCTTCGACATCATCGCCCGGCTTGTAGAGTTCGGTCACCTGCAGGATGTTGCTCTTGCGGTCCAGCGCCTGGTTCTGCAACTGCTTCGGCTTCAACACCACGGCCGCGGACGAGACGACCACCGAGCAGATGACGCAGAGGGAAAATGCGACGATCAGCGTCTTCTTGATCGAGTTGTTGCTCGCCATCAGACAGCCTCCTTCTCGGTGGACGCCAGCGCTGAAAGCCGCTTTTGGCGCCGCTTGATATTCGCCTGTACGAAAATGTGATCGATCAATGGCGCGAACAGGTTGGCAAACAGGATTGCCAGCATGATGCCCTCGGGGAAGGCCGGGTTGACCACACGGATCAGCACGGTCATCACACCGATCAGCGCGCCGAAGATCAGCTTGCCGTTATTGGTCATCGACGCCGATACGGGATCGGTTGCCATGAACACCATGCCGAAGGCGAAGCCACCCAGTACCAGATGCCAGTACCACGGCATCGCGAACATCGGGTTGCTGTCGGAACCGATAGCGTTGAACAGCGATGCGGTCAGGATCATGCCGATCATGACACCCGCCATGATGCGCCAGGAAGCGATGCGCGTCAGCAGCAGTATCGCCGCACCGATCAGGATCGCCAGCGTCGAGGTTTCCCCCACGGACCCCTGGATGAAGCCGAAGAAGGCATCCCACCAGCTGTACTGCTGATGCAGGCCTTCCATGCCGTTGAGCGCGGCGTTGGACAGCGCTGTGGCACCGGTATAGCCATCGGCCGGGACCCATACGCTATCACCGGAGATCTGGGCCGGATACGCGAAATAGAGGAAAGCGCGGCCGGTCAGTGCCGGGTTGAGGAAATTCTTGCCGGTTCCACCGAAGATTTCCTTGCCGATCACCACGCCGAAGGTAATGCCCAGCGCTACCTGCCACAGCGGGATGGTCGCCGGCAGCGTCAGCGCGAACAGCACCGACGTCACGAAGAAGCCTTCGTTGACTTCATGGCCACGCTTGACCGCGAACAGGACTTCCCAGAAGCCGCCCACGACGAAGGTCACCAGATAGATCGGCAGGAAGTAGGTCGCCCCCAGCACGAAATTGGCCCAGATGCTGCCCGGGTCGTGACTCCCCGCCAGCGCCATGGTCACCGCTTCACGCCAGCCAGCGATCGCACCGAAGCCATCGGCAATCGCCAGGTTGGCCTGAAGGCCTGCGTTGTACATGCCGAAGAACATGGCCGGGAACGTACAGGCCCAGACCGTGATCATGATGCGCTTCAGGTCGATCCCGTCGCGCACGTGAGTCATGCTTTTGGTGACGCTGGGGGGCGAATAGAAGATCGTATCGACCGCCTCGTAGAGCGCGTAGAACTTCTCGTACTTGCCGCCCTTCTCGAAATGAGGCTCCAGCTTGTCGAGCGTATTGCGAATCCCCATCATCAGGCCTCTTTCTCGATCATGGTCAGGTTGTCGCGCAGGATGGGACCGTACTCGTACTTGCCGGGGCACACGTAGGTGCACAGCGAGAGGTCTTCTTCATCCAGCTCCAGGCAGCCGAGCTGCATGGCCGATTCGATGTCGCCGACGATCAACGAGCGCAGCAGCTGGGTCGGCATGATATCCAGCGGCATGACCTTCTCGTAGGCGCCGATCGGCACCATGGCACGCTCGGATCCGTTGGTCGACGTATTGGGTGCGTAGTTGGGCAGTCCCAGGAACTGGGAGACGTAGATCCCCATGACCGAATGACGGTTGCGACCGGGCGACAGCCAGCCCATGAAGGCGCGCTTGTTGCCCTCTTCCAGCAGCGAGAACTGACGGTGGAAACGCCCCAGGAACTGGCGACTTCCCTCGCACTGCGTACCGCCGAAGATGGATCCGGAGATGACGCGGGTATCTTCCGGTTTCTCGATCTCGCCTTCGAGCAGCTCTTCGCTGCTGGCCCCCAGACGGGTGCGGACCAGGCGCGGATTCTTGGCTCGCGGCCCGCCGATGGCGACCACGCGGGTCGGATCGAAGCGCCCCTCGGCGAACAGCTTGCCGATGGCGATCACGTCCTGACAGTCGAGATGCCATACCTGACGCTGCAGCCCGACCGGCGAGAGATAGTGGATATGCGTACCCACCAGGCCTGCCGGATGGAGCCCCTCGAAGCCCTCGGCCTGAACGCCCTCCAGATCATCGCCCGGTAGCGTCGCGTTGCCGCGGCGAGTCACGAAGACCCGGCCGGGCGTCAGGTGACGGATGACCTGCAGCCCCTGGCGGAAGGCGTCGCTATCGGCGTCGATGATCACCGTGGGATCGGCCGACAGCGGATGCGTATCGATGGCCGTCACGAAGATGTCGGCCGGCACCGCGCCGAGTTCCGGCACGCGGGAAAAGGGCCTCGTTCTCAGCGCCGTCCACAAGCCGGACTCGACCAGTTGATCGACCACCTGCGACCGTGAAAGCGACGCCAACCCATCCACGCCGTGGGCCGTGAAGGCTTCGCTCTGCTCTTCCTCGTCGAGCTTGATGACCACCGACAGCAGGCGACGCTTCTCGCCCCGGTTGATCGCGACCACCTCGCCGGCGCCGGGAGCTGTATAGCGAACCCCGGCCACTTTCTTGTCGGTGAACAACACCTGGCCCCGCTTCACGCGATCGCCTTCACGGACCTCCATGGTCGGCTTCATGCCGACATAGTCGGACCCGAGCAGCGCGACATGGCGCACGGCGCGCCCGTCGTCGATACGCTGCTCCGGCGCCCCGGCAACGGGAAGGTCCAGGCCTCGTTTGACTTCGATCATAGTCTCGCCCAGTTGTCGAATCTGATGTCGATAAGGAAAAAGGTTCGACGGACGCCAGGCATGTCCGACTCCCGCAGCAAGGCTCAGGAAGAACAGGAAGGTGACGTCACGGAATCCGAATGCTTTTCTTATCAGAAAGGGTGACTTCCATGGCCCATGACTTCGATGGACCACGCCGAAAAACGCGCACCATTATAATGATGCCGGCCCCCGAAGACTACTCGCCGGCACGCCGACCCGGCCGCCGGACAACGAAAAAGTCTCGGCAGCGCCGAGACTTTTTAGACTAAAGTTCAATGGACGAATCAGGGCGTGGTCGGCAGGTACCGGTGACAGACGCGGGACATGTACTGCAGGATTCTCACCACCTGACAGCTATAGCCGAACTCGTTGTCGTACCAGACGTAGAGCACCGCCTGCTTGCCGTCGGCGATGGTTGCCTTGGCATCCAGGATCCCTGCATGGCGGTTGCCGACGAAGTCCGACGACACCACTTCCGGCGAATCGACATAGTCGATCTGCTTGTGCATCGGTGAATGCAGCGCCATCTGGCGCAGATACTCGTTGAGCGCCGTGCGGTCTGTCTCTTTCTCCAGCGACAGGTTGAGGATCGCCATCGAGACATTGGGCGTCGGCACGCGGATCGCATTGCCGGTCAACTTGCCGGAAAGCGCCGGCAGCGCCTTGGCTACCGCCTTGGCCGCGCCGGTTTCCGTCAACACCATGTTGAGCGGCGCACTGCGTCCGCGGCGATCGCCCTTGTGGTAGTTGTCGATCAGGTTCTGATCGTTGGTGTAGGAGTGGACGGTCTCGACATGGCCATGGACGATCCCGTATTCGTCGTCGATGGCCTTGAGCACCGGCACGATGGCATTGGTGGTGCATGAAGCCGCAGAGACGATACGGTCTTCCTCGCCGATGGTCTGATGATTGATACCGTGGACGATATTCTTGAGATCGCCCTTGCCCGGTGCCGTCAGCAACACCTTGGCAACCCCCTTGGATTGCAGGTGCTGAGCCAGCCCTTCGCGATCGCGCCATTTGCCGGTGTTGTCGACGACGATGGCGTTGTCGATGCCGTAGACGGTGTAATCGATCTCGGCCGGCGAATCGGCATAGATCATGCGGATGTAGTGACCGTTGGCGATCAGCGCATGGTTTTCGTGATCGATGTCGATCGATCCGGAGAACGGCCCATGGACGGAATCGCGACGCAGCAGGCTGGCCCGCTTCTCGAGATCGTCACCACTGCCGCGAACGACGATGGCACGCAGCCGAAGCAGGTTACCGCCACCGGCCTTCTCGATCAGGATGCGCGCCAGAATGCGCCCGATGCGACCGAAGCCGTAGAGCACGACATCCTGAGGCTCCCCGCCCATGCCGCTGCCGTCGTGAGCACCCACGATGTCGGCCAGCTCGCGCTCGAGAAACGCCACGACATCGCTTTCGCCGGAGTGCTTGAACGCCACGCCCAGTCGGCCGATATCGATATGCGCCGGCCCCAGATTCAGTTCGGTCATGGCTCGCACCATCGGCAGCGTGTCGGCGACCGAAAGCTCGGTTCCCTCGACCTTGCGAACATAACGATGGTTCTTGAGAATCCGCGTCACGGAACGATTGATCAACGACCGCCCGAACAGCGAAGGGATCACGTTGTACTGACGATAGAGCTTACCCAGAAGCGGAATCATCTCTTCCGCGCGAGCCTCGTTGTCCTGCCACTCCTGGAAGACGGTATCGAGCTGTTCCTGACTCACAAGCGGGCCTCTCTCTGATCGAATTGGGGGGTCGAATTGGCGCATCGACAGCGTCGGTCAAACGGATCGCTGGCACTGTCCGCACAGTGGTCGCCAACACTGCCTCAGAGCATCCGCCTGACCAAAAACCCGAGTATTATCTGCATCCTACGAAACGCCCCGCAATCGCCGCGTAGTCGCAAATGTTGTAGTTTCACTACACGGGCCATCGCCGATGCCTGACGTTCGACAACGGCACTCGAGGCAAGAAATGCGGCTCGACACCCCCGCCATTGCGACAGCCTGCTATCATCCCTGCACGTAAATTCGTTCTCCGAAAGGCTCATGTCGCATTTCACACCGCTCGCCCCGCCTCTGCCGACCGGCACGCGCGAAACTACCTATTGCCAACTGCCCCAGGGAAGCGCTACCGCGCTGACGCTGGCGCGCCTGGCCGACGATGCACCACTGCTGGTGGTGACGCCGGACACGGCAAGCGCGCAGCGCCTCGAGAGCACGCTGCGCTTCTATGCCGACGTGCCGGTAATGCCGTTTCCCGACTGGGAAACGCTGCCCTACGACAGCTTCTCGCCACACCAGGACATCGTCTCGGCACGGCTGAGGACGCTGCGGGAACTGCAGGAAGGCACCCAGGGGATCGTGCTGGCATCGATCAATACCCTGATGCAGCGACTGCCGCCACGCGACTACGTGGCCGGGCGCGTGCTGACGCTGGCGACCGGTGATCGGCTCGATCGGGAAAGTTTTCGCGAGCGCCTGTCGCGGGCCGGCTATCGCGCGGTGGAAACCGTCTACGAGCCGGGCGAATACGCCATGCGCGGCTCGCTGATCGACCTGTTCCCCATGGGCACTGACGCCCCGCTGCGCATCGACCTGTTCGACGACGAGATCGACACGCTGCGGCGCTTCGATCCGGATACCCAGCGCACGCAGGACAAGATCGAGCGCATCGACCTGTTGCCGGCGCACGAGTACTCGTTGTCGCGCTCGGCGATCGCCTGTTTCCGGGAAGGGTTCGAAACTCTCTTCGACGTCGATCCGCGGCAGTGCCCGCTCTATGTGGATGCGATCAAGGGCATTCCCTCTCCCGGCCTCGAACAGTACCTGCCGCTGTTCTTCGAGGAGACCGCCACGCTGTTCGAACATCTGGCGGAACAGACGCGCATTGCGCTGCTGCCCGACGTTTTCGAAGCTGCCGAACATCACTGGCTCTCGATCGAAGGTCGCTACGAGAATCTCGGCGTCGACCCGACTCGCCCGCTGCTGCCCCCGGCGAAGGCGTTCGTGCCCGCGGCCGAAGTCTTCGCCGCGATCAAACAGCACCCCCGTCTCGAATTCGTGACCGACTCGGCCTCACGCCACGCCATCGCCAGCGCGACCCAATCACCGCCGGCAGTCGCGATCAATGCCCGCGCCCAGCACCCGCTGGCGACGCTGGAGGCGTTTCTCGATGCTCATCGTGATCTGCGCATTCTGTTCGTCGCCGAGTCCCGCGGGCGCCGCGAAGCGCTGGATGAGGCACTCGCGCCGCTGCATCGGGATATCCCCCATATCGATGGCTGGCAGAACTTCCTGGATGGCAACCAGCCGCTCGCGATCGCCGAGGGGGCGCTGGACGAAGGTCTCTGGCTGGGCGATCCCGCTATCGCGGTCATCACCGAAACCGAGCTCTACGGCGAAGTCGTGCGCCAGACGCGCCGCCGCGCCAAGGCAACCGACGACAACGAGCTGGCCGTGCGCCACCTTTCCGAGCTGCGCCCCGGTGCGCCCGTGGTGCATCAGCATCACGGCGTGGGGCGTTACCTGGGCCTGGAGATGCTTACCGCCGGCGGTCAGGCAGCCGAATTCCTGGCGCTGGAGTATGCCGGCGGCGCCAAGCTCTACGTGCCGGTCGACAATCTTCAGCTCATCTCGCGCTACGCCGGCGCTACCGACGAACTCGCCCCCTTGCACAAGCTGGGCTCGGACACCTGGGACAAGGCCAAGCGCAAGGCGGCCGAGAAAGTCCGCGACACCGCTGCCGAGCTGCTCGACATCTATGCGCGGCGCGAGGCCAGGGAAGGATTCGTCAGCGACATGCCCGGCGAGGAATATCTGCGCTTCGCGGCGAGCTTTCCGTTCGAGGAAACCCCTGACCAGCACGCCGCCATCGAGGCGGTGATCGCCGACATGACCGCGCCGCGGCCGATGGATCGCGTCGTCTGCGGCGATGTCGGTTTCGGCAAGACCGAAGTCGCCATGCGCGCCGCGTTCCTGGCCGTCAGTTCCGGCCGTCAGGTAGTGGTACTCGTGCCTACCACGCTGCTGGCCCAGCAGCACTATGACAACTTCCGCGACCGCTTCGCCGATACTGCCGTGCAGATCGAGATGCTCTCGCGCTTCACTGGCGGCAAGGGGGAAGGCGATGCCCTGAAGCGCATCGAAGAAGGCCGTGCCGACATCGTCATCGGCACCCACAAGCTGCTCTCCAAGTCGGTCAAATTCTCCAACCTGGGCCTGATGATCATCGACGAGGAGCATCGGTTCGGCGTCGCTCAGAAAGAGCGCCTCAAGCAAATGCGCGCCGAGGTGGATATTCTCACGCTGACCGCGACACCCATTCCGCGCACGCTCAACATGGCCATGAACGGCATTCGCGATCTGTCGATCATCGCCACGCCCCCGGCACGACGCCTCTCGGTCAAGACGTTCGTGCAGCAGCGCAACGAGCCGGTGGTCAAGGAGGCGATCCTGCGCGAGGTGCTTCGCGGCGGCCAGGTCTACTTCCTTCACAACGAGGTCAAGACGATCGAAGCCAGTGCCGAAAAGATCCGCGAGCTGGTGCCGGAAGCCCGCGTCGGCGTGGCTCACGGCCAGTTGCCGGAGCGCGCCCTCGAACGGGTAATGTCGGACTTCTACCATAAGCGCTTCAACGTGCTGGTCTGCTCGACCATCATCGAGACCGGCATCGACGTGCCCAGCGCCAACACCATCATCATCGAGCGCGCCGACAAGTTCGGCCTGGCCCAGCTGCATCAGCTGCGCGGCCGGGTCGGACGCAGCCACCATCAGGCCTATGCCTACCTGCTGACGCCGCCGCCCAAGGCGATGACCAAGGATGCGATCAAGCGGCTCGAGGCAATCAGCCAAAGCGACGATCTCGGCGCCGGCTTCACGCTCGCCAGCCACGACATGGAAATCCGCGGCGCGGGCGAACTGCTCGGCGACGAGCAGAGCGGCCAGATGGAAACCATCGGCTACAGCCTCTACATGCAGATGCTCGATCGTGCGGTCAAGGCGATTCGCGCCGGCAAGACGCCCAATATCGAAGCCCCGCTCGATGAGGGCACGGAAATCAGCCTCAACCTGCCGGCGCTGATTCCCAACGACTACCTGCCCGACGTTCAGCAGCGCCTGATCATGTACAAGCGCATCAGCAGCGCAGCCGACGAGGGAGCGCTGAAGGAACTGCAGGTAGAGATGATCGACCGCTTCGGCCTGCTACCGGCGCCGCTCAAGACACTGTTCCGCCAGACGAGGCTGCGCCAGCGTGCCGAGCGCCTCGGTATCGCCAAGCTGGAAGCCGGAGCCGAACGCGGCCGGGTGATCTTTGGCCCCGACCCGCAGGTCGACCCGATGACGCTGGTCGAACTGATCCAGCGCCAGCCGGCGGAGTACAAGCTCGACGGCGCCGACACGCTGCGCTTCCACGGCGACATGGAAAAGGAAGAAGATCGCTTCCAGCGCATCGACACGCTGCTGGATATCCTCAACCGCAAAGCCAAGGCGGCCTGAGCTGCGAAAAATTAGACCGCGGCTATTCCACGAAAACGTCAGCGACATCATCGCTGGCGTTCTTTTTTACAGCGGCCCGACGCCGCCGTGGCTCGTGGCTCGTGGCTCGTGGCTCTTCAGTCTGCCCGGCGCAGCCAAATCCGCGTGATCTCGGCGGGCGCGCCAAAACGCATCGGCGGCCCCCAGTAGCCGGTACCCCGGCTGGTATAGACCCACATCCGCCCCTCCTTGCCCAGCCCGGCCAGAAAGCGGTTGGCACGACGCGCCAGTAGGCTCCAGGGCCATATCTGCCCGCCGTGAGTATGGCCGGAAAGCTGCAGGTCGAACCCGGCCTCTGCCGCCACGGGCGCGGAATTGGGCTGATGCGCGAGCAGCAGGCGCGTCGCTCCCGGCGGTATGTCACGGGCAGCCAGCACCGGGTCGCTGCGATGCGCCGGGACGTAGTACCCCGCCGACAGATCGGTAATGCCGGCAACGGCCAGTACCGCCCCGTCATGCTCGACAGGGTCGCACTCGTTGATCAGCACGCGCATGCCCAGACGTTCAAAGGCGGCGACCCACGCCTCGGCCTCGCTGTAGTACTCGTGATTGCCGGTCACGCAGAATGCGCCATGGCGAGCTCTCAAGTTCGCCAACGGCGCCAGGTCTTCTTCCAGCTCCGCGACGCGGCCATCGGTCAGATCACCGGTTATCGCGACCAGATCCGGGGTCAGCGAATTGACCCGTTCGACGATGCGCTGCAAGTGCTGGCGCTTGATCGTCGGGCCGATATGCAAGTCGCTCAACTGAACGATCGTCAGCCCCTCCAGCGCAGCCGGCAGCCCGACCAGCGGCACCGACACGTCGACGACCCGTGGCACTCTTCTCGCCTGCCACACCGCATAGATCGACAGCACGGACGATGCGATCAGCACGCCCCAGGCGCTACCGGTGACCAGCAAGGCCGTCGGCGCAGTCGCCACGTGCCATGTCGCGAGCAGAATGTCCCGGGCCAACGTGAACAGCAGCAGAAAGGAGAACACCCCCGTCATCACGGCGACCGGCCAGGCGAACCAGCGACCGTTGAGCCAGGTTACCCGGATCACCCAGGGCATCAGCAGCGCACTGGTCAGCAGGTAACCGGCCCCGACGACGTTGCTCCAGATGCCCAGCGAAAGTTCGGGCAGCAGGCGCCAGCCGACATAGCCATGCAGCACGAGCAGGACCAGTCGCAGACGTAAAAACGATCGATGATGTCGCAAGTTCAAGCATTCCTTGCATTGAATGAGCGAAAAACCGGCATGCCGGCACGCGGCGACTCGACATCCACTCCCGTTCTCCCGGCGCGAGACATGGACGCAACTGCCTCAACGTAGTAACGATGCCTCAACGTAGTCCCGCGTGACATTGGCCGCAACGCAAGGCGTTGCGCTATCCTTGGCGGTCGCGGCAGCCCCAGCCCGCCGCGATTTCACCTTTCTGGAGCCGATGTTTGCATGAGCTACGCTACTGGCCTTTCTCGTCTACCGTCACGTAATGCCGTTTTCATCGCCAGCCTTTGCCTGCTGGCCGTTTCCCTCGTCGGGCTTGCCTCATCCTCATACTGGTGGTGGGGCGTGGTCATCTTCGGCGGCCTGTCCTGGCTCGGGATTCACGATATCCGTCAAAAGCACCGCACCGTCAGCCGCAACTATCCCATTCTGGCGCACTGTCGCTATATCCTCGAGTCGATCGGGCCGGAGATTCGTCAATACTTCATCCAGTCCGACCTCGACGAGCGTCCGTTCTCCCGGGAGCAGCGCGCCGTCGTCTACCAGCGGGCCAAGAACGAGAGCGACAAGAAGCCCTTCGGTTCCTTGATCGACATGTATGCGCCCGGCCACGAGTGGATCAACCATTCACTGCGACCGACCCATATCGACGACAGCGACTTCCGGGTCCAGATCGGCGGTAGTCTCTGCAGCCAACCTTACTCCGCCAGCGTGTTCAATGTGTCGGCCATGAGTTTCGGCTCGTTGTCCGGCAATGCCATCGAAGCGCTCAACGCCGGCGCTCGCAAAGGCAAGTTCTATCACGACACCGGCGAAGGCTCGATTTCTCGCTATCACCGGATTCACGGTGGAGATCTGGTCTGGGAGATCGGCTCCGGCTACTTCGGTTGTCGCCACGACGACGGCAGCTTCAATGAAGAGCGTTTCGCCGCCAACGCGCGCGACGAACAGGTCAAGATGATAGAGATCAAGCTGTCGCAGGGCGCCAAGCCGGGCCACGGCGGCATCCTTCCCGCCGCCAAGGTCACCGCCGAGATCGCCGAGGCGCGCGAGGTGCCCATGGGCGAGGACGTGGTCTCCCCTGCCGGCCACAGCGCTTTCTCCACGCCGCTGGAGCTGATGACCTTCATCGGCCGCCTGCGCGAGCTGTCCGGCGGCAAGCCCATCGGCTTCAAGCTGGCCATCGGCCATCCCTGGGAGTGGTTCGCCATGGTCAAGGCCATGCGCGAAACCGGCCAGCGCCCCGACTTCATCGTCGTCGACGGTGGAGAAGGCGGAACGGGAGCCGCACCGCTGGAGTTCATCAACCGTCTGGGCGTGCCGCTGACCGAAGCGCTGATGCTGGTGCACAACACCCTGGTCGGCGCTGGATTGCGCGAAGAGATCAAGATCGGCGCCGCCGGCAAGATCACTTCCGGATTCAACATTGCCCGGACCCTGGCGCTGGGTGCCGATTGGTGCAACGCCGCACGCGGCTTCATGTTCTCGCTAGGCTGCATCCAGGCACTCAACTGCCACTCCGACAAGTGCCCCAGCGGCGTGGCGACCCAGGATCCCAAGCGCAGCCGCCACCTGGATGTCGCCGACAAATCCGAGCGGGTCTACAACTTTCACCACAACACGCTCAAGGGCTTGGCCGAGATGCTCGCCGCCGCGGGCCTGCAACATCCCGCGGAACTGGGGCCTGAGCATATCATTCGGCGCGTGTCCGCCGACGAGATCCAGTCCTACGACAAGCTGTTCACTTTCCTGAAACCGGACGAACTGCTCGAAGGCAACAGCGAGCACACCGTCTTCCGGAACTACTGGGAAGAGGCGCGCTCGGACTCCTTCCTGCCGCCCGCTCAACTGGCCGAATTGCGGCTGACCAAGCTGCGCTGATCGCCGACGTCAGCTCTCGGCTTCGCCAAGGCCGGCGCTGGGTGCCGCCCAGCACCGGTCACTGGTCACTGGTCACTGGTCACTGGTCACTGGTCACTGGTCACTGGCAAGTGAAGGCTCGCCACCGGCCCGCCTTACGCCAGGGTTCGTCAACAGACCTGACACGAGCAAACCCTTGCAAGCGTTATCATCGTGCGCCGCGTGAATCCCGTAGACTTGCAAGCGCCGCAGCGGCCCTCGCGATCTGTATAATGCGCCGTCGACGAATCCCATAATCTCGATGCAGGAGCCAGCCGCTCTATGGCCAATTACGCCTGGACAATTTCGATGCTCGCGATGACCATCGCTTTCATCACCTTCTTCACTTTCAGCGCCACCCGGCGTCGCGTGCTGTTGGTGACCGCACTGACATCGGCCGTCATCGCCGTGATCATGGCACTGGTAGCGGGCCTGATGCAGTAAGGGACACGGCGGTCCGCGTCGGTCAGCACCCCCGGTCGCGGCAGGATCGCGTCACCGTCTCACGGACCAGAGGGCGCAGAGCCGGCTAGTGAACGGTCGCCGGCGCTTCTTCGGCGGCATCTTCTTCATCACCTTCCCACAGATGGGTTCGAGTGATCGCATGGTCGAGCATCTCGCGGGCCACGTCGAAGCGACTGCGCCGCAACAGCTCGACGGCCTCTTCGGAGAAGCGGATCGAGACGAGCGGCTCACCCGTTGCCTCTGCCGGTCGCAGCACCACTTCTCCGTTGGCAAGTTCGACGATTTCCAGAATCGCGATATCGGACACGGCTCACCTCTCTTGTCACTCTCTTTCATGGAGTGACGACTCGAATAAAAGAACGGGACCAATAAAAAACGACCAGAGCCTGGGCCCCGGTCGTTGATGTCTGGATTCAGGCTAACACGTTTACCCCGAGCCAGTCACCACTCGCTGCTACCTTCACGCAGTGCCGGCAGCAGCGTCTTGAATTCACGGTGGCACCAGCGCAGCGTATCGCCCAGCGATGGGGCGCCGGCACTGGCAATCAGCCCTGCCCGTGCATCGCGGCGGGCCACGCCGTCGGCGCCGTGCAGCGCCTGCAATCGCGCCAGCAGCGTCCCCAGCCAGCTTTCAGGATCACGGGACAAGGCCCGTAGCCGTTCGAGCTCGGCCACATTGACGTTCGTCGCCCGCAGCCACGCCTGCCAACCGTCGTGGGGCAGATCGGTATGCTCGGTGACTTCTCGCAGCACGGAATCCAGCGCCAGTTCCAACTGGCCCAGCGCGGCCTCCTCCAGCGCCATGCGGCGCGCCGTCGCGTGCTCGTCGTTGCCCGGCTCGACCGCCAGCAACAATTCAGCCTGATAGAGCAGCTGATTGGTACGGGCCACCGAAGTCATTTGCGCTTGTCCTCCACCTGCCAGCGGCCATCTTCGTAGACGGCCCGCCAGCCGGTTGCCTTGCCCTCTTCATCGGTCATGACGAACTGGCTCTTGGTCTTGCGCGAGAAGCGGATCTGAGCCGGCCGACCGTCAGGATCCTCGCTCGGCGCTTCAAGCAGAAAATGGTACTTCTCGGGCAGAGCGTCGGCGTGCGCCTTCAGCTCCTTGACCAGCGGCGGACGGGTTTCCCGGTTCTTGGGGAACTGGCTGGCCGCCAGGAACAGACCGCTGGCACCGTCGCGCAGCACGTAGTGATCGTCGACCTTCTGGCAGGCCAGCTCCGGCATCGGAATCGGATCCATCTTGGGTGGTGCGACTTCGCCGCTCTTCAACAGCTTGCGGGTGTTGCCGCAGCCCTCGTTGGTACAGGCGAAATACTTTCCGAAGCGGCCGCTCTTGAGCTGCATTTCGGAGCCGCACTTGTCACATTCGATCACGGGACCATCGTAGCCCTTGATCCGGAAACGCCCTTGCTCGATTTCGTAGTAGCCGTCGTCATCGTTGCTGATATAGAGCTTGCGACCCTCATCGATCAGGTAACTGTCCATCGCCGTGCCGGTGTTCGGGTTACGACGCTTGGCGCGCAGCGCTTCCGTCTCGGCGGCCTCGTCGGCATCCGCGGGTACGGCTTCCTCTCCCGGGATCAGATCGATGGTCGTCTTGCAGCGCTCCTTCGGCGGCAGGTTGTAGCCGGAACAGCCCAGGAACACGCCGGTCGACGCGATGCGAATCTGCATCGGGCGGCCACAGGTCGGGCACGCGATATCGGTTTCGATGGGCTCGTTGGGCCGCATGCCATCCTCGCCTTCGGCACGCTCCAGCTTCTGCTTGAAATCGGCATAGAAGGCATCGAGCAGCTTCTGCCACTGCTCATGGCCCTCGGCGACCTCGTCGAGCCGGTCCTCCATGCGGGCAGTGAAGCCATAGTCCAGCAGGTCGTTGAACGATTCCACCAGGCGATCGGTCACGATCTCGCCGAGCTTCTCGGCATAGAAACGCCGGTTGTCCAGCTTGGCGTAGCCTCGATCCTGAATGGTGGAGATGATCGCCGCATAGGTCGACGGGCGGCCGATGCCGCGCTTCTCGAGTTCCTTGACCAGGCTTGCTTCGGTGTAGCGCGCCGGCGGCTTGGTGAAATGCTGCTGCGGGTCGATCTGTTCGACCTCGAGCGTCGCGCCTTCGCCGATATCGGGTAGTTGCGCCTGCTCGTCCTTCTTGGCCAGCGGCTTCATCACGCGGGTATAACCGTCGAACTTGAGCACCCGGCCACGGGCCTTGAGCTCGAAACCGGCCGTTTCGATGGTCAGCGTGGTAGCGAGATATTCCGCCGGCACCATCTGGCAGGCGACGAACTGGCGCCAGATCAGCTCGTACAGCCGCTGGGCGTCGCGCTCGACGGGCAGATCGTCGGCCCGCTGCTTGACGTTGGAAGGGCGAATGGCCTCGTGCGCTTCCTGAGCGTTCTGCTTGCTCGAGTAGCGATTTGGCGCTTCCGGCAGGTAGCGGTCACCGAACTCCGACTGGATGTAATCGCGCACGCCTTCGACTGCATCCTGGGACAGGTTGGTGGAGTCGGTACGCATGTAGGTGATGTAACCGCCCTCGTAGAGCCGCTGGGCCAGCGTCATCGTCTTCTTGACGGAGTAACCCAGTCGACCGCTGGCGGCCTGCTGCAGCGTCGAGGTAATGAACGGCGCATTGGGCTTGGAGCTGGTCGGCCTGGTTTCGCGGCTGGTCACGTCCAGCGTGTCCTGCCGCAACGGCGCGATGCGATCAAGGGTCTCTTTCTCGGAAGTCGGGCGGAAAGTCTCGCCATTCTCGCGGACCACCTCGAAGCGGATCGGTTCGCCGTCGGCGGTGACGAGATCGGCGTGGACGTCCCAGAACTCTTCCGGGTTGAATGCCCGGATAGCGCGCTCACGATCGACGATCAGCCGTACGGCCACCGACTGTACACGGCCGGCGGAGAGGCCACGAGCCACCTTGCTCCACAGCAAAGGCGAGACCATGAAGCCGACCACGCGATCCAGAAAGCGGCGGCTCTGCTGCGCCTCGACTCGGGCGATATTGAGCGTGCCGGGCTGCTTGAAGGCTTCCTGGATGGCATTCTTGGTGATTTCGTTGAACACCACGCGCTTGTAGCGCGAGTCGTCGCCGCCGATGGTCTCCTTCAAGTGCCAGGCGATCGCCTCTCCCTCACGGTCCAGATCGGTCGCGAGATAGATGGTATCGCTCTTGTCGGCCAGCCTCTTGAGCTCATCGACCACCTTCTCCTTGCCCGGCAGGATCTCGTAATGGGCCCGCCAGCCATGTTCGGGGTCGATACCCATGCGCCGAACCAGTTGATCCCGCTGCTTCTGCTTCTTGTACTCCGCCTTCTCTTCCGGCGACATCTTGCGGGTGATCGCCGCCTGCTTCGCGCGCTCCTTGGGATCGCTGGCCTGCTTGGAAGAACCGCTGGTCGGCAGATCACGAATATGCCCGACACTCGATTTCACCACGAAATCGTTGCCGAGATACTTGTTGATGGTCTTGGCCTTGGCCGGCGACTCGACGATAACCAGTGACTTGCCCATAGCGCTCCTGCTTCTTTATATATAGCGGCGGTCCCAGCCGATGGCGTGCTCGATGGCAGGGAGTGGGGCCGACCGGAAAATCCGCCTACCCTACCCTAGCCTTTCCCATGGCGCCAGCCGTAGCTTGACTTTGACCAACATTGACGGTGCGATGTCAATGGCCATTCACAATGGGGCTGACAAGACGGATTCCAAGTCGCGCCGTGGCGTCGTCTCGGGTTTGTGGGACTTTTCGTCCATGTCGCACCCGGCGCTCGCGCGCTACACTCGAATCCGTAACGTCATCGTCGCGAAAGGCCTCTAGGCTGAAACGTCAACAGCCCATCGGATGCTGGTGGCGATCCATTCGCCATTCGATGCCGAAAGCAGGCGTCTGGCTGAAACGCCAGCCATCCCGGCAGGCGGTGCATGTGGCTCCTCTAAGCCGGGATGACAGGACAGCAACAGCGCTTCGGACAAGACGGGCTCCTTGTTGTAAAATAACCACATGTCATCGTCGCGACTCGATCCATGACTTTTCAGCGCGGCGGGACGACTCATTCAGTTGCCAGGAGAATTTCCATGCAGCACGCGTTTCACGGTCCGATTCGCCGCACCAAGATCGTCGCCACCCTCGGCCCAGCCACGGATCGCGAGGGAGTATTGGATGCCATTATCGAAGCCGGGGTCGACGTCGTTCGCTTGAACTTCTCCCACGGGAATCCGGAAGACCATCGCCGCCGACTCAAGGCCGTTCGCGAGGCGGCGGATCGTCACGGCCGCGCGGTGGCTGCACTGGGCGACCTCCAGGGTCCCAAGATCCGTATCGCCCGCTTTGCCGCCGAAGGTGGTGTCAAGCTCGAAAAGGGCCAGCCTTTCGTGCTGGACGTATCGCTGGATCGCGATGCCGGCGACAGCGAGCGCGTCGGCTGCGACTACAAGGAGCTGGCCGACGATCTCGAGGCCGGCGACACCCTGTTGCTGGACGACGGTCGCCTGGTGCTCGAAGTGGACCGCATCGAAGGCCCGCAGATTTTCACCACGGTCAAGGTCGGCGGCAAGCTGACCAACAACAAGGGCATCAACAAGCAGGGCGGCGGCCTCTCCGCTGCGGCGCTGACCGAGAAGGACAAGGAAGACCTCAAGACCGCGATCGACATCGGTGTCGATTATCTGGCCGTATCGTTCCCGCGCAGTGGCGCCGACATGCAGTATGCGCGCGAGCTGCTGGGTGAAGCGGGCCAGGAGATCGGCCTGGTCGCCAAGATCGAGCGCGCCGAAGCCGTTGCCGACCCGGAAACGCTGGACGACATCATCCGTGCCTCGGAAGCGGTGATGGTCGCCCGCGGCGATCTCGGCGTCGAGATCGGCGACGCCCAGTTGATCGGCGTGCAGAAGCGGATCATCGCCCGCGCCCGCACGCTCAACAAGGTCGTCATCACCGCTACTCAGATGATGGAATCGATGATCGAGTCGCCGCTGCCGACCCGCGCGGAAGTCTTCGACGTCGCCAACGCGGTTCTGGATGGCACCGATGCCGTGATGCTCTCGGCGGAAACCGCCGCCGGCGACTTCCCGGTCGAGACCATTCGCGCCATGAACCGGCTGTGTCTGGGCGCGGAGCGCGAGCGGGCGGCTCAGCAGTCCCAGCACCGCATCCACGAAGGCTTCAGCCGGATCGACGAGACGCTGGCGCTGTCTGCCATGTATGCGGCCAACCACCTTTCCGGCGTGGTCGCCATCGCCTGCTTGACCGCGTCGGGCTACACGCCGCTGATCGCCTCGCGCATCCGCTCCGGTCTGCCGATCGTCGCGCTGGCCGAGACACCGCTGGTCCAGCGTCGCATGGCGCTCTATCGCGGCGTCGTCTCGCTGGTCTTCGACAGCTCCCGCTTCCCGCTGACCGAGATCAACAGCGGCGCGATCAAGGAGCTGGTCAGCCTCGGGCTCGCCAGCAAGGGCGACCTCGTCATCCTGACCCGCGGCGATCACATGAATGCTCATGGCGGCACCAACACCATGAAGATCATCCAGGTCGAAGAGTGATCGAGAGCGCTCTTTTCACGGGATAAAAAAACGCGGAGCCATGGCTCCGCGTTTTTGATTGCCTTCATCGGGAAGACAGCCCGGCCCTCACTCGATTTCGATCAGGACCTCGCCCGGTGTCACGCGGTCGCCCTTGGCCACATGGACCGCCTTGACCGTGCCGCTGACCCGCGCCTGCACTTCCGTCTCCATCTTCATGGCTTCGGTAATCAAGACGGCCTGTCCTTCCTTGACGCTGTCACCTTCAGCGACCAGCACATCGACAATGTTGCCCGGCATCGACGTGGTAACGTGCCCAGGCGAGCTGGCTTTGGCGCGCCCCCCGCTATTGCCTTCCTGCACGAACTCGTCCTTGGCCTCGAACACGACCTCTTCGGGCATGCCATCGAGCGTCAGATAGACACGGCGCTTGCTGCCACTGCTACTGCCGACACCGGTGATCTGCACTTCGTAGGACTCACCGTGAACGTCGATGACGAACTCGGTAGGCACCCCTTCGGAAACCGGCCGTCCGGCACCGCCGACGGCTTCCGCTGACGGAATCGATTCGGGCGTCAACGTGCCGTCACGCCGCCCCTGCAGATATTCCCGCCCCAGATCGGGGAACATGGCAAAGGTGAGCACATCCTCTTCGCTGGCGGCGAGATCGCCGATATCCTGCTTCAGCCTGGCCATCTCCGGCTTGAGCTGGTCGGCGGGACGGCCCTCGTCGACAAGTTCGTTGCCGATCGCCTTGCGACGCACCTCGGGATTCACCTCGGCCGGCGGCTGACCGTAGCCACCCAGCAGGTAGCGCTTCACCTCGTTGGTGATCGACTTGTAACGCTCGCCGGTCAACACGTTCATGGCGGCCTGGGTCCCGACGATCTGCGACGTCGGCGTTACCAGCGGCGGATACCCCAGATCGGCACGAACCTTCGGAATTTCATCGAAGACATCCTGAATCCGGCCCAGCGCATTCTGCTCCTTCATCTGATTGGCCAGGTTGGACATCATGCCCCCCGGCACCTGCCAGATCTGTACGCTCACATCCTCGCGAGTGTATTCGCTTTCGAAAGCCGCGTATTTCTTGCGCACTTCCCGGAAGTAGTCGCCGACCTCCTTCAGCGCGACCAGATCCAGGCCGGTGTCATAGGGCGTCTGCTGGAACGCCGCCACCATCGCTTCGGTGGAGGGATGGCTGGTACCGCCGGCGAAGGCGGAAATACAGGTATCGATATGGCGACAGCCTGCTTCGACGGCCTTCATCTGGCTCAGGGAAGCGAGCCCGGACGTCGCGTGGGCATGGAGATGGATCGGCACGTCGACCGCCTCGGCCAGCGCTGCCACCAGCTCGCCGGTGGCGTATGGGGTCAGCAGACCGGCCATGTCCTTGATGGCGATCGAATCGGCGCCCATGTCGACCAGCCGCTTGGCCTGCTCGACATACATGTTCCGAGTGTGAACGGGGCTGACGGTATAACAGATAGTGCCCTGGGCATGCTTGCCGCTGGCCTTGACCGCCTTCATGGCGGTCTCCAGATTGCGCAGGTCGTTCAGCGCATCGAAGACCCGAAAGATGTCGATGCCGTTATCGGCCGAGCGCGCCACGAAACGCTCCACCACGTCATCCGCGTAGTGGCGATACCCAAGCAGGTTCTGACCCCGCAGCAGCATCTGTAGCGGCGTGTTGGGAAGCGCTTCGCGCAACGACTGCAGGCGTTCCCAGGGATCCTCCTTGAGAAAACGCACGCAGGCGTCGAACGTGGCGCCGCCCCAGACTTCGAGTGAATGGAACCCGATCGCGTCGAGTTTGGCGCAGATTGGCAGCATGTCTTCGGTTCGCATGCGCGTGGCAATCAATGACTGATGCCCATCACGCAGGACGACGTCGCTGATCTTGACGGATGACGAGTCGGCGTTGTTCATCTTTTTCTCCTGATCCTGATTCTGATCCATTCGGCGCATTCAAAGTCCGGCGTGAGCCGCGATGGCCGCCGCAATCGCCAACGCCACCTCTTCAGGGTTGCGCTTGACGGAGTAGTTGAGCAGTTCGGGATGGGCGGGAACGAACCCGGTGTCGAAGTGCCCGGCCCGGAAATCGGGATGGCGCAGAATTTCCTGGTAATAGGGTGCGGTGGTCTTCACCCCTTGCAGACGCATGTCGTTCAGCGCCCGAATGCCACGATTGAGGGTCTCTTCCCAGGTCATTCCCCAGACGATCAACTTCAGGCACATCGAATCGAAGTACGGCGGAATGGTATAGCCGGTATAGATCGCGGTGTCCGTGCGGACGCCGGGGCCGCCGGGCGCGTAGTAACGGGTGATGCGACCGAAGCTGGGCAGGAAGTCGTTCTTGGGGTCCTCGGCGTTGATCCGGAACTGGATGGCATAGCCCTGGTGGCGGATATCCTCCTGGCGATAGGCCAGCCGGTCGCCTGCGGCAATGCGCAACTGTTCACGGACGATATCGACGCCGGTGATCGCCTCGGTGATGGTGTGCTCGACCTGAACCCGGGTATTCATCTCCATGAAGAAGACTTCGTTGTCCTTGACCAGGAACTCCACGGTACCGGCATTCTGGTAGCCGACTGCCTGGGCGGCGCGCACTGCCATCTTGCCCACGTAGCTGCGCTGTTCCGGCGTCAGCTGGGGGCTGGGCGCGATTTCGATCAGCTTCTGGTTGCGGCGCTGGATCGAGCAGTCGCGCTCGAACAGATGGATGACCCCACCGTGGCTATCCGCCAGTACCTGGACTTCGATGTGCAGCGGATCGACGACGCACTTCTCCATGAACACTTCCGCGCTACCGAAGGCTTTGGTCGCTTCGGAAATCACGCGATCCCAGGCCTGCCGGAGCTGTTCGGCCGTGTCGCAGCGGCGAATGCCACGGCCACCGCCGCCGGATGTCGCCTTGAGCATGATCGGGTAGCCAATCTCTTCGGCAACCGTCAGCGCTTCATCGAGATTGGCGAGATTACCGTCGGAACCCGGCGTCACCGGCACGCCTGCCTCACGCATCGCCGTTCGCGCGGCGGTCTTGTCGCCCATCCTGGCGATCACTTCGGCACTCGGGCCGACGAACGCGATACCCGCCTGGCTGCAGATCCTGGCAAATTCGGCACTTTCGGATAAGAAGCCGTAGCCGGGATGAATGGCATCACAGCCGGTTTCCCGCGCCAGGTTGACGATCCGCCGCGGATCCAGATAGCCCGCCAGCGGTTCGTCACCGACGAAATAGGCTTCGTCCGCTCCTTTGACATGCAGGGAGAAACGGTCGGGTTCGGTATAGATCGCAACCGAACGGATGCCCATCTCGGCGCAGGCTCGTACAATACGCACGGCAATCTCGCCGCGGTTGGCGATAAGCAGCTTTTTAAACACCGTTTGCCCTCCCGGTTTGTGCGTGGCGACGCTTTGTTATCGTCTCCCTACGCTAGCGATCCGGGTACCAATAGAAAAATTGATATTTTTTTGCCAACCTATAAGCTAAACGTTATACCTGACCGTGAGAGCATCCTGAATGTCGCGTCCCAACCTGCTCAATCGTCTGACGTTCCGTCAGCTCCAGGTCTTCCAGGCCGTTCATCGTCAGCAATCCTATTCACGCGCTGCCGAACAGCTGGGCCTGACGCAACCTGCCGTCAGCGCTCAGATCCGACAGCTCGAGCAGGCGCTGAGCCAGCCACTGTTCAAGTACGCCGGCAAGACACTCCATATACTGCCCGCCGCCGATGCGCTGGCCGCGTCCGTGCAGTCGATCTTCGGTCAGGTTTCGAGTCTGCAGATGGAGCTGTCGGAGCTGGCGGGCACGATCCGGGGCGAACTCAACCTTGCAGCCGTCTCGACCGCGCAATACGTCGTGCCGCACATTCTGGCGCGCTTCAGAGCCCGCTATCCGGAAGTCCAGATTCGACTACGCGTCTGCAACCGGGCACAGGCCCTCGAGCGGCTGGCGGAGAGACGAGATGACCTGGTCATCATGGGTATGGTGCCGGACGACCCCAACCTGGTATTCATGCCCATTCTGGACAACGAATTGATACCGGTGGTCTGGCCGGGCCACCCGCTGGTCACGGCCGAGCGGGCGACGCTCGAGGATTTCGCGCGGCACTATCTGCTGATGAGGGAGCCAGGCTCCGGCGCGCGGACGGCATTCGAGGATTTTGCGGCAAGGGAGCGCATCTCCCTGCACCACACCATCGAGCTCGGCACCAATGAAGCCATCAAGCAGGGGGTCATGGCGCACTTGGGTGTGGCCGTGCTCCCACGCCTGGCCGTACAGCTGGAGCTGGCTTCCGGACTGCTGGCGAGCCCGCGCATTCCCGGCTTCCCTCTGAAACGCTCATGGTGCACGGTCTATCCCAAGGATCGCTACCCGACGCCAGTCACGGAGCTTTTTCTACGCTTCGTGCGGGAACTGCTGCCGGAATTGAATGCACATTTCCGGGCCCCGATGACACCGATCGAGACGCCGACGCTGCTGTGTCTTCCTGCTGATGAGGTTTAAAAAGGACGTCAGCGCTCAGGCCCGATCACGCTGATTCGCCTGGACACGCAGGATATGCAGCTGGATCAGCTCCTCGGCCTGAGCGGCAAGAAGCCTCAATCGCTGCATATCGGTTTCCTCGAAAGCCCGGGGAAGCATGCCGATCAGACATAGCGTGCCCACACAGGCTTCCGGCTCCACGAACAGCGGATAGCCAGCATAGAAGCGAATGAAAGGGTCTTCCGTCACCAGCGGGTTGTCCGAAAAACGTGCATCCCGCAAGGCATTGTTGACCACCATTGGCTGGCCGTCGGCCACGACGTGACCACAGAAAGAAATCCGCCTTGGCGTCTCGCAGACCTTCAAGCCCTGATGCGACTTGAACCACTGACGCTCTTCGTCGATCAGCGTGATCATCGACATGGGAACGTCAAAAATCTGGGTCGCCAATTCCGTCAAACGGTCGAACCCCTTGTCGGATTCCGAATCGAGCAGCTGTAGATCCCGCAAAACGGTTAGACGCTCGACTTCGTTATGGGGCATATCCGGTGCAATCATAGAGCGGACTCTTACTCCTCAGGTTCGAGAAATCATCAACGCCGCACAGCCAACGTGGTTCCGGACAGAAAAGCCGCGAGATAATCCTTCAAAGATAGTTCTTCGACGATAATTCTCCGAAGCGTAACGACCGCCTGGCGCGGCGCACGGAAATCCTGCCCGGATGATCCGTGGTACGTACGTGACGAACGGTCATTGAATACGCCTGAAAAACCTCCTTGGATGCATACCTGTTGCCCATGACCCAAACGGTTCGTCATATCGCATTCCGGTATGAAAACAATACCAGGCAGGGGCAGAACGGGACCAGGCAGGGACGGAACGGGATCAGGCTGAGACAGAACGGGCCTGCCGATCTTATCGGCAGGCCCGTTAACGTCTTTCTGACGAGGCACGCTTACTTCACCTCTACCCCGTGTGCCTGCTTGTCGGCATGATAGGACGAACGCACCAGCGGCCCCGAGGCGACATGCTTGAATCCCATCGCCTTGCCCTGCTCGGCAAACCAGTCGAAGGTCTGGGGGTGCACCCAGCGATCGACAGGCAAGTGATTGCGCGAAGGCTGCATGTACTGACCCAGGGTCAGCATGTCGACATCATGAGCGCGCAAATCGCGCATGACCTCGATCACCTGCTCGTCGGTTTCACCGACTCCGAGCATCAATCCTGATTTGGTCATGACTTCCGGACGGCGCGCCTTGTACCCTTTAAGCAAGTCCAGCGACCACTGATAATCGGCACCCGGGCGGACCTTGCGATAGAGCGACGGCACCGTCTCCAGGTTGTGGTTGAAGACATCCGGCGCTTCGCCTTCCAGAATGTCCAGCGCCACCTGCATGCGTCCGCGGAAATCCGGAACCAGCACTTCGATTTCGATGTTCGGGCTGTCGCGACGAATCTCGCGAATGCAGTTGGCGAAATGCTGCGCCCCGCCATCACGCAGGTCATCGCGATCCACGGACGTCACCACGACGTAATTGAGCCGCATCTCGGCAATGGCTTCCGCCAGTTCGCGAGGCTCGTTCTCGTTGAGCGCATTGGGTCGTCCATGCGCGACATCGCAGAAGGGGCAACGGCGGGTACAGATATCGCCCATGATCATGAAGGTCGCCGTCCCGCCACTGAAACACTCGCCCAGATTAGGGCAGGAGGCTTCTTCACAGACGGTGTGCAGTCCGTGCTTGCGCAGGGTCTGCTTGATATGGGTGACCTGAGGAGAAACCGGCATTCTGACGCGCAGCCAGTCCGGTTTCTTCGGCAACGTTTCGGTCGGAATGACCTTGACGGGAATCCGAGAGACCTTCTCGGCACCGCGCAGTTTGACTCCGCGCTCGGCGCGTGCCGGCTTCTTGGTCTCGGGCGTTGGCATGACGGTCGTCTCGGTCATAGATCCCTTCCTGATAGGTCGTGGAACATCGGCAGCTAAGCAATCGCTGCCGGTTCAAAAGCTTGTGGCCACCCGGATCGAGCGTCGAGTGGCGCGGACAGTCGGCGTGCAAAGCAGCCTGCCAATCTTTCGGCTTCGCTGATCGATGACACCGGCTCGGTCACGTGGTCACGCAATTGGGTCATCTTCAATCCCGCATAGCCGCACGGGTTGATTCGGGCGAACGGTGACAGGTCCATGTCGACGTTGAGCGCGACGCCATGGAAACTGCAGCCCCGCCGAATTCGCAGACCCAGCGATGCGATCTTGTCGTCGGCGACATAGACCCCGGGGGCGTCCGGTCGCGCACGTGCATCGACGCCATGGTGCGCCAGCAGATCGATGACGGCGTTCTCGAGCAGCGTCACCAGCTCCCGTACGCCAAGCCCTCGCCGACGCACATCGAGCAAAGGATAGAGCACGACCTGCCCCGGCCCATGGTAGGTCACCTGGCCACCGCGATCGCTCGCGACGACCGGTATGTCTCCCGGCATCAGCAGGTGCTCGGGCTTGCCGGCCCGCCCCTGGGTGAAGACGGGGTCATGCTCGACCAGCCACAACTGATCCGGCGCCGAGGCATCGCGCGTGTCGGTAAAACGCGACATCGCCTGCCACACCGGCAGATAAGGCTGACGCCCGAGTCGGTAGAGTTGCAACGTGGACATTAGCGTCACAGCACCATGTGTACGCGTCCGGTCGCCTTCAGATCCTGAAACAGCGCATCCAGCTGCGCTTCTCCGGTGGCATGAATGACCACTCGAACCGATTGAAAGCGACCGTTGCGACTGTCGGAAAGCTTGATGGATGCCGAATCGAACCCGGGAGCATGCCGTTCGATCACCTCGCTGATGGCCGCAACGAAATCTTCGGCGGCATCACCGACTACCCGGATCGAGTAGTCGCACGGAAATTCGACCTTGGGCCGAGGCAGGTCAACATCATTGGGTGTCTGGGTCATGGCGCTATGGTTATCTGAGTCATGGCATTAGGCGCTGAAAGTCATTTCCGACCATTCTACTCAACAACAGCCCGAGCACCAACCGATGCCGGCGAAGCGCGGAAACCGCTGAAAGGATCCGCTACTCCGTTTGGAACCTTCGTCATCTTTCGGCACTGCCGCCTGGCCGGGCACCGAATCTCGCCAGCGCCCGACCGACAGCGCAAGAGCTGCCTTAATCGAACAGCCCGGTCACGAACAGCACGATGGAGTCCCATACACGCTTGAAGATACTGCCCTCTTCGACCCCTTCCAACGCCACCAGCGGCTGCTGGCCCAGCACCTCGTCACCCGACTTGATCTCCAGGGTACCGACCTGCTGTCCGGCCTGAATCGGCGCACGCAGCGTCTCCGGCAGATTGAGGCGTGCGGTCAGGTTATCGGCGCTACCCCGCGGCACGGTCATGCTGACCTCGTCCTGCACGCCGAGACGAACGGTATCACTGGCGCCGCCCCAGATACGCGCCTCGTTGAGTACGGAGCCAGCGTCATAGAGCTTGCGAGTCTGGAAGAAACGGAAGCCGTAGTTGAGCAGGCGCTGGGTTTCCGCCGCCCGAGCTTCATCGGAGTTGGTGCCCATCACCACGGCGATCAGGCGGGTATCCTGCTTTTTGGCAGAGGCGACCAGACAGTAGCCGGCTGCTTCGGTATGGCCCGTCTTCAAGCCATCGACGTCCGGATCGCGCCACAACAGACGATTGCGATTCGGCTGGCGAATGTCGTTGTAGGTGAAATATTTCTCCGAATAGACCTGATAGTGATCAGGGAAATCCGTGATGATGTGGCGCGCGAGGATGGCCAGGTCATGAGCGGACGAATAGTGGTCGTCGTGAGGCAGCCCTGTCGGATTCATGAAGTGGCTGTTTTGCATTCCCAGGCGCTGAGCCTGCTGATTCATCAGGTCAGCGAACGCCGATTCACTGCCGGCCACGTACTCTGCCAGCGCCACGCTGGCATCGTTGCCGGACTGTACCACCACGCCGCGAAGCAGGTTCTCGACGCTGACCTGCGTGCCCTCCTGGATGAACATGCGTGAACCGCCCGTGCGCCAAGCATTTTCACTGACGCTGACCATGTCGGTGTCGGAGATGCTGCCGCCGTCGATTTCCTGCTCGACGATGTAGGCCGTCATCATCTTGGTCAGACTGGCGGGCGGCAGCCGCTGATCGCCGTTGTGATTCACCAGCAACTGGCCGGTGGAAGCATCCATCAGCACCCAGGAAGACGCGGCCAGATCAGGCGGCGAGGGTATCAACTGCTCCGGTTCCGGGTTGGATGCCGACATCTGGCTATCGGGAGTGGGTTGCTGGGCGCCGGCCGGAGACGACAGCAGCCCCAGACACAATGACGCTGAGATGACCAGGCGTGATACAGACGAAGTGAACAACGCTTTCATGACAATCGGGTTCTCACTGGACGAGGTTACTGAGTGGGCGCTACCAGGAACGTCTGGCCATAGCCGGCGTCCTGCAGAGTAGCCCTGATGGATTCGAGCGATGCCAGGTCATGAATGGGGCCGACCTGGACACGATAGAGAGGAGACGCATTGTCGATGCGAACCGGCCGCGACAGCAAGCCCTGCAGCCGGTTCTTCAACGCTTCCGCACCGGCTCGTGAACCGAGCGCGGCAACCTGCACGAAGCGCTGCCCTGCCACCGAAGATCCTTCGAAGGCGGAGATGGGCGCAGCGCTTGCAGAAGATAGCGTGGACGAAGACGGAGATTCCTCGGCGTTCGCCGCCGTCAGAACGGGATCGATGCTTGCCTGGTAATTCGCGCCAGAGCTCGCACCCTCGGCCTGCGAAGCGACAGGCCGGGGGGAAGCCCCCGATGTCGATGGCTGACGCGATACCGAACGGGACGCGGCCGCGCTCTGACCGGCCTGCGAGCGGTCACCCGCCGACTCACCATGCGTACGCGCCCAGACCACGGGGTCTATCGCCTCGACCTTCACCCGCCCCGTCCCGCCTTTCAGAATACCCAGGCGTGCAGCCGCCGCGTAGGAAAGATCGATCAGCCGGTCGCTGTGAAACGGGCCACGATCGTTCACCCGCACGATGACCTTGCGACCGTTATCGAGATTGGTGACACGCGCGTAAGTCGGCAACGGCAAAGAGCGATGCGCCGCCGACATCTGGTACATGTCGTAGGTCTCGCCATTGGCCGTGTCGTATCCCTGAAACTTGACGCCGTACCAGGAAGCGAGCCCTTCGGCCTCGTAACCGGCAGGGTCGTCGAGCACATGGTAGGTCTTGCCCCATACCGTATAGGTCGAGCGGTTACCGCTCCTGGAACGAGGTTCCACGCGCGGCACCGCATCCGGCACGTTGGCGACGTCTTTCGGCGTATCCGGGTAGGCATCCTGATCCATGGCGTAACGACCGCTCCCGCCCTGGGAGCCGCCGCCACCGGCACATCCCGCCAATAGCGCCAGCAGCAACAGTGCCAGGGAGAAGCGCCATTTCACGGCACACCGAATCATGCCCCGTCACCTTGTGCGTCCTCGGACATGGCAGTCTGAATGCGCTGCGCCAGCGTCGCGACCGCCATCGCATAGAGATGGCTGTGGTTGTAGCGGGTGATGACGTAGAAATTGTCGAGGCCCAGCACATAGCGAATGTGCCCGTCGGCAAAATCCAGGGCCAACGGCACGACCTCGTCACTCGGCTGCAAGCTCCCCGCCGTCGGCTCGATACCGACCTGCTGCAACGCCGAAATCGATGTATCCGGCGGCTCGGTACGATTGAAGGTGATGGAAGACGGCAACACATCGGGGCCATCGGCCTCGACCAGCACCGCTTGATGCCGCTGCCAACCATGCTCGCTGAAGTAATTGGCGATACTGCCGATGGCGTCCACCGGGTTGTTCCACAGATCCTTCAGGCCATCGAAATCGAAATCGACCGCGTACGCCTGATAGCTGGTCGGAATGAACTGCGGATAGCCCATGGCACCGGCGTAGGAGCCATGAAGCGTGGCGGGATCGACATCCTGACCTAGCGTGATATCGAGAAACGCCTCGAGCTCACCACGAAAGAAGGCACCTCGGGAAGGATGGTGAAAGGCCAGCGTGGAGAGAGAATCCAGCACACGATGCGTGCCCTTGTGTTGGCCGTACTGGGTCTCGACACCCAGGATCGCCACCACGATCTCCGGCGGCACGCCGTAGACTTTCTCGGCCCGCGCCAACGCTTCATGATACTTCTCGAGAAAGGCAACGCCCTGTCGAATACGTTCAGGCTGGATGAAGATGTCGCGGTACTCGTCCCAGCGCAAGCGTCTTTCCGCCGCGTGATCCATCGCCTCCAGTACCTGCGGACGATACTGCGCCGCCTGCATCGCGGCTTCCAGCTCGTGACTCGGCAAGCCCTTCCGCGACAGGGCTTCCACCATCTCTTGCACTTCGGGATGGGTGGTCGGGTCGAAATTCTCCTCGGCCTGCGCCGCCGCGCTTGCCAAACCCCAGAGTCCCACCAGCAACAGACTGATGCTGAACCGACGATCTCGTCTCCAACGCAGCGGCATGCGCGACTAGCTCCCTGCTTGCGGCTCTTCCGGCGTCAGTGTGTCAACAGGCGCCGGTGCGTGTGAATCGACATGAGAATACCGAACCCGGCCATCAAGGTCACGCTGGAGGTCCCGCCATAGCTGACCAGCGGCAATGGCACGCCGACCACCGGCAGAATGCCCGTGACCATGCCGATATTCACGAAAACGTAGATGAAAAAGGTCAATACGATACTACCGGCCAGCAAGCGGCCGTAGGTGTCCTGCGCATGATTGGCCATGACCAGCCCGCGCGAGACCAGCAACAGATACAGCACCAGAATGGTACACATGCCGATCAGGCCGAACTCCTCTCCCAGCACGGCGACGATGAAGTCGGTATGGCGCTCCGGCAGGAACTCTAGCTGGGACTGCGTACCCAGCCCCCAGCCCTTGCCTTCCAGCCCGCCGCTGCCGATCGCGGTCTTGGACTGGATGATGTTCCACCCGGCACCGAGAGGGTCGCTTTCCGGGTTGAGAAAGGTCAACACTCGCTGACGCTGGTAATCGTGCATGTTGATCCACAGCAGCGGCGCCGCCGCCCCCGCCATGGCCACCAGCGTCAGAATGAATTTCCATGACAGCCCCGTCAGCAGAATCACGAACACTGCCGCGCAGGTCACCAGCAATGACGTGCCCAGGTCAGGCTGACGGGCGATCAGCAGCACCGGCACCCCGATGATCACCGCGCAGACGATCAGATCGCGCCAGGTGGGCGGCAGGGGGCGGCGATGAAAATAGGCCGCCAGCATCATCGGCATGGCGATCTTCATCACCTCCGAAGGCTGGAATCGCAACGGACCGATCTCCAGCCAGCGCTGGGCGCCCATGCCGATGTCCCCCATGATCTCGACGGCGATCAGCATCAAGAGGCCGCCACCGTAGGCCAGCGGTGTCCACCGGAACAGCGTGCCGGGCGAGAACTGCGCGATGATCACCGCGCCCAGCAAGGCCACACCCATGCGCGACGCCTGCGCCATCGTCGTCGAGGCCGACATGCCGCTGGCGCTGTAGAGCACCACCAGTCCGAACGAGATCAGCAGCAGCAGGATCGACAATAGCCACGGGTCGAGATGCATGCGCAGCCACAACGAGCGCTTGCGCCCGACTCGGGCTTGATGGGCTCTCGGTGCCACGCGTTGGAAATCAATCGCCATCGATACTCTCGATTTCTTCGTTGACGGTGGTACCCGGCGGATCCTCGAGCTTTCCGTCGGGCAACAGCCAGGCATCGGTAAGCTCGCGACCGAGGCCGGATACGCCGCCGCCTGCGTTCTCGACGATGACGGCAACCGCGATCTGAGGGTCGTCTACGGGCGCAAAACCGATGAACAGCGCGTGATCACGGAGGCGTTCGGCCAGTTCGTCGGCGTCGTACTTCTGGTTCTGCCCCAACGAAAAGACCTGAGCGGTGCCGGTCTTCGCTGCCATCTCGTACTGCAGGCCAGCGCCAGCCTTGCGGGCGGTCCCTTCGGAGCCGTTCATCACTGCTTCCATGCCTTTGAAGACATCCTGCCACCAGCGCGCCTGATCGATCTGTACATCCGGCTTGGTGTCCGCGAACGGCGGCTCGACGGTGTCGTCGCCGATGCGCTTGGCCAGGTGCGGCCGCACCCACTGTCCCCGATTGGCCAGTGTCGCGGTGGCAGCCGCCAACTGGAGTGGCGTCGCCATGAAATATCCTTGACCGATGCCGGCAGAAAGCGTTTCTCCCGGATACCACACCTGGTTGTACTTCTCGCGCTTCCATTCGCGTGACGGCATCAGGCCCGGCGACGCTCCCTGGACATCCAGCGACGTGACCTCGCCAAAGCCGAACTGGTGCATGAACGCCGAGAGACGGTCGATGCCCAGCCGGTACGCCATGGTATAGAAGTAGGTGTTGTTGGAGACTTCCAGCGCTCGCTCGAGATCGACACGACCATGCCCCCACCGCAGCCAGTTGTGGTAGCGCCGGCTATCATTGGGCAACTGGAAATAGCCAGGGTCGTAGATGACGTCGTTGGGCTTGACCACCCCATCCTGCAAGGCGCCCAGCGCCTCGAACGGCTTGACGGTCGAACCCGGCGGATACTGCCCGCGTACCGCACGGTTATACAGCGGCAGGTCCAGATTTTCCTGCAAGGCGCGATAATCCTTGTAGGAGATCCCGGTCACGAACTTGTTGATGTCGAAGCCCGGTGCCGAAACCATCGCCAGGATGTCGCCCGTCTTGGGCTGAATGGCCACGATGGCACCGCGTCGTCCGCCCAGCAGATCATAGGCCATGTGCTGCAGACGGCTGTCGATGGTCAGCGTGATGTCCTTGCCCGGCTCTGCCGGATTTCGGTCCAGTTCACGCAGGACCCGGCCACGGGCGTTGGTCTCGACCTTGCGCAGGCCGGCCTTGCCATGAAGCTGATCCTCGTAGGTGTACTCGACCCCCGTCTTGCCGATGAAATGAGTACCGGCATAATTGCCGGGATCCAGATCGGCCAGCTCATCGGCGTTGATCCGCCCGACGTAACCGAGCACGTGAGACATCACGATCGGATCAGGGTAATAGCGCATCAACTGGGCCTCGACCTCGACACCGCTAAGCAGATAACGGTTCACGGCCAGGCGGGCAATCTGATCCTCGGTGAGATCGCTGATCAACAGCGCAGGCTGATAGGGTCGCTGGCGCTGACGGGAACGCTCCCGAAAGGTCTCGACCTCGTCCTCGGGCAGCCCCAGGATATCCACCAGACGCTGTAACGTGGTATCGAGATCATCGACACGTTCGCGCACGATGGTGAGATTGTAGGTCGGGCGGTTTTCCGCCAGCAGCTTGCCGTTTCGGTCGTAGATCAGGCCACGACGCGGCGGTAACGGCTCCACTCGCATGCGATTGTTGTCGGAGCGCGTGATGAAGACGTCATGCTCGATGATTTGCAAATAGACCAGACGCGAAACGAGCGCGCCCGCCATCAGCAGAATGATCAGGGCAGCGACCAGCGAGCGATTGCGAAAGACACGAACTTCCTGTTCGTGGTTCTTGACGTTTTCCCGACGTTTACGCATGACAGAAGCAGCGATTCAGGGCAGGGATCGGCTCCGAGCCGTCACGGCGTCCGGCGGCGTCGCTTTCGGTGGCGTCAAATGGAAACAAGCGACTGACTCTCTGACTCAACGGTGATACGGATGTCCTGCGAGCAATGTCCAGGCGCGATAGAGCTGTTCCGCCAGCACCACCCGCACCAGGGGGTGCGGCAGCGTCAGTGCCGACAGCGACCAGGATTGCCGAGCGCGGGCGACGACGCGGGGATCGAGACCGTCGGGACCTCCGACCAACAGCGCGACGTCCTGCCCTTCCAGCCGCCAGGAGTCCAGCTCTGCGGCCAGTTGCTCGGTCGTCCAGGACACCCCTTTGACCTCGAGCGCCACGATACGTTCCTGATCGCGCAATTTTTCCAGCATCCGATCACCTTCGGCCTGGATTGCCCGCGTCACGTCGGCATTCTTGCCGCGAGCACCGGGCGGGATCTCGACGATCTCGAAGGGCATCTCGCGCGGCAACCGCTTGCGATACTCATCGACCCCGGCCTCGACCCACGCCGGCATGCGCGAGCCGACGGCCAGCAACCGGATCTTCACCCGCGAAGCTCTTGACCGCGAAGCTCTTGACGATCCGCGGCACGCTTCGAATCCGTGGGCAGATCGGCCCAGAGACGCTCGAGATCATAGAGTTGACGGGTCTCCGGCATCATCACATGAGCGACGACGTCGCCCAGATCCACCAGCACCCATTCACCGCTCTGCTGCCCTTCTACGCCCAGCGGTCGAAGGCCGGCCTCCTTCGCCTTTTCGATCACGTTATCCGCCAGTGCGGAGACATGACGCGACGATGTGCCGCTCGCGACCACCATGACATCAGTGACACTGGTCAATTCGGCTACATCCAGCTCGACGACGTCACGCGCTTTCAACTCTTCGAGCGCATCCACCACCAATGATTTAAGCGTATCTGTCTGCATAGCTCCTCGTCATATAGCCCCTTGAAAAAGGGCAATCGCGTCTCCCGGAAATCCGGAAGACGCGCATTTTACTCGGATAACCCGTCAACGCCAGTCCCCGACTCGCGATAGAGCCCGTGGGTTTCGATATAGCGCTCGACGGACTCGGGAATCAGATATCGCACGCTGAGCCCTTGCTGCAAGCGCCGACGCACTTCAGTCGCCGCGATCGCCATGCGGCTGGGCAAGCGCAGGCGCAACAAGTGGCCGGCAGGCGCCGTCATCAGCGATTCGACCGTAGCGACCTCACGACCTTCGATCAATGAAGCCAGTGCCGGCTTCAGCGGTTCCTCGTGGTCGGGACGATCGATCACCACGATGTGGGCGAGCGACAGCAAGCGCTCGTACTGATGCCAGTCGGGAAGCCCCAGAAAGGCATCGTGACCGACGGCCATGACAAGCCGCGCCTGTTCTCCCCACGCTTCGCGCAATGACGCCAGGGTGTCGACGGAGTAGGAATGACCTGAACGACGCACCTCACGGTCGTCCGCCACCAGGCCGGGCGTGTCACCGATACCGGCCTTCAGCATGGCCAGCCGGTGCTCGGCGGAAATACCGGGTGCCGTGCGATGAGGCGGAACGTGGACCGGAATCATGTGCACCGCATCCAGCGCCAGCGCCTCTCCCAACTCCACGGCACTACGCAGATGTCCTATATGGACAGGGTCGAAGGTACCGCCGAGCATGGCGATACGCGCAATGGACGAATGTCGTGCGTCAGTTTGTCGCACGTCAGTTCCGGACATGACCGTCGCCAAAGACCACGTATTTTCGGGTTGTCAGGCCTTCGAGGCCAACCGGGCCGCGGGCATGCAGCTTGTTGGTCGAAATGCCGATCTCGGCGCCCAGCCCATATTCGAAGCCATCGGCAAAACGTGTCGAGGCATTGACGATGACCGAACTGGAATCCACCTCGGCCAGAAACCGTCTGGCGAGGGTCAGGTTTTCCGTCACGATCGCGTCGGTATGCTGCGAACCATAGGTGTTGACGTGTTCGACCGCCTGGTCGAAACCGTCGACGATGCGAATCGCCAGAATCGGTGCCAGATACTCCGTCGACCAGTCCGCCTCCGAGGCGGCGACGGCATCGCCGATCCATTCCCGGGTGCGCGGACAGCCACGCATCTCGACGTGCTTGTCGCGATAGATCGCTGCCAGTTCGGGCAGCACCCGCGCCGCGATATCGGCATGCACCAGCAGGGTTTCCATGGTATTGCAGGGAGAGTAGCGCTGGGTCTTGGCGTTGTCGGCGATCGCCACCGCCTTGTCGACATCCGCAGCCGCATCGATATAGACGTGGCAGATCCCATCGAGATGCTTGATGACAGGCACCGTGGCCTCGTCGGCGACGCGCGTGATCAACGACTTGCCGCCTCGCGGAATGATGACGTCCACGAACTGCGGCATGGTAATCAACGCCCCTACCGCGGCACGATCGGTGGTTGCCACGATCTGCACGGCCGCTGCCGGCAGCCCGGCGTCCTCGAGCCCCAGACGAATGCACTCCGCGATCGCCGCATTGCTGGACGCCGCCTCCGAGCCGCCACGAAGAATGCAGGCGTTTCCGGACTTCAGACAGAGGCTCGCCGCCTCAACGGTCACATTGGGACGCGACTCGTAGATGATACCGATCACGCCCAGGGGAACACGCATCTGGCCGACCTGAATGCCGCTGGGGCGATAGCTCAGGCCATCGATCTGGCCGACGGGATCGGCAAGCGCCGCCACCTGACGAACACCGGCGATCATGGCATCGACTCGCTCGGGGGTCAGCGCCAGGCGATCCAGCAGGGCGTCACTCAGCCCGTTGTCGCGCCCGCGCTGCAAATCCTCCCGGTTGGCCGCCGCCAGGGCCGGCCGCGCCGCTTCCAGCCGAGCCACGATGGCCTCCAGCGCGCGGTTCTTGGAACCGCTGTCGACCCGGCGCAGCGCGGCACTGGCGCTACGCGCCCGCTGCCCCAGATCCTGCATGTACTGAACGATATCCTCGACCCGAGAGGCCGCAGTCTGCTGCATGGTGTACTATTCCATCTCGTTGGTAGCCCGCAACGAGCGCCGTTCGTCGTCGAAATCCGCAACGGCCCGGTAGGCTAGAAAACTTGGCGTCAATGATACGATAGCGCTTTGCCCGTTATCGTCGATCACGCTATACGCTCAGTCCCGGCACATGCGATAGTGAGACACGAATCGAGCACGCCATTCGCAATCGGTCCAATATAAGCCACCATGCAAAGCAAGTACAAAAGCCTCGGCTTCAAAACGCTTCTGGCGCTTATCTTGGTGCTTGCTCTGTTGACGGGCTGGCTGGCCGAAGGCGCGATGAGGGCAACTGCCTGGACCAGCGCCGTCGTCTTCGCTTTCCTGCTGGCTCGTCCTGCACGTCTCACGACGTGGTTTCCCATCGCGATTCTCCTGCTCGCCGTCGGCCTGCTCCTGGGCGGTCGCGCCCATACGGATATCTGGCTCTGGGTTCTGCCCTTGTGCCTGCTGGGACTGGCGGGTCGAGCCGGAATCGTGGTGAATGTGGCGGCCTACCTGTCGTGCGTGACCTACATCGGCTGGACGCAGACCCTCCCAACCGCCGTCGTTGCCGCGACTTCCCTGGCTATCGTCTGGCTGCTGTCCCTGGAGCGACAGCAGCGGACGCCGCCGCCAGTGAAGCCCGATTGGCTGCTCCCGCCGGCTCAGCTGGATACCGACATTCAACGCGAACTCAAGCGAGCCGAGCGAGAAGCCTTGCATGGCGAGGTGGTAGTTTTCGGCTGCGCCCGCTCGACGAGTGCCGACATGAAACAGCTCTGCCGATACCTTCAGGAGCAACTGGCACTCTATGAACGTGCCTATCGGCTCAATGACTATGGGGTTGCCGTGATTCTCGTGGCGCCCAGCGCCGAAGCCGCCCACCAGCGCCGACGATATCTGGGCTGTGCTGTCATGCCTCATCGGGAGGTCTCCTCGACCCCACTGACGGAAATTGGCGATCGTTTCGCTCGTCATACAGGCAAGCCGGCGAAGCATGCTTCGGAGATGCAACCTTGGCATTGAGTCGATACAAGCTGATCGCTCAGCTACTTACGCTGTTGCTGCTGGTGGGGCTCGCGCTGTGGGAACACCTGATGCGCCACTACGACTTGATATTGCCGCCTACGCTGTTGGCGATCGCGTTGCTGGTCTCTCTGCCGCTGCAATGGCTGGGGCGCTTGCGACCGACGGTGGTCGATCATCTGCTTCTGACTGGCGGGCTGATTCTGTGTGCGGTGGAAGCTCCGAGTAGCGACACCCCCATGCTGTGGCTGGGACTGTCGATAATCCTCGCCTTTCTGTTGTTGACGCTCCTCCCGGCGCTCCTGCTGGCGCTCTGTCTCGTCCCGGCGATGCTCACTCTGCTCGGCGACGAACACATCACGGCGCTCAACCTGATACTGGGCTGGTGGCTGGCGCTCGTTGCGGCTACCTTGCTCGTTCTGCTGAATCACCCATCCCGTGCTCAGCGCTTCACTTTGAGGCCTTGGCGACGCGACAAGCGACTTCCTATCGCCTGTATTCGAGCAAACCTGAAAATAGAAATCGCCAGGGCGTCTGCGCTCGACCAGCCATTGAGCGTACTGGTCGTGTACATTCCCCAGCTGGATCAAGCCGGAGATCAATTCGGTGGCCACTTGCGCGAGGTGCTTTCGTCCAATTTCAGCCACGCGGTTTCCGACAATAGCCGCCAGAGCGACCTGCTCGGCGAATACAATGCCAACGTTTTCTGGCTCATTCTGCCCAACACGGCTGAACCTGGAGCCATTGCCGCTGCCAAAAGGCTCTCGGACGTAGTGACGATGGTCGCCCATCCAGACATCGGCCCGCTGGAAACCTACAGCCGGGTATGCACCCTTCAGGCGCAGGAAAGCGTGGAGCAATTCTCGAAACGTCTCGAAGCCGCCGCCAACAAACTGCTGGAACCTCACGCGTGAACTTCACACACTGGCTCTATACGCTTGCGCCTCAGCCGGAACTGCTGTTGGCTATCATTTTCACGGTGGCACTGATCGAGTCCCTGGCCGTTGTCGGCATCGTGGTTCCTGGCGTCGTGCTGTTGAGTGCAGCCGCCTCGATCGCCGGTCATAACGACACCTCCCTGCCGCTGGTGCTGGCAGCCGGCACCCTCGGGGCTTTTGCCGGCGACAACCTCAGCTTCTGGCTGGGCCGCAAGCAACGCAGCCGGATCCCTCACTGGTGGCCACTGAAGCAACATCCCGAGTGGCTGAGCCGAGGCAACGCATTCTTCCAGCGGTATGGCACCCTATCGGTCATCGTCGGTCGCTTCGTCGGCCCCGTGCGCCCGTTCATCCCCATGGTCGCGGGCATGCTGTCGATGCCATCGAAGCGCTTCGCTGTCGTCAATATCATTTCTGCCCTGGCGTGGGCGCCGGTCTATCTCTTGCCCGGCTTTCTGCTGGGACGCTCGTGGGAAGAGCTGATGGAGTTGCCGGCAGGAGCCGAGCGCTGGCTACTGACGCTATCCCTGTCGCTATTGGCATTGGCGCTGCTGTTTTCCTGGATCCGCTATCAACTGAGCGGGGACGGCCGCGTGCATCGCTGGCTGGAAAATCGCATGACTCGCAGCCCCGTACTGGCCAAGGGGTGGAACCAGCTTTGCTCGCCTGCGCCGGCGAACGAATTCCCCCTGGCGTCATTGTCGTTGCTGGTGACCAGCCTGATTGCCCTGATTGGCTGGACCACATGGGTACTGATGCATGACGGCCCGTTGCCGATGGATGAGCAGATCCACTCCCTCGCTAACCTGCTTCAGCGGAGCTGGCTGGTGGGAACCAGCCAAACACTCGCCGAGATCGGCGATGCGATGGGCATCAGCGTACTGATGGCGCCGTGGCTGCTGTGGCTTCTTTATGCAAAGCGCTTCGCGGCGCTACTGCACATCGCCGGCGCCCTGATACTGGTCGCGGTCAGCAACACGGTCTTCAAGGATCTGGCGGGGCGGGCGCGGCCGGACACCCCCGATTACCTGACCGGCTCGATGTCCTATCCCAGCGCCCATACGTCGACGATCGTCGTCGTGGTGGGTTTGACGGCAGCGTTTGCCGCCCAGGTGATGCCCCAGCGCTACCGCGGATACGCCTACTGGATGGGCATCATCGTCTGCATGCCCATGGCGCTGTCCCGGCTGGTGATCGGCGTTCACTGGGCCAGCGACCTGATCGGCGGTGCCCTGCTCGGGCTGGTGGTCTGCGCCGTGACCCGCATCAGCTACCAGCATTTTCAGCGCCCCGACCGAGACATGCCGCCCTGGGTGTGGCTCTGCCTCGCCTCCCTGATACTGGAGACGGCACGCGTCGTCTTCTTCTCGCCCGTGTGATGCCGCTGTAGAACGGCTGCAAAAGAACGATACCCAGAACCCGTTCACGATCTCGCGAGCCAGGATCAAACTAGGCGAAAACGGCTCAGGAAACGGAATTACATCGGGGTAAATAAGTATTCCGATGTCGTTCGACTCGCTTTGCTCACCCTACGGGCCAGTCTTCGGCTGTTGTCTCCGCCGAGCTCCGACCCAAGAACGTGCGGCCGACACGCAGCAGATTGTGAACAGGCGCTCAGTCACCCCAGCGCGGCATCAATGTCTGGGCGATACCCAACTGGTTGAGTATTCGCGCCACGATGAAATCGATCATCGCTTCGACGCTGTCCGGACGGTGATAGAACCCCGGCGCCGCCGGCAGCATGACGGCGCCCATATGGGTCAGCTTGAGCATGTTGTCGAGATGCACCGCCGAGAGCGGCGTCTCCCGAGGCACGAGAATCAGCTGCCGACGTTCCTTGAGCGCGACATCGGCGGCCCGTTCGATGAGGTTGTTGCTCGCCCCGCAGGCTACCGCCGAGAGCGTGCCGGTCGAGCATGGGCAGATCACCAGTGCCCGCCAGTTGCCGGAGCCGGAAGCGACCGGCGCCATCCAGTCTTCCCGCCCGAAACAGCGAACCTGCCCCTCGCCAGCGCCGAATCGCTCGGTCAACGACTGGGCCAGCCGATCCGGCTGCGCCGGCAGATCGATATCGGTCTCGACCGCGACGACGCGATGCGCCGCTTTCGAAATCATCACGTAAACCTCGTGCCCGGCCCCCACCAGACACTCGATCAGACGCAGCCCGTATTGCACGCCGGAAGCGCCAGTCAACGCCACGGCGACCGGCGCCGCGTACGTCGCAGCTTCATCGCGCGTCATGACGAGCCTCCAGTGCCTGAAGCAGCTTGCCGTGAATCCCGCCGAATCCGCCATTGGACATGACCACGATTCGATCGCCCGAGGCTGCCGCCTCCACGACCTCGCCGACGAGCGCGTCGAGGTCGCTGGATACCCGGCTGGCCGCGTGTCCGGCGACAACCTCGCCCAGCGACCAGTCCAGCCCCGGTGGCTGATACCACCAGACCCGGTCGGCTATCGACGTACTGTCGGCCAGGCGCGATTTCATCGTGCCCTGGCGCATGGTGTTGGAGCGCGGCTCGATGATTGCCAGCAGCCGGCCACCGTGGCGGTCCTGGTGCAGCCCTTCGAGGGTCAGCGCAATCGCGGTGGGATGATGTGCAAAGTCGTCGAGCACCTGAATCCCGGCCACCTCCCCGCGGACCTCCTGGCGTCGCTTGGGCGCCGCGAAAGTGGATAGCGCTCGGCAACCGTCGGCCAGCGAAACCCCGAGCCGATGAGCGGCCGCCAGCGCGGCCACGCCATTGGCAGCATTGTGGCGGCCACTCATCGCCCAATGAACCACCTGCTGCTCGCCACCGGCCATCACCGTAAAGACACGGCTATCCTCCGGGTCGAGCGCAAAACGCCAGTCGCTGGCAGCACGTTGACCGAAGCGCTCTACCGGCGACCAGCAGCCCTGCGCCAGAACCCGCTCCAGTGCCGGCTCGTCGTCGGCGACCACCAGGCCGCCGTTACCCGGCACGGTTCGAACGAAATGATGAAACTGGCGCTCGATAGCCGCTAGATCAGCGAAGATATCCGCGTGATCGAACTCCAGGTTGTTGAGAATCGCGACATCCGGGCGGTAGTGGACGAACTTCGAACGTTTGTCGAAGAACGCGGTGTCGTATTCGTCCGCTTCCACCACGAACGGCGCACCGGCCTTACCAAGACGAGACGAGCATCCGAAATTGCGCAATACACCGCCGATCAGAAACCCGGGTTCGAAACCCGCGGCTTCCAGTATCCAGGCCAGCATGCTCGCCGTGGTGGTCTTGCCGTGCGTCCCCGCCACTGCCAAAACCTGCCGCCCCGGCAATACGTGTTCCGCCAGCCACTGCGGCCCGGAAGTATAGGGGAGCTTGGCGTTCAGCAAGGCTTCGATTTCCGGATTCCCCCGGGAGAGCGCATTGCCGACGATGACCAGATCGGGAGCCGGCTCGAGATTCTCGGGACGATAACCCTCTATCAACTCGATGCCGATCTCCTCGAGTTGAAGGCTCATCGGGGGATAGACGTTGGCATCCGAGCCGGTCACGCGATATCCCAGCATCTTTGCCAGACGCGCAAGACTGCCCATGAACGTGCCACAGACCCCCACTACATGAACGTGCATACCACTCTCCCTTGCATGAGCCGGCGAGCCTAGCATGGCCTCGCGAGCCGGGCCACCGGCCCGCTCGCCGTGGAACCCGCCCTCTGCCAGTGAGCGAAAAATGGCCTCGAGAGCCGCTTGAAGACGCTCCATGATCCTTGATGTCTTCCGGAAACGTATCGAAACACCGCTGCCAGATACCCCGCTCATCGTGGCAACAATGACAGGCGTTAGCGGCTAACTCATTCCGCAGTCGCAGAAAAATGACCGAGGCAGCTACGGGCTTCTCGTGTTAACAGGCATTCGCCTTTCGGCTATGCTGGGCCGGCATCCGTGACTCGCGACATCGCAACATCCTCGACAAGAGGCATCACGCCGTTGACCGCCGGGCTTCATCACCTGGTGGCCGAAGACAGGCTGTCTCTACCGCGCAGCGTCAAGGAAGTCAGCAGCGGTAGAAGATCTGCGCACGCCGGGCCAACGACGTGAGCCAGCATAACCGAATACCAGGAGATGAGAGCCGACATGGCCAAGCATAATGCCTTTTACGCCCAGTCCGGTGGCGTCACCGCCGTCATCAACGCCAGCGCCTGTGGCGTGATCGAGGCGTGCCGCCGCCACCCGGACCGCATCGGTCACCTCTATGCCGGGCACAACGGCATCATCGGCGCGCTCATGGAAGACTTGATCGATACCAATCAGGAGAGCGACGAATCCGTCTCGGCGCTCCGCCATACGCCGGGAGGCGCTTTTGGCTCCTGCCGCTACAAGCTCAAGTCGATCGAGACGCACCGCGCCGAATACGAACGCCTGATCGAAGTGTTCAAGGCTCACGACATCCGCTACTTCTTCTACAACGGCGGTGGCGACAGCGCCGACACCTGCCTCAAGGTCTCCCAGCTCTCGGAGACGATGGGTTACCCCCTGACGGCCATCCATGTGCCCAAGACCGTCGACAACGATCTGCCCATCACCGATAACTCACCCGGTTTCGGCAGTGTCGCCAAGTACGTCGCCACCTCGACACGAGAAGCGGCGCTCGACATCGAATCGATGTGCTCCACCTCGACCAAGGTGTTCATTCTCGAAGTCATGGGTCGTCATGCCGGCTGGATCGCTGCCGCTGGCGCGCTGGCTGGCGAGTCGCCCGAACAGGCACCGCATGTGATCATCTTTCCCGAGATCGCCTTCGATCGGACCACGGTCATGGCGCGTATCGACGAGGCCGTCAAACGTCACGGTTTCTGCGTGATCGTGGTCTCCGAAGGCGCGCAATATGCCGACGGCACCTTCCTTGCCGATGCCGGCAGCACCGATGCCTTCGGCCATAAGCAGCTGGGCGGAGTCGCGCCGATGCTGGCCTCCATGGTCAAGGAAGATCTCGGCCATAAATACCACTGGGCAGTGGCCGACTACCTGCAGCGCGCCGCACGCCACATCGCCTCCAAGACCGATGTCGATCAGGCCTATGCCGTGGGCGAAGCCGCCGTCGAACTCGCCCTGGCGGGGCAGAATTCGATGATGCCGGCAATCAAGCGCGTTTCGGACACGCCATACGAATGGAAGATCGAGGCGGCGCCGCTGTCGGAGATCGCCAACCACGAGAAGTTCATGCCGCGCGACTACATCAGCGAAGACGGTCTCTATATCAGCGAAGCCGGGCGACGCTATCTCGCCCCGCTGATTCTGGGCGAGGACTTCCCCCCGTTCGAGAACGGCCTGCCCAAGGTGGCCAAATTGAAGAAGGCCAAGGTCGAGCGCAAGCTGGCGACGTTCGAGCTGTAATACGCCACGACCGATATCGTCGGCATCACGATCACGGTGCCGACGAACGTACCGCTCCTTCCCCCTCGTACCAACCCTTCCCCTCGTACCAACCCTTCTCGGCCGTTCCCCCGAATATACGGCTGCCTTTCCTCGGCTTTTCGCCAGACGACTGTCTGCCGCATCGAGGCCTGTCGCCATTCGACAACACCTCGTTACCAAAATGAAAACAGTGTTCAACAACGCCTGACACAGGCGTTTGGCGAGCGCTTCGAGACTATACTGAGCCCATCTGGAGAACTCGTCCGGACGCGTCGATTCTCAAGGCGGATGCCGACCGGCAATCGACAGGGACACCAAAAGAGAAGTGGCAGCCACCGTCGGATACTCACGCCTCGTCGCGATATCCACGGTGAGTACGAAGAAGGAGCAAGGTCATGAAGAAGCCGATCATCATTGGCAGCATCATAGCGGCACTGGGCATCGCTGGTGGTGTCGCTGTCGGGGCCTATCAATCCTCCGAAAGCGGCCCGAGATATGCCGATATCGTCAGTGTGGACCCGATCGTGCAGACTTCCAGCAAACCCCGTGAGGTCTGCGAGAACGTCACGGTCACGCACCAGCGCCCTGTGAAAGACGAAAATCGCATCGCCGGCACGGCCATTGGCGCCATCGTCGGCGGGGTCGTGGGCAATCAGTTCGGCGGCGGTAGCGGCAAGAAGATCATGACGGCAGCAGGTGCCGTCGGCGGCGGACTGGCGGGTAATCAGGTCCAGCAGCAGATGCAGCAGGGCGACACCTACCAGACGACCGAACAGCGCTGCAGCACCGTCAACGACAGCAAACAGGAGACCGTCGGTTACGATGTCCGGTACCGCTATGACGGCGAAGTTCATGAAGCCAAGCTGGACGACAAGCCCGAGGGCGAGCGTGTCCTGATGCGCGACGGCAAGCCGCAGTGGGATGGAAATCCTCAATCTTCCTGAGCTTCACGCCTTTTTCTGCTTTCCTCTACAAGACGGGTCGCCCCGGGCGTCGCTCCGGGGCTCGCATTCAAAGTCACTCGATGGCTTCCCCTCTCCCACGGCGTCGGCAACAGCCCGCTGAAGAGAGTGCATGGCTCTGCTGATGACTGCCTTCGTCCCTTTATCCCTACATCCCTGCGCTAGCGATGGGTCAGCTTCCTGGGACGTCCCTGAGGCCCGACCGGCTTGCTCAGCGCAATTTCAATGGCACGCTCCCGCTCGATGCCTCTATCCATCAGCTTCTTGACCCGCGTTTTCAAGGTTCCCAAGGGCATCCCGACGGCCTGAGCTCGGTGAGCCAAAGTCCCAGTCCTGGGAGCATTCTTCGCTTGATGGTGGACAGCCTGCCAATCTCGCGCAGTCAATTTCATTGTCATTCCAAAGAGCACTCCCAAATATCGAACGAGAGATCCAATTGATTCGGCGAAGCTCTAATTAAACTTAATAATAAAGTTAATTGGAATTCAGTTTGCGCCTTTCTCGGCCCATTTCAATTAACCTGCGTCAAAAGCTGATGCATGTACTCTTCTCGGATGACAGGGCCGATTGATGTCGCGCGCGATACACGACGAGAGAAACGGAAAGATTGAGAAAAGATTCGGGGGGAAGCTACTGTATCGGCCTGCCAGAAGGCAGCCTTCGCGTTGCCAATAAAAAAGACGCCCGGCACACTTCATCACTTTACGCTGAAGTATGCCGGGCCAAAAGATCGCAGGATCGCGACCATGAACTCTTTAGGCCAAAATCAGGCCAAAACGCGCATATCGGGCGCGTTTCCAAACGATTCCTTACCTTGCCGAACTGACACTTTGACACGCAGAAAATCAATATCTAGTAGCAAATGACTTCAGCAATCTACAATAGCTACTAGACTATCAGGATATCGAGATCGAGAGGAAGAGGAATTTTCATCTACTTTAGTGTTGTTGAATATAATGTCCAGCGGCGCATTAATTCATTCAGATCTCTTTCGATCAAACTCCCCGCGGTTATAATTTCTCCCACCGCTGCGAATCCGGCGCAGAACCAACAAGACACCCAATCGCTCGAAGCCGGTGACGTGAAGCGGCGAGCTGGCCACTCTGCTCTGGCAGGTTTGCAGGCTGGCCTCCAGCGACGACCCATGAAGAAAAGCAGTCGATAGGACCCACTGTGCAACGTTTTCTTGCTCCCCGGTATCAACCCTATTTTCAGCAGAACCAAATCGATGATTTCGACGCGCTCTGGTCACTCGATCTCGATCCCGTCGATGCCCCCAACCTGGAAAGAGGCGGCCATTCGGAAGTCAGCCGAGTCACTCTCGAGGCACAGGACTTGCCGCCACGAACCTTTTTCGTCAAACGCCAAACCAACCATCTGGGTCGCAGCCTCCAGCGCCCCCTCGGCGAACCCACCTTCGCGCGTGAGGCACGCAACGTCGCGACGTTTCACCGGCTGAATATTCCCGCTCTGGAAGCCGCCTATTTCGAAGAGCGCAAGAACGCCAGACACTGGCAGGCTATCCTGATCACGCCCGAGCTCGAAGGGTATGCCGACATGATCGATATCCACTCAGGGTGGTCCGACACGCCCGAACCGACCCGAGGGCGCATTATCGACAGTTGCGGCGAGCTCCTTCGTACACTGCACAACCGCCGCTGGCGCCATGGCAGCCTTTATGCCAAGCACGTCTTTCTACGTGCCGACGACGCGGCTCCTCATGGCTTCGATGCCAGGTTCATCGACCTGGAGAAATCCCGGCCGCTGCTGATGGCCGGGAAAGAGAAGCGCCGTGACCTGCAAATTTTCGCTCGCCGACTGACGCAATGGCGGGCTGAAGAGTGGCGCAGGCTACTGAGCGTCTATCTGGAACAACCGATGGAGAGCCGCAAGGTGGGTCGGTGGATGCGGGCCTTGAAACTATCCGAGGCCTGACTGTCCCAACCTGCCTATCCGACACCCGACATGAGCACTCGGGTTTATCATCCTGAAGCGGTATCGCTCACCGTCCTGCGCATACCGCACAGGCCGGATCTCTCGGCAACGCGAAGCGACGCCACTCGCCGCTCAAGGCATCGAACGTCGACAGCCCGCGAAGGGGCTGTCCGGCGCCGCTGATCAGCTTCACGGCTTCCAGGGCCTGAAAGCTGCCGATGATCCCGACCAGCGGGGACACCACGCCACTTTCCGCACAGGTCAACGCCTCGTCGTCACCCTGCTCCCCATAGAGGCAGGCATAGCACGGCGACGATGGCTCGCGCGAATCAAAGACCGCCAGTTGCCCCGAGAAGCGTATGGCCGCACCGCTCACCAGCGGGGTTCGGGTTTCGACACAGGCGCGATTGATCGCGAAGCGGCTGGGAAAGCGGTCGGTACAATCGAGCACCACATCGGCGGCTCCGGTTTCAGCAATCAACTCCTCGTCGACGAGCCGAGCGCTCAAGGCACGCACATCACAGGTCGCGTTCATTTTTCTTGCCGCGTCGGCCGCCGAGCAGGCCTTGGATCGCCCCAGAGACGCCTCGGTATGAGCGATCTGGCGCTGCAGATTCGATAGTTCCACGACATCGTCATCGGCGATGCTCAGACGCCCGATGCCCGCGCCCGCCAGATACAGCGCAGCGGGAGAGCCGAGGCCGCCAGCGCCGATAATCAGCACGCGGGAACTCAGCAACCGCTCCTGCCCCGCGATATCGATCTCGTCCAGCATGATATGACGGCTATAGCGCAACAGTGCTTCGTCGTTCATGATCTTTGCATGACCTTTCTCCATGATCTGGCCCGAAGCGCAGCGGCTGCCGGTGGCAGCGGATCGCCTCCAGCGCGTTACTCGCCGTCCAGGTCGAGATCGGGGATCGGCAACGCCAACGCCTCCTTCACCTCTTCCATCACGACATAGCTCTTTGACTCCTTGACCCCGGGGAGCGTCAACACAACATCGCCCAGTAGCTGCCGATAGGCCGACATCTCGGGAATCCGGCATTTGAGGATGTAATCGAACTGCCCAGAGACCAGATGACACTCCTGAATCTGCGGCAGCTTCGCCACTGCCTTGCGGAACTCGTCGAAGACGGCCGGCGATTGGGTATTCAAACTGATTTCGACGAACACCAGCAGATTGGCGCGCAGTGCCTGCGGGTCGAGTATGGCCTTGTAGCCACGAATGATGCCCGCCCGCTCGAGGCGCTTGACGCGTTCGAGGCAGGGCGTCGTCGACAGACCGACCTGCGATGCCAGATCGACGTAGGAAATTCGTGCATTTTCCTGCAGGCAACGCAGGATATTGAGATCGATTCGATCGAGTGATCGAGATTTGGCTTTCATTGCTGTAATTGTTCCAAGCCGATGAATAGAAGTGGTCCACGCGTGAGGTAACGCCAGGGTGACGATGATTCGCCCCCGATGAGCGATGGCTGGTATCGGATGGATGTCACGCCCCGGCCTACCCCTGTATCGCGGGGCGATATTACTATCACAGTGTCGGCGCGAATCACCAGCGCGCCCGGCAACCCGCGTTCAACGCTCCGGCCGCTGGAGAGTGGTTCCATGCCCCAGACCACTCATCCCTACCGCCCGCCGATTGCTCATTCCCACCGCCCGCCGGTAACGCGCTCGTGGCCTGCGAGATCGCGCCGCGAGTCGACATCGCGGAATCCTCGACGCAACAGCACCTCCCGCACCAGACCCGCTTGCGCATGACCGTGTTCCATCCATAACCAACCGCCCGACTGCAGATGATCCGGCGCGCGCGCAGCCAGCCATTCGAGATCCGACATCCCGGAAGCCTCGGCCACCAGTGCCGAACGCGGCTCGAAACGCACATCGTCACGCAGCAGGTGCGGATCGTCGTCGGCAATATAAGGCGGATTGGAGACGATGAGGTCGAAGCGATGCCCGGCCAGCGCCGAGAACCAGTCGCTTTCGAGGAAGCAAGCGTTGGCGATCGCCAGCCGCCGGGCATTGGCTTGTGCCAGGGTCACGGCGTCAGGGGCAAGATCGACGCCGATAACCCGCCAGCCCGGGCGTTCGCTGGCAAAGGCCAGCGCGATGGCGCCGGTACCGGTGCCCAGATCGAGCAGCTCGCCAGTGGATGGCGTGGCAAACTCGAGCGCGACTTCGACCAGGCGTTCGGTATCCGGCCGCGGAATCAAGGTCGCCGGCGAGGTCTCGAGGCAAAGCCCCCAGAACTCCCGCGAGCCGACCAGGTACGCTACCGGCAGCCCCTCGACGCGCCGGGCGACCAGTTGCTGGAAGGCCTCGTGCTGGGCTGCCGTCACCTCCCGGTCGCCCCAGGTATAGAGCCAGGTCCGGTTCGTCTCGCAGACATGGGCCAGCAGCACTTCCGCATCGAGCCGCGCCGTCGGCGACATGACGAGGCGCCCTGCCGCCTCGCGCAGGGCGTCATCGATCGTCATCACTCCCCCTGCAATGCCGCCAGCTGATCGGCCTGGTACTCATTGACCAGAGGCCCGATGACCTCGTCGAGATCGCCGGCGACGACCTCGCCCAGCTTGTAGATCGTCAGATTGATGCGGTGGTCGGTGAGGCGGCCCTGCGGGAAATTGTAGGTGCGGATTCGCTCGCTGCGATCACCCGACCCTACCAGGGAACGGCGCGTATCGGCCTGCTGCTGACGCTGGGAGTCCACCGCCGCCTGCTTCAGCCGCGCCGCCAGCAGCGACATCGCCTTGGCACGGTTCTTGTGCTGGCTGCGCTCTTCCTGACATTCGACCACCAGCCCGGTCGGCAGGTGCGTGATACGGATCGCCGAGTCCGTGGTGTTGACATGCTGGCCGCCGGCACCGCTGGAGCGGAACGTGTCGACGCGAAGATCGTTGGTGTTGATATCGATGTCACCGACTTCATCCGCTTCGGGCATCACCGCGACCGTGCAGGCCGAGGTATGGATCCGCCCCTGCGATTCCGTTGCCGGGACGCGCTGCACCCGGTGCGCGCCGGATTCGAACTTCAACGACGCGTAGACGTTATCGCCCTTGACCCGAGCGATGATCTCCTTGTACCCGCCTTGTTCGCCATGGTTGGCGCTGACCACCTCGACCTTCCAGCCGCGCCGCTCAGCGTAGCGGGAATACATGCGAAACAGGTCGCCGGCGAACAGTGCCGCCTCGTCACCACCGGTACCGGCACGGACCTCCAGGAAGACGTTGCTGTCGTCGTCCGGATCCTTGGGCACCAGCAAGCGCTTGACCTCCTCCTCGAGCTCCTCGAGCCGGGCTCTGGAAGAACGCCACTCCTCCTCGGCCAGCTCGCGCATTTCGGGGTCGCTGTCCTGTCGCATCTGGTCGGCGGCCTCGATATCGCCCTCGGTGCGGCGGTAGACGAGCCAGGACTCGACCAGCGGTTCGAGCTCGGCGTATTCGCGGGAGTAATCGCGGAAACGCGGTTGATCGGCGATCACTTCGGGCTCGGAGAGCAGCGCTGACAGCTCCTCGAAGCGGTCCTGAAAGGCGTCGAGTCGTTCGCGCAAAGACGCTTTCATGCCCAGTCCTGTATTTTCATACCGAGTCCTGTGTCGTGGCGGGCCCTTCGATGAGCAAGTTGTCGGCCGCCTGAATGATATCGTGACGTGATTGACCCGACGCTTCGCGCAAGCGCAGCGTGGGGCCGTGCATCAATTTATTGGCCAACTGGTGCGACAGACGCTTGATCACCGTCTCCGGATCTTCGCCCCGCGCCAGTTGCGCCAGTGCCTCGGCTTCGGAATCGCGCCGCAGCGCCTCGCCATGCTGGCGATAGCGGCGAATCAGATCCCCCGCCCCGCGCACTCGGCGTTCATGCAGCCAGCGATCGACCCCGCTTTCGATCAGCGCTTCGGCCTGGCGTGCCGCGACCTCGCGATGACGCCGATTCTCGGCGATCACCTGCTGCAGATCGTCGACGCTATAGAGGAAGACATCGTCGAGATCGCCCACTTCAGGCTCGATGTCCCGCGGCACCGCGATATCGACCATGAAGATGGGCCGGTGGCGGCGTACCTTGAGCGCACGTTCGACCATGCCCTTGCCGAGGATCGGCAACTCGCTGGCCGTGGAGGCGATGACGATGTCCGCCTGCTCCAGCGCCTGCGGAATGGCATTGAGCTCGATCGCTCGCGCATCGCAGGTTTCGGCCAGCGCCTGGGCCCGCGCCAGCGTGCGATTGGCGACCGTCAGCCCCATGATGCCGGCCTCGCGCAAGTGACGTGCAACCAGCTCGACCGTCTCGCCGGCCCCGATCAGCAATGCCCGGGCACGACTGAAATCGTCGAAGATACGGCTGGCGAGACTGACGGCGGCATAAGCAACCGAGACCGGATTTTCCCCGATCGCGGTTTCGCTGCGGACCTGCTTGGCGACCGAGAAGGTCTGCTGGAAGAGACGCTCCAGCTCGCTACCCAGCCCTGCGTGCTGGCGCGCGATCTGGTAGGCATCCTTGAGCTGACCGAGAATCTGCGGTTCTCCCAGCACCATGGAATCCAGACCCGCCGCCACACGCATCAGATGCCTGGCGGCCTCCCCCTCATGGTAGTGGTAGGCACAATTCAACAGCTCCTGCGCGGGCATGCCGTGAAACGCCCCCAGCCATTCGAGCAACTGGCGCTCGCCATTGGCGACGGTAATGCAGTAGAGCTCGGTCCGGTTACAGGTGGAGAGCACCGCCGCCTCTCGCACGTCGGGCAAGGCCCGCAGCTGCGTCAGCGCGGACTCGAGTTGTGCCGGCGAGAAGGCGACACGCTCGCGCATGTCGACCGCAGCCGTTCTATGGTTGATACCCAGAGCTAGCAGCGTCATGAAATCACGGTCATTTGTCTTGCGTGGATCCGGCGTCTGCGCTCGCGGATGTCCTCGAAGCAAAGCGCGGCATACCGGAATGAAGCGCGGGGCATGTCAGGTTGCCGGCCGCTTCACCCATTCTCGCGGTCGACCGGAAGCGGAGACGGCGAGACGAACCCGGCCAGCAATATCCACCTCATTGTGGTCCGCCCGGCCGGGCGGCGCCATTTTAGCACAGCCGAAAGACGCTTAGCAGGCAATGAAACACGCCGACCGACATGCCTCGGCGATTGACCCCCGGCGGCCAGCCGTTATGCTGGAGCCATTGATCGATCTCGAGGACGGCATGCCCAAAAGTCTGTTCTACGCCGCCAGTTGCGCGGTTCTGCTGGCTGGCTGCCAAAACATGTCGGCCGACACGGCATCGGCGCCCGCCGATGATCCTTTGACATCGGCGCCGCCGATCACCCGCGGGTTCGACGCCCAGGGCCTGTCCCAGGTGCTGTTGTCCGAGATGGCCGGGCAGCGAGGTGACTTTCACCGCGCCGCCGACGGCTATCTGGAGGCCGCCGAACGCTACCGTTCCGCCGAACTCGCCGAGCGCGCCACGCTGGCCGCGCGATATACCGATGACAAGAGCCTGCTGACCTCCGCAGCGGCTCGCTGGCAACAGCTGGCGCCGCAGGACTCGGCGCCGCAGAAGCTGCTTTCCGGCATCGCCGTGGATCGGGGCGACTGGCCTGCGGCACTACGTCACAGGCTGGAGCTCGCCCGTTCAGGAGAAGAGGCACAGCTTCTCGAGCTCGCCGACCTGATGGTGGAATCCCAGGCAGACCTGCCACCGCTGATCGCCCAGTTGCGCGACTTCACCGCCGCCCAGCCCGACCATGCCGATGCCCAGATGGCAACGGCACGGCTCGAAGCGGCCAACGGTCAGTTCGATGAAGCCCGACAGCGGCTGACGAACCTGGCTCGCCGCCACGCCGACCTGCCGATACTCTGGCTCACCCGGTCGCAGATCGCGCTCGAGGCCGGCGACTACGATCAGGCCGTCTTCTCGGCGCAGCGCGGGCGAGAGCTGGCCCCCGATGACAGCCGGTTTTTGCTGGCGCTGGCACAGGCGGAAATCGCCAATGGCGACATCGCCGCTGCCGAGCCCCGAATCGACCAGTTGCTGGCGCGCCACGACGATACGCCGACGCTGCGTATCGGTCTCGCCCAGCTCTATCTCGACGCTGGCGCGCTTGAGCCCGCCCGAAGGCTGCTGCTGCCACTGCTCGATCGCGACGATACGCCGCCGGCGACCTACCTGGTGCTGGGCAGCATTGCCGAGTCGCAGGGAGAAATCGACAACGCGCTGCTCTATTACCGGCAGGTGCCGACCGGGCCCGGCTTCCTCGACTCCCGCGCGCTCGCCACCCAGATGCTGACGGTCGGCGACCGCACCGAAGATGCCCGGACATTCCTGCGCGTCGAGATTCTGCGTCATCCCGCCCAGCGCGCGGCGCTGACCCAGATCGGCGTGCAGGCGCTGGACAACGCCGGCCAGAGCGCTGCTGCGGATACGCTGCTCGCCGAGTCCCTCGAGCAGGCACCGGACGACACCGACCTGCTCTATACCCGAGCCATGCGCGAATTCGAACGTGGCAATGTCGAAGCGATGATGGCGCAGATGCGCGACATCATCGCCAGAGAACCCGACAATGCCGCCGCTCTCAACGCGCTGGGCTACACCCTGGCGACGACGACGGACCATTACGACGAAGCGCTGGAACTCATCGAGCGAGCCCACGCCCTCGAGCCGCAGAGCCCCGCCATTCTCGATAGCCTGGGCTGGGTTCATTTCAAGCGCGGGGAGACGCAAAAGGCGCTCGGGTACCTGCGTCGTGCCTACGCCGGCCAGCCGGATCAGGAAGTCGCCGCGCATCTGGCCGAAGCGCTGGTCGTTCTCGATCAGACGACCGAGGCGCGGGTACTGGTGGAATCGGCACTCGCCGGCAGCGAAATCCACCCGGATATCGACGACCTGCTGCTGCGTTATCCGCAGCTGGCGCCCTGACCCGCAGCCGGACACCTCAATTCATTCGCATTCGACAGGAAACATTCGATGCCACACTCCCTTTCGGCCAGTGAACGGCGACAGACCGTTTCGATTCCGTTCAAGCCGTGGTGGCAGGCGCTCGGCACCCTCGTTCTGGTGGCCTGGCTTGCCGGTTGCGCCGGACAGGCACCCGCACCGGACGTGCCGCGCCAGCCCGACGACTGGCAGCGGCAACAGGACGATCTGGCTGCGCTCGACACCTGGACGGTAGCCGGCAAGGTCGGCCTGCGAACCCCGGAAGAGAGCCGCAGCGCCAATCTGGACTGGTCCCAGTCGCCCGGCCACTACCGCATGCTGATCAGCGGCCCGTTCGGCGCCGGACGCAGCGTGCTCGAAGGCCGCCAAGGCGCGGTGACGCTGACCACCAGCGACGGCCGCTTCGAGGCATCGTCGCCGGAAGCCCTGATGCAGCAGCAACTGGGCTGGTCGCTACCGATCTCGGCACTCGACTACTGGGTGCGCGGCCTTCCGGCGCCCGGCCGCTCCCACCAGCAGAGCGACGACGAACTCGGCTTTCCCAAGACCCTGAGCCAGGACGGCTGGAATATCCGCTACCGCGACTGGACCTACGCCGATTCGCTATGGCTGCCGAGCCGCCTGATCATGACCTACGACGACATCCGCGCCACGCTGGTCGTCAACCAGTGGCAGCCGCAGGCTGGATCCGAACGTCCCTCCGACGGGTCTGGACGACCCGCTGAAGAGACACCGGACGCGACCCGATGACACCATTGACGCTGCCCGCGCCGGCCAAGCTCAATCGCCTGTTGCGCATTACCGGTCGTCGGCCGGATGGCTATCACACGCTGCAGACGCTGTTCCAGATTCTCGATCGCGGCGACACGCTGCGATTCCACCCACGGGCCGACAGCGACGACATCACGCTCTCCCCCGCGCTGGCCAATGTTGCCGAAGCGGACAATCTCGTCGTTCGGGCAGCGCGGCTTCTTCAGCGCGAAACCGGCTGTCGCCGGGGCGCGGCGATCGAGCTGGAGAAGCGCCTGCCGATGGGCGGCGGGCTGGGCGGTGGCAGCTCCAACGCCGCCACCACGCTGCTGGCGCTCGACCATCTCTGGGGGCTCGATCTCGGTCTCGAGCGACTGGCGACGCTGGGGCTGGAACTGGGCGCCGATGTACCGGTGTTCGTACGCGGCCATAGCGCCTGGGCGGAAGGGGTCGGCGAACGTCTCGTCCCCGTCGAGCTGGCGCCTTCCTGGTTCGTCGTCATCCATCCGGGCGTGGAAATCTCCACGGCGGCAATTTTCGGCCACCCTGGTTTGACACGTAATAGCACGGTCATTAGTATGCGTCGCGCACTCGACGGGGCCGCCCCTGACGCAGTGTGGCGCAACGATTGCGAGAGCATCGTGCGAGCGCTTCACCCCGAGGTAGACCGCGCGCTGAACTGGCTCGGCCAGTATGGCAAGGCGGCACTGACAGGGACAGGCGCCTGCGTCTTCTGTCCGCTGGACGGCGAAACGCAGGCCGAACGGGTACTGCGACAGGTCCCGGACGAATGGCAGGCATTCAAGGCCCGTGGCAGCGACGTTTCTCCGCTGCACCAGGCTCTGGAAACTGCCAAGGGTCTGGACAGGACTCGAGCGTGATCCGCCATGCCATCCGCTGAAAAGACCGCTTTCGACCCAGCGGTTTTTGCCAGATTTTTCAGACGGCTCGCGGCTTCATGACTGGTTTTTCGTCCACACCTAGCCAATGGTTTGTGCTTTTGCGCATAATAGGCGCGACCAATGATTGCTGGGGTATCGCCAAGTGGTAAGGCACTGGTTTCTGGTACCAGCATTCCCAGGTTCGAATCCTGGTACCCCAGCCACTTCCTGACTTTCGACAAGCCTGCATACGGAAACCGGGTCGCGATGGCCACTCAGCCCACACGATTTCCCCCACCGGCGTTGCGGTTGCTTCTCCTGCCGTCTCGACGTACGACTTCGATGCCAGAGCGCATCGTCGACGGGCAAGCGTGGCATTTCAAAATCCCGCCCATCGCCTCGCCTTCCCTATGCAGCCTCGTCATCCGTCCTGAAACCGAAACGAATGTCCTCTACCGACCTTCAACTGCTCTCAAAGGTGGCCGCGCGTGTCTAAATTGATGGTTTTTACCGGTAACGCCAACGTCGGACTTGCTTCGAAGGTAGCCGAGAGTCTGGATAACCGACTGGGTCACGCGACGGTCGGACAGTTCAGCGATGGCGAAATCGCCGTCGAAATCAACGAAAACGTACGCGGTAAAGACGTCTTCATCCTGCAGTCGACCTGCGCGCCGACCAACGACAACCTCATGGAGCTGATCCTGATGGTCGATGCGCTGCGTCGCGCCTCGGCCACCCGCATCACGGCCGTCGTGCCCTACTTCGGCTATGCGCGCCAGGATCGCCGCGTGCGTTCGGCCCGCGTGCCGATCTCGGCCAAGGTCGTCGCCGACATGATGGTCAAGGCCGGTGTCGATCGCGTCATGACCATGGATCTGCACGCCGACCAGATCCAGGGTTTCTTCGACGTGCCGGTGGACAACGTCTACGGCTCTCCGATCCTGCTCGACGACATCGAGCGTCAGAACTACGACGACCTGGTCGTGGTCTCTCCCGATGTCGGCGGCGTGGTCCGTGCCCGCGCCATCGCCAAGCAGCTCAATGTCGACCTGGCGATCATCGACAAGCGTCGCCCGCAGGCCAACCAGGCCCAGGTGATGCACATCATCGGCGACATCCAGGATCGCACCTGCGTGGTGGTCGACGACATGGTCGATACCGCCGGCACCCTCTGCAAGGCCGCCGAGGCATTGAAGGATCGTGGCGCTCGCCGAGTGGTCGCTTATGCCACGCATCCGATCCTGTCCGGGCCCGCCGTGGACAATATTAGCGGTTCAGTGCTTGACGAACTCGTCGTTGCCGATACCATACCGCTCTCCGAACCTGCACGTCGTAGCGGCAAGATCCGTCAGTTGACGGTCGCCGGCCTGATCGCCGAGGCCATTCGTCGTGTCAGTAACGAAGAATCCGTCAGCGCGATGTTCCACTGATCGCCATCGGAATGGCCCGATCACGGTCGTTCCGAACCGACAGGGAACCCCGCGCGGATACGTGGGCCACTGCCATGAGGGCAGTGGCCCTACTGGAAACGGCATCGTCTGGTCGCGGGCGATGCCGATTTCCATTACTTGACCATTAGAGGTGACAATCAATGTCCCATTACACCCTGACCGCCAATGTTCGCAAGGAGCTGGGGAAAGGTGCGAGCCGCCGCCTGCGCCGCAAGAACGAACAGGTCGCTGCCATCATCTACGGTGGCTCTGCCGAGCCGCAGCCGATCACCATCGACAAGCCGGCCTTCTACAAGGCGATCGAAGAAGAAGCGTTCTTCTCCTCGATCATCGACATCAATATCGACGGCAAGAGCGAGCAGGTCGTCATCCGTGATCTGCAGCGCCACCCGTACAAGGCGCTGGTCACTCACGCCGACTTCATGCGCGTCGATGCGACCCACGAGCTGACCCTGAACGTTCCGCTGCACTTCCTCAACGAAGAAACGTGCAAAGGCGTCAAGGACGAAGGTGGCGTGCTGCACGTTCTGAACAACGACGTTCAGATCAGCTGTCTGCCGTCCAAGCTGCCGGAATACATCGAAGTCGACGTGGCCAACCTGGGCCTCGGCGAAACCATTCACCTGTCCGACATCAAACTGCCGGAAGGTGTGACTCTGGTCGAGCTGACCCATGGTGAAGAGCACGACGCCGGCGTCGTCAGCGTCACGCACCCGACCGTCGCCAGTGACGACGAAGTCGCCGGTGAAGGTGTCGACGAAGAAGGCGAACCGAAAGGCGACGCGTAATCCTGCGTCAGAGACCGGACAACAGGCAGTCGGCATGACAGTGAAAGCGATCATCGGTCTCGGTAATCCGGGGCCGGAATACGAAGACACCCGTCACAATGCCGGTGCCTGGCTGGTCGAACAGCTCGCTCGGGACGCAGCGGAAACGCTGCGTCCCGAACGCAAGTTTCTGGGTCTTCATGCCAGGATCCGCCTGGGCGGGCACGATCTTCATCTGCTCAACCCCACCACTTTCATGAATCGCAGCGGTGCCTCGGTGGCTGCGCTGTGCCAGTTCTTCAAGATCGCGCCGGACGAGCTCCTCGTCGCTCACGACGAACTCGACATCGCGCCCGGCTGCGCCCGTTACAAGACGGGTGGCGGACACGGCGGCCACAACGGCCTGCGCGATATCATCAGTGCCCTGGGCAACAGCAACGGTTTCCACCGTTTGCGTATCGGCATCGGCCACCCCGGCAGTGCCAAGCTCGTCACCAACTATGTCCTCGGTCGTCCCGGCAAGGCCGAACGCCAGGCCATCGACGACTCGCTGGACGAGACCATCACCACCCTGCCTGACGTACTCGCCGGAGATTGGGCCAAGGCGATGAATCGTCTGCATAGTTTTAAACCCGCCTGATTCGCTCGTAGCTCGTAGCTCGTAGCTCGTAGCTCGTAGCTCGGCAAGAGTCTGGCCCCCGCCGACCGCGTCCCGTAGAATGCCCGCCATTCACTTTTTCGTGCTTATTCGTTCGCGTCTGCCATGATCGAATCGAATTCAGGATCACATCGTTTCAGGGATACACCATGGGTTTCAATTGCGGCATCGTCGGCCTGCCCAACGTTGGCAAGTCGACCCTCTTCAATGCATTGACTCGCTCCGGCATCGATGCCGAGAACTTCCCGTTCTGCACCATCGAACCCAATACCGGTATCGTGCCGATGCCCGACCCGCGTCTCGACAAGCTCGCCGAGATCGTCAAGCCGGAAAAGGTGGTGCCGACCACGATGGAGTTCGTCGATATCGCCGGCCTGGTCGAAGGCGCCTCCAAGGGTGAAGGCCTGGGCAACCAGTTCCTCGCCAACATCCGCGAAACCGACGCCATCGCCCACGTGGTTCGCTGCTTCGACGACGACAACGTCATCCACGTCGCCAACCAGGTCGACCCCACCGCCGATATCGAGACCATCAATCTCGAGCTGGCCCTGGCCGACCTCGACGCCGTCGAACGCTCGATCCAGCGCCTGACCCGTGTGGTCAAGGGCGGTGACAAGGAGGCGATCGCCACCAAGGCCATTCTGGATCGTATCCAGCCGCACCTGGCCGAAGGCCAGCCGCTGCGCAGCTTCGGTCTCGACGCCGAGGAACAACAGCAGTTGCGCAGCTTCGGCTTCCTCACGCTCAAGCCGACGATGTACATCGCCAACGTCAACGAGGACGGGTTCGACAACAACCCTCACCTCGATGTCGTGCGCGAGATCGCCGCCAGGGAGAATGCGGTGGTCGTGCCGGTCTGCAACAAGCTGGAAGCGGAGATCGCTGAGCTCGAGGACGAAGAACGCGCCATGTTCCTCGAAGAAATGGGCATGGAAGAACCCGGCCTCGATCGCGTCATTCGTGCCGGCTACGGCCTGCTGGGGCTGCAGACCTATTTCACCGCCGGGGTGAAGGAAGTCCGAGCCTGGACTGTCAAGGTCGGCGCGACCGCACCGCAGGCGGCCGGCGTGATTCACACCGACTTCGAGAAGGGCTTTATTCGCGCTGAAGTGGTCAGCTACGAGGACTTCGTCGCCCTGGGTGGCGAGAACGGCGCCAAGGAGGCCGGCAAGTGGCGTCTCGAAGGCAAGGCTTACGTCGTGAAGGATGGCGACGTCATGCACTTCCGCTTCAATGTCTGACGCACCGGCCCGAAAAACCGATTCCGATGTCGGAAAGCGTTGACGTTTCATCAAGTTATGGTAGTATTCGCAACCGTTGTCAGGCGCCTCTGTCTACTTCGACATGGCTACCTCGACACGGTTGCTTCGAAGGCTACGTAGCTCAGCTGGTTAGAGCACATCACTCATAATGATGGGGTCCCCTGTTCGAATCAGGGCGTAGCCACCAGATATCACGAAAAAGCCCGCCGTTCTCATGATCGGCGGGCTTTTTCGTATCGGCTTTACGCCGGCTTTCCTTATTGCCGCCTGGTCGGCAGGCTGTCGATTCCCGCAGCCTGCCGCCCGATTCAGACGGCGCGACGGCGACTCTCCTCGATGTAGGCTTCACGCAGCTTTCGCGCTACCTCGCCGGGGCGGCCACCGGCGACCGGCACATCGTCGATCGCGACGACCGGCGTGACGAACGACGACGCCGACGTGACAAAGCACTCCCTGGCCCCCTGCGCCTCCTCGACGCTGAACGACCGCTCCTCGACGCGCAACGACAGCGCCTGGGCGAGCTCCAGAACGACGGTTCGGGTAATACCGGGGAGGATGGCGTGGGAGAGTTCCCGCGTCACCAGCGTCCCGTCATGGGTCAGCATCCACGCGTTGTTCGATGCTCCTTCGGTCACCAGACCATCCTCGACCATCCAGGCATCGTCGGCACCGGCCGCCGTCGCCGCCATCTTGGCCATCGCGGGATAGAGCAGCTGCACCGTCTTGATGTCCCGCCGCGCCCAGCGCCAGTCGGGCTGCGTCGCGACACGAATGCCCTCGCGGCCACTGCGGCTGTCGACGAGAGACTTGGCCTGGGTGAACAGCACCAGCGTCGGCGGCGTATCGGCGCCGGGATAGTGGAAGTCCCGGTCGCCGGCGCTACCTCGCGTCAGCTGCAGATAGACCATGCCCTCCTCGAGCGCGTTGCGACGGATCAATTCGCGATGGATCGTCAGCAGCGCATCATCGTCCCACGGCAACCCCATCTCGAGTTCGCCCGCCGAACGCTTCAACCGCCGCATATGGCCGGGAAAATCGATCAGCTTGCCCTCGAGCACCGAACAAACCTCGTAGACACCGTCGGCAAACAGGAAGCCGCGATCGAAGACCGATACCTTGGCGTCCTGTTCCGCGACGTAGTCGCCATTCACGTAGACCGTGCGCTGTGTCATCTCATGCCGTCTCTATGTCTGTCATCATGTCCATCTTCCTGTGCTTCACGCTCAGATCCATTGCTACTAGCATCGCACCGGCGCAGCCCTGGCTCAGGATAGCGCTCGCTCAACCCCACAATGCCGATGTCGCCGGATGGATGCCATCGGCATCGAAACGCATGCCGTGCTCGCGATCCCGTGCCAGCAGCAACGGGCCATCGAGATCGACCACCGCCGCCCCCTGCGCCACCAGCAGCGCCGGCGCCATCGACAGAGACGACCCCACCATGCAGCCGACCATGATCTCGAACCCGCTCGCCAGCGCTTCCCGCTTGAGTGCCAGCGCTTCGGTCAAGCCGCCGGTCTTGTCGAGCTTGATGTTGACCATGTCGTAGCGGCCGACCAGATCGGGTAGCGACGTGCGGTCGTGACACGCCTCGTCGGCGCAGACCGGCAGCGGACGCTCGATCTCCGCCAGCGGCGCATCCTGGCCCGCCGGCAGCGGCTGCTCGACCATGCTGATTCCCAGCGACACCAGCGTCGGCGCCAGACGTTCGTAGGCGTCGCGATCCCAGCCCTCGTTGGCGTCGACGATGATCCGTGCCTCGGGCGCGCCCTCGCGAACGGCCTCGAGGCGCTCGATATCCCCTTCGCCGCCCAGTTTCAACTTGAGCAGCGGCCGAGCGGCGTGGCGCCGGGCCTTCTCGCGCATGGCATCGGGTGACTCCAGCGACAGCGTGAAAGCGGTGATCTCGGCCCTGGGCGCGTCAATCCCGGCGAGCTCCCACACCGGCTTGCCGGCGGACTTGGCTTCCAGATCCCAGAACGCGCAGTCGAGCGCATTGCGTGCCGCACCGGCCGGCAGTCGCGACTGCAGTTCGAGACGATCCATGCCCTGCGCCAGCGCATCGCGCATCGACTCGATCTGGGCGATGACGCTATCGACCGACTCGCCGTAGTGTGCATAGGGCACACATTCACCGCGGCCAGCATGAGCGCCATCGCTCAGCGTCGCGACCACGACTCGCGCCTCGCTGCGCGAACCGCGGGAGATGGTGAAGACTTCGGCGAGCGGAAATACCTGCGCCTCGACGCTCAGCTTCAGCATGCCAGCACCGCCTCGGCCAGCCGATCCGCGCCCTGCCGGTAGGGATCGACACACGGCAATCCCAGACGCGACTCGAGCGCTTCCAGATAGCGGTCCGCCTCGTCGACCGGCATACCGGAGGTATTGACCGAGACCCCGACGACCTGGCACGCCGGGTTCACTACCTGCGCCAGCGGCAGCGCCGTATCGCGCAGCTGTTCCAGCGTCGGCAGCGAATAGTGCGGCAACCCTCGCATATGGGTCCGCGTCGGCTCATGGCACAGGATCAGCGCATCCGGCTGGCCGCCGTGAATCAACGCCATGGTGACACCGGAATAGGAGGGGTGGAACAGACTGCCCTGCCCTTCGATGATGTCCCAATGATCGTCGTCGTTATCCGGCGTCAGCCATTCGATGGAACCGGCCATGAAATCGGCGATGACGGCATCCAGCGGCACGCCTTCGCCAGTGATCAGAATGCCGGTCTGGCCGGTGGCGCGGAAGCTCGACTTGGCGCCGCGCTCGCGCAGGGCGATGTCCAGCGCCAGTGCGGTGTACATCTTGCCGATGGAACAGTCGGTCCCGACCGCCAGGCAGCGCTTGCCACGGCGTTTCTTGCCGTCGCCGATCGGATACTGAACCTGCGGCACGCGCACGTCGATCAGGCGCCCGCCATACTTCTCCGCCGCCTCCACCAGCTCCGGCTCGTCACGCAGCAGATTGTGCAGGCCGGAAGCGATATCCATGCCGGCGGCCAGCGCCTCCTTGAGCACCGCAATCCAGCTGCGGGAAATCACCCCGCCGCGATTGGCCGCGCCGATCACCAGCGTCCTGGCGCCTTGCGCCACGGCTTCCTCGATATCGAGATCCGGTAGCTTCATGTCCGCCTGGCAGCCCGGTAACCGGTACTGTCCCAGCGCATACTCCGGGCGCCAGTCGCGAATGCCCTGGGCGACCTTCGCCGACAGCGGATCGGGCACGTCGCCCAGGAACAGCAAATAGGGAGTCTTGAGCATGTCATCACTACTCGTTCAATGTGGAAAGAGCCGACCCGCAAGCGGTCGGCACCGAACGTCATCCTGCACCGCCATCAGCCAGTTTGACTGACGCGACTCAACCGGTCATCAGATCGGCTCGATCGAAGAACACCTTCAACGCCCGGATCAGGTACGCCGGGTCACGACTGCCTGCCGTTTCGCGAATCGAGTGCATGCCGAATTGCGGTACGCCCACGTCGATGGTCGGCACGCCCAGCTCGGTGGCGGTGATCGGGCCGATGGTGCTGCCGCAGCCCATGTCCGCGCGGGTCACGAACTGCTGCACCGGCACGTCGGCTTCACGACAGATATCCTGGAACAGTGCCGCCGTGGCGCTGTTGGTGGCGTAACGCTGGCTGGCGTTGACCTTGATCACCGGCCCGGCGTTGAGTAACGGCCCATGATTGGCGTCGTGCTTGTCGGCGAAGTTGGGGTGCACGGCGTGGGCGTTGTCGCAGGAGATCATCAGGGAGCGCTGGATCAACCGTACGAAGCCTTCGTCGCCCGGCTCGCCGAGCGCGGCATTCACGCGACGCAGCACGTCGGCCAGAAACGGCCCCTGGGCGCCACAGGCACTGGCACTGCCGACTTCCTCGTGATCGTTGGCGACGAACAGTGCGCCCTGCTGGCCATCGGCAGCCAACAGCGCTTCGACACCGATGAAGCAGGAGAGCAGGTTGTCGAGCCGAGCGCTGGCGATCATTTCCCCGTTGATGCCGACCCGCGCTGGCGGCTGGACGTCGTAGAAGCCCAGCTCGAAGTCGACGATGTCCGCCACCTCGATGGCGTGCTCACGCTCGATCCACTGCTTGAGCAGGTGATCGAAATCCGGGGCATCGCCGCCCTGCATCAGCAGCGGTGCCATCTGCGTCTGCGCATTCAGGGCACGACCGTTGTTGGCTTCACGATCCATATGGATCGCCAGGCTGGGGATGATCGCTACCGGATCGCCCACATTGAGCAAAACTCCTTGCAGACGGCCATCGGTTCGGCGAACGTGAACCCGACCGGCGATCCCCAGGTCGCGATCGAACCACGGCGACAGCAACGCACCGCCATAGACCTGGACACCCAACTGCAGCCAGCCCTTGTTGACGATCGCCGGTTGCGGCTTGAGCCGCAGCGCCGGGCTGTCCGTATGCGCGCCGACCATGCGCATCGCCTCGAGCGGCGAAGCCGGCAACTGGAACGCGATCAAGGCACTATCGTTACGCGTCACGTAATATTTGTCGCCTCGTGTTAACTTCCAGCTGTCAGTTTCCTTGAGAGGCCGATATCCTGCCGCCTCCAGTCGTGTCACGAGGTTGGCGGTGGCGTGCCAGGGAGAGGGCGAGCGCTGGAGGAAATCGAGCAAGCGATCTTCGAGAGCCTTGTCGGCGGCGTGTTCTGACATGGGTTTCCTCGGATGTCGGTCTGTAGTCACGCGGACTGACTGCTACAATAGGTCCCGGACCTGAAAAAGATTCATGGATCCGGTGGTCTTCTAGGGAATAGAGAGTGTACAGGAAACCGGGAGTGCTTCATTGATGACCCTGACTGTCGCCGCTCGGTACGCGGCCATGTGTTTGCTATTGCTGGCATGGAGCGTCACGGCGCTAGCCGGTCCCACCCCAACGGACGATCAGCGTCAGGCGGCAAGCGAGGTCGCCGAGTCACTGCAATATGGCCACTACGCCGACGTCGATCTCGACGACGATTGGTCGAAGCGAGCCTTTCAACGTCTGCTGGACGTGCTGGACGATCAGCGCGCTTATCTGCTGCAACGAGACGTCGACAATTTCAGCGACCTGGAAACGTCACTCGATGATGCCGTCAAGTCCGGTGCTCTGGACCGCGTCTATGCATTTTATTCACACTATCAGGATCGTGTGGAAGCCCGGCTCCAGTGGCTGGTAGACAAGGTCGATCAAGGCATCGACTACGACTACACCAGCAACGAGCGTCTGGCGCTCGACCGGGAAGACTCTCCCTGGGCGGGCAGCGAGGGGGCGCTTGACGAACTCTGGAACAAGCGGCTGGAGAATGCCGCCCTGACGCTCTCCTTGAGCGACCAGTCGCCGAAGGAGATCCAGAAGACGCTCCACGATCGCTACGCCAATCAGCTCAATCGCGTCCGCCAGACCAATGCCGAAGACGTGCTCGTGCTGTTGATGGCAGCGGTCACCGGCACGGTCGACCCGCATACCGAATACTTTTCCCCCCAGCAGAGCGAATCCTTCGACATCCAGATGCGTCTTTCGCTGGAAGGGATCGGCGCGCTGCTGCAGAGCGACGGCGAGTACGTCAAGGTATCGAGCCTGGTGCCCGGCGGGCCTGCCGACAAGAGCGGCGCGCTGCAGCCGGCGGACCGTATCGTTGCCGTGGGCCAGGACGAAGACGGCGACATGGTCAACGTGGTTGGCATGCGTCTCGATGAAGTCGTCGACCTGATCCGCGGCCCGAAAGGCTCGACGGTGCGGCTCGACATCATCCCGGCCAAGGCCGTCGACGTGACCCGCACGCATACCATCCGGATCACGCGGGATACCGTCAAGCTCGAGGATCAGGCCGCCCACAGCCGGGTGGAAGAGATCCAGCGTGACGGTACGACGCACAAGATCGGCATCATCACCGTGCCGGCGTTCTATGTCGACTTCGATGCCTGGCAGGCGGGCGAGTCCGACTACCGCAGCACCACCCGGGACGTGGCCAAGGAGATCGACAAGCTCAAGGCGCAGAACGTCGAAGGCATCGTGCTCGATCTGCGCAATGACGGTGGCGGCGCGCTCCAGGAAGCCAACTCCATGATCGGCCTGTTCATCGACCGGGGCCCCACCGTTCAGGTCCGCGATGCCGGCGGACGCATCAATCTCTACGGCGATACCGATGCCGGGGTGGCCTACGAAGGTCCGCTGGCGGTGCTGGTCAACCGGCTTTCCGCTTCCGCCTCGGAAATCTTCGCCGGCGCGATCCAGGACTACGGTCGCGGCCTGGTGGTCGGCAGCCGCACGTTCGGCAAGGGCACCGTCCAGACGCTGACCGACCTGAGCCACGGTCAGATCAAGCTGACCCGCGCCAAGTTCTACCGCATTTCCGGCGAAAGCACGCAGCACCGCGGTGTCGAGCCGGACATACTGTTCCCGAGCCTGATCGACCCCGACGAGATCGGCGAAAGCGCCCTCGACAACGCCCTCCCCTGGGATCGCGTCCGCCCGGTGCAGTACCGTCTTTACGGCGAGCCGTGGCGTTATCTGGAAGCGCTGCAGGATCGCCACGAGCAGCGCATCGCCAACGACCCGGACTTCGTCTACCTGGAGAAGCAGGCTCAGTTGAGCAAGCGGCTGCGCGATCAGCAGACCAGCATCAGCCTCAACAAGGAGCAGCGTCAGCGTGAAATGGACGCCCAGGAGACCGAGCAACTGGCGCTCGAGAACCAGCGGCGCAGGGCGCTGGGCATGGAACCGCTCGATCACTGGACCGATGCCCGCGAACAGGACGAGACGTCAGGCAACGACCAGGCCGGCGATGACGATCAGGCCGGCAATGACGATCAGAGCAGTGACAACGGCGAGGAAGAGGCCGACGACGCCAACCCGACCGATCGCGCCGAACTGCAGGAGACGTCCCAGATCCTGCTGGATTACGTGCAATTGAAGTCCAACGGGTGATCGGCGGCGTTCCGGCCACGGCCCACCGTTACCGGGTCGTGAACCCGTAGCTGCCGGCGCTCGATCTCCAGCTTGACCGAAGCCTCGCGAAGATATTCGCGGGGCTTTTTTGATCGTCCTGGTTCGCTCGTTCGGGGCAGATCATCGTATCGCTGGCTCGAATTTCGCGCACGGATATTCAGAAAATCGCCAGCCGGTCGTTGTACGTTTAAAAGACCCGAGAGAGCGATGCCATGATTGCGATACTGATCCGGGCCGTGGCCCTCGTCTGGCTGGGGCTGGCCGGGCTTGCCCAGGCCGACACGACTCATGACGACACGATTCAGGCCGACACGATTCAGGCCGACGCGAGTCATGTCGGCAATGACCAGACGGCTCGTCACGCCACCACAGCAAACCCATGTCCACCGGGCGCGACTCAGGCGCAGCAGCAAGACGCCCTGGATGCGCTGACCCGCCAGCTCGAGACATGGGACGAGGCGTACTATCAACGTGGCAAGCGGCTCGTGGATGACGGCGTCTACGACGAAGCCAAACGCCGCTGGCAACGCTGGCGAGCCTGTCTCAACCCCCTCGATCTCAAACCCCTCGGTCTCGATTCGGCCGCCGAGCCATCCCGCCAGCCTACGCCTGCTTCCCCGCGGGATGAGCTCGAGCACCCCTTCGCCCAGACCGGACTCGACAAGCTGCCCGATCGCCAGGCCGTCGGCGAATGGCTCGCCAGACAGTCGGACCAGACGCTATGGATCCAGCCCAAGGTGGATGGCGTCGCCGTGACGCTCGTGTACCGGAACGGCCAGCTCGAGACCGCCATCAGTCGCGGCAACGGAGAAAAGGGCCAGGACTGGACGCGTCAGGCCAGGCAGATCGAGAGCCTTCCCCAGCATCTGCCGACCGACGAACCGGTCACCTTGCAGGGGGAGCTCTACCTGCGTCTCCCCGATCATGTGCAGGCCCGGGATGGCGGCGTCTCCGCGCGCTCCGAGGTGGCCGGGCTACTGAACCGACAAGCGCTGTCCGCGGAGGCGGCTCGCGACATCGGCTTCTTTGCCTGGGCCTGGCCGGATGGCCCTGCCAGCGGCGAACGTCGGCTCCAGCGACTGACCGATCTCGGCTTTGGCAACACGGCCAGATACACCCGAACGGTCTCGCAGCTATCGGAAATCGTGCAGTGGCGCGAACGCTGGTATCACGCCCCGCTGCCGTTCGCCTCCGATGGTGTCGTCATCAAGCGCAGCAGCCGACCTCCCGGGTCGCGCTGGCAGGCAGAGCCGCCGAGCTGGGCCATCGCCTGGAAATACCCGGCGGCGCAGACGCTGGCCGTGGTCGAAGCGATCGATGTTTCGGTCGGCCGCACCGGGCGCCTGACACCCGTCGCCCGGCTCGATCCCGTCCTGCTCGACGACCGGGAAGTCAGTTCGGTGAGCCTGGGGTCGCTGACGCATTGGCAGGAACTGGACGTTCGCCCCGGCGATCAGGTATCGCTCTCCCTCGCTGGCGCGACCATTCCCCAGATCGAACGCGTGGTCATCCCCGCAACGCCGCGCCAGGCGCTGACGCTTCCCGATGCCGAAAGCTACGATGCGCTCTCCTGCCTGACATTGACGCCCGGCTGTCGCGAACAGTTTCTGGCCCGCCTGGCGTGGCTCGGCAGCGAGGATGGCCTGGACATGAGCGGCATCGGCCCTGCCAGCTGGGCTGCGCTGGTCGATGCCGGCCTGGTCGATGGCCTGCTGGATTGGCGGCAGTTGAATATCGCACAGCTGCAAACGCTGCCTGGCGTCGGGGAAGCCCGCGCCCGGCAGTGGCTCGGTGCCTTCCATGCCGCCGAAAGGAGGGATCGGACGCGATGGCTCATCGCCCTCGGCCTGCCGTCGATACCGGATGAAGCGCGTCGAGCCGCCTTGGCAGCGCCACTCGCCGCCTTGCGAGATCGTTCGGAACAGGGCTGGCAGACGTACGCCGGCATCGGCGCCACTCGCAGTGCGCAACTGGTGGCGTTCTTCCACGATCCGACCATCGGCGCCCTGCTGGCCTCCCTGCCGCCGTCTTCATCAGTCTCGCCGTCAACCCCGTCGTCAGCGCCATCGTCAACCTCGCCGTCAACTTCTCCTGCCAGACGGCCTTGACTCGCCAGACGACCTTGACGGGCTGAGAAGCCTCATCTTTCCAATACGATGTAAACCACCGCCCGATTCACGAAAACGCGGCATGGCAGGCAAGCCAGGCCGCGCTACAGTCGAGACGTGCCTGCATCTTCCGGAGCCGGGCGGCGCCACCGGCACGCCGTCGGCAGTACGCCTCCGACCGGCGGGTCGACGCCACCAATGTCCGTGATTCCTCTCCCGGATGCATCCTGAAGGCATATTCCCAACCACGATGTCGACGACGGCCGATTCCCGCATCATCGCAGAGTCGCCAAAGCGTCCGACACAGACAGGGATCGACATGATGTTTCCGGCGAGGCGAGCCTTCCTGTTCCTTCAAGGGCCCCGCTCCCCGTTTTTCCATCAGCTCGGGCAGCGGCTCAGTGACGATGGCCACAAGGTCGTCAAGGTCAACTTCAGCACCGGCGACCAGGCCGGGTGGCATGGCAAGTCGACGGAGACCTTTCGAGATCCCTGGCCCATGCTGGGGGAATTCGTCACCGATCTATGGCGACGCCACGACATTACCGACCAGATCGCCTTCGACGACTGCCGCCCCGCCCACAAGGCGGTGATGCCCGCGGCACGCCGGCGCGGCATACGCAATCATGTCCTGGAATCGGGCTACTTCCAGCCCTACTGGGTCACGCTGGAACGTGAAGGCGCCCATGGCCATTCGCTGCTGCCGAAGGACCCGGAGTGGTATCACAGCGTCGGCCCGGCCATCCCCCGGACCTTGCCGCCCCGCCCCTTCCCGCAGCCGTTTGCCATGCGCGCCGTCCATGATGCCGGCTATCGTCTGGCACAGCTCGCCAACCCGTTGATGTTCTGGCACACCCGCGGCCAAGCCGAACTGCCCCGGGACGTGAGCTACCGCGGAGGCACGAGACGGCTTCTCGGCCGGCGTCAGGCCGCCAGCCGTTGCCGGGCGCTGCTCGATGACGGTCGACCGTTCTATCTCTTCCCGCTGCAGCCCGACGATGACCGTCGGACTCGCTTCCATTCGTCCTACGCCGACGGGTGGCAAGCCGTGGAGCAAGTCGTCGATTCCTTTGCCCGCTTTTCCCCGGAGCGTACACGTCTGGCGATCGTCGGCCCGGCCGACGACATGCCCGGCCACCGGCGCCGCCTGCGCAAGCTGGCCGTGGAAACCGATATCGGCGATCGCCTGGTCTTCCTGCCCGGCGGCAACCTGAGCACGCTGATCGATCACGCCTCAGGCCTGGTGACGATCAACGGCAGCGAGGGGCTCACGGCGCTCGAAAGCGAATGCCCCACGCTCGCGCTCGGCAATGCCATCTACCGGATGCCCGGGCTCACCTCGCCCAGCTCGCTCGACGACTTCTGGCGTCATCCGATCGGTCCGGACAAGCGGCTGTTCCGAAGTTTTGCCAGGGTTGTCATTCACGCGACCCAGATCAACGGGGGCTTCTTCAGCCGCGAAGGTATCGATCTGGCGGTGATCAACGCGGTATCCCACCTGACCGAGAACGTCTCGCCCATCGAGCGCCTGCTCTGGGATTCCCGCCTCCCGGTCGCCTCCTAGCGCCTGTTGCCGTTTCGGCGCGAGCGGCATTGCTGCACCCGATGGCCTCAGGCCAGGCTCGATCGCAAGGGCCTGAAACGGCAAGCGGCCAGGTGAATGCCACCTGGCCGCTGCGCTTTCCCGTCGAGAGTCCGATCTACTGATTGGCCGGCAACAACGCCCGTCCGATATCGATGCGGGGCTTCACCATCAACTTGGTGAACGCCATCAATACCATCTCCTCGATGGCCGGCCCCATGTCCTGCTTGAGCGCCTCGTAACTCGGATAGCTCGGTTCCGGGGCGATGCACATCTCGAAGAAATGCTGCCGGTTGATGTGCGGGTTATCGATGAAGAACTGGCTCAGACGGTTGTGCTTCTCCTGCTTCGCGGCGCTGGAAACGTAGTTGCCGATCCGGGCGAAGAACTGCTCCACGCTGCGCAGCGGCAAGTGGTAGATGCAGGCCTCCCACTCTCGGGCGAAATCCATGATCTCGGGCTCGGGCTCCAGCACCGCGCCATCCTGTTTCGCCATCAGCCAGTGATAGCCCATGTGGAGCCGGTGAGACTGGCGATAGACGAACAGCGCCTTGGTATCGGAAGCCTGTTCGCCCAGCGACCAGTACTCGGCTTCCAGCAGCTTGCCCTCGAGATCTTCCTGATAGGCAATGGATTCCTGACAGATCACGTTGATCCATGGCAGCCGGAAGTAGAAGCGCTTGAGGTTCTCCTCGCCCGGAAAACGCTGCGCGAACGCCGCGTAGAAATCCTTGACCGTCAGGCCCTTCTTGAAGGTCAGGAACTCGTCTGCATCGAAGCCGTAGACGACGTTGTAGCAATCCTTCTTCAGATAGAGTTCCAGCGCGCCGTTGATGTAGTCCGCCTTGCGCCTGGAGAAGCCCTGCTCGTCCTCGATCTCGACGAAGGCGACCTCCTTTTCCGGGTAGCGTTCTCGCAGCTCGGCAACACACTCCCGGAGAAAATCATGCTCGATATGGCTAAGCACGATGAGCCGGTCGAATCCCAGTCGCAGGTGGTGCAGGCAGGAAGCGAAGACGACGTCTTCTTCTCCCCGAACCATCGTGATGGCGGTAAATTCAAGTTTCATCGTGAAGTTTCCTGTCAATGTCAAAGGTTCTCGTCGCCCGGAGGCAACGCAGATCGGGAACGCTTGCCGTCATCATCCGAACGGATCGGGCCGGTAATTTCTGCCTTGCAACGCAGCGTCAGCGTCTCACCCACCAGAAGGCTCTGGCCTTCTCCGGATTGCCGATATCGAGCGCCTTGCGGGCTGCATTCTGTGCCATGCGTCGCGCCCCGACCGGATCGTCGATCAACTGCTGCATCGCCGAACGCCAGGCCTCGGGGGTATCCTCGACCAGCAAGCCGTCTTCGCCTTGCGAGACGATTTCGCGATAGGGCGAGCGGGCGCTGTAAAGCCCCACGCTGCCCATCGCGGCGTTATCCAGAAACTTGATGTAGGTCTTGCCGGCGTTGAACGGGGTATCGCGCATCGGCGTCAGACTGATATGCATGCGCTGCCGGTCGCGATAGCGCTGGAAGGCCCGCCAGCCGAGCGGCTTGGGAGTGCGTACCCGCTGCAGCCCCCGCAGCGAGACCGGCGAAAAGCCTCCCAGCATGATCTCGAACATCAACGCCTTGTTGCGTTCATGAATATCGACCAGGGCCGGCGTGATGTTCTCGAGATCGGCCAGGTGGGCACGCGAGCCATGGAACCCGACGCGCGGCGCCGACTGGATGAAATGATCGTGGGTGGGCATCGGCGCGATCAGCGATGGCGCCAGCAGCGAGACCGAATCGTGGCGCCGGCTGAAGTGCTTCGCCAACGGCTCGCAGCAGGCGATCACTTCGTCGGCGATCGCCAGCAGGCGCGGCTGCACGTGGGACGACACGTGCGCCATGCGCCGCCGGTAGGTTTCCGGCAGCTTTTCGTCCAGCGCGGCGGCATCGATATCGTCGTCGATCAGATAGCGAATGGTGGCCACGCGGTGCCGGTTGTCTTCCAGCCACGAGATCCAGGCGCCGTTGAGCGATCGGCAGACGAGGATATGGGCATTGCGCAGCTCGCCCACCAGCCACGGCATGCACATGACCGGCAGCCGCCAGTAGCTGGTGTCGATACGCTTGACCTCGATGCCACGTGATTGCAGCCACGGTGCCACCGATTTCAGGAAGTAGATATCTTCGGTCGGGCAGGTTCCATCACTCAAAACCACCCAGCGCGGATAGTTCATGATCAGTCCCCTCGTAGGCTGGATTGTCATTCCTTTCGCGACGGTTCAACGCAGCGAAAAGTCCTCGTAAGTCAGTGTCAGGCTGGGGTGGTAGGCCGGATCGTCGAACAACCGATGACGCCACCGGCGGCGCATGTAATCCGCCTCCCGGGTCGCTCGCAGGCGCTTGGCACTGGTATCGTCGGCGCCCCGGGAAACGGACTCGTGGTGGTAGAGCTCGGCAAACGGCGTCCATAGATTGCGGTATCCCGCTTCCTGCACCTTGAGGCAGAAATCGACGTCGTTGAACGCGACCGCCAGGTTCTCTTCGTCCAGCCCGCCGACGGCATCGAACAGCGACTTGCGCACCACCAGGCACGCCGCGGTCACGGCGGAAAAGTTCTGGACGAGATGCAGCCGGCTGAAATAACCGGGTTCGTGGCGCGAGAAATACTTGTGCGCATGACCCGCGACACCGCCCACACCCAGCAGCACCCCGCCGTGCTGGACCATGCCGTCGGGGTAGTAGAGCTTGGCACCGACGCAGCCGATCTCCTCGCGACAGGCCTGGCTTACCATCTCCTCCAGCCAATCCTCGTTGATCGGTTCGATGTCGTTGTTGATCAGCCCCAGGATGTCGCCGCGCGCGTGACGAGCGCCGAAATTGTTGATTGCCGAGTAGTTGAACGGGTATGGCCACGACAGCACGCGAACTCGTGCATCCCTGGCGATCTCGTCCAGGAAGGCCAGGGTCTCGCGGCAGGTGGAGCCGTTGTCGAGAATCAGCACTTCCAGCCGCGAATAGCGTGTGCGTTCGAGCAGTGCCTCGACACAAGGCCGCAGGATCGACACCTGGTCGCGCGTCGGAATGAGCAGACTCACCAGCGGCGCCGGGTCGGGAAGCGGCCAGCGAATCCGATAAGTATTGGGATACTTGCCCGGCTCGGCGCGCGCCCCCGCGGTATGCCGGTCCAGATGATCCTGCACCGCACGCAGACCGGCGCCGGCGGTATAGCGCTTCTCCACGGCCGCGGCTGCCGTCGACCCCTGGCCGGCGTGCCAGTGATAAAGCACCCTGGGGATCCTGACGATTCGATCCACCGCGAGCCCGGTGCAGAATCGCAGGGTCAGGTCGTGATCCTGGCTGCCCTCGAAGCCCTGGCGGAAACCGCCGATGGCCCGCACTCTCGACGTCCGATAAACGCCGAGATGGGAGATATAGTTCTGGCCCAGCAACAGATCCGGGTTCCAGGCCGGCTTGAAGTGGGGATCGTAACGCTCGCCGAACCCGTCGACCTTGTCCTCGTCGCTGTAGAGCAGCTCCGCCTGCGGCTGCTCCTGCAGCGCCTCGACGATGTGATAGAGCGCCTCCGGCACCAGCCGGTCATCGTGATCCAGCAGGGCCACGTACTCGCCCCGGGCACGCGCCAGCGCACTGTTGCTCGCCGCACAGATATGACCATTGGTCGGGCGAAACACCACCTCGATGCGCGAATCCCGCTCGGCGTAACGGGACAGCGTCTCCCGAACCCGCGAATCGGTGGAGGCATCGTCGGCGATACACAGCTGCCAGTGCGGGTAGCGCTGCGCCAGGACCGATTCGATACAACGCTCGAGGTCTTCGGGCGCCGGGTCATACGTCGGCAGCAGGATCGAGATCAGCGGCCGATAGGAAAATGCCGCCAGCTGGTGCGCTATCCGATCGGGGGACAGCACGGGCTGCTGTACCAGCCACTGTCGATAGCTCTTGCGCGGACACAGTCGAACGAACGTCTCCTCGTACTGCCGGAGGGCAAGCGCTCGCCAATGGACGTTCTGCTCTCTGGCATGCTGCTTCAGTTGCGGCAGAATGTCGGTCTTGGGAGTCTCGAGCCACTGGCCGTGCAGATTGGCCAGGCGTTGGGCCAGGCGGTCGTAGGCAAACCACGGGCTCAGCCAGACCAGCCTCAGATGCTCGACGGCGAAGCACCCTTCGGTTTCCAGCGGATCGAACCGAATCGCCCGGACACCCGCACCGATGTAACAGAGCCGCTTGGCGGTCCGCCCCGGCTTGAGCGTCAGGTAGAAACTCTCCGCCTCGTTGAAGCCCCGCCCCGTATCGACGTACAACCGCGCCGCCCCGCTCGGCTGGTCATGCCGAATCGTGACTTCGAGCATGTTCCAGCCGGGCACCGGCAAATGGCGCTTCCAGGCGAACTGGGGGTCGTTGCCCGTCGAACGCCAGACATACTGGCGAGCCTCGTCCGCTTCTTCCTGCGTCAGCCGCTCGAGATGGTAGAGCGGCTTCAGGCGCGGGTGACAGACGATCCGCGTGGTGCGATTCAGGCCGCGCCAGAACATCCAGTGCTTGGCGTCCGGTACCGGCGACAGAGAAGTCTGCATGGCGTGTCCCTCAAGTTTCCAGCACGGGCTGAAGGGAAGCGGTTCGATGCACGCGGTGCCGCCCCAGGGACTGCTGGGTCAGGGTCACGCGGCAGTCGACGATGTCGCCGGGCACGGCTTCCAGCGGCAGATGGAAACCCACGTAGGAGCCCCGCGGCGCGCCCCAGCGCAGCATGCCGGGACGCAGCGCATTGGCCAGCGTGCGGCCGACCTTGCGATCGTTGACCCAGACCTCGATCTCGACCGGGCTGTCATCGGTGGCCCACCACGCCCACCCCACCACCTTGTCGGCCACGCACTGCTGAATCGCCCCATGCACGAACGGCCGACCCTGCTGGAAAAGCCCCAGCCTCAGCTCGAAGAGACGCCGGCTCTCCCGATAGAGCTGGAAGTCCTCCGCGTTCAGCTCCCGCAAGGCCAGCTCGTCGGCCGGATCGATGTCGTAGACGTGATCGACGGAGGCGTGACCCAGGTTTTCGGCCATGCCCGGTATCTGCCAGCCGTAGAGATCGTTCAGGATCGCCAGCGATTCCGCGTACCGTTCCGTCAACCCGACGAATCCCAGCGCCTCGAGCCGCGTCGACTCCAGAAAGCGACTCTGGCGGTTGATCATGTCGTGGCGCCGGTAGAACGCCGAGAATGAATCCTGGTAGCCGTGGTGGCGCACGAAGTGGTGGTATTCGGACGCCAGCCGCTGCAAGGGGTCGCGCACGAACGAAAAGCAGTAGCGCAGCCCTGCCAGATGGGCATATTTATCCAGCCGAACGTGCCCACCCAGCAGCTGTACATTCTGTTCGGAGAGAATCTGCCAGACCCGCCAGAGGTCGCGCCGCTCGTAGGCCCAGCGCACCACCATGGGAGCGGTTTCGCGCTGGTTTTCGCCGTAGTCGTGCCAGACCTGGCCCTCGCCGAGATGCGACCTGGCCCCCAGCCGGAAACTGGTTCCCGCGGTCTTGGGAATGTGGACGAAGAAGCAAGGCTGGCGCCGCGGTGTGGCCATTTCCGGCAGCAGTTCACAGCTGGCCTGACGCACCCGACTCAACAGCTCGGACGAGAAGCTGACGCTCACCTCGTTCATGTCGTGGTTGCGGAAATAATCCAGATCGCGGGAATGCGCCGGCCCCATGTTGGCGCGCCCGCGCGTCATCTTGGTATCCACGAACTCTTCGTAGGATTTGATGTTGTAGTGGTAGATCTTCAGCGGGGTATCGACCACGCGCTCGGTACGGCCGGATTTCACCTTGCCTTCCAGGAAATCCGCCTGCTGACCGTTGGCGGTGAGATAGCGGTAGCCGGGCTTGAGCTCCGCCGTATGCGCGGTCATCGACAGCACCAGCGACGGCTTGACGATCGACTTCACGTGACAATTGACGACGCGCTCGTTGTCGCTCGCCAGGCTGAAGCGCTCCAGGACACCGCCGGGTTGGCGAAAGCGCATGCCCGACGAACCGAAGATCCGCCAGTTGATCGCCACGGCACCCACGTCATGGGAAGCCAGGGTCGGCGCCAGCCATTCCAGCGGACGATCACAGTTCGGGTGCACCAGGAATTCGTCGACATCCAGGAACGCCATATAGGTGGCTTCCTGCCCGTGATGCGCCAGCACATGCTGGTACCACAGCGTCTGCGCCCGCTCCTCGGGCTCCCACTGCCGCGCGGTGACCACCCCCTGGCGTTGCCACTTCGCCAGCAGCAGATCGGTACCATCGGTACTGCCATGGTCGGCAATGTAGAAATGCTCGAAGCCGATCAGGCGGTGATAGGCGATCCACTCGGCCAGATAGGGCCGTTCGTTCTTGACGATGGCGACGATGGCAAAGCGATAACGGGCTTGATTGGCAGTAGTACGTGAAATCATCGGCGTAAGTTTCCCAGGCAACACGAACTCGGCGGCTATTTCGCCGAGCTCAGGACCGGGCCGACGTCCACTCGATGGCGGTAAATGAATCGAGTGATGGCCCGAATCTTTCTATCGGTAATGGCTTCACCGAAGACATCTGCAGCTTCGGCGAGACTTGCGAATCTTGGCTGGCTGGCGGTACACGCCGAAAACAGCGCATCGGCAATATCGAAAGGCAATTCGGCATGGGCGGGAGACTGGCCCGAGCCGGTCTGGATCATCACGCGCCGCATGGGCCCTTCCAGGCGCGCCCGGAACTGATCCGGGCTGCGCAACGGCACGTGATAGACGCACGCCCCGCTGGCCTCGACGAACTTCAGCGTCTCGGGATCCGGCAGTACCGGAACGTCCTTCTCGCCGGCGAAAGCCTGGTGATAGGCCATGTGAACCCGCGTACCGGAACGCTTGCGGAACAGCACCTTGTGGCGGCTGTTCTGGCGGGTATCGACGCAGAGATAGTCCCCGTCGAGAAACTGCCCGCTCAGATCCCGCTCCGCGTAGTGGCGGCGTTGGGGGATCAGGTTCAGCCACGGCAGCGCAAAGCACTCCCCGACCGCGCCCTCTCGCGCACCGGCGGGCAGGCCGGCCAGGAAGGCGGCGAAGAAGTCGCCGATCGAGGCATGACTTCCCAACGACAGGAACTCGTCGGCATCGAAGCAGTAGACGTAGTTCTCCTTCTTGGGGTCGATGAACAGAGACAGCGCCCGATTGACGTAGAAAGCCTTGCGCCGCCCGAAGTGCCCCTGGCTTTCGAGCTCGACCAGGTTGACTTCCACTGCAGGGAAATCGCGACGCAACTTGTCGATGCACTGACGCAGGAAGTCATGTTCCAGATAACTGATCACGATCAGGCGCTGGAACCCCAGGCGCGCATGGTGAAGCAGCGACGACCACACGATATCGCTCTCGCCGCGCACCATGGTGAGGGCGGTGAAACAGATGTTCGGCGTGGAACGAGAATCCGCGCGCTTTGAATCGACCGTCACGCTCTCCCCCTCAACCGCTAAATATGTCGCAGGATCGGCACTGGAGATCGATAGCGGATCTCCATCTGCTCTTTCGTCAATCGACCGACGGTGAACGAATCCGCTGGCAATGCATCGGCTCGTCGTCATCGGCGACAGGGCCCGCCACCCGGCCAACGCTCACCACCGAGCGGCCAGCGTCGGCGCCGAGTGGCCAGCGCCGATGTCATTCGCCGATGAACGGATTTCTTCCGACTTCGTTGATCAGTCGGCCCCACTTGAGGATCTGCATCTCGTCCAGCGCGTCCGCGCCATGCAGCACCGGCGGAAATCCCAAGGCCGCCCACTTGTCCATCGGATGGAGAATGTGGAAGGTCGTCAGCCCCAGGTCGCCGGGCATCTGGGCATCCGCGACCACGTTGTCGCCAATGTGCAGATGACGATCGATGCCTTCGTTGGCCAGGTCCTGTTTCACCTTGACCCACATCGAGCCGTTATCCTTGCGCGCCTGTTCTTCGCTGGAGACCATCAGCCGATAGGCAGCGGCAACGCCGGCCTTGCGCAGCATCAGCCCCACCTGCTCGCGGTTGTAATAGCTGTCGGAAATGACCCAGAGGATGTGCCCCTGCGCGGCAAGATGGTTGAACAGCTCGACCATCTCGTCCTTGGGCTGGATCATCTCGAGATCGAGTTCGTACTCCAGCGCCATCCACTCCTGCGCGGTGTCCGGGCTGACGTCCAACTGATCGGCCAGCTCGTCGTAGATCGCCTCGATACGTACGTCGCCCTGGAAGTTGGCACGTCGGCGCAGGGTCGATTCGGCATCGTTGCGCAACTTGACGAAGGCCTGCGCGGAGGGAACGATCCCCTGTTCCGCCAGCATCTTGCCCAGCTTCAGCTTGGCGTAATCCGGCACGGTGTATTCGCGGCGCACCAGGGTGTCGAACACATCGAAACTGATGCAGGCATGCGCCTGGATGCTGGCGATGTGCTGCTCCAGCCGGCCGTGATAGCTGGCGGTGATATAGCCGTTGTCCGTGGTGAACTGCCCGGTGGGCGGATAGAAGAACAGCTGCCGGAAGCCGTGATGCTCGGCCAGCGGCCCCAGCACGCGCTCGAGGGCATGAAGCATCGAGTTGTCGTTGGGCAATGGCTCTTCCGGGAAGTCTTCATAGGTCCAGGTCTGGTCCAGCACGCCGTTCATCGCCTCGGGGCGCGACCAGAACATGCCGCCGGCGGGATAGCTCAGGAACTCGGGAATGTGGCCCAGTCCCAGCTTCTCCTGCCACTCGCGCATGAAACCCTTGTTCATGGTCTGATGGTTGACCCAGGAAGGCATCATCCAGAACGTCGTCGGGTAGTAGAGCCCGAGGGATTCATCGGCGGCGAAGGCGTTCAGCAGCCGCGTGATGACGGAAGTATCGCGGAGCAGATACTCGATCAGGTACTCTGCCCACTGCGTCTGTTCCTTGCCCGAATAGAGCGACTTCTTCGAATGCAGGTGGCAGAACAGATCGTACTCCTGCAGGGCCTGGCCATACTCCACCAGCACCGGGCCGAAGTTGCGGCCGCGGTTGGGCACGACACGAGTCTCGAGCTTGCCGACCCGCGCATGCTCGCCGAACAGCTGACGGGCACGCGTTTCGAAGCTGGCATCCGCCAGCGTGAGATAGACGTCGACGGTCACCGGGAACCGCTCGATGGCCTGGGCAAAGCGATCCAGAAAATCGACATAGAAGACATGCAGGCAGAGCGCGACCTTGAGCTCGCTCGCTGCCGGTGTCAGCCGCTTGCCGGGCGTGACGATCTCCCGAGGGAACCAGCGCACCGTAGCGGGCACATGCTGCCGGCCTTCGCTACGTCCATGCAGCAGATAATGCTGAAGCGGGCTCTGCTGGGCATGAAAGACATCGATGTACATCCGATGATAGGTTTCGCTGTCGAAGCGCGGCGAGGGGTTGACCGGCGCGAAGCGGGACTTGCGGATGTAGTCGTCGAATGCCTCACGCTGTGTCGAGAAGCGCAGCCCGTACGTCGCCTGATACCACTTGGGATCGAACAGCCCCGTATTCAGCGCATCCATGAACGCCTGGCTCATCATGGCGGCGTGGGCTCCGCCTTCACGCGCGGCATCCCCCAGCGGAAGCTCGAGGACTTCGGACTCGACGGCTTCGGGAGCGACGGCTTCCGAATCATCGATAAGCGAGCTTGTCACTTCCTCACCGATGGCCGTCGCGGGGTCGACAGACGGTGTCGTTACCTTGTCGTCTGCGTCGGCGTCGGTCGAGGAAAGATCGTCGTTGACCGCCTCGCCCTCTGCGACGACGAACGTTTCGGTCACGGTGACCAGATTCCTGTCATCGGGGATGGGCGTCTTGCGCGGCTGATCCTCGATACCGCTCTCCGGCACGACGATATTGTCGTCCATTCCCACGACCTCTTCCGCCGCCAGACGCTTCTTGCGCGCCTGACTGGCGAACTGGGTCTGAAATAGCCACGGTAGTAGCGATATCATCTTTCCCGTTGGTTTCATGTGGGCCCCCACCTCTTGATTTATATTGCGAACATTTGCATCGGATTGACGATGCCGTTGCCGGTGATGTCGTCATCGACACTGAAAAGGTGCCAGACATCGTGCGGGATACAGTTGGGTCGGGTCGCAAAGACCTCGTAAAGCCCCTGCACGTCCTCTGGCGAATAATTCACGCCGTGTCGTCGACACATCACGACGTGATCGATCGCCCCATCGAAGACCGTCTTCAAATCCTGGAAATGACGCTGCGTTCCCGCCTGGCGTCCGTAGAAGTATTCGAACTCCTGGTTGCTCTTCTGCCGAATGTCGACCATCTGCCCGTGCGGCGCGGTCAGCAGGCATTCGAAAAGCAGCGAACGATCGAGCATGGTGCAGCCATTGCGCCAGCCGACGCCCTCGTGGAAGACGCCCTTCAACAGTGCATGGTGCTTGCTGACTTCGGTGTCACCCGGCTTGGTAGCGATGAAATAGAGCCCCGTGGTATCCCGCTCGATGATATGAGTGAGAATCTTCTGGATCGTGCCGGAGTAGCCCAGATCCAGCATCAGGGGGCGCTTTTCCGGGTCCATCAATCCGGACCGTTCCAGATAGGCGACCAGCGATTTTCGGGTCGGTGAAACGACCTTTTTCAACGCCTCGAGATGGGGCATCAACCACTGCAGAACCAGATCCTTGTCCTTGGGAAGCTCGCAATTGAAGCGCAGCAGCTCGAACGGCAACGCCGCGAATATCTCGTGCAGCTGAAGACCGAACCGCTTGCGCATGAGATCCAGAATGCTGCCCGAGAAATCGTTGCTCAGCGCCATCGGCGTGATCGTCTCCGAACCCAGCATGGCGCGGAAGAGCAGCGTTCTGGAGACCCGCAGGTAGATGGGATCGTGCGGCAGGTCGATCGAGGACTCCCGCTGGAGACGAATCAACAGACGGTGAAAGCACCAGCCTTCCCTCGCCAGGCACACCGGCAAATGACCTTCGGCCTCGGCTTCAATGGACTCGGCGTAAACGTGCAATGCGGGCCCAAGAAAGGTCGCCCCGAATTCATATAATGCCCGGCTCTTGGCTTGCATGATGATGCCTCGTCTGTCGTTTGGTTTGTCGCAATGAGCGACTTATTTCTATGAGCGACTTATTGCTATTCTTTTCCATCACGGCGATGGAATACCACCAGGCGCATCTTCGGAATGCGTCATAACACCAGAGTGTCATTATCGGTAACGGTGACACAGGCAGAAGCAACGTTGCTTCATCGTAATAACGTTATCTTTATTTTCATGACCAGGAGTATCGATTGCCGCCCTATAACAACCCGCCATGACAATTCGTTGACTATTCCCCAGTAGCCACTGCCGGTTGGCAACAGGCTTCTCGAACCACCAGCAGTATCGACAGTCAACGAAATAGAACTTTAAAATCAAATCAATGGTGACATTCAGTCAGCTTTAAGCGCCGGTAACCGAGCAACCATTGCTAAGACTTTAGTCAGGTTAATCGCGACTCGCCCTTTATTGAAGATGAATTTACTCATCGATATTCACCATCCATAAATCGATGAATAAATCATTCCAGAGCTCTATTAAAAACTTCATTAACGGCAGGATTAGACTTACTCAACAGAAACGTTTCGCGAAACTTTCTTATCGTTTTGTAGCCCGGCAACGCCCACTCGAGTGGCGGGCCGGGCTTTCGACAGGTGGAAAAAACGTGTCAGGCGGCAACGCGAGGATCGATCGTCTTGCCCCGCCCCACCGCGTAGTAGTCGACTCCGGCCGCGGACATGGTTTCCGGGTCGAACAGGTTGCGACCATCGATGACCACCCGAGCACTCAGTTGGCCGCGAATCCACTCGGCATCGAGGGTGCGAAACTCCTTCCATTCGGTGCAGATCACCAGCGCATCGGCCTTCTTGACCGCCTGGATACGGTCCGCGACCAATATCAGGTCATCTCGCTCGCCGTAGATGCGGCGGCACTCCTTCATGGCCTCGGGATCGTAGGCCTGCACCGTGGCTCCTTTGTCCCATAGCGCTTCCATCAGCGTCCGACTTGGCGCATCCCGCATGTCGTCGGTTTCCGGCTTGAAGGACAGCCCCCAGACCGCGATCGTCTTGCCTTCCAGCTCGCCATCCAGGGCATGGGAGAGCTTCTCGAACAGGGTGGATTTCTGGCGCTTGTTGACCGCTTCCACGGCTTTCAGCAGCTCGGCTTCGTACCCCACCTTGCTGGCGGTACGGGCCAGTGCCTGCACGTCCTTCGGAAAACAGGAACCGCCATAGCCACAGCCGGGATAGATGAAGTGATAGCCGATACGCGGGTCGGAGCCGATGCCGCGACGCACGTCCTCGATATCCGCACCGAGGCGTTCGGCCAGATTGGCGATCTCGTTCATGAAGCTGATCTTGGTCGCCAGCATCGCGTTGGCCGCATACTTGGTCAGTTCGGCCGCGCGCACGCTCATGAACATCAACTTCTCGCGATTGCGGTTGTAGGGCGCGTAGCACTCCCGCATCAGATCGGCGACGCGATCCGATTCGGTCCCGACGACGATACGAGCGCCTCGCGTGAAATCCTCCAGCGCCGAACCTTCCTTGAGGAATTCCGGGTTGGAGCAGACATCGAACGGCAGATCGGCGACGCGTTCCGCCAGCACGCCCTCGATACGCTCCCGCACCTTGTCGGCGGTACCGACCGGCACGGTCGACTTGTCGATGACGACCTTGTAGCCGTTCATGTACTGACCGATGGTGGACGCCACCGACAGCACGTATTGCAGGTCGGCGCTGCCATCCTCGTCGGGCGGCGTGCCCACGGCAATGAACTGCAGCACGCCGTGTTCCACCGCCATCCTGGCATCGGTGGTGAATTTCAGGCGCTGGCCTTCGATGTTGCGCAGCACCATCGACTCGAGACCGGGTTCATAGATGGGAATGTCTCCCTGAACCAGGCGCTCGATCTTGCTTTGGTCGATATCGACACAGACCACGTCATGGCCAACGTCAGCCAGACAGGTACCCGTGACCAGACCGACATAACCGGTACCGAAAACGGTGATCTTCATCCGAGAAATCCCCATGATGCGCGATGCCGCCCACTGGGCAGCTCAGAAATTCGAATAGGCGAGACCGGCCGGCCCCGCACGGAATGACACTTTCGCCTCGTCGCCTCGTCGCCCCGATACCCACGATCCAGGATTCTGGATCCGTGAATCAGGCCAATGACCGGAACGCGGACCGGCGAGCGCTGGCGGTTCAGGAACGGTGGCCTGGAAGATCTTCGAGTGAGCGTCGAGTGAATGTCGGGTGAGCCTCGAATCCGCTTCGAGACGGCTCCCGCAGCGTGTCCCGAAATCGACTCGGGACTAGGCGAAGGTCGCGGCGTCGGCCAGTCGTCTTCCCTGCTCGTCCTTGTCGGAGGTCACAGGCTCGTCGCTCACCAGCGGCCAGTCGATGGCCAGTTGCGGGTCGTTCCAGTGCAGGCTGTATTCGTCGCCCGGCGCATAGTAGTCCGTGCACTTGTACTGGAACTCGGCGATCTCGCTGGTGACGTAGAAGCCGTGGGCGAAGCCTGGCGGCACCCACAGCATCTGGCGATTGTCTTCGCTCAACAACGCGCCGACCCACTGCCCGAAGGTGGGCGAACTGCGGCGAAGATCGACTGCGACGTCATAGACCTCGCCCCGGGTGACCCGGACCAGCTTTCCCTGCGGCTGATGCAGCTGATAGTGCAGCCCGCGCAGAATGCCCTGGCCGGACCTGCTGTGGTTGTCCTGCACGAACCGGTAGTCGCCGCAGTGTTCGATGAACTCGCTGTGTCGAAAGGTCTCGAGGAAGAAGCCTCGTTCGTCGCCGAACACATGGGGTGTCATCAGCACGACGTCAGGAATGGCCAGCTTTTCGTAATTCATGTCGTCCGTATCTCCGGCTGGGTTGATGGCTAGGTTGATGGCTGGGTTGGTGGCTGAGGTGATTGGTTGAACTGACGAACCGAAATCAGCGACTGCCGCCGAAGCCGGCCATGACGACTTCGCCCGTCGTCCCGCCGCGCTGCGCGTCTTCGAGGCGCTTGAGCAGATACTGGCCGTAGCCGGTCTTCTTGAGGGCGGTTCCGCGTTCGGCCAGCGTCGCGTCGTCGATCCAGCCATGATTCCAGGCGATCTCTTCCAGACAGGCGACCTTGAGCCCCTGGCGGTGCTCGATCGTCTGCACGTACTGCCCGGCTTCCAGCAGGCTGTCGTGCGTACCGGTATCGAGCCACGCGAAGCCGCGCCCCAACCGTTCGACGCGCAAATCGCCCCGCTCGAGGTAGGCATTGTTGATACTGGTGATTTCCAGCTCGCCGCGCTCGGAGGGTTTGACCTGATGGGCGATCTCGACCACGTCGTTGTCGTAGAAGTAGAGGCCGGTAACCGCGTAAGGCGACTTCGGCTTGATCGGCTTCTCCTCGATCGACAGCGCCTTGCCCGAGGCATCGAACTCCACCACGCCGAAGCGTTCCGGGTCCTTGACCAGATAGCCGAAGACCGTCGCACCCTTCTGCACGTCCGAAGCCCGCATCAGCTGCTCCGAGAAGTGCTGGCCGTGGAATACGTTGTCGCCCAGTACCAGACACACGGAGTCGTTGCCGATGAACGATTCGCCGATCAGGAACGCCTGGGCCAGACCATCCGGTGAAGGCTGTTCGGCGTATTCGAACCGCACCCCGAACTGCGCGCCGTCGCCCAGCAGATATTGATACTGCGGCAGGTCGGAAGGCGTCGAGATGATCAATATCTCGCGGATCCCTGCCAGCATCAGCACCGAGATCGGGTAGTAGATCATCGGCTTGTCGTACACCGGCAGCAGCTGCTTGGAGATGCCCTGGGTAATCGGATGCAGGCGAGTACCGGAACCGCCGGCCAGAATGATGCCTTTACGTGCCATGGTGAAGCTCCTTTCGATACGAAGATCGATTCAGACATTCAAGGTAACGGTATAAAAGTCGCCCCTCTTGCAAGGGTCTCCTTTCACGGGAAGTTGCGAGCGCGTCACGGAAGAACGCGCTATGCGGCTTCGAGCAGCTCCGCCAGCGTCAACTGCAATTGGGATTCCCAATTCGGCAGCGTGATGCCCAAGGCTTGCTCGACTTTCTCCAGCGACAGCCGCGAGTTGAGCGGCCGACGCGCGGGTGTGGGATAATTCGCGGTCGCAATCGACACCACCTGATCCGGCTTTACCTGCAAGGTTTCCCCGAGTGCCTCGGCATGTCGGAAGATCGCCTGGGCGAAGCCATGCCAGTTGGTCTCGCCACGCGGGGCGAGATGGTAGAGGCCCGGTTCGAGACGGCCCTCCCCGCGCTGCTTCACGGCCAGTAAGGTCACTTCCGCAATCAGCCGGGCCGGCGTCGGTGCGCCGATCTGGTCGCCGACGATGCGCAACGCCTCGCGCTCCCGAGCCAGGCGCAGCATGGTCTTCATGAAGTTGTGGCCGCGCGCGCTGTAGACCCAGCTGGTGCGGAAGATCAGCGCATCGGCGCCGCTGGCCAGCACCGCCTCGTCACCGGCCAGCTTGCTCTTTCCGTAGACGGACAGCGGGCCGGTCTCGCTGGTCTCCTGCCACGCCGTGTCGCCACCGCCGGGATAGACGTAGTCCGAGGAGTAGTGAACGAGCTTCGCCGAGTGGGACGCACAGTAGTCGGCAAGCTGGGCCGGCAGCGCCGCGTTGAGGCGAAAGGCTTCGTCACGTGACTTTTCGGCGGCATCCACCGCCGTCCAGGCCGCCGCATTGACGACGAGGCTCGGGCCAAGCTCGTCGAGCAGACGCACGACGGCCGCGGCATCCTGCAGATCGAGCGACCGGCGCCCCGGCGCAATGCAGTTTCCGAGCGGGGCCAGCGCGCGCTGCAGCTCGAAGCCGACCTGGCCGCTTCCTCCCAGAATCAGAATGTTCATGCGATGGCTCCCAGCCGCTCCCCTTGATAACTGCCGTTCTGCACCCGGCGCCACCAGACGTCGTTTTCGAGGAACCACTGCACTGTCTTGCGCATGCCGCTCTCGAAGGTCTCCTGCGGCGCCCAGCCCAGTTCACGCTGGATCTTGGAGGCGTCGATCGCATAGCGCTGGTCATGGCCCGGCCGATCGGTCACGAAAGTGATCAGGTCACGATAGTGAGCAACTCCCGCCGGCTTCCGCGGCGCCAGTTCCTCGAGCAGCTCGCAGATGGTCTCGACGACCTGAATGTTCTGCTTCTCGTTGTGGCCGCCGATGTTGTAGGTCTCGCCGATGCTGCCCTCGCTGGCGACTTTCACCAGCGCCCGCGCGTGATCCTCGACATAAAGCCAGTCGCGAACCTGCTTGCCATCGCCGTAGACGGGCAGCGACTTTCCGGCCAGCGCGCTGAGGATCATCAGCGGGATCAGCTTTTCCGGAAAATGGAACGGCCCGTAGTTGTTGGAACAGTTGGTCACCAGCGTCGGCAGGCCGAAGGTCCGGTGCCAGGCGCGAACCAGGTGATCGGAGCTCGCCTTGCTGGCCGAATAGGGTGAACTCGGCGCGTACGGCGTCGTCTCGGTGAACAGATCGTCGACGCCGTGCAGGTCGCCATAGACCTCGTCGGTGGAAATGTGGTGGAAGCGGAACGCCGCGGCCTTGCGGGGGTCGCTGTCCTGCAACCCTTTCCAGTAGGCGCGTGTCGCCTCCAGCAGGACGTAGGTCCCCATGATGTTGGTCTCGATGAACGCCGCCGGCCCATCGATGGAGCGATCCACGTGGCTCTCCGCCGCCAGGTGCATGACGACGTCCGGCCGGTACTCCCTCAGGATCCGGTTCATGGCCGAGGCATCGCAGATGTCGGCCAGCCGAAATTCGTAGCGCTCGTCGCTGTCGACGCGTGCCAGCGATTCCGGGTTGCCGGCGTAGGTCAGTTTGTCGACATTGATGACGCGATGCGGTGTGTGCTCGATCAATTCGCGCACGACTGCCGAGCCGATGAACCCGGCGCCACCTGTCACTAGAAATGTCATGCTCATGGTGATTCCCCCGTCGAGCCTATAGTTGGGTAGATCTTTAATTGGGCAGATCTGTCGTTGGGTAGATCTGTCGCTGGGTCGTTCGTCTTGTTGGTAACCGTCTTGTTGGTAACCGTCTTGCTGGTAACCGTCTTGCTGGTCGGTACTGCTGCGCCGCCAGGGAGGGCCGGGCCGCGGCATGCGCCGAACCCGCCCTGCCTGCCGTTTAGTCGCGGTGGTCCTTCACGATCAGGATCAGCATGTTGATGATCAGCGTGATGAACAGCGCGATCACCGCGAATACCACCGAGTTGTAGAGCCGCTCGGGCTGCTCGGGGTATTCCGGCATCGTCGGCGTCTGCAGCACGGAGACCTGCTTGAGCTTCCGTGCTGCTTCGATGCGGGTGTTCTCGAGCGCGCCCAGCGCCCCGGAGTAGCTGTCCTGAGCGAACTGCGCCCGCAGCATCAGGGTCTGGTACTCCGAGGAAATGCTGTTGAGCGCGTTGCCCGACTGGCGGGCCAGACGCTGCTGTTCCTGGGTGATCTGATTGGTAAGCGCCTTGATCTCGCTGTTGATGCGCACGACTTCCGGAGAACGGGCGCTCTGGTAGCTGGTCATCGCGCTCTTGCGCGCCTTGGCGATGGCGAGCTGCCCTTCCAGCCCCGAAACCACCGAGCTGAGGCTTTCCACCGTGCCCGTCGGCGAGACCAGTCCGTTGGCGTTCTGGTAGTCGAGCAATGCATCACGGGTCTGCTGGAATTTCTCTTCCAGCAGCGCGACCTGCTGTTCGAGGAAGCGCACCTGCTCCTCCGCCAGGCGCTGGCCCATCAGGTTCATGTGGCGCTCGCCCTCGTCCAGCAGCAGTTGCGCGATCTTGTTGGCTTCCTCCGGATCGAAGGCTTCGACATCGACCCGCAGCACGCCGGCGTAGTCGTCCAGCTCCACCGAGACCCGCGAGAGGAAGTAGTCGTGCAGCTCTTCCAGCGGCGCGTTTTCATCCCCTAGTGCGCTGAAGAAGTCCGCCCCGGAATTGGCGTAGTGATTGCGGAAATCCGCCTCCTCGACGAGCAGCTTCAGCATGTCGACGGACCGCATGTAATCGCGCAGCAGCAGCATGTCCGCGAGATTGCTGGTCGCCCCGCCGCTCAGCAGCGAACTCACGCTCAACGTCGGCGAGGCGAGCTGGGGGCTTTCGAGCACCACGTTGGCATGGGAGACATAGCGATCGCTGGCCCACAACGCCCAGTAGAGCGAGACGACGACGATCGCGATCAAGCACACGATCCAGTGGAACGACTTGCGCAACCGCGATGATTTATTGGTATGAGATGACTTGTTCATGGCCGACCTGTCTTTTTCGGGGGCTTATTCGGAGTCTTTTTCGTTCGATTACGAGGCTTCGCTTTCGCCTGTGACTGGAACTGCTGCACATGACGGCGCGCCTCGTGCATCCGCTCGCGGGCCTCCTCCATGCGCCAGCGCAGCGCATCGCCGGGATCATTGCGGGCGGGATCGTCACTGGCTATCTGGTACTCGAGACGGGCCTGCTCGAACTCGAGATTGGCTTGCATCAGCTGCTGCTTCGCTTCGGCGAGCGACGTGGGCACCTTGGGCGGTGCGATCTTCTTGCCGTCGGTCGCCTCGTGATAGGCGCTGATCGCCTCCTCGATATCGTCGAACCATTTCGCCTGCCCTTTCTCCAGCACGATGCCCGCCTCGCAGAACTCCCTCAGCACCCCTTCGCCGTGGGAGACCATGATCAGGCTGGCCCGGCCGACACGCTCCTTGAACGCATTCTTGGCCTTGGCCTTGAAGGCGCGGTCGCCCACGGCGGTCGCCTCGTCGGAGAGATAGACGTCGAAGTCGAAGGCCAGCGAGAGCCCGAACGCCAGGCGTGAGCGCATCCCGGAGGAGTAGGTCTTGACCGGCTCGTCGAAGGCATCGCCGATCTCGGCGAAGTCCTCGACTTCCCGCACGACCCGTTCGATCTCCTCCTCGGCACCGTGAATCCGAGCCACGAACTTGACGTTCTGGCGCCCAGTCATCGAGCCCTGGAAGCCGCCCGCCAGACCGATCGGCCAGGAAACCCGGCTGTTGCGAATGATCTCGCCGCGGTCCGGCGAGTCCATGCCGCCGATCAGTCGCAGCAGCGTCGACTTGCCCGCCCCGTTGCGACCCAGCAGTCCCACACTGACCCCGGAAGGGATGGTCAGAGAGATGTCCTTGAGCACCCACGGGCTGTCGTGATGGTTGTGGTAGCGCTTGTAAAGATTGCGGATTTCGATCATGGGGACAGTTCTCACGTTGTCTGAAAAATCAGTGCGCTTTCAGCTGATCGCGAAAGCGCATGTGAAGGACAAGCCCCAGCGAAATCAGCGCCAGCGCCCAGAACCACAGATACGTCATGTCGATACCGTCGATCGTGTGGTAGCCGGCAAAGAAGTTCAGACGCATGCTCTCCAGGCCGTGGACGATCGGATTCCACAACAGGTATTCCCGGTATTGATGCGGCACGTAGAGCACCGGAAAGATGACGCCGGAGAGCAGCAGCAAAGGCAGGTTGAGAATACGAGCGACCTTGCCGATTTCCGGCACCAGATCGCCCAGCACCGACAGCGTCAGCCCCATGCCCCAGCCCAGCGCCCACAACGACAGCCAATCCATCATGGCGCCGAACGGATAGTCCGGCATCAGCTCGAACTTGAGCAGGCTGCCGATCGTGATGAACAGGATGAAGATCAGCGACTTGAGCATGCCTTCGAGGAAGCAGCGGACCAGCACCGGATCGATCGGCTTGACCTGGCGATAGGCGAATAGCCCGCGATTGGCTTCCACCGCGCCGATCGAGCGCATCATGTTTTCGCGGAACAGCATGAAGCCCATCAGCCCGACCACCATCCAGGCCACGTAATCGGCACCGGCGATGTGGCGGCCGGACATGAACAGCCCCCGCACCGACACCATCACGCCGATGATCGCCAGCGGCTCGAAGATCATCCAGAACCAGCCCATGCGATCGGCCATGGTGCGCGAGATCGCTTCCCGCATGAACATGGCGAACCAGACGCTCCGGGCCACCCGCCACGGAGAGCGGGAAGGCGCGCCGGGCGGTCTTGCGAAATCGGATCCTGAAGAATCCGGTCGTAAAGAATCCGTAGCCATGATGGATTACCCCCGAGAGAGTGCGCGCGACGGACGCGTCAGGCGGAAAGATCGCGGATCGAGTGCGCTCATAGGTCGAGCGCCACACGAGTCGCCACGGCAACCTGGAACAGGATCTGGGTAATCGCGGAAGCCAGTTCGATATTGCTAGTCGGGGCCGCCGGGAGAACGATGATCTCGTCGCCGGCGCGCATCCGGGTCTGACCCGACTGGACGACAGCACCATTGCGGTGAACCACCAACACCTGATCTTCGTCGGCCCTGGGCGTGAATCCGCCGGCCTGCTGGATGTAATCCATGGCGCTCATGCCTGGCGTGTAGACCATCGCCTGAGGAATGATCACCTCGCCGCTCAACAGGACGGAGTCGGTGTTCTCGGGGATCGTGACGATATCGCCGTCCTGTAGTCGGATGTCCGCGACATTGCCTTCCCGGGCGACGACCAGCCGACCCGTCGGCTTGACCTGGGACGCCTTCCGCACGAACCGCTCGATCAGCTCCGCCTGACGCACCTGAATCTCGCCTTCCTTGGCCGTGCGGGCCGGGTAACCGAGATAGGTCGTCTCGAGCCGACGCAGGCTGTCCTTCAGTGACTGGGCCTGCTGCTCCGCCACGCTGATCCGGCGGATGGAAATATCCTGATAGCTGGTCATGCTCTGGGGCACGCTGATCGCGTTGAGAAACTCGCCCAGACGCGCATCCCGCGGCAGCGCATAACGTGAAGGCCCGTAATAGCTGCCCTCCACCTGGACCACGATGGTCTCGTCGCGCAGGTCGGCGCTGAACAGCACCTCGTCGCCGCGGCGCACCTCGGCGCTGCGGAACTCCGCCAGCGGCAGATAGCGGGAGATCGGGCCGGACGGACGGCTGCCGCGAAGCAGCACATGCGATACGCCGGATTTCAGTCGCGCCAGGTTGATCACGTCCTGTCCGGTCAGGGCATCGCCGATCAGCTCGTAACGGTAGTTCTTCTGCACGTCGCCAACGACGCTGATGGCCGGTCCGCGCTCCTCGACCACGATGGTGTCGCCGTCCCGAAACTGCGGCCGCGCGATATCGCCATCGATGAGGAAGTCATAGAGATCGACAATGTCGACGACCCGGTTGCCGCGCTTGATCAAGACCTGACGGTAGCTGCCCAGCGCCTGATCGATGCCGCCCGCCTGATCGAGGAAGTAGAGCACCGAATCGTTCGGGGTCCCCGAGTAGCGCCCCGGATTCATCACGTAGCCCGTGACGAAGACCCCCACCGGCTGCACGCCCTGCAGATTGGTGTAGACGCTGACGTTTTCCGGGTAGACCGACTGGATCGCCCCACGCACCCTGGCATTGAGCTGGGCATTGGAGATGCCCTGGACCTGCAACGGCCCGATGCTCGGCAGGAAGATGTTGCCTTGGGCGTCCACCGCCAGCACGCGATCGATCTCGACCCCGCCCCAGACCCGGATCGTGATCTGGTCGCCGGGCTTGATCAGATAGTCGGGGTTGAGCCCGTCGGCCATCATCCCGCGGAAGCCGCCGCTGAACAGGTTCTCGCCGAACGGCGGCAGGGTATTGGGATCGACCATCGCCTGTGCCCGGGGATCGACCGGCCCGTAAGTGCCGCTATCCCAGTCGGCTCGCGGCGGCGTCTCGGCCATGTCGCCCTCTTCCGACTGCGAGGTCATCGCCTGTGCTTCCTGGTCGCTGCCCAGCAGCGTGCTGCTGTTCAATCCGATGTCCTGCCCGTGAGCAAGGTTGGCGCTCAAGCACGCTACCGCCACCAGGCACATGGCCCGGAAAATCATTGCTACCCGCTTCATGATGGTTCCCTTCCTTCACGTTTTTTCAGGCCACGAATACCGGATCTCGAAACATTGAATAGCCGGTCAAATGCCGCTGAAGGCACTCGTCAATTCGGTGGCAACCAGGTCGCTCCGGCATCTGGAACGACGGATTTTGACGGCTTCGCCGATCACGCATCCGAACGCTTTTCGGATGCGATCTAGCGAATGATTTCCGTCACCAGACGTTGTGCGTACCAGCCTTTACCGGGCACCAGGCAGGTGATTTCCCCCGCCGGCAGGCTGGCCGGTGCCGCGTTGCGCGTGACATCCAGACGAACGCAGCGCCGGCCGCTGGCCGAGAAGTAGCGTTCGCGGGCATGAATCGCCACGTTGGCGCCCCAGGGCGACGTGGCGAGCGTGGTGACGCTGCCCGTGGCGGCGCTGTCGAGAAACGTCGCCAGCGCCGCGTTCACCGGCGTGGCATCGTCCATCGGCACCACGGCCGTATCGGGGCGTTGCTGATAGGAGGTCGCGCACCCCGAGACGGCGGCGAGCGTCAGCGCCACCGCCAGCCATCGAGATGCGCGATCGAACCTGACTTTCCTGACTGCTTTTTTCATCGTGCCCACCTTTCCCTCGATTTCCCGTGCGTTATCGCCGAGAACCTTGCCTGCTGTTGCGATGTAATGGATTGCTGCTTCTCTACCCACTTACTGCCACCTGCTGACTGCCCATTCTTGAAAAATCGACTGCTTGCACGCCCGCCTGTGCGAGCGGGATTCATGCCCTTCAAATGATCCGATGCCGACGCAGAGCCGCGATGAGTCGCCCGACGGTTTCCTCGAGGTCATAAGCGGAGGTATCGATTTCGACTTCGGGTGATTCCGGCGCCTCGTAAGGGGAACTGATGCCGGTGAACTGGCTGATCTCGCCGCGACGCGCCTTGCGATAAAGGCCCTTGGGATCGCGCTGTTCGCAGACCGCAAGCGGGGTATTGACGAAGACTTCGATGAACTCCCCGTCTTCCACCAGATTGCGGATCATGCGGCGGTCGTCGCGAAACGGTGAGATGAACGAGACCAGCGTGACCATGCCGGCATCGACCATCAGCCTGGCCACCTCGCCGATCCGGCGGATGTTCTCCTGGCGATCCTCGTCGCTGAAGCCGAGGTCGCGGCAAAGACCGTGGCGGACGTTGTCGCCGTCCAGCAGATAGGTGTTGTAGCCCATGCCGAAAAGCTGTCTTTCCAGCGCATCGGCCACCGTGGACTTGCCCGCCCCGGAAAGCCCGGTGAACCAGATGATGCTCGGCTTCTGGCGATTGCGTTCGGCACGCCGACGCTTGGTGACCGCCATGTCGTGCCAGACGATATGGCCGACGTTCAGCGCATCCACGACCATGCCGGCGCCGACCGTCAGGTTGCTCAGCTTGTCGATGAAGATGAAATTGCCGGTTTCCGGAGAACGCTGATAGCTATCCAGCACCAGCGGCTGGGTGACCTCGATCTGGCAGCGGGCGATGCCGTTGAGCCCCAGGGTATCGGTGGCGCTGCGCGCCATGGTATTGACGTCGACCTGATAGACGATGCGGACGACACGCCCCGGCACGATGCGGGTGCCGGCCTTGATCTCGTACTCCTGGCCCAGCATCAGCGGCGTCTCGTGCATCCACACCACGTCGGCGGTGAATGCCGTGCAAGGCTCGATGTCGCTGTTCGCCGCGACGAGGGTGTCGCCCCGGGAGATGTCGATCTCGTCGTGCAACGTCAGCGTCACCGATTGCCCCGGATAGGCCACGTTCAGGTCGCCGTCGTTGGTCACGATACGCGCCACGCTCGAACGCTGGCCGGAGGGCTCGACCCGAATTTCGGTCCCCACCTCGACGGCACCGGCCGCCAGCGTGCCGCAGTAACCCCGGAAGTGGAGATTGGGTCGATTGACGTACTGCACCGGGAAGCGCAGCTCGTGCAGGTTCTGCACCGCCAGGATCTCGATCTGCTCGAGCTGGGTCAAAAGCGGCGCCCCGTCGAACCAGCGCATATCGCTACTGGGATTGACGACGTTGTCGCCGTTCAGCGCCGATATGGGCAAGAAGCGCACGTCGGTCACGTTCAACCCGTCGGCGAAGTCGCGGTAGTCGGCGACGATCTCCTGGAACCGGGCCTCGGAATAGTCGACCAGGTCCATCTTGTTGACCGCGATCATGAAGTGACGAATGCCGAGCAGGTCGCAGATGAAACTGTGCCGCCGGGTCTGCAACTGCACGCCGTAGCGTGCATCGATCAGGATCACCGCCAGGCTGGCAGTGGAAGCGCCGGTGGCCATGTTGCGGGTGTACTGCTCGTGTCCCGGGGTATCGGCGATGATGAACTTGCGCTTGTCGGTGGAGAAAAACCGATAGGCGACATCGATGGTGATGCCCTGCTCGCGCTCCGCCTGCAGCCCATCGACCAGTAGCGCCAGATCGACCTGGCCGCCCACGCTGCCCCGTAGCCGAGAATCCCGCGTCACCGCAGCCAGCTGGTCTTCCCGGATCATCCTGGAGTCGTGGAGCAGCCGGCCGATCAGGGTCGATTTGCCGTCATCGACGCTGCCACAGGTGATGAAGCGCAACAGCCCCTTGCTCTCGTGCTCCTTGAGGTAGCGATCGATATCATTGGCGAACAGCGCGGGTTGAAGGGTCATCGGACGTACCCCTCGCGCGCTTTCTGCTCCACCGGACCAACGCCGCCATGATCCACGACGGGACCGAAGCGCTCGCCGGTACGGGCGAGCAGCATTTCCTGAATGATGGCCGGCAAGGTGGTCGCGCGTGACTCGATGGCACTGGTCAGCGGGTAGCAGCCCAACGTGCGGAAGCGTACCCAGCGCTCCTGCGGCACCTCGTCGGCAGCCAGCGGGAACCGGGCATCGTCGACCATGATCAGCCGGCCGTCCCGCACGACCGTAGGGCGTGGTGCCGCGTAATAGAGCGGCACGATAGCGATCGACTCGAGATGGATGTACTGCCAGATATCCAGTTCGGCCCAGTTGGAAAGCGGGAACACCCGGATCGATTCGCCCGGGTTGAGCTTGCCGTTGTAGAGACTCCACAGCTCGGGCCGCTGCTGTCTGGCGTCCCAACGGTGGTGCTTGTCGCGAAACGAGTAGACGCGCTCCTTGGCACGGGAAGCTCCCTCGTCTCTTCGCGCCCCCCCGAACGCCGCATCGAAGCCGTACTTGTCCAGCGCCTGCTTGAGCGCCTGAGTCTTCATGAGGTCGGTATATCTGGCGCTACCGTGATCGAACGGGTTGATCCCGGTGGCCCGGCCCTCTTCGTTGACGTGCTCGATCAGCTCCATGCCGACCTGAGCGGCCACGCGATCGCGGAACGCCCTCATCTCGCGGAATTCCCAGGTGGTAGCGACGTGCAACAGCGGAAACGGCGGCGTCCCCGGGTAGAAAGCCTTGCGCGCCAGGTGCAGCATCACCGACGAATTCTTGCCGATCGAATACAGCATTACCGGGTTGCGAAACTCCGCAGCCACTTCCCGAATGATCTGGATCGATTCTGCTTCGAGTTGCCGAAGGTGAGTGAGAGCCCTGATTGTGAATTCGCGCATAACGTTTCCATGCATCCGATCGAGAGTAACGAAACGAAAGTTTCCAATAGTCAAAACCGGCTCGAGAACACTCGGGACGCCGCTTCCACTTGTTATTTTCGAGACCTTTTTCGACCAACTACCTAGTCAGAGTCAAATATTAAAATCGTGACAGGTAAGCTCATGTAAAGCGTCAAAACCACCTAAAAAGGTCTTTGAAAAAGACTTGTACATCAATGTCTCATGCTAAAGAACGAGCGCCACGAAATCACAACAAGTCATTGTTTTATAAGAAAATATAAAATTCATTAACAATGACAAGGAAAGCCTGAATGGCGATTCTTCTCATTTTTAAAAATGACAGGGCGCAAAATGCCCAGACACCCTCTCACGATATTCCTCATCGATTTACGCTGGAGGAAAGGAATTAAATACCCCTTAAGGAAAAGACAAAGGTTGAGTTTATTAATACCTCCAACATCGACTTTTCCCGCAGAAAAGATTGCTTACATTTGCTTCATTCGTTAACTCATTAACGATTACGAATTTTCCTGGCGCGTATCAATTCGACACACTGGAGAGACGCGCCGGGCGCGAACTTTGCGTTACACTACCCCTCTGATTGCCTCACGCTCGGGGTAACGTACGGAACTTTCGTACCGATCCCGGCCACTCGAGCCGCCTCGATGCCACGATGGCGGCTCGAATCCGTGATGCAGACTTTAATTTGACGTTCTCTCTGACGACGGACCGCACCCGCTTTAGTGACCATGCCCAACGATTCGACAGCCCTGCGACCGTCCTCCTCACGCGTGGCCGGCTATCTCTCCAAAGGCTTGGCGCGCTGGAACATCATCCACTGCCTGCTACCGGAGTATTCGCGCCAGGTTCGCCTCAAGCCCGGTAGCCGCCAGCCCGTCGACGCGATTCTCGGCTGGGGCCTGAAGCCCACCTCGACACAGGCAAGAAAGCTCGCCGCACGGCGCGGCTTGCCGTATGTCGCCATCGAGGATGGCTTCCTGCGATCGCTGGGGCTGGGCGTCAACTACTCCCAGCCGCACAGCCTGGTCGTGGACTACAGCGGCATCTATTACGACGCGACCCGCCCATCCGACCTGGAACGGCTGCTCGCCGAGGCCAACTTCGAAGCAGACGAACTGGCACGTGCCAACCTGGCCATGCAGCGTCTGCGCCAGCTTCGGCTGTCGAAATACAATCACGCGCCGGATCGGCCGCTGCCTCCCGCCGATCGGCCGCGGGTACTGGTCATCGACCAGACCCGCAACGACGCCTCCATCACTCACGGCATGGCCGATGCCAGCTCGTTCCAGCGCATGCTGGAGTGCGCGATCACCGACCATCCGGATGCCGAGATCCTGGTCAAGACCCATCCCGACGTCATTGCCGGGCGCAAGCAGGGTTATCTGACCCAGGCATCAAAGCACCCCCGCTGTCGGCTGGTCGGTGACGACCTCAATCCATGGGCATTGATCGACGCCGTCGATGCGGTCTACGTGGTCACCAGCCAGCTGGGGTTCGAAGCGCTGATGGCGAAGAAGCCGGTGCACTGTTTCGGCATGCCGTTCTATGCCGGCTGGGGGCTGACCCGGGATGCGCTACGCTGTGAGCGCCGCCAGCGACATCGCACACTGCCGGAACTGTTCGCCGCGGCCTATCTACGCTACTGCCGCTACGCCAACCCCTATACCGGACAAGCCTCGACGCTGGAGGCCACCATCGATCTGATCGCCGATCAGAAGCGTCAACGGGACCGCCTCGCCGGGCACTGGCTGGCAGTCGGGTTTTCCAGTTGGAAGCGCGCCTTCATTACCGATTTTCTCGGCCCGGCGTCGAGCGTACGCTTCATTCAGAACGACCATCCCCAGCCCCATGAACTCGAGGGTCGTGACAGTCTGGTGGTGTGGGGGCAGAAGGCCACCGAGGAGCTCAAGGCACTATGTCGCCAGCGTGACCTCAAGCTTTGGCGGATGGAGGACGGCTTCGTGCGCTCGGTCGGGCTCGGGGTCGACCTGACCCGGCCGCTGTCATTGGCCTTCGACTCTCGCGGGCTCTATTACGATGCCAACAACGCCAGCGACCTCGAGCATCTGCTGGCGGAGACGGATTTCGAACCTGCGCTGCTGGCACGTGCCAACCGCCTGCGCCAACGCCTGATCGAGCTGAAGCTGTCGAAATACAACGTGCGTGGCAAGACGCGGCCCGTGCTTCCGCAGGACATGGTCGGCTCTCGCCCGATCGTGCTGGTACCCGGCCAGGTCGAGAGTGACGCCTCGATCGCCTACGGCTCACCCGAGATTCAGTCCAACCAGGCGTTGCTCGAGGCCGTCCGACAGAATCGGCCCGATGCATTCATCGTCTACAAGCCTCATCCGGATGTCGTTTCAGGTGCACGAGTCGGCCTACTCGCCAGCACAGCGCGCGACCTTTACGACCTGGAACTGGTCGACTGCGACATCGTCGACCTGATCGAGCTCGCCGACGAGATTCACACCATGTGCTCATTGACGGGATTCGAAGGATTGATGCGGGGTGTAAAAGTGCATACTTACGGCCTGCCGTTCTACGCCGGTTGGGGGCTGACTCAGGATCGGTTATCCTCCCCGCGCCGTCACCGACGACTGACGCTGGAGGAATTGATCGCCGGCGCACTGTTGATGTACCCGACCTACGTGGATCCCGTTACCGGCGAGTTCTGCAACGCTGATACCGCCGTCGAACTGATGCAGCAGCAGCGTGATCGGCGATCGGGGCTGCCCCTTCGCGTCCGCTTCTACCGGCTATACCGCAACCTGCTTTCCAGAAGGCAATGACTTGAGCAACATGCGTAAACACTTTCTGTTGCTACAAGGCGTCTGCTCACCGTTTTTCGACCGGCTGGGCGCGCGATTGCTGGCGGCGGGTCACTCGGTAACCAAGATCAATTTCACCGTGGGTGACAGTGTCTACTGGCGCCAGGGAAACACCTACGTCTATCGTGGCCAGGCCAAGGACATTCCCGAATTCCTTTGCGGAATCTGGGATCGCCACGGCATCACCGACCAGGTGGTCTTCGGCGATCGCCGCCCGGTGCATCGCCGAGCGATTCTGGCCGCGCGTCGCCGCGGCATCCGCAATCATGTCTTCGAGGAAGGCTATTTCCGGCCTTACTGGGTGACGCTGGAGCGCGAGGGCGTCAACGCCCATTCGCTGCTGCCACGCGACCCGGACTGGTATCGGGAAGCCGGCAAGCGCCTGCCCAGCGCCGGCCGACCGCTGGCCTTCCCCAACCAGTTCCACACCCGTGCGCGGCATGACGTGCTTTATCACCTGGCTGGCGCCGCGAACCCGTTCCTGCATCCGCACTACCGCAATCATGCCTTGGTCACGGCGCCGGTGGAGTACGCCGGCTTCCTGCTGCGCAAGCTCCGCGAGCCGCATTGGAAACGGCGTGACAACGAGCGCCTGCAGGCGCTGATGGAATCCCGGCGCCCGTTCTACCTGCTGCCGCTGCAGTTGAAGAGCGACGCCCAGATCCGCTACCACTCAGACTACAAGAACATGCAGGAGGTGATCGGCAAGGTGGCCGCCTCGTTCGCCTACCATGCGCCAAGCGATGCATTTCTGGTGATCAAGAACCACCCGCTCGACATGGGGCTGGCCCAGTACGCACGGCTGATCAAGGTCTTGACCCACGAGTACGACCTGGGCGACCGTCTGGTCTATCTTGAGGGCGGCAACCTCGAGGCCCTGCTCAAACGGGCCGACGGCCTGATCACCGTCAACAGCACCGCCGGCAACGTGTCGCTGGGATTCGGCTGCCCGACCCACACCCTGGCTTCACCGATCTACGACATGCCAGGGCTGACCCACCAAGGCACGCTGGATGATTTCTGGCACAATACCCCTGCGCCAGATGCAGAGCTGTTCCGGGCCTACCGGCGAACGGTCGCCCAGACGGTTCAAATCAACGGCGGGTTCTACTGCCGCCCCGGCATCGATCTGGCTGCGGAAAATGCTCTTCAAGCGCTACAAAGAGAGCGCTCTCCATTAAAAAAACTCATGGGTGAGATCGCGTCATGACCCGAATCGTCATCACCGGCGCCACCGGGGCCATCGGCCAGGCGCTGGCCGCCGTTTATGCCAGGCCCGGCAACCGGTTGATCCTGCATGGCCGGCAGCGCGACGTGCTCGAGACGCTGGCAGATAACTGCCGCGACGCCGGTGCCGAGGTCGAGCTGAGCCAGGTCGAACTGGGTCAGGCCGAACCGGGCCAGTTCGAACAGGGCCAATTCAAACAGAATAAGGACGAAGCGCTGTTCGCCTGGCTGGAATCGCTGTGTGCCCCCTCAGTGCCGGATATTGTCATCGTCAACGCCGGCATGAACATCAACATCGGCGAAGACGGCAGTGGCGAACATTGGGAAGACGCCAGCCGTCTGCTCGAGATCAACCTGCGCGTGCCGATGGCGATGGGCAACTTCCTCGGCAAACGCATGCGCGCCGCCGGGCGCGGGCAATTGGTGCTGATGAGCTCGCTGGCGGCCTATCACGGCCTGCCGGTCACGCCGAGCTACAGCGCCAGCAAGGCCGGTGTCAAAGCCTATGGCGAAGCGCTGCGCGGCTGGCTGGCGCCTTACGGCGTCGGCGTCAGCGTGGTCATGCCGGGCTACGTCAGCTCGAAGATGTGCCACGAGATGCCCGGCCCCAAACCGTTTCTGTGGCAACCCGAACGCGCCGCCAAGGTCATCGCCCGGGGCATCGAGCGCAACCGTGCCCGGATCAGCTTCCCGTTCCCGCTCAATTTCGGCTGCTGGTGGCTGGCCGTGCTGCCGGCGGCGATCTCCCAGCGCCTGCTCAACTGGCTCGGCTATGACCCCGACCATGGCGACGGAGCGCATTGATGATTCACGGCTTCTGGAACGGGTTCTGGGCCACGATCGCCACGCTGGTCGTCACCAGCCTGTTCGAACTACTGCTGAAACCTCGCCCCCAGCCGCTGTGGCAACGTGCACCGGCCGCGATCGCCGTACATCTGGCGACTGCGGTGCTGCACTTCGCCTTCTGGCTGCTGGTGGTGCAGCGCCCCTGGTTTGCGCTGGTGATCGCCGCCTCGCTGCAGATGGTGGTCATCCAGGTCAACAACACCAAGTCGACCTCCCTGCGGGAACCCTTCCTGTGTCAGGACTTCGAGTACTTCGTCGATGCGGTGCGCCATCCTCGGCTTTACATCCCGTTTTTCGGTATCGGCCTGACCATTGCCGCCAGCGCGGTCGGCGCCATCGCGATCGGCATCGGCTTCTGGCTCGAGCCCTCGCTTTACGGACATGCCGATGCGCCCTGGTCGCTGCTGGGGACGCTGGTGCTGGTCGCGGCGAGCGTTGCCGTACTGGCCCGGCAACTGCCCCGCCTGCCCGATTGCACGCTGGAGCCCAACGAAGACCTGGTCAGGCTCGGCCTCTACCCCTATCTCTGGGCCTACGGTCGGCTGACACGCCACCCCATCGATCGCCAGGACAACGATGCCGCCTTCGCAGCGCCGGCCGATCCTGACGCGATCGATACCGCCAGGCTGCCGAACGTGGTACTGGTCCAGAGCGAATCCTTCTTCGATCCGCGCGACTGGCACCCGGCCATTCGCCGCGAACTGCTCGGCGAGTACGACGCGCTGACGGCTGAAGCGTTGCAGAGCGGGCGTTTCGATGTACCCGCCTGGGGTGCCAATACCGTGCGCACGGAGTGCGCGGTGCTCACCGGATTCACGCCGTCCCGGCTCGGCGTGCATCGCTTCAACCCCTACCATCAGTTATCGAAGCTGCCGGCCAACAATCTGGCCGGTGCGCTCAAACGCCTGGGTTATCGCACCGTCTGCATTCATCCGTATCCGGCCAGTTTCTATCTGCGCGACAAGGTCTATCCCAACCTGGGTTTCGATACGTTCATCGATATCGCCGACTTCGACATCAGCGAGCGCGACGGCCAGTACACTGGCGATCTCGCCCTGGCGGACCGAGTTCAGAAGCAGTTGGAAGCGACCGACGACAAACCGCTGTTCGTTTTCGTGATCAGCATGGAAAATCACGGCCCGCTCCATCTGGAAACGGCAGACCCGACCGTCGCCGAACGGTGGCTCGAAGGCGGCGTTACCCGCGGTTGCGAAGCGCTAACGGTTTATCTAAGGCATCTGCGCAATACCGATAGTATGCTTGCACGACTCAGGGATTCTCTTCGGAGAAGTGAACGGCCCGGCATCCTGGGTTTCTACGGAGACCACGTGCCGATCATGCCAAAAGTCTACGCACTGCATGGCGAGCCGGATGGTTTAACGAACTATTTCATCTGGCAGACCGCACCCCATTCGAGCGATAACGTACGAATGACGCTCTCAGCCGATAAACTTGGCACAACGATCTACGACATAATTATCGACCATACCGGCGAGTTTGGTGCGAATTGAGAAAGGCGTAGCCAATGCTACGAAGCAAGGAGTCCCAATGACCAAACGCGTTGCCATCATCGGCGCAGCTCACCGGTTCCCGAGTGCCCCGACATCACAACGTTTCTGGCAAGCGCTCAAGGCGGGTGAAGACCTCGTCACCACGGTCGCCGACGACCGCTGGGGTATGGAGGCCTATCGCCATCCCGACAAGCAGCACCCTGGCACCAGCTACACTTTTGCCGCCGGCAGTCTCGGCGACATTGCCGGCTTCGACGCCAGCTTCTTCGGCATCTCGCCGCGTGAAGCCGCCCAGATGGACCCGCAGCAGCGCATCCTGCTGGAAATGGCCTGGGAAGCGATGGAAGACGCCGGCATCCCGCCGCAGACGCTGCGCGGCAGTCAATGTGGCGTGTTCCTGGGTATCGCCAGTCTCGACTATTCGTACCGCATGGCCGACGACATGTCGGTGATCGACACCTCGACCGCGACCGGCAACACATCGAGCATCGCCTCGAACCGCATCTCCTACGTGTTCGACCTGCATGGCCCGAGCATGTCGATGGATACCGCCTGCTCCTCGTCGCTGGTCGCCTTTCACCAGGCGTGCCAGTCGATCCGCAGCGGCGAAACGGAAATGGCGCTGGCCGGCGGCATCAGCCTGCATCTGCACCCGTTCGGCTTCATCATCTTCTCCAAGGCGAGCATGCTCTCGCCCACCGGACGCTGTCAGGTCTTCGACGAATCCGGGGATGGCTACGTGCGCTCCGAGGGCGGCGGCATCTTCCTGCTCAAGGACTACGACAAGGCCGTCGCCGACGGCGACCGGATCCTGGCCGTCGTCGCCGGCAGCGGTGTCAATACCGACGGGTTCAAGAAAGGCCTGACCGTCCCCAACACCGACGCCCAGGTCGCGCTGATGAGCCGGACCCTGGCGCGTGCCGGGCTGACGCCGGACGATATCGACTACCTGGAAGCCCACGGCACCGGCACTGCCGTCGGCGACCCGCTGGAAACCCGCGCCATTGGGGCGGCGATCGGCCAGAAGCGCAAGACGCCGCTGCCGATCGGCTCGGTCAAGAGCAACCTCGGCCACCTGGAGACCGCCTCCGGCGTCGCGGGGCTTGCCAAGGCGCTCTATGCCCTGCGTGAACGCGAAGTACCCGCCACTATCGGTATCCGCAAGGTCAACCCGCGGATCGACCTGGCAGGCTGGAATCTCGACATCGTAGACAAGCCGCGCAAGCTGAAAGCCGAAGGCCAGTTGACCATCGGCATCAACTCGTTCGGTTTCGGCGGCGCCAATGCCCACGTCATTCTGCAGTCGCCGAGCGAGACGCTGCAGCCCGAGGCAGCCGGCCAACCCAAGGCACCCGTCCGCAAACTGCCGCTATGCCTGAGCGCCCGCAGCCCGGAAGCGCTGCGCGAGTTCGCCGCTCGCCTGAGCGACAACCTGACCGCGGGCAACGTGTCGTTCTACGACACCGCCTACAGCCTGGCCTTCCGCCGCGAACGCCATCCGCACGCGGCGGTACTGCTCAGCGACAACGCCGCCGATGCGATCACCCGGCTGGATGCCCTGGCCGCCGCCGAGAGTGTTCCCGGCGCCGCCGTTGGCGAACGGGTCGACAACGGTTTCGGCCCGGTATTCGTCTACGACGGCAACGGCTGCCAGTGGACGGCGATGGGCCGTACGCTGCTGAACGAATCCCCGGTCTTCGCTGCCGCCGTCGACGAGGTCGACGCGCTGTTCGCCAGCCACGCCGGCTTCTCGCTGCGTGCCGAGCTGGAGGGGATCAATCAACAGAACGCCGCCGAAGGCGAAGATCGCCTGGCGCGGACGGAAATCGCCCAGCCGGCGCTGTTCGCGCTTCAGGTCGGCGTGACCCGACTGCTCGAATCCGAAGGCGTGCGCCCCGCAGCCGTCACCGGCCACAGCGTCGGTGAAGTTGCCGCGGCCTGGGCCTGCGGCGCACTAAGTCTGGCCGATGCGGTCAGCGTCATCTATCACCGCAGCGCCTGCCAGGGCCGCACTCGGGGCAGCGGCGAGATGACCGCCGTCGGCCTCGGTGCAGATGCCATGCAGCGCTGGCTGGATGATCCCGCCGATTCCAAGGACGGTTCCAAGGGCTATGCGGACATCGTGATCGCCGGGGACAACAGCCCCAAGGGCGTGACGCTGGCCGGCCCCACGCAAGCGCTCGAGCGCCTGGAAGCGGCGCTCTCCGCCGAGCGGGTCTTCGCCAAACGCCTGGCGCTGGACTACGCCTTCCATAGCCCGGCCATGGATCCGATCCGCCAGGACGTGATCGACGCCCTGAGACACATCACGCCTCGCGCCGGTCGCGTGCCGTTCATCTCCACCGTCGCCGGCAAGGTGCTGGAAGGCAGCGAACTGGGTGCCGAATACTGGTGGCTCAACATCCGGGAGCCGGTGCAGTTCGGGCCGGCGGTCGATTCGCTGATCGAATCCGGTGCCCGTGCGTTCATCGAGATCGGCGCCCAGCCCATCCTGCGCCGCTACCTGACCGACGCCTTCACAGCCCGATCGGTCACCGGCAGCGCCATCGGCACGCTGAGCCGCGATCATGACGGCGCCAGTGCCATGGAAGCCAGCCTCGCCGCCCTGCTGGTCAGCGGTGCCGTTTCTCCCGAGGCGTGGTTCCCGGTTGCCGGTCGCTTCGTCGACTTGCCGCACTACCCCTGGCAGCGCGAGCGCTACTGGATCAAGACGACCGGCGACTCCCAGGGCCTGATGGGACGCCACTACGAACACCCGCTGCTGGGCTACCGCCTGGCGCGTCAGGGCATGGCGTGGGAAAGCCAGCTCGATACCCGCCGCCTCCCCTGGCTGGCCGACCACCGCGTCGGTGATGCCACGGTATTCCCCGGCGCCGGTTTCGCGGAACTGGCGCTCGCCGCCGCCGCGGCTGCCAAGGCATCGCCGGTGCTGGATATCGAAGCGCTGGAAATTCTCAGCCCGCTGCTGCTCGACGCCGCCCACGGCAAGAAGCTGCAACTGGAGATCCAGGATGCCGACGGCACCCTGACCATGAAGACCCGCGAGCCGGCCAGCGAGGATGCCTGGACGCTCAATGCCCGCGCCCGCATCGCGGCGCAGACGCGTGGCCTGCTGCTGACGCGTCGTGGCACGCCGCTGCCGGACCGGCCGGCGGATGTCACCCGCGAACAGCATCTGGCGATGGCCGCGCACGTGGGGCTGGAGTATGGCCCCGGCTTCCAGGCGATCAGCGAAATCTGGATCGAGGGCGACCGTGCCGTGGGTCGCGTCGAGCTGCCCGCTGCCATTGCCGAGGATCAGCGCGACTGCCTGCTGGCACCGGGGATTCTCGACAGCGCCTTCCAGCTGTTCATCCCGCTGCTGGCAGACGAACTCGCCAAGGCCGGTGGCTTGGCCTTCGTCCCGGTGCGCCTGGAGCGACTCCAGCTTCAGGTCGATGCCGCGCCGCCGGCGTCGATGGAAGTGCGCCTGACCAATCGCGCACCGCACTCGCTGTGCGCCGACGTCGCGCTGTTCGATGCCGCCGGCAACACCGTGGCGGTGGTCGAGGGCGCGCGTTTCAAGGCCGCCCGCCTGCGCCACGCCGTACAGCACCGGCTCAGCTATCTCGACCATCGCCTGGTGCCGGCGCCGCGTGAAGCCGCCGCGCTGCCGCTCGACGACGCCACCGCCGAACTGGCGCTGGGTCAGCTGATCGAGAACTATCGTAGCGTGACCGATGGCCGCTACGGCGACGAAGTCGAACCGCTGCTCGAGACACTGGTTTCCGCGTTTCTCGACGAGGCGCTGCGCAGCTATGCCGACAGCGACGGCCAGCTCTTCGCCGATCAACTGCTTACCGACCCACTGCTCGCCGGGCCTCTCGAGGCCGGCACGACCGAGCCCCGCCAGCGCCGCCAGGCGGTGATCGAACTCGCTCTTGCCATCGGCATCGCGGCGGAAACGCCGACTGGCTGGCAGTTGCAGGAAGCGCCGGAGATCGACGCAGCAACGATATGGAACCTGCTGATTCGGGACTACCCGGACTACGCCGCGCTGACCCACAGCATCGGCCGCTTCGGCCTGCACCTGACGGACTGGCTCGAAGGGCGTCTCGACGATCATCCTGATAGCCGGGCCACGCTGGGCCTGGATGCTCCGCGCCTGACACGGCTGGTACAGGCTGCCGTCAGCGAACGCGGCTGGTACGCGCTGGCAGATACCTGGCTTTCGCAATACGCCATGTCGCTGGAGCTGCTGCCGCCCCACCAGCGGCTGGTGATGCTCGAAGCCTCGGCGCTGCGTCCGCAGCTCGGCGAACGGCTGATGAGCGGCCTGACCGGCGATCGCGCCCAGTATCGCTTCGCCGCCCTGAGAGACAGCGCGTCTAGCGAAGCACAATCCCTGGCGGAACACGACGCCAGGGTGGATCTGCTGACGCTCGATGCCGCCGCGCCCGCGATCGGCGCCAATGTCGCGCTGGTGACGCTGGATGGCACGCAGAACGAAATCGACAAGCTGCTGCGCTGGCTACCGGCGCAGTTGGCGGACGACGCCCAGATCGCGTTCCTGGTACTGGGCGACACCGACTGGCAGTCGTTCCTGTCGATGGCGATGGAACCGGACACCCGTCCTGCCGACCTCCAGACCACGCTGCAGCAACTGGAAGCGCTGGGGTATCGTCAGATCGAACGCCACGCGCTGGAAAGCGAGCAAGGCGGCCTGCAGCTGTTGACCGTCCAGGCCCCGATGGCGGCACGCTCGACGGAAACCGAATCCGAGCGCCTTCGTGGCGATGCGGCCCATCCCGCCGAGCAGTGGCTTATCATCAGCGACGACCACTCTCAATGGCTGGCCGCGAAACTCGTCACGCGCTTCGAGACGCTGGGCCAGACCGCGCATCATCTGGTCGGCAGCGAACTGGCGCCTCAGGACCTGCTCCCGCTGGCGCTCGAGTCCTTCAACCCGAGCCAGATCGTCGATCTGCGCGGCCTGGCAAGCGCCGCCGAAGACCGCTGCGTGCTGGCCGCCCAGTGGTTGCAGACACTGGAGGCTCACGAGAGCCCTTCTGCGCTCTGGTGGCTGACGCTGGGCGTGGGTGCGCACTATTCCAAGCTGCCCGAAGACGCAGCAAAAGCGCCGTTCGGTTCGATGCGGTTCGACGATGCTGTAAGCCAACTATCCGAACTTTCTACGCGGTCCGGCGCCACCGCGCTTTCTATACCGCCCGAAGCCGCAGCAAGCGCGCCGCACGGTTCTACGTCGTCTGAGCTTTCCGGGCTAGCTGAAGATGCAGCCTTGTGGGGCTTCGGCCGCTCGCTGCAGAACGAGGCCGGGAGCCGCCAGGTGCGGCTGCTGGATCTGCCGCTGTCGAGCCGGGACACGCTGTCCAACGAGCTGCTGGATGCGTTGCTGTTCGAACTCAGCGTGCCGGACGCGGAGACCGAGATCGTGCTCGACGCCGATGGCCAGCGCTGGGTGCCGAGGCTGGGTCTGGCACCGGCGCCCGGCACGCAAGTCGACGGCGAGGAAGCCTCCGCCAGCGATCGCGCCGTCAGCCTGGGCTTCGAGCTGCCGGGTCAGCTGCGCCATCTGCGCTGGCAGCCGCATGATCTGCCCGCACCGCAAGCCGGCCAGGTCGAGATCGCGGTCAAGGCCACCGGACTCAACTTCCGCGACGTGATGTACGCGCTCGGCCTGCTCTCCGACGAAGCGATCGAAAACGGCTTCGCCGGCCCCACGCTGGGCCTGGAGTTCGCCGGTGAAGTGATCAGCGTCGGCGATCCCGATGGCTCGCTGCGCCCGGGTGATGCAGTGGTCGGCTTCGGCCCCGCCAGTTTCAGCGACCGGCTGATCGCCGACGTCAACGCAGTGGCCAGGATTCCTGCCGAGATCGGCTATGCCGCCGCGGCGACGATCCCGACGACCTTCTTCACCGTCTACTACTCGCTCAAGCATCTGGCTCGTGTGCAGCCCGGCGAACGGCTGCTGATCCACGGCGCGGCCGGCGGCGTCGGCCTCGCCGCGATCCAGGTCGGCCGCTGGCTGGGGGCCGAGATCTACGCCACTGTCGGCTCGCCGGAGAAGCAGGACTTCCTGCGGCTGATGGGAGTCGATCGTATCTACGACTCGCGCAGCCTGACCTTCGCCGAAGAGATTCTTCACGACAACTTCCTGGAGCGTCAGACCCGGGAAGGCGACGGCAACGGCCAGCGTGTCGGCGCCGATGGCGTCGACGTGGTGCTGAACTCCCTGGCCGGCGAAGCGATCAACCAGAACCTGCGCGTGCTCAAGCCGTTCGGCCGCTTCATCGAACTCGGCAAGCGCGACTTCTACGAGAACACCAAGGTCGGACTGCGCCCGTTCCGCAACAACCTGAGTTACTTCGGCGTCGACTCCGACCAGCTGATGAGCGAGCTGCCGGAACTCACCGGCGAGCTGTTCACCGAGATGATGGCGCTGTTCGCCGACGGCACGCTGTCGCCGCTGCCGTACATCGCCTTCGGCAGCGACCGCGTGGTCGAGGCGTTCCGCTACATGCAGCAGGCTCGCCAGATCGGCAAGGTCGTCGTCACCTACGAACGCCCGCCGCAGATGGCGCCGGCCCCCGCGAAGGACATTCCGCTGACGCTGAATGCCGCCAGCACCTATGTCGTGACAGGCGGCCTCGGCGGCTTCGGCCTGGCCACCGCCGAATGGCTGGCCGCCAAGGGCGCGCGCCAGCTGTTGCTGCTGAGTCGTCGCGGCCCCGTCACCGAGGAAGCCGAAGCCGGCATCGCACGGCTGGAAGCACTCGGCGTCACGGTGGCGGCCCGCGCCTGTGACGTGACCGATGCCGAGGCGCTCGAACGCGTGCTGGACGAAGCGCGTCAATCGCTGGGGCCGATTCACGGCATCGTCCACGCAGCGACCGTCATCGACGACGGCCTGATCCGCAATCTCGACGAATCGCGCATCCGTCACGCCATGGCGCCGAAGCTCGAAGGCGCGCGCCATCTGGATTCGCTAACCGTCGACGACGCGCTCGAATTTTTCGTGGTCTACTCCTCGGCGACCACGCTGTTCGGCAACCCCGGCCAGGCGAGCTACGTGGCTGCCAACCACTGGCTGGAAGCCTTCACCGCCCACCGGCGTGCCAACGGGCGCCCGGCCACGGTGGTGCGCTGGGGCGCGATCGAGGACGTGGGCTTCCTGGCCCGCAACACCCAGACCCGCGACAGCCTGCAGGAACGTCTCGGCGGCCAGGCGCTGACCTCCGCCGATGCCTTGGCGGTGCTCGAGCGCATGCTGGTGGCCGATGTCGCCTCGCTCGGCGTGCTCGAACTCGACTGGCGCGCCCTGGCGCGCTTCCTGCCCACGGCGGAAGCGCCGCGCTACCGGGAAATCGCTCGCACCGCCGAGGACGACGGCAGCCAGGAAGGCGACGATGACCTGCAGAAGCTGCTGGCCAGTCTGGCGCCGGAAGCGCTCTACACCACTCTGATCGACGTCCTCAGCAAGGAGCTCGCCAAGATCCTGCTGATCGACGAGGAGAAGATCGATATTCACAAATCCGTCTACGACATGGGCTTCGACTCGCTGATGGGTGTCGAGCTGGTGACCGCACTGGAAGCCCGCCTGGGCGTCCAGGTCCCGGTCATGGTGCTCAGCGAGGCCGGCACGCTGGCCAAGCTGTGCGACTACCTGATGCTCAAGCTGCGTGGCGACGAAGCCCCGTCAGACAGCGATGAAGACGCCCTCAGCGGTCTGGCCGCCCAGCACGGCGTCGAGGTGTTGCAGAATGGCGGTGGATCACAGGGCGACGCCGGGGAGGCCAAATCATGAGCCAGTCCCGCGACGTGCTGAAGCAGCGCCTGCTGCAGGAAGCCCGCCAGCGCCGCCAGCAACGGCCGGAGGGTGATACCGCCCCCAGGCCGGCCGCGACCAGCGTCGACGAGCGCTTCATCCGCTTCGACCGTCATCCGGGCTATCAACAGCTCAAGATGATGCGCGAAGGCGGCAAGCGCCTGGGTATTCCCGACCCGTTCTTCAAGGTCCACGAGAGCACTGCCGGGGCGACAACGGTGATCGGCGGGCGCGAGTGCATCAATTTCGCCAGCTACAACTATCTGGGCCTGGCGCATCACCCCAAGGTGATCCAGGCCGGTATCGATGCGCTGAATCGCTACGGCAGCTCGGTCTCGGCCAGCCGCCCGGTCTCCGGCGAACGGCCGATCCACCACGAACTGGAACGGGCGATCGCCGAGACGTATGAAGTCGAAGACGCCGTGGCGTTCGTCAGCGGCCACGCCACCAACGTTTCGACGCTGGGCTACCTGCTCGGCCCCAAGGACCTGATCCTTCACGACGAGTACATCCACAACAGCACCGTGGTCGGCGCGCAGCTCTCCGGCGCGCGCCGCATGAGCTTCGCGCACAACGATCCGGCTGCGCTCGAGACGCTGCTGACGCGCCATCGCCGCCAGTTCGAGCGCGTGGTGGTCGTGATCGAAGGGCTCTACAGCATGGATGGAGACGCTCCGGATCTGAAGCGCTTCGTCGAGATCAAGCAGCGCCACCAGGCGTGGCTGATGGTGGACGAAGCCCACTCCTTCGCCGTGATGGGCGACCGGGGGCTGGGGCTGCGGGAATACTGCGGCGTGCCGGCTGGCGATGTCGATATCTGGATGGGCACGCTCTCCAAGACGCTCTCCGGCTGCGGCGGCTATATCGCCGGCTGTCGTGAACTGGTGGAAATGCTGCGCTACTTCGCGCCGGGGTTCCTCTACAGCGTGGGCATGCCCGCCCAGGTGGCCGGGCCGTCGCTGGCTGCCTTGCAGGTGATGAAGGAAGAGCCCGAGCGCCTGAAGCGCCTGCACGATATCTCGCGCTACTTCCTGCAGCAGGCACGGCTCAAGGGGTTCGATATCGGCGAGAGCATCGGGGTCGCCGTCGTGCCGGTGATCGTCGGCAGCTCCGTGCTGGCCGCCGGGCTATCGGACGCCCTGCTCAAGGACGATATCAACGTGCAGCCGATCCTTCACCCTGCCGTGCCCGAGAAAAGTGCGCGCCTGCGCTTCTTCCTCAACTGCGACCACACCCGCGAGCAGATCGATCGGACTCTCGACATGCTCGAGATAGAGTGGAAAGCGCGTACCGCCTAGGACCGCAACGAGCTGCGTACCGATCACCATCTCTAAGCGACGATGAAACGACGAAGGCCTGCCGTGCTGGCAGGCCTTCGAGATGCTTTCGTACGAACGATAATCGACAGGATTCGAGACCGCGTACTTTCAGCGGCGATCGTACTCACTAGCCGAACCGGTGGCCCTTTGAGAGGCATCTCCGGGGGAAAACCCGAGCCAACCGAGCATCACCATGAACCACGAATGGGGCCTTGCCGGCTGAGTCGACGGAAGATTCGTTTCCGGCTCCCCGACACGTTGGTCGACCGGGGCCTGGATTGGCTCGGCGGCGACTGGCGACTTGACCGAAGGAACCGGCGGCTTCTCGGCTCCCCCTACGTCATGATTCGTTCCGCTCGAGGGTGCCGTTGCCTGGGCAGGAACCGGCGTATCGAGCATTGGCTCGACTGGCGACTTGACCGAGGGAGCCGGCGCCGTCTCGGCTTCGACAACGGCATGGCGCGTTCCTCTCAAGAACGCTATCGCCTGGGTGCGCTCCGGTGTCTCGAGCCTCTCTTTTACCATTCGCACTGCGCGGCGAGCTCTTGCGAGAATATCGGCCTTATCCTGGGTGATGAGGCTTTCGATATCGAGCGCTGCCAAGAAGCGCTCTCGCTGAAGCGCGTAATCGCGATACTCCTCTTCCGGCCAGAAGAAGCGATAGCGTATCGATACATTCCGGTGGGACCGGTAGCCAGGGCGATTCATTTTCAACCGGCGGCGCTGGGAAGGCCGACCGCGAAGTGACAACGCCATGTACTCCTGTTCCGAGCGGTACATCCGATGAATGATGTAAGCGCTTTTCGGCTTCATGGCGCTGCGAGATGCCAATTCCGACTGCTGCTCATCGAACGTCATCGGCGCGCCATCGGCATCCAGCGGCGTCACCTCCGCCCCGAAGATGGGGTGATGGACTCGCACGTGTCTGATATCGATGCCATCGAGCGGAAACAGGGTCTTCAAATGGGAAGAGAGTTCATAACCGGCGCCACGCTGCAATGGCGTGAACGGGGCATGCTGGCCCAGCTCGCAATGCCATAAATGACAGATAGGCTGAGGCCGGCCATCAACGCAGGTTCGGGCCACGAAACGGTCAACGGAGGTGGCAAAGTCATTGGGCGTCCAGAATTCATCGATATCCAGAAACAAGAGCCAATTCACGCCCTGCTGGCGAGACTGCTCGAGCTCCTTGGCATAGGCGACCGTCTGCAGCTTGGCGCTGACGCCCGGATCGCAAAGGTCGATCCAGTCGATAAACTCGAAGGTGACCTGAGGGTAAGATTGGCCTATTCGTTCCAGCACGGCGGCCGAGGCGTCCGAAGTGCGGTTGATATAGACGTGAATGAGATCGAACCCAAAGTGCAGATGGTGAAAGACCCACTCGGCCAGATACGGCCCTTCGTCCTTGGCCACGGCACAGACTTTGAATAACGGCTTCATACCTGAACTCCTTGGAACGCCATGGGGCATGGTTGTTATTGGGAACAGTGAATAGCCATGCAAAGCCTGCGGTCTGGCGCTGTCGACACAGTCTGTGCAGCATCGGGCAACACCAGATAATGGACAAGATGGTTTATCTCGCACTCATGACTTCAGTCGGCGTGCCTTAAAGTTAAATACCGTTCGTCAAGCGGCAGTTGGCATAGGCGCAATTGGTGAGGCGGAGTCAGAATATTCGCAACGTCTGAGGAGCCCAAAACGAAAAAAGCAACCCGAAGGTTGCTTTTCACTGAAACGAAGAGTGATGCCGTGAGAAGCCTACACGCGTTTTTGCTCGATCACATGCCAGGATGATTGCTTGCCCTTGGCGGCGGATCTGGCGTCCTCCTGCCGACGCATGCGCTGGAGCACACGATACTGCAAGCGGTTGAAGTATTCGAATCCCAGCCCCGGCAATGGCAGGAAGGGGTTGGTCCGGCTCATGCCCCATAGCGCCAGGCGGGAGCTGCCCGGCTCGGCATTGCCCCGGGCATGGACACCGAAGGTATTGGCGATGAGCAGCGTGTTAGCCGCGACCCGGAATGGCCGTGGGCCGCCCTCGCCCAACCTTTCAGCCTCTTCCTGGCTTACCCGGAACGAGCCACGAGCCGTATAGCGATCCGCGTGTTCGCGGGCACGCAGGCTCATCTGGTATTCCCACTTCAAACGCTCACGGTGCGGCCGATTGGAGCCCGGCACGAACACGAACGGGCCATTCTCGTCGGTCACGTCCTCCAGATAGAGCCAGAACTTCATGGTGGGCTGGAACGTATCGACATGCAGGTTCTTCTGCGGGTCCCGCACCGTGTCATTTTTCCGGCTGCCGTTATGCACGTTCTCGATATGGCAGATCGGCAAGCGGGCATGCCCGGCACAATAGCGGAACAGCCGCTTCAGCGCGGCATCTTCCAGCACCGCCTTGACCTGGGGCAGCTGCTCCAGCACTTCCGGCGCCAGCAGAATCCGGTGGGTATTGGTATCGCCCTGGCAGCACTCGCGGATTTCACCCTCGTATTCCCGCACCGCCTTCACCAATGCCAGGAACTGCGACTCGGGCAGGTAGCTTTCCTTGAGCACGTAACCGTACTGCTGGAACTGCTCGCGATCCGCCCTGGGCACGCCCGGCGCCAGCATCGCCATGCGCAGACGAGACATCCAGTACGCCAACCAGACACGCCCCACGTGAAGACCGTAGCGATTGAGATGATCGTTCCCTATGAGAGGGTTGGCCTTGAAAGATTTGGCGCCGGTGAATAGCTCACCCAGCCAGATCGGATATTGAAAAACCCGTTTCATAACGGTTACCTCCGGTTCATCTCACTGCCCCAGCCCGCCATCGCTCAGGCCTTCATTGCGCCATCGAATGCATGACACGACTATAGCCTTCCACCGACTGGAACACATCGGCCTTCCCCTGAGCTTCGAGGATCTTGTCGCTGAGATAGCGCAGCGCGCCCGCCCCACCCGAGACAGGCAGCACGCCGGTAGCCGCACTGGCGATATACTCGGGTGCATCATTCACCGTAAAGCTCAGCCCGCAAGCGCCAAAAGCGGGAAGATCTATCGAGTCGTCCCCCAGGCACACAGTCTGTTCCTTGGTAACCGCCGCCTGTTCCTGAAGGAGACGGCAGGCTTCCGCCTTGTCTTTCACGCCATAGAGAACGTGTCGAATACCCAGATCCGCAGCCCGCTTTCTCAAGGTCGGCGAATCACGTCCCGACAGCAGGGCCACCTGCACACCACACGCCATCAGCATCTTGATCCCAAGACCATCGCGAACATGGAACGTCTTCGTCGTTTCCCCCGCTTCGGTGTAGTGCAAGCGACCATCAGTCAAAATGCCATCCACGTCAGCAATGACCAGCTTGACGTTGGCTAGCGGATCAGCGGGGGCGTATTCCTGCCCGAGGAAACGCGCACGGACCCGTTCGAGACACTCAGGCGTATCGACGCCGGGCCCCGTCGGCTCGACCTCGACGGCGCGGATCGTCATTCCCGCGTACAGCAGCCGCAACTGCTCCAGCACTTCCGAGCGTTCCAGCATGGGTGAGGCCAGGCGACCATAGCGCTCCAGAACATCGCGACGGTAGGCATAGACGCCAATGTGCTTCAGGAAACTCGCTTCGGCGGGTTCTCGCGGAAACGGAATTGGCGAACGGCTGAAATAGAGGGCATCGCCATTCTCCTTGAGCACAACTTTGACACTGTTCGGACTCTGCGCTTCCTCATGGGAGATCGGATGGCAGAGCGTACCGACATGAACGTCCGGCCCGACGTCTTGCATCGCCGCAGCCAGCCGTTCGAGGTCGCCGGAGCGAATCAGAGGTTCGTCGCCCTGCACATTGATGTAAAGATCGGCCTCAACCTGTTGCATCACCTCGACCAGACGGTCGGTGCCGGAAACATGGTCGGGAGAGGTCATGACCGCGTTACCACCGAAGCCGGCAACGCAATCCACTACCCGCCGATCATCGGTAGCCACCCATACCGCGTCCACATTGCCGACGGCGCTGGCACGCTCGTAGACATGTTGGATCATCGGTTTGCCAACGATATCGGCGAGAGGCTTGCCCGGCAAACGACTGGAGCCGTAACGAGCGGGAATCACAATGACTGTTTTCATGAAGGACAACCGGCTCAGTCGATCTGGAGTTTGGGCAGTGACTTCACCGCGTCGTCTATCGTCTTGATATGGGTGAGAAACGGCTCGAGCAGATGCAGCGGCAATGCGCTTGGCCCATCGCACTTGGCGTTGTCGGGATCGGGATGCGCTTCCAGGAACAGACCGGCCAACCCTGTCGCCATGCCCGCGCTGGCCAACTCGACGACCTGCTGCCGACGACCGCCGGATGCGGCGCCGCCCGGATCGCGCTGTTGCAGCGCGTGGGTCACGTCGAAGATGATCGGCAGATCGCCGGAAACCTTCTTCATGACACCGAAGCCCAGCATATCAACCACGAGGTTGTCGTAACCGAAGCATGTCCCCCGGTCGCACAGCATCAACTGCGAGTTACCCGCCTCGTTGAACTTCTCGACGATGTTCAGCATCTGAGCCGGGCTCAGGAACTGCGGCTTCTTGATATTGACCGGCTTGCCGGTTTTGGCCATGGCGACGACCAGATCCGTCTGTCGCGCCAGGAAGGCGGGCAGTTGGATGATATCCGCCACTTCGGCCACGGGCGCCGCCTGCCATGTTTCATGGACATCGGTAATGACGGGAACGCCGAATTCGGACTTGATGGCCTCGAATATCTTCAGCCCCTCTTCCATCCCCGGACCACGATAGGAATGAATGGAAGAGCGATTGGCTTTGTCGAAGCTCGCCTTGAACACGTAAGGAATCGACAGCTTGTTTGTTACCTCGACGTAGTGCTCGCAGGCCTTCAGCGCCATATCGCGAGACTCAAGAACATTGATGCCGCCAAACAGGGCGAAGGGTGAATGGTTATTTAAGCTATCAATAACGATTTTATTACTCAACTTAATTTCCTCTCAGTCTGCTAAAGGGCCACGATCGACGAGCGCCTCATATTCATCCGGCGTGCCGCAAAAATCGATATTAAGGGAAGAGACTTCCAAATATCGAATATCTTTACCGGCCTGAATCAAAAAGTTATACAAAGGAGCGACATAAAACTCCCCTTTTGACTTTATATCATTCTGGACAGCGTTTTCAAAAGCGGATAAAAACAGTGCTTTTGACGCAAAATGGTAGAGTCCATCGCTGCACAAATCAGATATTCTGTCTTTTTCCGTAGTCCGTAAAACAGTAAAATCAACTCCAGGCCCTACGAATGACCAATGGTCGCCTTCCCCGTGGAATACCTCAAGATAACCGTCACTATCATTGATAAAGTCAGGCAACTCAAAGTCGTACCGTAGAGTATCGATATTGAAAATAGTGATTGGCTCTTCGTCAGCAACGTCACACAAACCATGCGCAACAGTGTCTGCTTGACCTTGCGTCATGGCATCAAGGACGACAATCGAAAAATCAGAAATTCCAAGGCGGTGTATTTCAGCCTGGACAAAATCTCTAGCTTGATAATCGTCCCGCAGAATAAATAAAAAAGTTTGCTGATCAAAATACTTGTGGAACGAGCGCATCACCCAATAGAAAACAGTCTCGCCCCATAATGGCAGCTGATATTTAGGCCTATCGTAACCGGCTTTAAAAAAGCGACTACTGGCGCCGACCATAGGAATGACAATCACGAACGTACCTCCTTTATTTCTGCATACAATCGTAGTGCGTTCGCGAGCATCGCCTGTTGACGGTCCGGCCTATCGGAATGCAGAGGCAGCATGGATAAGAACAGTAAAACCACAAGAGGTTGGATGTCACGAGTGGGAAGACCTGGGATAAACTCAGTATCTAAGAACAGTTTTTGTATAACCAACAGGCGGTCACTGATGTCGAATTCAATGCCCATATCGAAATCATCGAATAATTCCAAACGATACCGGCCAGCAATAATATAGTCGTACATCCCTACGACCGAATGAAAGAGTTTAGCCAGATCGTAGCACTGGTCACCATAAACTGTGAGCTCGCCACCATCGTTGATCCCGCGCGGATCTATAAGTTTCAGATTATCGGCACGAGAGTCGAACAGCATGTTGCTGAAGCATAAATCGCCGTGAATCCAAGCTGGTATCCGGGGCAACAAAAGTATCCTATCAACACAGTATGAGGCTATCTCTTCCAAAGTTCCAAGAGGTTCACCCCGGTAGTGTACGAAAGTTTGCGGAGTGTACATCCCGTCTTGAGAAAACTGAGAAAGCCTTTTATAAGTTTTATCTCGAATGAGCACTTCAAAGTCAGATTTTACAGAATACCGAAATGCTTCCGAATCCGGGACCGAACAACGAAAATCGGCGAGTAAATTACCAACTAATGAGAATATTTTTTTCCAATAAAACGGGGGATTGAGCCCGTAAACATAAACCTCATTAAGCGGAGGAAGCGTCAAGTACTCCAGGCTATAACTCACGTCGTTTTCGCCGTCGTCCTCGACAGACATCAGCTGAGGAGCATATTTTTTTAGATGAGCAGGCAAATTTTGGAACCATTGACTTTCCGCTCGAATTTTCTGAGCTGGCGAGCCGGTTTTAGTTACTCTGCCATTGCCAATTTTTAAGTCATTAAAAGATCTCTGAGTAGTAATCTTTTCCCGAGACTTAAAGTACGTATTTAAATGCCCCAGATCAAACCAATCTTCAACACGAAAAAACGCAGAACCATTGTCACTACTGTATGCTTTAACTGCCTCGACAAAATCCCCGCGAGATAATGCCAATGCCTGAATGAATTTTCTAACATTAGAGAAAGAAAAATAACCGCACCAAATCAGCTCACTATCCTCGCCGACCTCTTCCAATTGCCAATCATAGTTCTCAGTAGTTTTACTGATACCCACCACATCCAGTTCACCTGGAAAATGTTTGAGATAGGTATCTCCATGTAGCATGTACAATTCTTCGTCTACGGTGCCCGTCGAATTTAAAACATAGAGAACGGACTCACCCAAGCTAAATCCATCGGGGACCCGAACGACAAGTATATTTTTTAAATCAAACAATGTGCTATCCGACGCACTGGCGAAATAGCTATTTGGCAGCGACAAAACAACTCGCTGATCATTAACAGCACTTTCTTCAATAGTCTGCAGCTGGTGCTGTAACAACAATTTATTGCCAAGAGGTAGCATACAAGCAGGAACTTTACCATATTCAACCTGCAGTTCGGGTACCACATAGCCCGCTGAATTAATCAGGATCATTAGGCTTACTCGTCAATGCCCGGAGTTTTTCATAAGATAGATTGACAAATTCGTCAGGTCTGACAGCTTTGTCATCAATATAAAAGCCCTCCTGACCACACCATGGCTTACCGACATAGAGTTCATCATATGGCACTCCATGACGCTCAAGCCATTCAATAATTACAGGCAATGTGTTTGCATTAATCTTACCAAGATTGCCTTCATAAGTACGCATATTCCTACTAGTAGCTATAATTATTTTAAAACCTGCAGCCCTATACTCTCTAAGTCTACTAACAACTTTGACATTGGGCAGTGAGTTTTTATAATCGCCAGCTACCGTAGTGCAAATAGTATCGTCTAAATCACAAACAATATTTTTCATAAAGACTCTTGTGCATTACCAACGACGTCCATTAGCAAATCCTCATCAATAAAATAATCTGAATTATTACCATTACCTAAAGGCTTTCCGATGATCGAGCGGACTTTTTGGTTATAGACGCTTTCTGTGAAATGAAGTATATATCTAAAAAAGGCGGAGGATTGCAACAGGATAATATGCGTATCAGGAGGAAAAAGAAATTGATTTTGTACACCTCCACCGTATTGCGAAACCACAATAGATGCTTCAGAAAATTTTTCTTGTTTCTCTTCTAGAGTCATGTTACCAGGTGTTAAAATCTCGAAACCGCAACATTGCAGTTTCTCTCTAATATTATCCTCGTTTGTAACTGAGCGCACACCCTTGCGATAGTCATTTCTATCCAAAAAAAACATTTTTCCCGGCACCTTAGGCTTCGAAGAAAGTCTATTTAGAAAGAGTGCTGATTTCCTCCTAACCCACTTGTTATTGATAGCTAGCTTATCGCTAACATACAACTCATTCACAAAAACCGTGCTACCACCTGCAAACACCACCTCATTTAAATCCAAGCCAAGAGCAGACAAAAATTCTTTTTTATATTGTGGCAGCGATTCTTTGTCGCCAGCCTCTAACACTAGAAGTTTAAGATCATGCTTAACTTTCTTCAGCTCAAAAAAATTCACCAGTAATGTTAGGGTATCCCAAACAAAGTGGCTGTAGGATTCTGAACGCAAAGACGAGAACAAAAAAACTGGCTGTGACACATATTTGGAAGCAGTAATAGGATTATCAAAAGAAGCTTCACCGCGCCCAAGTAAATTGAGGCTTAAACGAGACTTAACCGCCTCTAGATAATTAGGCTTTAAATGATTCACGCTCTTGTAAACATTGTCATTCAGCAAGTGATCAGTAAAAAGCTTGTTATCACTAGTGATGATGCCTCCATTATCGAAAACCACGGCGCTATCAAACCTGTATACCGCATCATCATTGAGAAAGAAGCGCTTTCTTGAACGGAAATTTTCTTTTAAATATCCATCAGCTTTAACTTTGACACTCACACTTTTTTCCGGTGAAAAAAGATATTTTAAATAAGACTTCTTTTTCAAATATTCATCTGGATCAATAAAAAGAGACAGTGATGAAGTGGTTCTAAACTCACTCCTATGTAATAATTTCAGCATCCACCCTCCCCAAAAAGAATTTTATAAACTCGATTTGAAAAGTCTTTTGATAAAGCGCGAGCCTCCAAAAGAGATCCAGGAAAATTCTTCGCAGATGTAAGCCCTTCTTCAACCGAAGATACTATAGGCGGAAGATTTCTTAAACTATAAAACTTGCTGCCAAAAGGTATGACAGCAACATTTTTACCAAGCAAAGCTGCCCAATATGCACCATGATAACTACTAGTTACCACAGTTTTAGCTGAAGCTAGAAATGCTATTGCACCACCAAACCCTGACTTATCATTATTAAGGAGGTGGGGAATATTCAAAGCACGCGCTTCTTCGGCAAGAGGCATTTTTCCAGCATGGCCATAGACTACTGATTCATGCTTTATTTCAAACTGCTTATCAAACAACGGGTGCATGCAAGAGGCGCAAGGAACATAAGTGTCGAGGGCTCGATAATCTCGGCACCCGTATAGTTCATAACCTTGAGAAAACTTCTCGTGCTTGGAAGCATCAACAATTTCATCGGTCGCTTGTGTTGCTCCGACTCCCCAAGCTATATGCTTGGCTGACGGAAACAATACTCTTAACTCTCTGCAGTGTCTAGCTATTGCCCCGCCACCAATAATCACGACATCAGGCTTAGCATCATCAGGTATATTTCTGACGTCTGCTTTAACTATTTTAACATCAGGCGAAACTTCAAACCCAAAGTAGTCCAATGGATTGCAATATCGATCACCAATATTTTTTGTATCTCGATAATGCACGCTAAGTATTTCCATACCCACCCCTCTAATCATTCACTTATTTATTCCACAATACTATCTAAAACTTTTCGCTCCGCGATCCAATTGTGCCGAACACTTACCGATTTCTTAGAGGCATAATGTGAATTCTTGCCTACCTGTTGATCTATCATTGAGAAACCATAGACCTGCTTATGGGAAATTGGACCTATCAAAGTGTAGATCCAGTATAGTATTTGCAGGCCCGCACTAGGAGCTGACCCAAGCTCCGTAGACAGTCGCTTGTAAACCTCACTGGGAACAACAGCCACACTCTTATGAAACCTTTGAAATAAATTAAACGTCTCCACACCATCAGGGAGTCTTGAAATCCAATTTGAACCACTAATAATTACGTTATCTATATTTTTCTCAGACAGCCCCATATTTTTCGGCATTCTAACCCATATAGAGGTTTTAGTGCCGTAATCTTGGCTGTAGGGGAAGTCCACATTGAAATCATTAAATCTGATGACGCATTCGAAACTATCGATGACCTGACCGTTCTCGCTGCCAAGCTCACAAGGTGAGTTTCCAACGAGACAGAAATTACTACGATTTTGCTTTACATATTTCTCAAATTCACGAACAGATTTAATAACATTTTCATAAATTTGATCAACAACAAAATCAGATTGATTAGAAGGTTTCACCGTTCCACTCAGAACATAAGAAAGGTACAAGTATCCAGTTATAAAAGAGTTATTTTTGCCGCTTGGAAACGATGAAAGCATGCTATCGAAATAGCCACCATCAGCATACATTGCAGCCATGGCGTTTCTATCACTATTACTTAAACCTGCCAGGCTTTTAAGCTTAGCTAGCACTGCGTGCAACTCTTTATTGTATCCACGAAACTCCCAAAGAAATTTTGCATAAGCTAAAAGGCATTTTTTATTCTTCCATTCGGTTATCTCACAAGCATAGTGGAAATCTGATTCGGCTTTAGGACCAACATCACCACTAGACACTCTTACTTTGGCTCTTGCAAGATAGGAGTCAAAATCCGAATACGCTGCTACTGCGAAGTTAGCGAGAACAAGTGCATCTGCATACTTGCCTGACGCCATTAAAGATTCTATTTTTTTGATATGGGACTGACTGTTACCCATTAGACTAGGTGAAGGTGTCGGCTGTATGTTTTTAGCTTTAATCCAATCTAAAAGTTTAAGCGATTCTTCCGGAGTACTTTTTTGTAACGTGAACGGATTTACGTAAATTGGGTAGAGTATATATGCGGCGGCAAAAACCTCTTCCACACTTAGTTTACGCTTACGCCTATCGACGAGTTGCCGATCATCAGTCAGCCCCCATCCTGAATAAAAAGGAGCACCAACGGTTGTAACTTTTATGCCGCGAAGCAGTGCTTCAAAGCCAGAAAGCGATGTGATAGTGTACACGTGATCAATAGTTTCAAATGAATCCGACAATGAGACCTGATCATATAAAACGTCTGCGACATCTTCTACAACTGAGGGGTCTGAAAGTCGCTTCCTAAGTCCAGACAGGACATCTGGATGTGGCTTATAAATTATCTGAGCCTCAGGATTTTCAAACTTCGCCAAATACACCAAATCATTATTTGTTATTTGCCTACTGCAACCAAAGACAATAGAAGCGTCATCTTCCACCTGCCCTATGACTAAGATCCTTTTTTTTGATTTAACCCCGTAATATTTCTCAATATCGACAGCGTGATTGAAATTATATTTACTTGTACCTTTCTCAATCATGTCCCGAATCATACCCCTACTCCTTTCCATAAGCCGGGGGTTTGAATCGAAGTCATATTCATTGAGAATTTTTTCTAAGCGCGACTCTTTAGTAGCATCAAAATAAATACCTGAATCATCATCAATATATGATAAGGGGATTGGCTGCAACCCGCCTAGTCCAACGGAGCGGATAAAAGCATCTTCGATACGATGGACTGAAATACCGAGCTCTCGCAGTTTTCCTTCGAGTCCATCAGGATCTTTCCTACCCCAAATTACAACTCTATCGCCTTCAACTGCACCAAAAGCTGAGATAATTTGAGAAGCAGTTAACGCAACCTGCTGGCTCACAGGCATATTCAAAGAATAAACGTTAAAGTGGTTTTGCAACTGACGTACGAAAAAAGTGACTTTTTGCAGACCAAATCCAAATAGGAATGCTTTCGGGCCGCCCTTCTCTATTCGAGCAGAAAGCTGCTCGACTTTTATTACTTTTCTATTTTTATTTTTTTCATCATTAGCGACAGAACTAATGCTGGCTTTTTTCTTCAACTTTGAAACGATCAGATCTATTACTTCCTCTACTTCAACTTGGATCTTTCTGTAAGGATCAAAATATTGCGGATATAGGATATATGCAGCAGAAAAAATCTGATCAACGGTAAGTTTTCTATCTCTCCTTATATTTTCCTGACGATCATCCGTCACGCCCCAGCCTGCATAAAATGGACAGCCAAGAGTAGTGACTGATATTCCTCTTATCAGAGCTTCGAGGCCGACCTGAGATGTTATTGTATAAACTCTCTGAATATTCTCACCAAGTAGAGAACATATCGAAATATCCTCATAAATCACCGTCGCGATATCTTCCACTTCTTTAGGATTAGAAAGCATTTCTCGTTTTTTTGCAATAACATCAGGGTGGGGCTTATATAAAATCTCGGCTTCGGGATTTTCTAGAGCAGCAATATTAACAAGATCATTGTTCGATATTTTTTGCTTACAGCCGTAGATAATTGAAGCATCATCTTCAACTTGACCGACAACCAATATTTTTGGTTTGTCTGAAAGAGATTTGCTTAGCAACTTCTCATTATTATGATTATATTTACTGATATCATTTTTTATTATTTTGTTTTTTAGCTCTGCCGCGCGTCTCGATAACTCTTTGTCGTTATCAAAATCATAGCTGCTTAATAACTTCTCCAAATCCGTTTCGACCGTTGCATCAAAATATGGAGCTTTTGAGTCAAAACATAGCGACATGGGAGGTGTATGATTAGCTCCAAGGCCGACTGACCTTATAAATCCATCCTCTACGTATCTGATGGGCTTAATAGTATTTTTCATCGGCACGGGAAGATTGTGCCCCCAAACTAAAACCTCTGCATTTGGAGTGTTATTTATAAGCGGAAGCCACTTTTTTTCAAGCTCCACATCACTTGTTTTAAAAGGTACATATATAAGGGTTTTCCCTGACATCCAGGATTCTAAAAGAGGCCTCTTCCAATCATTGACCCGAAAAGCAAAGATTGGGTTTTCTACATTAGCCACCTTTGCTAGTTCTTTCTTCTTCTTTGCGGCATCTTCAAAAAATTTGACTGGGTGCTTGATCAACTTGGTAACTTTACTCATCAGACTATTCCTTAACTATCAAGCATCAAAGCTTTTGATAACGCCAACTGGCTCAAGCTGTTCATTAACTACAACCAACGATGTCAATCTTTTTTCACGCATCAGGCTTTCACACTCATAGAGGTTGGAGCCTCTGGGCACGGTCGTAGGCATTTTTCCCATAATATCCTCTGCTACGAGCGCCTCGGTTTTACCGTATTTCTCTATCGCTCGGCGCAAGTCCCCGTCAGTTACGACGCCAACCAAGGCGTTATCTCGAGAAAGAATACAGACAATTCCTTTGCCACCTTCGCTGATCTGATGAACGATGTCGGAGAAGGACGCTCCTTCCTGAATGGAGGGCACGGGGTGCATGACTTCCTGGACCTGGGTTAGCAATTTTCGCCCCAGCGATCCGCCCGGATGGAATCGGGCAAAATCGACCGGCATAAAGCCACGTCGATCCATCAGGGCGACTGCGAGGGCATCCCCCATAACGAGCGTAGCGGTCGTAGATGTCGTCGGTGCCAGATTGTTGGGGCAAGCCTCTCGCTCGATGGACACGTCTAAATGAATGTCTGCAGCAATAGCAAGCGTCGAATCCCTATTTCCGGTTATCGCGATGCTCTTGGCCTGGATATGACGAATGTAAGGCAGCAGTTTCACGACTTCGTCAGTTTCACCGCTGTAGGAAATCAATACGACAAGATCGTCAGCGCCGATCATGCCCAAATCGCCGTGATAGGCCTCACCGGGATGCACGAAGAAGCTTGGCGTACCAGTGGAGGCCAAAGTCGCGGCGATCTTCCTCCCGATGATCCCGGACTTCCCCATACCAGAGATGATGACCTTACCTTGGCACTCATGCATCAGATCAACGGCGAGAATAATCTCGCCGTCCAGGGATTCACCTATGGTCTGGAGAGACTTGGCCTGTTCCCAGAATACGTTGCGTGCGACTTCCAGTGACTGATCCTTGTCGTGAATTTTTTGAGCTTCCATGTTCGCCTCGGCTTTAGTCTCGATGATCTCTAACGATCAAAATCAACATATTCACAATCAGCGTGATAAACAGCGCAATTACAGTAAAGAGTACGATGTCATAAAGTCTTTCAGGCCGCTCGGGATATTCAGGCATCGTCGGTGATTGGAGAACCGAAAGCTGTTTGAGCTTGCGAGCCGCTTCGATACGCGTATTTTCCAACGCGGACAGCGCTCCGGAATAGCTCTCCTGTGCGAACTGCGCCTGCAGTTGCAAACGTTGATACTCGGATGAAACGGCATTCAGCGAATCACCAGATTTGGTAGCCAGCCGTTGCTGTTCTTGAGTGATCTGCTCATTAAGCGCCCTGATCTGGCTATTGATGCGGACAATCTGAGGTGATTGGGAACTCTGGAAGCTCATCAATGCACTCTTCTGCGCCTGCAAGCTGGCTAGTTCACCCTGCAAGCTCGACACAACGGAACTCAAGCTCTCTACCGTTCCTGTTGGAGATACGAGACCGTTTTCATTCTGGTATTCCAGCATTTGCTGGCGGGTGTCTTCATAGCGCTGTTTGAGTAGCTCGACTTGCCCTTCGAGGAAACTGACTTGCTCCTCGGCGAGCTGCCTGCCCAGTTCATTCATGTGCCGCTCGCCTTCTTCCAGAAGTAGGGAGGCAACTTGATGGGCTTTTTCGGGCGTGAATGCTTCTGCATCAACACGAAGCACGCCGGCATAGTCGTCAACTTCTATGGATACGTGGTCCAGATAATAATCGTAGATTTTCTCCAAGGGCTCGTCGGCGCTGCTCAGTCGACTAAAGATATCGGCACCCGAATTCGCATAATGCTCGCTGTAATCAGCGTTATCGATCAAATACTTCAACATATCGACAGAGCGCATGTAATCGCGCAGCACCAACATGTCGGCGTTGCCGCCACCGCCTGTCAGCAAACTGCTGAAATTCAACTGTGGCTGGGAAAGCTGCGGACTTTCGAGAACAACATTGGCATGAGAAACGTAACGATCACTCGCCCATATCCCCCAATAGAAAGCGTTGACGATGATCGCGAGGAAGCAAATAGCCCAATGCGGGTGTTTCTTGAGATAACTCTGAACTCTCATATTCAATACTTACCCATAACGTTATTCGTACTACTAATCAGTTTCATGGTGATATTCTGCAATGGCATCTTCAATATTGTCATACCAAAACGCTTCACCCTGCTTCAGGTAGATGCCAGCCTGACACATTTCTTTAAGGATACTCTCGCCATGGGATACCATAATGAGGCTAGCCTTGCTCACTCGGTCTTTAAAGGCCTTCTGAGCTTTCTTCTTGAATGCCCGATCCCCTACCGCTGTTGCTTCGTCCGAGAGATAGACATCGAAATCGAAAGCCAACGATAGTCCAAACGACAATCTGGCTCTCATCCCGGAGGAATAGGTACTGACCGGCTCATCGAAAGCTGGACCGATTTCTGCAAAGTCCTGAACTTCCTGCATCAGCTCGTCCAGCCTGGCTTTGACTCCATGTATTCTTGCCACGAACTTGACGTTCTGCCGTCCGGTCATGCCTCCTTTGAATCCGCCGGCCAGGCCGATGGGCCAGGACACACGGCGGCGTCTGATAATGGTGCCCTTGTCAGGTCTATCTATCCCCCCTATTAAACGAAGAAGCGTCGATTTACCTGCGCCATTGCGGCCGACCAGACCAACGCTAGTACCATCAGGTATTACCAGATTAATATCCCGCAACACCCAGTCGCTACCGTGATGATTATGGTAGCGTTTATATAAATGGCTAATTTCTATCATCCCACATCGCTGCCTATCAGTACCTATGGTTATAGGGCCTTCAGCTTTGCTGAAAAGCGAATGTGCATCAGCAAGCCAAGTGTCAAACAGGATAATGCCCATAACCATAGATAAGTTATGTCTATACCATTAATGGTATGGTAACCGTCAAAAAAGGAGAGCCGCATGCTTTCCAGCCCGTGCACGATAGGGTTCCAGAGTACGTACTGCTGGAACTGATGCGGTATATAGGTGATAGGGAAAATTACGCCAGAAATAATAAGCAAGGGCAAGCTTATTATTTTTACAACTTTTCCAACCTCAGATACTAACGTCGATACTACCGACAACAGTACCCCCAAACCGGCCCCCAGCGCCCAGAGCGATAGCCAATCCAGCAAGGCGCCAACGCCAAAATCAGGAAGCAAATCAAGCTTCAGAAGCTCTCCGACAAAGATGAACAACAAGAAAATAAAACTTCTTATCATTCCTTCAGCAAAGCAACGTACCAGCACCGGATCAATCGGCAGAATCTGCCGATAGGTGAACAGGCCACGGCTGGCGTCGACCGCCCCCATGGGTTTCATCATGGTTTCGCGGAAGATATAGAAGCCCATCAGCCCGACAATCATCCAGGGCACGAAGTCAGCACCGGCTATGGTCCTTCCACTCATGATGAAAGTACGAATCCCCACCATGACGCCAATGGTTGCCAATGGCTCGAAGATCATCCAGAACCAGGCCATACGATCCGCCGTGGTTCTTGAGACCATTTCACGCGAAAACATTGCAGCCCAGACATCCCATGTAACACGCAAAGGATGTCGGGCAGCTCCATCATTCTCTAAAGAAAACATTGTCGTAAACCTGAAGCGGCGAGACGCTGCCGCCTCGCCGCTCGATTGAAATTAAAGATCCAGCGCGACCTTGGTCGCAACGGCCACCTGATAGAGGATCTGTGTGATGCTAGTGGCCAGCTCAATGTTGCTGGTCGGCGCAGCCGGCAGCACCATGATCTCGTCCCCGGCTCGAACCCTTGTATCGCCAGCGCGAATGACGGCGCCGTTGCGATGCACGACGAGCACCTGGTCTTCATCCGCTCTTGGAGTGTAGCCACCCGCTTGCTGAATATAGTCTTCGGCGCTCAGGCCCGGCGTGTAGACCATCGCCTGGGGGATCGTCACTTCGCCACTCAGCAGCACGGAATCGGTGCTTTCCGGAATGGTGATCACGTCGCCATCCTGCAGGCGGATGTCCGCGATGCTGTTGTCCCGGGCGACGACCAGTCGGCCAGTCGGTTCGACCTGAGACGCCTTCTGCACGAACTTTTCGATCAGCTCGGCCTGGCGAACCTGAATCTCGCCTTCTCCCGTCGTGCGTGCCGGGTAACCCAAATAGGTCTGCTCCAGCCGACGCAGGCTCTCCTTGAGCGATTCTTCCTGCTGCTCCGCGACGCTTTCGCGGCGAATCGAAACGTCCTGATAGCTGGTCATGCTCTTGGGCACGCTGATCGCGTTCAGGAACTCGCCCAGATGCGCATCCCGCGGCAGCACGTAACGAGAAGGCCCGTAGTAGCTGCCTTCGACCTGCACGACGATGCTTTCGGCACGCTGATCGGCACTGAACATAACCTCGTCACCGCGCTCGATCTCGGCTGTGCGGAACTCGTCCAGAGTCAGGTAACGTGCGACAGGCCCCTCCGGGCGATCTCCGCGCAACAGCACATGAGAAACGCCGGAGCGCAGACGTGCCAGGTTGGTCACATCGCCACCGGTCAGGCTTTCCCCTGCCAGCTCGTAGCGGAACGGGCGCTGAACGTCCCCCACCACGGCGACCGCCGGGCCACGCTCTTCGACAACGATGGTGTCGCCATCGCGGAACTGCGGGTGCGGCATGTTGCCGTCGATCAGGAAGTCATAGAGATCGATCGTGTCGACGGTGCGGCCGCCGCGCTTGATCACGATCTGGCGATAGCTGCCCAGGGTCTGGTCGATACCACCGGCCTGATCGAGGAAGTAGAGCATCGAATCGCTCGGCGTACCGGAGTAGCGGCCAGGATTTTTGACATAGCCAGTCACGAACACGCCGACCGGCTGCACGCCCTGCAGATTGGTGTAGACCTGGACGTTTTCCGGGTAGACCGACTTGATCGCGCTGGTCACACGGGAATTAAGCTCACCGTTGGACGTGCCCTGCACATTGAGCGGCCCGATTCCCGGCAGGAAGATGTTGCCCTGGGAATCCACCGTCAGCACGCTCTGCATCTCCGTGCCGCCCCAGACCCGCAGGTTGATCTGGTCGCCCGGCTTGATGGTGTAAGCCGGGTTCAGGCCATCGGCCATTACGCCACGAAAGCCGCCGGTGAACAGGTTGGCACCGAACGGCGGCAACATATTGGGGTCGACCGGCGGCTGGTCAGGATCGACCGGACCGTAGTTGGCACTGTTCCAGTTGGCCCGAGGCTGGTCGTCGACTGCCTGCTGCTGGGCCTGCTGCCCGTCAGACCCTTGCGTCCGAGAGGTCATCGATTGGGCTTGCTGATCCTGCGGAATAATGCTGCCGGAACCAAAGGATTGGGCGTTAGCCAAACTGACGTTCAGGCACGCTACCGCCACCAGGCACCCGGCCCGGAAAAACGATGCTGCATGTTTCATGCAATACTTCCTGTAGTGTTTCGCGCAGCTTCAACGCCTGCAATCTCCGGTGAAAACGATACACGCGGTCACAGGCATGAAAGCAGAAGATTTTTGTTACGGATTGCTGGGGCTAGTTAGAACATGCGTCACCAAGCGCTGGGTATACCAGCCACTGCCTTCGACCAGGCAAGCGAGCTGTGCTCGATCGGCACTTTGCGGTGCCCCCTTCCTTGCAACATCCAGATGCGCACAGAGCCGGCCGCTACCGGCAAAGTAGCGCTCCTGCACAATGATGGAGACATTCGAGCCCCAAGGGCTCTTGGGAAACGCGGCGATACTGCCGGGCGTGGCATTGTCGAGAAAGCTCGAGATTTCGGGGCCCGTGGCCGCCGCGCCCTGCATGGTGGCTACGGTATCGCTACCATAATGGCCACTTTGCGTCGCACAGCCGGTTATTGTGCCGGCCATCGCGGCAACGACCAAAATTCTGCCAATGCCACGTCGAGAAGATAAAGACGACCTACGACTAGGGAACATGTTTTGCGCTCAGTCTAGGAAAAGGATGGAGCCTAAAAAATAGTGACCTACCCCTGGATCATGAACCCAACGGGAAGCGGCCAGTCGAATAGGTTACTGCAACCGAGGAGGTTACCAAAGTCATGACACAAATCTAGGCCAGTTCTAAGTCTCGCGCCTGACGAGAACTCATCTGTACCAACCAACAAAGGTGAAGCTGCAGGAAAAGCGTATCAGGACCGGGTGAGGTTACTCGGAAAGATATTGAGAAAGGGGCAAACCAAGAGATGTCACCGCACCGACAATGGCGTCATTGTCGAACGTCAAGTAGCTCGGGCGTGCGGTAATCCAGCCGGGCGGAGCGATCGGCAGGGAAGCGGTTAGCTTGCATGCGTGACCACCAGAACCGTTGCGCTAAACGGTTATCACCAATAGTCGACGCTTTTTCCCGGGCCTTGTCCGCCATCCGACGCGTTCTATCCCTGTCATCGGTGAGCTGTAACATGGCATCGGCCCAGGCCTCCGGATCGTCTTCTACCAAGAGCCCGTCTACGCCGTGGTGCACGATGCTTTGATAAGGCTCCCGGTTGCTGAAGATGCCCACGCCCCCCATCGCGGCTACATCCAGGTATTTGATGAATGACTTGGCATTGTTGAAAGGTGTGTCCCACAGAGGCACCAAACCGACGTGGATACGCTTGAACCGCTGGTAATGTCGGAACGCAGCCCAGGAAAGAGGTCGAGGCGTTGCTACTCTGGAGAGCAGTTTCAGCCTGTCAGGAGTATGCCTGCCCAACATGATTTCAAAGTTAATGGTTGGACGCCGGCCATGAGCGATCTGGATCGCCGGAGCAATATGCTCGAGGTCCGGCAAATGAGCACGCGTGCCGTGAAAAGCCAAGGTCCAGTTCGGATACCCAAAATGTTCGAGACTATCTGGTTGGGATAACCAGGGGGGCGTCATCATTTGAACGTTTCGATGTGCTTTTTTCAGAATTGTCTGCAAATGCAGGCTCGGTACGACGACCTCGGTTGCCAATGACAAAAGCCGTGGCTGATGATCTGAAAGGATACCGGCCAGTCTATGACGATAAATCTGTGGCAGTCTCTCGTCTTGTACAGCAGCCTCGAAATCGTCGTCTATCAGGTAATAAACAGCGCTCCAGGTACGCTGGGTTTCCAGCAGCTCTATCCATCTCAAGGGTAACGATCGACTGACCAGTATATAGGCCCCGTCGACCAATTTTGCGAAGCGCTTTTTGCTCATTGGCGGCACGGTCCACCGCCTGGTATTGATCTTCTTTACTTCACAACCTTGATCGGCTAGCCAAGGTGCCACGGAATTTAGAAAATAGATGTCTTCTGTCGGCAGAGCAGTATCACTCAGCACGACCCATTTAATATTAGACAAACCCTGCCCCCTTGGGCGTTTTTATAAACTTACCGAAGGCCTTCTACGAGATCTGAAAGAGAGCTTAAAAATACAAAGGGAAGTTTCAGCGAAGAGAAAAGTCTTCGTGGACAAGCGTCAGATTAGGATTGTAGGCGGGATCCGAATCCAAGGCCGGCCCCCAGGCTTTTCTCATATAGGCGACTTCACCTGCTGCTCGAGCCCGCTTCTTGGCGTTGTCATCCTGCCCGCGTGAGACCGACTCATGGTGGTAAAGCTCGGCGTAGGGAGTCCACAGGTTCCGATACCCCGCCTTGCGTACTTTCAGGCAGAAATCGACGTCGTTGAAAGCCACGGGCAGGTGTGTCTCATTCAGCCCATCTACTTGTTCGAATACCGATCGGCGTACCAAAAGGCACGCTGCGGTTACCGCCGAAAGGTTGTGGGCCAGGTGCAAGCGGGTGAAATATCCCGGAGAATTTCGACTGAAGTATTTATGGGCATGCCCTGCCACGCCACCGATCCCGAGAATGACGCCAGCATGTTGAACCGTTTCGTTGGGGTAATACAGCTTGGCCCCCACGCAACCGATTTCAGGGCGAGTAGCCTGTCCAACCATCTCGGTTAACCAACCCGAATTGATAGGCTCGATATCGTTATTGACCAGACCAATGATGTCTCCTCTGGCCTTCCGTGCCCCGAAATTGTTGATTGCCGAATAGTTGAACGGCTGATTCCAATGCAATACTCGCACTCGCGAATCACGCTCGCTGACTTTGTGCATATAGGCCAAGGTCTCAGCACAAGTGCTCTGGTTATCCAGGATCAACAACTCGAAATTGGGGTAATCGGTGCGCTCGAGTATCGCATCGACACAGGGCCTGAGAATTTCCACTCGATCACGGGTCGGCACCAAAAGGCTAACGAGAGGTGCCGGCTCAGGTAGCGGCCAGTGCACTCGATAGGTATTGGGGTACTGCCCGTGCTCGGCTCTGGCACTTGGATGATGGCTCGCCAGATAAGACCTTACGGCCTTCAGGCCTGATTCGCTGGTATAGTCCTTCCCCTCACTCCCCTTTGCCGTAGAGCCTTCTCCCGCCCGCCAGTGATAGAGCACATGCGGAATATGCACGATCTGTGAAGGTGCCAAACGCGCCGTGCAGCGCAGCGCCAGGTCATGATCCTGACTTCCTTCGAAGCCTTCACGGAACCCGCCTACCTCGCGTACCAGGTTGGTCCTGTATACCCCCAAGTGGGAAAGATAGTTCTGCGCCAATAACAGGTCCGGATTCCATTGCGGCTTGAAATGCGGGTCGTAGCGTTCGCCCGCTTCGTTGATCTTGTCCTCATCGCTATAGAGCAAGCCGGCTTCCGGATGACGCTGCAACGCCTCGACGATGTGGAACAGTGCGTTAGGCGTCAGCATGTCATCGTGATCCAGTAGCGCCACAAACTCCCCACGCACCAAATCCAAGGCACTATTGCTAGCCGCGCAAATATGGCCGTTTTCCGAGCGATACGCTATCTGAATGCGGTCGTCCCTGACGGCATACTCAGCCAGCAGATCGCGAACCGCGGTATCAGTCGAAGCATCGTCAGCTATGCACAACTGCCAACAGGCATAGGTTTGTTCGAGTACCGAGTCCAGACATTCACGCAACCACTCCAGGCGCGGGTTATAGACAGGTACCAACACCGAAATCGTTGGTTTGAAAGAAAGCGTTGCCAATGCCTGGGATAGTTCTTCAGGTTCAGGCTCACGCAAGTCTGCCAGCCAGCCAGAATAACTGCGTTGGGCCGACATTCGTTCAAAGGTAGCGTCATAATCCGCTAACGCCAGCTCACGCCAGTGCCGGCCTTGCTTCAGAGCCTGACGCTTCAGCCTCGGCAAGACATCGGCCTTGGCGATATCGCGCCAGTGGTAATGCATATTCGCCAAGCGTTGCGCCAAACGATCGTGAGCAAACCAGGGCGTCAGCCACACGATGCGAAAATGGCGAAGGGCAAAGAACCCTTCGCTTTCCATCGGATCGAATCGAAGCGCCTTGAGCCGGCCGGGAACGTAAAACAGTCGCTTGGTGATACGCCCGCTCTTTAGCGGCAAGTAGATACTCTGCGCCTGACTGAACCCCTCCCCGGTATCCATATACAGCCGCACCGATACGCTGGGCTGGTCGTGATCCATGGCCACTTCGAGCATGTGCCAGCCCGGCAGCGGCAGGCGCTTGAACAGCCAGAACTGAGGGTCATTGCCGGTAGCCTGCCAAGCCCAATGCTGGCGGCTGCCTTGTTGGCTCAGATGATGCCAGGGCTTGAGCCAAGGTGTCGGTTCGATGATCCATGGAATATAACGCGGCCATTGCACGGGGCTACCGAACCATGACGACATAACAGCCTTATGGTGTGGCGAGTGCTTCCCGGTCTCAGAGGTCACTTGGCCACCTCGTCATTTGCCTTGCCAAGGCGCTCCCGCAGGCGGTCAAGAATCTTGCGAATCCCCTGCCCTTGCGGGCGTCTTTCCTGGGCGGTTCCCATGATCAGTAACGCCTCTTCGAAATACCCCAGGCGCTCCAGGGTCAAGCCAAACTCTCGTAGATAGTCAGCATCTTTCGACTTCTCGTTGCCCAGGACCTGACGAGCCTGAGGCGATAGTGCCTGCTGAGGGAAAGCCGGTTCGGCGAAATCGATATTCAGAACTTCCAATAAACGGAAGAAGGCATAGCTATTCGCCCCTTGATCGCGGAGACAAACCGCCTGATGACGAATCGCGTCCAGTGTTTCGGGGGCATCTTCGGCAAGGCTCGCCAAGGGGGTTGCCAGATCCAGCGATCCCAAGGGGGCATTATTACTCCCGCTGTCGATCGTGCCTAGCGCCGTTGCCAACTCAGGGAAGCGCTCAACGACCGGCTGCATCTGCCCCTGAAAATGCCCGACAAGCCGATTCATAACTTCTTCTGGAAGATCCTGAGAATGATAGCTTCGCAAGTCATGAGCCCGGTCGGAAAAACCCTGAAGACTCCAGTCCACCTCATGGGCCATGCGATCCGGCAGGTTCACCAGTGCCGTGTTCAACAGGCGCTTGAGTTCTAGCGCAGAAGCGACATAGCTGCGGTTGGTAATTTCGGTCTTCGGGACCCAGGCTCGTGCCTGCTCGGCACTTGCCCCAAGCGCTTCAAGAAAGGCCCGCTCGATCGGTGGCCCATCCTCCCGGGGAGAAATATAGGCGCGAAAATCACAGACTGAATCACCGAAGGCATCGGCCCAGGCCAGCAAGGGAACGCCCGCCAAGTGCCCGGTGGGTGTTTCCAGGGCCCACTCGACCTCCTGACTCAGGCGACGGGTACTCATGTGCCGCTTTATGCCCTGATTGTGGTTACCGATGAGGTAGTCGAGCGGATTGCGCAAGAACGCCAGTACCCTGACGTTCAACCCTTGGGTCATCTGGCGCAATTCAGCGTGCTTGCCATAAAAGGCCTCCGCTGACAGCAGCAGCGTCAACCCTTCCTGCCGTGCTTCATCCAGCCACTCCTGAAATTTTTCTCGAGCAGCCTCGAAATCACCATTGATGAGCCGTCCCGCCACCTGAGTATGGCCGCCAGAAACGCCATTCTTGTCCAAAGAGTGCTCAGGGTAATAGAAGCCCAGCTTGCGCAGCTCGGCCGTGTGGCCGAGGCAAAAGCGCTGGATGGCTGAGCTTCCCGATTTTGGGGCACCAATATGGAATACGACATCGGGAGGCGGTTCTATGCCGTTGCCTTCCCGCCAGGCGCGAAGTACGCGTTTAATCATGTCATTGCACTAAAGAGGCTATGAAAATTCGAAGCTCGCAAACAGCTTCACAAATTATTGGTCGTGATGGCGCTGATCCCAGCCTGCGCTTTGTCCAACGGATATTCATCAGGATGCGGCAGGTGGCTTATCCGTTTCTCCCACGCCCAGGCGTGGCGGATAATCGCTTCCAGCTCGGCATATTGCGGCTGCCAGCCCAGCTCCTGCTTGGCCAGTGTGGCATCGGCAACCAATACTGCGGGGTCGCCGGGGCGGCGATCACCCTCCTCAACCCTGAGTGAGCAGCCATCCTTCGCTACCACGCGCTGCACGGCGTCGATAACCTGCTGCACCGAATAGCCCTGACCGTTGCCCAGGTTATACGCCAACGCGCCCACCTTCTCACCGCGTACCAGCACTTCAAGCGCCAGAACATGAGCGCTACACAGATCTTCGATATGGATATAGTCGCGTATACAAGTGCCATCCTCGGTAGCGTAATCGCGACCGAATACGGTAATCGAATCACGCCGCCCGGAAGCCACCTGCAGGATCAGCGGGATCAGGTGCGTCTCCGGGTCGTGGCACTCGCCCAAGTCACCTTCCGGGTCAGCTCCACAGGCATTGAAGTAGCGCAGGCATACCGAGTTGAGGCCGTGGGCCGTGTAAAAATCCTGCAGCATGCGCTCCACCATTAGCTTGCTCGCCCCATAGGGATTGATGGGCCGCTGGGGGTGCGCCTCGTCGATGGGCGCGTACTCCGGCTCGCCAAAGGTCGCTGCTGTGGAGGAGAAGATAAAGTGCTTCACCTCGTGACGCACCATCACTTCCAGAAGGTTGAGGGTGTTGGCCACGTTGTTGCGATAGTACTTGCCCGGATCCTGCATGGATTCGCCTACCAGGCTCGCCGCAGCGAAGTGCATCACGCCATCGATACGATGCTCGGTAAACAGCCGCTCCAGCAGCGAGGTATCCGCCAGATCCCCCACTACCAGCTCGCCATGCCGAGCCAGCTCGCGAAAACCGGTGGTGAGATTATCCAGCACTATAACCGAATGACCGGCATGGGAAAGTTGCTTGACCATATGGGAGCCAATAAAGCCAGCGCCGCCAACCATAAGCAATATCATTGAAATTCCCAAATCATTCTCAAACAAAAACCATTGTACATAATAAAAAGCACATACTTAAAACAATCAAATTACTCACAAACAATTAAACTAAAGAAAAGGCAAGAGGCAGCCCTCAGCCCTCAGTCTTTCCTGCCCTTTCCCTCAAAATCTCAACATCGTTTTTTAGACTATTTATTTCTCGCGCCTGTCTTTCGAGGATTTGGAACAAAACAGAATAGGCAATGTTATGATTTATTGAAAAACCGTTAATCTTTTTTTCTTGGAAATTTAATCTAGGCTGACCTCGCTCTTCTAACATCGTATTGACTTGTTCTTGGTCATCTTTGGTTGACTCCACGACTAACTTCATGTCTTCTTCAGACGGCAATAAACTGTTTAGCCAACTTACCGGATCGGTTTTAAAATCAATATGAGCGGTTTGAAAAAGGCGTTCAAAGCTAAACGGAATCACTTCATCATACTGTTTGTCATTGAAAAAAGCTCGCAAAACTAATTCTTCATTACCAGGAGACTCGTTAACTCTGGCCAGATCAATGGCTTGCTTATCAACTTTGAGCAAACCAATAAAATCCATTACAACATCTCCTACATGATCAAAATTTCTCATAACAAATTTTTCACCAAAAAATTTTGCCCAAGGAGAAAATGCCTCTGCAAATGCGACCGGCCTCCTTTCAATATAATCGCGAAAAGAAACAATATTTCCTTTGTACGTTTTATGCTTTACCCCCCACTGACCATAAGCAGACTTTGCCCATGCATCATGCCTTCTCACATACCCAACAACATATACTTCATGCCCCGCGTTTTCCAAGCGCTTAATTGGATTTAAAACCCCCCAATGCCTTCCAAAAAACCATTCATTACTCCATACAACTGTATGCACACCATCTTTTTCTAAAAACTTTATATTTTTATCAAGAACTTCATCAACCTGCTTTTCCGCCTCTAGCTGCTCAAGTTTAAGAAACTCTTCTGTAGCAGAATCTTTTTGCCAACTAAAAAGTTTCACAGGAGCATTTTCCAGCATCATACCCAGATATTTAACACCTGCTTTCTGCAAACCTTTATCGGAATTAAGCAAAGTGCGTTGAATGGAGGATGTGCCAGTCTTACCAGCACCAATATGGAAAAAAATTTTCATATTCACCTCAATTGATATTTTTAAAAACTTTCATGTACGATAGAGCAGACAACTTATAACTTAATGGCGACTTAATAGCCTTATGAAAACCCATCCATTCATTATCATCCATAGCAGCAGCACGCTTAAGCGTTTCTGCCAAACTGAGCGGGTTTCTCGCTTCGAAGTGTAGACCATCGACTTCGTGATTAATCTTCTCTTTCATCCCACCAATATCAGAAGCGATGACCGGTCGGCCATTTACAAAGGCTTCCTGAATCACCATGGGTGAATTTTCCCACCAAATGGAAGGAATGATGACCCAATCGATGTTACGCATTCGATCGCGTACCTGGAAAGGTTCGTAGGAACCTACCCATCGCAGTGAACCCTCCTCCATCAGGATATTAGCCATCTGCATCACCGATGTCTTGAAATCATCGGCCTGATGTTCAAAATTGGCGCCGTGTATCTCTACGACAAGCCTATCGCGCTCTTCTTTTTCCATCGACAGCATGGCATGCATGAGGATATCGATGCCCTTGAAGGGATTAATCTGACCAAAAAAAGCCAAACGATTACGTGTCGGTTTGCTTGGTTTTAGGCAAGATTGAGATGCGCAGCGTTGAGTGGTCCGGCAAGCGGTGCCACCCTGCTCACCATCTATATCAGCACGAACGTCTAGCATGTCATCTGCTTCTGCAACAGCGGGCAGCGTCCGTGGCGCAAGCTTGGATTCGGGAGACTGGCCGTTTTCTATCACACTGATCTTTTCTTCAGGAACTCCCCACTCCACATAACGCTGTTTTAGGAAGTTTGATGGGGAGACAAAATGATCAACGTAATCAAAGTGATGCCCAATGAAACTTCGCCGCAGCCAAAACTGCTCTTTCGAGAACTCTGGAAAACAGCGATGACAATCCTCCAACGACGAGCGGAAGCACAGCTTATTGGACCCACGCTTGACCATCTGTCCCTGCTGATGGCAAATCGCCATATACTCATGCAGCGTCAGCACAACACGGATGCTGGGATCTTCTTCCTTTATGATTCGAAGCAGCTCGATGCCCAGGTGAAAGTAGTGGTGCAGGTTCACCACGGTGGGTTTTAATACACGTATCAGTTGGCGGAAATCATTCCATACTGCATAACTGTTGGCCGCTTTGAGCAAGAAAGAGTCACCCAACGACTGCTGCCACAGGTATTCGTTTTTTCTACGCAGGGTCAGCGCACCGGTGGGGCCGTTGCCACTGTCGTGCCGCGCGATAAACCAAGCCTGTTCTATGCTTTCATCATCGCGCAGGGCCTTGAATATATTATAGGCGGCAAGCTCGCCGCCACCTAGAGAAAAATCGGGATGCCCGTGGGCCATTACCAGAACGCGAGGCGAGTGATTTTGTGCCGATACCGATTCCATAGCCATTCGCTCCTTAAGTAAACCGCTGCATTACTGACGGAATCTGCTCTCCCCATCGCTGGGTATGGCGCCAGGCATTGAAGCGAACAACCAGAGTTCGAAACGACGTGTCTCCCAAGGCTGAAAAAGACTGGCGCTCCAAGTGCACCAACTCCACGCCCGGCACATACCCCACCTTGTGACCCGAGGCGACGACCTTCAGACAGAGATCCGAGTCCTCAAAATCACCTATTAGATAGCCTTCATCAAGCCCGCCGACTTTATCATATAAGTCTCGCGTCATGATGACGCATGCCCCTGTTACGGCAGGCTTCTCGATAACCTCCATACCCTCAGGCGCCTCGTCGAATTGCGGTGCCAGGCCAACCAAGGGATGCTTATTGAGCCATACTTTCCAAGAACTGGAGTAGAAAAATACCATCCCCGCATGCTGTATCCCACCTTCGGGGTTCAACAGACGGGCACCCAACATGCCGAATTGCGGATATGCATCGAGAAGACTGCTTAGCTGACTCGCCCAGCCCGGCTTCATCGGGAAGGCATCGCTATTCAACAGCAGCACTTGGCGACCATGACTAACGCTAACACCTAGATTATTAGCCCCGGAAAAGCCTCGGTTGCGATGCCCCCAAACCAACTTGAAAGGAACTTCGTACAAGCGGTAAAGATTTTCAACTTCATTGGAAATCGCGGTGAGAATGCGTGGATCATCCACCACGTAAATAATTTCGGTGCTCTCTAAAAGGGCGGGATCGCATGAGAAAGCTAGTAGCTGATGTTCCACAAAGTCCCAACGGCTATACAAGGGGATGATTAAGCTAAGGGATGGTGCCTTGGGAACATTCCCAAGTATTTGCACCTCAGGCTCATTGCTGCAGGAATCGAAATAGGTCTGGCGTTCAGTCAGCAGATCTTCGATCAGAGCGCCCTCCCACCGGTTTAACCGCTCATTAAATTTCTCCGCCGGTGTAGGCACTGTAAAAGCCCAGCGGGCATACCCTTCAGGATCGCTGGAAACCTCTTCCGGAGAGCTACTAAACACTTCAAAGGCCTGAGTAGACTCAGGATGATAAGCAATGAGCCTCAAGACCGCGCCAGGTGTAAGGGCATAAGGCCAAGGCATCACGAATCCCGCATCTACCGTATGCTGGCCAAATTGATCACGAAACAGTTCGACGATGTCTTGGCGCTGATAACGCAATGCCTTATCCAGCGACTCGACATTCCCTTCACTATCACAAAGCCAAACCTCCCACCCCGGTTTGATGACCACCCACCCTGCTAGCAAGCCACTACGCCGGGGCATAATGCCAAAGCGGTCCAAATGGGCATTTACCTTCATGAAATCAGGATTCCGCCAAATGGCACTTTGCAAAAATTCTGACGCATACACCATTTTTTCAGAAGATTTAAACTCAGGCTCACTTTTTATAGATTCTTCATAAGGCACAATACTATCAGACTCTTCTTCAAATTCCGGAAAACTGACATCGAACAGCCGCATTTCATGTTCTTCTTCCGGCTTCCAACCCACATAAACTCCTTGCTGAGGCAGTGTTTTCAATTGCGTTTTTAATTGAAATCCGTGACACTTCAATGAAGCATTAGCCTCTCGCATACTGTTTGAAACGTCAGCACGTGGTCTATGCGTGGATGTCGCCTTCTGGATAGTACCGTCTACCCAAAGAGTCAGCGTGGTCGAGGCAGTACTGGCCTCCCAACCTTCCACAAGCAACTCACCCTGTGCAAAACTTATGCTGTCTATTTTTATCGCCGACTGAGGCTTATTGCCGCGCGTGACAACATAAGGCGAAGCCTCGATGTCGTGGCCGATGACGTTTTTCGACTTGATGCCCGCCTTAGCCGGCTTTCCTATTTTGAACACGCTTATGTCCTTTACGATATGCTTTAGTACTATTCGATAAAAATAATCTTAGGAAAATTTCTTTGCCTCTATGAACAAGCTACCCTGTTCATCCTTCTCGGAAACCTGCGGTGCCTTGCCATCCACCAGCAGCCAGTCGATGGCCAGTGCCGAATCGTCCCAGCGAATACAGTACTCGTCGCCTGGGTTATAGTAATCGGTACACTTGTACTGGAATTCCGCCTCGTCGCTGATCACGTAAAAGCCATGCGCGAAGCCGGGCGGCACCCAAAGCATCTGCTTATTCTCGGCACTCAGGGTTGCGCCCACCCACTGGCCGAAAGTTGGGCTGCTCTGACGCAGGTCCACGGCCACGTCGAATACCTCGCCGCGAGTGACACGCACCAGCTTGCCCTGGGGCTTTTCCAGCTGGTAATGCAGGCCACGCAGGATGCCGTGGGCGGAGAGGCTGTGGTTATCCTGAACGAACGCATAGTTACCGCAGTGCTGCTCGAATTCGCTCTGGCGGAAGGTTTCCATAAAGAAGCCGCGCTCGTCGCCAAAGACTTTCGGCGTCAGTAGAACGACATCCGGGATTTTAAGTTTCTCGAATTGCATAATGAACTATTGGGTTTTACTAGAAGAAGAAAGAGGAGGCTCAGTCGGTAGCCAGGGCAGCGTTACGCTTGGCCTTTTGCTTGACCAGTCGCTTCAGATATTTGCCGTAGCCGGTCTTGGCCAGGGCTGTCGCTTTCTCGAGCAGGTCATCATCACTGATCCAGCCCTGCAACCAGGCAATCTCTTCCAGGCAGGCCACCTTCAAACCCTGACGGTGCTCGATGGTCTGCACGTACTGGCTGGCTTCCATCAGGCTGTCGTGGGTGCCGGTATCCAGCCAGGCGAAACCACGCCCCAGCCGTTCGACGTTGAGGTCGCCACGCTCGAGATAGGCATTGTTGATGCTGGTGATCTCCAGCTCGCCGCGTTCGGAGGGCTTGACCTGCCTGGCGATTTCCACCACGTCGTTGTCGTAGAAGTAAAGGCCGGTCACGGCGTAAGGCGACCTGGGCTTTTGGGGTTTCTCCTCGATGGATAGCGCACGCCCTTCGTCGTCGAACTCCACCACACCGAAGCGCTCGGGGTCCTTCACCAGGTAGCCGAACACGGTCGCGCCGTGGGGCTGGCTTGCGGCGCGCTCCAACTGCTCGGAGAAATGCTGGCCATGGAAGATGTTGTCGCCCAGTACCAGGCACACGGCGTCATCACCGATGAACTCCTCACCGATCAGGAAGGCCTGGGCCAGTCCGTCCGGTGACGGTTGCACGGCATATTCGAAGCGCACGCCAAACTGTTCGCCATCACCCAGCAGGCGCTGATACTGAGGCAGGTCGTCCGGGGTGGAAATGACCAGTATCTCGCGAACCCCGGCCAGCATGAGCACCGAGATCGGATAATAGATCATCGGTTTGTCGTAGATCGGCAACAGCTGCTTGGAAACCCCGTGGGTGATGGGGTGTAACCGTGTGCCGGAACCGCCGGCAAGAATAATGCCCTTGCGAGCCATAGCCTTTTTCTCTTCTCATCGTCTGGCTGTCGCTGCCGGTAGGATGCTTACAAGCAGCAAACAGATTGAATTTCGTACTGGCCTACCGGCTCAGATGTTCTTGCAGGGTCAACGCAAGCTGTGACTGCCAGTCCGGCAACTGGATGCCCAAGGCTTCTTCCAGCTTGCCCAGCGCCAGCCGTGAATTTCTTGGCCGCGATGCGGGCGTCGGGTAATCCGAGGTAGGAATGGGGCTTACGCTTGCCGGCTCAAGGGCAAGCGCTTCGCCGGCCTCGGCTGCCTGACGGAAGATTTCCTGTGCAAAGGCACACCAGTTGGTCTCTCCCCGAGGCGCCAGGTGATACAACCCTGAGGGAAGAGCCAAATTGTTACCTTTCGGATTCAGCGCCAGCGCCGTGACCTGGGCGATCAACCTGGCGGGGGTCGGCGCGCCAACCTGGTCGTCGACTACCGCCAGAGCATTACGCTCGCGACCCAGACGCAGCATGGTCTTCATGAAATTGTGACCACGCGCGGCATAGACCCAACTGGTACGAAAGATCACGTGGCGGCAGCCGCTGGCCAGGACTGCTTGATCGCCGGCAAGCTTGGAAGCCCCGTAGACGGAAAGTGGCCCGGGCGCACTACTCTCTTTCCACGCGGCGATACCATCGCCGGGATAGACATAGTCCGTGGAGTAATGCACCAGCGGAATCCCGGCCTGCCGGGCGTAAGTGGCCAGTTGAGCCGGTAGCTCGGCGTTCAGCCGGTTCGCCAGGGTGGGTTCGCTCTCGGCTTTGTCGACGGCTGTGTAAGCGGCGGCGTTGACGATCAGGTCAGGTTTCTGGCTTTGCAGCCAGGTCTCTACTGCGGTTCTCTCAATGAGATCCAACACGTCACGTGTAGGCGCCAACACCTCTCCGAAAATGCAGAGTTGACGTTGAAGCTCGAAACCGACCTGCCCGGAGCCTCCGGTGACGAGAATTTTCATACCAGCGTCCCCAAGCGTTCACCGCGATAGCTGCCATTCTGTACTCGCTGCCACCACTCGCGATTGGCCAGATACCAATCCACCGTTTTAGCCAGGCCGGACTCGAAGGTCTCCGCTGGCGTCCAGCCGAGCTCGCGCGCGATCTTACCGGCGTCAATGGCATAGCGAACGTCATGCCCAGGGCGGTCGGTAACGAAGGTAATCAGATCCGCGTAGCGATCGACACCCTTGGGTTTCTCGGGTACACGCTCTTCGAGCAGCGCACAGAGTGTTTGAACGACTTCAAGGTTAGCCTTTTCGTTGTGCCCGCCGATGTTGTAGGTCTCGCCGATCTTGCCTTCGGTCGCAACCTTGATCAGGGCGCGCGCGTGGTCTTCGACGTACAACCAGTCCCGAATCTGCTGACCGTCGCCATAAACCGGCAGCGGTTCGCCTGCCAGGGCGTTGAGTATCATCAGAGGGATCAACTTCTCAGGGAAGTGATACGGCCCGTAGTTGTTGGAGCAATTGGTAACCAACGTGGGCAGGCCGAAGGTACGTTGCCAGGCTCGGACCAGATGGTCCGATCCCGCCTTACTGGCAGAATAAGGGGAGCTGGGGGCGTATGGTGTCGTCTCGGTGAAGAGATCATCACTACCGTGAAGATCACCATAGACTTCATCGGTGGAGATGTGGTGAAACCGGAAGCCCGTCGCCTGGTCAGGGTCTCGCTGCTTCAACGCTTGCCAATATTCCCGGGCGACCTCAAGTAGCTGGCAAGTTCCTACCACATTGGTTTCGATGAATCTGGCCGGCCCGTCAATGGAGCGATCCACGTGGCTTTCCGCGGCCAGGTGCATCACGATGTCTGGCTGACAGTCGCGAAATATCCGGCGCATACCATCACCATCGACGATATCCGCTTGCACGAAGCGGTAACGTGGGTTGTCCGTGACTTCCGTCAGCGATTCCAGGTTCCCTGCGTAGGTCAATTTATCGACATTGACGACGGTGTGCCCAGTCGAGCGAATCAGCTCACGAACGACAGCGGAACCAATGAAGCCGGCGCCACCCGTGACAAGAAAGGTTTTTTTCATACTCAATACCCGGAGTGCTTTCCAAGCTTTAACACTGCTCAGACCAGGCCCAAAACACAGCCAGAAAGTCTTTACATCATTGAAAGTTACAACTTATTAATCATAAGTCGAATTATGCTCGGCACAAATTCAAGTGTTCACCAAGCACTAAAACCCTGATAACAACCATGCTTGCTTGGAACTAAAACATCGATGCGAATTGGCTTTTAATAGATGGCCTAACTGTTCGCCATTTTTAAAAAAGCCACGCTACCGCCAAGGCAGGTGCTACCAGATCACTGGCCAGCACCACCCGATTCATCTATTTGAATGTTGTCTAAGCCGCAGCATTTTGCCGCTACCGCGCCCTATGCTAGGACGAAAATATTACATTGCTCATGCTTCTGTAACAATGGGATACACTAAGAAATTTTTGTCGGCAATAGCCAATTTCCTACAACGCTTTAGTACAAAAGCCATTGACTCGCCGATAGGGGCAGGCGGTGCCTGTGTATAAGGAATAAGCATATGCAAGCCGGTTTAAAGCAAAAAGGTCGAACAGCAGACATAAAAAAAGCCTTTTCGACTCTTTGTCCGAAAAGGCTTTTGGCACCAGGTTCAGTTCATGCTATTACGTTATATTGCCGTAGCTTAAGCACCAGCTCCTTGACAGTATCTTCCACGCTCAGTTCGCCCGTATTGATCTCGATTTCCGGATTCGTGGGGGCTTCATAAGGCGAGCTGATTCCGGTGAAGTCTTCGATCTCTCCGGCACGGGCCTTTTGGTAGAGACCTTTGGGGTCGCGCTCTTCACAGACTGCCAACGACGTGTTCACGAACACTTCGATGAATTCGTCGCTGTCGACCATGTTGCGGACCAGGTCTCTATCACGCTGGAACGGCGAGATGAACGAGACCAGCGTGATCATGCCGGCATCGACCATCAGCTTGGCGACTTCGCCCACCCGACGAATGTTTTCCTGACGATGATCGTCGCTGAAGCCGAGATCGCCGCACAGGCCATGGCGCACGTTGTCGCCGTCCAGCAGGTAGGTGCTGTAGCCCATGCCGAACAGTTGGCGCTCGAGCGCGTTGGCAGAGGTTGACTTGCCTGCGCCGGAAAGCCCGGTGAACCAGATGATGCACGGCTTCTGATGATTGCGTTCGGCGCGACGCTGCTTGGTCACGGCCATGTCGTGCCAGACGATGTTGCTGGCGCTGAGCGTTTCCACCACCATGCCGGCGCCCACGGTGACGTTGGTCATGCGGTCGATGATGATGAAGTTGCCGGAGTGCGGTGAGCGCGTGTAAGGGTCGAGCCCCAGCGGCTGCTTCACTTCGATCTGGCAGCGCGCGATGCCGTTGAGCGGGATTTCTCTGGCCGGATGGCGCTCGAGCGTATTGACGTCGGTCTGGTGGATGATCCGCGCCACGCGACCGCTGACGACGCTGGTGCCCGCCTTGAGCTCGTACTCGCGTCCCACTTCCAGCGGCGTATCGTGCATCCAGACGATATCCGCGGTGAACGCCGTGGTCGGCTCCAGCTTGCTGTCCGCCGCGACAAGCATGTCGCCACGGGAGATATCGATCTCGTCGGCAAGCGTGACGGTGATTGCCTGATCGGGATAGGCAACCTCGAGTTCGCCATCGTAGGTTACGAGGCTTTCGACGGTGGATGTCCTGCCGGAACCGAGCACGCGAATGGCGTCGCCCGGGCGAAGAATGCCGGCCGCCAGCGTGCCGCAGTAGCCCCGGAAGTCGAGGTTCGGCCGGTTGACGTACTGTACCGGGAAGCGCAGATCCACAAGGTTGCTGTCGTGCTTGACGTCCACGCCTTCCAGCAGGCGCAGCAGCGGTTCGCCATCGCCTTGTGCGTACCAGCTCATGTTCTCGCTGTCGTTGACGACGTTGTCGCCTTCCAGTGCCGATATCGGCACGAAATGCAGATTGATGTCGTCGTTGAGATTCTTCGAGAATTCCTTGTAGTCGGCGACGATCTCGTCGAAGCGATCCTGGGAATAGTCGACCAGATCCATCTTGTTGACGGCGACGATCAGGTGACGGATGCCCAGCAGCGAGCAGATATAGCTGTGACGGCGAGTCTGGGTCTGAATGCCGTAGCGCGCATCGATCAGAATGATCGCCAGGCTCGCGGTCGACGCACCCGTAGCCATGTTGCGGGTGTACTGCTCGTGGCCCGGCGTATCGGCGATGATGAACTTGCGCTTGTCGGTGGAGAAAAACCGGTAGGCGACATCGATGGTGATGCCCTGTTCCCGCTCCGACTGCAAGCCATCGACCAGCAGCGCCAGATCGACCTTGTCGCCGGTCGTCCCGCTGGTCTTGGAAGCCTGGGTGATCGCCGCCAGCTGATCTTCGTAGATCATCTTGGAGTCGTGCAGCAGCCGACCGATCAGGGTCGACTTGCCGTCGTCGACGCTGCCGCAGGTGATGAAGCGCAGCAGATCTTTCTGCTCGTGCTCTTTCAGATACGCTTCGATGTTTTCTGAGATCTTCGGTGAGGCGTGTGACATTGGGCAAACCCCGCTAGCTTTGAGCTGTAAGCTGTAAGCTGTAAGTCACCCCACAGCCTGTCACTTCCAGCTCTAGATTCATTCGTTATCCAGAGTGACTATCAACCCGTTGAGCATCGAAGATATCTCTCGGGTTTCCTGTAACCATCGCTGGCCCTGCTGATGTTCGATATAGCCGATTTCCATGCCGATATAGACCTGAGTACGCAACTCGGCACAAGAGCCTCTGGCAACGATCAGGAAGTGGCGTTTGTCCTTGCTCGTATACCGGCTCATGCCCTCAGCAATATTGCTAGGAATGGAAAGTCCTGAGCGTGTGACCTGGTCTCGAAAGCCAAAATCACGCAGGGCGGAAAAGGTCTTATAGAGCTCAGCTGACAAGCGTGCCGAGCGTTTCCAAACCTGCAATCTTTCAAAATTCATGATTCCACTCCAAGCCGTAAGCCAAAAAACAAGCGCTTTTACCTGTAGAATCGAAAGGTTTTGGCTTTTGATTTTTCTTACAGCTTAAAGCTTATGGCTTACAGCTGGTTTCGCTTCCAGCTTCCCTCTTCCGTCTCGGGCTTCTAACGCTGCGCGTTAGAAGTACCCCTCCCGCTTCTTCTTCTCCATCGAGCCGACCTGGTCGCGGTCGATGGCGCGGCCGGAACGCTCACTGGTGCGGGTGAGCAGCATCTCCTGGATGATCTCGGGCAGCGTGGCGGCTTTCGATTCCACCGCGCCGGTGAGCGGGTAGCAGCCGAGCGTGCGGAAGCGGACCCATTTCTCTTCGGGGACTTCGCCGGGTTCCAGCGGCANNNGGTGCGGAGTAGTACAGCGGGACGATGGGGATCGATTCGAGATAGATGTACTGCCAGATATCCAGCTCGGTCCAGTTGGAGAGCGGGAAGACGCGGATCGATTCGCCCTTGTTGACCTTGCCGTTGTAGAGGTTCCACAGCTCGGGGCGCTGGTTCTTGGGGTCCCAGCGGTGGTGCTTGTCACGGAAGGAGTAGACGCGCTCCTTGGCGCGGGAGGCTTCCTCGTCGCGACGGGCGCCACCGAAGGCGGCATCGAAGCCGTACTTGTCCAGTGCCTGCTTGAGCGACTGGGTCTTCATGATGTCGGTGTACTTGGCGCTGCCGTGGTCGAACGGGTTGATGCCGGCGGCGCGGCCTTCCTCGTTGATATGCTCGATCAACTCCATCCCGACGTCCGCGGCCATCCGGTCGCGGAACTCGATCATTTCCTTGAACTTCCAGGTGGTGTTGACGTGCATCAGCGGGAACGGCGGCGGCCCGGGATAGAACGCCTTGCGTGCGAGGTGCAGCATCACCGAGGAGTCCTTGCCGATGGAGTAAAGCATCACCGGATTGCCGAACTCGGCGGCAACCTCGCGGATGATATGGATGGACTCGGCTTCGAGCTGCTTGAGATGGGTCTGGCGCTGAGCGCTGACGATAGGAGCTGTCATGGTCGATGTCTCACGGTCGCCCTCTGAAATCAGATGGCAAAACAGAATATGGGCTTCTCTGGGAGTCAACCCTAGCGAGACTTCGGTAATAACGTCAAAGAATCAAAGATGATCCAAAAAGCGTTTTTGGTTATAAACAGCTAGAGATCGACGCGTTCGATCCAGGTCGACAACGACTCGCCGCGCAGATCGACGACACGTAAACCGGGCCGCGCCGCCTCGTCGATCGCGAACTCGTGGCTCTTCGGCAGGAACTGATCCGAGGTCGACGGACACCCATAGACGGCCACGACGCCCTGCCAGGCGGCAAACGCCTGATGGATATGACCACAGATCAAGGCCTTGACCTGCGAATAGGGCGAGAGCGTTTGCCACAGCGCGTCCCGGTCCTTCAGACCGATGGCGTCCATCCACACCGAACCGATATCCAGCGGCGGATGATGCAGCGCGACCAGCGTCGGGCGATCGTCCGCCTCGAGCTGCCACGCCAGCCGCTGCAGCTGGTCCTGCCCCAATTCTCCGCCGGGTTGACCGCTGATCCGAGAGTTCAGCAACAACACCCGCCAACCGTCGAGATCGAGCTCTTCGTGAAAAGGCTGGCACTCTTCCATCAGCTCCGGCTGATCGTGGTTGCCGGGGATCCAGAACCACGGGCACCCCACGGCCGCGAAGGCCTGGCTGGCGTGGCGATAGGCAGCAGGTGTCTCATCCTCGGCAATATCGCCGGTGACCAGCAGAATATCGGGCCGCAGCGCCCTGGCGCGCTCGACGACCGCCTGCAACTGGCGCAGCGGAAACCCCTTGCGCGACGTGCCTCGAGGGTCGGCCAACAGGTGACAATCGGTGATCTGGATCAGGCGCATCAAGGCGTTTCCGGTACGTCGACGGCGTGACCGTGCGCCAGCCCATGCTGCAGCCACTCCCCCAGAAAGCGGTTGAGCTGCAATTTTTCATCGGGCTGATGCATCTGCGGGTTGGGATAGCGATAGCGACCCTGGAAATGGCGTTGACGCTGAAAGTCGGTCACTTCCGCCATGTCCGCATCGTGGTAGAGATGCACCGTCATCCGCGGCGAATCGACGAAGCTGTCCAGCACGCCGGTCTGGGAAACCCGCGCAACCGTGGTGTACGGCGCCTGCTCGAGCACCTCGAACCACAGAGTACCGAAGCGTGCGTGTTCGCCCGCCAGCGGCACTTCCTTGATGTCACCCGGCTCCATATCCATGACGAGACGGCACAGCCGCAGATAATTGCTGCTGCATTCCGCCTGAAGCGTCTTGAGATCGGTGACGTAAGCGGTCTTTCTCATGGTGTTCTCCTGGCGCATGACGGCCTCCAGTCAGCTCGAGTGTCCGGCGCAGCCGCAGGTGATCGTCGACGACTTGCCGCCACTGCTGCGCTACCGACTCTCGCTTCAGGCCTTGGCTCTCAGTGTGGCGCGCTCGCGTGCCAGCCAGTGAAAGCCAATCAACGCCATGGCATTGTCCAATTGTCCCGCCATCAGTCGATCCCATGCCTCGGGAAACGACATGACGTGAACCAGAATGTCTTCGTGTTCGTTTTCGACGCCGTGTATGCCGCCGAGCCCCGTGCTGTCGATCAGGCCACAGAACAGCGTGACCTGCTCGGTGCAGGCGCCAGGACTCGGATAATAGCGATGGAGCTCGATCAGTTCACCGATATCGCAACCCGCTTCTTCCTGCGCTTCGCGGCGCGCGACATCCGCCGGTGTCTCGCCGGGCTCCACCAGTCCGGCGACCGGCTCCAGCTTCCACGGCGAGATCGGATCGTCCAAAGCGCCGGCGCGGATCTGCTCGACCAGCACGACATGGTCATGAATCGGATCGTAGAGTAGTACGCCGACCGCATCCCGGCGAACGTGAACTTCTCGATCGATGGCCTCGCCCCACTCGCCATTGAACCGACGATGACGCAGGCGACGCTTCTCCAGGCCAAAGAAGCCCGAGTACAGCGATTGATCTTCGAGTCGCTCGATATCCTTGGCATCGAAACGATTGACCCGGTCGATCTCACGATCCATGTCGCGGCTCCTTGCCTGGGAACAGGAGCCTCATTATTGCGGCACCGCGAACCGATTCCAACCGCTGCCGTCCTGTTTCGCCGGCAGTTGGCATTTCCGGCAGCCATGATGGGGGCTTCAACACTTCCGTGCGATGCGGCAGGTTTCACGCGGAAGCCAGGCTAGCACCTGCTTCAATCAGAACTCACGGAAGTTCGCGCCAATCAGGCGGATCGGCGACGACACCATCGAACAGGAGACGCCACCAGACAGGATCGCTCGGATGAATAGATCAACGAAAGCGCGCGCTGGACTATCGGCCTGGGCCGCTTCTCAAGGCCGCTCTGCACTGGGTAGCGCTTACTGATGCTCGGCCAGCCAGCGCCCGGCCTCTTGCCGCAGCGCCTCGTCGGAGGGACGGCCGGCCCGAGGTTGGCCATCGACGGCGCGTTTGGCGTACGTCAACGCCTCGGCAGCCTCACCCTGCTCCTCGAGGAACTGGGCGTAATAGAAGTTGGTATCGATGCCATCGGGACGAATGCTGACCGCCTTGTGCAGGAGCTCCCGGGCCTTGTCCGAGTCTCCGAAAGCGATCGGCCAGCCCGGGGCATGCTGGTAGAGCGCGCCCAGCGTCACGTAAGCCGAGCCACTTTCCCCCTGTGGGTCGAGGGAGATCGCCTTTTCCAGCACCGTGCGAGCCCGCTTGGCCAGATCCAGCGCCCCCAGCCCGCCCTTCGCCTTGGCGAAAGAGGCCAGGACGACGCCCTGAGCCGTCAAGACATGGGGATTCTCAGGCTGGCTGCGGGCCAACGCATCGGCTTCGTCGGCAAGGTCCTCGAACGCCTTCAACTGCGCATCGCCCTGCATCTGATATTCGACGTTGCCCCACCGCTGCATCAGCGAAAACAGCGTTGAATCCGGCATTTGCGCGACCGCCACCGTTACCCAGATCAAACCGAGCAGCGGTGTCATGACCAGCCATCTCGAAAGCTTCGGGAAATGTCTCCATCGAGAACGAGGAAATAAGGACTGAGGGCCCTGCCGCCACGGCTGTCGCATCGACATCGCTCCATAAAGATCCGTAGCCGCAATCTAACGAACGTTTGAATTTATCTCTATAAGGTTTTAGTCGCAGAACGAAAGGTATGACTGGCACTTGGTTAGGGTTCCATTACAAACCGATGAAACCAAACCCGTGAAAAATCACCAGCGCTATGGATATCGAGACGATCGCCAGGAGAGCTGCCAATATGCTGCTGTGAAATGCGATATCCGAATCTCCATGCACCTGGCTGCTGACGCCATAGGTAATGAAGCCGACCGCCAAAGCAGGTAGGGTAATCGAACCAAGAATCATGGGGTACGAGAGTATCACCCTGTAATCTCCGTAGCCTGACTCTTGATAACCTACCACACCGCGTTATCGATTGGCGCTGCGCCATTCGTCATGGATCGGGTCTTATGAGGCATCAACAAAACATCGCCGAATTGCCGATGCTGGGATATTAGCCATCATGCCTCATAGCTAGTCGCGAGGAAGTTCCGAACCGTCGTAGTCCTGAGTATCGTCCGGCTGTGATCCAGGCTCGCTGGAAGTCTCGCGTTCGTAATTGCGAGCGGCTTCAATAGCTTGCGGCTCGGTCTCATGCCGAGAAATCTCGCGCTTCCCATTGGGATCCGTGACGTCTACCACGCGCCAGCCAGACACGATAATGCTCTCTTGTGTTTCTTCCTTGATGGGTTCGATACGTGCTGTACGAGTCATATGGCCTCCTGCCTGATAAGCAATCTGCCACTCTGTATAGCTCAATAGCTCACAAACTTCCTGGTTGCGATCTTACTTTCCGCGAGGATGGCTATTTCAATATAACCAGGGCAGCCAAGTAGCTCAGGAGGACTTTGGCAACTTCATGCGCGCGCTGAAGATGCTCAGCTCTTGCACAGAGATATGAAAAGAGCGGTTGAAGCCGGGTTCGGGAAAAGTCATCGGATGGGAAGAGAGAAATCTGAATGTGTCACAGTCGCGGCGAAGGAAGGCGAGCGTCACGATATGTGTCACTTCAGCCTACAGGTTCGAGTGCTCATATCGCTCTCATGAGGAAAGGATAAATAGAGAGCAATTGAAGGGTTGGAATGGTGCCGGCGGTCGGACTCGAACCGACACACTGTCTCCAGCGGCGGATTTTGAATCCGCTGCGTCTACCAATTCCGCCACGCCGGCAGCGGAGAGGCATTATACGGACGCTTGGCCCGGCGTCAATCACCACGCTGACTTAATCGGTCGGGTGCTTTATGATGGCGCCCTTTCGAACGCTACCCGACCATCCTGATTCGAGCCGATACGCGACCTACGCCATGCAGCGCGCCGATTTTCATTTTGATCTGCCCGACGAGCTGATCGCTCGTTACCCTTCCGAACAGCGAACCGACTGTCGCCTGCTGTGCGTCGACGGTGAATCCGGTGCGCTGGAACATGCTCGCTTCCCCGATCTGTTGTCGAGGCTCGAACCCGGCGATGTGGTGGTATTCAACGATACCCGCGTGATTCCGGCACGCCTGTTCGGCCAGAAGGCGAGCGGCGGCAAGGTCGAGATGCTGCTGGAACGCCCGCTGGACGCCCACCGCGGGTTGGCTCATCTGCGTTCGAGCAAATCGCCCAAGCCAGGCACGGAGCTGATCTTCGAGGGCGATATACATGCCGTCGTCGAGGGCCGCCGAGACGCCTTGTTCGAACTGCGTTTCCTGGGCGAGACACCATTGATCGCCCTGCTCGAGCAGCACGGCCACATGCCGTTGCCGCCATACATCACCCGCGAGGACGAGCTGGCGGACCGCGAGCGCTACCAGACCGTCTATGCCCGCCGCGAAGGCGCCGTGGCCGCCCCCACCGCCGGGCTGCACTTCGACGAGACGATGATGGAAGCCCTGCGCGCCAAAGGTGTCGAGACGGCCTTCGTCACGCTTCATGTCGGCGCCGGCACCTTTCAGCCGGTGCGCGTCGACGACATTCGCGAACATCACATGCACAGCGAGTGGCTGGAAGTCGATGAATCGGTCTGCGAACAGGTCAATCGCGCCCATGCCGCCGGCAACAAGGTCGTCGCCATCGGCACCACTAGCGTGCGTTGCCTGGAAACCGCCAGCCAGGGCGGCGATGGCGAGCTGGCGCCGTACCGTGGCGAGACCGATATCTTCATCTACCCCGGCTATCGCTGGCGCTGCGTGGATGCACTGGTCACCAACTTCCACCTGCCGGAATCGACGCTGTTGATGCTGGTCTCCTCGTTCGCCGGCTACGAGACCGTGATGCGCGCTTATCAGGAAGCCGTCGCCGAGCAGTACCGCTTCTTCAGCTATGGCGATGCGATGTTTTTGACTCGCCAGCCCAACTGATCCACAAACGCTTTGCACGCGGCTTCGGGCGCGTTGTCATAAGACGCAACTGAACCATACACGTTTTGCGCGCGATGTCAGGCGCGCCGATGTCACAGGCTTTGCGCGCGGCCTCGGGCGCGTCCATATAACAGGCTTTGCGCGCGGATTCGGGCGCGTTAAATCGCGCGGCTTCGGGCGCGTTAAATCAAGAGAGACACCATGCGAGACGAATGCTTCATGAAATTCGAGCGACTGGGCCAGGAAGGTCGCGCCCGTCGCGGCCGGCTGACCTTCCCGCGCGGCACGGTGGAAACGCCGGCCTTCATGCCGGTAGGTACCTACGGCACGGTCAAGGGCATGACGCCCAAGGATGTCGAGGCGATCGGCGCCGAGATCATCCTCGGCAACACTTTCCACCTGTGGCTACGGCCGGGCACCGAGGTGATCGAAGCCCACGGCGACCTGCATGACTTCTCCCAGTGGCAAAAGCCGATCCTGACCGACTCCGGCGGCTTCCAGGTGTTCTCGCTCGGGGCAATGCGCAAGATCACCGAGCAGGGCGTGCATTTTCGCTCGCCGGTGGACGGCGCCAAGGTCTTCATGGGGCCGGAAGAGTCGATGGCAGTGCAGCGCTCGCTGGGTTCCGACGTGGTGATGATCTTCGACGAGTGCACGCCCTACCCCGCCACTGAAGACGAGGCGCGAAAGTCGATGGAACTGTCGCTGCGCTGGGCGGCCCGCTCCCGCGCCGCGCACGGAGATTCCCCGTCGGCGCTGTTCGGCATCGTTCAGGGCGGCATGTACCCCGACCTGCGCAAGCGCTCGCTCGAAGGGCTGCTGGAGATCGGCTTCGATGGCCTGGCGATCGGCGGCCTCTCGGTGGGCGAGCCGAAGGAAGAGATGATCGGCGTACTGGATTATCTTCCGACCTGGATGCCGGAAGACAAGCCGCGCTACCTGATGGGCGTCGGCAAGCCGGAGGATCTGGTCGAAGGCGTACGTCGCGGTATCGACATGTTCGACTGCGTCATGCCGACCCGCAACGCCCGCAACGGCCACCTGTTCACCGCCGACGGCACCGTCAAGATTCGTAACGCGACCCATCGCCACGACACCAACCCGCTGGAAGCCGACTGCGACTGTTACACCTGCCAGCACTTTTCTCGCGGCTATCTACACCACCTGGATCGGTGCGGCGAAATGCTCGGCTCGATGCTCAATACGGTTCACAATCTCCGCTACTATCAGCGCCTGATGGCGGGTTTGCGCGGGGCTATCGAAGCGGGTACATTGGCCGACTTCGTAGCACAATTCTACCGGCGACGCGGACTGCCCGTGCCGCCCGGGGTCGATTGACAGGATTCAAACCGGCCGTCGGCCGGCATGTCGTTTCGTCAGTCTCATCCAGGTAACGGTTTCATTACACGACCATTTCCCTACACAACCTTCGGAGATACATCCATGCTGGACTTTTTCATCCCTGCGGCTCACGCCCAGGAGGCGGGCGGCCCTGCCGGCGGTGGTATTGCCCAGATCATCATGCTGGTCGGCTTCGTGCTGATCTTCTACTTCCTGCTGTGGCGCCCGCAGTCCAAGCGCGCCAAGGAACACAAGAAGTTGATCACCAACCTGTCCAAGGGTGACGAAATCGTGATCGGTGGCGGGCTGCTCGGCCGCATCACCAACGTGACCGACGATTTCATCAGCATGGAGATTGCCGAGGGCACCATCGTCAGCGTTCAGAAGAGCGCCGTGGCCTCCGTTCTCCCTAAAGGCACGTTGAAGTCGCTGTAACGCTCCTGGCTGCCGATGCTTCCCATCGGCAGCCATCTCTTTTTGCGACACTCTTCGCACGACGATCGTCGCCAGATCGTCATTGATTGAAAGGACAGGGCTTCCATGCTCAATCGTTACCCCCTGTGGAAGTATCTGCTGATACTCATCGTCTGTGTTGTCGGCGTCATCTACGCGTTACCCAATCTTTACCCACAGGACCCCGCCGTCCAGATCAGCACGACCAACGGTTCTCTCGGCGATCAGCAGCTCGACCGTGTTACCCGGGCGCTGGCCGAGGAAGATATCCAGGTCAAATCGGCAGCGATGACCGGTAACAATACCGCCCTGATTCGGCTCGCCGACGCCGAACAGCAGCTTCCCGCCCGCGATGTGGTCGACGAAACGCTCGACGACGACTACACCGTGGCGCTCAACCTCGCCGATTCCACGCCGTCCTGGCTGACCAGCCTCTCCGCGGCACCGATGAAACTCGGTCTCGATCTTCGGGGCGGGGTGCATTTCCTGCTCGAAGTCGACATGGATGCCGCCGTCGAACAGCGACTCGAGGCGACGGCGAGCGCCATCCGTGCCGATCTTCGCGACGAGCGCATCCGCTATCGGTCCACCGACATCGACGACAACGCCCTGCATCTCGAATTCGCCAACAGCGAAGACCGTGATGCCGCCCGCGAGCAGATCAGCCAGACGTTCAACGAGTTCCAGTTGGAGAATCGTGAAGAGGGCCGCCGCGCGTTCCTCGACATGACGCTGACCGAGCAGTCGATCCAGGACATTCAGGATTACGCGGTCCAGCAGAACCTGACCACGATCCGCAACCGCGTCAACGAACTCGGGGTTTCCGAGCCGCTGGTCCAGCGCCAGGGCCCGAGCCGCATCGTGGTGGAACTGCCCGGCGTGCAGGACACCGCCGAGGCCAAGCGCATCGTCGGCGCCACCGCCAACCTGGAGTTCCGCCTCGAGGCACGCCCGGACACGCCGGATGCCGAAACCGAGACGTTCCCGTTCCGCAACAGCCCGCAGCGCACCGCGGTACTGTCGCGTGACGTGATCATCACCGGCGACCGCGTATCCAGCGCCAGCCAGGGCTTCGACCAGAACGGCCGCCCGCAGGTCAACATCAACCTCGACGGCACCGGCGGCTCGTTGATGAACCAGGCGACCCGCACCAACATCGGCCGCAACATGGCGGTGCTGTATATCGATCACAGCACCGAAATGCGCACCGTCACCAAGGATGGGCAGCAGGTTCAGGAGCGTATTCCGACGACGAGCCGCAGCATCATCAGCCTGGCGACGGTACAGAGTGCGCTCAGCAACCGGTTCCGCATCACCGGCCTGGACTCGCCGACCGAAGCCAGCGAACTGGCGCTGCTGCTGCGCTCCGGCTCGCTCGCCGCCCCGATCTACTTCGTTCAGGAACGCACCATCGGGCCTAGCCTTGGCGCCCAGAACATCGAGCGCGGCATCTTCTCGGTGATCGTTGGCGGCCTGCTGGTCGTGGCGTTCATGCTGATCCGCTACAAGGCCTTCGGCGTCATCGCCAACGCCGCGCTGGCGGTCAACCTGGTGCTGCTGATCGCGGCCATGTCGCTGCTGGGCGCCACGCTGACGCTACCCGGCATTGCCGGCATCGTGCTGACGCTCGGCATGGCGGTGGATGCCAACGTGCTGATCTACGAGCGCATAAGAGAAGAACTCAGGCGCAAGACACCGGCGCAGCAGGCGATTCATGCCGGTTACGGCCGCGCCTTCACCTCGATCGTCGACGCCAACCTGACCACGCTACTGGTCGCGGTGGTGCTGTTCTCGATCGGCACCGGCCCGGTGAAAGGCTTCGCCGTGACGCTGTCGCTCGGCATCCTGACCTCGATGTTCACCGGCATTCTGGTGTCGCGTGCCCTCGTCAACCTCTCCATCGGCGGCAAGCCGGTGAAGAAACTGTGGATCTAGGAGACGCGAGCAATGCGCCAATTCGATTTCATGGGCAAGCGCCGCATCGCTTTCATCGTCTCGATCGTGCTGACGATCGTATCGATAGCGGCCCTGGCCCTGCTGAACCTCAATCTCGGTCTCGACTTCACCGGCGGTACGGTCGTCGAGCTCCACTATGCCGCGGTACCGTCGCTCGACGACATCCGTACGCTGCTGGCCAACAGCGGCTTCGAAAACTTCTCGGTACAGACGTTTGGTGCCGCCGACGAGATTCTGGTACGCCTGCAACAGACCTTTAGCAATGACGTCGGCAATCAGGTCGTTTCGGCACTGAGCAGTAGCGGCGCCCAGATCGATCTGGTTCGCGCCGAGTTCGTCGGCGCCCAGGTCGGCGACCAGCTACGCGACCAGAGTGGCCTGGGCATGCTGGTGGCGCTGGCCGGCGTGGCGGTCTACGTCGCCTTCCGCTTCCAGTACAAGTTCGCCCTGTGCGCGATCATCTCGCTGGGCCACGACGTGCTGATCGTGCTGGGACTGTTCGCGCTGTTCCAGTGGGAGTTCGATCTCACGGTGCTCGCGGGGATCATGGCGGTCATCGGCTACTCGCTCAACGACACCATCATCGTCTACGACCGGATTCGCGAGAACATCCGCCTGTCCCGTAGCGACAATCTGGCCCAGATCTTCAACGAAGCCATCAACCAGACGCTGTCGCGCACCCTGGCGACGTCCGGCACCACCTTGCTGGTGCTGTTCGCGCTATTCTTCCTCGGCGGCGACATGATCCACAACTTCGCGATCTCGCTGATCCTGGGGATCGTGGCCGGTACCTTCTCCTCGGTCTATGTCGCCGCGGCGCTGCTGATCGTGTTCAAGCTGGAACGCCAGGACCTGATTCCGGTGAAGAAGGAAGAGGTCGAAGAAGAGCTGCCCTGAGCCGGAAGGCCCGCAAAGCGCCTCATCGGCAACTCGGTAACAGCCTCGCAAACCCCTCTTCGGAGGGGTTTTTTACACCCACCCTATTGAAACCCTTCCTGAAACCTTGCCGGTCAAGGCGTTTAGTCAACTGCACCCATGGCTTCCCGGCACGCCGATAAGTGCGAATCGAATCCCGTGAGGTATGATGATTCGCTGCCGACTGGCATGCCGTTCGATTTCGCCCGGATAACCGGTTTCCTTCGTCACGTTCACGAGTCTTTCATGGCCCCCATCTTTGCCGACAGCAGCGTCGCCCGCTGGCTTCTCGTGCTGGTGATGATCGCCGGCGTCTACTTCTTCATCGACTTCCTGATTCCCGTGCTGGCCGCGCTGATCATCTGCGTCGCCAGTTGGCCGCTCTATCAGCGGCTGTTGGCGAGTTGCGGCCAGCGCCGGGCCCTGGCCGCCAGCATCGCGCTGGGCCTGATCATTCTCTGCCTGGTGATCCCCATGGTGCTTGCCTGCTCCTACGCCTTCCAGGAACTGAAGGGCTGGGTCGGCTGGCTGATGGTCGCCAACGAGCGCGGCATTCCGACGCCCTCCTGGGTTGCATCTCTTCCGGGCATCGGAACCTGGCTGGCCGAGCAGTGGCAAGCGTCCCTGGCCGAACCCCACGCGCCGGAGTCTCTGATTCAACTGGTAGGCGGCGAGCATATCGGCAACATTTCCCGCTGGGTGCTCGCTCTTGGCAGCAATGCGCTGCATCTGGCGCTGACCCTGCTGTTCATGCTGATCACGCTGTTCTTTCTCTACCGGGATGGCGCCGGCATGGCGCGCCAGTTGGACATCGTCGGCGAACGGGTACTGCCGGCGCGCTGGCAGCGCTTCTCGCGAGTGGTGCCGGCGACGATCAGTTCGACCGTGATGGGCATGGGCCTGATTGCCCTCGGCGAAGGCCTGGTGCTCGGTACCGCCTACTGGATCGCCGGCATTCAGTCCCCGGTCGTGCTCGGCGTCATCACCGCGTTCATGGCGCTGGTGCCCGGTGGCGCGCCGCTGACGTTCACGCTGGTCTCGCTCTATCTGCTGGCAACCGGACACATGGTCAACGGCATCGGACTGTTCATCTGGGGCGCTTTCGAACTCTTCGTCGTCGACAAGACATTGCGCCCGCGCCTGGTAGGCGGCCCGATCAAGCTCCCATTTCTGCCGACCTTCTTCGGTCTCGTGGGGGGCGTGAAAACCATGGGGATCGTCGGCCTGTTCGTCGGCCCGGTGCTGATGGCGCTGCTGGTCGCCAGCTGGCGGGAATGGTTGCATGACGACAGCGCCCCGGATGCCCCGTCGGAAGCCGAGCGCTGGGGCTACGGCAAGCGCAGACCGGCCGCCACGAGCCGCTCCTCCGCCACACGCCGAGACGATTCGAGGGGCATGCGAGCGGCGGCGAGCACGAACGCCGACGCCAATGCCGATATCAGCCGCTAGCCTCGTCACGGGCTCGTTGCCGCCGGTTCATCGTCGCGAGAACGACCGGGGCGCTACCGTTCGAGCCGAAGACCGTGACGTCTCAACTTGCGCACCACGCTAGGCTGACTGATACCCAGCCGTTCGGCGAGCGTGCGATCGGCTTCATGCTCAAGGATGGGTTGCTCGCCAACTCGCCGATCTATGCCGGGCTCGCCTTCGGCATGATCGCGTTCGTCGTGGGCAGTCTGCTTACCCGCCCCCATTCGATGGTGGCACCGACGCCCTGATTCGACCTGGATTCGCGACTCAACCCCAACGCAAAAGCGCCCTGCCGGGATAACCCGACAGAGCGCTTTCTGGTGATTCGCCGGACGGCGAATCTTGCCGACCGAGACCGCTAGCCTAGACGCTCGCCTTGAGCTGCTGTGCCAGTGCCTTGTAGAGGCGCGGGCCGGCGGCCATCAGGCTGCCGCCGTCTTCGACACTGGGCGAGCCGTCGATGGCGCCGGTCAACGCACCGGCTTCCTTCAGCAGCAGCGAGCCGACCAGGCGGTCCTGCTCTTCCAGCCCGAGAACGAAGATCGCGTCGGCACGGCCGGAGGCGAATTCGATCATGTCGAGCAGCGCGCAGCCCGTGCCGGTCAGGGTATCGATCTGGGGGCCGAGGCGTTCGACCACGGTGAGATATTGCGGCAGCCACTGGGAGCGCGCCTCGAGCGTCGGCCATGCCAGTGCCACTCGGGCACCATTGACGCTGATGGTCTTGGAGACACGCATACGCTTGCCGTTGCCCTGGGCGCCACGACCGCGGCTGATCAGGAACTCGTCGTCGCTGAACGGCGAGACGACCACCGCGTGTTCCGGACGCCCCTTGACCAGGCATACCATCGAGATCGCGAACTGGCGGCTCGCCACTCCAAGATTGGATTCACCGTGGATCGGCTCGATGTGCCAGACGGTGTCCTTGTCGGTACCCTTGCCTTCGCGGTAAGGCGTATAGCGACCGGAAATGCCGTGCTGCGGATAACCACGGGAGAGCTGATGCACGATCAGCGTTTCGGCGTTGCGTGCCGTATCCTCGAGCAGACCGGCAGTTACCTGCTCGTCATGGTTGACCTCGAGACGGTCACGGATACGTACGAATTGCTCAGCGGCACTGCGAGCGGCACGCAGCGCATATTGAACCATCGGATGCATGGATCTGGCCTTGGGGAAATCGAGAGCGGAGTCGAGAGCTGTTAAAGAACGCCGCGCAGTCTAACAGAAGCAGGCTTGCCGAGTCATGCTAGACTGCGCGCTTTCCCGATTGCCACAGCCCTGATAGCCGCCTTTATGCTCGACCGTATCCGTATCGTCCTCATCGGCACCAGCCATCCCGGAAACATCGGCGCCACTGCCCGCGCCATGCGCAACATGGGTCTCGAGGATCTCGCCCTGGTCACGCCCCGCTGCGATCCCAGGGACCAGGACGCCTATTCGCGCGCCTCCGGGGCCAACACGCTCGTCGACGCTGCGCGTCAATTCGACGCACTCGAAGAGGCCGTTGCCGACTGCACGCTGGTGGTCGGCGCCAGCGCGCGCTCGCGCCATCTGCCGTGGCCGATGGTCACTCCTCGAGCCCTGGCGGAGAGCCTGCCGGCGGCGTTGGCACCTGAAGGCACCCGGGTCGCACTGGTATTCGGCCGAGAGGATACCGGCCTGACCAATGCCGAACTGCAACGCTGCCATCAGCACGTGCATATTCCGACCAACCCGGACTTCAGCTCGCTGAATCTGGCCGCGGCCGTGCAAGTGCTCGCCTACGAATGTCGCCAGGCATTCCTCGCCCTGGACGACGCTTCGGCGACTCCTGCTGCCGAGCCGGACCGCGAGGCCGACCTGCCCTTCGGCGTGACGTGGGACAACCCGCCTGCCACCCATGCCGACCTGGAGCGCTTTTTCGCTCATCTCGAGAGTACGCTCACGGCGATCGAATTCCACGATCCGGACAACCCGCGCCAGTTGATGGCCCGCCTGCGCCGGCTCTTCATGCGCGCCCATCTCGATTCGATGGAGATGAATATCCTGCGCGGCATTCTCGGCACGATCGACAAGCGGCTGCGGGAGAAGCCCTGACTGTCGCGGGGCACCATCCACAACGTCAAGACGTCGACGTGGCGGCTCCGGCGTAACGCCGCTCGCCCCGGCAGACGCCAGTGGCCGAAACAGCGAGCGTCGATCGCCGGCAGAATGGTTGACCGTGTTACTGGGTTTTTCCATAATGCCGCTACCGATGCAGCGACAGCCGATACCCGCCGATGCGTTTGACTACCAAAGGGCGCTACGCCGTCACCGCGATGCTCGATCTGGCTCTCAACGCCGATCAGGGACCGGTCTGTCTGGCGGATATTTCCAAGCGTCAGGATATTTCGCTGTCCTATCTGGAACAGCTGTTCGCACGACTGCGGCGCGCCAAGCTCGTCAGTAGCGTGCGCGGCCCGGGCGGGGGTTACCTGCTGGGGAGAGCACCCGCCGATATTTCGGTAGCGGGCGTGATCGATGCGGTCAACGAGTCGGTGGATGCCACCCGCTGCCATGGCCAGGCGGACTGTCATCAGGGCAGCAAGTGCATCACGCATCACTTGTGGTGCGACCTCTCCGACGAAATCCAGCGCTTCCTGAGCGATATCAGCCTGCAGGAGCTGGTACGCCGGGAACAGGCCCGCGCCGCCGCCCGGCCCGAACCCGACGTACATTCGTTCGCCGACGACGCCGCCACGATCACGGTGTCGTCGCACTGAGCACGATGTCGGTGCACGGATCACCGAATCGCTACACATTCATCGTGTCGTTGCACCAGTCATCGTGTCGTTGCTCCGGGCGAGCTCGTAAACGACTACGCTTCGAGCTGACGCCGCCGAATCCATTTCGATCGATTGCCAGAGATCTACCGTGCCATGAGCGCTCCGATTTATCTCGATTACGCCGCCACCACCCCGACCGATCCACGTGTGGCCGAGCAGATGATGCGACACCTGACTCTGGATGGGGTCTACGCCAACCCGGCATCGCGCAGCCACATGCCCGGCTGGCTGGCCGAACAGGCGGTGGAAAACGCCCGCCGTCAGGTCGCCGATCTGATCGCGGCCGATCCGCGCGAAATCGTGTGGACCTCCGGCGCCACCGAGGCGGACAATCTGGCGCTGACCGGCTTCATGCGCGCCAATCGTGCCCGCGGGCGCCATCTGGTGACGTCGATCATCGAGCACAAGGCCATCGTCGATACCGCGCTGGCGCTGGAGACGGAAGGTTTCGAAGTGACCTGGCTGACCCCAGGGTCGGACGGCCGCATCTCGCCCGAGCAACTGCGCGGAGCGATGCGCCAGGACACCGTGCTGGTCTCGCTGATGGCGGTCAACAACGAGCTGGGCAGTGTCAACGATCTCACCGCGCTCTCTGCCGTGACCCATGAATTCGGCGCGCGCTTTCACGTCGACGCCGCCCAGGCCTCGGGCCGGCTGGCACTGGATGTCGAGGCCATGGGGATCGACTTGATGTCGCTTTCCGCCCACAAGGCCTACGGCCCCAAGGGTATCGGCGCCTTGTACGTTCGCCGCGATCCGGACCTGCGTATCGAGGCCTTGATCCACGGCGGCGGTCACGAACGCGGCATGCGGTCAGGGACGCTCCCGACGCACCAGATCGTCGGCATGGGCGAAGCGTTCGCGCTGGCACGCGACGAGTGCGAAGCCGACGGTGAGCGCGTTCGTGCGCTGCGCCAGCGCTTTCTCGACGGTCTGGCCGACTGCGGCGGCATACACAACCATTCGCCGCTGGAACAGTCGGTGCCCAATATCGTCAACCTCGCCTTTGATGGCGTGGATGGCGAGTCGCTGTTGATGGCGCTGCGTGGCCTGGCCGTCTCCACCGGCTCCGCCTGCAATTCGGCCAGCGTGGAACCCTCCTACGTTCTCAAGGGTATCGGCGTGCCTCATTTACAGGCGCTCGCCTCGATACGCTTTAGTTTTGGCCGCTTCACCACCATAGAAGAGATCGATGCGGCCGTGGCCGACATCCGCCGCGCCCTTGGCGGACTGCGTCAGCCATCGACAGCCGCCATGAATCATCGCTAGGTCGATGGCCCCGGCGCCATCGATTTTCGGCAAGGAGAAATGCCATGCAAAACATCACGATCAGTGAATCCGCCGCGACCCAGATTCGCCATGTCCTCGAGGAGCGCGGCGGCGGCCTGGGGCTGCGCGTGGCGGTCAAGCCGAGCGGCTGCTCCGGCTACAGCTATGTTCTGGACATCGCCGATGACCTGCGGGACGAAGACATCGCGTTCGAGGAGCGCGGCGTCAAGGTGCTGGTCGACCGGGAAGCCCTGGCCATTCTCGACGGCACCGAGGTCGACTACGTCAGCGAAGGACTCAATCGATTCTTCCGCTTCAACAACCCCAACGTGACCGACGAGTGCGGCTGCGGCGAAAGCTTCAACGTCTGAACGCCGCTTCGAAGCGCCCCGTCCGCGCCATGGCCGGGCGCCCCTTGCTGGTGCCGCCCAGGGTGCGCCGGCCGCGGGCTTGCGCTACAATGGCGCGATTTTACGGCTGGCACGACGGTGATCGAAACCGCTCATCGTGCCAGCCAACGAGAATTCCGGGCGACGCGCCACCTGCCGATGCGATCGATCTCGAAGCCAGGCTTCGAGACGAGGCGTCGGGGGCGCGTCGTCTCGCATCTCAGTCATTCATTTTCCGCTCGCGACAACCGCGATCGATTCACTAAAGCCAGGAGACCGAAGTCATGGCCACCGAGCGCACGCTTTCCATCATCAAGCCCGATGCCGTTGCCAAGAACGCAATCGGCGATATCTATAGCCGCTTCGAAAAAGCCGGCCTGCAGATCGTTGGTGCCAAGATGCTCCACCTCTCCAAGGAGCAGGCAGAAGGCTTCTACGCCGAGCACAAGGAGCGCGGTTTCTTCGCCGATCTGGTCGGTTTCATGACCTCCGGTCCGGTCATGGTCCAGGTGCTCGAAGGGGAAGGCGCGATCGCCAAGAACCGCGAGCTGATGGGCGCGACCAACCCGAAGGAAGCCGCACCGGGCACCATTCGCGCCGACTTTGCGTCCTCCATCGACGCCAACGCCGTGCACGGTTCCGATGCACCGGAATCCGCCGCCCGCGAAATCAGCTACTTCTTCAACGACGACGAACTCTGCTCGCGCAGCTGATTCGTCGACCGGCCGGCCATTCGTGCCGGCCGGTCATCCTCGTCTTCGGACGCCCTGCCACCCTCGAGCCGATTCCGTTGCTATGAGCGCTGCTACCGCTACTCCGCGCACCAATCTACTGGGGCTCTCTCGCGAACAGATGGAGGCGTTCTTCGTCTCTCTGGGCGAGAAGAAATTCCGCGCTGCCCAGGTCATGAAGTGGATCCATCAGGAAGGTTGCGACGACTTCGAGTCGATGACCAACCTCTCCAAGCCGCTGCGTGCCCGCCTGGCGGAACATGCCGAGATTCGTGGCCCGAGTGTGGTCTACGAAGGCACCTCCAGCGATGGCACTCGCAAGTGGGTACTGGAAGTCGAGGACGGCAGCTATGTCGAGACGGTACTGATCCCGGCCGACAACGGCAGCCGGCGTACTCTGTGCGTCTCGTCCCAGGTGGGCTGTTCGCTGGATTGCAGCTTCTGCTCCACCGGCAAGCAGGGCTTTCAGCGCAACCTGACCAGCGCCGAGATCATCGGCCAGGTCTGGGTGGCCCAGCAGCGCGCCGGCGGCCGCATGAGCGCACCGGATGGGCGCCGCGCGATCACCAACGTGGTAATGATGGGCATGGGCGAACCCCTGCTCAACTACGACAACGTAGTGCCGTCGATGAAGCTGATGCTCGACGACAACGCCTACGGCCTTTCCAAGCGCCGCGTGACGCTGTCCACGTCCGGCGTGGTGCCGATGATCGACAAGCTCGGCGACGATATCGACGTGAGCTTGGCGATCTCGCTGCATGCGGCGAACGATGAACTGCGCAACGAGCTGGTGCCGCTCAATCGCAAGTACAACATCGAGAAGCTGCTCGATGCCTGCAAGCGCTATCTTGCCAAGTGCGGCGACGCGCGCCATATCACCATCGAGTACACCCTGATCAAGGACGTCAACGACCAGCAGGCGCATGCGCAGGAGCTCATCGCGCTGCTCGACGACTTGCCCTGCAAGATCAACCTGATTCCCTTCAATCCGTTCCCCCATTCGGGATACGAGAAGCCGTCGCGCAACCAGGTCATGCGCTTCCAGAGCTGGCTCTACGAACTCGGCCACACGGCCATGGTGCGCACCACGCGTGGCGACGATATCGACGCCGCCTGCGGCCAGCTGGTCGGCCGGGTAAAGGATCGAACGCGCCGCCACGAGCGCTACATCCAGTCGATTCAACTGGATGCCGATTGAGACCTGGCTGCCGGGCCTCGCATCGGGCCGCCGAAATCGACGAGTCGAACCGCTATCGATGTCGAATCGGCCCGCTGTCGCCTTGACTTCGACTCGACGCGGCGCTTTGATGGGAACCCCAAAACCGCTTTGTTTTCAGCTGTTCGGGACGCGACCCGACTGTCGTCTTCTCGTAACGTGGGAGAGCCGCGCATGACCCACCAAACTCGCCCTGATTCGATACGGTCGTTCTGTATCGCCATGGGTGTGGTGTGTCTGTTGAGCGGCTGCGCCACGGCGGTCTCGACCAACGGGCCGAAGCAGGACAGCCCCGAAGATGCAGCGGCGGCCTACACGCGGCTGGGCAAGGCCTATCTCGCCGAGAACAACCTGCCCCGCGCGCAGCAGGCTCTGGAACATGCGCTCGACCTCGACGCCAACGATAGTGGCGCACTGGAAGGTCTGGCGCTGCTCTACCAACGTCAGCAGGAGTTCGAGCTGGCTGACCGTTTCTTCCAGCAGGCCTTGAAAGTCGATTCCGAGGCGACACGCATCCGCAACAACTATGCGGCGCTGCTATATCAGCGCGGTGAGTATGCCAAAGCATGCGAACAGCTGCGTATCGCCAGCCAGGACATTACCTATACCAACAGGGCCCAGCTTTTCGCGAACCTGGGCCAGTGCGAGATGACCCATGGCGATGCGACTGCCGCTCGCCAATATTACGAACGCGCACTCGACATCGATGCGCGCAATGGGCGTAGCCTGCTGGCATTGGCTCGCATCGATCACACGCAGGGTAACAACGAACGCGCCTGGGAACGCTTGCAGCGTTATTTCACCGTGGCCGGCACCAATGCCGAGAGCCTGAAGCTGGCAAGCGATATCGCCAGTGCCCAGGGCGACTCGACGCGTGCCGCCTTTTATCGTCAGCAGCTTGGCGGCTCCTGAGGCGAACAGACCCCGTACTCGAGTCCCGGCTCGAGAAGAGATCAGAAGGATTTTCGCCCATGAGCGAAATGAACGAATCATCGAACAAGCAACATGATGCTCTCAGCCCCTCCCGCGAGATGGCGGGAAACATGCTCCAGCGCGAGCGCGAGCGCCAGGGACTTAGCATCGAGGATGTCGCGCTGCAGTTGAACTTGCGTCCGATCGTCGTGACCGGCATCGAAGAGGATCAATTCGACCAGGTCCCGATCGCCGCCTATCGGCGAGGCTATGTGCGTGCCTACGCGCGCCTGCTGGGAATGGACGCGTCACGGGTCGTCGGCGCCTACGATGCCACCCACGGACGCGGCGACATGGAGCGCAAGCTATCGCCGGTCCATACCTCTCGCCCGCCCTCTCGCGTCGGGGCCTGGATATTCCGCCTGTTCACTCTGCTGGTGATCGTCGGCCTGATCGCGCTGACGCTGCTCTGGTGGCAGAGCCGGGAAGGCAACGAGATCTTCGGTGGCGGCAGCGACGACAGTCCGATTGCCGTCGATCGCCTGAACGGCAACGACGCCAATGCGGATGCCGCTGGTTCCGATAGCACCGTGATGACACCCAACACCGATACCCAGCTACCGCCGACGCCCACTCGGCAGGACACGCCTTCGTTCGACGCCGATGGTTCGATGTCATCGGACGCCAGCCTCGCGAGTGGCGACACCGAACCGACCGACTCCGGCGTCTCCGCATCCGCGGAGACGACGCCCCCGGATGCCGACGCTCGTCAGGCCGAGCAGGTCGGCTCGGTGGCGGACGACGTGACTTCGGCACCGTCCGAAGACGCCGCAGCGACAGATACAGCGACTCCGGTTGCGACGAACGACGACACGCTCTCCCTGACTTTCAACCAAGAGTCATGGACCGAGATCTATGATGCCAACGACGACCGGATCTTCAGCGGCCTGCAGTCCGCAGGCAGCCAGGCCAGCGCCGAGGGTGAACCGCCCTTCCGCCTGACCATCGGCAATGCCAGTGGCGTGACGCTCGAATACCGCGGAGAATCGGTCGACCTGAGTCAATACACGGGCGGCAACAACGTTGCCCGCTTCACCCTGGGAGACTGAGAAGCGCCATGCATACGCCATCTCCGATCACCCGCCGTCTTTCTCGACAAATCCATGTCGGCCATGTGCCTGTCGGCGGCGGCGCCCCTATCGCCGTACAGAGCATGACCAACACCGACACCAATGATGTCGCCGCCACCGTGGCGCAGATCCAGCGTCTGCAGCAGGCCGGTGCCGACATCGTGCGTGTCTCGGTGCCGGACATGGACGCCGCCGAAGCGTTCGGCAAGATCAAGCGTCAGGTCAGCGTTCCGCTGGTGGCCGACATTCACTTCGACTACAAGATCGCCCTGCGGGTGGCCGAGCTCGGTGTCGACTGTCTGCGCATCAACCCCGGTAACATCGGCCGCGAAGATCGCGTTCGAGCCGTGGTCGACGCCGCTCGCCATCACGGCATCCCGATCCGCATCGGCGTCAACGCCGGTTCGCTGGAAAAGGATCTGCAGAAGAAATACGGCGAACCGACCCCGGAAGCGCTGGTCGAGTCGGCCATGCGCCACATCGACCATCTCGACCGGCTCGATTTCCCCGACTTCAAGGTCAGCGTCAAGGCCAGCGACGTGTTCATGGCCGTGTCGGCCTACCGGCTGCTGGCCAAGCAGATCGAACAGCCGCTGCATCTGGGCATCACCGAAGCCGGCGGCCTGCGTTCCGGTACGGTGAAGTCCTCCATCGGCCTGGGAATGCTGCTGATGGATGGCATCGGCGACACGATTCGCGTCTCGCTGGCCGCCGATCCGGTCGAGGAGATCAAGGTCGGCTTCGATATGTTGAAGAGCCTGAAGCTGCGCGCCAAGGGCATCAACTTCATTGCTTGCCCCAGCTGCTCGCGCCAGAATTTCGACGTCATCGCGACCATGAACGCGCTCGAGGAGCGTCTCGAAGACATCATGACGCCGCTCGACGTCTCGGTGATCGGCTGCGTGGTCAACGGCCCCGGTGAAGCCAAGGAAACCGACATCGGCCTCACCGGCGGCAGCCCGGCCAATCTGGTCTACATCGATGGCAAGCCGGCCAGCAAGCTGCGCAACGATCATCTGGTCGACGATCTCGAAGCGTTGATCCGCGCCAAGGCCAAAGAGAAAGAGAACCGCGCCGGCGACCTGATTGCACGAGAAGCCTAGCAAGTGCGCGCGAAGCTTGAGTGTACGTGGAGCAAGAAAGCGCGCGCAGAGCGTAAAGGCACGCAGGCGAAGCGTGACGGAATTCCCGTGAGGCTTGGCACCTCGCGATCCACAAACAGAGAGTCACCGACGAACGCCCAGGCAGGCTGCCTGCCGCGTTCTGTTATAGGCAGGAGTATCAGTTGAGCAACAAAATACAAGCCATTCGCGGCATGAACGATCTGCTGCCGGATCAATCCCCCGCATGGCAGTACGTCGAGCGGCAGCTACGCTCGCTGGTGGACCGTTACGATTATCGCGAGATCCGCACGCCGATCGTCGAGCAGACCGCGCTCTTCGCCCGCTCCATCGGCGAAGCGACCGACGTGGTCGAGAAGGAGATGTACACCTTCGACGACCGCAATGGCGAAAGCCTGACACTGCGCCCGGAAAACACTGCCGCCGTCGTGCGCGCCGCCATGGAGCATGGCCTGCTGCACAACCAGACGCAGCGGCTGTGGTACATGGGGCCGATGTTCCGCTACGAGCGCCCGCAGAAAGGCCGCTATCGCCAGTTCCACCAGATTGGTATCGAGGCTTACGGCATGACCGGGCCCGATATCGACGCCGAGATCATTCTGCTGTCCGCACGCCTGTGGCGTCAGCTCGGCATGTCCGAGCACGTGACGCTCGAGCTCAATTCGCTGGGCTCGCCGGAAGCCCGGTCGAACTATCGAGACTCCCTGGTCGCCTACTTCGAGTCCCATCACGAGATTCTCGACGAAGATTCGCAACGGCGGCTGAAGACCAACCCGCTGCGGATCCTGGACTCCAAGAATCCGGACATGGCGGACATGCTCGCCGGGGCACCGCAACTGCTGGACCACCTCGACGAGGAGTCCCGGGTGCATTTCGAGCAGTTGAAGTCGACGCTGGATGCCGCCGGTATCGGCTACCGCATCAACCCTCGACTGGTACGCGGTCTCGACTACTACTCGCGTACCGTATTCGAGTGGACCACCACTGCACTTGGCAGCCAGGGCACGGTCTGCGGTGGCGGGCGCTACGACGGCCTGGTCGAACAGCTCGGCGGCAAGCCGACACCGGGCGTCGGCTTCGCTATCGGTCTCGAGCGCCTCATGCTGCTGCTGGAAACCCTCGACCTGATCCCCGAAGACGCCAAGGGCGGTGCCGATGCCTACCTGCTGGCGATGGGCGATGCCGCCGAGCGCGAGGCGCTGCTACTGGGCGAGCGCCTGCGTGACGCTCTGCCCGCGCTGCGGCTTCAGGTACACTGCGGCGGCGGTAGCTTCAAGAGCCAGATCCGGCGTGCCGATCGCAGCGGCGCCCGGGTAGCGCTGATTCTCGGCGAGGACGAAATCGCCAAGGGCCGGCTGACGCTGAAGCCACTGCGTGACGACAGCGAACAACAGACACTCGAGCTGGACGACGCCATCGCCTGGCTCGCACGGCTTTCATAGCGCCCCGACGCCGGCGCTAACCGTAGCTCGTAGCTCGTAGCTCGTAGCTCGTAGCTCGTAGCTCGTAGCTCGTAGCTCGTAGCTCGTAGCTCGTAGCTCGTAGCTCGTAGTCAATAGTGTAAGGAGACCGCCCGTGGCGGAGCTTAGGACCGAAGAAGAGCAGCTGGACGCGATCAAACAGTGGTGGAAGTCCAACGGAAGCGCCCTGCTGGTGGGCATCGTCATCGCCGCGGCCGGCGTGTTCGGCTGGCAGGCGTGGCAGCGTTACCAGGAAGGCCAATCCGCCGAGGCCTCCAATGCCTACCAGCAGCTGATCGCGATCGCCAGCAGCGACACCCTCGACGACAACGCCCGCACCCAGGCGTTCGACCTGGCCGACGGCCTGCAGAGCGACCACGGCGATACGCTCTACGCCGATCTGGCCGGCCTGCTGGAAGCCAAGATCGCGATCAATGCCGAAGACAACGAACGCGCCCGTCAGGCGCTGAACGATGTCGTCGCCAACAGTGACCGCCCCTACATGCAGAGCCTGGCGCGCATCGATCTCGCACGCCTGCAGATTGCCGGCGACGATGCAAAAACCGCCCTGACGACCCTCGAGGAGAGCGTGCCGAGCGCACTGGAAGCGCAGCGCCAGAATGTGCTCGGTGATGCCTACGTCGCGCTCGAACGCCCCGAGGATGCGCGTAACGCCTACCAGCAGGCGCAGAGTCTGGCGCAGGATGCCGACCAGACCCTTTACGGCCTGCAGCTCAAGCTAGACGATCTCGGTGCGGAGGACGCCACCTGATGAAATTGACTCACCTACTTCTGCCGCTGGGGTTGACCGCGACACTGCTGGCCGGCTGCGCCGGCAGCGTCGAGCCGCAGTATCCGCCCAAGGAACTCCAGGACTTCACGCCCAAGGTCAGCCTCGACGAACGCTGGGACCAGGGAATCGGCGAAGGCCTGGGCCGCGCCCGCTATCCGCTCACCCCCATCGTCGATAGCGGCACCCTTTACGCCGTCGACCAAACCGGTGACCTGCACGCCATCGACACCGACAGTGGCGAAACCCAGTGGGAGGTCGAGCTGGGCACGCCTATCTCCAGCGGCATCGGCGCCGACAGCAGCCGTCTCTATATCGGCACCCGCAACGGCGAAGTGCTGGCCATCGATCGCGGGGACGGCAGCATCGACTGGAAATCACGGGTCTCCAGCGAAGTGCTGGCCGCTCCCCAGGTCAACAGCGAACTGGTCGTGGTGCAGAGCGTCGATGGCGCCGTCACCGCGCTCGACCGCCTGAATGGCAACGAGCAGTGGGTCTACTCCAGCTCCCAGCCGGCATTGACCCTGCGCGGCACCGGCGCGCCCCGTGTCATCGAGCCGGTCTCCTTTGCCGGGTTCGCCAACGGCCGCCTGGTGACGCTGGACAACCGTAGCGGTCAGCCGCTGTGGGACATGCGCGTCGCCGTTCCCAAGGGCCGTACCGAAGTCGACCAGCTCGTCGATCTCGACGGCCAGCCGGTGCTGACCCAGGATGGGCGCCTGTTCGTGACCAGCTACAACGGCCGCCTGCTGGCGCTGGAAGCCACTTCCGGCAAGGTGCTGTGGGAGCATGAAGAGTCCAGCTACCTGACCCCGCTGGTGGTCGGCAACTATCTGTTCACGGTCAACGAAGCGAGCCACGTCATCGCGATCGAGGCCGACACCGGCCGGGTGATGTGGGATTCCGACACCCTCGAAGGCCGCTCGCTGACCGCGCCCTCGTTCGTCGACGGCAACATCGTGGTGGGCGACTACGAAGGCTATATCCATCTCATCGACGCCTCGACCGGCGAAATGAACGGACGGGTAGAGATCGGCGGCGATGGACTGACGCTGCCGCTGTTGACCGGCAATCAGCGCATCTACGCGCTGAGCAACGACGGCACCCTCGTCGCCTACGACCTCGAGACGCTTTCCGACAGGAATTGATCGCCATCGGGTGACAGCTCATCGGCCCCGCCTCGGCGGGGCCGATGGCGTTATGGAAGGCGATATCGAGAGGTTCGGACTTCGCGCTTCTCGCATGCTAGAATGCCGGGCTATTAGCATCGATCGTACCGGGTCACCCGACCCCTCCCTCCGATCGTCCACCTTGTCACCGCCCTTTTGCGAATCGCCATGAATCCCGTTATCGCCCTGGTTGGCCGACCCAACGTCGGCAAGTCGACGCTTTTCAACCGCCTGACACGCACCCGCGATGCACTGGTGGCCGATTTCCCCGGTCTGACCCGCGACCGCAAGTACGGCAGCGGCCAGCTCGGCGACAAGACCTACACCGTCATCGATACCGGCGGCATCAGCGGTGACGAACAAGGCATCGACGCGGCCATGGCGGAGCAGTCCCTGACCGCTATCGACGAGGCGGATATCGTGCTGTTCATGGTCGACGGGCGTGCGGGCTTGATGCCGGCCGATCAGGCGATCGCCAACCACCTGCGCGTAAACCAGAAGAAAACCTGGCTGGTAGTCAACAAGACCGACGGGCTCGAAGAGCAGACCGCAATGGCCGACTTCTGGGCGCTGGGTCTGGGCGACCCGCACCCGATCGCCGCAGCGCATGGACGTAACGTCACCACGCTGATCGACGAAGTGCTGGCGCCCTTCCCGGAGCGTGACCCGGACGCCGGCCCCGCCGGCAATCATCCCGGCATTCATATCGGCGTCATCGGTCGCCCCAATGTCGGCAAGTCGACACTGGTCAACCGGATGCTGGGAGAGGACCGCGTGGTCGTGTTCGACGAGGCCGGCACCACCCGCGACGCCATCGAGATCCCCTTCGAACGCCGCGGCAAACCCTACGTGCTGGTCGATACCGCTGGTGTCCGGCGTCGCAAGAACGTCAGCCTGATCGCCGAGAAGTTCTCGATCATCAAGACGCTGGAAGCGATCAAGGAGTGCCATGTCGCGATCATGGTGCTGGATGCGCGTACCGGCCTGGTGGAGCAGGATCTGCACCTGCTGGACTACGTCCTCAGCAGCGGCCGCGCGCTGGTGCTGGCGGTCAACAAGTGGGACGGGCTGGAAAGCGAAGCGCGGGACAAGATGCGCTCCGACATCAAGCGCCGGCTGGGATTCGCCGACTACGCCGAGCTGCACTTCATCTCGGCGCTGCACGGCACCGGCGTGGGCGATCTCTACAAGTCGGTCGACAAGGCGTTCGACAGCGCCAACAGCCACTGGTCGACCAACCGCCTGACCTCGATCCTGCAGGACGCGGTCAGCGAGCATCAGCCGCCGATGATCCATGGCCGTCGCCCCAAGCTGCGCATGGCGCACCAGGGCGGCAGCAACCCGCCGATCATCGTCGTTCATGGCAACCAGACCTCGTCCCTGCCGGAAGCCTACAGGCGCTATCTGACCAATACCTTCCGCAAGGTATTGAAGGTGCGTGGCACGCCGATTCGCTTCGAATTCCGTTCCGGCAACAACCCCTACGACAATCAAGCCGGCGCCAGCGATCGCGAAAAGGCGCGTGGACGGCAGCTGAGCCGGACCCGCGAGGCGCGCAAGAGCCGCCGCGGGCGCTGACGAACGTACCCGGCGGGAGCACCGTATTCCGTCGCACGGCGGCCAGCCGCGCAGGGTGTCAAGGCGTGGCTATCCGGGTCTGATTGCGTCCGGCCTGCTTGGCTTCGTACATCGCCTTGTCGGCAGCCTCGAGCAGCGCCTCGGCGTTCGGCCACTCCCGGGTGCTGGCAACGCCAGCGCTGAACGTCGCGTGAAAGACCTCGTCCGCCGCCACGCATTCGAGCTGGGAAAAGCTGATTCGAATGCGTTCGATAGTCTCTCGCGCGTTCTCCAATTGACAGGATGGCAGCACGGCAACGAACTCCTCGCCGCCGTAGCGTCCGACATGGTCTACCCGGCGCAGACGCTGGCGCAGCAGATTGGCCAGCAGGCGAATGACATAGTCGCCGGTGCCATGACCATAGGTATCATTGATCGATTTGAAGCGATCGATATCGATCATCACGACGCAGGCGCCCGCCTGCGTCCTCTGGCTGCGCGCCACCTCGAGTTCGATCAACTCCTTGATCGCCGGATGCTTGATCAGGCCGGTGAGCCCGTCGCGAGCCAGCGCCATGCTGAGCTGGCGGGATCGCTGTGCTCGCGCTGTGACCGCGGAAACCAGCGCCATGTCCCCAATGGGCTTGACCAGGAAATCGTCTCCCGCCTGGGCCAGTGCCTGGGCCTGGCGATGGACGTTCGACTCGGCCGAAAGGTAGATGAGCGGGATCTTCAGCCAGTCGTCATCGAAGCGAATGATACGAGCCAGTTCCGGCCCGGAGCAGCCCGGCATGTTGATATCGATCAGCACCAGATCCGGCACGATGTCCCGCAGCCCGATCAAGACATCGCGGGGATCGCTGATCACCCGGGACTCGATGCCGGCCTGTTTCAGCGTCAGCCGGAAATGCTCGGCCAGCTCGATGTCGTCGTCGACGATCAGGACCCGATAGGGATCCTGCTGGGGCAGGTTGATCAAATACCGCAAGCGGTGCTCCAGCGAGGGCACGTCCACCGGATGCATGAAGAATCCCTGCGCGCCATTGCGAACGGCGTCCAGGCGTGTCTCGAAGTCGCCGGCGGCGCTCAGCACGATCAACGCCGCCTCGGGAATCGCTCCAACGGCCGGCTTCCAGACGTCGTCTTCCACCTTGGCGGTGTCGACGATAGCGATATCCGGCCGCCAATCGGCGCCGATCTCCCGAGCGTCGAGATCGCGACACTCGTAACCGAACCCGCTCAACGAGCGAATCAGCTCACCGGTATCGCCATCGGCCAGCACGGCAACCCGTATCGCTCGCTCGCCGCTGGCCAGCGGATGGCTGTCGTCGGGCTCGGTCACACCCGCTATCTGCATGCGCTCCAGGTTTCGGTAGCTGTTCGACACACGGTCGTGGAGCGCCGTCAACATCTGGAGCGTCGGCTGGCTACTGCCCTCGATCAACGTCTGCAGCCATACCTCCATCTCGCGAGCGTCCTGGCTCAAAGCCGCATAGCCGAAGGTACCGGCGGAACCCGCCATACGATGCAGCCCCTGGCGCAGCGTTTCGAGAGAGTCGGCCTTGACCGCAGTCTGGTGTTCGCTCAGCTCCCGGGTCTGCGCCATCATCGTCTGCAGATCGTCCCGTAGCCGGCGGCCGTATTGCTCGCGCAGTGCCGCCAGCCGTGCCTGGACGTCGACATCAGTCATGCGAATGCTCCCAGATCTTGCGCAACTGTTCCGCCAGCGTCATCGGATCGAAGGGCTTGATCAAGACATCCAGCGCACCGATGGAAAGATAGTGCTCGATCTCGCTGGGCTGGACCTTGGCAGTCATGAACACTACCGGGATCGACTGCGTGGAGGGCTGTTCGCGGAGTTTTGCCAGGGTCGTGGGTCCGTCGATCCCCGGCATCATGACATCGAGCAGAACCAGATCCGGCTGCCACTCGTGGGCGCGGGCGATTGCCGTCTGACCATCGTCGCAGCTCGTGACTTCGAGTCCGCCGACGACCTCTAGCGCCAGCTTGGTCACTTCCTGAATCGAGATATCGTCCTCGACGTGCAGGATACGTTGTAGGGGTTTCATTTCAGCGAGCTTCCTCCTGATTCTCGTCCGGCGACGCTCCAGCGCCATGAAGCTGGCGCTCGAACGCTTCCCTCAATGCCTCGGCCGAAAGCCCCGGCTTGGCAATCGCCGTCTTCACGCGCCCCAGCAAGGTCGGCGCCAACGCTTCTTCGGACAGAATGACGACGGCCGGCTGCTGGACCAATTGACTCAACAGCGGAATGACCTCCCAACCCGGGCCCCGCGAGGCCGTCAGATCCAGCGAAATCAATCCGTACTCATTGCTGTCGAGCAGATAGCGGGCTTCCTGCAGTGAACGGGCCACATCCAGGGTCATGCTCGACGCGACCTGCCCGGCGACACGATGGGACAGTTCGGGGTCGCTTTCGATGTGCAGGATGCGTTCGCGTGGCGGTCGCAGACTCAGCGAACTGCGAAGCACGCTCGACAGGCGCTGCTCATCGAAAGGCTTGACCAGCCAGTTCACCGCTTCCAGCCGACCGCCAATCTCCAGTTGCCCCTCCTCCGCGGTCGCCGATACCACCAGCACGGGAATGTCCCGGGTCTGCGGCTGCTCCCGCAACTGGCGCAGCAGCGTCAAGCCGTTACCGTCGGGCAGCATCAGGTCGAGGGTGATGGCGTCGAAGCTACGGCGCTCGAGCCATTTCATCGCATCGTTCATGGTATGCGCAACCTCGGCCCGATATCCCCAGTGCCGCACCAGCGTGGCCAGCAGCGCCGCCGTGTCCGGGTCGTCTTCCACGATCAGCAGCCTTGAACCGGAGAAACTGGCTTCGGCCACTTCGTCGACCTCGGGGGTCGATACCTGATCCATGGCCTCTTGGGGCAGATCGAAACACGGCAGCTCGACGAAGAAGCAGGCGCCGTGTCCGGGCTCCGAGAAGAAGTTGATCGATCCACGCATGCGCTCGACGAGTTCGCGGGTAATCGCGAGCCCGAGCCCGGTACCGCCCTGCTTTCGCGTGCTCGAGGCGTCCGCCTGGGAAAATTTCTGGAAAATGCGCTCGTGGAACTCTTCGGGTATTCCCGGCCCGCTGTCGATCACGCTGATGCGAACGCGATCGGCGATTGACTCGACACGGACCTCGACCTGCATATCCGGCGGAGAGAATTTGGCAGCGTTGGAAAGCAGGTTGCTCATCACCTGCTGGAGACGCATGGCGTCGACATTGACCCCGGCGTCATCCAGCCGCTCGGTGATCACGAGCTGCGCGCGGAACTGAGCGGCGTACGCCTGATTGGATTCGATGGCCTGATCGATCAGCGGCATCAGCGGCTGCTCCTGCATCTGGAACGCCATCTTGCCCGCTACCAGCTTCTCCATGTCGAGCAGATCGTTGATCAGCAGAATCAGACGCTGCGCATTGTTGTGGGCCGTGGCGAGCATGCCTCGCATGGTTTCCGGCGGCGTTCCGAGGGCTCCGCCCTGGATCAGACCCAGCGCGCCGGAAATCGAGGTCAAGGGCGTGCGCAGCTCGTGGCTGACGGTGGAGATAAACTCTGTCTTCAACCGCTCGTCACGCTTGCGCTCGGAAATATCGTGCAGGAAGCCATGCCATATGGTGCCGCCATCCGCCTCGCGCTCGGGGATCGACTGGCCGGCCAGCCAGGTGATACGACCATCCGAATGCTGGACGCGATATTCACAATGCCAGGGGGTGAGTTCCTCCTTGGACTTGGCGATCGATTCGAGAACTCTGGGTCGATCTTCCTCGAGGATCATATCGATTGCCGCCAACGAGTCCTCGGCCGCCTGCTCGGGCGTCATCTCGTAAAATGTCTTGATGGCATCGCTGGCATAGGGAAACGAGGCCCGCCCTTCAGCGTCGATCCGGTACTGATAAATCATTCCCGGCGTCTGCGACGCAATCTTGCGTAACCGCTGGCTGAGCTCTTCACGCGACTGCGCTTCACGCCAGCGCATCAGGGTGGCGCCGATCCAGCGGGCCAGCAAACGCACGAACTCCTCGTCGACCTCATCGAACGGCCGCGAACGTGCCTGGTCGCTGCTGAAGGCCAGCGCACCATAGCGCTTTCCATGCACCCAGATGGGCGTCCCAATATAGCTCTTCAGGGCGTAACAGCGGCGGCTTGGATGATCGTCAAACCCCTCGGCGTCGGCATCGGCGATAGCCAGGATGTCATCCTTGGCCATCGTCAACTCGCAGAACGTCTCGCCGGTTATCAATTGTTGTCCCGATACGAAACGCCGATCCGAGGCGTAGGCGGCCTCGAGCAGGCAGTCGTTGCCTTCGATACGGTTGGCAATGGCAAAAGGCATGGAAAGGTGTTTGGCGGCGACCTCCAGCGCCTTTTCCACCAGATCGAGAAAGGAGGATTCCTGCAACGCCGCGATGTCGTTGAGCGTTTCCAGCGTCTCCTTCTGAGCCTCGAGCCGCTGATTCAGCGACTCCAGGGTCTTCTTCTGGCTCTCCAGGCGCTGCTGATGTCGCAGCATCGTGTCCCGCGTGGCGCGCCGCGTTCCCCACAGCAACAACACCAGGCAGGACTCGGCAATCAGCCACGCCACGCCCCAGCGCATCCAGGTATTGGCGATCAGGTCACGGCGATGTTCAAGCTGAGTGGTGACATCTTTCCAGATCGCGACGGCTGCTACCGGAGCTTCGCTCTCGCGCCCCGTCTGACTCAAAGGTAGCAGCGTCAGCAGGTAATGCCGGCCGTTGCCGCCTTCCAGCAGCGTATGATCGCCTTCCATCACTGGCAACCGCCGCTGCTGCAGCCAGCCCTCGAGCAGCGCCTGGGAACTCTGGTTCACCCACCAGCCTGGGTCCTCATCCGCGCCGCGAAAGAGAATGGCAACGTCGCTGTTTAGTTGCTGCGCCAGCCCGTCGACATTGGGCACGACCCCGAACTCCAGCTCAAGCAGGCCGACCACGCGAGGCATCGCGCCGTCGGCGACCGGCGCCAGTACGGGAGAGACGCCCACGGTGGTCGCCCGCTCGCCATTGTATTCGATGCCCACAGTAGGCCACTGAAGAGTCAGGCTCTGTTGCCGCAGGTAGCCGCTGTCATCCTGCCCCGCTCCCGGCACGTTCGACGGCGCCATGCTCAGCAGCAGCTGAAGCTCGTCACCGGTCATCGAGAAGACTTTCAGCTCCAGGGCGCTTCCCGCTTCGAGCGCCTGCCAGTAGGGCTTGATATCCTCACTTAGACGACGCCGCAGTGGCTCGAGCTCTTCTTCAGAATCGGCCTCGGCGACTCTTGCCAGCCTGGAACGAATCGCCGGGCTGGCGGCGAGAGTCGAAACCAGCATCTCTACACGCTGCTCCAGCCCGCCGCGCGCCGCACTGACTGTAATGCCCTGTTCCTGAGACTGAAATTCGAGATCCCGCTCGAACGCGACACGATCGTTGTGCAGCGCCTGGAACAGCATCCAGCCAAAGAACAGCGTCAACAGGGCACTGCCCAACAGAATCAGCAATATCGGCAAGCGCGAGAGTTTCACTGCTTCCTCCCCTCATGAAAGTCGGCATGGGTCGAGGAACTCATGCTTTTTCATGAAGGTAACCCATTCGACTATTCCGTGGTTAGCCGAATAGACTGCGAACCGACCCACTGACAGGCGAATTGCCACGCCGCTCGGCCGCTGCGCACGCCGCGCAGGGTGGCGTAGCGAACGGCTTCGGCGCGGGCCTCCTCGCTCCACGCGCCCTCGCCGGCCAGATGAGCGACCCAGTGCCGGCAGGTCTCGAGATAGGCCTGCTGACTGAACGGATGAAAGGCGAGCCACAGGCCGAAGCGATCCGACAGCGAGATCTTCTCTTCCACGGCATCGCCATGATGGAGTTCGCCATCGACCAGGTGGGTTTCCTGGTTGTCGGCCATGGATTCCGGCAGCAGGTGCCGGCGGTTGGAGGTCGCGTACAGCAGCACGTTTTCCGGCGGCCCGGTCAGCGTGCCATCGAGCACGCTCTTCAATGCCTTGTAGGCATCGTCGCTGCCTTCGAAAGAGAGATCGTCGCAATAGACGACAAAGCGCTCTGGCCGGTCGCGCAGGCGCTGCACCAGGATCGGCAACGCCACCAGGTCGTGACGATCGACCTGAATCAAGCGCAGCCCTTCACCGGCCAGCGTGTTGAGCAAGGCACGAACCATCGAGGACTTGCCGCTGCCGCGCGCGCCCCACAGCAAGGCGTGGTTGGCAGGATAGCCCTTGAGGAAGGCGCGGGTGTTGTCGAGCAGGGCACGTTTCTGACGCTCGACGCCGATCAGATCATCGAGCCGAACCCCGTCGCGGGGCGATACCGCCACCAGTTGCCCACCGAGCGGGTGAGACTGCCATAGCGCTGCGATATCGCGACTCCAGTCGACCGCTGGCGACTGCTCCGGCAACCACCCCTCGACACGGTCCAGCAGGCGGCTCAAACGTAGCGCCAGATCACCATCCATCTTCCACTCTCCTCATTGACATTCACGATCGAGACCATACCGGCAACCTCATGAAACAGCGCTGAAGATCGTCATTCGTGACGATTGCGGATTGCCGGAAACAGCGTATCTTGTGCCGGTTGGTTCCGTGGGTCCAGTCGCGGGGGCTCTTGCAGCACCCCGGACTCGACGCAGGATGTTTCCATGCACCGCCGCTTCACCACCCTTTCCCGACCGCCGCTAATTTCAAGGAGAGAGGCGATGCCGTCTCGTTCCCGCCCGTTCATCGCGCTGATGTTGGTGTCCTTGCTGGGCGGTTGCCTGGCGCTGCCGCAGGTCGGCTTCATGCTGGGGCGGATCGCCCTTTCCTCGATGGGTGTTGAAAACGTCCGTATCGGGAACTACCACTTTTCGCCCGGCCTGGAAGATATCGACGAACTCACGCTCTTGAGCTCCGGACTCGCGCTGGCCGGCCTGCCGGTCAATATCGATCTTCCCCTCGCCATGACATTGCCCGCCAGCGCGCCGCCGATCGAGCTGCAGGGCTTCGATTGGCAGTTGCAGGTGCCGGGCGCCGAACCCGCCAGCGGCGAAGTCGACGAGCCGATCCAGTTGCAGGGCGGTGAACCGGCCACCGTCACGCTTCCCGTGGCACTCGAACCGGCCGGTATCGATGCCCTGGCTTCCCGCGCCGAGCGCGTCTCGTCGCTGCTTTCGCTCGCCCGCCAGCTCAGTCGTCGCGGCGAACTGCCGGCAGGCAGCCAGCTATCGCTGACACCGACCTTGCCCGCAGCGCTCGACGGCATCGTCACCGCACCGACACTGATCCTCGACATCGGCGAGCAGACCACGTCCGCACCAGATACCGTGCCGGTGGACGATTGACCGCCCCGACAGGCCGGGTATCTTGTGCCAATCGATGACCCGTCTCGGCCAACCACCCCGACAACATACGATTCAGGCAGATCTTGGAGACCATCATGGAAGATTCGAAGCCTCTCATGTCAGGACAACCTTCGCGCCGGGTGATCGGCGCCCTCGGCCTTGCCGCGCTGCTCAGCGCCTGCAGCACGTCGCCGCTGGGGCGCAACCAGCTGGCGTTCTACTCCGACGATGAGTTGGCCCAGATGGGCGAGCAGAGTTTCGCGCAGTACGAGCAGGAGCTGCCCACGGTCAGCGGTGCCCAGGCAACCTACGTGCAGTGCGTGGCCAAGGCGATCACCGCCGAAGTACCCGCCAGCGCCGGCATCTCCGAGTGGGAAGTGAAGGTGTTCAAGGACGATACCGCCAACGCCTTCGCCTTGCCCGGCGGCTACATCGGCGTCAACACTGGCCTGCTCGATGTCGCCACCAACCAGGATCAACTCGCCGCGGTCATCGGCCATGAAGTCGGCCACGTGCTGGCACACCACGCCAACGAGCGGGTCTCCACCCAGGCTGCGACGCAGAGCGGGCTTTCGATACTGCAGACCGTTGCCGGCCTCGAAGGCGCCGGTGGCGAACAGATCATGGGGCTGCTGGGCGCCGGGGCGCAGTATGGCGTCATCCTGCCCTTCTCGCGCAAGCAGGAGTCGGAAGCGGATCTGGTAGGGCTGGACCTGATGGCCGATGCCGGCTTCGACCCCAGCGCCAGCCTCCAGCTGTGGCAGAACATGTCAGCCAACAGTCAGGGCGAACCGCCGGCCTGGATGTCCACCCACCCCAGCAACAGCCAGCGCATGGAAGGTTTGAATGAGCGGCTCAATGAAGCCCAGCCACGCTATGAGCAGGCCAGGGCCGAGGGCAAACGACCCAGCTGCAAGGTTTAACGTTCCACCTGTCGGCATTTGCGGGACAGGTTGCTGGCAGGTAGAACCGATAGGCTTGAATCAGCCACCCAATGACGCCTTCCAGATGGCGCTGGACGACGATCGCCCGTGCCGGGTCTTGCGTCATGGATGACGCAAGAGGCGCGTTGGGCAGGATGCCCTTTCGCGCCGACCCGAGCGCGGGCGATTGGCGTTCAGAGTTTCGCCGTCTGTGGCGTCACAAAAGGGGAGCGCGAGGGGCTTGCCCCTCGCAATCACGAGCAAGAGGGTCGTTAAGACTCGGACAGTAGTAAGCTGACTCTGCTGGAATTCGTTGCCTTGCCGAAACTCAAGTTACAGCTCGCGCCGCAGTAACTCCCGCAGCGGTACGGTATCCGGGCGCACCTGACGCCATAGCCAAAAGGATTCCGCAGCCTGCTCGATCAGCATGCCGAGCCCGTCGACCGACAGTGCGCCCTGCTCTGCCGCCCAGCGTAGAAACACGGTCGGCTCGGCGGCATACATCATGTCGTAGGCCAGCCCCTCGGCAGCGAAAAGCCCCGCGGGCAGCGGCGGCAGATCGCCGGCCAGGCTGGCGCTGGTGGCGTTGATCACCAGGTCGAACGGCCCCGCCACGTCATCGAAACCGCATCCGGACACCTCGCCCTTGCCGGCAAACAGCGCCGCCAGCGCCTCGGCTTTGGCCACGGTGCGGTTGGCGACCGTCAGCGACGCGACACCGGCTTCCAGCAGCGGCTCGATCACGCCACGCGACGCGCCCCCGGCGCCGAGCAGCAGCACGCGGGCGCCCGCCAGCGGCGCGGCATGAGCCTCGAGATCCCGAACCAGCCCTACGCCGTCGGTGGTGTCGCCGTAAATCTTGCCATCGCGACCGAGCATCAACGTATTCACCGCCCCGGCCAGTTGCGCTCGCGGCGAAAGCACTTCCGCCAGCGCGAAGGCTTCCTGCTTGAACGGCACTGTCACGTTGGCGCCCCGGCCGCCGGCCTCGACGAAGGCACCCCAGGCCGCCGCGAAATCCGCGATCGGCGCTTCGATCGCGGTGTAGGCGATGGCTTCGCCGGTCTGCTCGGCGAACGCGGCATGGATCCGCGGTGATCTGGAGTGCCCGATGGGATTGCCGAAAACGGCGTAGCGGTCGGTCATGTCGGCAGGTGTTCCTCCGGTGTATTCAGCCAGTCACGGGGCTGGAGATAGGCGAGCAGCCGCGCCTCTTCGGAACCGGGCTGCGGCGCCCACTGGTACTGCCAGCGGGCCAGTGGCGGCATCGACATCAGAATCGACTCGGTGCGCCCGCCGCTCTGCAGGCCGAACAGAGTACCGCGGTCCCACACCAGATTGAACTCGACGTAGCGACCGCGTCGATAAGACTGGAATTCCCGCTCGCGCTCGCCGAACGGCGTATCGCGCCGGCGCTGGGCGATCGGCGCGAAGGCGTCGATGAAACTGTCGCCGACCGAGCGCTGGAAGGCGAAGCACTCCTCGAACGGCCATTCATTGAGATCATCGAAGAACAGCCCGCCGACCCCACGGGTCTCGTCGCGATGCTTGAGGAAGAAATAGTCGTCGCACCAGGCCTTGAAGCGAGGATAGACCGCTTCGCCGAAGGGATCGCAGGCCGCCTTAGCGACGCGATGCCAATGCTGGACATCCTCGAGATAGGGATAGTAGGGCGTCAGGTCGTAGCCGCCGCCGAACCACCATACCGGCTCCTCGCCCGGCTTGTCGGCGATGAAGAAACGCACGTTGCCGTGGACGGTCGGCACGTGCGGATTGCGTGGGTGCAGCACCCAGGAGACGCCGACCGCATGGAAGCTCCGACCCGCCAGTTCGGGGCGCGCCGCGGTTGCCGAAGGCGGCAGTTTCTCGCCGTAGACGTGGGAAAAATTGACGCCCCCTTTCTCGAACAGCGCGCCCTCTTCGATCACCCGCGACCGTCCGCCACCGCCTTCGGGGCGATCCCAGGTCTCCTCGCGGAAGCGTTCCCCGCCATCGAGCTCGGCCAGCGATTCGCAGAGTGAGTCCTGCAGGGTGAGCAGATAGTCCTTGACGCGTTCGAGATGCGGATGTGCCACGGTCGTCGTTCCTTCAGGTCGGGAGAGTGAGCGTCCAGAGTCGTGAAAATCCGGAGCGTGAAGCGAGAAAATGTCGCTGGGTAAAGGCGAGCTCTCAGGCGCGCAGCACCTCGTTGGTCATCAGGTCGCGAATGGTGCTCGGCCGATCGCGCCCGCCAAGCGGGCCTTCCACCACCGCGTCCAGCGCCTCGCCGAACGTCTCGCGCACCTGTGACGCACTCATTGCCGGCGGTTCGCCGGCCCGGTTGGCCGACGTCGACACCAGCGGGCCGCCCCAGGCCGCGCACAGCGCCTGGACCAGCGGATGATCGCTGACGCGAACCGCCAGCGTGGAATGGCTTCCTCGCAGCAGCGGCGCGGCCCGGCCATTGTCGGGAATCAACCAGGTATTGGGGCCGGGCCAGCTAGCGGCGAGACGCGCCATCGCATCGTCGTCGACGCCTTCGAGCCACGCCGCGAGCTGACGGATGTCCCCGGCGATCAGGATCAGCCCCTTCTCGCTGGCACGCCCCTTGAGGGCGATCAACGCGTTCAGCGACCGTTCGTCATCCGGGTCGCACCCCAGCCCCCAGACACCCTCGGTGGGATAGGCGATGATGCCGCCGCGCCGGAGCGCCGCAACGGCTGCTGCAAAGTCCTGCATGATCTCGATCCTTCTTTCCGCGAGCCGACCTGTCGCTGGATATGGGCTAAATTCTACCATGCCCGAACGACGCCCGGCCGTGCCTCAACGTCGCACCCCGCCCCGCACCCCGCCCCGCATCCGGCGTGGCGAGTGCGGCTAACGCCGGCCCGGTCGAGCCGTCCGGAATACATGCCAACAAGACGAAGCCAACAAGACGACGAGGAACCGACCATGCCCCGTTCACCGCTCTCTTTAACGCTGCTCTCGCTGACGCTGGCCGGCGGCCTCACTGCCTGTGCCCAGCAACCCGCGCAACCGCCAGCCCCGAAGGTCTCCCTCTCCGACGAACTGGTGATGGCAACGGTGTGGATGCAATCTTCCGGCGAATACGCCGCGCTCAGCCATCAGGCCTTCAACCTGGCCCGCATGAATCTGGATCGCGCCCTTTCCGCCCCCGGAACGAGCGGGCAGCGCCCACCGGCGATCGTCGTCGATGTCGATGAAACCGTGCTCGACAACTCGCCCTACGAAGCGTGGCTGATTGCCAACGACGAGAACTACGCCAGCGACAGCTGGCACCAGTGGGTGGAGAAGGCCAGCGCGATCCCGATGCCGGGCGCCAAGCCGTTCCTGGACTACGCGGCATCGCGCGGGGTCGAGATCTTCTACGTCACCAACCGCCGCGACAGCGAAGCCGAGGCAACGCTGCGCAATCTGCAGCGGGTCGGCTTCCCCGACGCTGACGACGAGCATCTGCTGCCGCGCAGCGATTCCAGTGACAAGACGCCACGGCGTCAGCGCGTATCGCAGTCGCACTGGGTCGTGCTGCTGATGGGCGACAACCTCGGCGACTTCTCCGCCGGCTTCGACCGCGATACCGCCGCCGCCCGCCGGGCCGCCGTCAACGCCCAGGCCAATGCCTTCGGCAGCCGCTACATCATGCTGCCCAATCCGGCCTATGGTTCCTGGGAAGAAGCGATCTACGGCGGCGACTGGAGCCTGAGCGACGAGGAGAAATCGCGGGCTCGCCGCAATCATCTGGAAGTGTGGGGAGGGCCGGCCGGCGAGTAGGCGCATCCGCGCCGCGTGGCGGCCCCGATCCCGGTAGAGATGACGCGGGGCATCAGCCCCCTCTTCTGACCCAACCGCCGGTGGTCTGGGCCGCCCAGCCGTCGAGCTCGAGTTCAAGCAGCCCCAGCTGTATGTCGGCCACCGACTGCCCGGTCAGTTCGACCAGCAGATCCACTGGCGTCGGCGCGTCGCTGAGCGCTGCCAGCAAGGGAGAGTCCGGGGCGGCAGGCGCGACGGCAAGCGATGGCGGGTTCGTCGCGATCCGTGGCGATGACGGCGAGAATTGGCTCGACTCGGTATGCGCCTTCGGAAGAACGTCAGACGCCGGCACCTGCCAGGCGGCAAGATCGTCGAGGATATCGTCGACATGGCGAACCAGCGCCGCCTCGCCCTGGCGGATCAAGCGCAGACAGCCCGTCGATTGCGGGTTGTGGATCGATCCCGGTATCGCGAAGACCTCCCGGTCCTGCTCCAGCGCCAGGCGCGCGCTGACCAGAGAACCGCTCTTCTCGGCCGCCTCCACTACCAGCACGCCCTGAGAGAGCCCCGTGATCAGACGATTGCGCCGCGGGAAGAAACGGGGATGGGCTCGGGTCGTGGGCGGATGCTCGGACAGCAGCAAGCCCTGCCCCGCCAGCAGCTCCCGGTACAGCGAGGCATGGCGCGGCGGGTAGATCACATCCACGCCACAGCCAAGCACGCCGATGGTGGCGCCGCCGGCCTGCAATGCGGCTCGCTGGGCGGCGCCATCGATGCCCAGGGCCATGCCGCTGGCGATGCAGAATCCTTTCGCGACGAAATCCCGGGCGAAACGCGTGGCGTTGTCCTGGCCTTCCCGCGTGGGTCGCCGGGTGCCGACGACCGCCATGGCGGGGCGATTCAGCACCTCGAGATCACCCTTGGCCCACAGCACCGTCGGCGGGTCCGGCAGTTGAGTCAGCAGGTCGGGCCATGCCGGATGTCCGGGATGGAGAAGATGATGGCGGGCATCGGCCCGCTCCCACTCGAGCGCGGCATCGACCGCCGGCGTAAGCGGGCTGCGCGCGGGATGGTCCAGCCACAGGCGCAGCGGCTGGGCCAGATTCACGGGTAGCGCCGCCAGCCACCCCTGGGGCCAGTGCAGATCGTCGCCCTCGCGCCAGCGGCGCAGCAGCGGTGCCAGTCTGGCCGGCCCCAGTCCCGGCAGGGCATCCAGTGCCAGCCAGTCGCGTAGTCCCGGCGTCATGATCCCCCCTCATCCACGGCGTGACCGACCGCTCGCCAGACGGCTTCCATCCACGACGCCCCGATCCACGACGCCCGGATCGGCGTGGTACCGATCAAGACGCACCTCCGCTGGCTACGACTTCTCGGAGATCGCTCGGCACCACGAGTCGATCGCCCACCGCCAGCGCCTGCGAGGCGCGCATCACCAGGGCGTAGCTGAGATGCTCGAAGACCCGGAACACCATCACGGCGCCGGCCTCGGTATCCGGCAATGTCACCCACTCGTCGCGAACATCGTCGCGCACGCGCTCGCCCTGACGCATCACCTGCAGCACATGGCCCGTCTCGAGCCCGTCGGCACGGCCGCGATCGATCGCCACGACATCATGGCGGCCGATGAAGCGCACACCGTCCGGCACGGAAAGAATGGTTGCCATGATCGGTGTTTCAGGCGCCCTCGGCTGGAACTGCGTCGCGATGCCGCCTTCGTCCAGCGCCAGCAGATAGTCGCCATTGCGAATCTCCTGTACTGCATCCAGCACCTTCAGCTCGCCGACACCATCGACGTTCCGCCGCACCCGCGCATGGCCGAGGCGATGCAGCTCCAGCCCCAGCGACCTCGTCTCCGAGCCCTGCCCTTCCGACTCGGACGACATGGGCGCACGGTAATCGCTGCCCGGCCGATAGATGCCCAGCGTGGTGCCCGCCGCCGGCAGCCGGCCATGGGCATAGAGCGTATCGCCAGCGCCGCTCAACAATCGCTGGGCCTGGCCGGCGACCACCGTTGGCGCATCGGCCAGCACGCCGGGGTCGACGATCTGATAGGACTCGAGGAAGACCCGGATGCGATCCAGCGGCAGGCTGGGCACCGCCTCCCGGGCCGGGGCGCGGCGTACGCTGGGAGAGAGCCGAACCGTCTCGCCACGCCCGCGCTCCAGGGCAAGATGCGGCGCGCCATCGGTCGCCACCAGCCGGATCACGTCCCCCGGATAAAGCTGCCGTGGCGAGGCCACCTGCGGGTTGCGCTGCCATAGCGCCTGCCACTGCCACGGCGAATCGAGAAAGCGCGCCGCGATGCTCCACAGCGTATCCCCCTCGCGAACCGTGTAGCTGGCCGGCGCATCCGCTTTCAGCGACAACGGCTCCTGAGCCGACAGCGCCCACACCGGGGTCGGCGAAGCGGCCAGCAGACCCAGGCCACCAACCAACAGCAGCCGTCCCGCCACAGCGCGACAACGGGAGCGGCACGCTCGCCAACCATCCAGACTGATCATTGCAGTTATCATCCCCAAGGGTGGGTCATCGACATCTTCCACTATAGATCGGCGCCGGCAGGACGGACTTGAGGGCCAGCCCCGACCATGGATCACGGCATGGCCTCGGCACAGCGGTTTCCCCGTCGGCGCTGGCGCTCTACAATAGGCAGATCACGTCACTCATGCCGATAGGCACGCAAACGAATATGGCCATCAGAACCATTCTCCAATATCCCGATCCGCGCCTTCGCACCAAGGCAGCGCCGGTCGCCCAGGTCGACGACGAGATCCGCACGCTGGTCGACGACATGCTGGAAACCATGTACGACGCTTCCGGTATCGGCCTGGCCGCCACGCAGATCGATGTCCACCAGCGCGTGATCGTCATGGATGTCAGCGACGATCGCAACAACCCGCTGGTCTTGATCAACCCGACCTACGAGCCGCTGGACGACGAACGCGAGCCGCTGCAGGAAGGCTGCCTGTCGATCCCCGACTACTACGCCGAGGTACCGCGGGCACTGCGCGTCCATCTCAAGGCGACCGATCGCGACGGCAACGCCTACGAGCTGGATGCCGACGGCCTGCTGGCCCACTGCATCCAGCACGAGTGCGATCATCTCGAAGGCGTGCTGTTCGTCGACTACCTGTCGCCGCTGAAGCGCGACCGGGTTCTCAAGAAGATGCAGAAGCGCCAGAAGCAGGACGCCTGATCGCCCGTCGCGTCATCCTCAGGCTTTCGAAGGCCGGCCGTCCTCGCGACGCCGGCCTTTCGTCATTGCTCTTCAGGGTTTATCCACTGCAGGCATCACTCATCCTCAGGCATTCACTCGTCAGGAACGTATCGAATGAGTCACCGTGTTGAAGGGCAGCCGCTGCGTATCGTCTTTGCCGGCACGCCGGATTTCGCGGCCGAGAGCCTCAAGGCCCTGCTCGCCTCCCGCCATCAGGTCGTCGGGGTCTACACGCAGCCGGACCGCCCCGCCGGCCGTGGCCGCAAGCTCACGCCCGGCCCGGTCAAGCGCCTGGCGCTCGAGCACGAACTGCCGGTGGAACAGCCGCTCAGCCTCAAGGACGAAGCGGCCCAGCGACGGCTGGCCGAATTCGATGCCGACATCATGATCGTCGTCGCCTACGGCCTGCTGCTGCCGCAGGCGGTGCTCGACACTCCCCGGCTGGGCTGCCTCAACGTGCACGCCTCGCTGCTGCCGCGCTGGCGCGGCGCGGCGCCGATCCAGCGCGCCATCGAGGCGGGCGACAGCGAAAGCGGCATCACCCTGATGCAGATGGATGCCGGTCTCGATACCGGCGACATGCTGCTGATCAAGCGCACCCCGATCGACGACACCACCACCGGCGGCGACCTGCATGACCGCCTCGCCGCGCTGGGCGGCGAAACCCTGGTCGAGGGCCTCGACGCGCTGGCCGCACAAGGCCTGACCGCCACGCCGCAACCGCAGGACGGCGTGACCTACGCCAGCAAGCTCTCCAAGCCCGAAGCGGAGCTGGACTTCCGCCAGCCGGCGACGGCGCTGTCGCGACGGATTCGCGCCTTCAACCCCTGGCCGGTGGCCTGGACGCGCCTCGACGGCGAGCCGCTGCGACTGTGGTTCGCGGTGGCGGAAGCCGAAGCCAGCGACAGAGACATCGAGCCAGGCACGCTGCTCGAACCCGCCGCGGACGCCCTGCGGATCGCCTGTGGCGAGAATGGCCGCGAGGTCCTGCGGGTGACGAAGCTGCAACTGCCCGGCGGCAAGCCGCTCGCGGCGCGCGACCTGCTCAACGCCAACCATCCCCGTCTCGGCCCTGGCCAATGTTTCGGTCGAAGTTCCGACCAGCGCCTCGGCCGCGCCGCCGACCAGCCCTCCAAGGAAACCGACCAATGAATCCTGGCGATACCCGCGCCTTTGCCGCGCAACGGCTGGTGCCGGTCCTGAACGGCAAGGGCTCGCTGTCGAGCCTGGACGCCGAGCTGGCCTCCAGCGCGATCAAGGAGCGCGACCGTGGCTTCGTCAAGGCGCTCTGCTTCGGTGTCTGCCGCGCGCATCCGCGCCTGGACGCGCTCGCCAGCCAACTGCTGCGCCAACCGATGAAACAGCGCGATACCGACATCCAGGCGCTGCTGCTCATCGGCCTGTACCAGATTCTGCACATGCGCGTGCCGCCTCATGCCGCCGTCAGCGAAACGGCGGGCGCCGCCCGCGCCCTCGGCAAGCCGTGGGCGACTCGCGTGCTCAACGGCTGCCTTCGTCGGTTCCAGCGCGAATCGGTGGCGTTGCAGGCCAAGGTCGATCGGGATGCGCCGGTGGCGCTGTGGCACCCAAACTGGCTGCTGCTCGAATTCCGCGATGCCTGGCCGGACGCCTGGCGGGCGATCTGCGAGGCCAACAACGAAGCCGGACCGATGACCCTGCGCGTCAATCGCCGCCACGCTTCCCGCGAGGCGTATCTGCAGCGTCTCGAAACGGCGGGGCTCGACGCCGCGCCCTGCCGCTTCGCCGAGGACGGCATTCAACTGGAAACGCCCTGCGACGTGACCCAGCTGCCCGGCTTCGCCGAGGGTGACGTCAGCGTTCAGGACGAGTCCGCCCAGCTCTGCGCCGACCTGCTGACGCCGGCGCTGGCGGACAAGGATCGCCAGCGGGTCCTCGACGCCTGCGCCGCCCCCGGCGGCAAGACGGCGCATCTGCTCGAGCGTTTCGAGGCGGACCTCACCGCGCTGGACGTCGATCCGACGCGCCTGCAGCGTGTCTCGTCGACTCTCCAGCGCCTCGGGCTGGAAGCCACGCTCCAGGCGGCCGATGCCAGCGACCCGGCCGCCGACGAAAGCTGGTGGGACGGCCAGCCGTTCGATGCCATTCTGCTCGACGCGCCCTGCTCCGGTACCGGGGTCATCCGGCGTCACCCGGACATCAAGCTCGCCCGCCGCCACAGCGACGTCGCCGAACTGGCCGCGCTGCAGGCACGCCTGCTCGACGCATTGTGGCCCAAGCTCGCGCCGGGCGGCACGTTGCTGTACGCCACCTGTTCGGTGCTGCCGGCGGAAAACAGCGCCCAGATCGAGGCGTTTCTCTCGCGCACGCCGGATGCCGTCGCCGACATGCCCGACGATCTCGACTGGGGCCAGGCGGCGGGCCACGGCCGGCAGTTGCTGCCCACCCCGGCCGGCCACGACGGCTTCTTTTACGCCCGCCTCCGCAAGCGCGCCTGAGCCGTTCTCTCGCATCGGCACCGTTCCGTTCCACCCGCCCTCCGGCCGTTCCGATGGCCAGGCCAGGCGGATGACCAGCCATACCGGGGCTACGCAACGCCCCGGTGTGCGGTCCGGACAGCCCGATGCCGGGCCGGCTTGCGACATTCCCGCCAGCCTTCGATACTGAGAGAGAATTCGCCATGCAGGAAGCGCCAGCCGTGCCTGACAACGACGTTCTCGATAACCCTGCCAGCCCCGAGACCCAGCCCGCCGGACTCGCCGTCGGCGGCGTCGCCCCGCATAGCGCCCTGATCGTCGTCGATGTCCAGCCGGACTTCATGCCGGGCGGTGCGCTGGCCTGTGCCAAGGGTGACGAGATCCTGCTGGGGCTCGAATGGCTGCTGGCGCAACATGCCTTCGCTCATGTCGTGGCGACGCAGGACTGGCATCCGCCGGGGCACGTCTCGTTCGCCTCCCGGCATCCGCCCCATCAGCCATTCGAGTCGATCGAGCTCTATGGTCACGCCCAGACGCTATGGCCCGATCACTGCATCCAGCGCACCGAGGGCGCGGCGCTGCATCCGGCGATCGACTGGTCCGCCTGCGACGCGATCATTCGCAAGGGCACCGATCCCGGCATCGATTCCTACAGCGCCTTTCGCAACAACATCGGCCCCGACGGCCATCGCCCTGCCACCGGGCTCGCGGGCTGGCTGCGCGATCGCCGCGTCACCGATGTCTACGTCTGCGGGCTGGCGCGGGATGTCTGCGTACTGTGGACTGCCGAAGACGCCGTCGCCGCCGGCTTCAACACCCATTTCCTCTGGCCGCTGACGCGGCCGGTCACGTTCGAGACGGACGACGATACCCGCCAGCGCCTTTCGTCGCTGGGCATCGCCATCGTCGATGCCTGAGCCGACGGCGCGCCTGAATCGTCTTTCTTTTCCAGGCCCCAGGGAGCCCAGGGGCTTTCAGTCGTCGGCAACCGCCGGCGCTTTCAACCAAGGAGCTTTACCATGAGCGACCACGTCTACAAGCAGATCGAACTCACCGGTTCCTCGACCACCAGCATCGAGGATGCCGTCCAGAATGCGCTGACCAAGGCCAGCAAGACCCTGCACGGCATGCGCTGGTTCGAGGTCACCGAAACCCGCGGCCATCTGGAAGACAACAAGCTTTCCCACTGGCAGGTGACCATCAAGGTCGGCGTCACGCTGGATTGAATGACGCTGCACTGGATACGACTCGGGGCCGCCGGCGCGATGTCGCCCGCGGCCCTGTCATTCGGTCGTCCACCTCGTTATGCTACGCGCTGATTTCGGCGCCCGGCGGGTTTCGCCCCGGTTTTCCGGCGCCGGGTAAACTGGCAGGCGGTACGCCGTATTTCCGTGATGGTTTGGCATGAAAATTATTATTCTGGGTGCCGGTCAGGTCGGCGGCACGTTGGCCGAACATCTGGCCAATGAAGAGAACGACATCACGGTCGTGGATATCAACGAGGAGCGGCTGCGCGAATTGCAGAACCGTCTCGACATCCGGACGGTGATCGGTACCGCGTCCTACCCCAACATTCTGCGTCAGGCCGGCGGCGAAGACGCCGACATGCTGATCGCGGTGACCAGTTCCGACGAGATCAACATGGTCGCCTGCCAGGTCGCGCATACGCTGTTCCGCACGCCGACCAAGATCGGCCGCGTGCGCTCGACGGCTTACCTGACGCGCAAGAGCCTGTTCTCCAACGACGCCATTCCGGTGGACGTGCTGATCAGCCCGGAGCAGGTGGTGACAGACCATATCCGCCGTCTGATCGAATACCCCGGCGCGCTGCAGGTGCTCGACTTCGCCGGCGGCCTGGCCCAGCTGGTGGCGGTCAAGGCCTACTACGGCGGCCCGCTGGTGGGGCAGGAACTCGGCTTTCTGCGGCGCCACATGCCTGACATCGATACCCGCGTGGCGGCGATCTACCGCCGCGACCGGCCGATCATTCCCACCGGCGACACCGTCATCGAAGCGGACGACGAGGTCTTCTTCATCGCCGCGCGGCGCGATATCCGCACCGTGATGGGCGAGCTGCGCAAGGTCGACCGCGACTTCCGCCGCGTGCTGATCGCCGGGGGCGGCAACATCGGCGAGCGCCTGGCGGAAACGCTGGAACACAAGCACCAGGTCAAGATCATCGAGCATGATCTCGGCCGCTGCGGCACCCTCTCCGAAAAGCTCGACCGCACCGTGGTCCTGCACGGCAGCGCCACCAGCAAGCGGCTGATGCTCGAGGAGAACATCGAGGATTGCGACATCTACTGCGCGCTGACCAACGACGACGAGGTCAACATCATGTCGTCGATGCTGGCCAAGCGCCTCGGCGCCAAGAAGGTGCTGACGCTGATCAACAATGCCGCCTACGTGGATCTGGTCCAGGGCGGCGAGATCGATATCGCCATCTCGCCGCAGCAGACCACCATCGGCAGCCTGCTCACCCACGTGCGCCGAGGCGATATCGTCAACGTGCATTCGCTGCGTCGCGGCGCGGCGGAGGCGATCGAAGCCATCGCCCACGGTGACAAGCGCTCCTCTCGCGTGGTCGGCCGCACCATCGGCGAAGTCGACCTGCCCAGCGGGACCAGTATCGGCGCCATCGTACGGGGCAAGGAGGTCCTGATCGCTCATGACGACGTCATGATCGAGACCGGCGACCACCTGATCCTGTTCGTGATCGACAAGCGCCGCATTCGCGATGTCGAGCGGCTATTCCAAGTCGGCCTGACCTTTTTCTGATGTTCGACACCTTCGGCACAGCCCGCCCGCGTTGGCCGGTAGGGAGCGAGTTTCCGTGAGCCTGCTGGTCATTCTTCGCATCGTCGGCCTGCTGCTGATGCTGTTCAGCCTGACCATGGTACCGCCCATGGTCATCGCCCGGATCTACCACGATGGCAACTGGTATGCCTTCGGCGCCGGCATGGCGATCTCGATCGTCACTGGCGCGCTGCTCTACTGGCCCAACCGGAAGGCCAAGCGCGAGCTGCGCACCCGCGACGGTTTCCTCATCACGGTGCTGTTCTGGAGCGTTCTCGGACTGTTCGGGACGATTCCCTTCATGGTCTCCGAAGCGCCGTCGATGTCGTTCACCGATGCGGTGTTCGAGTCGTTTTCCGGGCTCACCACGACCGGGGCGACCGTTCTCAGCGGCATCGATCACCTGCCGGCGTCGATTCGCTTCTACCGCCAGCAGCTCCAGTGGCTGGGCGGGATGGGGATCGTCGTGCTCGCGGTGGCGATTCTGCCGACGCTGGGCATCGGCGGCATGCAGCTCTATCGGACCGAGATCCCCGGCCCGCTGAAGGACTCCAAGCTGACGCCGCGAATCACCGAGACGGCCAAGGCGCTGTGGTACATCTACGTGATCCTGACCGTGGGGTGCGCGCTGGCCTACTGGGCGGCCGGCATGAACTGGTTCGATGCCATCGGCCACAGCTTCGCCACCGTGGCCGTCGGCGGGTTCTCCACCTACGACGCCAGCATCGGCCACTTCGACAGCACCACCATCGAGATGATCTGCGTGTTCTTCATGACCGTCTCCTCGGTCAGCTTCGGCCTGCACTTCGCGGTGTGGCGCGAGCGGCGCCTGCTGCAGTACATCCGCGATCCGGAATTTCGCTTCTTCGTGACCTTCCTGGGCCTGCTGATCGCCATCACCGTCATCACGTTATTCGCCACCGGCACCTATCACGATGCCACCGGCATCCGCCACGGGCTGTTCGAGGCGGTCTCGGTGGCGACCACCTCGGGCTTCAGCGTGGCCGACTTCACGCTGTGGCCCGGCGTGTTGCCGATCTTGCTGTTCATGGCGGCTTTCGTCGGCGCCTGTTCGGGGTCCGCGGGCGGTGGCATGAAGGTGATTCGTATCCTGCTGATCCTGAAACAGGGTATTCGCGAGATTCACCGCCTGATCCACCCCAACGCCGTGTTCGCCGTCAAGGTCGGCAAGATGCGCATTTCCGAGGGGGTCGCCGAAGCCGTGTGGGGATTCTTCTCTGTCTACATGATGCTGTTTGTGGTGATGCTGCTGGCCCTGCTCGCCACCGGGCTCGATCAGGTGACGGCGTGGTCGGCGATCGGCTCGGCACTCAACAACCTGGGCCCGGGGCTCGGTGATGTCTCGACCGATTACGGCGACATCCCCAGTGCCGCCAAATGGATCCTGGTGCTGGCGATGATGCTGGGGCGCCTCGAGATCTTCACCATTCTGGTACTGTTCACGCCGGCCTTCTGGCGTCGCTGAGCGGCCGGCGCTCACTCCCCTCTTCTCGAATCCATTTCCCCGCTTCTCGAATCCATCGTTTCCCCGAAATCCATCGTTTTTTCACCACCAATCCGCTGCCGCGCTGGTCGATGCCACCAGGGATCGCGCGCCGGGCAGGGTTTCCGGCGAGTGTCGCGCCGGCAGCGATGATAGAATGCCGCCCTTCGTGGCTACGCTGCCATCCCATCTCGGTATCCTCAAGCAAGAGTCATAAGAGAGAGTCATGTCCGCCAGTTCCGACACCCGAACCGCTTCCTCGCGCCTGCCTCGCATCGGGCTCATTCCTCAGATCCTGATCGGCATCGTGGCGGGCCTGGTCCTGGCCTCGCTGGCGCCGTCGACCGCCGCGTCGTTCGCCATTCTGGGCGATCTCTTCATCGGCGCGCTCAAGGCGGTCGCGCCGATTCTGGTGTTCGTGCTGGTAATGGCGGCCATCGCCAGCCATCAGCGCGGCCAGCCGACCCAGGTGCGCGGGGTGCTGATGCTCTATCTGATCGGCACGCTGGTCGCTGCACTGGTCGCCGTGACGGCGAGTTTTCTCTTTCCGACCTCGCTGATCATCGACGCTCCCAGAGCCGATGGCACGCCGCCGACCGGCATTGCCGAGATCCTGCGCAACCTGGCCATGAGCGCGGTGGACAATCCGGTCCATGCGCTGATCGAGGCCAATTTCATCGGCATCCTGGCCTGGGCGGTAGGGCTCGGGCTGCTGCTGCGTAACGCCAGCGACACCACGCGCCGGGCGCTGGCCGACGTGTCGGATGCGATCTCCGGGCTGGTGCGCTGGGTGATTCGCCTCGCCCCGCTGGGCATCTTCGGGCTGGTCGCCAACACCTTCGCCTCGACCGGCATGAGCGCCCTGGCGGATTACGCCCAACTGCTGGCAGTGCTGCTCGGCTGCATGGTCTTCGTGGCGCTGGTGACCAACCCCCTGATCGTGTTCCTCTACACGCGCCGCAACCCCTATCCGCTGGTCTTCGCCTGCCTGCGCGGCAGTGCCATCACCGCGTTTTTCACCCGCAGCAGCGCGGCGAACATTCCGGTCAACATGGCGCTGTGCGAACGGCTCGACCTGCATCCGGACACCTACTCCGTCTCGATCCCGCTGGGCGCCACGATCAACATGTCCGGCGCGGCGATCACCATCACGGTGATGACGCTGGCTGCCGCCAACACCCTGGGCATCGGCGTGGACTTCGCCACGGCGTTCCTGCTGTGCATCGTCTCGGCACTGGCGGCGTGCGGCGTTTCCGGCGTGGCCGGCGGCTCCCTGCTGCTGATCCCGATGGCCGCCAGCCTGTTCGGCATCTCGGCGGACGTCGCCATGCAGGTCGTCGCGATCGGCTTCGTCATCAGCGTGATTCAGGACTCCACCGAGACCGCGCTCAACTCCTCCACCGACGTGCTGTTTACCGCCGCGGCCTGCCGTTCGCCCCGCGCCCGGGCACGCCTCGCCGGGAGCGATTGACCGGCAACCGGGCCAGCGCCGCCATCACCGAGCCGTTTTCGGTGTCCGCGATGGGTTTTCCGTGCCCACGGCTTGGAATTGGCGGCGTGACGTGCAATATGGGACGACTATCCTTCAGTCCTTTCAGTCTTGGAACGCCCCTAGATGTCTGACACCGCCGCCGGACCTCGCGAGACCGCCGAGCTCGCCGATCACCACCTGACGCTTCTGGGCACCGCCCACGTTTCCCAGGCCAGCGCCGACGAGGTTCGCGAACTGATTCGCTCCGGCGAATTCGACGCCGTCGCGATCGAACTCTGCACCTCCCGCCACCAGAGCCTGGTCCAGCCCAACGCCATGGCCAAGCTCGATCTGTTTCAGGTGCTCAAGCAGGGCAAGGCGGGCATGGTCGCCGCCAGCCTCGCGCTGGGCGCCTTCCAGCAGCGCGTGGCCGAACAGTCCGGGATCGAACCCGGCGCGGAAATGCGCACGGCGGTCAAGGAGACCCAGCGGGCGGGGCTGCCGCTCTACCTGATCGACCGCGAGATCGGCGTCACCCTCAAGCGCATCTACCAGAACGTGCCCTGGTACAAGCGCTTCAGCCTGATCTCCGGGCTGCTGGGCAGCGTGCTGTCGCGGCAGAAAGTCTCCAGCGAGGAGATCGAGAAACTCAAGCAGGGCGACGTGCTCGAATCCACCTTCGCCGAGTTCGCCGAACAGTCCCAGACGCTTTACGAACCCTTGATTACCGAGCGCGACCGCTACATGGCGCTCAAGCTGATCGAGGAACTGCCCGACGGCGAATCGAAGCGCGTGCTGGTGGTGATCGGCGCCGGCCATCTCAAGGGCATGAAGGATCACCTCGAGACCCTGAATCGCCATCCGCCGGCGCTGGATGCCGTGATCCAGGAACGCGCCAATCTGGAGTCGACCGCGCCCCGTTCGCGCTGGTGGAAAGCGATTCCCTGGGTGATCGTCGCGCTGGTGCTGACCGGCTTCGCCATCGGCTTCAGCCGCGATACCTCCCTCGGCTGGTCGCTGGTGGGCGAATGGGTGCTGATCAACGGCAGCTTCTCCGCCCTGGGCGCGCTGATCGCGCTGGGCCACCCGCTGACGATCGCCGCAGCCTTCGTCGGCGCGCCGCTGACCTCGCTCAACCCGACGATCGGCGTCGGCTTCGTGACCGCCGGGGTCGAGCTCTACCTGCGCCGCCCCACCGTCGGCGACTTCTCGCGGCTACGCAGCGACGTCAGCCACTGGCGCGGCTGGTGGCGCAACCGGGTCGCCCGTACGCTGCTGGTCTTCCTGCTCTCGAGCCTCGGCTCCGCCATCGCGACCTGGGTCGCCGGGCTGCGCATCGCCGGGCAGCTGTTCGGCTAGATCGAGTCGATCTCCCACCGACAGCGGACACTTGAAACCCGCTCCGGCATCTCCATATAGCGCTCGAGACCGGCAACCACGCCGGTTTCGGGCCTTATCGGTTTTTTGGCGGATTCGCTTTCACGAATTTTTGCATCGACCGCTTGAAAACGGATTCGACGGCCCTATTTAACATAATGTCGAGCGGGCAACTCAGGACGGCATCGTCGATGCGCCACTCCCCTCGACGGCAGATGCCGCCAAGCGGGTCTGCGTAGACCACGGAAATACCGCCATACCCCGCCGAGCGGGAGAAAGCGCAAGGCGTACATGTAATGACGTATTTCCGGACTTCGCTGTCAATCAGGAGGTTAGTACCATGAACACACTGTCACTCTCTCCGCTGTTCCGTCGCTCCGTGGGCTTCGACCGTCTCAACGATCTGTTCGAGTCCGCGATGCAGAACGACGTGCCCAGCTACCCGCCGTACAACGTCGAGAAACATGGCGAGAACGACTACCGTATCGCCGTGGCCACGGCGGGTTTCGCCGAGCAGGAGCTCGATGTCAACGTCGAGAAGCGCGTGCTGACGATTACCGCCGGCAAGGGCGAGCGCCAGGAGGACGACAAGGTGCAGTATCTGCATCAGGGCATCGCCCAGCGCGCCTTCAAGCTGTCGTTCCGGCTCGACGAGAATATCGAGGTCCAGGGCGCCCGGCTCGAGAACGGCCTGCTGATCGTCGATCTGCTCCGCGTCGTGCCCGAAGAGCAGCGCCCGCGGCAGATCCCGATCAACGGCAGCCAGCGCCGCCTGACCGAGACGTCATCGACCGCCGAGACGGTCACGGCCTGAACCGTGTGATCGTATAAGGCCGGCCGCCGAGCCAATGGCGGCCGAGTAGACCGCAACGCCCCCGACGGAGGCTCTCCGTCGGGGGCGTCGTCTTTTCCGGCATTGGAGACGGCGTCAGTGCGGTGCCGGCGCGCTGCGTGAGTCGTCCAGCACGCCCTGCGCTCTCGCCATCGCGTAGGCCGCCTTTGGCCCGTGCCACAGAGTCGGTATCAGCACCAGCGCGACCGGTACGGCGGGGATCACCACGAACTGCTGCAGCACGCTGACCTGCCCTTCGCCCATCCCCAGCAGAATCGCCGCCATCAGCGCGAAGACGATGCCCCAGAACGCCCGCAGCGCGGAGCCCGGATTGTCGTTACCGGCACACACCACGGAGACGGCATAGCTCATCGAATCTCCGGTCGTGGCGACGAAGATCGTCGTCAGCACCAGGATCGCCAGCGCCATCCACGCGCCGCCCGGCAGCGCCTGGGCCACCGTCAGGGTCGCCACGTCGAACTCGAAGTTCTGCAGCGGCTGGCTGAGATCGATCGCGCCCTGGAGCTCGTAGAAGATGCCCGAGCCGCCCAGCAGGGTGAACCAGACCGTGGTGACGATCGGCGCCAGCACGGCGGTGGCGATGATCATCTCGCGGATCGTGCGGCCTCGCGAGATCCGCGTGACGAAGATCGCCATGGGCGGCGCGAAGCCGATGAACCAGGCGAAAAAGAACACCGTCCACCACTTCATCCAGTCCGGCGACGCCGTCACCGTGGTCATCGCCGACATCTCGAAGAAACTGCCGAGATAGGTGCCGAATCCCTGGAACCAGCTGTCGACCAGGAACTGCGTCGGGCCGAACAGCAGGATGGCCGCACCGATCACCATGGCCAGAATCACGTTCAGGCGGCTCAGGAACTGAATGCCGCGATCGATCCCGGTCACCGCCGAGGTTACGTAGATCGCCCCCAGCCCGGCCAGGATGGCCAGTTGAACCTCGTAGCCGCCCGGAAAGCCGAACAGATCGTGCAGGCCGAAGCTGACCTGGGTCGCCAGAAAGCCCAGCGGCCCCACCGTGCCGGCAGTCACGGCGATGGCGCAGATCGCATCGACCACGCCCCCCAGAACGCCGCGCGCCAGCCGGTCGCCCAGCATCGGCGCCAGCAGGGTTCTCGGCTGCAGCGGCATGCCGCGCTGGTAGTGCTGATGCGACAGGATCGCCACCGGCAGCGTGCCGAGAATCGCCCAGCCGGTGAAGCCCCAGTGAAAGAACGCCTGCGCCAGCGCATCCGGCACGGCATCGGCGGTGCCGGGCTGGGAATCGAACGCCGGCGGCGTGACCACGAAATGATAGATCGGCTCGCCCGCGGCAAAGAACACGCCGCCGCCCGCCAGCAGCGTGCACAGGATGATCGACACCCACCGGAAGGTGCTCATGTCGGGCCGGTCCAGAGAGCCGATCCGCGCCCGCCCGGCCGGAGAGATCGCCACGCCGATGGCGATGAAAAACGTCAGCAACATCAGAAGCTGGATAAGACTGCCGAAGGTTTTCGCGGACCAGGTAAAGGCGACATCGATCACCTGAGCAACGGTCTCGGGGGCGATCGCCGATGCCGACAGAAATATCAGGATGAAACCGATGGTCAGAACAAGTACGACAGGATCGCCAAAACGGCCACCCTGCGTCGATGGCACGTTGGTGTCAGAGGTCATATCAAAGGGAGGGTTCTTTAGGCATGAAGCGCGCCACACTACAGATACACGAGTGCAGCGGCAAATCGAATCGATCGGTCGTCGGCGGCGAAGACGCTTTCACGCAAACGAGAAACGCCCCCGGAAAACGGACTGCCGGGGGCGATGCATCGATCGAACCGGGGTCGCGGTCAGCCCCGAGCGGCGCTCACCGTATCGCCCAGCAGGCCCTGCTCCCGCGCCATCGCGTAGGCGGATTTCGGCCCGTGCCACAGGGTCGGCAGCAACACCAGGGAAACGGGTATCGCCGAGATGACGATGAACTGCTGGAGCACGCTGATCTGGCCGGCGCCCATCTTCAGCAGGATCGCCGCCATCAACGCCATCGCCACGCCCCAGAAGGCGCGCAATGCCGGCGTGGGCTCATCGTGCCCCGCGCACACCACGGAAATGGCATAGCTCATCGAATCGCCCGTGGTCGCCACGAAGATCGTGGTCAGCAGCAGGATTGCCAGCGCCATGAACACCCCACCCGGCAGCGCCTGGGCCACCGTCAGCGTGGCGACATCGAAACGGAAATTCTGCAGCGGCTCGCTGAGATCGATGAGCCCCTGAAGCTGATAGAAGATGCCCGAACCCCCGAGCAGCGTGAACCACACCGTGGTCGCCAACGGCGCGAGGATCGCCACCGCGACGATCATCTCGCGAATGGTGCGGCCCTTGGAGATCCGCGCCACGAAGATCGCCATCAGCGGCGCATAACCGATGAACCAGGCAAAGAAGAACACCGTCCACCACTTCATCCACCAGCCCGGCGCGGTCTGGGCGGTCATCGACGCCATCTCGAAGAACGAGCCCAGATAGGAGCCGAATCCCTGGAACCAGGCATCGACCAGAAACTGGGTCGGCCCGAACAGCAGGATGACCGCGGCGATAGCCATCGCCAGAATCACGTTGAAGCGGCTGAGGATCTGGATGCCGCGATCGATGCCCGTGACCGCTGAGGTCACGTAGACGGCGCCCAGCACGGCCATGATGATCAGTTGGGTGCCGTAGCCGTCCGCCAGGCCGAAGAGCTCGTGAAAGCCGAAGCTCACCTGAGTGGCGAGAAAGCCGATCGGCCCGACCGTGCCCGCCACCAGCGCGATGACGCAGACCGCATCGACCACGCTGCCCAGCATGCCGCGAACACGACGCTCGCCAAGAACCGGCGCCAGCAGCGTGCGCGGCTGCAGCGGCAGGCCGCGATGATAATGCTGGTGTGCCAGCACGATGGCCGGCAGCGTGCCGAGCACGGCCCAGGCCAAAAAGCCCCAGTGCATGAACGACTGCGCCAGGGCATGGGGTACGGCAGCCGCGGAGTTGGGCTCGCTATCGAAGGCAGGGGGCGTGACCACGAAGTGGTAGACCGGCTCGCCCGCCGCAAAGAACACGCCGCCACCGGCCAGCAGCGTACACAGAATGATCGAGATCCACTTGAACGTGCTCATCTCGGGGCGATCCGTACCGCCAACTCGCGCCCGGCCGGCTGGCGAGAGCGCCACGCCGATGGCAATGAAGAACGTCAACAGCAGCAGCAACTGGAAAAAGCTGCCGAAGGTGCTCGCTGTCCAGGTGAAGCCCGCTCCGATGGCATCGGTCACGGCACCCGGCGAAATGGCTGAAAGCAGCACGAAGGCGACGATGAAACCGATGGTCAGCACCAGCACGACGGGATCGCCAAACCGGCCACGCGGCGTCGGCATGTTGTTATCGGGGGTCATATTCAGATCGGTTCGTTAGGCATGAAGGGCGAAACCCTACCGACCTTGGTCGAAGACCGCAAATTCGTTAACGCTAAAATCGACCCGCCAGCCCTTCTCTTTCAACGCCGGGAAAAGCCATGGCGCTGCCGTTGCCGCCCGCAAGACGGCATCGCATCTACACCAAAATGGCAATGGTGACGCTCTTCGAATCGGTTCTACTCTCAGGAGGAATTTCGCCGCCGAGGGGGTACGGTTCATGAAAAGCACACCATTCATCACCGAGAGTCTGCTGCAGCGCTGTCGTCGAGAACAGGCCAATCAGTTCCAGCGTGCGCGCCAGGGCTACGATCCGGCCTCGCTGCATGATCGCAAGGAACTTTCGCTACTGGTCGAAGAAGCCATTCGTGAAGGGGAAAACTACACCTCGATTGCTCGAGGCCACCAGGACATCGGGCTGACCGAAGCCGATCTTCAGAATCTCATCGGCCCCGAGAACGCGATTCGCGAACGCATCGACCGATTTCAGCAGATTTGAAAATTCTTCCTCAGTCACCGCAGTGACGCCGATACCGCTCGGATTCGGCGTCCAGCGTCACGCGCTCGTTGACCTTGCTATAGTAGAAAGGCGCGAAGGATTGGTCCTGATCGGCGATCTGGTAAAGGCCGCACACGCCATAGCCCTTCTGAACCTCTTTCATTGCCTGCAACTCGATCTCGCTGTCGACGCCAAGTTGCTTTGAAAGCAATGACTTGATGTCATCGTCGACGTGGCTATCCGAGATGGCCTGACCACCGAAGATAATGGCAAAAGCCGCCAGAATCGCAATGACGGGAATGTAGAGGTTATGCATGAACGATGGCTGTCTGGCTGCTGGGAGGAGACGCGATGATAGCGGATCACGCCCCGTTTCGCACAAACGCGCCCGACCGTGCCTACTGGTGAAACCGCCAATTTGCTCTAACGAATGTTATGTAATAACATTACCGAATCGATCGAAAGGAGAATTCCATGAAAGCAGGCATCCATCCCGACTATCGCCAGGTCATCTTCCACGACACCAGCGTCAATCAATACTTCAAGATTGGCTCGACCATGACATCGACGGAAACCATCGAGTGGGAAGATGGCAACACCTACCCTCTCGTTCACCTCGATATCTCCTCTGCCTCCCACCCGTTCTATACCGGCAAGCAGCGCGAAGTCGGCACCGAAGGCCGCGCCGCGCAGTTCAAGCGCCGGTTCGGCAGCATCGCATCGCGCCGCCAGAGCTGAGCCGAGCCTTCCCCAACGACAACGAGCCAGCCGAGTGATCGGCTGACTCGCTTCATGTGAATGCCACATTTCACGCACGCGAAAACACCAAGGCCCGCGTTAGCGGGCCTTGGTGCTGGAAGCTCTATCGCCCTAGGGCGAAGGATCTACCGGAAGTCTTAGAGCGGCTTGATGTTAGCAGCCTGAAGACCTTTCTTGCCCTGAGTGACGTCGAAAGAAACTTCCTGACCGTCCTGCAGAGACTTGAAGCCGTCAGCCTGGATCTCGGAGAAGTGTGCGAACAGGTCGTCGCCACCGTCTGCCGGAGAAATGAAGCCAAAGCCTTTAGTGTCGTTGAACCACTTAACTGTGCCAGTTGCCATGTTCCGAATTCCTTATGCGCTTAGCGCGTAATTACGATTGCCGGGTGCTACCCGAGATAGTGGGTAAAACAAGGGGATATAACCAGGCTACCGAATGATTCGAGTGCAACTGACAATATGCGACTTGCTAACCAACTGATCGCCAGTCTGCGCTCTCGTCAGGTGTTAGTCAACAGCTATGTTCATCGAAAACCAAAAAGATGCCATCGCAGCCTTTCGCCTAAGCCCGAATAAGCCCGGAGCCGGGGCGCGACGCTGAACCACAAGCGGCATACGGGCGCCGTTCGCCGCCATGGCCGGGCATCGAGAAGGCCGCAGGAGGCGATCTCAGCCAGCTGGCCGCTTCATCGCCAGCAAGCCGATGCTGAAGACGACCATCAGCGCACCACTGACGCGGTTGAACCACTGCATCGCCTTGCCATTGCGCAGATAACGGCCGATCTTGCTGCCCAGCACGGCATAGATCGCGATCGCCACGACTTCCATGACCAGAAACAGCGCACCTGTAATGATGAAGCTCAAGGCATAGTGTTCGGGCACCACGAACTGCGGCAGGAACGCAGTAAAGATCAGGATCGCCTTGGGATTGCCGGCCGCCACCAGAAATTCCTGACGGATCAGCGAACGCATCGACTGGGGCTGCCCGCCTTCGATGATCGCCGACTGCGGCTTGCTCATCAGCAGCTTGAGCCCGAGCCATGCCAGGTACAGCGCCCCCGCCCACTTCACGACGATGAAAAACCACATGGAAGTCGTCAGCAACGTGCCCAGGCCGACGCCCGCGATGGCAATCATGGGAGTGAACGCAGCGATCCGCCCCGACGAAGCGATGATCGCCTTCAGCGGCCCGACACGAGCCGCGTTCGTTGTCGCCAGCAAATTGTTGGGGCCGAACGCCATGTTCAGCGCGAAGCAGGCTGGCAGGAACACCAGCAGGAAATCCCACTCCATGTCGTTTCCTTGTAGGCGGTTATCGAAAGTAGATAGTCGTTCGTTAGGCAGCACATGGTAGCGTGGCCGGATTGTCGCCCGAAGCAGGATCATTAAAACTATATAACCTATTGATCTCAGAGGCATAGATCGCCACGAAAGCAAAGTTGTATACCATTCTCTATACCATCGGTTGCAATCGGCGGCTGCTTCCTCCTGCGGCACGGCAGCTGGCTTCGAGGCAGCTTACGATCAGTACCAGACGTGGAGTCGGCGCTGATCTAATAGCTAAATCAGGCGCGCCAAGGGCGTCACCTGAATTTACCTGTTACATGCCTGCACTTTCGATCTGACTGAATATCCAAGGTGAAACATGACCTCTTAAATCTGAGATTTTTTTCTGTATTTGACGGTGGTCAGGCTCTTCTTGATCAATATCTGCCAGGGCAGTTTGCTTAATATATATAGCAGTATCCCTTGGGATTCCTTTTGCGATAAGGTATTTAGTTACCTTAGTGTGAGCTCCATTCTCAATAACACTTAGTATGGAGTTCTCACCTTCAGACATATCCGATAATGGCTTAAGTAGCATAGGCAAACCAAAACACACTTTGGATGTGATGATTTTCACTGCATTATCTATTTGATCACTAGCATCATCGGTAAAATCACGTTCCCTTAATATATCTCTAAGGAGCTTTTCTCTCCCCCAATCTGTAGCATATTTACAAATGCTCCAGATATACTTACCTAGTTGCTCACTATCTTTCGTTGGATTGGAGATATACCGGTTAAAGTAATAAGGCATAATTTGAGAGAGTGTTATAGCTGCGCTTTTTAAAGAATTAAGAGTATTTCTATGCCATATATTGTCCGGCAACTTAACAATCATGTTATTTTTCAGCCTCTGATACATGACTTCAAGATCATATGGGTCCCAATACCTATTCTTATATACAACACTAGGTGGAACACTCAAGGAATCTAGAGTCTTTATATTTTTTTGTATTTGCTCTCTACTCATATTTATACCTACTTCTTGCAGGCGAGCATAACTGTTCTCCCCATGCCTATATATAGTTTGCCTTATATATGTGACGAGATACTTCTCTTTGCCATCTTCTACAAAAGCGTCGTTTCCAATCGCACTATCTATATTTTCTCTAAATCTCTCGTAGTACTCACTGTAGCCCGTACTTAGTTCTTTTTCGGTGAATTCAAAAAGAGCTTCGTTCTCTTGTTCTATTTCAAACGAAGATTCATCGAGCACGATTGTCCTACCAATAAACTCTTTAAGAAGCCTTCCTGCTCGCCCCCGTAAGTTTGAAAACTCATAGTTCGACAACTTAACATTTTCTCTATCTTTTATTCTCCTGGTAAAAAGATATGGGTTCCTTACAATTATGTTTGAAGCCGGGAAATTAACACCCTGCATCAATGTAGTAGTACAAACAATGTTATTTACAATACCACTTGAAAATGAGTCTTCGATAGCAGAGCGAATATGAAGTGGAAGTTTGCCAGTATGATAAGCGACTCCATGCCGCACTAGCCCAACCAAGTCATAGTCTTTATGAACGAACTCTGCAATATATTCAGCCAGCGACTCAACTTGCTCTCTATTTTCAACAGGTGCATTATTAGCCAAGTAAATGGCAGTCTTTCGTGCTTGGTTAGCGGTTGGTGAAAATATCAAATTACTTTTGTTTTTTATGCGGCCGATTATAAAATCTAGATAGCTGTGAAAATTGTCGTTATATAGTGTACCCCCTAAGCCTTTAATCTGTTCATTGTGCTGAATAATAATAGAACTTGGCTCTTCGGAAATATCACTGTATTGATTGAAATAGAACCTCCCCTTGCATTTTGACACTGAATAAGTAATGTTGACTACTGGTGGTACTTTCGTTTCTGCCTGATATGAGACTTGATCAAATATATCAAACCCGAGATTTCCTACGTTTTTTAGCCTAGGCCCACTTAGAATAATTCTTTTCGTATTGGTGTGATGCTTTATTTCCTTTAGAAAGTCATATAATATTTTTGATCTTTGATCACCATCATTCGCAACACGTTCAATATTTTGAACTTCATCTACAATTAGCATGTCTAGATTTTGGAAATGAGCTTCTTCACTGAACCCTGATATAGCTCTCTCTTGCGTTAACACATATATATACTTTTCTGGCTGTTTTTCTTGAATGTGAGTATATATTTCTACGTCACGAAAATTAAATTCTTTCACCAAGTTTGAAAGGTCTTTTGTTACTTGATTTACAAGACTTATTGTAGGAACAACATACACTACGCTTTTATATTCCTGCGTCAGCTTTTGGATAATTTTTAAGTATATTGAAAATGATTTTCCAGCTGACGTTGGAGCTGATATGCAAACAACTTTGTTGGTGTCAATAGAGTCCCAAACGTTCTTCTGGAAATCTGTTAACAGGTAAGTCTTGTCGTAAATATCAACTTCATATTTTAATTGATTTGCAATAACTGAAAGTTTACTGATGTAACTACCAAATGGACTGTAGATGCCTTCATTTTTGTAGCCTTCATCAACTAACACTGTTGATGGAGCTATACCCATCCGAGTCAATGCTGTGACAAATATTTCTCGTAAAGAGTCTTTGTAATCCTTGTTTGAGTATTCCCAAGATAAAGCAATCGTCAATATTGCAACTCGCTTTGCAAACTCTTGATCATTTCTCGATAGCCTATCAACGACCGATATGGCTTCTGCCAACTCCTTTCTCTCAAGATGAATTGTAGGAGCATCGACCAGCCCCAGGGTGGCTGCATAATTTTTATGCTCAACCTTTAAAAGATTATTTACAATCTCTTTTTGTGAGTAGGATATATTAGTCATGAATCAAAACCTTCCAACATCCCATCAAAATCCCAAAAAGGAAACACGATATAGTGAACTCTTTCAATCAATGTCCGACTTATATCTTTCGTTACATCCAAACCTAATGATGAAAATCTTTCATTAATTATGGTTTCTATCTTTTTTTTATTTCTTTTTCACATTTAGCAAGAGGACTTTTTAACTCATTATAAGAGATTAAGCAGACAAGTTCATATCTTACATTCTCTAGCTCGCCATCTTTAAGTTTCTCAGCGATATCTTGTAGTTGTGGGTCAATGAAGTCATCATATGTATATAATAACAACTCTTCCTGTAAAGAGCCGTAAGCGTCAACTATGCTGCTGAGAGATTCGGCAAATGCTTGTTTAAATCTATAATTTGACCTATATGCTTTGGATTCTCCGATGAAAATAATGTTTTCTCCATCGATTTTCCTGTAATGAATTGCATCGGCTCCAAAACGCTCGTGACCTCTACTAGTAGTCAAAGGCATTTTTCTTAACAAGGCAGGAGCTTTGAAAAAATATTGCAGAAAATTGAATAACAATAATTCACCAAATTGACCTTGTGGAATTCCCTTCCTGAATTTGTCTCGTGCCAAACTATCTATATGAGATGAAGCATTTTGATAGTCATGGCCTCTTTTCGCTAGTTCTTTTTGAAAAAGAGTGCTGTATTTTTCTTTGCCATAAACCCAACTACATACCGTGTTTTTCAACTCCCTTAGAAAATCATTTCTTCTTTCCTGCAAGTCTGTATAGTTTATGCATACGCCTTTGTGGGTTTTGCCCTCTGGCTTGGTTAAATCAAACGTGAAGTGACAAGTGTGATTTACTAAAGACTCAACATTGGTCAATAGATTTTTAATTGCTTCGTCATTCATAGCCAACACTTATTTAATTGGAACTGGATGTTTAAGGTTGTAATCATGTAACAATTATTAGGTAGAAGGCGCGTCTTTTCACTAGAACAAGCGCGCGCGTTTGACATTCTTCTGCCGCCACCTTAACCGCCTGATCTTAACGTGAATGCTGATTAAAGATTGCTGTTTAACATTACCAAACAATCCTGCGGCCTTTTCCTGCACGCCCCCTCGTGCGGAACCTGGTAGACCTCTCAACCCCTCTCAGGAATACCTTTCGTATCAATCTGACACATTTCGTTTCCCTTCTCTATCCAACGCCTCCCGCCTTTCGTCGAGTGGACTGCAAAACGCAACATTCCGCATGATTTTCTAGGGCTACAAAACTGCCCGCCGCCCCAGTGCTGGCGCGGCTTGGAGCCATCTGCAACGCTGCATCAAAACCGACCCATTTAGCGCGCAGGCGGGGCGGGGAGTCGACAGCGCGCCGGCGGTGAAGGGCGCAGCCGGGGGCATCCAGCGCCCTGGAGTGGCCACAACCGCCTAACCTGTGACGTTCTTGGAACATTCCGGCTTCCTCGGGTCGACTCGGGAACCTTTCTTTCCCTATCGGCTTATGGATGGCCATGCTTGAGCACTTCTCGCCCTACCCCGGCTTGGCCGATAGCGTCGAGCGTAGCGGGAATGGGATAGGCGTTTGCCTGCGCGCAGATGGGGAGCCTATGGCCGTCGGGGGCTATCGAGTCGATGTCGGCCCTCTAGAGCCAAGCACTAAGCTAGGGCGGTCTTGCTGACCAGCACCACGCCGAAGGCGATCAGCATCAGCAGGACCACTTGGCGGAACGTGGCGGCGTCCATCCGCTGGCGCACGATGCCGCCGATTCGGGTGCCGGCATAGACGGGTATCAGCCCCAGCAGCGAGATCCAGATCGATTCGACCGTCATGAGGCCGAGCTTCGCCAGGCCCACCGCCATGATGATGCTCGACAGGCTGAAGGAGATGTTGATCGCCTGGATGAACCGCTTGGGATCGAGCTGGAGCGCGAGCAGGAACGGCAGCACCGGCATTACTTGGGATCCGGTCATGCCATTGACCAGCCCCGTGAGAAAGCCCGAGACTGGCGCGAGCTTCCGGCCCAGGCTCTCCGACATCGGCCGCCCTGGGCGAAACAGCGTAAAAGCCCCGTAGCTGATCAGGACCACGCCCAGTACCGCTCCGGCAATGAGGCTGTCGATAAGATCCAGCACGGCGAGGCCCAGCAGCAAGCCCGGAATAGTAGCGAGGAACATGGGCCAGAAGCGCCGGATCGTCTCGCCGAAGTACCCTGCCTGCCGCATAACGAGGGCATTGCTGACCAGCGAGGGAATGATGACCAGCGGCATGGCGGATTTCAGGCCCAGGCCAAGCGCGAGGATGGGCAACGCGGATGTCGAGAACCCAAGGCCCGTCGCCCCTTTGACGAAGGCGGCCACGAAATAGGCACAGGCGATGATCAGAATCGTCTCGAAAGTCACGGGGTATCCATGCTGAAGGTGGGCTCGCGGGAACTCGAGAGTGTGCGGCGCTCACCTCAGGCTGACAAGATGACGAATGACTATCCCAGGCGCTGCATTACCGCATCGAGGGCCTCGGGTGTTTAGGCTTGCTATCCTCGTCAGCAATGCCAGCCCAAAGGAAGCCTCCGTGGAATTGAAAGAGATCGTACGAGACCAGATGAACGAAGCCGCCGACGTGCTTTCCCGCTTCAGTCAGGATGAAGCCCAGTTGGAAGCGGTCGCTCAGGCGGCGGAGCTGTTGGCGGCACGCTTCAAAGCCGGTGGCAAGGTTCTCGCCTGCGGCAATGGCGGTTCTCACTGCGACGCCATGCATTTCGCCGAAGAGCTCACCGGGCGCTTCCGTGATGACCGCCGGGGCCTGCCCGCCATCGCCATTTCCGATCCCAGCCACCTCTCCTGCGTTGCCAATGACTTCGGCTACGAATATGTGTTCTCGCGCTATGTCGAAGCCGTGGGCAGGCAAGGAGACGTGCTGTTCGGCCTTTCCACCTCGGGCAACTCCGAGACCATCATCAAGGCTGTCGAAGCCGCCCGAGCCCAGAACATGAACGTCATACTGCTGACCGGCAAGGATGGCGGCAAATTGGCGGGTCTCGCCGACGTGGAAATTCGGGTTCCTCACTTCGGCTACGCCGACCGTATCCAGGAGATCCATATCAAGGTGATTCACTCGATCATCTTGATGGTCGAGAAATTGGTAGCGTGAGTCGGGGAACCGATGACATGCGGAATTGGCTCTATAGGCCGAGCCGCAAGGATCAGTAGTGATGCACGGTTGAGTAAGGCGGGATATTCGAAATCAATCGAAATGGCGCCCGAAGCAGGACTCGAACCTGCAACCCACGGCTTCGAAGGCCGGTACTCTATCCAATTGAGCTATTCGGGCGCACGGCGCAGACGATAACATTACCGGGGCCGTTTATGCGAGGCCGTCGGCGCTGGGAATGCACCGGCGCTGAAATGCACCGGCGCCGAAATGCGGCGCACCAGACGGAAGAGATCGGCCCTTCATCGCTCCTACCCTGCCAGAAGCGGCCTCGCCGATGGGCGAGGCGTATCGGAAAGCGGCGATGGCAACCGGATTCAGGAGAAAGCGGCACCGAAGGCGCGACGTTCGAGCAGGCGCTGCATGGCGGCGTTGGGCTTCTCGATCTTGTGATAGAAGCGGCTCGCGGCGTAGCTCTCGTTGAAGGCGTCGAAGTAGTCGTCGAGCACGTTGGCGGCGGTGACGTCGCCGGTATTGCGCAGCAGCTCGGCGGCGACCTCGGCGGTACAGAGATGCGAGGCGGAGGCCGGCTTGCGCAGCCGGTAACGTGTCAGCCGATCCGTGTGGAGCGGCAGCACCGGCAGGTTTTCCAGGTACGGGCTCTTGCGGAAGATCCGCCGCGCCTGACGCCAGGTGCCGTCGATCAGGATGAAGACGGGAATGAAGCCATCCTGCTTGGCGACGATCACGGCACGCTCGTCGACCACGCGATGCTGGTAGTCCGGCTGGTCGTCGGGGAAGACCACGAACGGCACGTAACGTCGGTCCGCCAGCAGCTCGAGCAGCCGTGCCTCCGGCGCGGTGCGATACCAGGTGAAGGTCTGGGTCTGTGGCAGCACATCGGCGATCAGGCGCCCGGTGTTGGTGGGCTTGTTGTGCTCGTAGGGGTGCGTCAGCAGCCATACCCGGGCGTCGCTGGTCGCGGTCACGCGGAACGGGCAGAGGCAGTTGAGCACCGGCAGGCGGCAGCCGTCGCAGCGTTCGACGAAGCTGCCCCGAGCCTTGAATTCGCGGCGCGGCGGGGTCGCGTCTCCGCCAGCCATGTCGCGCAGGGCGTCAGCATTCGGGAATTCGGTCTCGCTCAGCGACCAGGATTCGGTCGTCAGTTCGGCATCATCACGCATGGATCGGCTCTCTCCGGCCTACGAAAAAGCGGGGCGCGCGCATTCTAGCACTCCGCCCCGCTTTCCTAGCCCCGGAATTAAGACAATATCTGTATCAATCTCAGCGGCTGGTGCTTTCGCTCGTTTCCGACGTGGCGCTGCGGGCGGGGATGCCGCGCTGTTTCCAGTAACCCGCAAGCAGGGAGCCGGAGACGTTGTGCCAGACCGAGAACAGCGCCCCCGGCAGCGCGGCGCCGGCGGTGAAGAACTGGTTGGCGAGCGTGACCGCCAGGCCGGAATTCTGCAGGCCGACCTCGAAGGCGATGGTGCGCGCAGTGCGAATGTCGAAGCCCAGCGCACGGCTCAGCCAGTAGCCGGCGGCGAGGCCGATACCGTTGTGGGCGATGACGGCGATCGCCACGATCGGCCCCAGCGTTGCCAGGTTGCCGGCGTTGAGCGCGACCACGATGGCGATGATCAGCACGATGGCGGCCATGGCGAGCGTCGCCAGTGCCGATTCGATCTTGCGGATGCGCGCGCCCAGCAGGTGATGGACGATGACACCCAGCGCGATCGGTGCGATGACCAGTTGCGCGATGCTCATCAGCATGCCGAGAACCGGCACGCCGATGCTCTGGCCGACCAGCAGCCAGGTGATGAACGGCGTGGCGACGACCGAGATCACGGTGGAAACCATGGTCATCGACACCGACAGTGCGACGTGGCCGCCGGCAAGCCAGGTCATGACGTTGGAAGAGGTGCCGCCCGCAGTGGCGCCGACCAGGATCATCCCGGTGGTCAGCTCCGGGCCCAGCCCCAGCACGCGCGAAACCAGCAGCGCGGCGACCGGCATGATCAGAAACTGCAGGATGACACCGACGGCGATCGGCTTGGGCGCCTTGATCACGCGGGCGAAGTCTTCGCGGGTCAATGTCAGGCCCATGGCGAACATGATCACCACGAGCAGTGTCTTGATATCCGCCTTCAGCCCGACGAAGAGCTCCGGCGCGAAGGCGGCGACGACGGCCAGCAAGACGGCCCAGACCGGGAACAACCGGTTGATGCGTTCAAACATGATGATGTGTCCTAGCGAGATAGTCTGGCTCGCCGACTGGCGAACCGGGGCCGCTCGAGCGGCTCTGTTGGGGTCGATCCGGAAACGGCAGCGGATCCGGCATCGACCGGGCGCGCTATTTTGCCGCAGCGTGTGCCGCGACTAAATAGGCAAAAGGAGGCAAAAGGAAACAAAAGGCAGAAAGCGACGCGGCGTCACAGAACATGGACACCACGGAACATGGACGTCGCGGGAAGATCAATCGGCAAAGCCGCCCTGCTCTCGCCAGCGCGCTACCAGCGCCGGCACGCCGCGGCTGGCCGGTTCGGCGATCGGGCTGACGCCCGGCGGCGCCAGATCGCGGGCGTGGGGGTCGACCAGCCAGCATGGCGCATCGAACGGTGCCTGCTCCAGCAGCAAGGCGGCGGGCATGACCGCCAGCGAGGTGCCGACGACCAGCAGCGCGTCGGCCCCGGCGACGATATCGCAGGCCTCGGCATAGCGCGGCACGGCTTCGCCGAACCAGACCACGTCCGGGCGCAGCTGGCTGCCCTTGTCGCACAGATCGCCCAGCGCGATCCGGCCCCGGGTCGCGGGGTCGCTCAACGGGTAGCGCAGATTGGCATCGACCGAGGAGCGCGCCAGCAGGATCTCGCCATGCAGGTGCAGCACGTGGCGCGAGCCGGCGCGTTCGTGCAGGTCGTCGATGTTCTGGGTGACCACGCTGACCCTGAATCCCGCGGCCTCTAGTTCGGCCAGCGCCTGATGCGCGGCGTTAGGCCGTGCCCGGCGGGTCTGCTCGCGGCGCTCGTCGTAGAAGCGCAGCACGGTTTCGGGGTCGCGCGCCCAGGCTTCCGGGGTGGCGACATCCTCGATGCGATGGTTTTCCCACAGGCCATCGCCATCGCGAAAGGTCTTGAGGCCGCTTTCGGCGCTGATGCCGGCGCCGGTCAGCACGACCAGATGCGGGGAACGGGTATCACTCATGGCGACAGGCTTCCTGATGTTCGCTGCTTCACTGTTTCCGAGGCTAGCATGCGTCGGACATCCGGGCACTCGGTCAGCCCCTTGAGATCGCCTTCGCCAGCCCCGACAATAGCGCCCTGTTCGTTTACCCAGGCCAGTGCCATGACCGTGCCGCTTACCCCAACCGAGCGCCTTGGGCCGCTGCCGGTGATCTACCGCGATGCGCGCCTGATCGCCGTCGCCAAGCCGCCCGGCATGCTGGTGCATCGCACGGCGCTGGCCCGCGGGGAAACCCGGTTCGTGATGCAGACGATGCGCGACCAGATCGGCCAGCATGTCTTTCCGGTGCATCGTCTGGACCGCCCCACCGGCGGCGTGCTGCTGTTCGCGCTGGACAGCGACGCCGCCGCCGCGCTGACCCGGGCGTTCACCGAACATCGGGTGAACAAGCGCTATCTGGCCGTGGTTCGCGGCTGGGGGCCGGAGACGGTGAGTGTCGATGCGCCCCTGCGCGAGGAAGATGGCATCCGGCCCAAGGCGGAGATGCCCGCCCACCCGGCGCTGACCCACTTCCGGCGGCTGGCGACGGCGGAGATTCCGGTGGCGATCGATCGCTATCCGCAGTCGCGCTATTCGCTGATGGAGGCACGGCCGGAGACGGGCCGGCGCCATCAGATCCGGCGTCATCTGGCGCGCTGCGGCCACCCGATCATCGGCGATGCCAAGCATGGCAAGGGCATTCACAATCGCTACTTTCGCGATCGTCTGGACTGCCCGCACCTGTTGCTGTCGGCGGTGGCGCTGGAGTTTCGCCACCCGTTCGAGGCCCGCCAGCTGAGACTGGAAGCCGCCCCCGACGACCATTTTTCCGCCTTGCTGGCCCGGTTCGGCTGGGAGGCGCATCTGACGCAGAATGGCGCCCGCTGGACGACACCCGCCGCGAGCGCGGCCCGGACCGAACCGATTGACGCCATTCCTTGATCGAGACTCCTTGATCGAGAGCCCTTGATCGAGAGCCCTTGATCGAGAGCCCTTGATCGAGAGCCCTTGATCGAGACTCCTTGATCGAGAGCCATGGTCGAAATCCAGTGATCAAAAACCGGTAATCGAAACCCGGCGATCGAAACCCATGAGCGAGGATTCCATGATCCACGACAGCTCTTCCGGCGCTGGCAGCGTTGATGCCGGCAGCGACGACTACGATTTCCGCTTTGGCGGCATCCGGCGTCTCTACGGCACCCGTGCGGCCAATGCGTTCCGCCGCGCGCATGTCGTGGTGATCGGCGTCGGCGGCGTCGGCAGCTGGAGCGCCGAGGCGCTGGCACGCTCCGGTATCGGCAAGCTGACCCTGATCGACCTGGACGATGTCTGCGTTTCCAACGTCAATCGACAGCTCCATGCGCTGGACGGCCAGATCGGCAGGCCCAAGGTCGAGGTACTGGCGGAGCGCTGCCGCGCCATCTGGCCGGGTATCGAGATCCACGCCGATGCGGCCTTCATCACGCCGACCAATCTGGCCGAGCGGATTCCGGCCGATGCCGATCATGTGATCGACGCCATCGACCACGTCGGCGCCAAGGCGGCGCTGATCCACTACTGCAACCGGCGCAAGCTGCCGATCACGGTAACCGGCGGCGCCGGCGGCCAGAGCGATCCGACCCGCGTGCGCGTGGCCGATCTCAGCCGCACCGAGCACGATCCGCTGCTGGCCAAGGTGCGCTCGAAGCTGCGCCGGGATCACGGCTTCTCGCGCAATCCCAAGCGCCGCTTCGGCGTCGAATGCGTCTACTCCGACGAACAGCTGGTCTACCCCGGCGACGATGGCGAGGTCTGCCTGCAGAAGCCGGCGCCGGGCCAGGCCACGCGGCTCGACTGCGCTGCCGGCTTCGGCGCGGTGAGCGTGGTCACCGGCACTTTCGGTTTCGTCGCGGCCGGCCGTGTGCTGACCCGGCTCGCCGATAAAGACAGACGCGCGGCCGACGACGCACAGACATCGGCCGCCACCTCGGCAACGACGTCAAAGGCATCGAACACAGCGACGACGACCTCAACGACGTCAACGCCAACGTCAACGCCAACAACATCAACGACAGCGCCGGCCGCTACCCGGGAGACCTCCTCATGAGTGAACAGCACAAGCCCGTGCCGGGCATCTATCGCCACTACAAGGGCCAGCTCTACGAGGTGCTGGACGTGGCCCAGCACAGCGAAACCGAGGAGTGGCTGGTGGTCTACCGGGCGCTCTACGGCGACTATGGCCTGTGGGTGCGCCCGCTCGCCATGTTCTGCGAGCAGGTCAGCGTCAGCGACGAGCCGGTGGCCCGGTTTGCCCTGGAAAAGGCGTTCCGCTGAATGCGGTCTGCAAGATTACCGTTTCCTGCAGGAAAGATTTTACGGCTGATCGATTAACCGTATTCCCGTACAATTCGCTGCTTTCCAAACGACGGTCCGATAACCCCCTACCAAGGACCGGCGAACCATTTCCCACGGGAGGAAGCATGAGCGTACGCGTCGGCGTGATCATGGGCTCGAAGTCGGACTGGTCGACTCTCTGCCATACCGTCGAGACCCTGGAAAAGCTGGGTATCGAGCATGAAACCAGGGTGGTCTCCGCCCACCGCACGCCGGATCTGCTGTTCGAGTACGCCGAAACCGCCGCCGACCGGGGCCTGGAAGTGATCATCGCCGGTGCCGGCGGCGCCGCCCACCTGCCGGGCATGTGCGCCGCCAAGACGCGGCTGCCGGTGCTCGGCGTGCCGGTGAAGTCGAGCACCCTTTCCGGGGTCGATTCGCTGCTTTCCATCGTGCAGATGCCGGCCGGCATTCCCACCGCGACGCTGGCGATCGGCCGTGCCGGCGCGATCAACGCCGCCCTGCTCGCCGCCGCCATGCTGGCCAACCACGACGAGCGCATCCGCGAGGCGTTGGAAGCCTTCCGCGCCGAGCAGACGCAGCAGGTGCTCGACAATCCCGACCCTCGACCCGAAGACCAGGAGTGACTATGCGTATCGGAATCGTCGGTGGCGGCCAACTGGGGCGCATGCTTGCCCAGGCGGGCGCGCCGCTGGATCTGCGTTTCACCTTTCTCGATCCGGGTAGCGAGCCGTGCGCGGCGGTTCACGGCGAGCATCTGCAGGCCGACTGGCAGGATGCCCAGGCGCTGAGTACGCTGACCGCGACCTGCGACGCGATCACCTTCGAATTCGAGAACGTCCCGGCCGAAGCCGTCGAGCGTCTGGCCGAACAACGCCCGGCCTATCCGCCCGCCTCGGCGCTGGCGACGGCACGGGATCGCTGGCTCGAGAAGTCGCTGTTCCGCTCGCTGGATATCGACGTGCCGCCGATTGCCCGGATCGACAGCCAGGCCGATATCGACACCGCGGTGGACGAGATCGGCCTGCCGGTGGTGATCAAGACCCGCACGATGGGCTACGACGGCAAGGGCCAGAAGGTGCTGCGCGCGCCGGAAGATGTCGCCGGGACGTTCGACGAGCTGGGCGGCGTGCCGCTGATTCTCGAGGGCTTCATCGATTTCGATCACGAGATCTCGGTGATCGCCGTGCGCGGCCGTGACGGCGAGATCCGCCACTGGCCGGTGGTGCGCAACGAGCATCGCCAGGGCATCCTGCACTGCTCGGTGCCGCAGGTTTCCCATCCGCTGCAGGCACAGGCGGAAGACTACGCCAGCCGGGTGATGAACGAGCTCGACTATGTCGGCGTGATGGCGTTCGAGTTCTTCGTCACCGCGGCGGGGCTGCTCGCCAACGAGATCGCCCCGCGAGTGCATAACTCCGGCCACTGGAGCATCGAAGGCGCGGTGACCAGCCAGTTCGAGAACCACGTCCGCGCGATCGCCGGGCTGCCGCTGGGCGAGACCGCACGCCTGGCGCCGTGTGCGATGCTCAACGTGATCGGCGCCTTCCCGGATCGCGACGCCGTGCTCGCCCTGCCCGGCACCCGCTGGCACGATTACGGCAAGGCGCCCCGCCCCGGCCGCAAGATCGGTCACATCACGGTGCTCGCGGCCGACGACGAGACGCTGACCCAGCGCATCGAGGCCGTCGAGGCACTGCTGGTCAACGAGCTGGGCTGAGCCGGAAAAATCGGCGGTCCACAGCAAAAAAGCCCCGATGTCCGGTGACATCGGGGCTTTTGCGTGGGTGCGTGCCTGATCAGGCGTCGCGCCTCACTCCTTGTCCGTCGTGAACATGTGCTTCTGCAGATAGTTCTGGATGCCGACCTTGTCGATCAGGCCCAGTTCCGCTTCGAGCTTGTCGATGTGCTCTTCTTCGTCGTCGAGGATCTTGATGAACAGATCGCGGCTGACGTAGTCGCGGACGGATTCGCAGTAGGGAATCGCTTCCTGCAGGTCGGCGCGAGCCTTGTGCTCGATCTTGAGATCGCTCTCGAGCATCTCCTGGCAGTTCTCGCCGATGTTCAGCTTGCCCAGATCCTGCAGGTTGGGAATGCCTTCCAGGAACAGGATGCGCTCGATCAGCCTGTCGGCGTGCTGCATCTCTTCGATGGATTCTTCGTACTCCCACTTGGCCAGCACGCTCAAGCCCCAGTCCTTGTACATCTTGCTGTGCAGAAAGTACTGGTTGATCGCGACCAGCTCGTTGCCGAGCACGGTGTTGAGATAGGAAATGACCTTGGCGTCGCCTTTCATTGTCGTATTCTCCTCATTGCCTCGAGCGATTCGCATCGAGTGATTGGTCTCTGGCGATGGGGAGGCACGTTCCGGCCACGCTCTCCCGTCTGGACCACGCTACCACAATCGGCAGCGTCGATCCGATAGAGGCAGTATCGCTCAGCGAGAGAATAAATGACAACTATTACAGTAGGTTACGACAAGATCTCATCTGCAAGCCGTTGGCAGATGGAAACGCGGCTGATAACGACTTGCGTCTGAAAGTTACGAGCTGCGAGCTGCGAGCTGCGAGCTGCAAAGACGAATATCGACCAACGCTCGGCGTTCACGATTATTTAGCCCGAAGCCAGCATAAGTAAGCACTCGTAATCCAGCTTATACCGCGTAGGCGAGATCGAGATCCATCGTCAGTTCCTGGCTGATGGCCTCGCGCATGACGCTCTTGCCCGTACAGGCGCACTTGCCACACTGGCCGGCACAGCCGGTCGCCTCGCGGACTTCGCGCCAGCTGCGGGCGCCGTCGGAAACGGCATTTTCGATATCGCGGTCGGTAACCCCTACACAGAGACAGACGTACACGGGCAGGCCTCACTGGTAATGTGATAGCAAATTTAAATGATTCGCATAGGCAATTTCAACCCGGAATCACAATCATCTCGCTTTCATCACCCGGCCCCCTTTTCTGCTTCGGCCAGCGTCTCCCGTACCTGGAGTCCAGGCGGTCTCTCCAGACGCAAAAACGCCGCGCCCTTTCGGGTCGCGGCGCTTCGGTGATCCGCACTGCTTACGAGGCCTGTCGGAATCCGTTTGCGATCCAGCGGGCCACAGCCAAACGAGGCGCAGCAGATCGCAGACAGGTTCTCAGCCGGTACGGCGCAATAGCCAGATGCCCAGCAGATAGCAGGTCACCGTCGGCACGACCACCGCCAGCGCGGGGGAAAAGCCGAACAGCACCGATGCCGGCGCCAGCAGATCCTGCAGGTACTTGAAGGTCAGCCCGACGATGACGCCGTAGAAGATTCGCGTCCCTGCCGCCACGCTGCGCAAGGGGCCAAACACGAACGAGGCGGCAAGCAGCACCAGACCGGCCAGCGTGACCGGCAGCAGGCTCTTCTGCCAGAAATAGAGCAACGGCTGGGTCGCTTCCTGCCCCTGGGACTGCAGGTAGTCGGCGTACCGCCACAGGCTGCTCATCGGCTGGCTGTCCAGCGGCCGCAGCAGGCGATTCAACTGCGATGGCGTCAGCGCCGTTTCCCAGGTCTGGGTGGGTAGCGTCTCGGCACGCGTCCTGCCGTCTTCGAAGTGGGTGATCTCGACGTCTTCCAGCGTCCAGGCCTCACCATTCCACACGGCCCGCGCCGCCTGGGTGGCATCGACCAGTCGCTGGCCATCGAAGCGGTAGCGGGTGACGTTGATCAGCGTATCGTCGGCGCGAATCGTGCCGAAGCGATAGAAGTTGTCGCCCTCGCGCTGCCAGCCACCGCGATGCGAAAGCACCGCTTCCGAGCCTTCGGACTGTTCCAGCCGCCACGCTTCGGCACGCTGCTCGGTCGCCGGGCCGACGAACTCGCCGATGGCCATGGTGACCAGAATCACCAGCGCCAGCGGCTTGAGCACGCCCAGCAGGATCCGGGCCAGCGAACGCCCGGAGGCCCGCATCACCGTCAGTTCGTTGTTGGAGGCCATGCCGCCCAGGCCGACCAGCGCGCCGATCAGCACGGCCACGGGTGCATATTCGTAGAATCGCCACGGCAGGCGCATGATCAGATAGAACAGCACGTCCAGCGCCGTGTAGTTGCCGGAGACATCCCCCAGGTCGTTGATATAGGAGATCACCAGATCCAGCCCCAGCACCATGACCTGGACGACCAGCATGGCGCCCAGCACGTTGCGGGCGATGTAACGGTCGAGACGATCGGTCAACATCAGCGGCGGCCTCCCTGCTTCTGGTCACGACGCAGCAGGAACAGGCCGAGGAGCAGATACACCACGTGAATCGGCCACATGCCGATACTCGCCGGCAGGCTTCCCCGTGCGATCGCGTCCTGGGCTGCCAGCAGCAGGCTGAGATAGCTGATATGCAAAAAAATCGCCGGCAGCAGCTTGGCGAAACGGCCCTGGCGCGGATTGACTCGCGACAACGGCAGCGCCAGCAGCGTCAGGATGGGAATCATCAGCGGCATCGAGAGGCGCCACTGCAGTTGCGCCATGGACTCGTCGCCCCCTTCGGCCACCAGTTCCGGCGTGCTCATCAGCTCGCTGTCCTGGTCGACCTCAGTCGTTTCATCGGTTGCCAGACGCACGCTGTAGCTGCCGAATGTCAGCTTGTCCGCCACCGCACTGCCGGGATCGACGCTGTAGCGCTCGCCGTTTTCCAGCACCAGGTAGCGGCTGCCGGTGTCGGGATCGGTGGTCTGATAACCGCCTTCGGCCCGCGTGACCACCTGTTGCGGCAGGCCATTGCCGCCGGTCTGGCGTTCGCTGATGAACACATCCTGCATTCGCGAGCGATCATCGGTGAGGGCCTGCGTATACGCCGTGCGATCGTCGCCGAAATCCTGGAAGCGCCCGGGCGTCAGCAGCGAAAAGTCGAGCCGGCTCTGCTGTTCGTCGATCAGGCGCTCGTTGTGGGCGGCGCCGGCCGGGGTCAGCCACAGGCTGCACAGCCCGACCAGCACGGCAATGAACGCCGCCGGCAGCAGCGTGACCTGCAATAGCCGATTGGGGCTGATGCCGCAGGCGACCAGCACGGTAATCTCGCTGTTGAGATAGAGCTGGCCATAGGCGAGCAGAATCGCCAGGAAGAACGAGAGCGGCAGCACCAGCTCGAGGAAGCTGGGCATGTGGTAGAGCATCAACGTGCCCAGTGCGCTGAGAGGCAATTCGCCCTGGGCGGCATCGGTAAAGTAACGGATGAAACGACTGCCCATGATCACCAGCAGCAGCACGCCCGCCACCGCCGACATCGTCAGCAGAATCTCGCGTGTCAAATAGCGGAATATGATCAATCTCGACTCCTGGCAACATCCACATCTGAATTGGCTTCCTGCCGCGGCCTGATTCGCCGGCCATCCTTGCCGGGCCAAGGGACGTCCTCGCCGTTGAGGCCGACGCCCTCACTGCGGATACGGCTTGTGCAACGCGCTTCGGCTTTGCGTAAACTGGCCGGATCGACGGGCCTTCGTCAGCGGCGACGGGGTCGGGTCCTCGAGTTGAATCTCGATATCGATTCAAGCGCCCGCTGCCATTGCCGCGCAGCTCGGTTTGGCGCCATTATCCTGAATCACCACTCGCTTGTCTTGTTACCGACAGGCTTGTCCGCTCAATCGTTCATTGGAGACGACATGGAATTTTCCGTACTGACCGTCAATCCGGCCAAGGTCGAGACAGCCTGCCTGGTGGTACCGCTGTTTCAGGATGGCGACCTGCTGTCCGCCGCCGCCAAGCTGGATGACGCCAGCGAACGCTTGATCGCGCAACTGGTAGAGCGCGGCGATTTCACCCCGGAACTCGCCAATGCCCAGTTGATTCCGTTCGCGCCGGGTCTCGCCGCCGAACGCCTGCTGCTGGTGGGGCTGGGCAAGCGGGAAACCTTCAATGAAGGCGCCCTGCGCAAGGCCCTCGATGCCGCCTTCACCGCACTGGCCAAACTGCCGGTCGACAGTGCCGCCGTCGCTTTCACGGATGCCGTGGTCGAAGATCGCGACGCGGCCTGGAACGCGCAGATGACGCTGGAGTCCGCTACCCGCGCCGTCTATCGCTTTACCGAGTGCAAGTCGACGCCAGCACCGGCGCCGCAGCTGCGCAATGTCGAGCTGCTGGTCAGCGATGCCAGCCAGGCGGATAACGCCAAGGCCGGCGCCCGTATCGGCGCGGCACTGGGCGATGGCGTCAATCTGGCCCGTACCCTGGGCAATCTACCAGGCAATATCTGTACCCCGACCTACCTGGCCAAGCAGGCCGAGACCCTGGCCGGAGAGTCCGCCGGCTCGCTGAGCGTCGAGATTCTCGACGAGGCCGAGCTGGAAGCGCTGGGCGCCCACTCGCTGCTGGCGGTGGGCCGCGGCAGCGCGGAACCCTCCAAGCTGATCGTGATGAAATATCAGGGTGCGGAGGATCCCGAAGAGTCGCCCCATGTGCTGGTCGGCAAGGGCATCACCTTCGATACCGGCGGTATCTCGCTCAAGCCGGGCGCCGGCATGGACGAGATGAAGTTCGACATGTGCGGCGCCGCCAGCGTCTTCGGCACCATGAAGAGCGTGATCGCGCTGCAGCCCAAGCTGAATGTCGTGGCGATCGTCGCCAGTGCCGAAAACATGCCGGATGGCCGTGCGATCAAGCCCGGCGATATCGTCACCACGCTCAAGGGGCTGACCGTCGAGATTCTCAACACCGACGCCGAAGGTCGCCTGGTGCTGTGCGACGCGCTGACCTACGCCGAGCGCTTCGAACCGGCCAGCGTCGTCGATATCGCCACCCTCACCGGCGCTTGCGTCATCGCGCTGGGCGATCATGCCAGCGGCCTGTTCTCCAACGACGACGACCTCGCGCTGGACCTGCTCGAAGCGGGCGAAGCGTCCTGGGATCGGGCGTGGCACATGCCGCTGTGGGACGACTACCAGCAACAGCTGGACTCCAACTTTGCCGATCTCGCCAACATCGGCGGCCGCCCGGCCGGCAGCATCACCGCCGCCTGCTTCCTGTCACGCTTCGCCGACAAGTATCCGTGGGCGCATCTCGACATCGCCGGCACCGGCTGGGACAGCGGCAAGCAGAAAGGCGCCAGCGGCCGCCCGGTAGGTTTGCTGACGCGCTATCTGCTGGACCGCGAGAGCGAGCTGGTGGTCACGCCGGAGGCCTGATCGGCGCAAGGCGTGCTCGCGGAGAGCGGCGAGGCATGAAGGCCCCGGTTGCCGACCGGTATCCGAAGCCTCTGCCCTCTTCGCAGCCAACGCTTTGCATGCTAATTTAAATGTTCCGCTGCCCGTCGAACGGGCAGTTCCCAACCGAGGTCATCGACCGCCTGCCGCCCCGCTCGCGTCGTCAGGCATCATGGACTGTCAGGAGAAGTCGCAGTGTCCACTCCAGGTTTCGAAGCCCACCTTTCATCCAATCCACTCGATGCTGCTCTGCGCAACGAGATTCTTGCCAACCCGGGCTTCGGCCGCTACTTCACCGACCACATGGTACACGTACGCTGGACCAAGTCGGGCGGCTGGCAGCGCGGCGAGATCCGTCCCTACGGGCCGCTGCTGATCGACCCGGCCTCTCCGGTGCTGCACTACGGTCAGGAGATCTTCGAAGGCATCAAGGCATATCGCCATGCCGACGGTTCGGTCTGGACCTTCCGCCCCGAGAAGAACGCGGCACGCTTCCGCGCCTCCGCTCGTCGCCTGGCGCTGCCGGAGCTCGATGACGAAACCTTCCTCGGCTCGCTCAAGACTCTGGTGGCGCAGGACGCCGCCTGGGTGCCGACGCCGAAGAACGATACCGAAGAGTGCAGCCTGTACCTGCGCCCGTTCATGATCGGCAACGGCAAGTCGCTGGGCGTCAAGCCGGCGGCCGAGGTCGATTACTACCTGATCGCCTCGCCGGCCGCTTCCTACTTCAAGGGCGGCGGCAAGCCGGTCTCGATCTGGCTCTCCCAGCATTACAATCGCGCCGCACCGGGCGGCACCGGCGCCGCCAAGTGTGGTGGCAACTATGCGGCATCGTTGCTGGCCCAGGCCGAGGCCGAAAGCCACGGCTGCGATCAGGTCGCGTTCCTCGACGCGGCAGAGAACAAGTGGATCGAAGAGCTGGGCGGCATGAACCTGTTCTTCGTCTACCGCGATGGCCGCCTGGTGACGCCGGCGCTGACCGGCACCATCCTGGAAGGCGTCACTCGCGACTCGATCCTGGAACTGGCTCGCGACGCCGGCCTGACGCCGGAAGAACGGCCGATCAGCATCGACGAATGGCGCGACGGCGTGGCCAGTGGCGAGATCGTCGAGGTGTTCGCCTGCGGCACCGCCGCCGTCATCACCCAGATCGGCCAGCTGGTGACCGAAAACGACCGTATCGTCACACCGGAGATCGAAGGCGAAGCGATCAGCGCCAAGCTGCGCAAGCGCCTGCTCGACATCCAGTACGGTCGCAGCGAAGACACTCGCGGCTGGCTGATGCGACTGGCCTGATGCGACTGCCCTGATGCCCTCAGGGTCTGAAGCACGGGGGCTCTGTACGACAGGGTCTGGATACGACAGGCTCTGATGCGCAGGCCCTGGTTCCGTCCTACGCTGAAACCGTGCAGGACGCTGAGCTCGGGATCGCACCCCGAGCCCGGAACGACCGCCCACCGGCGGTCGCTTCGTCTCGCGATTCTCGCGACCCATTCACGAAAGGATGATGTGATGAAACCCGTGATGATCATTACCGGTGCCGGACGCGGCATCGGCGCCGCCACCGCCCTCATGGCCGCCCAGAAAGGCTATGCCGTCGCCGTGAACTACCGCAGCGACAAGGCATCCGCGGACAAGGTCGTGGCCGAGATCGAAGCCGACGGCGGCCGCGCGATCGCGGTCCAGGCCGATGTCGTCGATGAAGCCGCCATCGTCGCCATGTTCGAGACTGTCGACCGCGAGCTGGGCCGGGTCGAAGTGCTGGTCAACAACGCCGGCGTGGTCGACCAGATCAGCCGCGTCGACGAAATGAGCTTCGAGCGCGTCGACCGGATGATGAAGATCAACGTCGTCGGCCCGTTCATCTGCGCCCGGGAAGCGATCAAGCGCATGTCGACCAAGCACGGCGGCAAGGGCGGCGTCATCGTCAATGTCGGTTCGGCCGCTTCGCATCTCGGTGGCGCGGGGGAATACATCGACTATGCCGCCTCCAAGGGCGCCATCGACGTAATGACCGAAGGGCTCTCGAAGGAAGTTGCCGGCGAAGGCATTCGCGTCAATACCGTCCGCCCCGGCGTCATCCGCACCACCATCCACGCCAGCGGCGGCAACCCGGACAAGCCCGACGTGGCCGGCTCGGTGATCCCCATGGGCCGCATCGGCGAGCCGGAAGAGATCGCCAATGGCATCCTGTGGCTGGCCGAGGCCGGGTTTACGACGGGGGCATTGGTCGACATCGACGGCGGCGTCTAGTTCTTCAACGATTGGCTGCGCGTCGCCCAGGCGGCGTTGAATCCAGCTTCGCGATGCTCATCGAAGAATCCTCGACTGCGCTCACTTAGCTGGATTCGCCTTGCCTGGGGCTAGCTCGCTCAATCGCTCGGGCGCACTGGGAAGTCGGCGCCTAGCCACTCGTCTCGCTCGGCGCCGACTCGAAATCGGGGCGATATCGAATCCCAAGTCGCGATGCTCATTGAAGAACCCTCGACTGCGCTCTGGTGTTGGGCTGCAAGACAAAGAACCAGGTACGCTACCTTTCGTAGTCCGTAGCTCGTAGCTCGTAGCTCGTAGCTCGTAGCTCGTAGCTCGTAGCCCGGATTGTCTTTCTTCCCGCTTCCAGGCGCGAAGCGCCGCTCTTACCGCTTACAGCTCCCCGAAGGGGATATTCATGACCCAAGTCGATTTCTACATTCTGCCCGATACCACCCTGGAAGCCCGGCTCGACTTCGCCTGCCGGCTGGCGGAGACGATCTATCGCAAGGGCTATCAGTTGCACATCCATACCCAGGATGAATCGATGGCGCGCGAGCTGGACGAGCTGCTGTGGACCTTTCGGGAAGAGAGCTACGTTCCGCACCGGGTGGCGGGCGATGCGATGGAGCCGCCACCGCCGGTGACGATCGGCTGGGAAACGGTGCCGGAACCGGGCGTGCAGGCCATGTTGAACCTGCACGACGAGATCCCCGAGTGGTTCTCGCGGGTGGAGCGGGTCGCCGAGATCATCAACCAGCATCAGGACGTGCTGCGTACCAAGCGCGCCTGCTGGAAGACCTACAAGGATCGGGGTTATCGCGTCGAGGCGCACAAGCTCTAGGGAAACACTGCATAAATGTCTGCGCGAACTCGGCGTCCCCGGCAAATCGCTTCGTTGTGCGATGCCGGGGCGCCGGTCCGATCGGAATCCTCACCTATACTCCATAGACTCCGGTTCCTGTGCTCCGTACGCCTTGAGCTTTACGCCGCTCGTCGATTTATTCAGCGTTTCCTGGCAAAAGTGGCTGCGCTCGCCAACTTTTCGCAACGGTGCCGTTAAATAGAGTCCGGCGGCCTCCCGCCATGACGCCGCCTGCCGCCAAAGGGTATAATCCCCGCCATTTTCGCTACGCCGTATCCCGCTTTCCCGCAAGTGCGAGCCGGGTGCGCCGCGTGTCGTCGCCACTCATTGCCGAGCCCGATAGCTGCCATGGACAAGACCTACCAACCCGATCAGATCGAAACCCGCTGGTATGAAAGCTGGGAAGCCGACAACCGCTTCGCGCCGAGCGGAGAAGGCGAGCCCTTCTCGATCATGATTCCGCCGCCCAACGTGACCGGCAGCCTGCACATGGGTCACGCGTTCCAGGACACGATCATGGACACGCTGGTGCGCTGGAAGCGCATGCGCGGCAACAACACGCTGTGGCAGGTCGGCACCGATCATGCCGGCATCGCCACGCAGATGCTGGTGGAGCGCAAGCTGGCTGCGGAAACCGGCCAGACGCGCCACGATCTGGGTCGCGAGGCGTTCATCGACAAGATCTGGGAGTGGAAGGAGGAGTCTGGCGGGCACATTACCCGCCAGCTGCGCCGCATGGGGGCCAGCGTCGACTGGAGCCGCGAGCGCTTCACCATGGACGACGGCTTCTACAAGGCGGTGCAGGAAGTCTTCGTTCGCCTGCATGACGAAGGGCTGATCTATCGCGGCAAGCGCCTGGTCAACTGGGACCCGACGCTGCACACCGCGATCTCCGATCTCGAGGTGGAAAACCGCGAGCAGCAGGGCCAGTTCTGGCACTTCCGCTATCCGCTGGCCGATGGCGCCAGGACCGCCGACGGCAAGGATTACCTGGTCGTCGCCACCACCCGCCCGGAGACACTGCTGGGCGACACTGGCGTGGCGGTCAATCCGGAAGACCCGCGCTACGCCTCGCTGATCGGCAAATTCATCGAGCTGCCGCTGGTCGGCCGGCGGATTCCGATCATCGCCGACGAACACGCCGACATGGAAAAGGGCTCGGGCTGCGTCAAGATCACCCCGGCCCACGACTTCAACGACTACGAGGTCGGCAAGCGCCACGATCATGCGCTGATCAACGTCTTCTCGAAAGACGCGACCATTCTCGAACGCGCCGAAGCGTTCGATCTGCAGGGGCGGCTGCTGCCCGATGTCGACGATACCCTGCCCGCCGCCTATGCCGGCCTGGATCGCTACGTCGCGCGGGAGCGCATCGTCGCCGACATGGAGGCCGCCGGCCTGCTCGAGCAGGTCGAGACGGTCACCAACACCCTGCCCTACGGCGATCGCTCCGGTGACGTCATCGAGCCGTTGCTCACCGATCAATGGTTCGTCGCCGTGGAGAAACTGGCCAAGCCGGCCATCGAAGCCGTCGAGAATGGCGATATCGAGTTCGTCCCCAAAAACTACGAGAACATGTACTTCGCCTGGATGCGCGACCTGCAGGACTGGTGCATCTCGCGCCAGCTGTGGTGGGGTCATCGCATTCCGGCCTGGTACGACGCCGACGGCAACGTGTTCGTGGCCCGCACCGAGCAGGAAGCGCGCGAGAAATACGACATTGCCGCCGATGTGACGCTGACCCAGGACGACGACGTGCTCGATACCTGGTTCAGCTCCGGACTGTGGACCTTCGGCACTCTGGGCTGGCCCGAGAAGACACCGGAACTCGAGACCTTCCACCCCACCAGCGTGCTGGTCACCGGTTTCGACATCATCTTCTTCTGGGTCGCGCGCATGATCATGCTGACCGGCCACTTCACCGGCGAAGTGCCGTTCAAGACCGTCTACGTCCACGGCCTGGTTCGAGACGCCCAGGGCCAGAAGATGTCGAAATCCAAGGGCAACGTGCTCGACCCGATCGACCTGATCGACGGCATCGACCTGGAAACGCTGGTGGCCAAGCGTACCGGCAACATGATGCAGCCGCAGAAGGCGCGCGCGATCGAGAAAGCGACCCGCAGCGAGTTCCCGGAAGGGATCGAGGCCCACGGCACCGACGCGCTGCGCTACACCTTCCTGTCGCTGGCGACCACCGGACGCGACATCAAGTTCGACATGGGCCGTCTCGACGGTTACCGCAACTTCTGCAACAAGCTGTGGAACGCTTCGCGCTACGTGCTGATGAATGCCGAGGGTCAGGATGTCGGACTCGGTGGCGAGCCCGTCGAGCTGTCGCTGGCGGATCGCTGGATCATCTCGCGCCTGCAGCAGACCGAAGCCCAGGTCACCAGGGCGCTGGAAGAGTACCGTTTCGACCACGCCTCACAGGCGCTCTATGACTTCGTCTGGAACGAGTATTGCGACTGGTATCTGGAGCTCTCCAAGCCGGTGCTGTGGGAGGATGACGTACAGGGAAGTACTAATGCCGCGGGAGACAGGATGTCGGGAGCGGCCGAGCTGGATAAAAGAAAGCGCGGCACCCGGCGCACGCTGGTCCGCGTGCTAGAGGTGATCCTGCGCCTGGCGCATCCGATGATGCCGTTCATCTCCGAGGAGATCTGGCAACGCGTCGCGCCGCTGGCCGGCACGCTTGCGCAAACGGCGGATGCCGGCAGCGCAAGCCTGATGAACCAGCCCTGGCCGGAAGCCGACGCATCACGCATCGACGAGCAGTCGATCCACGACATCGAATGGCTCAAGGGCGTGATCGTCGCGGTGCGCAACATCCGCGCCGAGATGAATATCGCGCCCGGCAAGCCGCTGGATGTGCTGCTGACCAAGGGTGACGCCGGCGATCGCGACCGCCTCGAGGCCAACCGCCTGTTCCTCTCCAAGCTGGCCAAGCTGCAAAGTGTCAGTTGGCTCGACGATCCGGCACAGGCACCGCTGTCGGCGACGCAACTGGTCGGCGACATGGAAGTGCTGGTGCCGATGGCAGATCTGATCGACAAGGAGGCCGAACTGCAGCGTCTGGCCAAGGAGATCGACAAGCAGGACAAGCTGATCGTCGGCATCGAGAAGAAGCTGGGCAACGAGAGCTTCACCGCCAAGGCACCGGAAGCGGTCGTCGAGAAGGAACGCGGCAAGCTCAAGGAGTATCTGGCGGCGCGTCAGGTGCTGGTCGAGCAGCGGACCAAGATCGCCGAACTCGACGGCTGACCTGTCGCTACCACCGCGCCTCGAGCCCTCGACAGTTCATCGAGGGCTTTTTTCATTCTAGCGAGACCAGAGTCGGCGCGGCGAAACGTCATAGCGGGATATTCACGGACAAGTTTTAGAACACTGTTCCTTATGTGATTCTTAAATTATACTCCTCGCAAACGAATTATCTGCGAGCGATCGATGAACATACAGTGGAAGCGCCTGTTAGGGCTCAATGTGACCGGCCTGCTCTTGCTGCTCAGTTGGGCGCTGCCCCACGGGCTACCCTGGACCGACCTGGACGACAGGATCTTCTGGGCCTTCAACCAGTGGATCACGCCGGAAAACGGGCTTTGGGACGATCTGCTGGCGCTGCTCAACACGCGCTTCTTCGACGCCGCCTCGTTCGGCGTCATGGGGGTGTTGTTCACCATCGCCATGCGTCGGGATCCGCATCCTGACCGCCTGCGTCGCTGGTTCAGCATCGGCGTGACGATGCTGCTGACCGCCGGCGTCATCGCGATCGTGACCAACAAGGCCATTACCTATGGGCACCCCAGCCCGACACGATTTTTCGCGCACGCCGCTCGCCTGACGGATATCGTCTCGATACCCACCAAGGATTCGGCATCGAACAGTTTCCCCGGCGACCATGGGCTGATGTTGATGATCTTCGCCGGATTCATGCTGCGCTTTGCCGATCGCCGCACCGCCGCCTGGAGCGGTGCCTTCGTGCTACTGCTGAGCGCACCCCGGATCATGGTCGGCGCGCACTGGTTCAGCGACGTCTATATGGGCGCGCTGAGCATCGCCCTGCTCGCGCTGCCCTGGGTGCTGTGCACGCCCGTCGCGAGCAAGGTCACCGCGCTGATCCAGCGCGGGCTATCGCGTCTGCCACTCGCCCGTTGAATCCGGTCAGTTAACCGACCCGTCGAATCGCTCAGGCATCGCCAGTTTCCAGCGCGCGCTCGACCCCTTGAACCAGCCGCTCCGCATTGTCCGATGCCGTCTTGTCCGTGAACCCTTCGGTCATCATCCGGTCGCGTCCCGCGTCCTTGGCGGCATAGAGCCGGCGATCGGCCAACTCGATCAGATCTCGCAAATGTAGCCCCTCGTCCGATGTCGCGATGCCCATCGAGAGTGTCACCGGCAGCTCGATACCATCGAACCGACAAGGATGAAGCGCTAGCCGTTTGCGGATCCGCGTGGCTGCCGTGAGGGCGTCGCGCTTGCTCGTATCGGGCAACAGCAACAGGAACTCTTCGCCTCCGACTCGGCCGACGCTATCTTCGTCACGCAGCGACTGCCGTAGCAGACGAGCCAGGTGACGGAGCACGGCGTCACCCGCAGTGTGGCCGTGATTGTCGTTGATATTCTTGAAGTGATCGGCGTCCACCAGCACGACGACGAAGTCACGCTGGGCTCGCCAGTAGAACGAAGCCCGCTCGAAGATGGCGCGTCGATTGAGCACGCGGGTCAGGGAGTCGTGCATGGCATCGCGCCGGTAGCGATATTCGTGGCGGTCGGTGATCGTCAACATGCGCAGGATCACCACGCACAGCATGACGAAGACCAGCCCCAGCCCCAAATCGGAGAGCAGCACATCGACCGTCGATAACGTCGCGCCCGTACCGTGCAGCGGAGGCAGGTGGAGTACGCCAAAAGATAGCGCAATCAAACAGCCGGTAGCCAAAATCTTGGTGCGTCTTCTGAGATCAGCAAGCATCAGCTCGACTTCGGCGAACAGCAGATAGTAGATCAAGCTGGATGAGTCAGCGGTGATGGCAATCCCGATGATGACGAAGACCAGGAAGGTAGATAGCTTGATCGTCAACGCCGTGGCCACGAAAAGCCGACGATGCAACACCAGGGCTACCACATAACCTGCCAGACAGAGTAGATTGAGCCCACCCAGCAGCGGACGATCGACGAGATACAACACAGGCGCTACCGCCAGTTGCAGACAGAAAGCCAGCAGATAGATTTCAGCCATGATCTCGAAGCTGCGCCGACGCTCGGCCGGGAGAGAATCAGGCGCCTCGGTACATTTCCGCCAGAACTCGGTACTTTTCTGCCGGATAGAAAGAAACAAGCTGCGCATTTGCGACTCATTATTGTGCTTGGGTATGACCCGTTTATGCAGGGGCTCTTCGTAGGCCTGGCTTGGTCGAAATGCCAATCACCCAAGCTGCGGGCTGATACAGTACCGGGAAGAGAGTGGCCGAGTATCACTGCTTTTGACAAAAATTAACATTGTCAAAATCACGTACAACATTGTAGTCCAGGACTTACAATTCGCTAACCATTTCCTATAGCCGTGAATCAGGGCGAGTTCTGGTAGCCTAGACACGCCGACACGGCACTGGACTTGGCTAATACGGAAATTTCCTATGCGTTTTCTGCACAACGACGATCTGGGCAAACTGCTGCTACGACTGTGTGTCGGTGCTCTGATCCTGCTTCACGGCATCAGCAAGCTAATGGACCCCACGAGTCTCAACGGCATTGCCCAGCAACTGGCGGGGATGGGCCTGCCGTCGTTCGTCGCCTATGGCGTGCTGATTGGCGAGATCGTCGCGCCGCTGATGGCCATCGTCGGTTGGCAGGCAAGAATTGGCGGGCTATTGATGGCAGTCAACATGGTCGTGGCGCTGATTCTCGTCCATACCTCCCAACTGTGGACTCTCAACAGCCAGGGCGGCTGGACGCTGGAACTGCAGGGCATGTTCCTGTTCGGTGCACTGGCGATCATGTTCCTGGGAAGCGGGCGCATGGCAGCCAGACCCGACTGACGAGTCGTGCCGGCAACCTCATTCGATCTTCAAGTCCGCCAGCCGCTGAGCCAGCAGCTCGGGGAAGCGCTTGAACCAGCGCTGGTTGAGCGGCGAAGGATGAGGCAACGGCGCGAGAACGAAGCGCTTGGTCTCCCCATCGTCCAGCGTCAGCTGGGTGACATGCGTCGCCGAGAAGCGGTCTTCTCGCGACCAGAAGGCCTCCAGCGCATCCCGGACCTCCCGGGGCTGCCCGATACCGAACCAGAGAAACGCCTCTCGCCCCAGCGTGATCACCCGGTCACCGTCCCATTGTCGAGTCAGCAGGGCCGCCACCAACGGCTGGAAGCGGCGCTTTACGGCCATGGACCAGGCCTTGTTGCCCACCGGCTTGTAGGGAACGGTATTGATCCAGAACAGGTCGTCCCCCACCGTCAATGACGCCTCGAAGTCCGGGAGCGGTTGTCCGTGGCGGTGACGATAGAGTGCCTCCCGCACTTTTTGCCCGCCAGCACCGACGAACGGCAACCCCACTTCGACTTCCTTCTTGCCGGGATCCCGCCCGAACACGGCGAGCTTGGCGTTTTTGGGCCCGAGGCCGACGATCGGTGCCAATGGATCGCGATCGAACTGGCGATAGACGTCGCCATCCAGCCGATCGAGTTCGGCGGCTTCCCGGCGCATGGCCTTGTCGATCTCGGCCGGCAGGGGTTGAGCTTGATGATTCATGCGCTGTCCTTAGCCATCAATAGTCCTTGGCCAAGAGTCCTTAACTAAGAGTTCTGGCCATTGACAGATCTTGGCCATCAACAGGGGCTGGCCATTAATAAATACTGGCCCTGAATAGACCGACCATCGAGCTGCCGGCCTTCAGTTCCATGGCGCGTTGAGTACCAGCACTCCGGCGTTCAGATAGGCCGCGAAACCGGCCCACACCAGATAAGGCAACAGCAAGCCGGCAGCGAGGCGTGAATAGCGCGAGAAGGTCACGATCGTCCAGACGATCAACCCCCACAGCAGGAGCAGGTCGAGCAGGCCGACCAGCATCCAGTGGACTGCGAAGAACAGCCACGACCAGAGGCCGTTGGCGATCAGTTGCAGCACGAAAGGCAACAGCGCCTTTCCGCGTTCGCCGCGCGGCGCGACCAGCGTCACCTTCCAGGCCGCCACGGCCATCATCAGATACAGCAGCGTCCAGGCGACAGGGAACAGCCAGTCAGGCGGCGTCAGTGGCGGTTTGGCAAGCGCGGCGTACCACTCGCCGGGCGGCGCCAGAATGCCGCTGCTGGCAGCGATTGCCACCAGCAGCAGCCAGCCGCAGAAAAGACGACTCGAGCGACTCACGGCAATTACCAGCTACCCGTGTTTTCCATCGAGGCCCACGGCTCCTGCGGCGCCAGGGCGTCGCCTTTTTGCAGCAGTTCGATGGAGATGCCGTCCGGCGAACGCACGAAGGCCATGTGGCCGTCTCGCGGCGGACGATTGATGGTGACGCCACCCGCCTGCAACTTCTCGCACAGCGCGTAGATATCGTCGACCCGATAGGCCAGATGGCCGAAGTTGCGCCCCCCGGTGTACTCTTCCGGGTCCCAGTTGTAGGTCAGTTCGACCATCGGCGACTGCTCGGCCTTGGCGCGCGGCGTATCGTTGGGCGTTGCCAGAAACACCAGCGTGAAGCGCCCTTTCTCGCTCTCCTTGCGCGAGACTTCCTGCAGTCCCAGCAGATCGCAGTAGAAGTGCAGCGAGGCGTCGAGATCGGCGACGCGAACCATCGTGTGCAAATATTCCATGACATCTTCCTGATTCGTCAAAACGTTGAACCATTCTATGGTAGACCACGACCGACGTTCGGTGAATCGTGGACCGGCCTACCGACTATCTCGCCATCGGCGAACGATCCGGAAGGCAGACGAAAAGGCCCGACATCATCGATATCGGGCCTTCGACGCCATGGCGACCGGAACACCAGGTGTTCAGAAACGCGTTGCCACGTACTGACCGATCGCCTGCTGAGCCTCTTTGAGCGACTGCTGCTTGCGATCCTCGCCCATATTCAAGCCTTCCGCGTAGATCGTGTGCACGTCTTCAATACCCATCAGGCGAAGCATGTGCTTGAGATGCGGAGTCTGGGAGTCCATCTCGGTGCCTGCGTACATGCCGCCGCGCGCCGCCAGGATCAGACCGGACTTGCCCTCGAGCAGCCCCACCGGCCCGTTGGCGGTGTACTGGAAGGTCTTGCCGGCACGCAGGATACGATCGAACCAGGACTTGAGCTGGCTGGGGATGCCCAGGTTGTAGAGCGGCACGGCCAGCACCAGCACGTCACTGGCTTCCACTTCCGCCAGCAGGTCGTCGGAGATCCGCGCCAGCGCCTGCTGATCGGCGCTGCGTTCGCCGGGCTCGGTCATCCAGCTCGTCATTTCGGCGCCGGTCAGGTGCGGCAGTGCCTGCTCGACCACGTTGCGCTCGACGAGCTCGACGTCACGGCCTTCCAAAGCCGACTTGAAGGATGCTGCCAGCGCGCTGGACTGGCCGCCTTCGCCGAACAGGGAACTGGTGATGAGAAGAATGCGCTGCGCCATGAAACTGCCTCCAATGTGGGTTGCACTACAGCGAGATGCCGCTACCTGACGGCTACATGGGAGGCATTATTCATTGAGGTTTTTGGAATGAAAACCGCGAAATATGGCATGAAACGTTCGATCGCATCGATTCTTTCCGATCTCCGCCATGACGGCCCCGCCGCCATCTGCCATCAACGGCTGGCTTCGACGCCCTGCCCGCAACCGTGAAACTCCCGGTCGCCGTAGCGCAGCGTCACCTTGACCGGCCACGGTTTGCCGCTCATGTCGTCGAAGCAGGCACCGGCTCGCAGATCCAGCTCCATGGGGTATCGGCCGCTGTCGCTGACCAGCACCATGCGCGCCTCGCTTCCGTTCTGCACCGAGGCGACCCGATAGTCGAAGGTATCCTCGGCCTGACCGTAGTCGGACACCAGCGTCAGCGAGTGGCTGTTGCGATCGAGGGAGAGATTCCAGCCGGGTTCGTTGCCGCTGGCGTAGAAAATGCTTTCGGGGTGTTCCTGCCGCGTGGTCGTCTTGCGTTCACTGGCCAGAGTGCAGACCAGCCGCCCGTTGTCGCTCTCGACACGGGCATCGCGCCCCTGGCGCCAGAACGATAGCCCGCCGAGCTGGTAGCGCGAACCGGTGCCGACCACGGCACTGGGCAGCTCGGTTTCCCCCAGCGCCGTCCACAGTCGCAGCCGCCGATCGTCGGGCGTGGTGGTCACCAGATCCTGAGACGGCGTGCAGCGCCAGGCGGTGAAGGTCTCGCCCCCATCAGCAAAGAAGGCGCTTGGCATCAGCGGCGACTTGAGCGCATCCAGCCCTGACGGCGGCGCGGCGGAAGACACTTCCTGCTGCCCGCCGCTGGCGCAGCCCGCGAGCATGAGCGCGCCGACCGACAGCGTCAGCCAGCGAACCGATGAACGATGACGATAGAGGACGCGGCGGTCTTTGCCAGCCTGAAGCGCTTTGGACATGAGCACGATTCCCGAGAGATGTCTGAACACGGATAGCCGTCACAAAAAATCGCCGGGCGCGATTTTTGACGTCGCGCAGCGACGGCCCGGAGGGTGACCGCCAGGGATGGCAGGTCACAAAAAAGCGCCGCGAGATCGTCTCGCGGCGCAACGCTCAGCCTAACATGTCAGCGCCATCGGCGGACCCAACTCACCGGAGGATCAACCTCTCCGGCGGACCGAACCCGACGGCGGACCCGAACACAGTCCGTTCATCGTTGGAAAATCGCTTCACGCATAGCGCTTGCGCAACTCGCGAGCCGCCTCGACCATGTTGGCCAGTGCCGGCTCCACTTCGGCCCAGCCCCGCGTCTTGAGACCGCAGTCCGGGTTGACCCAGAGCCGCTCGGCCGGGATCTTTTCCGCGGCCTTGACCATCAGATCGACCATCCAGGCGCACTCGGGAATGTTCGGCGAGTGGATATCGTAGACGCCTGGCCCGATCTCGTTGGGGTAATCGAAGTGCTGGAAGGCGTCCAGCAGCTCCATGTCGGAACGCGAGGTCTCGATGGTGATGACATCGGCATCCATGGCGGCGATGGCGCCGATGATGTCGTTGAACTCCGCATAGCACATGTGGGTATGGATCTGCGTCTCGTCGGCAACCACGGCAGCGCTCAGTTGGAAGCACTCCACCGCCCAGTCGAGATACGCCTGCCATTCGGCCTGCCGCAGCGGCAGCCCTTCCCGCAGCGCCGGTTCGTCGATCTGGATGATCGCGATACCGGCACGTTCCAGGTCGGCGACCTCGTCACGCAGCGCCAGGGCGATCTGGCGGCAGGTGGTGGCGCGGGGCTGATCGTCACGAACGAAGGACCACTGCAGGATCGTCACCGGCCCGGTGAGCATGCCTTTCATGGGCTTGTCGGTCAGCGACTGGGCGTACTCGCTCCAGCGCACCGTCATCGCTTCAGGCCGCGTCACGTCACCGAAGATCACCGGCGGCTTGACGCAGCGGGAGCCGTAGCTCTGCACCCACCCGTTCTGGGTGAAGGCGAAACCGTCGAGCTGCTCGCCGAAATATTCGACCATGTCGTTACGCTCGGCCTCGCCATGCACCGGCACATCGAGCCCCAGCTGTTGCTGGCGTTCGACCACCAGCGCGATCTCTTCGCGCATGCGGGCTTCGTAATCCGCCGCGTCAAGCTCGCCTCGCTTGAAGTCGCGGCGGGCCGCACGGATTTCCTGCGTCTGCGGAAAGGAGCCGATCGTGGTGGTCGGGAACAGCGGCAGATTCAGTCGCTCACGCTGTGCCGCGGCCCGAACCGTGTAGACGCTGGCGCGACGCGTGTCGGCATTGCCGACCTTCGACAGACGCTCGGCAACCTGCGGCTTGTGAATGCGCTGTGACTCGCGCCGCGCCGCCAGGGCTCGGCTGGCATCCTCGACGCGCTGGCGATCCGCCGCCGTTTCCGCGCCGTCGAGCACGTGCGACAGTGCCACGACTTCATCCAGCTTCTGACGCGCGAACGCCAGCCAGCTTTTCAGCTCCGGATCGAGCCTGGTTTCGTTGTCCAGATCCACCGGCACGTGGAGCAGCGAGCAGCTCGGGGCCAGCCAGAGCCGATCGCCCAGGCGAGATTTGGCATCCTTGAGTTCACCGGCGAGACGTTCGAGATCGGCGCGCCAGATGTTGCGGCCGTCGATGGCTCCGACGGAAAGCACCTTGTAGGGCGGCAGGCGATCGAGCACGGCCGTGAGCTGCTGCGGTGCCCGGGCCAGATCCACGTGCAGCCCCTCGACCGGCAGCGATAGCGCCAGCCCCAGGTTGTCGCCGAGGCCGCCGAAGTAGCTCGCCACCAGCAGCTTTACCGGGGCCGATTGCAGCTGGTTGTAGGCGAATTCCAACGCGCGCTGCCACTCGCTCGGCAGGTCCTGGACCAGCGCCGGCTCATCCAGCTGTACCCATTCGATGCCGGCGTCGGCGAGCCGAGCCAGAATCTGCCCATAAGTCGAGACCAGATCGTCGAGCAACGAAAGGCGTTCGAGCCCCTCGCTCTTGGACTTGGCCAGCCACAGCCAGGTGACGGGGCCGGTCAGCGCCACCTTGATCGGATGCCCTTGCGCCCTGGCTTCGGCGACCTCCTCGAACAGCCGCTCGCTGGCGATCCGGAACGTCTGCCCTTCGTACAACTCCGGCACCAGATAGTGATAGTTGGTGTCGAAATACTTGGTCATCTCGCAGGCCGGCGCCGGCTCGCCGGACGGCGCGCGACCCCGCGCCATGCGGAAACTGGTGTCGAGATCGACCTCTCCTTCGACGCTGCCGAAGCGGGGCGGCACTGCCCCCACCAGCACCGAAACATTGAGCACCTGATCGTAGAAAGCGAAGTCACCGACGGTGACGACATCCAGGCCGGCATCGATCTGGTCCTGCCAGTGCGCCTTGCGCAGCCGCGCGCCTTCCTGCTCGAGTCCATCTCGATCCAGCTCGCCCTTCCAGTAGGCTTCGACGGCTTTCTTCAATTCGCGATGCGCGCCGATGCGCGGATAGCCCAGAGTGTGCACCAGGGTGGTCATTTGTGGGGTCTCTCGGAGTTAGCGGTTAGAATGGAGAAGATCATGGCTTGGCGGGCAGTCTCTCCGGCAACGCACCTTGAATCAAACGCGTTTATCTAATCCTCAAAGTGAGCAAAATTCATCACATGCTCGAACTTCGCCATCTCCGCACGTTGATCGCTCTGCGTGACACCGGCTCGCTGGTCGAAGCGGCGGAGCGCGTCCACCTGACCCAGTCGGCGCTATCGCACCAGATCAAGGATCTCGAGTCGCGGCTCGGCATGCCGTTGTTTGCCCGCAAGACGCGCCCGGTGTCGTTCACCCGCGCCGGGGAACGCCTGCTGACCCTGGCCGAACAGGTGCTGCCCCAGCTGCGTCTGGCGGAACGCGACCTGGCACGGCTGGCCGGCCACGAACAGGGTCGCCTGCACATGGCGATCGAATGCCACAGCTGCTTCCAGTGGCTGATGCCGACCATCGACCATTTCCGCGATCACTGGCCGGAGGTGGAAGTCGACATTCCCAGTGGCCAGAATTTCGATCTGCTGCCGGGGCTGACGCGCGAAGCGCTCGATCTGGTCATCACGGACAACCCGGAGCCGCTGCCGGGCGTGCACTACGCCCCCCTGTTCCGCTACGAAGGCCTGCTCGCCGTTTCCAAGCAGCACGCGCTGGCGACCCGAAGCTGGGTCGAGCCCTCGGATCTCGCCACGGAAACGCTCATTGTCTATCCGGTGGATCACTCCCGCCTGGATGTCTTCACCCAGTTCCTGGATCCGGCCGGTGTACGCCCGCAGGAAATCCGCAGCGCCGAACTCACGGTGATGATGATGCAACTGGTGGCGAGTGGCCGCGGGGTGTGCGCCCTGCCCAACTGGGCGCTGACGGAGTATCTGGAGCGGGATTACGTCAAGGCGCTGCCGCTGGGCAAGGACGGGGTGTGGAGCACGCTCTACGCGGCAGTGCGGGAGGACAACCTGGAACTACCGTGGATGGAGGATTTCATCCGCACCGCGAGGGAGACCTCATTTGCGGTGCTCAGTGGCGTCAAGCCAGCCGGCACGCCTGACGACGCCTGACGATCGGGCGCTTACCGAAGCCGCGCACGGGGTAGCCGCGAACAGGTCAGCCGCGAAAGATCGTCAAACCGTCTCTTCGTCGAATGTCAGCGGCCGAATCGCCTCCCGGCCGTGTAGCGGCAGCAGCAGGCTGAAGCGAGCGCCGCCCAGGCTCTCGCTGCGATCGACCACGACGTTGCCGCCGTGCCAGGCCATGATCTTCTGGACGATGGAGAGCCCCAGGCCGTAGCCGCCCGAGCGCCGGGTGCGACTGTCGTCCAGCCGGGCGAATGGCTTGAAGATGGCGATGCGCTTCTCTTCCGGCACCCCCGGGCCATCGTCTTCGACGTCGATGCGCACGGCCCGGGGTTCGCGATGGACCTTCACCACGACCTGACTCTCCGCATGCCGGCAGGCATTGGCGACCAGGTTCTGGACCGCGCGCTGCAGGTAGCGTGGCTCCGCCTCCACCTCGAGCTCTTCGCCATCGGCAACGCGCAGTTCGAGGTGCGGGTGCAGCGGGCTCAACGTCTCCAGTACTCGCCAGGCCAGCGCACGACACTCCAGGCTTTCCGTCTGCAGCGTCACGCCCTGGGCATTCTCGCTGTCGAGCTTGGCGTAGGTGAGGATTTCATCGATCAGCCGGTCGAGTTCGGCGATATCCTCGTCGATGCCCGCCAACTGGCGCTGGGCGACCTCGTCCTTGCTGAGATCTTCCAGCATCTGTACCGCAAAGCGAATGCGTGCCACCGGCGTACGCAGTTCGTGGGAGACGGCCCGAATCATCTCCTGCTGGCTGCGCAGCAGCATCTGGACCTGCGCCGCCATGCCGTTGAGCGCCATGCCCAGACGGCCGATGAAGTCGTTGCTGTCGACCCGCACTCGCGAGTTGAGATGACCCGCCGCAATGCGCGTCGCGGCCCGTTCGAGCCGCCCCACCCGGCCTTCGACGCCCCACACGATGAGATAGATGGCGCCGGCCAGCGTCGTCAGCACCATGATCAGCAGCGCCAGCGCCAGCGACAGCGGCATCGACTCGAAACTGGGCAGCGGGCCGATTCGCAGCCAGCGATCCGGCCCGACCCGAGCATGAATATAGAGCGCACTCAGCCCCGTTTCGAGACGCACCACCACTTCGCCGGCGTCGAGGCGCGTCGCCTGGATAGGGTCGACATCCGTCGGCGGCGAAGTATAGAGACCAACCGGCATGTGGAACTGCTGTTGGACGCGCGCCAGCCGGCGAGCCTGGATCTCCTTCTCTTCGCCGCTCAGCCAGCTGCGCAGCACTTCGGTGATACCACGAAGCTGCATCTCGTTGAGACTGTTGATCCGCGCCGCCAGCACCCAGCTGGAACTGGGCAGCTGGTACAGCGAGCGCCAGCCATCATCGGTGGATTCGATCACCGGCCGGTTCTCACGCAGTCGCGCCCGCTCGAAATAATTCAGCGACAGGTCATCGAGCTGGAACAACCCCAACGGCATGCCCAGTGTCGACGCCATCGACGCCAGCCAGTCATCTCGCTGCGCCAACGGCTGGCGGGAGACGAGATCGGAAAGCAGTGCCAGCGGGCCGCTGACGAGATTTTCCCGATAGTGCTCCTGACGCACCTTGTCGACGACCAGGAAGCCGAACAGTACCAGCGCAAAGGTAATGACCAACGCCGCCAGCAGCGACACGTAGAATCGCAGGAAGGTGCTGTCGGTAAAGGAACGACGCATGTTGGATCTCGCGGGAAATGTCGGGCAAGTAACAGGGGGAGACGGCGACCGCGATCGCCGCCCTCCCTCAACTGTCTCTCACGAATAGATACCCTTTGCTCCGTACGGTCTTGATGCGATGAGGGTGGTTGGGATCGTCGCCGATCTTGGGGCGAATGCGCGAGACGCGCACGTCGATGGAACGATCCTGTCCGTCGTATTTGATCCCGCGCAGCTGGGAGAAGATCTCCTCACGCGTCAATACCCGGCCGGCGCTGTCGGCCAGTAGCCAGAGCAGATCGAATTCCGCGCTGGTGAGATCGATACGCTCATCTTCCAGCCACGCCTCGCGAGTGGCGCTGTCGATGACCAGATTGTCGAACGTCAGGCGCGTCGCCCCGCTCGAGGAAACCAGGGTATCGGCGCGACGCATCAGCGCGCGCATGCGCGCCAGCAGCACCCGTGGCTGAACCGGCTTGGGAACGTAATCGTCGGCTCCCATTTCCAGGCCCAGAACCTGATCCATGTCGTCGGTCCGTGCCGTCAACATCAGAATGGGGCCGGCATAATGCGGTCGTACCCGACGGCAGATCGATAGACCGTCCTCACCCGGCAGCATCAGGTCGAGGATCACCATATCCGGCTGTTCCTCGATGATGCGCTCCACCCCGTTGGCGCCATCGTGTTCGAGCCCGACCTGAAAACCGTTGGCCTCCAGATATTCGCGTGTCAGATGCGCCAGACGCTCGTCGTCTTCGATGATCAATACGCGATCTTGATGTGCAGTGCTGTCCAAGCTGTCATCCATCCCTTTGAGTTGGCCTCGAAACCCTGCATACCACGGTCTTGATTTATTATTGGCATTAACGGCATCAAGCGGCTTCAAGAGCCGAGCAGATATAATTTACCGTTACTGCGCTAATGTTCTGAATAATCAGCGCTACGCCTGAAGAGAGCCTAGCGGATTAAACAGTATCATACCCGAATTGTTCCCTGTGTAACCCGGTATCGGCAATGGACTACGCAGTTAATGGATAAATTCAGACAAGAGACCGATGAGTCTGGCTTACAAGAACGAAAGTGTCAGTCTCTCTTTGGCAAGCCATCTCGATGGTGCCAAGCGTAGTTGGCACTCATCGACATCACAGCCCGACATGACAGTCGATATGACGCCGGTCTTGGATATCGAACTCGGCGTCACGACAAAATGCTCCCGATCGGATGCCATTCTTCGGATGAACGGCATCATTTTGCCGACTTCGCCCTGGATTCAGCGGCTCAGGTCCACGTCTCGTGTCTGTCCGTCACCAAGTTCGATCTGCTTGATGATGATCGGGCTGCGTGATTCGCCACCGGGTAGCAGCACGCTTCCGGCAACGTAGAACACGCCCGCGGGTATGCCCCTGACGACGAAATAGCCATTGTCGTCCGTCTCGGCATAGTGCGTATATTCACGGGCACGGGGGTCGGCCGGTTCGATCTTGCGTCCCGAGAGCGCCACCTCGGCGGCTTCGGCCGCATAGCGCGTCGCGGGCGCCACCGAAATCGTCTCATCGGAGCCCACGAGCGTCTGTCCATCCGGCGTTCTGTAGGTCAACCGCCCCTGGATAGCCGAGGTTCCACGCTTTTCGAGCTGGGCATACTCCTCGGCCGGGAAGGGAATCTGGCGTTTGACCACGGCCTCGTCGCTGCCGGAGCGATCGAAGATATCGGGCATCTGAAACGACCCCGTCGATAGACTTTCGCAACCTGCCAACGCCATTACCATCAGCGCCAGCACGCCCAGCCGAAGTTTCCCCGCCATCATCCACTCTCTTCTGGCCACCAACTCTCTTCTGGCCACCAACTCTCTTCTGGCCACCCACTCTCTCCTCGCCACCGGCTCTCTCCTTGCCATCGACTCTGCTCGAAAGCTCCCCGCTGGCCATCAGCGGGGAAGCTCGTCATGCTGACAGCCAATCAGGCAACAATTTCGCAAAGAGCCAGGCCGCCGCTTCGCCTCGTGGCCTGGCGCCGTCATGAGGGATCAGCGCAGGTCCGGATTGAGGGTATAGGTTCCGGTGATGCTGGACTCGGCCAGCACGTGGCCTGCCATCGCCTCGCGAACCTGTTCGCCGGTAAATTCTCCCGACAGGCCCAGCGTGGGAATATCCAGCGCGAACACGCTGAAGGTATAGCGATGGACGATTTCATCGTTCCAGGGCGGGCAAGGCCCATCGTAGCCGCCGTAGACACCGGCCATGTCCGGATCGCCGGCCAGAAACCCGGTGTAGCCGTTGATCCCACTGATGCCCTTGGCGGTCTGTCCTGGCGTCTTGCCCTTCGGAACTACCCCATCGGCCATCTCGCCTTCCTCGATCAGGTTGACCTCGACGGGAATGTCCACCAGCACCCAATGGTAGAAATCGACGCGCGGCAGGTCCGCAGGGAGTGTCTTGCCTTCCTGATTGACGTCGTCCGCCACGCCCGGCACATCGGGATCGGTCACCAGCAGCACGAAGCTCTGCGTGCCTTGCGGCGCATCCAGCCAGCGCACTTCCGGATTGCGATTGTCGCTCAGGCGCATGTGCTGCTCGGGGTCGGGCACGGCGAAAGCGAACTGCGCCGGAATCGGCTTGCCTTCCTCGATACCCTTGATGGTCAAACGCATGGGCCACTCCTCGTCGATAGTGAAACAGGTATTGATGCTCGTCGGGCGCGCCACCGGAAACGGTTCTGGCGCGCCGACGATCCACCGATAACCTTAAGTGCCCTCGCGGCTTTTGTCATGATCGGGCGCGGCAACTATCCTTGGGCGCGCAAGCGCACGCACGACTCAGGATACCCGAGGAAGAAAATAGAGCCGGTCGGCGGTCATCTCTTCCAGCGAGTTGATACCCAGCATCCCCAGGTTACGGTGCACCTCGGTCGCGAGAAGCGAAATGGCGTGATCGACTCCGGCTTCTCCCGCCACCGCCGCGGCATAGTTGAACGGGCGGCCGACGAACACGAACTTCGCCCCCAGCGCGAGCGCTTTGAGCACATCGGAACCGCGCCGGAAGCCGCTATCGATCATCACGTCGAGACCCACCGCCGCGGCGATATCGGGCAGCACGCGCAGCGGCGAGACGTCGCCGTCCAGCTGCCGCCCGCCGTGGTTGGAAACGATGATGCCATCGACACCCAGGGACTCGGCTTTGCGCGCATCCTCCACGGCCATGATGCCCTTCAGCACCAGCTTGCCGCCCCACTGCTGACGAATGCGGCGGATGTCCTCCCAATCGAGGTGCTCCCGGCCGGAAAAGTCCCGCTCGACGTTCTTGGCGACGAGGGCAACACCGCGCTCAGCCCCGGCATGCTCGAAATGCGGCATGCCGTGACGACGGATCGTGCGCAGGAAGGTACACAGCGACCATTCGGGATGCGTTGCACCTTGCCACAGCAGGCGAAGATCGGGGCGGATCGGCGTCTTGTAGCCGGTGCGCACGTTGTTTTCACGGCTTGGCACCACGGCGGAGTCGACCGTTACGACCAGCGTCTGGATCCCGGCACGCGCCACGCGTTCGACCAGGGCATGAATGGATGCCGGGTCGGGTGGCATGTAGGCCTGGTACCAGACATCGGGATTGATCTCGGCAATCGCCTCCAGCGCGATCAGCCCGGAAGCGCTGATGACCATGGGAATACCGGCTCGCCGAGCGGCGCTGGCCAGACGAATGTCGCCACGGTAGGCGGTCAGCGCGCTGACGCCCATCGGCGCGATGCCGAACGGCAGCGCGTGCTCGCGCCCCATCAGCGAGGTGCGGGTCGTCCGCCCGCTGACATTGACCAGCGAGCGATGCACGAACCCGATCTCGCGAAAGGCCCGGAAATTGTCATCGTAGGAAGCGTTGGTTTCCGCCGCGCCGGCCACGTAACCGAAGATGGGCTTGGGCAGGACCCGCTTCGCGAAACGCTCGAAATCCGCCAGGCAGAGGATGTGTCGCAGACGCCGGCGAAACCACCAGCGCTCGAGCCGGGAAATGCCGAGATTCGACGTCGCCGCGTTTCGAAAACGGGGCTGGGGCTCCATCACGCTCATGACATCACCCTCTTCGATACCCGATGCGCGGTCGTGACCCTGACATCACGGATCGGCAGGGCAAGAGGGAGCATGGCGTATGAAAACCGCACTACAGTCGGGTCCGAGGGCATCGGCGTTCTCCGGGAACGTCAGAGGATAGCAATGGGCCGACTCGACCTGGAGAGGCAAGCAGTCGACGATCAGCCGCTAAATTGTCATACATCATATTTACAGGGACAGTCGACTTTCGATGTATACGCCTGGGTTCGATGACTCCCACTCCCGAGTTGCAGCGCGCCAGGTTTGTTTCTAGCCTGTAACCACACCTGAAAGGAGATAACTTATGTTAAGGACGACGTTTTTGACCCTGCTGCTTGCCCTCGGCCTCTCCGCATGCGGAACCTCGACCGGCGAGCGTGCGGCCAGCGGCGCGGGCGTCGGTGCCGCAGTCGGTGCGGGCGCGGCGGCTGCGACCGGAGGTGATGTCACTCAGGGTGCCGTGATCGGCGGCGGTGTCGGTGCAGCCACGGGCGCGGCAACCGACGAGGACGATATCGACCTCGACGACTGAGCCGTCGCAGCGACCTCCCTGCCTCGTTCCACCCTAGCGGCAGAACGACACGCCGCGCATGCCGAGATGAAAGTGGTTGGCATGCGCGGCGTTGTAGTCCGGGCCCAGGGTGGTACCGAAATAGTGACAGGCGCCCGCCTGGGCCGCTTCGAGAAACCGGCCACGATCGCTCTCATCCCCCCAATCCTCGAGCACGCTGATCCGGCGCCCATCCTCGAGCCGGAAGGCCGCGACATCGAGTGCCGACGCCGTGGCATGATCGCTGCGTCTGGCGTTCTCGCGGTGATAGATATTGCGGCATGCGAAAGAGCCGTAATGCTGGACGCGGGAGACACGCTCGCCGAAGACCTGCCGAGCCAACGGCTGCAGTTCGTGCTGTTCGTACATGGTCCAGGCCAGCGCCAACGGGCAACTGGCCACGAAGCTCGAACTGAACGAGACCTGCGTGCTCGAGAGCCGAACCACGTTCTCGAGCGGGCAACCGGCCGCCGCGGTGTAATCCCCCAGCGGGGTATAATCGATATCCGGCGCCGTCTCCAGCGCCGCAAGACACGCCTCCCGATCTCCGGATAGCGCTTTCAGCTTCCAGCGCGTGACCGGTGTCACGGGATCGCTCACGACCAGCGGCGCGAACGGGTTCCACTCCCGCGGGATCTGCCAGACTCCCTTGTCGAAGGCGACACCGACAGCAATCACCATCAGACAAATCAGAGTGCTTGAAGAGGGTCTTGAAGAAGGTTTCGAGGAAGGTTTCATGGACTCCGGCAGGCTGATAGCGGATTTCTGCGACGTCGGTAATCGGCGACGCATTGGATAGCGCGATTCACACTTTTCTGCTAAATCGGTGCTATTCGATCGTACTCTTATATTCTAAGCTTAGTTAACTTGCCGAAATGCTGACGAACGCATTTCAAGTCGAGCAGAAAACAATCATTACCGTGCATGTCGTCAAGGAGGACACAATGCCGGGTTGTGCCAGACACGAGAACGTTTGCGGTCGCTGCGACGTACCGCTGGACTTCGAATTCACCATGGCGTTTCAGCCATTGGTGAATATCGACGAGGGGCGAGTCTACGGATACGAAGCGCTGGTCAGAGGAACAGGTGGAGAATCCGCCGGCTCGATATTGGCACGGGTCGACGACGCCAATCTCTACCGCTTCGATCAGGCTTGCCGGGTCAAGGCGATCGAAATGGCCCACGATCTGGGGGCCGAAGGAATGCTTTCGATCAACTTCCTGCCCAACGCCGTCTACGAACCACAGGCATGCATTCAGGCCACGCTTGCCGCAGCCAGGCGGGTCGGCTGGCCGACGAGCCGGCTCTGTTTCGAAATCACCGAGTCTGAGAATGTCGGGGATCGGTGCCATCTACAGAATATCGTGACCAGCTATCACGAAATGGGGATGAAAACGGCGCTGGATGATTTCGGCACCGGATATGCCAATCTGGACCTGCTGGTCGACATCTCGCCAGACGTGCTGAAAATCGATCGCCATCTGGTCAGCGATATCCACCAGTCCCCCCGCCAGCAAAGAATTCTGGAACACATCATTACCCTGGCGCATCAGCTGGACATAATTCTGATCGCCGAAGGTATAGAAAAACTAGAAGAAGCTCGTTGGCTCTACCGCCACGGTATTGCCAGACAGCAGGGATACTGGTTTGCCAGACCGGCCGCAGGACAACTACCGGTTTGCCCCGAATCACGCTTCGCGCTGGTTCGTGGCGAACACTGACGACCGCGATACGACTGGCAACTCCTTCCACCGTTCGAATCACGGTACCCTGGCTTATGGTTGCTTCGAAAAATTCGCTACCTCATCAGACCGCCGAGGGTCCTTCCACGCCGGATGGGCTGGACACGTTGAATATCGCGGCGCTGATCTACCGGCTCGATGCCGGCGTTCCCCTGCTGGTCGATGCCAACGAGACGGCGAAACGTCAGTTGCACCTGGGTGATGGCTTCCCCATGGCCGACCCTTGGCAGTGGCTGGACGCTCGTCGCTATCCGGCGGCTGGCCTCGATCATCCGGCATTGCTGAATGTCTCGTCGGAAAACTCGAGTCAGTGGCAGTGCTTTCACATCCGCCAACATGCGCAGCCGCTGCAAGCGCTGAAACTCAAGATTTCTCCGCTGGAAACACTTGCCGACGAGGGTGCCACGCGTCACGTGCTCATCGCCATCGGCGAGATCACCGCTATCGACGATACCCCGGGCCTACTGCCACAGGCTCAACCGCATCTACGCCAGGTGCTCGGGAACTTGCCCATGGGCGTGTGCATCATCGATCTCGAAGGGTATCTGCGGCTGGTCAATCATGCCTTCTGCGAGTTCTTCGGCTATGCGGAAAGCGAGCTGCTCAATGCCCACTTCCGGAAGCTATTGCCCTCGCAGCATCACCAGACTGCCGAGAAGCAACACGCAGCCAGCTTCTTCGACGCACTGGATCAACGCCGTGCCGTGGAGGTTCAGTTGCATGACGGGTCATCGCGTACCGTCATCATCGAGGACACGATCAGCCACGACGAAGCAGGCCGCCCCCAACGGATCGCCTTTCTCGTGGATATCACCGAGCGATGCGATATCGAACGCCAACTGGAGGAAAAGAACCGTCGCCTCGAATATCTGGCAACGCGAGACGACCTGACCGGATTGCACAATCGCCGCTTCGGCCTGGAACTGCTCGAACAGACACTGGAACGAAGCCAGCGTTACGGCGAAAAGGTCACCATTGCCATGCTCGATCTGGATCACTTCAAGGAGATCAACGATCACTACGGCCATGCCGTTGGCGACGAAGTGTTAACGGAATTCAGCCATTTCATGATCGGCGCGCTGCGTTCGAGCGATACCCTGGTTCGCTGGGGCGGAGAGGAGTTCCTGGTGATCTTGCCCGGGGTCGATCGCTTCTCGGCACAGACCGCGATAGACCGTATCCTCAAGCAACTTCGCCAACGGACCTTGAGCACATCTCGCCTCCGGGTAAGCTTCTCCGCTGGCGTGGGCGAGTATCGTCACCAGATGCCGAAGGGGTTGCTGGAAGAGGTCGACCATGCGCTTTATCAGGCAAAATCGGCCGGCCGAGGCTGTGTCTCGATCGCTCCCGTTTCGAGCTCATTCCAAGAGCGCTGCCACGCTCGAATGTTTTCCTCGTTTCAGGGCTGACGACCGCCCCCGGGCGGTCGCCAGCGCCTGCCTCTCCGGAACGATCGCTCGGGTTTGCATCGTTCCGGAGAGGCCTTTCAGACAGATATTCAGAAAATCATCCGTACCGCCAGGAACAGCACCGTCGGCGCCAGCAGGATGCCGAGCCCGGTGTAGAACGTCGCGGTCATCGCACCGTAGGGCACCAGCCGCGCATCGGTGGCAGCGAGACCTGCCGCGACGCCGCTGGTCGTCCCGATCAGGCCGCCGAAGATCATCGCCGAGCGTGGGTTGTCCAGCCCGATGAGCTTCGCAGTCATCGGCGTCGCGATCATGGTCAGGATCGACTTGACCAGGCCGGCGGCGATCGACAGCGCAATCACTTCAGAACTCGCGCCCAGCGTGGCCCCGGTCACCGGCCCGACGATATAGGTCACCGCGCCGGCCGCGATCGTGGTGATGTCGACCGGGTCGGTATAGCCGAAACCGATCGCAACGACGGCCCCCGCCACGAACGAGACCAGCACGCCGAGGAACAGGGCGATCACGCCGCGCATGCCCGCTTTCTTGATCTCCTGCAGGCGTACGCCGTACGCGGTGGCGATGATCGCCAGATCCCGCAGCATGCCGCCACCCATCAACCCCAGGCCGGAAAACAGCGTGACATCCGAAAGCCCCTTGCTGCCGCCAGTGGATGCTCCACCGACATAGGCGAGTATCAAGCCGATGATGATCGCGATCGCAGAGCCATGCAGACGACCCGCAGTCAGATGGCGGCTGAGCCAGTACGCCACGTACATGGTCAGGCCGATCACGGCAAAGGCGGCGATCAGATGATACTTGTCGACCAGCGAAACAATGGAATCGTTCATGCGAGCCTCCCCCTTCAGTGGCCACTATGGGCTGTTGGCGTCGAATCGAGCGGGCTCGCATCGTCGACCTTCTTGCCGGTCAGCACGGGAACCAGCGCCAGCCCCAGCACGACGGCCAGTACGCCGGCCAGGATCGCCACCATGCCGCCGCTGAAGGCAGCCGCCACGTTCTGGCTGGCCGCCATGGCGACGACGATGGGAATGTACATCGCATTCCAGAAGTTGATGCCACTCTCGGTCGTCTCCGGCAGCTTGCCGCGATCCTTGAGATAGCCGGTCACGAAGATCAGCAGCAGCATGGCGATGCCCACACCGCCCAGATTGGCATCGATTCCCAGCAACTGGCCGAGTACGTCGCCGATGATTAGCCCGACCAGCATGCAGCCGGCCAGGAGTGCTACACCGTAGATCACCATCGTTGTCACCTCTTGGGCATTGTTATAGAACGTTTTACAAAGACATCGTCATGATTGGCCCGGTTATCGGAGCTTGGCGTGTATCGGAACCGCCACGCCCGGCGTGACGGCCGTGCCGCGTTACCCACGCGGCGAGGGTGAAAAACCTCCCGTAATGCTACGGATTTGCCGTTTCGGCACTCAGGTAGATATCGGCATAGCGTTCGCGCAGCGCGTTCTTCTGGACCTTGCCCATCACGTTGCGCGGCAGGCTATCGATGAAGAACACTCTCTTCGGCTGCTTGTAGCGCGCCACCTTGTCCTTCAGCGCCGCCAGCACGTCATATTCGTCCAGCGATTCCCCCGGCTTCAGCACCACCGCCGCGGTCACCCCCTCGCCCAGATCGGGATGGGCAACACCGATGACGGCCGACTCCACCACCTGAGGCAGCTCGTCGATCCACTGCTCGATCTCCTTGGGATAGACGTTGTAGCCACCGGAGATCACCAGATCCTTGTCGCGCCCGACGATATGCAGATAGCCGTCTTCGTCGATCAGCCCGAGATCGCCGGTGATGAAGAAGCCGTCGTCGCGAAACTCGGAGGCGGTCTTTTCCGGCATTCGCCAGTAGCCCTGGAAGACGTTCGGCCCGCGAACTTCCACCAGGCCGGTTTCCCCCGCCGGCAATGCCTTGCCGGTTTCGCGATCGGTAATGCGCACCTCGCTACCCGGCAGCGCGAAGCCGACCGTGCCCGGACGGCGCTCGCCGTCGTAGGGATTCGAGGTGTTCATGTTGGTCTCGGTCATGCCGTAGCGTTCGAGAATGGCGTGGCCGGTACGTTCGCTGAATTCCCGATGGGTTTCCGCCAGCAGCGGCGCGGAGCCGGACACGAACAAGCGCATGTTCGCGGTGGTCTCCCTGTTCAGCCGCGGGCTGGCCAGCAGGCGGGTATAGAACGTCGGCACCCCCATCAATGCCGTTGCCCGTGGCATCAGATCCAGCAGTTGCTCGGCATCGAGCCTGGGCAGAAAGGTCATCGAAGCGCCGACGGTCAGAACGATGTTGCACGCCACGAACAAGCCGTGGGTGTGAAAGATCGGCAAGGCGTGCAGCAGATGATCGTCGGCGCTGAAGCGCCAGGTCTGCGCCAGCGCCTGGCTGTTGGCAGCGAGATTGCCGTGGCTCAGCATGGCACCCTTGGAACGCCCGGTGGTGCCGGAGGTATACAGAATCGACGCCAGATCGTTGGCTTCCAGCTCGGCGATGTGCGGATCTTCCTCGGCCTCGGCGACCCGTTCCATCAACGAACCGTCGGCTTCCGCGCCCAGGCTTTCGACGACCGCCACCCCACAGCGCTGAGCCAATCGCCGCGCGGTGTCGATGTCGTCCGGGCGGCAGACATGGAATCGCGGCTCGGCGTCGGTGAGGAAATATTCGACTTCCGCCTCCGTGTAGGCGGTATTGAGCGGCAGGTAGACCGCTCCCGTCTGCAGGCAGGCCAGATAGAGCATGATCGCCTGCGGGCTCTTGTCGACCTGCACCACGACGCGGTCACCCGGCACTACGCCGCTGTCGCGAAGAACCCGCGCCATGCGACGCGAGGTGGAAAGCACGTCGCGATAGCGATACTGCTCGCCGCTCGGCGTATCGATCATCACCTTGTCCGGGCGGCGCTCGAAATTGCCCGAGAATTGCAGATACAGATTCTGATTCATCCCACCTCTCCTGCTTTGTTAAACGGTCACGCCTATTTTTTGAAAAGGCCAAGCCTGTTTTGTGAAACGGTCAGGCCTGTTTTATGAAACGGTCACGAACGATCAGGCATCGGTCCGGGAGCCATGACGGCAGCGCGAGCGCCCCTGCTTGGCATCGCGGCGGATCTCGCTGGTGCAGACCACCGTGCCCTCGCGGCTGAACGCTTCGTGGTTCTGCTCGATCCGACCGAGCTCGTAGAGATAATTGACCATCAGCCCATGAGACTGGCGGCGGCCGTTCTCGGAGGTATCACCAGGCCAGTTGAGCCGGTGCAGGCTGGCGCCGTTGCCCAGGTGGAAGCGGGCCACCGGGTCCAGCGGCAGGCCGCTGTCGCGCTTGACGTCGATCAGGTAATGCGCCGCCAGCCCCCGCAGTTCGGCATTCAGCTTGTCGCGCAGTTTGGGATCTTCCAGCCAGCGCCCGTCGTCGAGCCCCTCGGCAATCTCGTCGGCGAGCTGGCAGGTTCCACTTTCGCGTTCCGCTGCCAGCCACTTGGCAAAACCAGGAACCGGCGAGAGCGTCACGAAGTTTTCGAGATTCGGCAGATTACGCTTGAGTTCCTGCACCACCTGCTTGATCAGGAAGTTGCCGAACGAGATTCCCCGCAGGCCGGCCTGGCAGTTGCTGATGCTGTAGAAGGCGGCGGTATCGGCCTCCTCCGGGCGCACTTCGTCGCCACCTTCCAGAATCGTCTGGATGCTGTCGGGAATACCCCGGCACAGCGCCACTTCGACGAAGATCAGCGGCTCGTCACCCGTGGCCGGATGGAAGAAGGCATAGCAGTGGCGATCCTCGGGGTCGAGGCGCCGACGCAAGTCCGACCAGTCGCCGATGGCATGGACGGCTTCATAGTGGATGATCTTCTCGAGCACCGCCGCCGGCGTGTTCCAGTCGATGCTCTCCAGCACCAGAAAGCCGCGGTTGAACCAGGATGCGAAGAGATGATCGAAATCCGCATCCAGCGGCGCCAGCTCGGGGTTCGCCTTGAGGCAGCGCAACAGGTCCGCGCGCATCTTGACCAGCTCGTAGGTGCCGCCCGGGCACAGATTCAGCCGCCGCAGCAGGTGCTGACGACGAGGCTCGCAGGCCGCGAACAGCCGTTGCAGACTGGCGTTGTCCCCGTTGTCGCGATACGCCGCGTAAGCCTCGTGAATGGCGTCGGGCTCGGCGGCGTAGCGTTCCCCCAGCAACTGGAAGAAGGCGAGCCGATCGCTCTCGCCGAGCGAGGCGTAGCGCTCCAGTGCCTCCTGGGCGATCAGAATCTGCGACGCCTCACCACCGGGCTGCATCAGCGTCTCGCATACCGATGTCAGTCGCGCCAGACTGCTCGGCGTCCCGCCATCTTCGCTACCGGCAAGATGCTGGCCCCGTGTCCGGCGGCCGATGCTGGAGAGAAGATCCTGCAGAAAATTCATGTTGACGTTCATGCCGGCCCTCTCGGGTCTGTGGCTGGAGCTCGGGCTGTCACCAGCGGCGGCAGCGACGAGCGTTCGGCAGAGCGAAGCGGTCTGGCAGAAAAACGTCGGCATGAATTCCGAAACCGACTGTTAACATACATGTCATCGCTCTGTTATATATAACAGTTATGCCCCGGCCAGCCCGGTGTCAACATAGGAGAAAGTCTAATATGGCTCGCATCCCGCATGCCCAGCGGCTTCGCGACCTGCTTGAGGATGCCATCGTCGAAGGCCATTACGCGCCTGGAGACAAACTGGACCCGGCGGCACTGGCGCAGGAGTACGACTGCTCGCGCACGCCGATCCGCGAGGCGCTGCAGCAGCTCGCCGCATCCGGCATGGTGCGCGTGCTGCCCAAGCGCGGGACATTCGTCGCCCAGTTGAGCGTGACCGAACTGGTCGAGCGTTTCGAAGTGATGGCGGAGCTGGAGGGGATGTGCGCACGTCTGGCGGCGCGGCGCATGACACCGGAAGAACTGGCGGCGCTGCATCGCGCCCAGGCGGCTTGCCGCGAATGCATGGCTGCCGGCGATGCCGACGGTTACTACTACGAAAACGGGACCTTTCATCACCTGATCTACCAGGCAAGCCATAATGACTTCCTGGCGCAGGAAGCCTCGCGCCTGCACGCCATTCTGAAACCCTATCGCCGCCTGCAGCTGCATGCCCGCCGCCGTCTCGCCAGCAGTTTCGACGAGCACGAAGCGATCATGGCGGCGCTGGAGCGCGGCGACGCCGACGCTGCCGAAGCGGCGATCAAGGCTCACATCCAGATTCAGGGGGAACGGTTCAACGACCTGGTGGCATCGATGCAGCGATTGCAGCGTCGGCGCCGCGAAGAGCGATCGACGCCAGAAGGTTCGTCTTGAGATCGGCAGCCTTCGAGAACGAGGCTCACCGGATAACCACGATCGCGGCGATCAGTGGAACAGCAAGGTAACGACCAGCGCCACGCCGCCGACGAGCAGCGCCGTGACCACTGATACGCTGACCAGCAAATTGAGCCACCGGTCGACAGGCGCTTCGGCAGGCACCAGCGAACGCCGAGTCGCGCCTTGGCGTAGCTGGTGTCGGCCTGGTTGGTGTCGGCCTAGCTGGCTGGTGGGCTTCATGGCCGGGCGCATGGGCAAGTTCCGCAAGTCATATGATTATGTTAACGGCGGCACGCCTCTTGAATTGAGCTTCAAATTAGGTCTTTTCGCCGATCTTCGCCACTTTCCCCGCGCCCACTCGCCCCTCGCCCCTCGCCCCTCGACCCCCGCGCCCACTCGCCCCTCGCCCCTCGCCCCTCGACTTGATGCCGGCAGAACGATGCCACCAACGAAAACGGCCCCGATCCTGGCGGACCGGGGCCGTCGCGATATCACGCCCGACTATCGCGGATTGATGCGACGGTTCTTGATGTCCGGCGCGCGGCGGTAACGGTCTTCCTCCGCCAGCTCTTCGGCTTCGAATGCATCGGCGCCTACCGGCGTATCGCTATGGCGACGATAGAGCGCGGTCAGCATCGCCTTGCGGTCGGCGCGCAGCTCTTTCAGAGTCACGAATATCATGCCGTAGAGAATGAACGTGAATGGCAACGCCGCCAGCACCGATGCCGACTGCAACCCTTTCAGCCCGTTCTCGCCACCGGCAGAAAGCAGCGTGAGGCAGATCGCCGCGATCAGTACCCCCCAGATGATCCGCTTCATCAGCGGCGGATTGAGCGAGCCATTATCGGTCATCTGCGAGACGATGTAGGTCGCGGAATCCGCCGATGTCACCAGGAAGATGAAGATCAGGCAGAGCGCGACGATCGACAGCACGTTCGAGAACGGCATCAGATCGAACATCTGGAACAGCGCCGAGGTGATGTTGTCGGCCGTCGCCTGGGCGAGACCCGCATCGCTGTTCATTTCCATCTGGATGGCGGCGCCACCGAACACACCGATCCACAGGCAGGCCAGCAGCGGCGGCACGACGAGCACGCCGAAGACATACTGCTTGATGGTGCGCCCGCGCGAGATACGCGCCACGAAGGTGCCCACGAACGGTGACCAGGCGATGACCCAGGCCCAGTAGAAAATCGTCCAGTTGGACGCCCACTGGCTGTCATCGAAGGGAGACATTCGCAGGCTCATGCCGATGAAGTTCTGCAAGTAGTCGCCGATGCCCAGCGTGATGGTCTCGAGAATCGCGATGGTCGGTCCCGTGAACAGGATGTAGAACATCAGCGCGAAACAGATGATCAGATTGAGGTTGGACAGGTTCTTGATGCCCTTGTCCAGCCCCGACGTCGCCGAGAGCATGTAGCAGATGAACATCGCTCCCATGATGATGAACTGCCACATCATGTTTTCGGGCACGTCGAACACGAAATGCAGGCCGCCGTTGATCTGCAACACGGCCAGCCCGATAGAGGTCGCCACGCCCATCACCGTCGCGACGACGGCGAAGATATCGAGGATCGGTCCGAGACGGCGCAACTTCGGACGCTTGGCGGTGACCGACGACAGCACGTTGGAGACCATGCCCGCCTGGTTCTTGCGAAACTGATAGTAGGCGATGATCAGACCGACGACCGAGAAAGCCGCCCACTGATGGATGCCCCAATTGAAGAAAGCGTATTGAATCGCATAGCGTGCCGACTCGGCGGATTCCGGCGCTACGTCGCCGTAGGGCGGCGTCATGTAATGGGTCATCGGTTCCGCCATGCCGTAGAACACCAGGCCGACACCGAACCCTGCCGCCAACAGCATGCTCACCCAGGAAAAGAAACCATAGGTCGGCTTGCTATCCTGCGGCCCCAGGCGGATCTTCCCGTACTTGCTGAACGCCAGCCCCACCAGAAAAACCACGAATCCGAACACGGACAGCAGATAGAACCATCCAAAGTAGTGCGTGGTCGCACCCAATGCTGCGTTGGCGATATTCCCGAATCCAGTCGGGAAAATGGCGCCAACGGCTACGATCGCCGCTATCACCACCGCCGAGACGATGAATACGCCTTGTTTACCAAGCTTGGGCATGTCGTCCCCTTTTGATTGTGCTGATTTCCTTTGACATCACCAGTGTAGACGACGCCTTCTGCCTCTGCGGACGCTACTGCAAGCTGTCTCGAGTCACGCTTCGAGGAATTCCAACATATCATGTCAGGGTGGCCCCGGCGTAAGTCCCCTTTGGGCTAGCTGTGTAAACC
>NZ_PZJT01000019.1 GCF_003206135.1 Salinicola salarius | reverse complement strand
TCGTCGCTGGCATCTGCTCCCTCAAGGGCGATATCCTGATTTTCGCAGCTCGCAGCTTTAGACGGCGTCCTTACCGGTCTCGCCGGTACGAATCCGGATGACCTGCTCCAGCGGCGAGACGAAGATCTTGCCGTCGCCGATCTTGCCGGTGTTGGCCACCTTGGTGATGGCGTCGATCACCTGATCGCTCATGCTGTCGTCGACGGCGACTTCGAGCTTGATCTTGGGGAGAAAATCGACCACGTACTCCGCGCCACGATAGAGTTCGGTATGACCTTTCTGACGCCCGAAACCCTTGACCTCGGTCACGGTAACGCCCTGTACGCCGATCTCGGATAGAGACTCACGCACGTCGTCCAGCTTGAACGGCTTGATGATGGCGGTAACCAGTTTCATGGAAGTTCTCCTCGCATGCGATAGACGAATGATGTGCGCTCAAGTCTGTAAGTAACCATTGTAAATGGCCCGGCAACTATTAGTTTAAGCATACACCGCTGATCGCGGGAATTAAAAAAGGCCCCCCGAAGGGGGCCAGGGGAGCACGCCAGCTCACTCGGTGTATCGGCTCACTTCTTGCCGACGTTGAATTCAGGATAGGCTTCCATACCGCATTCCGCGATGTCGACGCCTTCGTATTCTTCTTCTTCGGAGACGCGGATACCCATGACGGCCTTGATGATGCCCCAGACGATCAGACTGGCGATGAAGGTCCAGGCGAAGATGGTCACGATACCCAGCAGCTGGGCGCCGAAGGTGGCATCACCGTTGGAGAAAGGCACGGCGATCAGGCCCCAGATGCCAACCACACCGTGGACGGAGATCGCACCGACCGGGTCATCGATCTTGACTTTGTCGAGGGCCACAATGGCAATGACCACGAGCAGGCCACCCACTGCACCGATCAGGGTCGCGCCAAGAGCGGTCGGAGCCAGCGGCTCGGCGGTAATGGCGACCAGGCCAGCAAGGGCGCCGTTCAATGCCATGGTCAGGTCCGCCTTGCGGAACCACAGCTTGGCCAGAATGATCGCGGCGATGACACCGCCGGCTGCGGCTGCGTTGGTATTGACGAAGACCTGAGCGACGGCGTTGGCCTCATCGATATTGGAAACCATCAGCTCGGAGCCACCGTTGAAGCCGAACCAGCCCAGCCAGAGAATGAAGGTGCCCAGCGTGGCCAGCGGCAGGTTGGAGCCCGGGATGGCGTAGATCGCGCCGTTCTTGCCGTACTTGCCTTTGCGTGCGCCCAGCAGCAGAACCCCGGCCAGAGCGGCAGTCGCGCCACACAGGTGAACGACGCCGGAACCGGCAAAATCCTGGAAGCCGGCTGCATCGAGGAAACCGCCGCCCCATTTCCAGTAGCCCTGGATCGGGTAGATGAAGCCGGTCATGACGACGGCAAAGAGCATGAACGCCCACAGCTTCATGCGCTCGGCAACGGCACCGGAGACGATCGACATGGCCGTCGCGACGAAGACGACCTGGAAGAAGAAGTCGGAACGCGCGGAGTAGTAGACATCACCGCCGCTGGACATCACGTCGTCGACGCTGTTTTCCGCACCGATCAGGAAGCCGAGGCTCGGGAAGAAGCCGCCGCTCTCGCTGGAATACATGATGTGGTAGCCGACCAGCAGATACATGGTGCAGGCAATGGCGTAGAGGACAACGTTCTTGGTCAGGATTTCGGTGGTGTTCTTGGCGCGTACCAGACCCGCCTCGAGCATGGCGAAACCGGCCGCCATCCACATCACCAGAGCACCCGTCACCAGAAAGTAGAAGGTGTCGAGCGCATAGGAAAGTTGAACAACTTGATCATTCATTCTTTTGTCTCCTCGTTCCGCGCCGTCAAACGGCGTCGGCCCCGCGTTCCCCGGTGCGTATCCGGATCACATCTTCGAGTGGCGTGACGAACAACTTGCCGTCGCCGATCTTGCCGCTGTTGGCGGCATTGCGGATCGAATCCAGCACACCATCGACCCGATCGTCCTCGACAGCGACTTCGACCTTCACCTTCGGCAGGAAATCGACGACATACTCCGCGCCGCGGTACAGCTCGGTATGGCCTTTCTGACGACCAAACCCTTTCACTTCTGTGACGGTGATGCCCTGCACGCCGTTGTCGGCCAGTGCTTCACGCACATCGTCGAGCTTGAAGGGTTTAATGATGGCGGTGATGAGTTTCATCCCTTGTCTCTCCCGTAGTCGGCTTGCGCCTTCAGGTTACAGGCAGGACACATGCCACTCGTGGCCTATTGCTTTAAAATCAATGGCTTGTTTCGGTTTTTGAGCGGCTCGGCATGGCGACTCGTTACTGCGAACCGGGCAGATGCACCAAAGCAATGCATCCGGGTTTTTCTGCTGCACCTTTTGTGCGCAGGCGAGATGGCTCGTGTGCAGGCGAGATGGCGCGACTTTGCGTATGCTGAATGGTCAGCCATCGAGGCACTATCATCAGGCCCGGGTTATCAACGCATCAGGTAGCAAGGAGAGAACGTCATGTCGGCACAGGACCGATTCGAACGCTTGACCAGACAACTGGGTGACAGGTTGCATGGCGCGTCTCAGGCGCCGGGGGATATCCAGCGTAACGTGCAGGGCGTGTTGCGCGGGGCGCTCGAGCGCATGGAAATCGTCTCCCGGGAAGATTTCGACATCATGATGGAAGTCCTGCAACGCACACGAGAGCGCGTCGAGGCGCTGGAGGAGCAGGTCGCAGCACTGGAAAACACGCTCCAGAGCGAGCAGGCATCCCAGCCCAAGGTCGAGCCCCACGCGCCGCCCGCCGTTAACGAGGATGGCAGCGCGGATGGCACGAAGCCCTGAGCGAAACGAGCCTTTATCGAGGCCTGTCTTCCGGGTGGCTGGCGCCCACCGAAACTCGTATCGTGGCATATCCGCTTCCTGTCGTTACCAACCGGTTGCGATAATGCGTAACAGAATGTAGTTGTATAGGCTGAAGGGCATGCCGCTTCGGCATGCTTTTGGCCTGCGGCGACAGCCCAGGTGACGACCTGGGAGACGCTATGACCCTTGCCATCGTGCGCGCTCGCGCCAGCCTCGGACTCGAGGCACCGGAAGTCCTGATCGAAGTGCATCTCAGTAACGGTCTGCCGGGGCTGACGCTGGTCGGGCTGCCGGAGGCGGCGGTCAAGGAGAGTCGCGAGCGGGTTCGCAGTGCGCTCATCAATGCCGGGTTCGAATTTCCCTCTCGCCGCATCACGCTCAATCTGGCGCCTGCCGACTTGCCCAAGGACGGCGGGCGTTTCGATCTGCCCATTGCGCTCGGCATCCTGATGGCATCGGGCCAGATCCCTGTCGAGGCGGCCGAGAAACTCGAAGTCGTCGGCGAGCTGGCGCTGGATGGGGCGCTACGTCCCGTCACCGGCGTTCTGCCCACGGCGCTGGCGGCGCGCCGGGCGGGCCGCGGCCTTGTCGTTCCGCTCGCCAATGCCGACGAAGCCGCGCTGGCCGATGGCGTCGAAGTCTTCGCGGCAGGGCATATTCTCGAGGTAGTGGGTCATCTGCTGGGTCGGGAGAAACTCGCGCCGCACCAATTTGGCGCGCCAATTCGCGCTCGCGTGGCGCAGCCCGACATGGCGGACGTCAAAGGCCAGCATCAGGCGCGCCGAGCGCTGGAAGTCGCGGCGGCGGGTGGGCACAACCTGCTGCTGGCGGGGCCGCCCGGTACCGGCAAGACCATGCTGGCGAGCCGTCTGGCCGGAATCCTGCCGCCACTGACCCAGGACGAGTCGCTCGAGGTCGCGGCCGTGCGCTCGGTCTGCGGTCTGCCGATCATGGAGCGTTGGGGGCAGCGGCCGTTTCGCAATCCGCATCATACGTCGAGCAGTGTCGCGCTGGTGGGCGGGGGCTCGCGGCCGCGGCCCGGCGAAATATCGCTGGCGCACCAGGGCGTACTGTTCCTGGACGAGCTGCCGGAGTTCGACCGTCATGTGCTGGAGGTCCTTCGGGAACCGATGGAATCCGCCCAGATCCTGATCTCGCGGGCCAATCATCAGCGCCGCTTCCCGGCCCGCTTCCAGCTCGTTGCCGCGATGAACCCTTGCCCTTGCGGCCATCTCGGCGATCCGCGCCAGCGCTGCCACTGCAGCCCCGCGCAGATCCAGCGCTATCAGTCGCGGCTGTCCGGGCCGCTGCTGGATCGGATCGATCTTCAGGTCGAAGTGCCGGCGCTACCCGCGACGCAGCTCACCGACCAGACGCCCGGCGAGTCTTCCGCCAGCGTGATGGAACGCGTGCTGGCCGCCCGTGAGCGCCAGCAGGCGCGAGGATCACTCAATGCCCATCTGCCTGGCCCCGAGCTGGAGGCAGCGTGCGCGTTATCCTCGGATGAACGCCAGTGGTTCGCCAGCGTGCTGGACCGCCTCAACCTCTCGGCGCGGGCCTACCATCGCGTGCTGCGCGTGGCGCTGACCCTGGCCGATCTCAGCGGTGAAACGCGAGTCGGCAAGGCGCAGCTGATGGAAGCGATTGGTTACCGTCAACTGGATCGAATGCTGGGCGGCGACAGGCCTTGAGCCGACCCGAAATGCGGGGCAGCGAGCATCGATGAACAACGCAGGGGATATCAAATGAAGCGCCAGATCCTCGACACGCTGGGAGAACTCAGCTTCGTCAGCCGTGGTCGGCTGCAGGAAATGGCTCGCCGGGAGGGGATGACGCTGCAGCCGTTTCAGCAACGCGTGCTGTCGTTCGTAGGGCGCTTTCCCGATCAGAAGCAGCAGCAGTTGATGCAGCAGTTCGGACGCGACAAGGGGCAGGTGGCCCGTGCCTTCAAGGCGTTGGAACAGCAGGGACTCATTCGACGCTGTGGCCGCTCGACGCCCAAACGCATCGTCCAGGCGGAAATGACGCCGGAAGGGGAAGCTTACTTTCAGCGGCTCGAGCAGGTGCGTCTGACGCTGGCCGAGGCGGCGCTGGAAGGGTTCAGCGAGCAGGAGGCCCATCAGCTCGAAGCCTTCCTGAGGCGAATCATCCATAACGTCGGCCGGACCGAAGAAACGCCATCTGGCCAAGAACCCCGCGAATAGCGCGCCGCACCTCGGGCGTCACCGAGATTCCAGGCATTGATACCACGGCGTAAAGTTGACAAGATCAACTTCACGCTGTAGGTTTCCCACCTTCCAAGGCCCGAGCCGCACTGCATGCTCTCGAAGGTCTGATCACCAATATCTACGCGGTCAGAGAGTTTTATGTCCCTGCGATTGATCCTAGGCCTGGTGGGCATGCTGCTGGCCTGCATTGGCGCGGATATCAACCAGGAGGCGACATCGCTTGCCCTTGCGGACATCCGCGGTGCGCTCGGTTTCAGTGTCGATCAGGGCAGCTGGTTCACGACGCTCTATGCGACCGGCGCCGCCATGGGCATGCTCGTGGCGCCATGGCTGGCGATCACCTACTCGATGCGCCGGTTCGCGACGGCAGCAGTGCTTGCGCTGGCATTCCTCGGACTGGCCTGTACGTTGACCGAATCACGCGCGCTGCTGCTCGGCCTGCGTTGGCTCCAGGGACTGACCAATGGCTTTCTGATTCCGCTGCTGATGGCTGTGGCCCTTCGCTTCCTGACCGCGCCGATCAAACTGTTCGGTCTTGCGGCTTACGGGCTGACGGCGACCTTCGCGCCGAATATCGCCACGCCGGTGGTGGTCTGGGCCAACCATGGCCTCGGTATCACGTTCGTGTTCTGGGCAGTGATACCGGTTTGCGCGGTTGCCGCCGCCCTGATTCTCTATGGTCTTCCCCAGGATCCGGTTCGCCAGGAGCGATGGCGGCATTTCGACTGGCTGGGCTGGCTACTGGGATGGGGGCTATGCGCTTCCGTTGTCATCCTGTTCACTCAGGGAGAGCGGCTTGACTGGTTCAACTCATCCCTGATCCGCGCTCTGGGGTTGGCGTGTCTTCTATTGCTGCCCCTGTTTCTGGTGCGCTGCAGCTTCGGCGCGAATCCGCTGATTCGGCCGCAGCTGGTACTACGCATCAACTTCGGCTTCGGCGTCTTCATGCTGATGGGCGTGATCGCCCTCGGCGCCTCCAGCGCATCGCTGCCCGTGGAGTTTCTGGCCGACGTGCAGGGTTATCGTCCGCTTCAGAGCCTGCCGGTGACGCTTGCGCTCGCCTTGCCTTCGCTGCTGATGCTGCCGCTGACCGCCTATGTGCTGAACTTCGAACGCGTCGATGGTCGCTGGATCATGGCGCTGGGGCTCGTGCTGATGGCCGCGGCGAGCTGGTCGAACAGTTACGTCACCACCGACTGGATACGCGATCAGTTCTATCTCGCCCAGGTAATGGCGGCGGTGGGGCAATCGATGGTCGTGGTCGGCCTGCTGATGACCGCGACCGCCGTCGTCGATCCGATGGAAGGGCCGTTCGCCTCGGCCACGATCAACACCTCACGAGCGCTGGCGGGTCCCATGGCCAGTGGCCTCATCGGCCACTACCTGGCGCTGGCGATCGATCGCCACGTGCATGGCCTCATGGAGCGCATCGGCGCCATGCGGTTCGCTCTGGCGAACTCGGCATCATTGACCGGGCATAGCCGCGAAGCCTTGAGCTGGTCTGGTGCCACGCCATCCAGTGATGCCCTGCTGCAACTCTATGAGCAGGTCGAAACCAAGGCGGCGGCGCTCGCCTACGCCGACACCTGGCGTCTGCTGGCGCTGATAGCGCTACTGCTGTTGCCGTTCTGCCTGCTGCCCAAGCGCACCTTTGCGCCGCGATTCAACCGACCCAAGCCGATATGACCGCCATGAACCCCAATCCCGATGAAGTTCAACCCCGCTCCCGTAAACCGAAGGTCGTTGCCGGCGTTCTGCTGTCATGCGCCGTGCTGGCGGTAGCGTATCTGGCGTGGATCAGCTGGGGTGACGATGCCGTGGCCTGGACCAACGACGCCAAGCTGGATGCCGACTACACGGTGATCGCGCCGCGTGTCTCCGGGAATCTGGTTGCCGTGCATGTCGAAGATCATGACTACGTTCAGCGCGGCGACACACTGGTCGATGTCGATCCGCGCGACTATCAGGCGGCCGTCGATGCAGCCGAGGCGCAGGTGGCATCCGCCCAGGCGTCGCTGGCGGAGATCGAGGCCGAGATCGCCAGGCAGCCGGCGCTGGTGCGCAATGCTCAGGCCGTGGTTGCCGGTGACGTCGCCAACGCCAACTATGCCCGGCTCGATGCCGAGCGCTACCGGCAGCTGCGTCGCAACGGCAACGGTTCCGAGCAGAGCGCGCAACAGGCGGCCTCGAAAGCGGAGGCGCTGAACGCTCAGCGTGACGCGGATCAGGCCAATCTCGATAGCGTGCGACAGCAAACAGAGGTGCTGAAGGCGCAAAGAGAGAGCATCGAAGCACAGCTTGCGCAGGCCAAGGCGCAACGGGAGCAAGCTCGATTGGCGCTCTCCTACGCTCAGTTGAAGGCACCGGTCGATGGCGTGGTAGCCGAGCAGTCGGCGCGTGTCGGCGCCTGGGTGGATGCCGGCACCGCGCTGATGGCGATCGTGCCGGTGCAGGCGATCTACGTCACGGCCTATTACCGGGAAGTCGACATCACCCAGGTGCGCGTCGGCCAGCCGGTGACCGTCTCGGTCGATGCCTATCCCGAACTGACGCTGAAGGGGCATGTCAGGAGCTTGTCGCCGGCTACCGGTATGACTTTCTCGCCGGTGTCGAGCAACGACGCCGCCGGTAATTTCACCAAGATCGTTCAGCGCCTGCCGATCAAGATCGCGCTCGACCCCGGTCAGCCCGGACTCGACCGCCTCAAGGTCGGGCTCTCGGTGGAAACCGAAATCCACACCGCGGCCGACTGAGCTCGCGGACTGTCGAAGTCTGGCACCATCGCCGCCAGCCGTCTCAACGCCCCAGCGCCGCGGCGAGCGCATCCAGCCGTCCCGGCACCAGCGCGTCGTCGAGCGCGCTGATACGCAGCACGTGGCCCAGCGCCGGGTGTGCCGGCCGATGAATCAGCGTGCCCTCCGCCAGCAACCGCTGGTGGACCGTCTTGGCCTGTTCGGCGTCGTGCAGTCGCAGCGCGACGAAATTGGTCGTGCTGGGCAGCGCCTCGGCGCCGCGCTCGCGCAGCCACTGGCTTAGCGCCTCGCGCCGGTTCACCACCGCCGCCACGTGTTCGCGAGTTTCGTCAGGATGCAGCAGCACGATTTCCGCGGCCGCCAGCGCCAGCGAGGATACGGCGTAGTGAATCCTCACCTTCGACAGCATGGCGTGGGTTTCCGGCGTGGCGATGGCATAACCCACGCGCAGACCGGCGAGCCCGTGAGCCTTGGAAAAGGTACGGAGCCGGATCACGCCGGGCCATACCGCGTTGGCGGCCGGCGGCCACGCATCGTCGCGGAAGTCATGGTAGGCCTCGTCCAGCACCAGCGTGCAGTCGTCGGGAAGGCTCTCGCGCAGCGTCATCACGTCGGCGTCGCTGTGGAGGTGGCCGCTCGGGTTGTCCGGGTTGGCGAGATAGACGACGCGGGCGTTCTCGCGATTGGCCGCGGCCGCCAGCGCGCCGAGATCCGGCGCCAGATACCCCGGGCCGGTCGCGTACTCGATTTCCACCTGACGACAGCCCTGTCCGCGTACGAAGTAGCTCCAGGTCGGATAGGTGCCCGCGCTGGTGATGACTGTGTCGCCCGGTTCGCACAGGGCGCGCAGCGTCAGCGCCATCAGGCTGTCCGCGCCCGCATCCACCAGCAGAGCGTCTTCCGGCAGCGCCAGGCTTTCGGCCAGCAGCCGGCGAACCTGCCACGCTTCGGCGTCGCCGTAGGTGCGGGCGAGATCGGCGAACTCGCCGCCGAATCGCGCCGTCAGCGCGCGGTGGGGCATATCGAGCCCCTCGTTGGAGCCGATGCGGTGGGGGAGGGAATGACCCAGGCGGCGTTCCAGCGCCTGCAGCCCGGGGAACGGGTTGTGGGGACCGTCCTGGTCGACGAGGTGACGAGCAAAGCGTGACATGGGCATCTCGGTCATGAACGTTGGCGATGTGAAGGGTGGTCGTGGTCGAGCGTAACAGTTGGCGATGGCGGACAAGGATAGCGGGTGATTGCCGGCGAGGCTCACGGCGCCGGCGTGGATTCGGTCGCCGGCAGCGCATCGAGATCCACCGCACCGCTGGCTTGCCACTGCCAGTGGGAGCGCTCTTTCCCCGGCCGGGAGAGGTCGAACTGCAGCCGATAGGGCTGCAGGACGCGATCGCTCAAGCGCAGTGGCGGCGCCTCGGCGCTCAGGCGAGCCTGCAGCAGCCACTGTTCGCTGCTGCTCCGCGACATCGAGGCGGGCATCCAGTCCAGGACATGGGGGGAATTTTCCTGGCTAAGCAGCCCGCGTGCCAACGCTTCGTTGAGCGCATCGGGCGTGATCGGCAAGGTGGCGTCGACCTCCGCCGGCTGCAGCAGGATGGTGACGGCAGCAGGGTCGGCGGGCGCCCAGGGCGGGTCTTCGAGCAGCCCGTGCGCCGCGTTGTCCGCCAGCCCCCGCAGCGCTTCGCGAGCGTCCGGCGGGCCCGGGGCCAGCCCCGCGCAGCCGCCTAATATGACGGGAAGCATGACCAGCAGCGCGCCGAGCAGGATCGTGTCGAACAGCGGCTTCATGGCACCGACTTGGTCAGGGGAGCGGGCGGGTGCGTCGCGGCGAAGCGCATCAGGAAATCGTCGAGCGCCGCGAACAGGACGTGGCGAATCGGCTCCGCCTCGTTGACCAGGTGGTGTCGTGCCTCGGGGTGGCGCACCACCTGGGCCTGCGGAAACTTCCTGCGCAGTGCCTTCAGGTTCCAGCTCCAGTCGACGGTCAGATCCTGCTCCCCCTGCAGAATCAGCACGGGCAGCTCGCTGGGCGGGCGCTTGAGCAGTGTCGGCATCCAGCGGCGCATCGCGGTGACCCAGGTCAAGGCCAGGTGATCGTCCTGCAGCGGGTCGTGAAGGCGCAGGAAATCGGCGAAATCGAGGTTGGTGGTATTGGCGCGATACTTGCGGGGGATGGTATCCACGAAGGGGCTGGCGATACGGTGGAGCCAGCGCGACTGGTTCCAGCCCCAGGGGCGGACCAGCGGCGCCAGCAGTACCAGGCCTTGCCAGGGCGCCTGTTCACCGCGAGCCAGCGCATCGGTGGCCACGATCGAGGCGCCGGTACTCTGGCCGATCGCCAGCCACGGCCCTGGGGCGAGAGAGAGATCCGCTATCTGCCGTTCGATATGGTTGAAGCACTTCACGTAATCGGTAAAGTCATCGATGGTCGCGCGGGCGCCGCTGGAGAGCCCGTGTCCGGGCAGATCCCACATCACGACCTGCCAGTCCTGTGCCAGCAGGCGCTCGAGCAGATGGCCATAAAGGCCGAGATGATCGAAGTAACCGTGAACCACGAAGATCGTTCCGCGAGGCGCGGGCGGGGCCCATACCTGAGTCCACAGTTCGAAGGTTCTGCCTCCCTCTCCCTCGGCCTGCAGAAAGCCGGCATGAAGCCGGATGTCTTCGTTGGCCTGCAGTAACGCTGCCAGCTGGTAGTGATCGAGATAGCTCGCCAGCGGCGAATCGGTGGGCGCTTCGATATGGCGGACGGTGCCAACGGTCTTCAGTGGCGAAAAGTCGAGCATGCGTGTGTCTCCTGGTCCGCCTATGCTACTCGCCGTGCGCTGTCGAGGCCATGATGCAGGCCTGAACGGATAGTGGTAACGAAGGTCGAAGGAGACAACGCCCGCCGGGCTGATTATGATGTCGAACGGTTATGGAAATATTTTCCACAAACGGTCTTTCGGGCTCGATGGCGTCGCGGAGCGACGGCCATGGCTTGGGCGACTGCCGATCTGGAGGCTGACATGACATCCGATACGACAAAACGTACCACTCATCACCGGCTACAGGTAGCCGCCGAGCTCGAGCGCTTCATCATCGACGAAGTGCTGCCGGGCACCGGTGTCGAGGCCGAGTCGTTCTGGGCCGGCTTCGATGCGCTGGTTCACGATCTGGCTCCCCGCAATCGGGAACTGCTGGCCGAGCGCGATCGCCTCCAGGCCAGGCTCGATGAATGGCACCGGGCCAATCCGGGCGAGATCAAGGACATGTCGGCCTACCGCGCCTTCCTGAAGGAGATCGGTTATCTGGTCGAGGCGCCGGCCAGCGTGCAGGCCACCACGACCAACGTCGATGCCGAAATCGCGCGCCAGGCCGGGCCGCAGCTGGTGGTGCCGGTCAACAATGCGCGTTATGCGCTCAACGCGGCCAATGCGCGTTGGGGCAGCCTCTACGATGCGCTCTACGGCACCGACGCGATCAACGAGGCCGATGGCGCCGAGAAGGGGAGCGGCTACAACCCCAAGCGGGGCGCCAAAGTGATCGGCTACGCGCGCAACGTGCTCGATATGGCGGCACCGCTGGCTACCGGGTCGCATCGGGAAGCGGTTGGCTATGCCGTTCGCGATAACCGGCTGTCGGTCACGCTCGAAGGCGGGCGCGACACCGGCCTGAAGAATCCCGGCCAGTTCGTCGGCTTCCGCGGCGACGCGGCATCGCCCGAGGCGATCCTGCTCTCCAACCATGGCCTGCATCTCGAGATCCAGTTCGATGCCGAGCATCCGATCGGCAAGACGGATCCGGCGCACGTGAAGGATCTGCTGGTCGAGGCGGCGGTCACCACGATCATGGATTGCGAGGACTCCGTCGCCGCCGTCGACGCCGAAGACAAGACGCTGGTCTATCGCAACTGGCTCGGCCTGATGAAGGGCGATCTCGAGGAGCGCTTCGAGAAGGGCGGCAAGACCGTGACCCGGCGTCTCAATCCGGATCGCGACTATACCCTGCCGGATGGTGGCTCGCTGACGCTGCCGGGCCGCTCGCTGATGTTCGTGCGCAACGTCGGCCACCTGATGACCACGCCGGCCATTCTCGATGGCGAGGGCAGCGAGATCCCCGAGGGCATTCTGGATGCGGTGATGACCTCGCTGATCGGCCTGCATGATTTGAAGCAGGAGCGCGGCAACTCGCGTGCCGGATCGCTCTATATCGTCAAGCCCAAGATGCATGGCCCCAAGGAAGTCGCCTTTGCCGACGAGCTGTTCAGGCGTGTCGAGCAACTGCTCGGGCTGCCTGCGAACACGCTGAAGATGGGCATCATGGACGAGGAGCGCCGCACCTCGGTCAACCTCAAGGCCTGCATCGACGCGGCCTCCTCGCGGGTCGCCTTCATCAATACCGGCTTCCTCGATCGTACCGGCGACGAGATGCATACCGCCATGAACGCGGGACCGATGCTGCGCAAGGGCGACATGAAAGGCAGCAAGTGGATCGCCGCCTACGAGCGCAGCAACGTGCAGATCGGGCTGGCCTGCGGGCTGCGCGGACGGGCCCAGATCGGCAAGGGCATGTGGGCGATGCCGGATCTGATGGCGGCGATGCTCGAGCAGAAAGTGGGGCATCCCAAGGCCGGCGCCAACACTGCCTGGGTGCCGTCACCGACCGCGGCGGTGCTGCATGCGCTGCATTATCACCAGATCGATGTGGACGCCATTCAGCGCGACCTGGAAGATCAGGGCCGCGAGCTGGAGAGCCAAGGGACAAGCGACCTGCTCGATGACCTGCTGACCGTGCCGGTCGACCCCAACGCCGCCTGGAGCGCCGAGGAGATCCAGCAGGAGCTCGACAACAACTGCCAGGGCATTCTCGGCTACGTGGTGCGCTGGGTCGAACACGGCGTTGGCTGTTCCAAGGTGCCGGATATCCACGACGTCGGGCTGATGGAAGACCGCGCCACGCTGCGTATCTCCAGCCAGCACATCGCCAACTGGCTGCACCACGGCATCGTCGATGAAGCCCAGGTGCGCGAGACGCTGGAGCGCATGGCCAAGGTGGTGGACGAGCAGAACGCCGGCGACCCGAGCTATACGCCGATGACCTCGCACTTGACGGACTCCACCGCCTTCCAGGCCGCTTCGGATTTGATCTTCAAGGGTCGTGAACAGCCTTCCGGCTACACCGAGCCGTTGCTGCACCACTGGCGTGCCGTGGACAAGGCGAAGCACTAGGCTACGAGCTACGAGCTACGAGCTACGAGCTACGAGCTACGAGCTACGAGCTACGAGCTACGACTGCGCCGGCTTCGGGGCGCTAAACAGCAGCTACGGGCTACGAAAAGGGCCAGCGACTGATGTCGCTGACCCTTTCCTTCGCTACAAGCACATGCTGACTTTCGCGGCTCGCGGCTCGCGGCTCGCGGCTCGCGGCTTACGGCTCGCGGCTCGCAGTTTTCCCTCTGTGACTTGCTGGTGGCTTGCGCTATCTTGACGGCAGCGCTGTTTCCCCGTCGAATCCTGTGCCGCCTGTCGCGCCGCCGTCCAGGGAGAGTCCGATGACCGTAATGACCGCCGCCGAAATCGAGGATTTCCTCGATGACGTCTTTCCCCAGCGTCAGGGCACCATCGAGGCCGTCGATCACATGCGGGCAACCATGAGCCTGGCGATCGAGGACGAGCATCTGCGCCCCGGCGCCTGTGTCTCCGGCCCGACGATGGTCAATCTGGCCGATGTCTGTCTCTACGTGGCGGTTCTGGCCCAGATCGGGCCGGAGGCAATGGCGGTGACCAGCAACCTCAATTGCCATTTTCTGCGGCGTGCGCGCAGCGATCGGGACCTGATCGCCAACGCACGCATTCTCAAGCTCGGCCAGCGTCTCGCGGTAGGCGAGGTCCAGCTCTTTTCCACTGGCGACGACGAGCCCGTCGCGCTGGTGACGGCGACCTACGTGCTGCCGGATCGGGATGATTGACGCGCGGGTCCGATGCAGGACGCTTCGATCTACGCCGTAGCCGGCCGTTGACGCCAGGCACTCCATGCCAGCACCAGCCAGCCCGCCATCAACAGCAGACCGCCGAAGGGCGTGACGATCCCCAGCGGGCGTGCGCCAACGAGCACCAGGCAGTAGAGCGAGCCGCTGAACAGCACCATGCCCGCGAACCAGAGACCGACGGCGAGCATCTGCCCCCGCAGGGCGCGTTGTCCATGCCAGGCGAGCACGGCCATGATGGCCAGGGTGTGCCAGGCTTGGTAGCGCACGGCGGTATGAAAGACTTCAAGATCGCGCGGGGAGAGCGTGCTGGCCAGCGCATGGGCGCCAAAGGCACCGGCCGCCACGAGAACGAATCCGCTCAGGGCAGCGAAACTCCAGGCCCACTTTTGATGCATGTTGCGACTCCTTGATGGCGACTATGCTTCTAGAGGGCGTCAGCCGCGGAATTGACGCCCGCTAGTCTAGCGCGTAAAAAACCGCCTCGGCAGCCGCCCTGCAGCGTTTGCGACGTCATCGTTATCCATAAGGATCTCCGAAATGGAATTCATCAACACGCTTCACGACGCGGTCTACGCGGTCATGACTCCGATCAGCGAATTCGTCTGGACCTATATTCTGCTCTATCTGCTGTTGGGTGCGGGAGTTCTGTTCACTGTGCTCACCGGTTTCATGCAGTTCCGGCTGTTCGGTCACATGGCTCGCGTCACCTTCAACAGCCGCGGCTCCGGCAGTGGCGTCAGCGGCTTCCAGGCCTTCGCGACCTCGCTGGCGGCGCGGGTCGGCACCGGCAACCTCGCTGGCGTGGCGATCGCGCTGTGGGTCGGCGGCCCCGGAGCGATCTTCTGGATGTGGATGACGGCGCTGGTCGGCTTCGCGACCTCGTTCATCGAGTCGACCCTGGCCCAGACCTACAAGAAGCGCAACGAGGACGGCGTCTTCCGCGGCGGCCCCGCTTACTACATCGAGCGGGCGCTGGGGCAGCGCTGGATGAGCGTGCTGTTCGCCATTTTCCTGCTCATCGCCTACGGCCTGGCCTTCAACGGCGCGCAGTCCAACACCATTGCGCAGGGGCTGTCCCAGGCGTTCTCGATCCCCAACTGGGTGACCGGCGTCGCGCTAGTGATCATCACCGCGCTGGTGATCTACGGCGGGCTCAAGTCCGTGGCGCGCACCGCCGAGAAGATCGTGCCGATCATGGCCATCGGATACTTCCTGGTGGCGCTGTACGTGCTGGTGATGAATATCAGCGAGGTGCCGGCCATGCTGGAACTGATCGTCAAGAGTGCCTTCGGCTATGGCCCGGCGGTGGGCGGCGCCGTCGGTTACACCATCAAGATCGCGATGGAAAACGGCATCAAGCGTGGCCTGTTCTCCAACGAAGCGGGCATGGGCTCGGCGCCCAACGCTGCCGCTCAGGCTGATGTCAAACATCCGGCGGCCCAGGGGCTGGTGCAGTCCTTCGGCGTATTCATCGATACCCTGGTGATCTGCAGCTGCACGGCAGTGGTGATCCTGCTCTCCGGCGTCTACGAGCGCCTGATGAGCACCTCGCCGGGCCAGGATATCGTCGGCATCCAGTTGACCCAGGACGCGATGGTCGATCACCTTGGCAGCTTCGGCGAGATCTTCATCGCGATCGCCATCTTCCTGTTCGCGTTCACCTCGATCATCGCCAACTTCTCCTACTCGCAGATCAACATCGAATATCTGTTCCGGGACCGTGGCAAGGCCGCGGTTTCGGTACTGCGGGTTGCGGTGCTGGCAATGGTCATGATCGGCTCCGTAGCGCAGTTGCAGTTCGTGTGGGACTTTGCCGATCTCGCCATGGGGCTGATGGCCACGACCAACCTCATCGCGATTCTGCTGCTGTGTCCGATCGCGCTGCGCGTGCTCAAGGATTACGAGCGTCAACGCAAGGCGGGCGTGCACGAGCCGACGTTCGATCCCAAGAAGGTGCTGAAGCGCCCCGAACAGGTCGACGCCGACGTCTGGCCCGCGCGCGAAAGCACCGACCGAGTCGCGCGCGACGCCTGACCGGGATGCCTGGTTCTCCTTGAGGCGCTACAATGCGCCTCCTCGAGATCTGCTTCAGGGAGGCCGCCATGCAGATTCAGCTCAACGGTGAACCCAGCCAGCTCGATGGCGAGCAGACACTGGCCCAACTGGTCGATTCGCTCGGCCTGACGGGGCGGCGTATCGCCATCGAAGTCAACGAAGAGATCGTGCCACGCAGCCTGCACGCGCAGACGCGCCTGAACGACGGCGACAGCGTGGAGATCGTGCATGCCATCGGCGGGGGGTGATCCCCGCCAGATCCATGACCAGGAGTCATTCATGTCTCAGTTGATCCAGGACACCCCGCTGATCGTGGCCGGACGCCGCTTTGCGTCTCGATTGCTGGTCGGCACCGGTAAATACCGCGACTTCGACGAAACCGCCGCAGCCATCGAGGCCAGCGCTGCCGACGTGGTGACGTTCGCGGTCCGCCGGACCAACCTGGGCCAGAACCCGGACGAGCCCAACCTGCTCGATGCGATATCGCCGTCGCGCTACACGCTGCTGCCCAATACGGCCGGCTGTTACACCGCCAAGGATGCCGTGCGGACCTGCAAGCTCGCGCGCGAACTGCTCGATGGCCACAACCTGGTCAAGCTCGAAGTGCTGGGCGACGAGAAAACGCTCTATCCCAACGTGGTCGAGACGCTGGCCGCCGCCGAGACCCTGGTCAACGACGGCTTCGACGTCATGGTCTACACCAGCGACGATCCGATCGTTGCCAAGGAACTCGAAAAGCGCGGCTGCTGCGCGGTGATGCCGCTGGGCTCGCTGATCGGCTCCGGCAATGGCCTGCTCAATCCGGCGACGCTGGCGCTCATCATCGAGCACGCCGAGGTGCCGGTGCTGGTCGATGCCGGGATCGGCATGGCTTCCGATGCGGCGTTGGCAATGGAGATGGGCTGCGATGGCGTGCTGATGAATTCCGCCATCGCCCACGCCAGGCATCCGGTGATGATGGCCCACGCCATGCGCAAGGCGATCGAAGCCGGGCGCGAGGGGTTTCTCGCCGAACGCATGCCGCGTCGCCAGAGCGCCAGCCCCTCTTCGCCGTTCGCCGGGCGGATCAACGCCTGAGCCTTCCGGTCGACTCCCGCAGGGCCGCTGCCAGCCAGCGGCCATTTCCTTTACTTGCCCTGTTGATTCCTCCGCATGACTGACAAGACGACGCCCGATACCCAATCCCCCGCCGAAGAGGCGCCCGTGCGCCGTGGCATCAAGAGTTACGTGCTGCGCGCCGGACGCATGACGGCGGCGCAGGAGCGTGGCCTGAAGGAGGTCTGGCCCAAGTGGGGGCTGACGCTGGCCGATGGCCGCCAGGATCTCGAGCAGCTGTTCGGCCGCAAGGCGCCCTGCGTGGTGGAGATCGGCTTCGGCATGGGCAAGTCGCTGGTCGAGCAGGCCGAGCGCCATCCCGAGACGGACTTCATCGGCATCGAGGTTCACGCACCCGGCGTGGGCAAGCTGCTCGACGAGGCCGACAAACGCGGGCTCACCAACCTGCGTGTTTATCGCGAGGATGCGCTCGCCGTGCTGGCGGACTGCCTGCCGGAAGCGAGCATCGACACGCTGCAGCTCTTCTTCCCCGACCCGTGGCCCAAGAAGAAACATCACAAGCGGCGTATCGTGCAGTTGCCGTTCGTCGAGCTGGTACGTTCCCGCCTCGAGCCGGGCGGCAAGCTGCACATGGCGACCGATTGGCAGGCCTACGCCGAGTTCATGGCGGAGGTGATGGCCGAGGCGCCGGGGTTCGTCAACACCGCGCCGGCCGAGACGGCGCCCTACGTCGAGCGCCCCGATTTCCGCCCGCTGACCAAGTTCGAACAGCGCGGCGAGCGCCTGGGTCACGGCGTCTGGGATCTCATCTACCGGCGCGTCTGAGAGGCGGCAGTTTCTCGCGAACGGATTCCGTCTCGGCCATATCGATGCAAAGCCTCTTCATGCCGAGGCGTCAGAGCTTGTCCGCGTGCGGGCCTGGTCAAGTTGGCATCCCTGCGTTTCGGCAAGGATATTGAGTGCTTCAAAATCGAGGATATGTACCTCGCGGCCCTGGATCGCCATCAATTGTTGCTGCTGGAAACGGCCCAAGATGCGGCTGATGGTTTCCACGGCAAGGCCGAGGTAGTTGCCGATATCGTTACGTGCCATTGGCAGGCGGAAGCTGCACGGTGAATAGCCGCAGCGTTGAAAGCGCATGGCGAGATTGATGAAGAAGCTCGCTAGACGTTCATCGGGAACTTTGCGCGATAAAAGGCGCATCATGCGGCGATCATCGCCCATTTCCTTGCTCATGCTGCGGAACAGCTGCAGGCGAAGCTGAGGGATATGTTCGGCGAGGCTGTCGAGATGATTGAAGGGAATCTCACATACCGACGTTCTCTCCAGCGCGATCACATAGCCTGGATGAATCTGTTCACTGATGCTGTCGAGGCCGATCAACTCGCTGGGCAGGTAGAAATGGGTGACCTGCTCTTCGCCATTCTGGTCGAGCGTCACCTGCTTGAGGCTACCGGAGCGAACTGCAAACACGCTGGAAAAGGAATTGCCCTGACAGAACAGCGCTTCACCCTTCTTGAGCGGTGCGCGGCGGCGAATGATGGCGTTGAACTGATCCATATCCTGAGCTCCCAGCGCCAGTGGTAGACACAGTGCGCTCAAGCTGCAGGTTTGGCAGCGGGTACGGTGGAAGCGGGTGTATTTCGATCCGGTGCTGGGAATGGGCATGGCATGACTCCCGGAAACGGTGCGCGGATCAGCATGGCGTGGCGGCAGTAAGGAAAACGCAGCATAACATGCCTGCTTCTATGGCCGGTATGACGACGTCTGCACCAGCGTAGCCGTGCCAACCGCTTTACTGGCCGTCGCCGACCACGTCGGTATTTTCGAGCTGCCCATGTCTAACGCACCAGGACCTTGACTTTTTCCGGCTTGACTGGGCATGGAACATCCATATCCCTAGCTATTCGTGTATCAACGTAAAGTTATTTTACAAAAATTGATCCGAGTCAAAAAGGCCGCCGCCCACAGACGAGAAAGTAGCCCCCGTCAGCCTCGCTTGGCATAAGGGGAACTACCGTGACGACTTCCGTGGCATTGCCTCGCTGCGACCAGCAGCGTGCGCTGGGGCTTTCGACCCTGGCCTTCACGCTATGCTTCGCGGTGTGGACAATCTTTTCGATCATTGGCCTGCGTATCAAGCAAGAGCTGGGGTTGTCCGACACGCAATTGGGCCTGTTGATGGCGACGCCGGTGCTGACCGGTTCGATCAGCCGGTTGCTGCTCGGCATCTGGACCGACCGCTTCGGCGGGCGCTGGGTGTTTGGGCTGGTGATGCTGACTTCCGCCGCCTGCGTCTACCTGCTTACCTTCACTTCCAGCTACGCCATGCTGTTGCTCGCCGCGCTGGGCGTAGGGCTGGCCGGCGGTTCGTTCATCGTCGGCGTGGCCTATGTATCGGCGTGGTTCCCCGCCGCGCAGCAAGGCACGGCACTGGGTATCTTCGGCGCCGGCAACGTCGGTGCGGCGGTGACCAATTTCGTCGCGCCGTTTCTGCTCGTCGCGCTGGGCTGGCAGACGACGGCACTGGTCTACGCCACGGTGCTGGCCGCCATGGGCGTGGCCTTCATCGTGCTGGCCAAGGACGATCCGCAGCGCGCCGAACGGGCACGGCAGCGGGTGCCGCTGCGCGAGCAGCTTGCGCCGCTGGCCGAGCTGCGCGTATGGCGCTTCTCGCTGTACTACTTCTGCACCTTCGGCGGCTTTGTCGCGCTGGCATTGTGGCTGCCGCTGTATCTGATGAACGTCTACGGCCTGAGCCTGACCACGGCGGGGGTCGTTGCCGCGCTGTTCTCGGTGCCGGCCTCGCTGTTTCGCATCCTCGGCGGCTGGCTGGCCGATCGGATCGGCGCGCGGCGGGTGATGTACTGGACATTCGGTGTGGCCGTGGTCTGCCTTTTTCTGCTCAGCTACCCGTCCGCCCACTATGCGGTGGAAGGCGTGCGCGGTGAGGTCGATTTCTCGCTGTCGGTAGGGTTGCCGGCCTTCATTGCGCTGATCTTCGTGCTGGGCTTTTTCATGTCGCTGGGCATGGCGGCGGTCTTCAAGCACATCCCCGTCTACTATCCGCAGCATGTCGGCGCGGTGGGCGGTGTGGTCGGCATGGTTGGCGGGCTGGGCGGTTTCTTCCTGCCGCTGACCTTCGGCATGCTCAACGACGTGGTCGGCATCTGGCAGAGCTGCTTCATGCTGATGTTCGTCGTCGTGGCCGGTGCGCTGGGCTGGATGCACTACGCCATCCGCCGGGCCGAGCGCGACGAATGGGCCGCGCACCGGCCGAGCACCGACCTGCCCGAGCTGGCGGCACCGAAAGGCTTCGTGCTCAACGAGTGGCACCCGGAGGATGCCGGCTTCTGGGCGTGCACCGGGCGCCGCATTGCCCGGCGCAACCTGTGGATCTCGATTCCCAACCTGCTGCTGGCCTTCGCCGTGTGGTCGGTCTGGTCGATCCTGGTGGTCAAGCTGCCGACACTTGGCTTTCCCTACACGCCCAATCAGCTGTTCTGGCTGGCGGCCTTGCCCTCGCTGTCCGGCGCGACGCTGCGCATTTTCTATAGCTTCATGGTGCCGATCTTCGGCGGCCGGCGCTGGACGGCGATTTCTACCGCATCACTGCTGCTGCCGTGCTTGTGGATCGGCGTGGCGCTGCAGCACGTCGAAACGCCCTACAGCGTGATGCTGATTCTCGCCCTGCTGTGCGGCTTCGGCGGCGGCAACTTCGCGTCGAGCATGGCCAACATCAGTTTCTTCTTCCCCCAGGCCCAGAAGGGCACAGCCATGGGACTGAACGCGGGGCTGGGCAATCTGGGCGTTTCGGTACTGCAACTGGTCGGCCCGCTGGTGATCGCCGGCAGCGTGCTGGGGCCGATGGCCGGCGCGCCGCATACCGTGACGACAGGCGCGGCCGAGGGCCATGCAGTCTGGCTGCAGAATGCCGCCTTCATCTGGGTGCCGTTCATCGTCATCGCGGCACTGGCGGCCTGGTTTGGCATGAACGATATCGCCGCCGCCAAGTCCTCGTTCCGCGATCAGGCGGTGATCTTCAAGCGCAAGCACAACTGGCTGATGTGCTGGCTCTATCTGGGCACCTTCGGCAGCTTCATGGGCTTTGCCGCCGGTTTTCCGCTGCTGTCCGGCATGCAGTTTCCCGCGGTCGACCCGACCCGCTACGCCTTCCTCGGTCCGCTGGTCGGCGCGCTGGCCCGGCCGCTGGGCGGCTGGCTTTCTGATCGCCTGGGCGGCGCGCGGGTCACGCTATGGAACTTCGCCCTGATGATCGTCGGCGTCCTCGGTGTGCTGATCTTCCTGCCCGGTGAGAACGGCGATGGCAGCTTCTTCGGCTTCTTCGTCATGTTCCTGGTGCTGTTCATTGCCACCGGCATTGGCAATGGTTCCACCTATCGCATGGTACCGGTGATCTTTCTCAACCAGCGCCGGCAGGCGTTCGGCGAAGCTCATGCCGAACAGGCACAGGTCGAAGCCAACCGCGAGACCGCCGCCGTGCTCGGCTTCATTTCGGCCATCGCCGCCTACGGCGGATTCTTCATCCCCAAAGCCTACGGTACCTCCATCGGCCTGACCGGTGGCGTGGGAGCGGCGCTGATCGGCTTCATCGTCTTTTACCTGAGCTGCATGGTGCTGACCTGGTGGTACTACGCCCGGCGCAATGCTCCGGCTCCGTGTTAGGACCTAGGCCCTAATGCGCTCTCCGAGGAGATAATCAATGAGTCACTTTCTCGATCGTCTGCGATATTTCAGGAAGACGCGCACGCCGTTTGCCGGTGGGCATGGCGAGGTGCGTGACGAGACCCGCGAGTGGGAGAATGGCTACCGCGCCCGCTGGCAGCACGACAAGATCGTGCGCTCCACCCATGGTGTCAACTGCACCGGCTCGTGCAGCTGGCAGATCTACGTCAAGAACGGCCTGGTGACCTGGGAGACCCAGCAGACCGACTACCCGCGCACCCGCCCGGACCTGCCCAACCACGAGCCGCGCGGCTGCCCGCGTGGGGCCAGCTATTCGTGGTATCTGTATAGCGCCAACCGGCTCAAGTATCCACTAGTGCGCAAGACGCTGATCGAGCTGTGGCGCGAGGCGCTGGCCCGGCACGGCGATCCGGTCGAGGCGTGGGCGTCGATCGTCGAAGACCCGGCCAAAGCCAAACAGTACAAGCAGACCCGGGGCATGGGCGGCTTCGTGCGTGCCGAGTGGGACGAGATGGAAACGCTGGTTGCCGCCTCCAACGTCTACACCGCCAAGCAGTACGGCCCGGATCGCGTCGTCGGTTTTTCGCCGATTCCGGCGATGTCGATGGTCAGCTACGCCTCCGGGGCGCGCTATCTGTCGCTGATCGGCGGGGTGTGCCTGTCGTTCTACGACTGGTACTGCGACCTGCCGCCGGCTTCGCCGATGACCTGGGGCGAGCAGACCGACGTGCCGGAATCGGCCGACTGGTACAACTCGAACTACATCATTGCCTGGGGCTCCAACGTGCCGCAGACACGGACCCCCGATGCGCACTTCTTCACCGAAGTGCGCTACAAAGGCACCAAGACGGTCGCCATCACCCCCGATTACGCCGAGGTCGCCAAACTCTGCGACGAATGGCTGAGCCCCAAGCAGGGCACCGACGCGGCCTTGGCGATGGCGCTGGGCCACGTCATCCTCAAGGAGTTCCATCTCGACAAGCCCAGCGCCTACTTCACGGACTACGTGCGCCGCTACACCGACATGCCGATGCTGGTCGAGCTGGAAACCCGAGAGGACGGTAGCTTCACCCCTGGCAAGCAGCTCCGCGCGGCGGATTTCGACGCCGATCTTGGCGAGGACAACAACCCCGAGTGGAAAACGATCGCCTGGGACGAGCTCGGCGACCGGCTGGTCGTGCCGCGCGGCTCCATCGGCTTTCGCTGGGGTGAAAAGGAGCAAGGCCAAGGGCGCTGGAACCTCGAACCGCTCAACGCCCAAGGCGAGGAAGTCCGCCTGCGCCTGTCGCTGGCCGACCGCCACGACAGCGTCGTCAAGGTCGGTTTCCCCTACTTTGGCGGCATTGCCCACGAACATTTCGGTCACGTCGACGGCAACGATGTGCTCTACCACAGCCTGCCGGCCAAGCGCCTGACCCTAGCGGATGGCCGCGAGACGCTGGCGGTGACGGTGTTCGACCTGATGGTCGCCAACTACGGCATCGACCGTGGCCTGGGTGACGAGGGCGAGGATGACGGCGCCACCGCCTACGATCAGGTGCGCCCGTATACGCCCGCCTGGCAGGAGAAGATCACCGGCGTGCCCGCCGAGCAGGCGATCCGGCTGGCGCGGGAGTTCGCCGATACCGCCGACAAGACCCACGGCCGCAGCATGATCATCGTCGGTGCCGGGATGAACCACTGGTATCACATGGACATGAACTACCGTGGCCTGATCAACATGCTGATCCTGTGCGGCTGCGTTGGTCAGAGCGGTGGCGGTTGGGCGCACTACGTCGGCCAGGAGAAGCTGCGCCCGCAGACTGGCTGGCTGCCGCTCGCTTTCGGCCTCGACTGGAGCCGCCCGCCGCGCCACATGAACGGAACTTCGTTCTTTTACAACCACTCCAGCCAGTGGCGCTTCGAGAAGGTCGAGGTCAAGGAACTGCTGTCGCCGCTGGCGCGGCGCGAGGACTTCAGCGGCAGCCTGATCGACTTCAACGTACGCGCCGAGCGCATGGGCTGGCTGCCCTCCGCGCCGCAGCTCGCCACCAATCCGCTGCGGCTGGCGAAGGCCGCCGAAGCCGCCGGCCAGCCGCTCAACGATTACGTCATCGACCAGCTCAAGCGTGGTGAGCTGCGCTTCGCTGCCGAAGACCCGGACGATTCGCAGAACTTCCCGCGCAACCTGTTCGTGTGGCGTTCCAACCTGCTGGGCAGCTCCGGCAAGGGCCACGAGTACATGCTCAAGTATCTGCTCGGCACTCGGCACGGCTTGCAGGGCAAGGATCTTGGCGAGATGGACGCCCCGCTACCCGAAGAGGTGACGTGGCGCAGCGATGCGCCCGAGGGCAAGCTCGACCTGCTGGTGACGCTGGATTTTCGCATGTCCACCACCTGCCTCTACTCCGACGTGGTGCTACCCACCGCGACCTGGTACGAGAAGGACGATCTCAACACCTCGGACATGCATCCGTTCATCCACCCGCTCACCGCCGCCACCGACCCGGCCTGGGAGTCCCGTAGCGACTGGGATATCTACAAGGGTATCGCCAAGGCGTTCTCGCGGGTCTGCGTCGGCCATCTCGGCGAGGAGACCGATCTGGTCACGCTGCCGCTACAGCACGACTCCCCCGGCGAGCTGGCCCAGCCCGAGGTGCGCGACTGGAAGCGCGGCGAGTGCGAGCCGATTCCCGGCAAGACCATGCCCAGCCTGGTCGCGGTCAAGCGCGACTATCCGGCAACTTATGAACGCTTCACCTCGGTCGGCCCGCTGCTCGATACCCTCGGTAACGGTGGCAAGGGCATCAATTGGCAGACCGAATCCGAGATCGAGCTGCTCGGCAAGCTCAACCATCGCAAGGCCGATGGCCCGGCCGTGGGTCGTCCGAAAATCGAGACGGCCATCGACGCCGCCGAGATGATCCTGACGCTGGCGCCGGAAACCAACGGCAAGGTGGCGGTCAAGGCGTGGGAGGCGCTGTCGAAGATCACCGGCCGCGAGCACGCCCATCTGGCGCTGCCCAAGCATGAGGAAAAAATCCGCTTCCGCGACGTGGTCGCCCAGCCGCGCAAGATCATCTCCAGCCCGACCTGGTCGGGGCTGGAGGACGAACACGTCTCCTACAACGCCGGCTACACCAACGTGCACGAGCTGATCCCGTGGCGCACCGTCAGCGGCCGCCAGCAGTTCTATCAGGATCACGCCTGGATGCGCGCCTTCGGCGAGAGCCTGCTGGTCTACCGACCGCCCATCGACACCAAGGCGACCCGCAGCCTCACGGCGCCTGGTTCTGCAGAAAGAAAGGGCAACGGCAACCCGGAGATCGCGCTGAACTGGATCACCCCGCACCAGAAGTGGGGTATCCACTCCACCTACTCGGACAACCTGCTGATGCTCACGCTGTCTCGGGGCGGGCCGATCGTGTGGCTGTCCGAGGACGACGCCAAGTCGATCGGTGTCGAGGACAACGACTGGATCGAGCTCTACAACGCCAACGGCGCGATCACCGCCCGCGCGGTGGTCAGCCAGCGGGTCAAGAACGGCATGGCGATGATGTATCACGCCCAGGAACGGATCGTGAACATCCCCGGCTCCGAGGTCAGCGGCACCCGTGGCGGCATTCACAACTCGGTGACCCGCGTCTGCCCCAAGCCGACCCACATGATTGGCGGCTACGCCCAGCTCGCCTACGGCTTCAACTACTACGGCACCGTCGGCTCCAACCGCGACGAGTTCGTCATCGTGCGCAAGATGAAACGCGTCGACTGGCTGGATGGCGAAGGTAACGATTACGCGCAGGAGGCCGTGAAATGAAAATTCGTTCGCAAGTGGGCATGGTGCTCAACCTCGACAAGTGCATCGGCTGTCATACCTGCTCGGTGACCTGCAAGAACGTCTGGACCAGCCGCGAAGGCGTCGAATATGCCTGGTTCAACAACGTCGAGACCAAACCCGGCGTCGGCTACCCGAAGGAGTGGGAGAACCAGCAGAAGTGGAAGGGCGGCTGGCTGCGCCGCGCCGACGGCAGGATCGAGCCGCGCATCGGCGGGCGCTATCGGGTACTGGCCAACATCTTCTCCAATCCCGATCTGCCGGAGATCGACGACTACTACGAGCCGTTCGACTTCGACTACCAGCATCTGCACAAGGCCGGCGAGAGCAAGCATCAGCCGGTGGCGCGGCCCCGCTCGCTGGTGAGCGGCCAGCGCATGAACAAGATCGAGTGGGGGCCGAACTGGGAGGAGATTCTCGGCACCGAGTTCGCCAAGCGTCGGCGCGACAAAAACTTCGACAAGGTGCAGGCCGACATCTACGGCCAGTTCGAAAACACCTTCATGATGTATCTGCCGCGCCTGTGCGAACACTGCCTGAACCCCACCTGCGTGGCATCCTGCCCGAGCGGGGCGATCTACAAGCGCGAGGAGGACGGCATCGTCCTGATCGACCAGGACAAGTGCCGTGGCTGGCGGATGTGCGTCTCCGGCTGTCCGTACAAGAAAATCTATTACAACTGGAAGAGCGGCAAGTCCGAGAAGTGCATCTTCTGCTATCCGCGCATCGAGGCCGGGCAGCCGACGGTCTGCTCCGAGACCTGCGTGGGTCGTATTCGCTATCTGGGTGTGCTGCTCTATGACGCTGACCGCATCGAAGAAGTCGCATCCTCCAGCGATGAACGCGACCTCTACCATCGCCAGTGCGAGATATTCCTCGATCCCCACGACCCGGAAGTGATTGCCCAGGCGCGACGCGACGGCATCACCGAGAACGTGATCAAGGCCGCCCAGGCGTCGCCGGTCTACAAGCTGGCCATCGACTGGCAACTGGCGCTGCCGCTGCATCCCGAATACCGCACCTTGCCGATGGTGTGGTACGTGCCGCCGCTGTCGCCGATCCAGTCGGCTGCCGAGGCCGGGCATGTCGAAAGCGACGGCGTGCTGCCGAAGATCGAGTCTCTGCGCATTCCGGTCAAGTATCTCGCCAACCTGCTCACGGCTGGCGAGGAGGAGCCTGTGGTGCTCGCGCTCAAGCGGCTGATGGCGATGCGCCTGTACAAGCGTGCCGAGCAGGTCGAAGGCCGCAAGGCCGATGATGTGCTCGATGCCGTGGGCCTGAGCCAGGCGCAGGTCGAGGAGATGTACCGCTATCTGGCCATCGCCAACTACGAGGATCGCTTCGTCGTGCCCACCAGCCACCGCGAGCTGGCCCTCGATGCCTTCCCCGAACGCGGCGGCTGCGGCTTCTCGTTCGGCAGCGGCTGCAACGGCGGTGACAATTCGGTCAGCCTGTTTGGCGGCCGCAAGCAGACCGTGACGCTGGTCAAGCCTGCCGTTTCTTCTGCTGTCTCCCCCGTTGTTTCCCACTACGAACCGGAGGAGCCGAACAATGCGTAGCTTGATCGTGCTGGCCCGCCTGCTCGACTACCCCACGCAGGAGTTGCAGCAGGCCGCAGCGGAGATGGGGGAAGTCATCGACGCCGAGGCGCATCTCAGCCGTGAGCGTCGTCTTGGGCTCAAGGCGTGGATCGAGCGGATCGCCAACCGCAACCTGCTGGACTTGCAGGCCGACTATGTGGCGCTGTTCGACAAGGGGCGGGCCACGTCGCTATTGCTGTTCGAGCATGTCCACGGCGAGTCCCGCGACCGCGGTCAGGCGATGGTCGATCTGTTGGCCCAGTACCGCGCAGCGGGCTTCGAACTCGATGCCCGCGAGTTGCCCGACTATCTGCCGCTGTTTCTCGAATACCTCTCTACCCGCGACGAGGAGGAGATCGCCGGCCAGTTGGGCGAGATCGCCCACATACTGGCGCGGCTGGCAGCCCGGCTGAGCGAGCGCGAGGCCGACCACGCGCTGGCACCCGCCGCGCTGCTGGCGATGATCGGCATGGAGAACGCCGTCGAGGAGCACGCCGAGGCGGTCAATCAGGAGGCGCGGGATGACACGCCGGCGGCGCTGGATGCGGTCTGGGAAGAAGAAGCGGTGCGCTTCTCGGCCCAGTCCGACGAGGATTGCGCGCTCCAATCCGCCACCGGGCGGCGTCAGGCGGAGCTGAAGCGCCAGCGCCGATCGGAAGAGTCGATTCGCATCGTGCCCCCTGCTGTCAACGCTGCCTCGGGCCGCTGAGCCCCTTCAATCGAGGAGTCATGCCATGAGCTACTTCAATACGCTGCTGTTCGGACTCTACCCCTATCTGGCCGGCACCGTGTTTCTGGTCGGCAGTCTCTTGCGCTTCGACCACGGCCAGTACACCTGGAAGGCCGGCTCCAGCCAGTTGCTGGACAGAAAGCGGATGCGCCTGGGCAGCAACCTGTTCCACATCGGCGTCATCGTTATCTTCTTCGGGCATCTGGTCGGCCTGCTCACCCCGCATTGGGTGTATGAGCCCTTCATCTCGGCCGGGCACAAGCAGATCCTCGCCATTCTGGTTGGCGGCATCGCCGGTCTGATGTGTCTGGTTGGTGGCGCGATTCTGCTCCACCGCCGCCTGACCAACCCGCGCGTGCGGGCCACGTCGAGCCGCGCCGACATTTTCATCCTGGTATTGCTGGTGGTGCAGGTGAGTCTGGGGCTTTTGACCATTCCCTTCGCCATGCACCACCTCGACGGCGGCGTGATGCTGCAACTGGCGGACTGGGCGCAGTCGATCGTCTACTTCCGGGGTGGCGCGGCGGAACATCTCGCCGAGGTCGGCCTGATCTACAAGCTGCACATTCTGGTCGGCCTGACCCTCATTCTGGTCTTCCCCTTTACCCGGCTGGTGCATATCTGGAGCGCGCCGCTGGGCTATCTGGGGCGGCGTTATCAGATCGTACGGCGTAGGGCCCCCGATACGAGGAGCGTGTCATGAGCCAGCGTATCGCCGTCGAGGCGCTGCCCACGAGCCCCGATATCATGATGCCGCCCGTGCGGGTGGGCGGCGTCACCATCGACGCCGAGCGGATCGCCCGGGAAATGCAGTATCACGCGGCCGCATCATCGGACGAAGCGCTGCAACAGGCCGCTCGGGCGCTGGTGGTGCGCGAGCTGCTCAATCGGCGCGCCGATGAGCTGGGCCTACGTTGCAACAAGAGTGGCGACAAGGACGACGAGGAGGCGCGGCTGGCGGCGCTGCTAGATCAGGAACTGGACGTTCCCGAGCCTGACGAGGCGAGCTGCCGACGTTTCTTCGAAGCGCATGCCGAGCGCTTCAAGACGCCGACGCGGCTTCAGCTGCACCATATTTTGCTCGCCGCCGCACCCGATGACGTTGAGGCGCGGGATCGCCAGTATCGTCTGGGCCAGACGCTCATCGCCGACTTGCAATCGGCGCCCGAGCGCTTCACCGAGTTCGCCCAGCGCCACTCCGCCTGTCCCTCCCGCGACGAGGGCGGCCAGTTGGGCTGGCTCGCATCGGGGCAGACCGTCGAGGAACTGGACCGCGCCCTGCGCCATCTTCCCGAAGGGCTGCATGACCGTCCGCTGGCGTCGCGCTACGGCTGGCATCTGATCTGGATCGAACAGCGCCACGAGGGTCAGCTCCAGCCGTTCGACCAGATCGCCGACCGCGTGCGTCACACCCTGCGAGAGCAGGCCACGCGGCGTGCGCTGCGCCACTACCTGCTCGCGCTGTCCGAGTGCTACGGTGTCGAAGGTGTCGATCTGGACGGCGACGGGCCGCTGATGCAGTAAGCACCTGTCTACGATCTGCTGTGCGCACCGAACCAAGCTCGCCGCGATGCTCTGCGGCGCAGTCATCACGAGACGACGAATAGCCCGGCGGGCACCGGGAGGCGAGCATAAAAAAGGCCGCCCTGGGCAGGGCGGCACTAAGGACCGTGACTAGCATGATGAGGAGATAACCATGGCAGGAACCTGACATTCGCTGCTGTGGTCAGTGGCGTTTGGCGACGCCACGATAGAAAGGTTAATCATTCTCATTTGTCTTTGCAAGCGTAACGAGAATCTTTTTTATTTGGACGTCGATTCCTCCCGACACCGTGTGCTCAGTTCACGCCAAAAGCGTTCAAGAGCAGCGGCAATGTCGCCATGGCCAGCAGCGTCTGGCCGGTGATCACGGCGGCCATCAGTTCCGCGTCACCGCCCAGTTGACGGGCCAGGATATACGCCGACGTGGCGGTCGGCAGCGCGGCGAACAGCAGCGCGACATCTCGGTCCGCGCCGTGAAGGCCGACCATCCAGGCCAGCGCCAGTACGATCAAAGGGGTGACGAGCAGCTTGAGTGCGCTCGACAGCCAGAATGCCTTGCCGCTGTGCCATAGTGCCTGGGGGCGCAGTGCCACGCCCACGGCGACCAGCCCCAGCGGCAGAGCGGCATTGCCGAGCAGTTCAATGGCCTCGAAGCTCCAGCCGGGCAGTCCGATACCGCTGAGATTCAGCGCGATACCCAGCAGACAGGCCAGAATCAGCGGGTTGCGCAGCAACGCCACGGCGCTGCGACGCAGGCTGGCGCTACCCAGCGTGCCGGACGCGATGAAGGCCAGCACACAGAGGATATTGGCGGTCGGCACCATTAGCGCGACTGCCACGGCCGCCACCGTGGTGCCGGCCGCGCCATGCAGCGCCGTGGCACCGGCGACGCCGACATAGGTGTTGAAGCGCACTACGCCCTGAAAGGTCGAGGTGAAGGCGGGTGGCGCCAGCGCCAGGCGATGTCGCGCCAGCCAGAGGCCCAGGCCCAGCAGTGTCATGGTGCCGAGCAGCGTCACGCCGAGGCGCAGTACCGGCACCTGTCTGACGTCCGCGGTTGCCAGCGTTGCCACCAGCATGGCCGGGAACAGCAGGTAGTAGATGAAGCGCTCGAGTCGGGGCCAGAAATCGCCACCCGGAAATCGTGCCCAACCCAGGGCGGCTCCGAGTAGAATCAGCAGAAAAAGCGGGCCCAGGGCGTTAGCGATATCGCTCATGTGTCATCCTTGTCGAGCGCTCCGATGAGGTTCGCGGCGCCGGTGCCGGCCAGTTTATCGACTAATACCCAACCCTTGGAGTCTTCGAAAGTCCATGGCTGCCTACGAAGAGGAAACTCCCAGACCGCGAATGCTCAACCTGCTGATCGGCGTCACTCTGATGACGATCGTCATCGCGCTCTGGTATTTGCTCGATTACTACTACCTGCGGGAGTCGACCCATGACGTGACCTGGTATCCGCCGGCACAAGGCTGCGTGCTGCTGGATGGTGGGTGCCACGCCAACCTTGGGATCGATTCGTCATTGGGGTTCGCGTTGCAGGAGGTGCACGACGGCGAAGGCATGTTGACGTTCGAGGTTCGCGTTCATGGCCGCGCGCCGCAATCGGTGACGGTCCAGTTCATCGGTCGCGACATGAACGTGCAGTCGCGGCGGCTTTCGCTACAGTCGAAAGGGGATGGCTTGTTCGTCGGGCAGGGAACGCTGGGGCTGTGCAGCGCTCACGTGGATGCCTGGCGCGCGCAGGTGGTGGTGCTGAGCGATCATGGCTTGAAAGGCAGCTGGTTCGACTTCGACAGCCAGGAGCTGGGCGGGCCGACGGGAAGAGACGACAGGCGCTGCCTCTGAACGCCGACGCCGGCCTCGATGGGCCGGCGTCGGGTGAAGCGGTGGGTGAACGTGGCGATCGAGACGAAAGCCACGCCGTCGGCGTTTAGCTGTCGCCGTTGTCACCCGCGTCGCTGCTGCTGTCGTCGGGGTTGATGGCAAGCAGCTCGACCTTGAACTTCAGCGCCTGGTTGGGGCCGATGGGGCCGCCGGTACCGGCCGGGCCGTAAGCGAGGTCGGAGGGAACGGCGATTTCCCAGGTATCGCCGACGTGCATCATCTTCAGCGCTTCCTGCCAGCCGGGGATGACCTGATCGACCTTGAACGAGATCGGTTCGCCACGCTTGTAGGAGCTGTCGAAGACGGTGCCGTCCGGCAGGGTGCCTTCGTAGTTGACGCGAACGGTATCGTCGGCGCTCGGGGATTCGCCGTCACCGGATTCCAGGACCTTGTACTGCAAGCCGGAATCGGTGGTCTCGACGCCCTCTTTCTTGGCGTTTTCGGCGAGGAAGGCTTCACTCTTCTTGCGATTCTCGTCCGCGACCTTCTTCTGCTCGGCCTTCTGCTCGGCGATCTTCTGCTGCTGATACTGGGTCAGCGTGCTGCTGATCTCGTCCTGGCTCATCTGCAGGTCGGCGTCGCCGTAGACATCCTTGATGGCCGCCGCGAAGGCATCGACGTCGAGATCCTTGATGTCCTTGGAAAGACCCTGACCCAGCGTGGCGCCGATGCTGTAGCTGAGCTTCGCCTGGTCACTATCGAGGTCGATCTTGTCCTGGGCGAAAGCCGTTAGCGGCAGCGTCATGATGCTGCCGAGCGCGACGGCGGTTACCAAACGTTTCATGCAAACTCCTTGGGTCACGAATGAAACCGATGTTGGCCAGAGTATAAAGAAGCCTCGAACACCGGCTGGATAGTCGTGTTGTGACTCTAACAGGTGGGTTTTGGTTCCGCATCCGGGGCATCGATTGTCCAGCGCGTCATCAATCGGCGTAACGGCAGGTAATCGTCGGTCGTCATGTCGCGCAGGGTTCGGCAGGAAGCCAGCGCCTGCTCGAGCGGGGAATTCCCCTCGGCGACGAGCGTGGGGAGCGCTTCCAGGCGCGTCAGCATCTCGCGTTCGGCCTGCAGCTCGGCCTGCTTGAGCGTCTGGCGTAACGGCTCCAGCTGCGGCCGCCGCTGCGCCTCGCTTTTCAATGCGCGTCGTCGCTCGCGCAGCGGTACGGTCATCTCGCGTTGCCAGCATCTCGCCTCGGCCAGGGCATTGGCTGCCGCCGGGTCAGGGCGTTGGCGGCGCTCGCTCAGCCAGGCGACCCACAGCAGTTCGCAGATGTCCCAGCCGTGTTCATCCTGCAGCATCAGGCATTCGGCCTCGACGCCGGGGCGAGCGTAGTGGTCCAGGGCATAGGACCAGAGTGAATCGGACCAGAGCGAGTCGGATGCAGCGGTGACGGACATGACATTCCATACCGGTGGCGGATGGCTGATAGAATGAGCGCCCATTCGATGCGCCCTGGAGCCCGGCATGATCGCATTCCGCCAACTCGCCCTGCAACGCGGCACCCGACGACTGTTCGAGGGCGCCGACCTGATGCTGCACGAGGGGCAGAAGGTCGGCATCGTCGGTGCCAATGGTGCCGGCAAGTCGAGCCTGTTCGCGCTGATCCGGGGTGAGCTCGGCGCCGACGCCGGTAGCGTCGAGATCGCCGGTGGCAAGCGGATCGCCCACATGGCACAGGAGGTTTCCGCCATTGAACGGCCGCTGGTGGAGTTCGTGCTCGACGGTGACGACGCCTTGCGCGAGACGGAGACCGCGCTGGCCGAGGCGCAGGCCAATGGTGACATGCAGCGCGAAGCCGTGCTGCACGGCCAGATCGAGGCCCTCGATGGCTATACCGCCCGGGCTCGCGCCGAACAGCTGCTCGCCGGGCTGGGGTTCGCCCAGGACGATCTCTATCGCCCGCTGGCGGCCTTCTCCGGTGGCTGGCGGATGCGCGTGGGTCTGGCCCGGACGCTGTTCACGCCGTCGGAAATTCTGTTGCTCGACGAGCCGACCAACCACCTGGATCTGGATGCGCTGCTGTGGCTCGAGCAGTGGCTGACGCGCTATCCCGGCACGCTGATGCTGATCTCCCACGATCGCGATTTCCTCGACGCGGTCTGCGATCACATCCTGCACATCGATCAGGGCCAGTTGATGCTCTATCGCGGCCACTACAGCGCTTTCGAGCGTGCCCGTGCCGAGCGTCAGCTCCAGCAGCAGGCGGCGTTCGAGAAGCAGCAGGCACGGCGGGCGGAGATCGAAGGCTTCGTCGAGCGCTTCCGCGCCAAGGCGACCAAGGCGCGCCAGGCCCAGAGCCGATTGAAGATGCTAGAGCGCATGGAGACCATCGCCGCGGCGCGAGTCGATTCTCCGTTCCGCTTTCAACTGCCGTGTGCCGACAAGACCTCGACGCCGCTGCTGTCGCTGGATCAGGCCTCGCTGGGGTATTCCGAGCGCACGATCCTCGAAGGCGTGAATGCGTCGATCCTGCCCGGTGAGCGTATCGGCTTGCTGGGGCCCAACGGCGCGGGTAAATCGACGCTGATCAAGACCCTGATCGGCGATCTGCCGGCGCTCGCCGGCGCCCGCGTACCGGGCGAGAACCTGGTGGTAGGCTACTACGCCCAGCATCAGCTGGAGCATCTGGATCTTGGCGCGACGCCGTTCACCCACGTGCAGCGGCTCTCGCCCACGGCCAGCGATCTGTCGATTCGCAACTTCCTCGGTGGCTTCGGTTTTCGTGGCGACGACGTGTTCGGCGACGTGTCGCGGTTCTCCGGCGGCGAGAAGGCGCGTCTGGCGCTGTCGCTGGTAGCTTGGGAAAAGCCCAACCTGCTGCTGCTGGACGAGCCGACCAACCACCTCGATCTGGACATGCGCGAGGCGCTGGCCGAAGCGCTGGCGGAATACGAAGGCGCGGTGATCATCGTTTCCCACGACCGTCACCTGTTACGGGCCAGCGTCGATACGTTCTGGCGCGTTGCCGACGGGCGGGTCGAACCCTTCGATGGCGATCTTGACGATTACCATCAGTGGCTGAAGTCCCGGGAAACGGAGCGGCGGCGCGATCTGAAGCAGGAGGCGCGCCAGGAGAAAGGGCCGGCGGATGGCGGCGATCGCAAGGCGGCGCGGCGGGCGGCCGCCGAACGTCGTGAGCAGATGAAACCGCTGCGCAAGCAGCGCGACGCGGCAGAAAAGAAGCTCGACAAGGCGCAGGCTGCCCTTTCGGCCCTGGAGGCGCGGCTGGCGGATCCGGACATCTACGACGCCGCCCGCAAGGACGAGCTGGCGCGCCTGGTTCGCGAACAGGGCGAGCTTCAGGCCGAGGTGGAGCAGCTCGAGAGTGACTGGATGGCGGCGGAAGAGGCCTTGGAGGCGATGGAGGCGGAGCTAACGCAGGCGGAATCCTGAGAGCCCGTTCACAATCTGCTGCGCCTCGGCCAAACGTTGTTGAGTCGGAGCTCTGCGGAGACAACAGCCGGAGGCTGGCCCGCAGGGTGAGCAAAGCGAATCAAACGACTTCGGAATACTCATTTACCCCGATGTAAACTCCGTTTCCAAAGCCGTTTCCGCCTAGCTTGGCTCTAGCTCGCGAGATCGTGAACGGGCTCTGACGCGTCGATGCTGCGGGCTACGAACGAAGAACGCCAGCGACGATGTCGCTGGCGTTC
>NZ_PZJT01000018.1 GCF_003206135.1 Salinicola salarius | reverse complement strand
GCTTTCTTCTCCGCTGCCTCCGAAACCCTGTCTCGGCGTCAGCGGATGCGTACTTTACGGACCAGCGGCCCGCTTGGCAAGTGTTGTTTGTCACTTTTTGCGCATTCGGTCAAAACACGGCCCGGCAAAAACGACAACGCCCGCGCGGGGCTGGCGTTTCAGCGGCATCAGCAATTCGCGTCAGCCAAGGGTGACGCGGGCATACCGCTTCTTGCCTGCCTGAATCACGTAACTCTTGCCGGTTTCGAGCATGGTGTCCTTGGCGACGACCTCGCCATCCACCTTGACCCGCCCGTTGCCGAGCATGTCCTTGGCCTGGGCGCTGTTGTTGGTCAGGTTGGCGCGATTGAGCACGGCAGCAATCGGCGCCTGCGCCGCGCCTTCGAAATCGACCTCTACTTCCGGCAAGTCCTCGGGCAGCTCACCTTCCGCCAGTCGGTTGCCCACGGCCTTGTGCGCATTGGCGGCCGCTTCTTCGCCGTGATAGCGGGCGATCAGCTCCCGCGCCAATAGCATCTTGATGTCGCGCGGGTTGGCGCCTTGCTCGATATCCTGGCGGATCGCCTCGACCTCCTCGTTGGACTTCAGCGACAGCAGTTCGAAGTAGCGCCACATCAGGCTGTCCGGCATCGACACCAGTTTGTTGAACATCACGCCCGGCGTGTCGTCGACACCGATGTAATTGTTCAGCGACTTGGACATCTTCTGCACGCCATCCAGCCCTTCGAGCAACGGCATGGTGATGACCACCTGCGGCTCCTGCCCGAAATGCTTCTGGATTTCGCGGCCCATCAGCAGGTTGAACTTCTGATCGGTGCCGCCCAGCTCGATGTCTGCCTTCAGCGCGACCGAGTCGTACCCCTGCACCAGCGGATAGAGAAACTCGTGAATCGAGATCGACTGACCGCCGCGATAGCGCTTTTCGAAGTCGTCGCGTTCCAGCATACGCGCCACGGTGGATTGCGCGGCGAGCTCGATCATGTCGGCCGCCGACATCTCGCTGAACCATTCGGCGTTGAAGCGCACTTCGGTCTTGTCGGGATCGAGAATCTTGAAGACCTGCTCGCGATAGGTCTGGGCGTTGGTCTTGACCTCTTCCTCGGTGAGCGGCTTGCGGGTGACGTTCTTGCCGGTGGGATCGCCGATCCGGCCGGTGAAGTCGCCGATCAGGAAGATCACCTCGTGGCCAAGGTCCTGGAACTGGCGCATCTTGGTCAACAGTACGCTATGCCCCAGGTGCAGATCCGGGGCCGTGGGGTCGAAGCCAGCCTTGATACGGAGCTTGCGACCGGATTCGAGCTTTTTCACCAGCTCATCTTCGATCAGAATCTCCTGCGTGCCGCGCTTGATCAGCGCCAGCGCTTCATCGACCTCGGCCATCGTATCCGTCTCCATTACCAACGCTATCGAGCTTGAAAGGCGGCAATCTTAGCATGAGTCTCTGATATTCGTTGAGCCACACCGGACCGTGCCGCGACGTCAGGTCACCGCTTCACGCCACTGCTTCACAACGACGAGGAAGAGCTTCATGTCACTGTTCGTGGGTTTGATGTCCGGCACCAGCCTGGATGGCATCGATGCGGCACTGGTAGAGATCGATGACGAGAGCGACCAACGCCCGCGATTGATCGACGCCTTGTGTCTACCGCTGGCCGCCGAACTCAGAACGGCGCTGCTCGAGTTGACCCAGGCATCGCAGGTGAGCTTCGCCGCCCTGGGAGCAGCGGAGAGTGCGTTCTGCGACCATCAGGCCGAAGCCGTGCGTCAGCTGCTGCAGCGCCACGGCCTGACACCCGATGCCATCACGGCAATCGGCAGCCACGGCCAGACCATCGAGCACGCCCCCTACGCAGATGCCCCCTTTACCTACCAGCTCGACAATCCCAGTCGCCTGGCCGAATTGACCGGTTGCCGGGTCGTTGCCGATTTCCGCCGCCGCGACATGGCGGCCGGCGGCCAGGCAGCGCCGCTCGCGCCAATCTTTCATCAGGCGCTGTTTACCGACACCGTCCGTACCCGGCTGATCCTCAACCTAGGTGGCATCGCCAATCTGACGCGGTTGGGTCCTTCGGGCGCATCGCTGCCGGTCATCGGCTTCGACACGGGGCCGGCCAACCTGCTGATCGACGCCTGGCACGCCCGGCATCGAGGCGGCCCGATCGACGAAGACGGCAACTGGGCCGCCAGCGGCAACGTCGACCGCCATCTGCTCGAGCGCCTGCTGGACGAGCCGTATTTCACCGCCACACCGCCCAAGAGCACCGGGCGGGAGCTGTTTCATCTCGGCTGGGTGGAAACACGGCTATCCGGGCACGAAGCGGCGGCCGACGTCCAGGCCACGCTGGCCGAGCTGACCGCCGTCAGCGTCGCGCAGGCCGCGCATCCCTTCATCGAGCCCGATCGCACGGATCTGATCGTCTGCGGCGGCGGCGCGCGCAACCGCCATCTGATGCAGCGTCTGGCGATACATCTTCCCGACGTCTCGATAGGCCAGTGCGATGCGTTCGGCTGGTCGGCCGACTGGCTGGAAGCCGGCGCTTTCGCGTGGCTGGCCTGGCGACGGATACAACGCCTGCCAGGCAATCTGCCGGAGGTTACCGGTGCCAGCGGCCCACGCGTTCTGGGCGGCATCTACGCGCCCTGAGCCGGTAGCGCGTGGGAAGAGACCGGACGCTACTGATCGTCGACCAGTGAAAATCGTGTGCCATCGTCCCCTCGATCCCCGAGAAGATGGCGCTCGCCATACTTGATCAGCATGCGCAGGTCATTGGCCGAATCGGCATGGGCCAGCGCCAGGCCCTCACTGATATCCCCGCGCCGATAGAGTTCATAGAGCGCCTGGTCGAAGGTCTGCATGCCCAGCTCGCGGGAGCGCCGCATCAGGTCCTTCAACTCCCCCACCTCACCGCGCCGGATCAATTCGCTGATCAAGGGGGACTTGAGCAGAACCTCGGTCGCCAAGCAGCGCCCGGAGCCGTCTTGACGCGGCAGCAGCCGCTGAGCGACCACGGCGCGCAGGTTGAGCGAAAGGTCCATCCCGATCTGCTCCTGCCGGGACGGCGGGAACAGACTGAGAACGCGCTCGATAGTCTGGTCGGCGTTGTTGGCATGGAAAGTGGCCAGACAGAGATGCCCGGTTTCGGCAAAGCTGAGCGCCAGCTCCATGGTATCGCGGCTTCTGATCTCGCCGATCACGATCACGTCGGGAGCCTGGCGCAGGGCGTTCTTCAGCGCGACTTCGTAGGACTCGGTATCGATACCCACTTCCCGCTGATTGATGATGCCACGCTGGTGCGGGTGCATGTATTCGATGGGATCTTCGATACAGATGATATGACCGCCGACCGTCCGATTGCGGTGCTGGATCATCGACGCCAGCGTCGTCGACTTGCCGCTGCCGGTCCCGCCGACCACCAGCACCAGCCCGCGTCGAATGGAAGCCAGCGTTCCCGTCACTTCCGGCAGCCCCAGCGATTCGAGATCGGGAATATCGAAAGCGATCCGCCGAACGACCATTGCCGGCTGGCTGCGCTGGAAGAAGGCGCTAACGCGAAAACGCCCCTTGCCGCTCAGGCTCAGAGCGAAATTGGCTTCGTGCTCCGCCTCGAACGCCTCCCGACGCCCCTGGGGCAGGGCGATGGCGACCAGCTCACGTACCTGATCCGGTTGCAGCGGCACATCGCCCAGCGCCACCAGCTTGCCATCCAGTTTCAGACACGGAGGCGCACCGGTAGAGATCAGCAGGTCCGAAGCCTGCTTGGCCAGCATGATGTCGAGGAGTTGTTCAAACCATTGAGAGGGGGTCATGTCATGTCCTGATACCGGCTTCCGGGGCACGAACTCATTGATCGAGCCCGGCACGCGATTTGGCATGGGCTTCCTGGCGCGTTACCACACCATCCGTCACCAATCGGGACAGCGCCGCATCCAGTGTCTGCATGCCCAGGCCGCCGCCCGTCTGAATCGCTGAATACATCTGCGCGACCTTGCCTTCCCGAATCAGATTGCGGATCGCCGAGGTGGCCACAAGAATCTCGTGGGCCGCGACACGGCCACCGCCCTCGCGCTTGAGCAACGTCTGCGAGATCACCGCTTGCAGAGATTCCGACAGCATCGAACGCACCATGCCCTTCTCGTCGCCGGGGAATACATCGATGATCCGGTCGATGGTCTTGGCCGCCGAGGTGGTATGCAGGGTGCCGAACACCAGATGCCCGGTCTCGGCCGCCGTCAATGCAAGCCGAATGGTTTCCAGATCTCGCAGCTCGCCCACCAGGATGACGTCCGGATCCTCGCGCAGCGCCGACCGTAGCGCTGGCGCGAAGCCTTTGGTATCGCGATGCACCTCTCGCTGGTTGATCAGGCAGCGCTTGCTCTCGTGCACGAATTCGATCGGGTCCTCGATCGTGAGGATGTGTTCCTGGCGATTGCTGTTGATGTAGTCGATCATCGCCGCCAGCGTCGTCGACTTGCCGCTGCCGGTCGGCCCCGTCACCAGTACCAGGCCGCGCGGCAGCATCGACAACCGGCGGAAGACATCCCCCAGGCCGAGATCGTCGAGCGTCATGACATTGCTGGGAATGGTACGGAAGACCGCGCCGGCGCCGCGCCCTTGCGTGAACGCATTGACACGAAAACGCGATACACCGGTGACTTCGAAAGAAAAGTCGGTTTCCAGCGCGGCTTCGAAGTCGCGGCGCTGTCGATCGTTCATGACGTCGTAGATCAGACGACGTACCTGGCCGTCGTCGAGCGCCGGCACGTTGAGACGACGCATGTCACCGTCGACCCGTATCATGGGAGGCAATCCCGCCGAAAGGTGCAGGTCGGAGGCGCCTTGCTTTGCCGAGAACGCCAGCAGTTCGGTAATATCCATGGGTTTTTATTCGATCCCCTGCGTAAGGTCTTCATACAGTATGCCAGAAGCCTCGGTGTCCGAGTCTCTCTCAAGCGCCCGCGAGCGCCTTCGAGCTGCGCTGTCCGCGGCCGATCGCCCGAACGACGCCGCCCGCCTGCTTGCTGTCAGCAAAACCAAACCTGCAGACATGCTGCGTCAGGCCTATATGGCCGGTCAACGCGCCTTCGGCGAGAACTATCTGCAGGAAGCGCTGGAAAAACAGCAGGCGCTGGCCGATCTCGACGACATCGAATGGCATTTCATCGGCGCATTGCAATCCAACAAGACTCGCGACGTGGCCGAGCATTTCAGCTGGGTGCATGGGGTCGACCGCGAGAAGATCGCGCGCCGCCTTTCCGAGCAGCGCCCTGCCGAACTGGGGGCCATCAATGTCTGTCTGCAGCTCAACGTCAGCGGCGAATCGAGCAAGTCGGGCGTCGACCTCGCTGCCCTGCCGGCACTCGCCGAGTCGCTGCTGTCGCTGCCCAACCTGCGCCTGCGCGGGCTGATGGCACTGCCTGCGCCCAGCGACGATCCGCAGCAGCAGCGCCACGCTTTTCGCCAGGTCGCCAGCGCGCTGGCCGAGTTGCAGCAGCGCTTCCCCGACGCGCCCCTGGACACGCTTTCGATGGGCATGAGCAACGATCTGGAAGCCGCCATCCTGGAGGGTGCCACCATCGTTCGCCTGGGTACCGCCATCTTCGGCAGCCGCCCCCCTTTCAGAAGCTGAGGGTATCGATGCCCGCCTCTTCTTAGACCGACAGGACTACTCTCAAGGATCTGCCATGACCGACTCGCCCCAGCCCAGCCGTATCGCCTTCATCGGCGCCGGCAACATGGCCAGCGCCATCTTCGGCGGCATGCTCGACAGCGGTTATCCCGCCGAGGCCATCGTCGCCACGTCGCGGAGTCAGGAAAAGCGCGACGCCATCAGTCAGCGCTACGGCATCCGCACGATGCAGGACAATCTGGCCGCGATCGAAGAGGCCGATGTCGTGGTGCTGGCGGTCAAGCCGCAGATGATGCGCGACCTCTGCCTGTCGCTACGCGAATCCGTCCAGGCGCGTCGCCCGCTCATCGTCTCGGTGGCGGCCGGGCTCGACGCCGCGACGCTGGATCGCTGGCTGGGCGGCGGCCTGGCCCTGATCCGCTGCATGCCCAACACGCCTTCGCTGGTCGGTGCGGGTGCCAGCGGCCTTTACGCCAACGATCGGGTCAGCGATGCTCAGCGCCGACTCGCCACCGAACTGCTGGAATCGGTAGGCCTGGTCGAATGGGTCGAGCAGGAAGCTCAGATCGAAGCCGTCACCGCCATTTCCGGCAGCGGCCCGGCCTACTTCTTCCTGTTCATGGAATCGCTGGAAGCAGCCGGCGTCGAACTGGGCCTGTCCGCCGAGAGCGCTCGCCGGCTGGCGTTGCAGACCGCCTTCGGCGCCGCCAAGATGGCGCGGGAGAGCGAATTCGATCCCGCCGAACTGCGCCGACGCGTCACATCCCCCAACGGCACCACCGAGCGTGCGATCCAGGCATTCGAGGAAGCGGGCCTGGCGGATATCGTGGGTCGCGCCACTCGAGCCTGCGCCGAACGCGCCCGCGAGCTGTCGCGTGAGCTGGCGGACAAGTAACTAGGAGAAAGTCATGGGCAGTAACCTCGGAAGCGCCGGCCTGATGCTGGTCAACACGCTGGTCAACATCTATCTGTTTGTGCTGATGCTGCGCTTTTTGCTGCAATTTTCGCAGGCGGACTACTACAACCCCATGAGCCAGGGGATCGTCAAGGCAACGCAGCCGGTCGTCGCGCCGGTCCAGAGGATTCTGCGTCCCGTCGGCCGTATCGATATCGCCACGCTGTTCGTCGGTTTTCTGCTCAAGGTCATCGTGATCATCGCCGTCTTCCAGATCGCCGGCTTCGGCATGCCCCCGCTTCAGGGCCTGCTGCTGGCGGGGATAGCCGGCGTGCTCAACGCGATTCTCAAGATCTACTTCTTCGCGCTGATCATCATGATCATCCTGAGCTGGGTGGCACCGCGCGCCAACCATCCGGGCGCGCTGCTGGTCATGCAGATCGTCGAGCCGATCATGGCGCCGGTGCGCCGCGTGATTCCGCCGCTGGGCATGATCGACCTGTCGCCGATCGTGGTGTTCATCGCCATCAATCTGCTCGACAGCGTCGTCGTAGGCTCGCTGGCGCGCGCTGCCGGCCTGCCGGGCGCCCTGGTCGGCTTCTAGCGCTCGCCCGCCGTTACCGCCGTCAGCGATACACTCGGCAATGATCCGGCCAGATACGTCCGGGTCATTGCCGGATCGCAGCTGGCGGCGTGCGGACGCACCGATAGCTATCGATCGTGAGTCCTGATCGTGAGTCCTGGTTGAACCTGGAGACTATTCCGTTTCATGTCCGCTTCCTTCCCCGCCGACTCCGTCGGTCTGGTCACACCGCAGATCGCCGCGTTCGAGTCGCCGCTGGCCCTGGCCTGCGGCAAGACGCTCGAACGCTTCGAGCTGGTCTACGAGACCTACGGCACACTCAATGCCGACCGCAGCAATGCGGTTCTGATCTGTCATGCGCTCTCCGGCCACCATCATGCGGCGGGGTACCACACCGTCGACGAGCGCAAACCCGGCTGGTGGGACGCCTATATCGGCCCCGGCAAGGTGATCGACACCGATCGCTTCTTCGTCGTCTCGCTCAACAACCTGGGCGGCTGCCACGGCAGCACCGGCCCCGCCAGCATCAACCCGCAGACCGGCCATCAGTGGGGGCCCACGTTTCCGGTCATGACAGTGGCAGACTGGGTCCACAGCCAGGCGCGCCTGGCCGACCAGCTCGGCATCGAGCGCTTCGCTGCGGTCGTCGGCGGCAGTCTGGGCGGCATGCAGGCGCTGCAATGGACGATCGCGTACCCGGAGCGCGTCGCCAACGCCGCGGTCATCGCGGCCACGCCAAGGCTGTCGGCGCAGAACATCGCCTTCAACGAAGTGGCGCGACAGGCGATCCGTTCGGACCCGGATTTCCATGACGGCTGGTATGCGGACCACGATGCGATTCCCAAGCTCGGCCTGAAACTGGCCAGGATGATCGGCCATATCACCTATCTGTCGGAGCATTCGATGGGGTCGCGGTTCGGCCGCGACCTGCGCAGCGATCAACTGAATTTCGGCTACGACGTGGAGTTCCAGGTGGAGTCCTACCTGCGTCATCAGGGCGATACCTTTTCGACCCGCTTCGATGCCAACACGTATCTGCTGATGACCAAGGCGCTGGATTACTTCGACCCTGCCGGGCAGCACGATGGCGACCTGGCGGCAGCGCTGGCGCCGGCGACGTGCCCGTTCCTGGTCGTCAGCTTCACCACCGACTGGCGCTTCGCGCCGGCGCGCTCGCGGGAACTGGTCAACGCCCTGCTGCGAGCGGGCAAGGCGGTCAGCTACGTCAATGTGGACTCGCCCCACGGCCATGATGCGTTCCTGCTACCCAACGACCAGTACGAAGCGGTTTTCGGCAGCTACATGCGGCGTGTCCACGCCGACATCACCGGGGAGACAGCCTGATGCGTGCGGATCTTCAACTGATCTACGACTGGGTTCCCAGCAACGCTCACGTTCTCGATCTGGGGTGCGGTGACGGCACGCTGCTGGCGGCGCTGGCTCGCCACAAGAACGTTACCGGCTATGGGCTGGAGATCGACCCCGACGGCATCGCCGCCTGCCTGGGCAAGGGCGTCAGCGTGCTCGAACAGAACCTCGATGACGGCCTGGGCAACTTCGTCGACGATGCCTGCGATCTGGTGATCATGACCCAGGCGCTACAGGTACTGCGTCGACCGGACACCATGCTCGACCAGATGCTGCGGGTCGCCCCGGAGTGCATCATCGCCTTCCCCAACTTCGCCTACTGGAAGCATCGTTTGCACCTGACCTTCCGCGGTCGCATGCCGGTTTCGCGCTCCTTGCCGCACGCCTGGTACGACACGCCCAACATCCACCTGTCGACGTTTCAGGACTTCGCCAGTCTGTGCCGCGACAAGGGCGTCACCATCGTCGACGAAGCGGTCGGCAGCGCCGACCACGAGGGCCACTGGACATCGCGGCTCTGGCCCAATCTGTTCGGCGAAACGGCGATCTTCCGTGTCCGCCGCGGACGTTAGCGCGATTCGACCTCGCTCCCGGGCCAGCATCGCTCCAGGTCCACGTTCAACCGGCGGTCCAGCGTCATCGCGCCGGGTCGCCCTTCGGCCCATGTCACCCGGCAGCCATAAGCCAGCACCTCCACCCCGCGGGCGGCCACCGCTCGCAGCGCTTGCGCATAGGCCGGATCGAGATGCGCCGCCGGTGCCACATCGTCGATGCCCGTGTGTGCCGCGCAGAACAGCAGGACGCCACGGTGCCCCTGGTCGACCAGTTCGGCGAGCACCTCGAGATGACGCCGGCCCCGCTCGCTGATCGAGTCGGGGAAATAGCCATGGCCGTCGTTCTCCTTGAGCGTGACCTGCTTGACCTCGACGAAAGTGTCGCGCGCATTCGCATCCCGCAACCGGAAATCGAGCCTGGCACCCTCGACGCCGACCTCCCGCTTGAGCTCGTCAAAGCCCGCCAGCTCCGGAATGATCTCGTCGTGCAGCGCTTCTTCCACTAGCGCATTGGTCCGCCCCGTATGTACCGACGCCCACTCGACGCCGCCCTTGCCATCGGGCAGCTCGATCAATTCCCAGGTCCAGCCCAGCTTGCGGGCAGGATTGGTGCTCTCGGAAAGCCATACGCGACAGCCCGGCACGTTGACGGCTCGCATGGAGCCCGTATTGGGGCAGTGCGCCACGACCTCCTCGCGCCCCTCCTCGAGTTCGATATCGGCCAGGAATCGCTTGTAGCGTCGCAACAGGACGCCAGGGACGAGAGCGGGATAGCGCATACGGTGTCGATCCAGAAAGCATGAGGCTCGGAAGAGCCGGTTCATCAAAGGGGCGGGGCGCTGCCGGCGCATACCGGAGAGCACGGCTCGACTCCCGAATTTCCGGCCGGGGATGAGAAAAATAAAGCGTCCATTTGGTTGCAAATTGGCCGCTTTTTCGCTAAATAAGCATGGCTTCGGGCAGTGGCAGACGCTGCCCCGGCCGATTCTCGGCCAGATCAAACGCGTCACGACACTTGCGTAACGAGGCAGCCCCCATGCCAGTAGCGGAAAAGAAAACGGAAGCGCCTAGCCAATTCACCCCGTACCAGCCGGCGCCGGGTGAAGAGTATATGAATGAAAAGCAACTTGCGCATTTCCGTGAGATCCTCCTGGGCTGGAAACAGGATCTGATGGAAGAAGTCGACCGTACGGTTCGCCACTTGCAGGAAGAGGCCAACAACTTCGCCGACCCTGCCGATCGCGCCACGCAGGAAGAGGGTTTCAGCCTGGAACTGCGTACCCGTGATCGCGAACGCAAGCTGCTCAAGAAGATCAACGAAACGATCGAGAAGATCGACGAAGACGATTACGGTTTCTGCGAAGCCTGTGGCGTCGAGATCGGCATCCGCCGTCTCGAAGCGCGCCCCACCGCCACCCTGTGCGTCGACTGCAAGACTCTGGCCGAGCTCAAGGAGAAGCAGCTCGGCGGCTGAGCAGCCGTTCCGGACGCAGTCCCATACGACGGGCACCCTCATCGGTGCCCGTTTTGTTTTTCCCCTCTGGATATCGATTGCCGCTGACATCCATGATCTCCCCCCAACGCTACATTGGACGCTTCGCTCCCACGCCCTCGGGGCCACTGCACCTGGGTTCGCTGGTCGCCGCCCTGGGTAGCTGGCTCGACGCCCGGGCTGTCGGCGGCCGCTGGCTGCTGCGAATCGAGGACATCGATCCGCCACGCTGCCCGCCCGGCACCGACGACATCATTCGCCGCCAACTGGAAGCATTCGGCCTGACGTGGGACGGCGAAGTCCGCTACCAGAGCGATCGTGGCGAGGCGTACCAGGCGGCGCTGGATCGGCTGGTCGCCGACGGCATGGCGTATCCGTGTGGCTGTTCGCGCCGGGAGTGGCAGGATTACGGCCACTATCCGGGCTGGTGTCGCCAGGGTCCACGGCATCCCGAACGCCCGCAGGCCTGGCGACTGCGCACCGACAAGGGCATTCAACCGGTGATCTGGCAGGACCGGCTGTTCGGCTACCAGTGCCACGACCCGACGCTTCAGGGCGACGTGGTCATCAAGCGCAAGGATGGCCTCTGGGCCTATCAGCTCGCCGTGGTGGTCGATGATGCGGATCAGGGCATTACCGATATCGTTCGCGGCTACGATCTGCTCGACAATACTCCCTGGCAGCGTCAGCTTCAGACGGCACTGGCGTATCCGGAACCACGGTATTTGCACCTGCCGCTGATTCTGGGAGAGGACGGCCAGAAACTCTCCAAGCAGAATCTTGCGACCGCCATCCCCCATCAGCCCGAGCTGGCCCCTCCGCTGCTTCACCGGGCGCTACAGCTGCTGGACCAGCAGCCGCCATCCGAGCTGCGCGAGGCGCCGGTTTCCCAGCAACTGGCACATGCCTGCCAACACTGGGCGCCCGAGAGGCTGTCAGCAAGGCCGACCCGCGACTATCGCTGATCCAGGCGGCTTTTCATGTCTCCATCGCAACCGACGTCCTCGCTCCAGACCGCTGAAAGCCACTTCACCCTTCGATTGAAGACTATTGTCTAAGCGAAAATCGCGCCGTTTTGCGCCACCCTGTCGCCATTGCGCCGTGGGGGGATGCACCACAAATAGGCATGATCGGTCTCGGATGCCCTTTCATGAATCATCGGACCCGTCATGACCCGGCTCACCCCATGGCATTGGCACAACCGGATGAATTCAAGTTATTGATATAAATAAGAAAAATACGGAGTGGCACGGCAAGTGCAGTAACTAAGACAAGAAAAACAACAGCGGATGACGATCGGCCCCAACAACGACAACCGTCGATCGAGATTCCCGAAGTGCCCATAACAACGACAACATGGCACTCGAACTAGGAAGGCAGATCGCCACTGGCTCAACAACAAGATCAGCCAGGTGCGAACGAGAACACGAACAACAACAATCGTTCTCGAGCCGACGCAAAATCAGGACGCGACGCTCTTCATCGACGGGGCAACAACAACAAGCCTCCCCGTGATCCGAAGACTTCTCGGAACAACAACAAGAACCGAGAAAGGGCATTGCCTGTCGTGGTTGGATTATTGTTTTGAATACGAGGTGGTCGCTACACAGCAAGGCTGACAACGACAAGCCAGTGACTGCACTATCGTTCAGCGACTGTGGTGCGTATTCAAGGCGATGCGCCATCACGAACAAGAAGAAGCGGCATGGACGTTGCGAAGTATCTTAAGGGGAGGCCCATCGGGCCTCCCCTTTTACTATCTACTATCGTCCGTTCCGTGGCGACCTACTGTCGCCTGCTCCATGACCACCTTGGCGACGCAAAGCCGGCAGCCTGGGCAAAGACGCGGACCTCGCTGCCTTTGCAAGCCTTCCGGGCTCCGCTACACTGGAGTTTTGCTACCTTGCGAGTCGATTTCGCCGCATGTTCAAAGGATTTTCCCGTTTTCTCCAGCGTCCCGGTGAACGTTTGAAGACGCTCTTCGGCCCGGAATCCGCGTCAGCGACCGAAGACACTACGCCCACCCGACAAGTCCTGCCTCGCGACGAACACAATGTCTCGCGCCAGAACCTCAGCGAGAGCGCGCTCAAGGTGCTTTACCGGCTCAACGGCGCCGGTTACGACGCCTACCTGGTCGGCGGCTGCATTCGCGACTCGCTGCTCGGCAACCGCCCCAAGGATTTCGACGTCGCCACCAATGCCACGCCGGACGAAGTGCGCCAGCTGTTTCGCAACTCGCGCATCATCGGCCGGCGGTTTCGTATCGTTCATGTGCGTTTCGGCCGCGAAGTCATCGAAGTCACCACCTTCCGCGGCCGCCACGGCGAAGAGCATACCGGCAACCTTAGCCAGCAGTCGGATGAAGGTCTGCTGCTACGCGACAACGTCTGGGGTAGCGTCGAAGAGGACGCGATTCGTCGCGACTTCACCGTCAATGCGCTCTATTACAGCGTCACCGACTTTGCCATTCACGACTGGACCGGCGGCCTTCAGGATCTGGAAGACCGCGTACTCCGGCTGATCGGTGACCCGGAGACGCGCTATCGCGAAGATCCGGTACGCATGCTGCGAGCCGCGCGCTTCGCCGCCAAGCTCGATTTCCGCATTGCCGAAGAGACCGAAGCGCCGATTCGCGAGCTGGCGCCGCTGCTTTTGCAGATCCCCCCGGCAAGATTGTTCGAGGAAGTGCTCAAGCTGTTCCTCTCCGGCCATGCGGTGCAGAGTTTCCGGGTGCTGCGCGAACACGGCCTGTTCGCCATGCTGTTCCCGGAAAGCGACGAGGTTCTCGAAGAGCATCCCTGGGCGGTCAAGCTCATCGAGCAGGCACTGACCAATACCGATGCCCGTATCGCTCAGGAGCGCCCGGTAACACCCGCCTTCCTGTTCGGCGCCCTGCTGTGGCCCTGTGTACAGCAACGCACCCTGCGTGTCGCCCACGAGCAGGACCTGCCGGCAGTCCCGGCCCAGCAGGCCGCCGCGCAACAGGTCATCAGCCGCCAGTTGCAGCACACCTCGATCCCCAAGCGCTTCAGCATGCCGATGCGCGATATCTGGGATCTCCAGCAGCAGCTGCCCCGCCGCCGAGGCCGTCGAGTCTTCCAGACGCTGGAGCATCCCCGCTTCCGCGCCGCTTACGACTTCCTGCTGCTGCGAGAGGAAGCCGGCGAACTGGCGCCGGGGCTCGGTGAATGGTGGACCGAATTCCAGCAGGCCAACGAAGAGGGTCAGCGCCAGCTGCTGGCGAATACCGATGGCGGCAATCCGGCCGGGCCGACCCCCAAGCCGCGCCGACGCCGTCCGCGCAAACGCCGGCGTCCGACCAACAAGCCGACACCACCGACGCTGGATGATTGAGCGCGAGCATCATGCCCTGGCCTACATCGGCCTGGGCAGCAACCTCGAAGCGCCACGGGATCAGCTCGAGCGAGCGCTCTCGGCCCTGGCGTCGCTGCCCTTGAGCGAATGCGTCGCGCACTCCTCCCTTTACGCCAGCGCCCCCATCGGTCCTCAGGATCAGCCGGACTTCATCAACGCCGTTGCCGCCATCCGTACCCGGCTTTCACCGCTGGCGCTGCTCGATCAGCTCCAGGCGCTCGAACAGCGTCATCGACGGATACGCGAGCGCCACTGGGGGCCGCGTACGCTGGACCTGGATCTCCTCTGGTACGCGGGCTTACAGCGAAACACGCCACGCCTGACGCTTCCTCACCCCGAAATGTCGCGTCGCCGGTTCGTGCTCGAGCCTCTCGCCGAAATCGCTCCGACGCTATCTCTCGATGGCGAAACGCCGCTGGCGCTTGCCGCACGCCTCACGGACCAGACGCTGCATCGGTTGAACGACTGAATCCAACGTCATGGGCCTCACTTGCCGCCAACGTCGTGTTGCGTCTTGTCGACAACCCATTACACTCTGCTCCGCATTGCCATTGCGGGGGCGCCATGTCGCCGCCCATCCCTACCACTGCGACATGGACGCTCTGTCAGCGAGCGGGACTAGTCGTTCTTGGGAGTAGAGAGCATGAAGCGCGTTACCCTCGATACGCTGCGCGACTGCAAGGCTCGTGGTGAAGCCTTCAGTTGCCTGACCGCCTACGACGCCACCCTGGCACGCTGTGCCGATACCGCCGGGATCGATGTACTGCTGGTCGGCGATTCGCTGGGCATGGTGCTACAAGGCCATGCCAGTACCCTGCCGGTGACGCTCGAGGACATTCGTTATCACACGGCGTGTGTGGCGCGGGGCAAGCAGCGAAGCCTTTTGATGGTCGACCTGCCGTTCATGAGCAACGCCAATATCGGCCAGTTGCTGCGTGATGCCGGCGAACTGATGCGCGCCGGCGCCGAGTTGATCAAGATCGAGGGCGAGGCGTGGATGGCCGAAGGCATTCGCGAACTCTCCCGTCGCGGCGTGCCGGTCTGCGCCCATCTCGGCCTGACGCCGCAGAGCGTTCATCAGCTCGGCGGCTTCAAGGTGCAAGGCAAGGCAGCCGACGATGCCGAACGTATCGTCGCGGACGCGCGCCAGCTGGTGGAAGCCGGCGCCGCCGTCATCCTGCTCGAATGCGTGCCCCGGGCCGTGGGGCGTGCAGTGCGCGAGGCCGTCGGCGTGCCCGTCATCGGCATCGGTGCCGGGCCGGACGTCGATGGCCAGATTCTGGTCATGCACGACACCCTGGGGCTCAACAGCGGCTACGTGCCTCGCTTCGTCAAGAACTTCCTGGCGGGCCAGGAGAGCATCGAAGCCGCGTTCCGCGCTTATGACGAAGCAGTCAAGTCCCGCCGTTTCCCGGCCGAGGAGCACTGTTTCTGATGCAGACGCTGCACGATATTGCGCCGCTGCGCGAGCAGCTGCAGGAGCACCGCATGGCGGGGCGATCCGTCGCGCTGGTACCGACCATGGGCAATCTGCACGAAGGCCATCTGACGCTGGTGGACCGGGCACGATCGCTGGCCGATGTCGTGGTCGCCACGCTGTTCGTCAATCCGCTACAGTTCGGAGCCGGCGAGGATTTCGGCCAGTACCCGCGCACGCTCGACCGTGACCGCGAGCTGCTGACGGCGCGCGGCTGCGACCTGCTGTTCGCCCCCGCCGTCGAGACGCTCTACCCCAACGGGCTGGAAACGCAGACCCAGGTTCACGTGCCCGATGTCTCCGAGGGGCTTTGCGGCGGCACCCGTATCGGTCACTTCGATGGCGTCGCCACGGTGGTTTCCCTGCTGTTTCATCTCGTCCAGCCCGATATCGCCTGTTTCGGCGAGAAGGACTTCCAGCAGTTAGCGGTGATCCGCAAGCTGGTCGCCGATCTGCACTTCCCGATCGAGATCGTCGGCGTCCCCACCGTTCGTGCCGAAGATGGCCTCGCGCTCTCCTCCCGCAACGGCTATCTCTCCTCTAGCGACCGGGCATTGGCACCCACCTTCTACCGAACGCTGTCACGTTGTGGCGACGCGCTGGCCCGGGGCCAGTCGCCCGCTGCCGCCCTGGCGGAAGCCGGGCAAGCGCTGCAGGAGGCCGGCTTTCGGCTCGACTACCTGGAGCTCAGGGGGCCGTCGCTGGCGCCGTTCGACGCTGCCAGGCATGACGAAGGCCGGCTGCTGGGCGCGGTCCATCTCGGCTCGACACGCCTGATCGACAACCTCGCCGTCACGCTTCCCTCCCCTGAAGCCGGCACGCGCCATGGCTGACATGCACTGGCGGCCGGCCTTGCCGACGGACCTGACGCCCATCGCCGAATGGGTCGAGTCATCGAAGGCTCTCGAACGCTGGGCCGGACCCGGCCTGTCGTGGCCGACGGACGGCCCCACGCTGTGGCGGGAAATCGATGGCGGCGGCCTGCCTTCGTTCTGCCTCGTCGCGGAACGCGAGCCGGTCGCCTTCGGCCAGCTCGTCATCAAGGGCGAGCGCCACTACCATCTGGCCCGCATCATCGTCTCGCCAGCCCATCGGCGCCGCGGGCTGGGCGAATCACTCTGTCGCCGGCTACTGGCGGAAGCACGGCAGCGTCGCGCCGAGCACGTCACGCTCAATGTCTTCACCGATAACCAGCCCGCGATCGATCTCTATCATCGCCTGGGCTTCGTCGAACAGGGCGCGGTCGATACGCGTGGCATTCAGCCCATGCAGCTGAGACAATTTGTCACGGATGTCGACAATACCGATCTTTAGGGTCTGTTGACGTTTCATGCACGGCCGCGCCGGAGCCAGTTTTTGCGCGGAGCAAGACATGAGGAGAGTAGTTTGGCCATTTCAAATGAACGACGAATAACGCAGCACCGTGCAAAAACTGGCCCGGCCCTTCGGGTTGCGCGGCAAATGGCGTCATGCGGCGTTACGGGATTGGAAAAGGGAACCCCCTTCTCTGCATCCCGTATCTGGCCTGGCGCCATTTGGCGCAGCAACGCGGTTCGCGCTGAAACGTCAACAGACCCTAGCCCCTGCAGCGTTCAGGTGACGCCGCCGGCACGACAGTGAAAGAGACCCGATGAACCAATTGAGACCGGACCCCTTCTCTCCGTATCAGTTCTACACGGCCGAGCAGTGGGCCGAATTTCGCGCCGACACGCCACAGACGCTTTCCGCCGAGGAACTGCAGCGGCTGCGTTCGCTCAACGATCCGATCGATCTGGGCGAAGTCCGGCGGATCTACCTGTCGCTGTCGCGCCTGCTCTCTTCCTACGTCGAAGCCAGCCAGCGGCTCTACGCCCAGCGCAAGCGCTTTCTGGACATCGACGACACCCAGAAGACGCCGTTCATCATCGGCATCGCCGGTTCCGTCGCCGTGGGCAAGTCCACCACGTCGCGCATTCTCAAGGAGCTGCTGGCGCGCTGGCCTTCCAGCCCCAAGGTCGACCTGGTCACGACCGACGGCTTTCTCTACCCCAACGCCATACTGCGCGACAAGGAACTGATGGCGCGCAAGGGCTTTCCCGAGAGTTACGATATCGGCGCCCTGCTGCGCTTTCTCTCCTGGATCAAGGCGGGAGCCCGCAACGTCCAGGCACCGCTCTATTCGCACCTGACCTATGACGTACGCGAGCACGAATACCAGACGGTCGACCGCCCCGACATTCTGATCGTCGAGGGGATCAATGTGCTGCAGGTTCGCGATCTCCCGGAAGACGGCAAGATGGTGCCGTTCGTGTCGGACTTCTTCGATTTCTCGATCTATATCGATGCCGAGGAGGACCATATTCACGCCTGGTACCTGGAACGCTTCAAGCTGCTGCGACAGACCGCCTTCCAGAACACCGACTCGTTCTTTCACCGCTACGCCCAGATCGAGGAAGCGGAAGCGCTCGAGATCGCCGAAGGGCTATGGCGGGACATCAACCGTCGCAACCTGCGCGAGAACGTTCTCCCCACGCGCCCCCGGGCCGATCTGATCCTGCGCAAGGGTCACGATCATCTGGTGGAACAGGTCGCGTTGCGCAAGCTGTAAACGCTTCGATCGAGGGCCGGCTGGCTGCCGCCTCATGGCCGGCCCTATCGAATCGAAACACCGTTTTGTTATTTTGTGTAAATTCAGCGAACTTTTTTCCTTCTTATCCTTCCCATAGTGCGTCTTGGGAGTTCATGGCAAGGATGAGTAGGGATGCTGATTTCGGTACAGGCGCTACGAGCTCTGGCGGCGTGGATCGTCGTGTTTCACCACTTCATGCAGGTGTTTTTCGGCTTCGAGGCCGACAACTGGGTCGAGTACCTGTTCTCCACCCGTGGTCAGGTGGGTGTGGATATCTTCTTCGTCATCAGCGGTTTCGTCATCTACGTCTCGAGTCGCGGCAAACGGCTGACGATGCCGCAGTTTCTGCTGCATCGCGTCGTCCGCATCGTTCCCGCCTACTGGCTCTATACTGCCATTACCGCGCTGGTCATCTACTTCGCCAGCGACGTCATGCCCGAGTATGGCCTGGGCCTGAAGCAGTTGCTGCTGTCGCTGTTCTTCATCCCGACGGAAAATCCTGCCGGCTACGGCTACTACCCTATTCTGCCGGTGGGCTGGACGCTCAATTTCGAGATGCTGTTCTATGTCGTCTTCGCCGCCTCGCTGGTGCTCAAACGCGAGTGGCGACTGTGGGCCGTGGTGCTGGCCATCGTGGTCATCAACACGCTATTCGCGCATCAACCGTTCATCAGCAACTTCTATACCGATCCGATCATCTTCCAGTTCCTGCTCGGGCTGGGGATCGGCGCCGTCTACTCGCGCTACGGCATTCCCGGCGGGCGCTGGTGGCCGATCGCGCTGGCGCTCGCCAGCACCGCGACGATTCTCTGCTACAACGATCCTGCCGGGGCTACGCGGTTCTTCGCCTGGGGCCTGCCGAGCGCACTGCTGGTGATCGCCTTCATCGGGCTGGAATCCCGCATCGGTGACAACCGCATCTTCAAGGTGATGGGAGACTGGTCCTACTCGACGTACCTGCTGCACGTGATCGTGCTGTGGTCGGGCAACTATGTGCTGACCGAACAGTTCGGGCTCAGCCCCTATCTGGCGCTGGCAATCTGTCTGCCCGTCATCGCGGTCTGTTCCTGGCTGAGCTACGAGTTCGTGGAGAAGGCATTCTCGCGACAGCTCAAGCGTCATCTGCCCACGTTACGTCCTCGAACCGTTACGGCATGAGCGCAGCATAAAAAAACGCCCGGCCTGCGTGATGCAGGCCGGGCGTTTCGGTTAGCGCCGAAGAATTACTCTTCGATCGCGAGCGACGCTTCGAAGGCAGCCTTCTCTTCCGGCGTGATCTCCTTGATCGACAGCTTCACGCGATTGCGGTTGTCGATATCGAGCACCTTGACGGTCACTTCCTGGCCTTCGCTCAGATACTCCTTCACGTCATTGACGCGCTCCGGCACGATCTGGGAGATGTGCACCAGACCGTCGGTACCCGGCATGAAGTTGACGAAGGCACCGAAGTCGGCCAGACGCACCACCTTGCCGCGGTAGAGCTTGCCGATTTCGGCTTCGGCGGTGATCCCGAGCACAGTGTCGATGGCGCGCTTGGCCGCGGCACGGTCTTCGGCGTAGATGCGCACGGTGCCGTCGTCGTCGATATCGATCGAGGCGCCGGTCTCTTCGCAGATACTACGAATCGTTGCACCGCCCTTGCCGATGACGTCGCGAATCTTGTCCGGCGAGATCTTGATCGTCTGCATCGCCGGCGCGTGGTCGGAAACCTCGCTACGGCTCTGTGCGATCACGGCATTCATCTTGTCGAGGATCTCGATACGAGCCTGGTGCGCCTGCTGCAGCGCCGTCTCCATGATCTCTTCGTTGATGCCTTCGATCTTGATGTCCATCTGCAGCGCGGTCACGCCGTTGGCGGAACCGGCCACCTTGAAGTCCATGTCGCCGAGATGATCTTCGTCGCCCAGGATATCGGTCAGCACGGCGAAGCCATCGTCGTCCTTGACCAGGCCCATGGCGATACCGGCCACCGGCGCCTTGATCGGCACACCGGCATCCATCAGCGCCAGCGAGGAGCCGCACACGGAAGCCATCGAGCTGGAACCGTTGGACTCGGTGATCTCGGAGACGACACGAATGGTGTAGGGGAAGTCCGCTTCGCTCGGCAGCATCGCCTGGATACCGCGTCGGGCCAGACGGCCATGACCGATCTCGCGACGCTTGGGACCGCCCATGAAGCCGGCTTCGCCCACGCTGTACGGCGGGAAGTTGTAGTGCAGCAGGAAGCGATCCTTGCGCTCGCCTTCCAGCGACTCGATCAACTGGGCATCGCGCAGCGTACCCAGCGTGGCAACGACGATGGCCTGGGTTTCGCCGCGGGTGAACAGCGCCGAACCGTGGGTGCGCGGCAGCACGCCGACGTTGATGTCCAGCGGGCGCACGGTCTTGTGATCGCGACCGTCGATACGCGGCTCGCCGGCAATGACGCGACGACGCACGGTGTGCTTCTCGAGGCTGGCCAGCGCACCGCTGACTTCATCGGCGCTGAACTGCGGCGCGTCGCCACTGGCCAGCTGCTCGATCGCCTTGGCGCGAATCTCGGCCAGCGCATCCTGGCGCGCCATCTTGTCGGTGATGCGATAGGCCTCGCCCACGGCGGACTCGAAGCTGCCGGCGACGGCTTCCTTGAGCGCCACGTTGGCGGCGGCCGGCTGCCAGTCCCACTTCGGCTTGCCGGCTTCACTGACCAGAGACTTGATCGCATCGATCGCGACCTGCATTTCCTGATGCGCGTAGAGCACCGCGCCCAGCATCTCGTCTTCGGTCAACTCCTGGGCTTCGGACTCGACCATCAGCACGGCCTTGTCGGTACCCGCCACGACCATGTTGAGTTCGGAAGTGTCCAGTTCCTCGACCGTGGGGTTGAGGAAATAGCCACGTGATTCCGTGAAGCCGACACGCGCCGCACCGATGGGACCGCTGAACGGCAGGCCGGAGATCGCCAGCGCCGCGGAGGTGCCGATCATCGCGGCGATGTCGGGGTCCTGGTTACGATCGGCGGAGAGTACGGTGCAGATGACCTGCACTTCGTTCATGAAACCTTTCGGAAACAGCGGGCGGATCGGTCGGTCGATCAGACGCGAGGTCAGCGTCTCTTTCTCGGTCGGACGCCCTTCGCGCTTGAAGAAGCCACCCGGGATCTTGCCCACGGAGTAGGTCTTCTCCTGGTAGTGCACGGAGAGCGGGAAAAAATCCTGGCCGGGCTTGAGATCCTTGCGGCCGACCACGGTACACAACACCACAGTGTCGTCCATGGTGACCAGCACAGCGCCGGTGGCTTGGCGCGCAACGCGCCCGGTTTCTAGGGTGACGGTACTCGAACCGTACTGGAACGTGGTCTGAACCGGATTCACGGGCTTTCCTTGACTTGTCGAATTCATTGGGGTCGTTTGACTCGGCGCTCATTCTAGGCGTTCGTGAAGGATAGAGCTACCAGTGGCCAATCTTGGTCTTCTGTCGGCCGGTGCCGGAAAGCGCCGTCTACAAACGCAAGAACCCCTGCCCTGAAGGCAGAGGTTCTTGTTCTGGGCGACCGGGCCATCGACGACGGCCCGGCCTCGCCGGCGACGACTTACGCTTCGCGCTTGCCGTCGACCAGGCGCCGCAGTTTCAGCGGGTTGTCATGCTTGATCGCTTCCGGCAGCAGCGCGTCCGGCAGATCCTGATAGCAGACCGGGCGCAGGAAGCGGAAGATCGCCGCGGTGCCCACGGATGTCGTGCGAGAATCGGAAGTCGCCGGGAACGGCCCGCCGTGAACCATGGCATCGCACACTTCCACCCCGGTCGGCCAGCCGTTGACCATGATACGGCCCGCCTTGCGCTCGAGGATCGGCAGCAGTGCCCTGGCGGCATCCAGATCGGCATCGTCCATCTGCAGCGTGGCGGTCAACTGGCCTTCCAGATGCTCGGCCACCTGCTTGAGTTCGGCCGCGTCGGCGCATTCCACGACCAGCGACGTCGAACCGAAGACTTCTTCCTGCAGCGCATCGCTGCTCAGGAAGTCCTGGGCGGAAGTCAGGAACAGGCCGGTCTGGCACTGGTTGGGGCCTTCGCCCTTCTGACCGCGCGCCACTTCCTTCGCCTTGCCACTGCCTGCCAGGGTACTGACGCCATTTTCGTAGGCATCGAAGATACCCGGCGTGAGCATGGTCTGCGCAGCGCTGCCCTTGACCGCCTCGCTGGCAGCGTTGACGAAGGCATCAAGCTCCGGCCCCTTGATCGCGATCACCAGCCCGGGATTGGTGCAGAACTGGCCGGCGCCCATGTTGAGCGAAGCGACGAACGCCTTGCCCATCTCCTCACCCCGCGCCTTCAGCGCTGCCGGCAGCGGGAAGACCGGATTGATGGAGCTCATTTCGGCGTAGAACGGAATCGGCTCGGGACGCGACTGCGCCGCCTTCCACAGCGCCAGACCGCCGCTGCGCGAACCGGTGAAGCCGGCCGCCTTGATGCGCGGATCGGTGACCAGCGCGGTGCCGACTTCGCGACCGGAGCCGTACATCAGCGAGAACACGCCTTCCGGCAGACCGCACTTCTTGACTGCCGCCTGAATGGCGCGACCCACCAGCTCGCTGGTGCCCGGATGCGCGCCGTGCGCCTTGACGATCACCGGGCAGCCGGCGGCCAGCGCCGATGCGGTATCGCCACCGGCGACGGAGAACGCCAGCGGGAAGTTGCTGGCACCGAACACCACGACCGGGCCCAGCGCGATGTGGCGCTGACGCAGGTCGACCCGCGGCATCGGCTGGCGGTCCGGCAGCGCCGGGTCGATACGGACATCGAGCCACTCGCCGGCGCGCACGGTCTTGGCGAACAGGCGCAACTGGCCGCAGGTACGGCCCCGCTCGCCCTGGATACGACCCTGCGGCAGGCCGGACTCGGCCACGGCACGCTCGATCAGGTCATCACCGATCGCTTCGATCTCGTCGGCAACGGTTTCCAGAAACGTGGCGCGCTCCTCCAGCGAGGTTTCGCGATAGCTGTCGAAGGCGCTCCACGCCAGTTCGCAGGCGCGATCGACTTCGGTCTGAGTGCCACCGGGATAGCTCGGATCCAAGCGCTCGTTGGTCGCCGGATTGATCGCCTGGATCGGATCGCGGCTACCCTTGACGGCCTGCTGACCGATCAGCATTTCACCTGTCAGATTCATGTTGCCTCCTGCAGTGATGGTGGATACTCATTCATCTTCCGGCATTAGGCCGGATGCAACTTGTCTTTCACCCGCTTTGGCATCGTGTCTCGACATCGTGACCGAGCGGGATCGTTCCCGCCGGGCAATCCTGACTACATGCGTCCACCGCACGGCCATTTCAACGTACCAGCGCCGGACGCTTGGGATCGAACTGCCAGCCATCGATCAGATATTGCATCGCCATGGCGTCGTTGCGCCCGCCAGCGGGCAGGCTGCGATAGAGCGCGTTGGCCTGCTCGATCTGTTCCATGTCGACCTCGATACCCAGCCCGGGAGCGTCGGTCACCGCGACCTTGCCATCGACGATCTGCGGCGACTCGCGGGTCAGCCGGGCATCGCCCTCCTGCCAGATCCAGTGGGTATCCAGTGCGGTGGTGCGGCCGACGGCGGCGGCACCCACATGAGCGAACATCGCCAGCGAAATGTCGAAGTGGTTGTTGGAGTGCGAGCCCCAGGTCATGCCATGGTCCTGACACAGCTGGGAGACACGCACCGCGCCGGAAAGCGTCCAGAAGTGCGGATCGGCCAGCGGAATGTCGACCGAACGCAGCATCAGTGCATGAGCCATCTCGCGCCAGTTGGTGGCCACCATGTTGGTGGCGACCGGCAATCCGGTGGCATGGCGGAACTCGGCCAGGATCTCGCGACCGGAGAAGCCCTGCTCCGCCCCGCAAGGATCCTCGGCATAGGCGATGACGCCGTGCAGGTTCTTGCAAAGGCGGATCGCCTCCTTCAACGACCACGCGCCGTTGGGATCGATCGTCACTCGCGCCTCGGGAAACGCATTGTGCAACGCCGTGACCGCTTCGATTTCCTGCTCGCCCGGCAGCGCGCCGCCCTTGAGCTTGAAATCCCTGAAACCGTAGCGATCATGGGCCGCCTCGGCCAGCTCGACGATACGCTGCGGCGTCATTGCCGCTTCGTCGCGCAGGCGGTACCAGTCGTGGCTGGCGTCCTCGGTTCCGCGACGCTCAGTACCACGACGATAGCCCAGCGGGGTGGCATGACCATCGCCGATGAAGAACAGATAGCCCAGCACCTCGACGCTATCGCGCTGCTTGCCGTCGCCCAGCAACTCGGCCACCGGCACGTCGAGGAACTTGCCGAACAGATCGAGCAGAGCGGCTTCGAGCGCCGCCACCGCATTGACACGCAGCTCGAAGGTCCAGGAACCCTTGCCGAAATCCTCGAAATCGGCGCCACGACCGGCGGAGTGCAGCGATGCCACCATCGAGCGCAGCTTGCCGATGGGCTGGCCGATCACCAGTGGGCGCGCCTGCTCCAGAGAGCGCTGGATCGTCTCGCCACCCGGCGCTTCGCCCACGCCGACATTACCGGCACTGTCTTCGAGGAGGATCAGGTTGCGGGTGAAGTAAGGCGAATGTGCACCACCGATATTGAGCAACATGCTGTCGCGACCGGCGACCGGAATGACCTGCATATCGGTGATGGTAGGCGTGCCATGACTCGGCATTGAAATCCTCCGTCGGCAATACGGGCGCGCGCTGCACAGTCGAGGCCCAGCGCCCAGAGATAACCAGGGCGGTCTCGAGACCGCCCCGTCTTGTCAATCAGCGCATCAATCGGCTCAGAGCGCGTTGGCTTTTTCGATCAACTGCTTGAGCGTGGCCCGCTCTTTCTCGTTGGGCATGGTCAGCGGCGCACGCACGTCGCCACCCGGATAACCGACCAGGTCGGCACCGGCCTTGATCAGACTGACGGCATAGCCTTTCTGGGTATCGCGCATAGTGACGAACGGAATGAAGAACTCGCGAGTCGCCTGACGCACGAACTCGCTGTTGCCCTTGCGCAGCTCCTTGTAGAACTTCACGGCCATGTCCGGCACGAAGTTGAACACCGCGGAAGAATAGGTGCTGACGCCAATGGCCAGATAGGCTTCGGCAATGATCTCGGCCGTCGGCACGCCACCAACGTAGGCGAGGCGATCGCCTAGCGTCTTGATGATGATGTTGAGCGCCTGCATGTCGCCCTTGCCGTCTTTCAGGCCGACCAGGTTCGGGCAGCGATCGGCCAATGCCTGAACGGCATTGACGGTGAGATAGCCGTTGGCACGGTTGTAGTAGATCACGTTGAGATCGGTGGAATCGCAGACGCTGGCGGCGTACTCGACGATGCCGGATTCCGGGCACTCGGTCAGGTACGGCGGCATCAGCAGAATGCCATCGGCGCCAGCTTCCTGGGCGGCCTTGGCGTGCGCCTTGGCGAGTTCGGCACTCTGGCCGGCGCTGGCGATGATCGGCACATGCCCACCGATGGTTTCCACGGCGACTTTGACGATTTCACGGTATTCATCGATGGTGATGTTGAAGAATTCGCCAGTGCCGCCAGCCACGAAAAGGGCGGAAACTTCATACTCCTTCAGCCACAGCAGACGGCGACGGTAGCTCTCGACATCGAACTTGCCGTTGGCATCGAAATCGGTCACCGGGAACGACAGCAAACCGTCAGTGATAGAGGCAACGACCGCTTCTTTGGAAAAATTCACCTGATTCCCCTTATCATGGGTTAACGTAATGCAGACATTCGGCCGACTGCCGCCGCGCTGAAATGGCGCAAGCGGAAGCAGGATTCTGTCGATATGTTGTCATACATCATACCAGAATGCCGTTAGACCTTCGATGGATTCTGCTGGGTGCATGCCTCGTCTTTGCTGAACCTGGCGTCACCCAGGGCTACATGGCCAAACCCGAGCGCCCAGACGAACGGTTGCATCAAGATCGGATCGGAGAGAAGACTGCCTGACGTGCCGTAGCGGCATGACAGTCACCTGACTGCGGTATGCTGATCGACACCCTCTTTTGCCGGGATCTTTGCCGATGTCTAACGCTTCCGACCGCACGCCTGTCCGACCGCCGCTGAACGAGATCGTCACCTGGGACGCGACCAGGCTGTCGCAGCGGATTCATGATCGATCGGTCTCCTGTCGCGAGGTCATGACCGCCTACCTCGATCATATCGACGCCGTGAACCCTATCGTCAACGCCATCATCTCCCGCCGCGAGCGCGCCCCGTTGCTCGCCGAGGCCGAGCTCGCCGATCGCGAACTCGCTGCGGGGCAGTCGCGCGGCTGGATGCACGGCTTCCCGCAGGCGATCAAGGATCTCTCCGACGCCCAAGGCTTCCCGACGACCCAGGGTTCTCCGCTGTTCTCCGGCCAGATCGCCCAGCAGGACAGCCTGATGAGCGAGCGCATGCGTGCAGCCGGCGCGATCTTCATCGGCAAGACCAATACGCCGGAATTCGGCCTGGGCTCGCAATCCTACAACCCGGTATTCGGCGCCACTCGCAACGCCTTCGATCCTTCGCGCACCGCCGGCGGCTCCAGCGGTGGCGCGGCGGCAGCGCTCGCCATGCGGATGCTGCCGGTCGCCGACGGCAGCGACATGATGGGCTCGTTGCGAAACCCCGCCGCCTTCAATCACGTGATCGGCTTTCGCCCTTCGTTCGGCCGCGTGCCCGGTCTCGTCGCCGACCCGTTCGGTCAACAGCTCGCCACCAACGGCCCGATGGGGCGAACCGTCGAAGACGTGGCCCGCCTGCTCGACACGCAGTCCGGCTTCGATCCACGCGTCCCGCTCTCGCTGGGGGAGCCGCTGATTCCCGACGGCAGCAGCGTCTCCGGCGCTCTCTACCGCGACGTTCACGGGTTGCGGATCGGCTGGCTCGGCGACTGGCGGGGGCATCTGGCGATGGAAGCGGGCGTGCTCTCGCAATGCAGAGCGGCACTGGACCGCTTCGCCCCGCTGGGCTGCGAGGTGGAAGCGATCGATCTGCCCTTCGACGCCGAGATGCTGTGGGAAAGCTGGACGACGCTGCGCCACTGGGCCGTCGCCGGCAACCTGGGGGCGCTCTACGTCGCCCCCGCCACCCGAGAGCGCTTGAAGCCGGAAGCGCAGTGGGAGGTCGAACGCGGTCTGGCGCTCTCGGCGCAGGATATCCACGTGGCCAACGTCCAGCGTGGCGATGCCTACCGGGCCTGGAGCGCGCTGTTCGAGCGCTTCGACTACCTGGCCATGCCCAGCGCCCAGGTCTTTCCGTTCGATGTGGAGACGCACTGGCCGCGCGAGATCGCCGGGCGCACGATGGATACCTATCACCGCTGGATGGAAGTCGTGATTCCCGCCTCGATGCTCGGCGCTCCGACAATCAGCCTGCCGGCCGGACTCAACGACGCCGGCCTGCCGATGGGCTTTCAACTGATCGGCCGGCCCCGGGACGACTGGGGCGTACTGCAACTGGCGCGCGCCTTCGAGGCGGCCAGTGGCGATCTGGCGAGATTGCCGCCGACGCTGGGCGAATAGCCGGTCACGGGCAAAAAAAGAGGCGACGGGATTCCGTCGCCTCTATCCTTTCATTCGAACGTCTTCTTTCCTTTCATTCTAACGTCTTCGATGCATCCCACTGCTTCGATGCATCCAAACGGCGTCGATACCCGGTGGGCCCGCTGAGCCACCGCCGGTTTGCTAGAACACGAATGCCAACAGCAGGTTGAATACCAGCGCGGCGATGAAGCCGAGCGGTGCGGCACGGAACAGCAGCTTGGGCAGCAGGCCCGAGCGCGCTTCGTCCGTCGGGCAGGAGCCGAGGATCAGGCTGCCCCCGGAAGAGAACGGCGAGATCGAGGTGGCCTGCGCGCCGACGACGATAGCGATGAAGATGATCATCGGATCGATCGAGAGCGTACCGGCCAGCGACGGCACCAGCGGGAACAGTGCCGGCGTGACCACCCCCAGCGTGCTCGCGAACAGCGACATGAACGCGGCAGCGATGCCGAACGCCACGGGGATCAGGACTGGCGGAATGTTGGAGCCGATCCAGGAGCCGAGCAGATCGATGGTGCCGGCCTCGATCGCCACCGAGATCAGCATGCCGACACCGCAGATCATGATGATCGTGCCCCACGGCAGCGAAGCGATCGCCTTGCGCTCGTCGCCCAGCTTCATCAGCAGCGCGATGACCGAGAACACGCTGGCGATCAGGCCGATATCCACCTTAGAATCGATGAGTGCGACGACGCCATTGTCGGGCAGCATCAGGCTGGCGATCGGCGGCAACAGCACGGTAGCCATCATCAGCAGGGTCAGGATCAGGGTGGCGCGCTGGTCGCGATCGAGCGGGCCGGGGCGCTCGATGTGCGCCAGCGATACCATCGCCGCGCCCCGCTTGCGGCTGAACAGGATCAGGCCAGCGAGAACGACGATCGGCACGATCATGGTGCTGGCAAAGATGCCGAAGCTGTTGATGAACGCCTGGTCGTCGGAAATGCCGGCATTGGTCATCAGCGTGCGGAAGATGATGCCGCTCTGGCTGGAGACGAAGTTGGCACCCGCCAATGCGCCGTAGTTGACCGCCATGGCGCCGACGATCAGGTTGAGCCGGGTGCGCTCACACAGTAGCAGCGTGATCGGCGCCATGAACGCCAGCACGGTGTAATAGCCGGCCCCCAGGGCGGAGATCACCACCGCCGCCAGGAAGATGGCAAAGGGCAGCAGGTGCGGAAAGTGCCGACAGCGATACATCAGATGCTCGGCCAGCTTCTCCAGCGTGCCGTTGACGATCGCGAAGCTGTAGAACAGGCACACCGAAAAAATGATGAAGAAGATCTTCAGCGGCCACATGGCGACCACTTCCTTGGGGCTCAGGCCCAACCCGAAGCAGCCGATCAGATAGGCGAAGGCAATCGCGAACAGACCGATATTGATCCTGGTGCGATATCCCAGAACGATGGAAACGACTATCGCTCCCACCACCAGAAGACTCATCATGACGTTGTTCCCCGTAGCGCTTGTCTTTATGGGTTTTCAATCGATCCCTTTCGAGGATCCCTTACTCGACGAAACCTGGCCGACTGGCCTTCAGGCAGCCCGGTCGATCCCGAACAGCCTGGCCGGGTTATCGATCAGCACCTTCCGGCGTTCGGCGGCGTCCGGCAGCAGCGTCTCCATCAGCGAAAACTGGGCGTCGTAGTCGGTCTGGGCTTCGAACCGCGTGTGCGGCCAGTCGCTTCCCCACACCAACCGATCGTCATGGCCATAGGCTTCGCGCAGACGATCGATCGAGCGCCGTGCCTGAACCAGCGTCGAGCGGCTGCGATAGGTCGCCGACAACTTGACCCAGACCGCCTCGCTCGACAGCAGCGACAGCAACGCCCGGTGATCCGAATTGGCCGGGTCGATTTCGCCGTCGGGCAAGCCGAAGTGGTCGATCACCACCGCCACGCCGGATTGCAGAATCTGCGGCAGGATCTCGCCCAGATCCTCCATGCCCCGCTGAATTTCCACCGACCAGCCGCGCCGTGCCACCTTGGCGAACAACGTCCGCCAGGACGCGCTACGATAGTCTTCCAGCGGCTGCCCGATCAGGTTGAGCCGAATGCCGACCACACCCGCCTCGGCCAGTTCGTCCAGCGTCTCCTCGGTCACGTCACGCGCCACCACTGCCGTGCCACGCAGACGCTGCGGAAAACGACGCAGGGCATCGACCAGATGTCGGTTGTCGGTACCCAGAAAGCTCGGCTGCACCAGCACGCCATGAGAAAGGCCGCAATGATCGAGATGCGCCAGATACTGCTCGACGGTCGCGTCATAATCCGGGCTGTAGCGGCGATTGCCGGCCAGCTCCAGCCCCTGGTGAAAGATATGCGCATGCGTATCGACGCCGGTCAGCGCGCCGGAAGCGAGTTGCGTCATGAGTGGCCCTTGGTGAATGACATGAACACGTGACGGCGAACGTAACGTTCGACCCCAACAAAAGATCTATTCATATAGTTGAATAGCGACGAGCGCAAGCATACACCGCATCGGACGCATTCTTCCGGGTTACGACTAAAGATGAAAACAAAGGTGATACATTTGTCTGGAACATCGTGGAGGGAACATTCATGAAGGGAACAGGCTCCATGACCGACGAACGCCTGCCGCTCTACCAGCGCCTGCGCGACGACATGCTGGCCAAGATCGCCGCCGGCGAATGGGCGCCGGGCGGCGCGATCCCGACCGAAGCCGAGCTGACCAAGCACTACGGTGTCGCCGTCGGCACGCTGAGAAAGGCCGTGGACACACTGGTCCAGGATGGGCTGATGAAGCGCAGCCAGGGGCGCGGCACCTTTGTCCTGCGCCCCAACTTCGAGAGTTCGCTGTTCCGTTTCTTCCGCCAGGTGGATGCCAGGGGCGAGCGCCGAATTCCCAATGGCCGAATCCTGGCCCGGGAACTCACATCACCGCCGTCCTACGTGGCGGATGCGCTGGCACTGGCTTCGTCGGAGAACGTGATTCGACTGGAGAGAGTGCGTGAACTCGACGGGACGACGGTCTATCACGAAGAAATCTGGCTGCCGGCCAGCCGATTCGAAGCCCTGATGCAGATCGATCCCGACGATTTCGGTAATCTGCTCTATCCGTTCTACGAGACCCAGTGCGGGCAACTGATCGGTTCGGCACGGGAAACCCTGACCGTCGAGACGGCCGAAGCGACACTCGCCGGGGTTCTCGGTATCGGCACCGGCCAGCCGGTCGTCATGATCGAACGACTGGCGTTCGGCTACGACCGCACGCCGCTGGAATATCGGCGTTCACGCGGCGCCGCGAACACCTTCCGTTATCAGGTCGACATCTCCTGACCGATGGCCTCGCGGAAAACCGCCCATTCGGCATCTAGCCGGGTACGTGCAGCGTCAGCACCGCACAAGGAGCAAGATGCGCTACCTTGTGCGACACGCTGCCGACAGCCAGGCTTTTCAGATTGCTCAGGCCACGGCTGCCCATGATGATCATGTCGACCCCGAGTTCGGTCGCCTGCCGCACAATGGTCTCGACCGGCTGCCCTTCCACGACGTGATAGGTCACCTCGTCCGAATCGCCACACATCGCCTGCCAGGCTTCCTCGAGCAGGCGCTCCCCTAGCAGCCGCCCCTTCTCGGGCGTGTAGTCGGCTGGCGCGGCTCCCACCTTCGCGCCGAGCGCATCCTTGGCAACCGGTACCTCAGGCACGTGCAACAGGTGGATTCTGGCCTGTGTCGCACGCTGGACGAGACACGCATGCGCCAGCGCCTGGCGTGCGCTGACCGAACCATCGATGGGTACCAGTATCTGCTGAGTCATGATCGCCACCTCCTGGTGTGACTGACTTGGCGTGACTGCCTGGGTGTAAACGACGCGATTCGACTACCCGGCTCGTTGCGATACCGGATAGCGAACCTGACTACAGCGTAGACAATGCACGCCAGGAGGCGACATCGAGAGTGGCAGGATGAGGACCGAGCGCCGACTGTCTTGCAGCAATCGGCGCTCGCATTGGGCGGGAGGCTTTCGGTTCAACCCGCCCGGGCGTACTTGGCGACCGCCTGGTCGACATGGATGCAGGCAACCTTGACCCGGTCGTTGACGCTATCCAGCGGCGGATCGGCCTGGGTGCAGGCCTCGGTCGCCAGATGGCAGCGCGGGGCGAACGGGCAACCCGGCGGCGGCGCCAGCGGCGAAGGCGGCTCGCCCTTGAGATGGACGCGCTCGCGTCGGCGGTTGGGGTCCGCCACCGGCGTGGCCGAAAACAGCGCCTGGGTGTAGGGGTGGCGCGGCGTGGTGAAGACCTCCTCCGCCGGCCCGGTTTCCACCGGCTGGCCGAAGTACATCACGATCACGTCGTCGGCGATGCGGCGCACCACCGACAGATCGTGCGAGATGAACACGTAGGCCAGCCCGAACTCGTCCTGCAGATCCGCCAGCAGGTTGAGCACCTGCGCCTGGATCGACAGATCCAGCGCCGAGACCGGCTCGTCCAGCACCAGAATCTTCGGGTTGAGCATCAGGGCGCGCGCAATGGCGATGCGCTGACGCTGCCCGCCGGAGAACATGTGCGGATAGCGATCGGCGTGTTCCGGGCGCAGCCCGACCTTGGCGATCATGTCCAGCGCCGCCTGGCGTCGCTCGGCCGCGCTCATCTCCTTGCGGTTGAGCTTGAGCGGCTCCTCCAGCATGGTCGCCACCGTCTTGCGCGGGTTGAGCGAGCCATACGGGTTCTGGAAGATGATCTGCACCTCGCGGCGCAGCGCGGCCGGCGGGCGCTGCCCCTCCTTCAACGATACCTCGTGCCCGCTGATCGTCAGCTTGCCGCTGGTGGGCGGCTCGATCATCGTCAGCACCCGGGCCAGGGTCGACTTGCCGCAGCCGGACTCGCCGACCACGGCCAGCGTCTGGCCGGGATAGAGTTCGAAAGTGGCTTCGTTGAGCGCTTTCACCGTCGCCGGCTTGGAGAACGGTCCACCCTTGATCTGATAGTGACGGGTCAGATTGACGGCGCTCAATACGGCATCGCGGCTCATGGGCGCACCTCTCTATGCGGGCTGGATTGCGGGTTGTCTCGCGCCGCCGCAGCCGGCGACGGCGAGATCCCATCTTCCAGTGGATAGTGACACAACGTACGGGCCGGATCGTCCGGCGCCGCCACCGGCTCGACCTCGCGGCAGTGCTCGGTGGCATAGCGGCAGCGCGGGTTGAACAGGCAACCCGTCGGGCGATCATGCTGACCGGGCACGACGCCGGGAATGGTCGGCAGGCGATCCTGATCGCCGGCGCGCTCCGGCAGCGCCGACAGCAGCGCCTCGGTGTAGGGATGACGCGGATTGGCGAACAGCGACTTCACGTCCTGCTTCTCGACCTGGCGGCCGGCGTACTGCACCACCACGTGCTTCGCCGTCTCCGCGACCACGCCCATGTCATGGGTGATCAGGATCAGCGCCATGCCGGTGTCTTCCTGCAACCGCAGCAGCAGCTCGAGAATCTGAGCCTGGATGGTGACGTCGAGCGCCGTGGTCGGCTCGTCGGCGATCAGCAGGCGCGGGTTGCAGGAGATCGCCATGGCGATCATCACCCGCTGGCTCATGCCGCCGGAGAGCTGATGCGGATACGCCTTGATCCGACGCGCCGGGTCGGGAATCCCCACCTGCGCCAGCAGATCCAGCGCCCGCTCGTGGCGCTCCTTGCGCGATCCGCCCAGGTGCTGCTTGATCATTTCGTCGATCTGGGTGCCGACGGTGAAGCAGGGATTGAGGCTGCTCATCGGCTCCTGAAAGATCATCGACATCTCGCCGCCGACGATGCGCCGGCGCTGGCGCGAGCTCAACTGCTGCAGATCCTGGCCATCGAAGGCCATCTTGTCGGCGGTGACCTGTGCCGTCCACGGCAGCAGGCCCATGGTGGCGAGCATCGACACGGACTTGCCCGAACCGGACTCGCCCACGATCGACCACACCTCGCCGCGGTCGACGTTGATATTGACGCCCTCCACGGCCGCGAACAGGCCACTGCTCGTCTGGAAGCGAACGCTGAGCCCTTCGATATCTAGTAATGCCATGAAAGAGCCTCCTGCGTCATGAACGCTTCATTTTGGGATCGAGCGCATCGCGCAAGCCGTCACCCATCAGATTGATCATCAATACCGTGAGCAGAATGATCAGCCCCGGGAACGTGACCGCCCAGTAGGCGCTGCCCATGAACTCGCGCGCATTGGCCAGCATCGCGCCCCACTCCGGCGTCGGCGGCTGGACGCCCATGCCGAGAAAACCCAGCGCCGCGATATCGAGAATCGCAGTGGAGAATGAGAGCGTCGCCTGCACGATCAGCGGCGCCATGCAGTTGGGCAGCAGCGTGTTGAACATCAGCCGCAGATGTCCGGCGCCGGAAAGCCGGCTGGCGATGACGTACTCGCGATTCTTCTCGCCGATCACCGCGGCCCGCGTCAGGCGCACGAAATAGGGCAGCTGCACCATGGCGATGGCGATCATGGCGCTGGTCAGACCGGGACTGAGGATGGCGACCAGGCCCAGCGCCAGCAGCAGGCTGGGGAATGCCAGCACCACGTCCATCACGCGGGTGATCACGGTCTCGATCCAGCCGCGGAAGTACCCGGCCAGCAGGCCGAGGAAGATCCCGGCGCCCATCGAGATGATGACCACCATGGCGCTGATCGATAGCGAATAGCGCGCCCCGTAGATCAGACGGGAAAGAATGTCGCGACCCACGGCATCCGTACCGAGGAGATAGTCCCAGCTTCCTTCGGCATGCCAGACCGGCGGCACCAGCAGCGCCGAACGGTCCTGCATCGCCGGGTCGTGCGGGGCGACCCAGGGCGCGAACAGCGCGACCAGCAGAATGAGAACGATGAAGATCAGGCCGACCAGCGCACCGCGACTGGCGCTGAAATCGCTCCAGAAGGAGGCCAACTGGTAGCGGAACGTCCCGGGTGCGGCGGGGGTGGAAATTGCAGCCATTGTCATGCCCCCTTAATGGCGAATGCGTGGATTGATGACGCCATAGGCGATATCAACCAGCAGATTGACGATCATCACGATGAACGCGATCAGCACCAGACCACCCTGCACCGAAGGATAGTCGCGCCGCGAGATCGCATCGATCATCCACTTGCCGATGCCCGGCCAGGAGAAGATCGTCTCGGTCAGAATCGCCCCCGCCAGCAGCAGGCCGACCTGAAGGCCGATCACCGTCACCACCGAGATCAGCGCGTTGCGCAGCGTATGCACCATGATCACGCGGAAGTTCGACAGCCCCTTGGCGCGCGCGGTGCGAACGTAGTCCTCGCCCAGCACTTCGAGCATCGAGGAGCGCGTCTGACGCGCGATGACCGCCAGCGGAATCGTGCCCAGCACGATCGCAGGCAGGACCAGGTGATGCAGCGCGGAGAGAAACGCGCCCCAGTCGCCGGCGATCAGGCTATCGATGGTCATGAAGCCGGTGACGGAGTCGATGAAATACAGAAACGAGATGCGTCCGGAAACCGGCGTCCAGCCCAACGTGCTGGAGAACAGCATGATCAGCAGCAGGCCCCACCAGAAGATCGGCATCGAGTAGCCCGTCAGACTGACACCCATGACGGTATGGTCGAGCGTCTTGCCACGCTTGACCGCCGCCAGCACGCCGGCCGGCAAGCCAATGATGACAGCGAACGCCAAGGCGAACAGCGAGAGTTCCAGCGTGGCCGGAAAGCGGCTCATGAACTCATCCATCACCGGCGAGTGGGTCACCAGGGAATTACCGAGATCGCCGTGCAGCAATCCCTTCAGGAAATCGAAATATTGGGTCACCAAGGAGCGGTCGAAGCCCATTTGCGCCTTGAGCTCGGCATAGCGCTCGGCAGAAATGCCGCGCTCGCCCGCCATCAGCAGAATCGGGTCGCCCGGCAACAGGCGAATGAAAGCGAACGCAACGATGGTGACGCCAATGAACGTCGGGACCAGCTGCGCCAGCTTGATCAGAAAGAATTTGAACATTTTGGAGTACTAGCTAGTCGCGCGATAAGAGACGGGGCGGCTTCAGAGCCGCCCCGTGTCCTCGCTAGGAGAGAATCACTTGATGTCGACGCCTTCGAAGCTGTGGCCGCCGAGCGGATCGATCTTGTAGCCGGTCACTTCCTTGCGGATCGGCATGAAGACCGTGGAGTGGGCCAGGGTGTCCCACGGTGCCTGCTCCTTGAAGATCTCCTGCGCCTGCTCGTAGAGCTTGGCACGCTCGCCCTGATCGCTCAGCGTGCGCGCTTTCTGGATCAGCTCGTCGAACGGCTGGTGGCACCACTGCGAACGGTTGGCACCGCCGACACCATCACAGCCGAGCAGCACGCCCATGAAGTTGTCCGGATCGCCGTTGTCGCCGGTCCAGCCCAGAATGACCGCGCCCTCGCGCTTGGTATCCGAAGAACGCTTCAGATACTCGCCCCATTCGTAGGTGACGATCTCCGCATCGACACCGACCTTGGCCAGATCCGACTGCATCAGCTCGGCGGTACGCCGCGCATTCGGCATGTACGGACGCTGAACCGGCATCGCCCAGATGTTCATCTTCAGGTTCTCGACGCCCGCATCGGCCAGCATCTGCTTGGCTTTCTCGGGATCGTACTGATCATCCTGGATGTCGTCGTTGTAGCCCCACATGGTCGGCGGGATCGGGTTCTTGGCGACTTCGCCAGCGCCCTGGAACACCGCGTCGATGATCGCCTGCTTGTTGATCGCCATGTTGAGTGCCTTGCGCACTTCCGGCTTGTCGAATGGCGCCTGCTGGGTGTTGTAGGCCAAGTAGGCCACGTTCAGACCCGCTTCCTGAAGTACGTTGATGTCGTCGTTCTGCTTCATCTCTTCGACATCGGACGGATTCGGGAACGGCATCACATGACACTCGCCCGCCATCAGCTTCTGGTAGCGAACCTGGGCATCGGAAGTGATCGCGAAGACCAGGTTGTCGATCGGCTGCTTGCCGCGGAAGTAATCCGGGTTGGCCTGATAGCGAATGGCCGCATCTTCACGGTAGTTGACGAACTGGAACGGACCGGTGCCGATCGGCTGCTGGTTGGCCAGCTCCGGCTTGCCCTCGTCGAGCAACTGCTGCTCGTACTCCTTGGAGTGAATCGAAGCGAAGTCCATTGCCAGATTGGCGACGAATGGCGCGTTGGGCTTGGTGAGCACGAACTTCACGGTATGATCGTCGACCTTCTCGATCGACTTGATCAACTCGCCCATCGACATCGAATTGAAGTACTCGAAGCTGCCGTTGGCGAGCTTGTAATACGGGTTGTTCTCGTCCATCTGACGCTCGAACGTCCAGATGACGTCGTCGGCGTTGAGTTTTCGACTCGGCGTGAAGAAGTCGGTGGTCTGGAACTTGACGTCATCGCGCAGATGGAAGGTCACTTCCAGGCCGTCGTCGGAGATTTCCCAGCTCTTGGCGATGGCCGGTTCGACTTCGGTGGTACCCGGCTTGAACTGGACCAGACGGTTGTAGACCGTCTTGCTCGACGCGTCGAAGGTGGTCCCCGCAGTGTAGAGCGAGGGATCGAAGCCTTCCGGAGAGCCTTCGGAGCAGTAGACCAGCGTCTTGGCCATGACCGGGGTCGCGCCCAGCATCATGGCGGCGATGCCAGCCGCAAGCAGCGTCTTCTTCATTGTCAATCTCCTGCACAGCGCACGCTGTTATTGTGATATCGGCTTGTGGCCGATTGTCATTGTGTTACCGGTCTGTCAGGTATCCGGTAATCGGCACAGACTAGAGCGTGAAGCAGCGTTTAATCAATTGTCCAATAGCGTGACCCGCAGTGGTTGCACTGACTGACCGTTCCGTTTAATAGAAGCGGCCAGCCACGCAGGACAAGACGCGATCGCCGCTATCGCTACGGTTGAATCTGCTCGCCGGCCGCCAGCCATTCGTCGACCTGATCGCGGTTTTCCTCGAGCCAGGTCCGTGCGCCTGCCACCGGATCGTCCTGAGACTCGATCTCCGACATCAGCTCGCCGAGGCTCTCATCGCTCATGTGCCAGGCGTCGAGCACGGCGGTCAGCCACGGATCGTCTCCCGAAAAGCCCTCGCGGGAGAACCAGTAGATCGTGTCACCGTCGCCATAGACCTTCTCGGGATCCTCGAGATACTTCAGATCGTAGTCCGCGAAGGCCCAGTGCGGATTCCACAGCGTTACCACGATCGGCTCTTCACTCTTGTAGGCACGGTCGAGCGCGGACATCACCGCCGGTTCGGAGCTGTTCACCTGGTTCAGAGGCAGATCGTAGGTTTCGATAGCGTCGTCGGTCATCCCGGCGATCGCCGATCCCGGGTCGATTCCCAGAATCGTCGGGCTGCCCTGGTATTCGAACTCGTCGGCACGCTTCGCCAGTTCCGGAATGGAATCGATGTCGACATAGCTCGGCACCACCAGGCCCAGCCCGGTCCTGTCATACCAGGCGTCGTGAACCTCGAGCGTATCCTTGTACGGCTCGAGAAACGCCTTGTCGGTGTAAGGCAGCCACAGCTCCAGCGATAGATCGAAATCACCATTCGCCAATCCCGCAAACAAGGCACTCTTGCCGACATCCGATAGCTCGACGTCATACCCCTGACCATCCAGCACCAGCTTCCAGAGGTTGGCGACGGCAACGTTCTCGGCCCAGTTGTTGGTGCCGATGACCAGCGGCTTCTCCTGGGCAGGAGCCACAGCCGAGGCGGTCGAGCCGACGGCGAAAAGGGCGGCAGCGACTGGAACCACAAAAGCCTTTTTCATAATTTTTTATCCCTGCTTGTTGTTAGAAACAAAAACACAGCGTTATAAGTATCCGGATATTGGCGAAGATTGCTACCGCCAATCCCCGGGGAGCATTCATGAAGATTCAGCTCAAACGGATTTACGACGCCGCCGCCCAGAACGACGGCTATCGAGTTCTGATCGATGGCATGTGGCCGCGTGGCATCGCCAAACGAGATGCCAGGATCGATGCGTGGTACAAGACGCTCGCACCCAGCAAGGCACTACGCCAGTGGTTCGGCCATGACCGGGAACGCTGGCAAGCGTTTCGAAAGGCGTATCTCGCGGAACTCGCCGAGGCCGACACCACCGCTCTCGACGAGCTATGTGAGATCGCCCGCCAGCAGCAGCTGACGCTGCTGTTCGCTGCGAAAGACGTCGAACGCAATCATGCCGTGGTGCTCAGGGAGTACCTGCAAATGCGCGATGGACGATTGGAGAAGAAGCGATGAACGAGACGGAAGCGCTGCAGCTCGCCACGAAAGTCCAAAAAGCCTGCATCGAGGCCGCACTGTCTGGCTATGAAAATGCCGCCCTGTCCGGCTTGTGCCAGGAAGGCGCCATCGAGGCCGCAATCAGCGCGATCCAGATGCTCGATCTGAACGCGCTGGCGGTGCCGGGATCTCATCAGGATCCGACCTAGCCCGACATGCAACCACACCATTCGGGGCATCACGCTCGACGAACTATCACTTTCGTCTAACAGGCGCTGACGTTTCAGACGTTTATGCTGGCTTCCTGCTTGTATGACAAAGAGCCGACTCACTGTCTGGCGTCTTTGCATGCCAATGTCTGATGCACCCGCCGAAGAGCCCGATCATGGAACAAGACATTACCCTTTCGCTTCGAGACGCCGAAGCGCTGAGCCTGCGCATCCTCGGCAATGCCGGATTCAGCGATGCCCACGCCGGCGCAATCACGCGCAGTGTGATCGCGGCGCAACGTGACGAATGCCATTCCCACGGCCTTTATCGCCTCATCAGTTGCGTGGAAACCGCCAGAAAAGGCGGCGTCGATACCCAGGTCGAGCCGGAGATCATCGATCAGGCACCCAGCATCGTGAGGATCGATGCGCATCGGGGCAACTCGCTGCTCTCTTTCGAACGAGGCAAGTCCCATCTCAAGGAGAAGGCCGAACGTAACGGCATCGCCGCACTCGCCATCAACAACTGCTTTCACTTCTCCGCGCTCTGGCCCGAGGTCGAAACACTCGCCGAGATGGGGCTGGTCGGCCTGGCGATGAACCCGACCCATGCCTTCGTCGCCCCCACGGGCGGCAATCGCCCGCTGCTGGGAACCAACCCCATCGCATTTTCCTGGCCGCGACCGGGCAAGCATTCTTATACCTTCGATTTTGCCACCAGCGTCGTCGCTCGGGGAGAGATCGAGCTACACAAGCGCGCCGGAGACTCGATCCCCGAAGGCTGGGCACTGGACGACCAGGGCAACGCGGCCACCGATCCGGCAGCCGCGCTCGAAGGCGCCATGCTCCCCTTCGGCGGCCACAAGGGCTCCGCGCTCTCGACCATGATCGAACTGCTCGCCGGCCCCTTGATCGGCGACGTGCTCAGCCACGAGACTCAGCCCGCCAACGACGACGGCACCGGCAAGCCCTACCACGGCGAAATCATCCTCGCCCTCTCCCCCGCCACCTTCCTGGGCGACCGCGCCGACGCGCATCTCGCCCACGCGGAAGTGCTGTTCGAGCGCATCCTCGACCAGGGCGCCCGGCTGCCCTCGCAGCGTCGTTATGAAGCGCGGGAACGCAGCCGCGTCAATGGCGTGAAGATTCCCTTGGCGCTGTATGAAGAACTGCAGAAGCTGGCGTGAAATATGAGACAGCGACATGAGAGGGATTCAGCTGCAAGTTAGGCGGAGAGAAGCGGATACGGCGGTTCGTGCCGAGGGCGACATTGGCGCCGCCCTTCTGGTTACCTGGCTCGATCAAGCCACCCGAGGGCGAATCCCCTCGTAGTGACCGTGGCGTCTGGCCTCATCCAGATCATAGGAATTCTGTAGCCGCAGCCAATAGCCCGGGCTGGTACCGAAGTAGATCGACAGGCGCAAATCCGTGTCTGCCGTGATCGCCCGCGCCCCGCGCGTGATGTCGCCGATACGGGTCGCCGGCACACCAATGGCCATGGCGTTGTTGGTCAAACCCAACGGTTCGATGACATCCTCCAGCAGAATCTCGCCAGGATGGATATTGGGGGTCGCTCTTCGGTCATCGTTTACCTCCTGTACCTTCCTGAGTATTACGGTCTCGAACGCAGACCCAATGTTCGATTTCGAAAGCCCTCTCCTCGCCCCGTCCGCGCTTCCATCCGCCCCAGGCAGGCCTATCGCGAGTCGTCATGATGACCGCCACCAGCCCCTCCCTCTGACACTTGTCTTTACACGATTCAAGCTCATGAAATTCGGATAAAAACTTCTGACCCAAGGAATTTTCATTGATGAAAATCTCGTAAACGAATGGATAAAGTCGCTCTAGACTATTGATTGATCAGGCAGTTACCGCTCTCGCAATCCACAACAGACATACGACTTGTCCAGCATCTAATACTTTTTGATTAATTAAAAATGTTCGATAGCGAGCCACAATGAGTCAATTCGAACATTAGCGAGCAGATCCGAACATGGCCAACGCAAGCTACGATCTGATTGTCATCGGCGGCGGTATCAACGGCGCGGGTATCGCGCGTGACGCCGCGGGTCGCGGCCTTTCGGTGTTGCTGGTCGAGGCGGATGATCTTGCCAGCCATACGTCTTCGGCTTCGACCAAGCTGATCCACGGAGGCCTGCGTTACCTGGAGCAGTACGAGTTCAAGCTCGTGGCCAAGGCACTTTCCGAGCGCGAGGTACTGCTCAAGGCAGCGCCGCACATCATCTGGCCGATGCGTTTCGTCCTGCCTCATCAGAAACATCTGCGGCCGGCCTGGATGATCCGAACCGGGCTTTTCCTGTACGACCACCTGGGTGGACGCCAGACGCTGGCGGGCTCGCAAGGGATCAAATTCGCCGATCACCCGGCCGGGACGCCACTGAAGCCCGAGTTCGCCAGGGGCTTCGCCTACTCGGATGCCTGGGTTCAGGATGCTCGGCTGGTGGTGCTCAACTGCATGGACGCGGCCGACCGTGGCGCCCGTATCATGACGCGTACCCGCGCGGAAACGGCGGTGCGCAACGCCGACGGTTGGCAAGTCACTCTAAAGACGATGGACGCCGAGACAATCGAGGTTCACTCGCGCGGGCTGGCCAATGCGGCCGGGCCCTGGGCCGTACGTTTCCTCGACGAGGTCGCTTCGCAGAAGCACCCGTATTCGCTGCGCCTGATCAAGGGCAGCCATATCGTGGTGAACAAGCTGTTCGACCACGACTACGCCTACATCTTCCAGCAGCCCGATGGCCGCATCGTGTTCGCCATCCCCTACGAGCGTGATTTCACGCTGATCGGAACGACCGACGTCGAGCACGAGGGCGCACCGGGCAGAGTGGCGATCGAGGAAGACGAGGTCCGCTATCTCTGCGAATCCGCCAATCGCTATTTCGAGCAGTCGATCGGTCCCGACGACGTCGTCTGGAGCTACTCCGGCGTGCGCCCCCTGCTCGACGATCGCGAGGACAACGCCAGCGAAATCACCCGCGATTACCGCATCCAGCTCGATACCTCCGGCGGCGCCGTCCTGCTCAACGTCTTCGGCGGCAAGCTGACCACCTATCGGCGGCTGGCCGAGGATGCCGTCGATCAACTGGCCCCCGAGCTCGGCAACCAGGGAAAAGCCTGGACCGGCAAGGGCCACCCGCTCCCCGGCGGAGAAGAAGCGAAACCCCAGCATCTGTTCGAGTCGCTACAGGCCAGTCATCCCTTCATTCCCCTGGGCATGGCCAATCGCCTGGTCTTCAACTACGGGACCCGCGTGCGCGACATCGTGGAGGGTGCAAAAAGCCTGGAAGATCTGGGCGAGCATTTTGGCGCCGACCTGTATGCCGCCGAAGTCGATTACCTGCGCGATCACGAGTGGGCACGAACTGCCGAAGATATCCTCTGGCGGCGATCCAAGCTCGGGTTACGGCTCGACGATGATCAATGCCAACGGCTTGCCGACTACCTCGCTCGCTCTTCCGACGGGCCCACCAAGGCCGAGCCGGAAATCTAGGTACGCTCCCGGACCCCATAAGCGAACGCCGCCGTCGCGAATGACGGCATCAATCCGACTGCCATCGATACGAGAGGCGCAACACGAAGGAGGAAGCACATGGCACGCCAGCCCATCATTTTTATCGGCATTCACCTTGCTGGGCATGCAAGTCCGGCCTTATCCGGATACGACATTCGTGACAGTAAGGGATATTCATGGGCATTGTAGAAACGATACTGGTTCACGAGATCGCCGGAACGGCGTTCCTGACGCTACTGGGTTGCGGCGTCGTGGCCAACGTCCTGCTGAACAGGACGAACGGCAACGGCAGCGATGGCATCGTGATCTTCTTCGGCTGGGGGCTTGCCGTGTTCTGCGGGGTCTACGTTGCCTACGATACCGGTGCGCATCTCAACCCAGCGGTGACTCTCAGTTTACTTATCGGTCCGGCTCAGGAGTACGCCGATGGTATTCCGATCAATGTCGTCACGACTGTCACGTACTTTGTGGCTGAGTTCGTCGGCGGCTTTCTCGGGGCGGTCGTTTGCTACCTCGCCTATAAAAAACAGTACGATGACACCGAAGATAGCTCCATCAAACTGGCTACGTTTTCCACGGCACCGACCATCCGATCCTACGGCTGGAATCTGGTCAGCGAGATCGTCGGCACCTTTGTACTGATCTTCGTGATCATCATGTTCGGTAACACGCCATCCGGCCTCGGGCCATTGGCGGTCGCACTGCTGGTAGTCTCGATCGGAGCCTCGCTGGGTGGGCCGACAGGCTACGCCATCAACCCAGCGCGTGACCTCGGCCCCCGCATTGCCCATGCCGTACTGCCGATCAAGAACAAGGGCCCTAACGACTGGCGCTATGCCTGGGTTCCCGTGGTCGGCCCCGTCATCGGTAGCACGCTGGCTGCGCTTGTAGCCTACATCTATTAACCCGTCTGACTGATCGATTTCCGCAACGAATACGAGGAGCAACCGCCATGAGCGACGAAAAGAAATACGTACTCGCGATCGACCAGGGTACGACCAGTTCCCGCGCCATGCTGTTCGATCACAATGGGCAGATTGCAGGCGTTGCCCAGCGCGAGTTCGAACAGATCTTCCCGCGACCGGGCTGGGTGGAACACAACCCGCGCGACATCATGACCAGCGTGCTGACAACGCTGACCGAGGTGATCAACAACACCCAGGTCGACGTCTCGGAAATTGCCGGCATCGGCATTACCAATCAGCGTGAGACCACGGTGATCTGGGACAAGCACACCGGCCAGCCGGTCTACAACGCCATCGTCTGGCAATCGCGGCATTCGGCCGAGATCTGTGACCAGCTGCGCGAAGCGGGCCACGCCGACATGATCCGCGACAAGACCGGCCTGGTGATCGACGCCTATTTTTCAGGCACCAAGGTCAAGTGGATCTTCGACAACGTCGACGGCGTCAAGGAGAAGGCCGAAAAAGGCGACCTGCTGTTCGGCACCATGGATTCCTGGCTGATCTGGAACCTGACCGGCGGCGCCGAACACGTCACCGACGTGACCAACGCCTCGCGCACGCTGATGTTCAACATCCGTGAACGCCGGTGGGATCCGGAGCTGCTCGAGCTGTTCGGCGTGCCGGAATCGATGCTGCCCGAGGTCAAATCCTCCAGCGAAGTCTATGGCAACGTGCTGCCGAAATACTTCTTCGGCAATGAGCTGCCGATCGCGGGTATTGCTGGCGACCAGCAAGCCGCCCTGTTCGGCCAGGCCTGCTTCAAGCCCGGCATGGCCAAGAACACCTATGGCACCGGCTGCTTCACGCTGATGAACACCGGCAGTGAGGCCACGAAATCGGAAAACGGTCTGCTGACGACCATTGCCTGGGAGATCGACGGCGAAGTCGAATACGCCCTGGAAGGGGCCATCTTCGTCGCTGGCTCGGTAGTGCAGTGGCTGCGCGACGGGCTGCGGATGCTGGGCAAGGCGTCGGACTCCGAAGCCTATGCCGAGCGCGCCGGCAGCAACGACGGCGTCTACCTGGTACCGGCCTTCACCGGCCTCGGCGCGCCCTACTGGAATTCGAACGTGCGCGGCGCGATGTTCGGCCTGTCGCGGGGTACCAGCAAGGAGCAGTTCATCCGCGCCGCCATCGAGTCCATGGCCTATCAGACGGCGGACGTCCTCAAGGCAATGCAGTCCGATTCGGGAATCGATCTGACCGAATTGCGCACCGACGGTGGCGCCATCGCCAACAACTTCCTGGCTCAGTTCCAGGCGGATATTCTCAACGTCGACGTGCTGCGTAGCGAAATCAACGAAACGACGGCGCTGGGCGCCGCCTACCTTGCCGGTCTCGCCCTCGGGTTCTGGGAGTCGCGCGAGCAGATCGCCGAGCAATGGGCGATCGAACGCCGCTTCGAACCCCACATGAGCGACGACAGGCGCAATGAACTGTATGACGGCTGGAAGCGAGCCGTACAGGCCACCATGGCCTTTCAGGTCGCCTCGTAGCAACTGTCGCGCCCAGCGAGGCCGCTTGGCGATGCTGTTCAACGCATCGTTAGCAAGAGAGCTGGCCCGATCCCCATTGGATGGGGGTCGGGCCTTTTGTCATCCGGTCGAAATGGTCATCCGGTCGAAACGGGACGCCTTCGAGCCGAAACGCCACTCCGACAAAACACCCCCAAGACGCAGCGCCCCCAAATCCGGATAATGGCCGCCATCCGCCCGGGTCCAGAATTCGAGGCGCAGCCACTTACCAACGCGGTCCTTCTCCATGGAAATCAAGGTCAACTATCTCGACAACCTGCGTCAGGAAGCGCTGTTCGATGACTTCACCGTCATCACCGACCAGCCGATCCGCTACAAGGGCGATGGCTCCGCACCGGGGCCGTTCGACTACTTCCTGGCGTCTTCGGCGCTGTGCGCAGCCTACTTCGTGCGGGTCTACTGCAACGCGCGGGACATTCCGACCGAGAACATCCGGCTTTCGCAGAACAACATCGTCGACCCGGAGAACCGCTACAACCAGATCTTCAAGATCCAGGTCGAGTTGCCGGACGATATCTCCGAGAAGGATCGCATCGGCATCCTGCGCTCCGTCGAGCGCTGCTCGGTCAAGCGGGTGATCCAGAACAACCCGGAATTCCAGATCGAGACGGTCAAGAGCATCGACGAAGACGCCCAGGCGCTGCTGATGGCGGGGACTCATGTCAAAGACGGCGAAGGCGAATCGACCTGGATCGAGGGCAAGGATCTGCCGCTGGAGCAGACCATCGCCAACATGACGAAGATCCTTGCGGACCTCGGCATGAAGATCGAGATCGCTTCGTGGCGCAATATCGTGCCGAACGTGTGGTCGCTGCACATTCGCGACGCCGCCTCGCCGATGTGTTTCACCAACGGCAAGGGCGCCACCAAGGAAGCCGCGCTCTGCTCCGCGCTGGGCGAGTTCATCGAGCGCCTCTCCTGCAACTTCTTCTACAACGATCAGTTCTTCGGCCCGGAGATCGCCGATAGCGATTTCGTCCATTATCCGGATGAAAAGTGGTTCCAGCCGGGGCCGAATGACGAACTGCCGGTAGAAATTCTCGACGACCACTGCCGGGCGATCTTCGATCCGGAAGGCGAGCTGCGCGGCTCGCATCTGTTCGACACCAACTCCGGCCGGACGGATCGCGGCATCGTCTCGCTGCCCTTCGTGCGCCAGTCGGACGGCGAGACGGTCTGGTTCCCGTCGAACCTGATCGAGAACCTGTATCTGAGCAACGGCATGAGCGCGGGCAACACCATCGCCGAAGCGCAGGTGCAGTGCCTTTCGGAGATCTTCGAGCGCGCGGTGAAACGACAGATCATCGAGCAGGAGATCGTGCTGCCGGACGTGCCCGAAGCCGTGCTGGCGAAATATCCCGGCATCGTTGAAGGCATCGAAGCGCTGGAAGCCCAGGGCTTCCCGGTGCTGGTGAAGGATGCCTCCCTCGGCGGCCGCTATCCGGTGGCCTGTGTCACGCTGATGAACCCGCGCACCGGCGGTGTCTTCGCCTCCTTCGGCGCGCACCCCAGCCTGCAGGTGGCGATCGAGCGCAGTCTCACCGAGCTGCTGCAGGGCCGGAGCTTCGAAGGCCTGAACGACCTGCCACCGCCCACCTTCAACTCCCAGGCGGTGTCGGAGCCCAACAACTTCGTCGAGCACTTCATCGACTCTTCCGGCGTCATCTCCTGGCGCTTCTTCAGCGCGCGGGCGGATGTCGAGTTCGTCGAGTGGGACTTCTCGGGCTCCAACGCGGAAGAGGCAGCCGCGCTGTTCGGCATTCTCGAAGCCGAAGGGCTGGAGGCCTACGTGGCGATCCATGAAGACCTGGGCGCGCCGGTCTGCCGCATCCTGGTGCCCGGCTACTCCGAGGTGTATCCGGTCGAGGATCTGGTCTGGGACAACACCAACATGGCGCTCGCCTTCCGCGAAGACATCCTCGACCTGCATGCGCTGGACGATACCCAGCTGGCCGACCTGCTCGAGCGCCTGGAGGAGAGCGAGCTCGACGAGCAGATGAAGATCATCACCCTGATCGGCATCGAATTCGACGAGAACACCGTCTGGGGCCAGCTCACGATTCTCGAGCTGAAACTGCTGATCAGTCTGGCGCTCGGCCAACTCGAGGAGGCGCTGGACCAGGTCGAAATGTTCCTGCAGTTCAACGACAACACCGTCGAACGCGGCCTGTTCTATCAAGCGCTGCTCGCAGTGCTGCAGATCACACTGGATGACGAGCTGGAGCTCGAGGACTATCTCTATAACCTCAAGCGCATGTTCGGCAAGGACACGATGACGGCAGTCGTCGGTTCCGTGGAAGGCTCGGTTCGCTTCGCGGGTTTGACGCCAACCAGCGTGCAACTGGAGGGCCTGGATCGCCACCAGCGCCTGCTCGAAAGCTACCGGAAACTGCATGCGGCGCGGGCGGCTCGGCAAGCCTGAACTCGCTCACGCAACCCGCATGGAGAGCCGCCCGCCGAGTGATCAAGCGGGCGGCTTTTCGTTTCGGCGTCAGCAATCGGAAAGATGGTTCACGCCGTCGGTGGCCGCAATCGACTCCAGGTCACAGGGATCGTCCCCGCAGCATGTTGCGATCCGATCTCGGCCTATCGTGTCGCGCTATCCCCTTTCTCACGAGCTTCACATCTTCGTCATTCACGCCACCTAGCCTGTTGTCACTGGCACCACTGACCGCGAGCGGATGGAGACGGCACGATGACGATCGATCGAAAAGGCTTTTCCAGGCGTGACTTCCTGATCACCAGTGGCCATCTCGGCATCGGCCTCGGGTTGGCCGCCACCGGGCTGCTGGGGGCGCCGGCGATCATCATGGCGGAAGGTCGACGTCCGACGGTCGAAGGCGGCGTGATGAGCGGCGATGCGCTGACGGACCGCGCGATGCTGTGGGGGCGCGCCAGCATGCCGTCGCGGATGCTGGTCGAGGTGGCCGACAACCCGGAGTTCCGCGGCGCCCGCCAGTTGCCTTGGGTCGACGTGCTGCCCAGCACCGACCTGATCGGCAAGATCGATGCGACCGGCCTTCAGGGAATGAATACCGTGCATTACCGGGTACGTTTCGCCGCCCTGGGAGACGAACGCGCGGTGAGCGAGCCGATGGTCGGGCAACTGCGCTTGCCGCCATCCACCCCGCGCGACCTGCGTTTCGTGTGGTCGGGCGACGTCGTCGGCCAGGGCTGGGGGATCGACGAACCCCGTGGTGGCATGCGCACCTGGGAAGCGATGCGCCAGGTCCGGCCGGATTTCTTCATCCACTCCGGCGATACCGTCTATGCCGATGGCCCCCTGCAGGAGCGCGTCGCGCTGCCGGACGGCAGCGCCTGGCGCAATATCGTCACACCGGCCAAGCAGAAGGTCGCCGAGACGCTAAACGAATATCGCGGCCAGCATGCCTACAACCATCTCGACGCCAATTTCCGTCGCTTCGCCGCCGAAGTGCCGATGCTGGCCCAGTGGGACGATCACGAGACGACCAACAACTGGTATCCGCAGGAGATTCTCGACAACGATCTCTATACGGAAAAGAACCTCGCACTGCTCTCCGCCCGCGCCCGTCAGGCTTTTCTGGAATACATGCCGATTCGCCTGCCCGCTTCCGCCCCTCAACGGATCTACCGACGTTTCTCCTACGGGCCGGGGATGGAAGTGTTCATGCTGGACATGCGCAGCTATCGCGGCCCCAACAGCGCCAATTTGCAAGGCGAGGAATCATCGGCCACCGCGTTCCTGGGCGAAAACCAGTTCCGCTGGCTGCGGCAAGCGCTGAACGATTCCACCGCGACCTGGAAGATCATCGCCGCGGACATGCCCATCGGCATGGTGGTGCCGGATGGCGATCGGTTCGAAGCGATCGCCAACAAGGATCCCGGCCAGCCGCTCGGGCGCGAAATGGAGCTCGCCCGGCTGTTGCAGGCCATTCGCGACGACGATATCCGTAACGTGGTCTGGTTCACCGCCGACGTGCACTACACCGCCGCACATCACTACGCGCCGGAGCGCGCCAGTTTCAAGGCGTTCAAGCCGTTCTGGGAGTTCGTCAGCGGGCCGCTCCACGCCGGCACCTTCGGCCCCAGCGAGATGGACGCGACCTTCGGCCCCGAAGTGGTCTTCCAGAAGGCGCCGCCGGAGGGCCAGTCCAACCTGCCGCCCTCGGCGGGCTATCAGTTCTTCGGCCAGGCCGATCTGGACGCCGAGAGCGAAAGACTCACGGTCACGTTGAAGGATAGCGACGGAAACACGCTGCACACCCAGGTGCTCGAGCCGGAAGCCCGCTCCGCCAGCGCCTGAAAGGAGCTGACTGGAAACCGGAAACTTATACCAGCTTGCCGGGATTCATGATGCCGAGCGGATCGAGCGCGGCCTTGATCGCGCGCATCACCGCCCAGCCTTCGCCGTGCTCGGCTTCCATGTAGGCGCGCTTGCCGGTGCCGATACCATGCTCGCCGGTGCAGGTGCCGCCGGCGGCCAGGGCGCGTTCGATCAGGCGCTGGTTGAATGCCGCCAGCGTCTCCAACTCCTGTTCACTATGGCGATCCACGGCGACGACCAGATGGAAATTGCCGTCGCCGACATGACCCAGCAGCGGCGCGACCAGGCCGCTTTCGGCGACATCGGCTTGCGTCGCTTCGATGCACTCGGCCAGCTTCGAGATCGGCACGCAGATATCGGTGGCGAGAAATTCCATTCCGGGGCGCAGCGCCTTGGCGGCGTAGGCGGCATCGTGGCGCGCCTGCCATAGCGTCTGGCGCTCCTCTTCCTTCGTCGCCCAGGCGAAATCGCTGCCGCCGAACTCCTGGCACAGTTCCGCCATCGCTTCGGCCTGCTCCTTCACGCCGGCGTGGGTGCCGTGGAATTCCAGAAACAGGGTCGGCTTTTCCGCGTAATCGAGCTGGGAGAAGCGATTGACCGCCTGCATGGCGAGGGCGTCCATCAGCTCGATTCGCGCCATGGGAATGCCGTACTGGATCGAGGCGATGACGGTATCGATGGCGCCGGCGACGGTCTCGAACGCCACCGTCGCCGAGGAGATCGCCTCCGGCAGCCCGTGCAGCTTCACCGTCAGTTCGGTAATGATGCCGAGAGTGCCTTCGGCGCCGATCATCAGATGCGTCAGGTCGTAGCCGGCGGCGGACTTGCGCGCCCGCGTGCCGGTCTCGACGATGCGCCCGTCCGGCATCACCACCGTCATCGACAGCACGTTCTCGCGAATCGTGCCGTAGCGCACGGTATTGGTACCGCTGGCGCGGGTCGAGGCCATGCCGCCCATGCTGGCGTCCGCCCCCGGATCGACGGAGAAGAACAGGCCGGTGGCACGCAGATGGGTGTTGAGCTGGGTGCGCGTCACCCCGGGCTGCACGGTGGCGTCCATGTCTTCGGGGCGTACGTCGAGAATCGCGTTCATGGCGGAAAGGTCGACACTTAGCCCGCCATGATCGGCGATCACCTGACCTTCGATGGACGTGCCGACACCGTAGGGAATCACCGGCACCCGGTGGGCCGCGCAGGCCCGCACGATTGCGGAAACTTCTTCGGTGGAGTGCGGAAAGCAGACGGCGTCCGGCGCGGCCGGATGGTGCCAGGACTCGTCATGCCCGTGCTGATTGCGAATTCCCGCCGCCGTGGTGATCCGATCGCCCAGTATCGGCTCGAGATCGGCGATCAGCGCCCGGAGCGTTTCCGCATCGGGACGAGGGGGAAGTTTGGCAGGTTGCGCAGCGGCGTAAGACATGAAAGACACCTCGGATGGACCAGGAATGATCGACAGTGAGCAAGCTATCGATCATTCCAGCATACCGGATTTCATCTCCGCTGCGGTGGCGTCGGGTCCAGCCGATGTCAGCTCGTGACGGTGTCCCGGCGGGTCTCGGCCACCGGCGCTTCGGCCCGGCCGATCACCCGCTCCAGATGCTCGCGGTATTCCGCCTGGTAGCGCTCGACTTCCGGCTGCTTGATCACGTCGTTGGCGATGAAGCTCGGCAGCCCGGCCAGCCCGACGAATTCCTGCGACTTGTGGAAGGCGAAGTAGACACCGTCGACGCCGAGGCCTTCGAAGAAGTTGCCCGGCTCGTCGAACGCTTCGATCGGCGCGTTCCAAGTCAGCGACAGCATGTAGCGACGCCCCTGCAGCAGCCCGCCGCTGCCGTACTGCTTGCTGGGATCGGTGCGCGTGCGCCCGTCGCTGGCATAGAGAGAACCGTGGCCGGCGGTGAACACTTCGTCGATGTAGCGCTTGAGGGTCCAGGGCGCGCCCATCCACCAGCCCGGCATCTGATAGACGATGACATCGGCCCAGAGATAGTTCTGCACTTCGGCGTCGATATCGTAGCCCTGCTCGATCACCGTCTCGCGGAGCTCGTGGCCCAGTTCGATCAGCGTGTGCCAGGCGATACCGTGCAGCGTATTGTTGAGCTCGCCGCTGGAATGGGCAAACGGCTTGCCGCCATTGATCAATAGAATCTTCATCGTTCGAGCGTTCTCCGTCGCGATCTTGAATGCCGCACCCCGGTGTTTCTCTGGCGCAGCGCAATGGCACCATTGTGGTGACAAACCGCAATGGATAAACCACGCTGGCGACAAGTCACTTTTGACTTAAAATCAATAACCGTCCGATCTCGCTGGGAGGCGTCCATGAAAAGCACGCTCGAGGAACAGCTGGCGTTCGTCGCCGTGGTCGACCGGGGTTCCATCACGGCCGCCGCCGAGGGGCTGGACATGACGGTCTCCGGCGTCAGCCGCGCGCTCAATCGTCTCGAGCGCAAACTGGGCACGACGCTGTTGCGACGGACGACGCGGCGGCTGGAGTTGACCGAAGAAGGCGAGACGTTCCTCGGCCACGTGCGGTCGATTCTCGCTGCCGTCGACAGCGCCGAGGAAGCCATCGCCCATCATCAGGACCGACCCCAGGGGCGGCTTCGCATCAACGCGGCGCCGAGCTTCATGCAGTTCGTGCTCGTGCCGGTGATCGGAGAATTCCGTCAGCGCTACCCCGGTATCGCGCTGGAGCTCGACACCCACGACCGCTTCGTCGATCTGCTCGAACAGCGCGTCGACCTCGCCATCCGTATCGGCGAGCTGGAAGACTCTTCGCTGCACGCGCGCCCGCTCGGCAACAGCCCGCTGCGACTGTTGGCGAGCCCCGAGTACCTGACTCGACGCGGCGTTCCCCGGAGCGTCGACGATCTCGCCCACCACAGCCTGCTCGGCTTCAGCCAGCTGGATCACCTCAATCGCTGGCCGCTGCTCGACGGGCGCGGCGAGCCGTTACATGTCAGGCCGACGCTTTCCGCTTCCAGCGGCACGACGCTGCTCGAACTCGTCATCGCGGGCGAGGGCATCGCCTGCCTGGCCGACTACGTGACGATCGCCCCGCGCCGACAAGGCCTTCTCGTCGATATCCTGCCCGATCAGACGCAATTCCAGACCCAGCGCATCAATGTCGTCTACTACCGCCAGACCGCCCTCTCCCAGCGCGCCCGGCTGTTCATGGATTTCCTGGCCGAACGGCTGCCGGGACGGTATGTGAGCGCGTGACCGCGAACGACTTCACTGCCCGAAATCTCGCCTGCCCCTACTCCTCGCCACGTCGTTAACCCCCGTCAATCCAGCGCGCGGTTCTCGCTGGTATGCGGTCGGCCGCCGACTAAGCTCGATAAGTGACAAGCATGAACCTACAAGGAGTATCGATGATGACTCGAGGTCTCGGAGGCCGGTCTCCGGCCAATATCTCAAGCTATCTTGGCGGTATCGATTTTCCGGCAGGCAAGAACGATATCGTTGAGCACGCCAAGAAAAATGGTGCGGAATCCGACGTCATGAAAGTCGTCGAAGCCTTGCCCGAAGGACAGTACGAAAACATGGCCGATGTCATGAAAGGCGTGGGGGAGGCCGAATAAGCCGGACGGCTTCGATTCAGGGATGCGTAACCCAACGATGGCCTTCGTTCGACTACGAGGCCGGTAGTTTTCAAGGAGATGAACGATGAGTAGCGATCCCATGCAACAGCTTCATTCATGGCTCAAGGACGCTCATGCCATGGAAGAGCAGGCCGAGCAGATGCTGACCGCCCAGGCCAAGCGTCTGGAGCATTATCCGAAATTGCAGGCGCGCATTACCCAGCATATCGATGAAACCAAGTCCCAGGCCGCTCGGCTCGAGGAGTGTCTGGAGTCGATGAATACCAGCACCTCGACGATGAAAGACCTGGGCGGGAAGTTCGCCGCGATGGGCCAGGCGATCGGCGGTTCCATGGCGCCCGACGAAGTGGTCAAGGGTAGCGTCGCCAGTTACGCCTTCGAGCACTTCGAGATCGCCAACTACCGTGCGTTGATCGCTGCCGCCGATCAGTTGGGTGAGATTCGTATCAAGGAAGTCTGCGAAAGCATCCTCCAGGAGGAGCTGGCCATGGCGAAGTGGCTGGAAGACAACCTCGACGACGTTACCCGTGCCTTCCTCGCCCGGTCGGAAAGTGACGAACTGAGCGGTAAACGGTAAACGGAAAAGGCAGATATTGCTGGCTTGTCGAACCGAGGCTCAACATCATCGTTGAGCCTCTTTCGTTGGTGCCTTTCCCAGAGTTCCTGATTTGCCGAGCTTACTCTATGACCTCTGACCTCGAGCTTTATGACCTCGGGCTCTATGACCTCGAGGCCTGGCCTCAAGGCGCAAAGACGACACGCAGGCAGTCGTCGCTCTTGTGCTTGAACATGGCGTAGCCTTGGGGGCCCTCTTCCAGCGAAGCGGTATGGGTCATGAGGTAGGAAGGGTCGAGTTCGCCGGCCTGAATGTGTTCGAAGATCCGTTCGACATAACGCTGCCCCGGCTGCTGGCCCGATTTCATCGTCAGCGCCTTGTTGACGACCGCGCCGATCGGGAACTTGTCCATGAAGCCCGCATAGACGCCAAGCACGGACACGGTCCCTCCCTTGCGACAGGAGTGGATCGCCTGGCGCAGCGCCGCACCGCGTTCCGTCTGCAGCCGCATCATCTGCTTCGTACGGTCGTAGACATCTTCGAGCTTGTGTTCGGAATGCGCTTCCATGCCCACGCAGTCGATGCATCGGTCGGGGCCGCGCCCGCCGGTCAGGCTCAACAGCGCATCATGAATGTCATGCTGGGTGTAGTTCAGCCCGATCGCCCCGCCCTGCTTGCGAGCGAGGTGCAGCCGATCCTCGAAGCGGTCGATGGCGATGACCTGCTCGGCGCCCATCAGATAGGCGCTCCGAATGGCCATCTGCCCGACACCCCCGCAGCCCCAGACGGCGACCGTGTCGCCCGGTTCGATATCGGCGATGTCGGCGCCGTAATAGCCCGTGGGAACGGCATCCGAGACGAACAGCGCCTTCTCGTCGCTGATGCCTTCCGGCACCTTGAACAGATTGACGTCGGCGAACGGCACCCTGACGTAGGTGGCATGGCTGCCGGCGTATCCGCCGAATGCATGGCTGTAGCCGAAGATGCCCGTACAGGCGTGTCCGTAGAGTTCCTGGGTGAACGTGGGATTGGGGTTGGAGTTGTCGCAGCAGGAAAATTCCTGACGCTGGCAAGGCTGACAGTCGCCACAGCCCAGGATCGAGATCGCGATGACCCGATCCCCACGGCTGAACTGGGTCACCCCGCTTCCTGCCTCGACCACTTCTCCCAGAAACTCGTGCCCGAGCACGTCGCCGGCGTGCATCGTGGGTACGTAACCATCCAGAAGGTGCAGGTCTGAACCGCAGACGGACGACAGCTTGACCCGAACGATGACGTCACGGGGGTTGATCAATTCCGGATCGGGCAACGTCTCGACGCTCAGCCGATTGGTGCCTTGCCATGTCAATGCTCGCATGAAGACTCTCCTTGTTCCTGTTCGGCCTATGTCACGTCCCGCGGAAACCCTTCATGATCGACAAGGCCAGCCGACGACGGGATTCGTCTGAAAGCGGGGCGTGTCTTGGCGATCGCTGATGATCGAATCCCTGGACAGGCCCGATTTTCCAGTTCCCATTCCCAAATCTCAGGTAAACGGTCGCGATGCCGTGATCTCGCCGGTTTCCATCTTCTGCTTGAAGCGCCGGAGGTTGCGGTGCAGCCAATGGGAAGTGCCGCCCGATCCCTTGTCGGCCAGATAGCCCAGGTGGCCTTTGGCGGGTTCGTAGGTCACGTAGCACTGGACTTCCGTCCCGCCTCTGCCTGGCGCGTCCTGAAAACGCACCCAGCCGGAAAACGGCGGCAGAGCTTCCGAGTCGGAGACCCACTCGAGGAACTCCCCCTCCCGATCGTCGACGAGACGCACGAGAAGCTGTTTCGCGGGGTCGCTATCCAGGATCCAGCGTGTCGTCCGATCGTCGACCTGCTCGCTATGCATGGCGGGCGTCAGGACTTCGGCCAGCTTGTCGGGCGCGCGCCAGAAACGGTAGAGCTCTTCGCGAGGCTTGTTGACGGTCACGCTGTGCGAGACCACCCTGGCCGCCTGCCAATGATGCGCTTCGGCCACGTGCTTCTCGTAAGGAGAGGCCGAGAGTGCGCCCTTGAGCCGACACTCTCCCTTGATGGCCCGATAGACCAGCATTCCTGACAGGATGGCCTGCCCCCAACCCATGAGGCCGCCTTTTCTCAAACCGCCTGCTATCCCCCACAGACCACCGCCCAGCGAAGCCCAGCGTTCCACGCCAGTGACCGGAGCCATATCCTGCTTGCGGGTATGCGAAAGCGTATGTCGCGCTTCGGAAGACATCGAATTTCTCCCTTTTCAGCCGGATCGCGGTAGGTCGCGGTCACGGTCGACGATAGTGCCTGTTGGCAATGTTTAACGTTAGCCGATCGCCAATCCCGCGAGCGCACCGATGCCCGGCGGCGTTAAAGCACATCAAATCCGATCGCAGAATTCCGATCGCGAGGCAACGTCAAGGCAGGGTCAACGCTTTGACAGGTATCGATTAGCGCAGATAAACAACCGCGGTTCATCGTACCGAAGGAGTGCTTCTCGACACCCGAAAAAAGGGCTACGTTGAGAAAGCAGTTGTCTGAGGAGAACTCATCCACGAACGGATTCGGTATAGGTTACCAACATGGAAAATGAACGTAGCGCTGTCTATGACGGCGAAAGTCGGTTGGTGGGTAATGTCATCAAGGAAAACGGTACGCAAAACGTATTGATGGAAACCGAGGAAGGCACCACTTACCGTATTCCGATGGAAAAGCTGACTCGCCATGACACGCACTGGGTCTTGAACGATCCGGTGGATCACTTTCCTGCCGTTCCTTCCGAGCAGGAAATGCAGGCCCGTGTGGACGACATGAGCGCGGACAGTTTCCCGGCGAGCGATCCACCCAGCTTTACGCCCGGCAAGCCGGATATCGAAAGATGATTTCTTTCGGATGGAAACCGCTTACTGAAACCTCAAAAAGGCCCTCGCCATGAGGGCCTAATCGATCCGGAACTCGAGACTTATCCCGCTTTCTGATTCACGTTCTGCTTGGCCAGCTTGGAGAGCTTGTCATCGGTGGCCTTCTCTTCCTTGAGCGTCTCGGCAAGGATATCTTTGGCTTCGGTATAACCGAGCTGCTCAGCCATTGCGCACAAGGTGCCATAGGCGGCAATTTCATAGTGCTCCACCTTTTGAGCCGCACCTATCAAGCCTGCGTCCAGAACGGGGCCTTTCTCCGCATTATCGATGAGCTCTTGAGACTCTTCGATCAGGCTCTCCATGACATAGCACTTGGTGCGCTTGATTCGAATATCAGGAATCGTATCCGCCACTTTCTCGAGCCGTTCCACCTGCCCGCGGGTTTCTTCAAGGTGTTTTTTGAAGGCTTCCACCAGCTGATCGTTATCGACGGCACGTGCCAGCTTGGGAAGTGCGCGAGTAATTTGCTTTTCTGCACTATTGACGTCAGAAAGCAAGTGAATAAAAAGATCGTTAGCGCTTTTAATGACCATATCGAAACTCCATTGGATTGACCAAACGGTTGCCATGACCGGTTTCACGAAGCGTTTGCGAAACTGACGACCAAAAGCTCACGCGTTCAGTTGATGCATTCCATGCTTTTCATTGTGCAATCGGCAATCGCCAAGCACGACCTAAAGGTAGCAGCCCCTGCCAGCCGGGAAATCCTCATATCATGTTTTTATGTAACCGATATGAGTCACTAGCAATGGATGCCACCGGCTAGCCGATGGATCAATGTATAGTCATAAAAGGGCAGAGTTTATCGACAAAAACTCCCATGGATTAATGTCGATAAACCCGGCTAACGAAAAGCAGCGTATACGCGGCCGGGTTGGTCAGGATTAACGATCATTATTGATCTCCATCAATCCTGCCCCCCGCGTAAAAACAGACCGGACGCAACGCGAAGCGTCTTTTCATCGCTCAACGCGAAACGCCTCTTCCTCCATGAACAGCCGTTACGCTCAGTGATGAATCAAGCCGGGGCCAGCAGCGCAGTCAACGGTTTGCCATCCAGCGAATCGGTGGGCAGGCCGAGCAGCCTGGCGAAGGTCGCCCCGGCGCTGTCCATGCGCTGGATGCCGCGAGCCGTATCGAATGGCAACTCGACACCGCCACGAATCCCCACGCCATGGAAAAACGCCACGCCGTGATTGGAAGCGAACGCGGTGCTGGCGGTAGGCACCTGCGGGCCGTGGTTGGCGCCGGGGGTAACGAGTTCGGCCACCGTATCGCCGCGTTCGTTGGTGCCCCAGACGAACCCGGGGGCGTAGGCGAACAGCACGTCACCCATCAGCTCGCCCCAGTAGCCCAGCGGGCTGGCATCCTGCTTCTTGAGTGCCAGCGCGACCACGTTGCGTTCGCCGCTTGTCGTCTCGACGTACCAGGTGGTCAGCGCCTTGAGGATGCGCGTCTGTACCCGCTCGATCTCGGCTGTCGGCACGAGATTGCGATTGACGAAGATCTCCAGTCCGCCACGCTCGTCCTTGAGAAACGCCTGGCTCGCGGCGACGTCGGGCTTGCCTTCGCCATCGATCGTGCACAGGTCGAATTCGGCCAACCGCCTGTGGATATCACAAAGGTGGCTATTGGGCACGTCGCCGTGATCGGAGGCGAGCACCACCACCGTGTCGTCGTCGCAACCGGCCAGCGCCCGGCCCACGGCGTCATCGAGAACCCGGTAGGAACGCCGGATCACCTCGAGATAGCGCGCGGCATCGTCGGCTGCGTAGAACTTCGATTCGGGATCGCATTGCGCCAGACAGGTGTGATGAGTCTCGTCGTTGAGCCGGAAGACCGTGGCAAAGAGCTGGAAGCCTTCTTCGTTGAGCAGCGTCAGGGCACTGTCGACCAGCCACTCGAGCTGATAGCGCCCTTCCTCGAAGCTGGTCTCGAAGTAGCGTGTATCCGGGTCGGCGGAGACCGCCCATTTGGAAATGAACGGGCCATGGCGCTCGATCAACCGCTGGGCCACCTCGGGTTGCCCGCTGGCGGACGCGGGCGCGGTCACCTGGGATTGCAGCAGATCGATTCTGCCGCTGGCGGCGTCGAAGTCGAGCAGCTTGAAGCGTATCGCCGTGCGCTTACCTTCGAGTTCGAGCGGCAGCCATTCGCTCCACTCGCCGACGCTCAGGCTGGCCTCGCCGTCCGCCAGGGTGAGCCGTAGACGTTCGCCGTTCGGGCTCAGCGTTACCGGCACGGGCTCGCCACGATGCGCGGGAATCAGCGCGACGAAGCCGTCACCCGCACGCTCGACGGCAAAGCGATTGTGCTTCTGGTGATGGGCCAGCGTGCCGGTGGGCGGCCACCCCAGGGCTTCGGTCTGGGGTGTATTGGTCCACTGATCGAGATGGGTGCTGTGCAGGCACGCCGGGGCGAGCTCCATCGGTGCCGGGCCGCTGCCGCTCCAGAACGGGGCGAAGCAGAGATCGTCGGAGCCTGTCGGTTTGAGGCTCTCGGGAAAATGCACCAGCGCCGCTCGTTGCCCCGCGGCGCTCATCAGCTCCAGCAGATGTTGCGTGCCGCTGGGCGGCAGTCGCTGGCCGACCCAGCTGGTGCCCGGCGCCTGGCCGGTCAGAAACGTCACGAAGTTGGTGTCGCCCCAGGTCGAGATGTAGGGCAGCAGCCGCGTCGAGCCGCCTTCGTCACGCAGGCGCTGGATGTTGGGCAGCACACCCTCGGCGCAGAAGCGCTCGACCAGCTCGGGGATCAAGCCGTCGACGCCCAACAGCAGGATTTTACGGTTCTGACTCATGTGACTCTCCTGTGGGCACGGCTTAGCGGATGGTGTAGTGATCGATGATCGAGCGGTCGATATCGACTCCCAGGCCGGGCTTGTCGAGTACCTCGACGCAGCCGTTGGCATTGAGCTGGAATTCGCCGCCGATCAACTCCTGACGGAACGGATGGGCGGACTGATCGTATTCGAGCATGGGTTCGTCGGGTGTCAGCGACAGCGGTTGCGGCGGAAGCGTGGCGATGAACTGCACCGCTGCCGCCAGCCCGATGCCGGTTCCCCAGACGTGGGGAATCAACGGTACGTGCCAGGCCTGAGCCATGGCGGCGATTTTCTGGCACTCGGTGAGACCGCCGGCGGCGCCGAGATCCGGCTGGATGACATCCAGCACGCCTTCGCTGATCAGGTCGCGATAGCCGATCTTGGTGTACTCGTTCTCGCCGGCAGCGATCCAGGTGCGGGAGATGCCCTTGAGCTCGCGATAGCCGTGACGATTTTCCGGGCTCAGCGGCTCCTCGAACAGATGCACCCGTGTCTCTTCGAGCTCCATCAGGATGCGCCGCGCCGCCGGCACACTGTAGGCGCAGTTGGCGTCCATCATCAGCGCGATGTCGTCACCCACCGCTTCGCGCACCGCGCGCATGTCGCGAATGTCCGCCTCGATACCGAAACCGGTCTTGAGCTTCATCGCCCGGTAGCCATTGGCCTGGTGACGCAGCGCCTCCTCGACCACCTCTTCGGGATACTTTCCGCCTTCGCGACGATAGAAGCCGGTGGCGTAAGGCCGGATCTCGTTGCGAAATGCGCCCCCCATCAGGCGATGAATCGGCTGGCCCAGCGCCTTGCCTGCGAGATCCCACAGCGCGATGTCGATCGCGGCAATGCCGAACAGCGCCGCCCCTTTCTGACCGTAGGGCCGGGTGTGGTTGTACATCGTCTCCCACAGCACTTCGCGGTCGAAGATCGAGCGGCCGATCACCAGCGGCTTGAGCGCATGCTCGACCATCGCCTGGGCGACCTGCGGCGGCTGCAACCCGTGATTGATGCATTCGCCCCAGCCCACCAGGCCGTCATCGGTATGAATTTCCACCAGCATTGCCGTGCGCTGATGCACCCAGCCCTGAGAGAAGGAGAAAGGCTGCTCCAGCGGCGCGGCCAGCACGTGGGTCTTGAGGTCAGTAATGATCATGGCAAGAAATCGCTCTGCGGGTAGTATCGGCGAAGGAAGAAAAATCGAAGGTGTCGATGCTCATGCGCGGCTACTCGAAGGCGATACGGGCTCGCGTCGGGCTGCGATCTTCGCCCGCCAATCGAGCACGCCCGCCACCGTCGTCCAGACCAGGAACAGCCCGATCAACGCGAACAGCGTCGTGGCGATGCCGCTATGGGTGAAGAACGAGAAGAAGTCGCCGCGCGAGATCAGAAGCCCCCGGCGTAGCGAGCTTTCCAGCTCCGGCCCCAGCACCATGCCAATGACCAGCGGCGCCAGCGGATAACCGCCGCGTCGCAGCACGTAGGCGAGAATGCCGGTCAGCGCCGCGACCACCAGATCCAGCGGATTACCGCGCACCGACACCGCGCCGATGAAGCTGAACATCACGATGCCACCCATCACGAAGCCCAGCGGCAGCTTGAACAGGTAGCGGAACAGGCCGATGGAGGGTTTGCTGAGAACCAGCATGGCCACGTTGACGATGATCAGCACCACGAACAGCGCATAGACCGTCTGCGCCTGGTCGACCATCAGACGAACGCCCGGCGTAATGCCGTGGATCACCATCGCGCCCATCATCATCGCCGTGACCACATCGCCGGGAATGCCCAGCGCCAGGGTGGGGATGAAGGCGCTGCCGGTCACCGCGTTGTTGGAAGATTCCGAGGCGATGATGCCGTCGGGCTCGCCCTTGCCCAGATTGGCCCGCCGCGGCGACAGCTTCTGGGCCGCGGCATAGCTGATGAAGGCCGCTGCTGCCGCCCCGGTGCCCGGCAGCGCGCCGACGAAGCTGCCGATGAACGAACCCCGCACCAGTTCGATCAGACGGCGGCCGATCTCGCGCAGGTTCGGGAAGCGCAGCCGCGCCTCGGGAATGGTCGTCGCCTCTTCGTCTCGCGCCGAGAAACGCACGAAAACTTCCGACAGCGCGAAGGCCCCCACCACCACCGGGATCAGATCCAGCCCGGAGCTGAGCGCGTAGGTGCCGAAGGTGAAGCGGTCGGCGCCAGTGATCGGGTCACTGCCCACCGTCGAGAAGAAGAAGCCCATCATCCCGCAGACCAGCCCCTTGAGCAGGCTGCCGCGGGAAATCCCGACGATGCACAGCATCGCCAGACAGACCAGCGCGAATACCTCGATCGAGCCGAAGTTGACGGCGAACTTGGCCAGCTGAGGGGCGCAGAAGATCAGCAGCACGCAAGAGAGCACGCCGCCGAAGAAGGAAGCAAAGGTGGCCCAGCCCAGCGCTTCGTCGACGCGGCCCTGCTGGGTCATCGGATAGCCATCGAAGGTGGTCGCCGCCGACTGCGGCGTGCCGGGGGTATTGATCAGAATCGCGGTGATCGAACCGCCATAGACCGAGCCGCAGTAGACGCCGATCAGCAGCGCCATGCTGGTAATGACATCCATGCCGAAGGTGAACGGCAGAAAGATCGTCAACCCGACCACCGACCCCAGCCCGGGCAGGCCGCCAATGATGATGCCTGCCCAGGTGCCGATCACGATGGCGAGCAGCGCCTGCCAGGTGAAGGCATCGTTGATTGCCGCCAGAATCACATCCATCTCAGATCACTCCATTCGTGAGCAGCGCCGGCAACCGGATCATCAGCACGTGGTGAAACAGGAACCACAAACCGCCACCGATCACGATCGTGCCCAGCAGCAGCGGCAATGGCCGCCGGATACGAAACAGCCATAGCGTCAACGCCACCAACGGCAACGCCGGGATCAGAAAGCCGAGACTCGCCGTGGCAATCGCCGCGATCAATACCGCCGCCATCAACAGCGGCAGAGGCGTCAGCGTCACGCGTTTCACCGGGACGCGGCGGATCAACTCGCCGATCAGGATCGCCAGCGCCACTACGCACCAGATCGTCAGCACGATGCGGGGGACCAGCATGGCGCTTGCCGGCCCCTGCCACGCGGTGATCGAAAGACCGGCGCCAGCCAGCAACAGGGCCAGCGCGGTCAATACTCGAGGATGGATCAAGAATGCGAACATGGGACCGCGGCTCCTGAGAAATCGAGAGAACAAGAGGTCGAAAGAACGGGTTACGGCGTCAGGCCAGCGTCCTTGAGCACCTGCTTGTTGGCCGCGAAGCGCTTTTGCACGAACGCCTTGAACTCATCCGGTCCGAGATAGGCGATATCCGCCTTGGCCTTGTCGGCGAATGACTTGAACTTGTCCGATTCCACCGTCGCCTTGCACGCCTCGGCATACTGCTGAGTGCGCTCCTCGGAAATTCCCTTGGGCGCGACGACGCCCTGCCAGACGGCGAAGTCCATCTCCGCCAGGCCGAGTTCCTGCATCGTCGGCACGTCGGGATAACCCTCTACTCGGTTCTCTGCAAAGACCGCCAACGGGCGCAGGTCGTAGTTTTCGAGGATGGTCTCGGTATCGGCCATGATCTGGATCTCGTTGCCGGCAAGCGCATTCATCGCCGGGCCGGAACCGCTGTAGGGCACGTGCTCCGCCTTGAGATCGCTGTTGACCGTCAATGCCGCCATGGCCAGATGCGGCAACGTGCCGGGGCCGGAAGAGCCATACAGGAAGGGGTACTCCTGCGACTCCTCGACCAGTTGCTTGAACGACTCGATATCGGAAGACTTCGAGACCATCAGGAACATCGGGTTGGAAACGGTGCGGCAGATATAGGTGAAGCTGTCCGGGCCGTAGGGCAGCTTCTTCAGCGAGGGCTGGATCGACAGCGCACCGGCGGGTTCATAGCCGATGATGTTGGGATTGCCTTCGCTATTGGCGACCTCCGCCGTACCGACCGTGGCGCTGGCGCCAGCGACGTTACGTACCACCGAGGTGACGCCCAGCTGCTGCGAGAAGATCGGCTCGAAGCTGCGCGCGACGATGTCGGTGGCGCCACCCGCCGCGAACGGCACGATGATGTCCAGGTTGTCGGCGGCCACCGCCGAATGGGTCGCGCCGATCAGCGCGAGGGCGGCCAGCGAATAACGCAATGATGTCATGGTTAGCTCCATTTTTCGTAGCGCTGCGAAAACGGCGGAAAACAGAACGCTTGGCTGTCGTCACCAGACTTTTGGGCGCTCTTTCCGATCTGATTCGAACTCTTGCTCTCGCCTAAGCCTTTGGGCGAATAACGGATGCCCGCCGAGATAGACTAGAATCGTAGCGCTACGATTTTCGTCGGACAATCGCTGCCAATCGTCCATTCGTCGTAGCCTTAGACCAAAGGACAAGTCTCCGCGTCGACGCGGCAGAGCGTCGCTTCAGCCCGGACCGCAGCCGGCGAGAAAGGCGAAGCCTCAGCGTGGACTGGATACACTAGCTCTGTCTGAAAAGTCGACGAGCGATAGCCAGACAAGGCAAAAATCGGCGAAAAAGCGGAGTTTACGCGGAGTAAATGAGCATTTTGAGTCGATTTTTAACGCCGTATGGGTGAGCGCAGACATTTTTCAGACAAAGCGTAGCGAACGGCATCGACACGAAAGCACAAGACATTCATACGTTTATCAGCGAGACGCCGGGTGCGAGGACCGACACAACCTGGTGATCGCGAAGGAAGGGGCCAGAAGCCGTGGCAAGAAGCAGACGCAGTTCACAGCGAGTGACCATGGGCGAAGTCGCCCAGTTGGCCAACGTTTCGCCGAGCACGGTATCGCTCTACCTGCGTCGTCCCGATGAGGTCTCCCCCCGGCGTGCCGAGAAGATCCAGTCGGCCATCGACCGCCTGGGCTATCTGCCGAATACCATGGCTGGCGGGCTGGCCTCGTCGCGCTCCAATGTGATCGGCGTGCTGGTGCCGACCATCACCAACTCGTTCTTCTCGGAAACGCTCGAGACGCTGGAGCGCCATCTGCGTAGCGTCGGTTATCAGCTGTTGATCGGCAATACCGAGTTCGACGACTCCCGGGAAGAGGAACTGATCCGGTCGATTCTGAGCTGGAACCCCGCCGGCCTGGTGCTGACCGGCTTTCTGCACAACCGCAAGTCGCTGTCGGTGCTCGCCAGCAACGACACGCCCATCGTCGAAATGTGGGATTACGGCCAGCCGGGGCTGGATATGGTCGTGGGCTTTTCGCATCACACCTGTGGCCGCCTGGTGGCCGAACACATGTTGCGCCAGGGCCGGCGCCGAATGGCCTTCGTCAGCACCAACTTCCAGCGTGACGTGCGCGCCCGCGACCGCTATCACGGCTTTCGAGACGCGGTCGAAGCTGCCGGCGGCACCGTCGAGCTGCGCGAGCTGAGCGGACGCAGCCATGCCGAGGAGACCGGCCATCTGACACAGGCATTGATGCAGGCCCACCCCGAGATAGAAGCCATCGGCTGCTCCAACGACATGGTGGCGCTTGGCGTACTGTGCGAATGCCAGCGCCAGGGCTGGGAGATCCCCGGCCGGCTCGCCCTCGCCGGCTTCGGCAACCTGGACTTCACCACCAGCACCGTCCCGCCGCTGACCACCGTCGAGCCACCGCGCCGGGAAATCGGCCAGCACACCGCCCGACTGCTGCTGTCACGCCTCAGGGGGGAACTGCCGGAAAGCGATAAACGGCTGGACCTGGGGGTGAGGCTGGTGGAGCGGGAGAGCGCATGACGATCCGGGGTGTGAGGCAACATGGTGGATCGACGCCTTACGCGGCAGTGGCTGCGCAAGATTCTACAGCATCGCATAGCCAATCATGAACGCGAATGAAATTGAGAAGAATTATCATTATTGACTGACAGGTGTGTCCTCCGGATAATCCTCGAGCCCGCCATAAAAAAACCGCGGGCATATAAGAAGAGATCATTCACTTTCGGGGACACCACGATGAGCGGTCGCAATCGCACGATCGTGAGCCGCGAGAAACCGTCATGGTGTCATCACACCACCACGGCGATTCTCTGCGGTTCAGCACTATTCACCATTCCCGCGCTCGGAAACGCGCAGCAGACAGGGAGCGACGATGGGGCGTACCGCCTATCTCCCGTTATCGTCAACGCTCAGGCAGCGCCTGACGACGACGCCGATACCGTCGTGGCGCGGGAGCTGTGGGTAGGCGGGAAGGTCGCTACCAGCATTCAGGACACGCCCGCTTCCGTCTCGGTGATTACCCAGAAAGAGATCGAGCAGCGCGACGCCCAGACTACCGAGGAGGTTCTGCAATACACCCCCGGGGTCATCACCGACTATTACGGTACCGATGACCGCAACGACTATTTCCAGATTCGCGGCTTTCAGGCCACGACCTATCGCGACGGGATGACGCTGGGCTCCATGCGTGGCGTGCGTGAAGATCCATACGCCTACGAGCGCATCGAGGTGCTGCGCGGCTCGAACTCGACGCTGTTCGGCCCCGCCGACCCGGGCGGATCGGTCAACTTCGTCAGCAAGCGACCACGATTCGAGCGCTTCGGCAACGGCTTTCTCTCCTACGGATCGTTCGATCACAAGGAAGCCGGCATCGATGTCGGCGATGTCCTGGATTCCGACCAGACACTGGCCTATCGCTTCACCGGAAAGATTCAGGACAGCGACCGAGAGTACGATCACTCGAAGGATAACAGTGGTCTTTTGATGGGCGGCCTGACGTGGGAACCGACGGATCAAACCACGGCAACGCTGATCGTCGACTATCTCAACCGAGACGACACGCCCAATAGCGGCGGCTATCCGCTCGACCGAGAGTATGACCGCGACGACTTCTTCGGCGAGCCCGGCTTCAACGATCAAGACGTCGATCGCACCAGCATCACCGGCCAGCTGCGCCACGACTTCGAAAACGGCCTGACGCTGAGCACGAACCTGCGTTATAGCGATCTCAAGGATGACTTTCAGTACGTCTATATCAACGATGTCGCTGTGCGCACCAGCACGGTGGTGAACCGAGACTATTTCGGTACCGATACCGAAGCTCACGAGTTCATCGGCAATACCATCCTGCAGTACGATGCCAGCTTCGGCGAGATCGACAGCAGCACCCTCGGTGGTATTGAGTACCGCGACGCCTCGACTGATAGCCAGTCGATCTACGGGAATGCGGAACCCATCGATATCACCAACCCGGTTTATAGTGGCGGTCCCGAAGACCTGACGCCCTACCGGTACGAAAACCAGGATTACCAGACTCGTTCGGTCTTCCTGACGCAAAATCTCTCTTTCTATGATCGCTTCGTGGTCAGCGCCGGCGTACGCAACGACTCGATGGATCTCTCGAGCGAGGGGGAATCCTACGGCGCCGCTTTCGACGACAGCGACGATTTCTCGGAGACCACCGTGCGTGGCGCACTGACCTATATCGTCAACGACGAACTCTCCACTTACGTCAGCTACGTAGAGTCGGTCGCACCGCCCACCATTGGCGTCACGCCGGAGCGCGGCAAGCAGCAGGAGATCGGTCTGAAATACTCGCCCGACGGGATGAACGCCCAGTTTTCTGCGGCGATCTACAACCTGGAAAGAGACGACGTGACCATCGCCGTAGTGCAGGACAATGGCGCCATCGACCAGCAAACCATCGGAACGTCCCGGGCGCGCGGTCTCGATCTCGAGGCCAAAGCCGAGCTGACCGATAATCTGAGCATCGTCGGCGGTTACTCCTATCTGGATACGGAGGTCGAAGAGGGCACGCTGCGTGATGGCACCTCGATCGAGGGCAACGATTTCGCCATCGCTCCGAAACACACCGCGATGCTCTGGGGTTACTACACGCTGCCGGGCGAGAAGATGAGCGTCGGTCTGGGCGCCCGCTACACCGATGGCTACTACTTCGATGCCGCCAATACCTCGAAGAGCGATTCGGCAACGCTGTTCGACGCCGCCTTCGACTATCGGATCGTCCAGAACACCGACTTCACGATCAACGTCAGCAATATCTTCGACGAGCAGCACGTCGTCGGCTCCGGCACGGCCAACTACTACAACCCGGGCCGCGAGATTCGGGCGAAAGTCAGCTACCACTGGTAACGCCAACGATAGCGTTTTAACGTTCTCGAGCGGTCGAGATCGCTCGGGGGGAGTGCTCGTACTTCTACCGTATACGTCGCCTTCGGATTTCCAGTTATAGCGACGCTGCAGAGCGTGCTGACACACAAAACGGCCGGACCTTGTGGCCCGGCCGTCTTCAATGGCGAGACTTGGCTACTGGCTGGCTTGCGACGGATAGCGGTGCATCAGATCCAGCAGGACGCCGTTGGTCCAGCCGAACCCGTCGACGACATCATATTCACCGCCGCCGCCCACGGCGGGGTCGACCACGTCGTATTTTTCGACCAGCTTGCCGGTCTGTTGGTAGACCGCGCGATTGGTTTCGATCCAGCGCCGGGCGATGGTTTCGGCCAGGTCGTCGTGTCCGTAGCGGTCGAGACCGGAAACCGCCAGCCACTGCAGCGGCGCCCAGCCATTGGGCGCATCCCACTGTTCGCCGGTGTTATGCATGGTGGTGACCATGCCCCCGGCGCGCAGCAGCTCGCGCCGCACCGTCTCGGCCGTGGCATCGGCCTTGGCCGGGTCGGCAACGCCAAACGCCAGCGGATAGACCATGGCCGCTGAAATCGCGTTGGTCAGATGCCCCTCCCGCCAGTCGTAATCGGTGTAGTAACCCCCGTCAGGTTGCCAGAAGACCCGGTTGATCGCGCTTCGACGCTGTTCGGCCAGCGCCTCGAAGCGTGCCGCCTGGGAGTCATCGCCCTGGACCCGCCACGCGTGCGCCAGGGTGCGTTCGAGCTGGTACAGCAGCGCGTTGAGATCCACCGGCAGGATATCGCGGGTTTCGATGGTGGTCTGGTGCTGGCCATCGGCCATCCAGCGCGAGCTGAAGTCCCAGCCACTTTCGGCAGCGGCTCGTAGATGGCCGTACAGTTCGGGAGCCGGCCGGTCGCTACGCGCGGCCAGCTCGCGTTCGGCGGCGTAGGCTTCCGGCCGGGGCCAGTTCTCGCTTCCGTGATAGCGATTGAGCAAGGTGCCGTCGGCCAGTCGAACCACGTGCTCACGTACCTCGCCGGGGCCGATTTCATCGGCGCCGCGCATCCAATAGTCGTGTTCCCGCATCAATTCGGGCAGATAGCGGCGATAGACGGCTTCTCCGTCATGCTCCGCCAGCAGCGCTACCATCGGAGCGAAGAACGGCGGCTGGCTACGCGTCAGAAAATAGGTCCGCGTACCGTTGGGCACGAACCCGTAGGTGTCGATCAGCCAGGCGAAGTTGTCGACCATGTCGCGCACCAGGTCGAAGCGGTCGCTGCGCGCCAGGCCCAACATGGTGAAGTAGCTGTCCCAATAGAACATCTCATTGAAGCGCCCGCCCGGCACCACGTAGGGCTCGGGCAGCGAGACCAGACTGCTCCAGGGGCCTTCGTCGGTATCCGCTGGGTCCCGTGTCAGATAGGGCCACAGGTTGACGACGTGGGTCTCGATCGAGGTATCGGCCGCCTCGCTAAGGCGCGTTTCGTTCTCTGGACGCGGATCGAAGTTGGCATCGACGAAGGCTTGCAACCGGGCCTTGTCGATTTCCCCTTCCTGCTGCTGCAGCCGTTCGAAGTCGGCCACAATAGCCGCGGGGTCGCGCTTGGGCACCAGATCGACCACCGACTTCCCATCCGGATAGAGCTGCGCCATGGCGACGGCCTTCATCACCGGCCCCCAGGTACGATCCGGGGACTGCCTGGCGGTCTTGGCAGGCGCCTCTTGCACCGGTTCCCGCTCGATGCCCTGCGTGCCGCAGCCGCCCAGCAGCAGCGCTGTCAGCAGTAACGTGGTCCACCCCAGCCTCATCTGCCGATAATTCCCAAGCCATTCCATTGTCGTTCTCCTCACGGCCATGTGTCGGAAGTCAGTGTCGGAAGTCATAGCTAGCCAGACTTCAGCGACGAAGCCCATGCCGCTTTCGAGGTATGGCGTCTGTACGAATGACAAACGCCCCGATCATGAATCGAGGCGTTTCCGAGAGTGGAGATTCGAATATCCCCAGGGGTTACAACGCTCCGTGTTACAACGCTCCGTCGGCGATGGCTCTGGCCATGGTGGGAGACAGCGGCAATCTGGGCAGCAGCGTTGCCTGATAGGCATGATAGAGATCCGCCTTGCCGCTCCAGATTTCGCTGGATGGGTTGTTGTGGCGGTCGAGTTCCTGCCACCAGCTGCCCCGTTCGCGATCGATCAGAAAACGATCGATGTAATCCCAGAAACGGCGATACCAGGTTTCGTAGGTTGCGTCGCCGGTACGCTTGAGCAGCGCCGCGGCCGTGGCGGCGGCTTCGGCCAGCGTCCAGTGCATGCGCTCGTGAACCACCGGCTGGTTTTTCCAGTCGTGAGTGTAAATGAGCCCTGGCTCGCCATCGACGTTCCACGCCAGCTCGGTCGCGCTATGGAACAGCCCCTGCGCATCCTCCAGCAGCCAGCCCGGCGCCGCTTCGCCATGGCGCAGCAGCCCGCCTTCGAGATGCAACATCAGCCGCGCCCATTCGAAGGCGTGACCAGGCGTGGCGCCGTAGGGTCGGAACTGATCCTTGGGCGTTTCCTGGTTGTAGTCGCGCCATTCGTTCCACTCGCTGTCGAAGTGCTCGACGACACGATAGTCGTTGGGCCTGGCGTGGGCGTGAATGATCCTGTCGACGATGGAGAGCGCCCGCGCCCGCCACTTCGGCTCGTCGAGAACGTCGGCGAGTTGCAGGAAGGCCTCGGTCGAGTGCATGTTGCTGTTGCCGCCGCGATACGCCTCGTCTTCGCGCCAGTCGCGGGAAAACCCCTCGCGCATGCGCCCTTCGTCTTCGGACCAGAACCGGGTTTCGATCACGTCGATGATATCGTCCAGCAGCGGCTTGGCGTCTTCGTTGCCGGCTTGCCAGGCGCTGGCCGCCGCCAGCGCGACGAAGGCGTGAATGTAGGCTTGCTTGGTCTGCGTTTCGCCCGCCTTGGGCCGTTCGCCATACCAGCCGCCGTGCTCATCGTCGTGCAACCCACCTCTCAATGCCGCGACGCCGTGTGCCACCAGCGGTGCCATGCCGGGCTCGCCACGCATGGCGGCCAGCGCGAAACAGTGCGTCATGCGGGCAGTGATCATGGTGTCGGGGTTGGCATCCGCCGGCAGTCGTCCGTCTTCGTCCAGCGCCGCAAAACCGCACTCGGCATGGCGCGAGGCACGATAGAACGCCAGCAGGCGCTGGCCTTCGCACTCCAGCCAGTGATGATGCGCCGGCCGATCCAGCCAGCTGTCCTGACGTGGCGGCAAATTGTGAGTCGTACCTGGCATGTTCGGGGCCTCCTTTTGCCCGAGAATTGCTGTTGGTGCTCGAAGACCCTGGGCGATTCCCGAGCAGGGCTCCATGACTTTCGCTCTCTTGGTGACCGATCAACCGTTGACGATCATGCCGCCGTTGGGGTGTAGCGTCTGGCCGCTGATGAAGGACGCGTCCAGCGATGCCAGAAAGACATAGCACGGCCCCAGCTCGGACGGCTGCGCGGCCCGCCCCATCGGCGTGTCGGAACCGAAATCTTCCAGCATCTGCGGATCGTGGGCACCCAGGGTGGCGGGTTGCAGCGGCGTCCACACCGGGCCGGGCGCCACCGCATTGACCCGAATGCCGCGCGCCACTACCTGATTGGAGAGCGAACGGGTGAAGCTGATGATCGCGCCCTTGGTGGCGGTGTAGTCGACCAGGAAATCGGGCCCGATATACGCATTGACCGAAGCGGTGTTGATGATCGAATCATCTTCTCCCAGGTACGGCAATGCCGCCTTGGTCAAATAGAACATGCCGTGAATGTTGGTGGCGAAGGTCTGTTCCCACTGGTCATCGTCGAGCTCGGTGAGATCGGTGCACACCTGCTGGGTGCCGGCGTTGTTGACCAGAATGTTGAGCCCGCCGAAGGTGTCGACGACCTGCTGGAGCGCCGAGCGACAGAACGCGGCATCGCGAATGTCACCGGCAATCGACAGGCAGCGCCGCCCTTCCGCCTCGATCAGCCGCTGCGTCTCTCTGGCGTCCTCGTCCTCGCTGAGATACATGATCGCGACGTCGGCACCCTCGCGAGCAAAGTGGATCGCCGCGGAGCGGCCGATGCCGCTGTCGGCGCCGGTAATCAGAGCGATCCTGCCCTCCAGCTTGCCGCTGCCGCGATAGCCCGGCCGGATGAACTCCGCCGGTGGCTGCATCAAGCCTTCCTTGCCGGGTAGTGACTGTTGTTGCGCGTGGATTTCGGTCTTCTTGACCATCTGGGCCGCTCCTTGGCTTCGGGTTGGATACACTGACTGAATCGAGTCATCCGCGATGCAGAGCGAACGCGAGAGCGATTGCCCATGAGCGTAGCTTTACTGCGCGACGCTATCAGTCTTAGTTGAGCGCTGTTCTCTCGACAAGCCGAGCGCGATCGGAACAGGCAGCAAGCCAGACACGACCGGAACAGGCCGAACGCGAACCCGATCAAGTGCCGACGACGCCGAACACCCAACCGACCCCGGCCGTGGCGGCCATGGCCAGCACACCCCACACGACCACTCGGACGACAGCGACCCGCACGCGTGAACCGCCCACTTTGGCCGACAGGATCCCCAGCAGGCCGAGTGCCAGTAGCGAACCGATGGCGACGACCAGCGCGATCCCCTGACGAGGCGCCAGCAGCGAGGCGACGATCGGCAGCGCGGCACCGGCGAGAAAGGTCAGCGCCGAGGCCACCGCCGCTTGTAGAGGCCGCGCTTCGTTGACATGGCTGAAACCGAGTTCATCACGCGCATGGGCCGCCAGCGCGTCGTGGTGCATCAGCTTCTCGGCGACCTCCTGCGACAGCGTGGAAGAGAGACCCCGCGCCTCGTAGATTTCCGCCAGCTCACGGGTTTCGGACTCGTAGTTGGCAGCCAGCTCACGACGTTCACGTGCCAGGTCGGCGCGCTCGGTGTCCTTCTGCGAGCTGACCGAGACGTACTCGCCCGCGGCCATCGACATCGCCCCGGCCACCGCCCCGGCCGCCCCGGCGGTCAGCACGCCAGCCAGCGTCGCGCCCGCCGTCGCCATGCCGATGACCAGGCTGGCGGTGGAAACGATGCCGTCGTTGGCGCCCAACACCGCCGCTCGCAGCCAGCCCACACGATCCGAGTAGTGACGTTCCTTGGGTATGGACATCCCTGGCTCCTGCCCCGGCTCCCATTTCATGACGCCTCCCCCGCTTGCAGGCCCAGTGCAGCCCGGTGCTCGTCGTCTTTCTCTCCTCTCATCCTAGGCTAAGCCAACGGCACCGGGGATAACATTTCCATCCTCAGTATCTTCGTTCAAACGATACGACCCGACACGCTCTTCACCCCTGAGACGACGCTGACAGATTCCACAGGGCAGGGGTTTCAAGCCATGAAGCATGAATTTTCTCATCTCCAACCGGACCAACGAACTGATCGACGTCGAACTGTCATTGAGAAATTTCAGCCTTTCCAGAAATATTGGGAACGTCCTTATCACAACCCACCGTTAGTAACATTTAATACTTTGGTATGCAGAACGCAGCTCCCACTCGAATCACTTAAATTTAAGTTATTGTTAAGCATAGGAAAAAGTGAATCTTCTCTGGAGTTAGTTTAGACCTTTGTCTTTATAGACCATGGTTACAATGAAAGTTTACGTATTAATGGAAATAATGGCGCTCAACCCGAATTGCCGGCGACAAGGGATGACGAACGAAAAGGTCGCCATTTCGGGTAACGAATGAATGGGAAGTACCTAACTGCCGCCACGCTCATGCCAGTAAAACAAGGCGCATGACGACGAGAGAAACACTGACCCAGAAAGTCACATCAAGGGAACGAAAGAACAGATATACCGACAATTTCAAAAAACGAACCGACTCATGTCTTCGCTGCTATCGATCACGATGTGAGTACGCCGAGCACGACGCTTTGACAGAGCCTCGCATGTGTCCCCGGACACGCCGGTTGCGAGTTTTTCAAAGCGCCTTGCGCAGCCGGATGGTTCATACGGCTGCCAATGACAACAGTCCAAAACCGCAATCAACGACAAGACCACGAGGGACACCGATAATGATTGCCTCACACTCCGTGCTACGCCGACCGCTCCTCGCTGCCGTCATCGGTGCATCCTGCACGATGCCGGTCCTGGCGAACGCCGATATCAATCCCGAATTCTTCGGCTATGCCCGCTCCGGTATCGGCTCGACCTCTGGCGGCGGCAGCCAGACCTGCTTCAAGTCGGCGGGCGCACCGGCCAAGTACCGCCTGGGCAACGAATGCGAGACCTATGCTGAGATCGGGCTCGGCGCGCAGCTCTACCAGCAGCAGGACACGACCTTCGACTTCGCCAGCCGCGTCGCCTACGTCACCGCGCAGGACAACGACGACGAATCCCTCCAGGATGACGACAACAACATCTCGCTGCGGGAAATGTACGTCTCCGGCACCAACGTCGTCGGCGGCCTGCCCGGCGCCACGCTCTGGGCCGGTAAGCGCTTCTACAAGCGCCACGATATCCACATGAACGACTTCTACTACTGGGATGTCTCGGGCCCCGGCGTAGGGATCTCGGATATCGATGTCGGCACCGGTAAGCTGAGCTTCGCCTGGACCCGCAGCGAGGGCAATGACGACGGCGACGGCCTGTTTCCGGATTCCGGTCAGCAGATCTCCGACGACACGCTCGATGCTCGCTGGACGGATATTCCCGTCAATCCCGGCGGCTCGTTGCAGCTCGGTATCGACTACGGCCGCTCATCGCTACCCGACTGGCAGCAGGAGTACTACGACGACCAGGGCGTCGATTACGACGAAGGCGACAAGGGCTGGATGGGCACCATCGAGCACACCCAGAGCGACTGGTTCGGCGGCACCAATACCTTCGCGGTGCAGTACGCCACTGATGGCATCATCACCCGCGACAACAATGCGGTGGGGCGTGGTACCGGCACGCTGCGCCAGGAAGGCAGCATGTGGCGCGTCCTCGATCACGGCCAGATCTGGCTGGCACCGGACAAGCTCGACATGCTCTACGCCCTCGTCTACGAAGACAAGGACATGGACGACAACACCGGCCGCAAGTGGTTCTCTGCCGGCGTGCGCCCGGTCTACTACTGGAACGACATCATGAGCACGGCCGTCGAGCTGGGCTATGACCGTATAGAGCCGCAGGGTGGCGTGACCGGCTACGACGACAGCGATCACCACCTGACCAAGCTGACCATCGCGCAGCAGTGGTCTGCGGGGCGGGGCGCCATGATTCGTCCGACCATCCGCCTGTTCGCCACCTACGCCAAGTGGAGCGGCGATGCCTATACCGAAGCACGCGACCCCAGCTCACTCGACATCGGCGCTGGCGGTTCCAACAATGTCGACTTCGACGATACCGACGGCCTGACGTTCGGCGCGCAGATGGAAGTCTGGTGGGGTAGCTGATCCCACGGCCGCGAGAGTCATGCTCGCACTGTTTCGATCCATTGGGCTCCGGGGGCTTGTCGCTCCGGAGCCGTTTTCGTCTCAAGCAGGAGTGTCTGAATGTTGAGTTCGTATCGTCTTGCCGTGCCATTGAGCACCCTCATGATCGCCCTGGCGGGGTGCAGCACACCGCTCATGGCCCCCCACGCTCCGACCATTCCCGCGTCGGAGGGTCAGCACGCGCTGGAAAGCTCGGCGGATTGCTGCACTTCGCTGGCCAGCCTGCCGTATCAACCGATCACGGCACAGCAAACCCTCACGCTGAACTTCACGCCGCAGACCCCGGTGCATGATTTCGGCGATGGCAAAAGCTTTTTCCACGCCTTCGAGCTGCCCCGGAACAACGGCCCCGTGACCTTGAGCGTGACCAGCCCGGTCCGTGACGGCCAAGTCTTCGCGCCGACGATTATGATCCTCGATTCGGCCTTCCAGCCGATCAGGAAGGTCTCGAGCGATGCGCTCACGGTGCGACGCCCCACCGGCTTCTCCACTGCCCGGCTCGGCGGTCAGTTCAGCGTGACGCCCGGCCCGAACGCCCAATACCTCGTCATCTACTCGAGCGACGCGGATCGTCAGGCCTCGACCACCTACGAATCCGAAGAGAAAGCGTATGCACGGGTCCGAGGGCTCGCCGAACCCGCCGGCCCCGATCCTCGCGCCGTGCATACCGCCACCGGCGAAGTCACGCTCGAAATTGCTTCGCTGACCGGTAGCACCGGCATGGCTCCAATGATTGGCGATACGCCAGCCCCGATCCCCGAGGCTACCGGCCCTCGCCCGCAAGCCACCGCCCCGGCACCAGCCCCGGTGTCCAACACAGCGGACTTCGATTACCGCCGAATGATCGATGCCGCGCTCAAGGCCGGTGATGTCGAACTCGCGTTGGACCTTGCCGAACGTGCCGAACGCAGCGGGCACCCCGGCACCCGCGCCTGGCTGGCCGATCGGCTGCAAGCCAAGATGCCCTGACAGCGTCAAGCCGCATCGTCGCCGTGGCGTGCCGGACACGCCACGGCATGACAGGCCGCACTACTCGATGATGCGAAAGCCGTCGAGATGACGCTCATTGAGCGAGAGCCCCAGCCCCGGCACGTCGTCGGCGAGATCGAGATGGCCGTTGACCGGTTCCGGATCGCCTTCGAACAGGTAGTAGAAGAGCTCGTTGCCGATCTCGACGTCATGCACCGGGAAGAACTCCGACATCGGCGATACGAGCGACGACATCGTCAGATGGTAGTTGTGCATCTGCCCGGCATGCGGGATCACCGGCACCTCGAACGCTTCGGCCATGGCGTTGATCTTGCGCGCCACGGTAATGCCGCCGACGCGGTTGGTGTCGTACTGGATCACCGAGACCGCACGTTTCTCCAGCAACTGGCGGAAGCCATGGACGGTGAACTCGTGCTCCCCACCGGAGATCGGCATCGGCGCGATGCGATTGAGCTCGGCGTAGCCGTCGATATCGTCGGCGATCACCGGCTCCTCCAGCCAGCGCAGCTCGAACGGCGCCAGCCTGGGCAGCATCCGCCGGGCGTAGTCGAGATTCCAGCCCATGTAGCAGTCGGCCATCAGGTCGATATCCTCGCCGATCACCTCCCGCACCGCGGCGACGCTCTTGAGGTTCTCGCGCATGCCTTGCGGCCCGTCCTTGGGGCCGTAGCCGAAACGCATCTTCATCGCCTGGAAGCCCTGGTCGAGGTAGCGCTGCGCCTCGGCCTGCATGGTATCGAGATCGTCGTGGTAGAGCTTGGAGGCGTAGCAGGGGATCTTCTCCTTGGTGCGCCCGCCGAGCAGCTTGAACACCGGCTTGTCGAGCGCCTTGCCCATCAGGTCCCAGATCGCGATATCGACGCCGGAGATCGCCGCCATGCCAATACCACGCCTGCCCCAGGCCAGCGTGGCGCGGTACATGCGCTGCCACAGGTATTCGTAGTCGAACGGATCCTGCCCCAGGATCAGCGGCGCCAGATGCTGATCGACGATGGTCTTGGCGACCCTAGGGGCCAGCGCCACGTTGCCCAGGCCGACCAGACCGCTGTCGGTCTCGATCTCGATCACCGTCCAGCCGTGGAAGCGGAAGCTCTGCATCGCATCGCCGCGATCCCACAGCGCATCCATGGCGTTGGTACAGAAGTGGGCCTTGGGTGGCACCGTCTCGCCCTTCCACTCGAACACGCGGGCGCGGACTCGGGTGATTTTCATGTCGGGACTCCCGTTCGTTGATGGATGTCGTTTGGCGTTCTGAAGTCGATTCGTCTTGTCTCTATCAACCCATGAACGCATTGGCGATCAGCAGCGCCACCAGCCCGGTGGCCCAGCCCAGCGTGGTCGGCACCGACAGCACCAGCAGCTGATGCTTGGCGGTCTTGACCCCCAGCAGCCGGTTGACCACCCAGAAATAGCTGTCGTTGAAATAGCTGAAGAAGAGCCCGCCGAGACACGCCGCCTGCGCCGCCAGCACCATGTTGACATCCGGCATCGAGGCCAGGATCGGCGCGGAGATCGAAGCGCCGGTGATCATCGACACCGTGCCGCTGCCCTGCACGAAGCGCACCAACGTGGCGATGAGGAACGGGATCAGCACCGCCGGCAGCGCCAGCCCGGCAATGCTTTCGCCGATGTAGTCGCCTGCACCGCTGGCCCGCAGCACCGCACCCAGCGCGCCCCCGGCACCGGTGACCAGCAGGATGATACCGGCGCTCTCGACGCCTTTTTCCAGATGCGCCAGCACCTGGTCCTTGGGCATCTTCGGCACCAGGCCGTAGACCGCCACCAGCACACCGATGCCGACCGCGATCACCGGATGGCCGACGAACTGGACGACCTGCACGAAGAGCCCCGGCGAGTCACTGTCGCCCACCACCGCGGTGACCAGCGTATTGAAGAAGATCAGCAGGATCGGCAAGGCGATCGGCATGACCGACATGCGCAATGACGGCAGTTCGCTCTCGGCCAGCTGCCCGCGCATCGGATCCTCGTCATCGTCGCGCTTCAGCGATCCCGGCACGTCGCGTTCGATCATCGCCTCGATGCGCGGCCCCATGAAGCGCGCGTAGAGCACCATCACGATCAGCGCTGGCGCGGTAAAGACCAGGCCCCAGGCGATCATCAGACCGATATCGACACCGAAGATACCCGCCACACCCAGCGGGCCCGGCGTCGGCGGCACCGCGCTGTGGGTCACCGCCAGCCCCGAGGCGAGCGCGATGCCCAGCGTCAGGATCGAGCGTCCGCTATTGCGTGCCAGCGCCCGCACCAGCGGATTGAGGATGACGTAGGCCGAATCGCAGAAGATCGGGATCGAGACGATGTAGCCGGTCAGCGCCATGGCCCAGTCCTCACGCTCCTTGCCCAGCAGCTTGAGGATCGAGTAGGCCATGCGCTGGCCGGCGCCGGAGACTTCGAGTATCCGCCCCATCATCACGCCGAAGCCGATGACCAGACCGATGGTGGAGAGCGTCGTGCCAAAACCGGTGGTAATGGCACCGATCACCGCGTTGGGTGGCATGCCGCCGATCAGGCCGGCGATCGACGCGGCGATGACCAGGGCGAGCAGCGCATGAACGCGGGTTTTCAGCACCAGCGCGATCATCACGAAGATAGCGATACCCAGGCCGATGATAACCTGAGGTCCAGCGGCAGCTTCTGTCATGGCGTGGACTCCTTGGGGCTTTATGAATGTTGTTGCCAGTCGTCTTCAAGAGTCGGACCGTCCGGCGCGTCTCCCGCACCTTTCGGGTCGTGAAGTCAGTGGTAGCCGTCAGCTCGTGAGTTCGTCCTCCCGGTAGGCGTGAATGATGGCGTCGAAATCGGCATCGGCCTGGAACCCCAATGCCAGCGGCCGTGCGGCATCCAGCCCGCCCGGCCAGCTGGCGACGATGGCGTCGATGGCGGCATCGGGTTCGAATCGCACCAGCTGGCGGGCCGACGGGCCGGCTACGCGCTCCAGCGCATCGAGCATCTCGTTCACCGTCACCGTGATGCCGGGCAGGTTGAGCGTGCGCCAGTCTCCGAGCGGCTCGCCGGACAGCGTCAGCGCATGCACCAGGTTGGCGACGACCGCCCGTGGCGAGGAGAGCCACAGCGGCAGCTCCCCTGCCACCGGGCAGACCGCCTCGATGCCGGAGAGCGGTTCGCGAATGATCGAGCTGGCGAACGACGAGGCCGCCTGATTGGGTTTGCCCGGCCGCACCACGATGGTCGGCAGGCGGCAGACGCGGCCATCGACGAAGCCGCGCCGGCTGTAGTCGTTGACCAACAGCTCTCCCATCGCCTTCTGCGCGCCGTAGGAAGAGCGCGGCCGAGGGCCGATCGCTTCCGGTACCGGTTGGGAGCGCCCTTGAGAGAGCCCCGGCCCGAACACCGCCAGCGAGCTGGCGAACAGGAATCGCAGCCGCTTCGAACGTGCCCGACACGCCTCCAGCAGCGTTCGCGTGGCATCCAGATTGACCCGCATGCCCAGATCGAAATCGGCCTCGGCCTGCGAGCTGACCACCGCCGCCAGATGGCAGACGGCACCGGTATCGTCGGCCAGCGCTTGCTGGACCAGCCCAGACTCTATGAAATCGGCATCAGCGATATCGCCAGTGAGCGATTCGACACGGTCGTCGACCACCTGACACGGTGCCAGATCGATCGACGTCACCCGCGTGACGGCCTGGCCTTCGATCACGGTTTCATCCGACAGCAACCGCTGGATCAGTCTCGCGCCGAGAAAGCCGGCGCCTCCGGTCACGATCACATGCATGGCATTTCTCTCCTCTGGCCTCGCCTTCGTCCATCGCATGGCGCTGGATCGAACAGCACTGGTTCGAATGGCACTGGATTGACGAAAGGCGAATTGCGCTGACGTTTGCGATTTAACATCTTGTCTGACAAATTCAGCCGACGAGCAATATCGCCATTGGTCGGAGAACGCCGTCGCACGCCGTCATGGCAGCATCGAAGACGTCGCGACTACGACGAATGCATGAGGAATACCGCATTGAAAGAAGACACGAGGCAGCCGTCGCGCGGCCCGCAGCTTTCCGAACAGGTCGCCCAGCGCTTGAGCGACGCGATACAGGCCGGCGAATGGGGTCGCGGAGCGCGTCTGCCAACCGAGGCGGAACTGGGCGAGCGCTTCGGCATCAGCCGCTCCGTGGTGCGCGAGGCGATCTCGATGCTGCGCAACGGCGGCCTGGTGACTTCGCGGCGGGGCAGCGGCAGTTTCGTCGCCGAAGCACCGACGGTATCGCTACGGCTGGCGATTCCCGATCCCGGCCTGCAGTCGGTGGTCGAGGTGCTGGAGCTGCGCCGGCCGCTGGAGGTGGAAGCCGCACGGCTCGCCGCCGAACGGCGCACACCGTCCCAGCTACGGCGGATTCGCAACGCCATGGTGGATATCGATGAAGCGGTCGAGGCGGGGCTGTCCGGCGTCGATCAGGATCTCGCCTTTCACCGCGCCATCGCCGAAGCGGCCGACAATACCCACTTCACCGCCGTGCTCGACTTCTACAACCGCTTTCTGCACCAGGCGATCCGCGTGACGCGGACCAACGAATCGCTGCGCGAGACCTTCATGCAGCAGGTGGTCGCGGAGCATCAGGCCATGCTCGACGCCATTGCCGCAGGCGATGCCGATGCCGCCGCCCGGGCCGCCGCCATTCATCTGGAACACGCCGAAACACGCCTGCGCCAGGCGCCCACCGATCTGCTCGAGCGCGTGGAAGCGCAGCGTGGATCGCCGTCGGCATCGACGGAACAGACGAAAGAGGACTCACGATGAGTACGACACAACGACCCCGCGTCGGGGTCATCGGGCTGGGCTCGATGGGGATGGGCATGGCCACGTCGCTGGTGCGCGCCGGCTTCGAGACCTGGGGCTGCGATCTGCGCGAGGAAGCGCGAGCGAGCTTTGCCGAGGCCGGCGGCCATGCCGTGGCAACGGCGGCGGAGATGGCTGCCGAGGTCGAGATCGTGTTGACCGTAGTGGTCAACGCCGAACAGACCCGGGCTGTGCTGTTCGGCGATAACGGCCTGCTGCCGGGATTGAAGCCGGGCAGTATGGTGATCTCCTGCGCGACCTGCGCGCCAGACGCCGTGCAGTCACTGGGAGCCGATCTCGCCGCTCACGACGTTCATCTGCTCGATGCGCCGATCTCGGGCGGCTCGGTCAAGGCGGCCGCGGGCCAGCTGACGATCATGGCCTCCGGCCCCGCGGCGCTGTTCGAGCGCGCCGGCGACGTGCTCGACGCCCTCGCCGCCAAGGTCTTCCGGCTGGGAGACGAACTGGGGCAGGGTTCGCAGGTCAAGCTCGTCAATCAGCTGCTGGCTGGAGTGCATATCGCCGCCGCTGCCGAGGCGATGGCCTACGGCATTCGCGGCGGATGCGATCCGCAGACCCTGTATGAAGTGATCACCCAGAGCGCCGGCAACTCGTGGATGTTCGAGAACCGCGTGCCCCACATCCTGGCCGGTGATTACACGCCGCATTCGGCGGTGGACATCTTCGTCAAGGATCTCGGCATCGTCCACGACACCGCCCACCGCGACAAATTCCCGCTGCCGCTCACCGCGCAGGCGCTCAGCCAGTTCACCCTGGCGTCCGCCCAGGGGCTGGGCCGCGAGGACGATTCGGCGGTAATCAAGGTCTACCCCGGACTCACGCTCCCCGGCACGGCCGCCAATGACGCTAATGGAAGGGGCTGAACCATGTCGACTCCCGCTTCGAACTCCATCGACCGGACCCGCGCCAGACCGATCCTCGGCTGCATCGCCGACGACTTCACCGGTGCCACCGATCTCGCCAGCCAGCTGGTCAGCGCCGGCATGCGCACGCTGCAGACCATCGGGATTCCCGACACACCGCTGGAGGCGGGCGTGGACGCCGTGGTGGTGGCGCTGAAATCGCGCACCATCCCTGCCAGCGAGGCCATCAAGCAGTCGATCCAGGCGCTCGACTGGCTGCGGGAACAGGGCTGCGAGCAGTTCTATTTCAAATATTGCTCCACCTTCGATTCGACACCGGCCGGCAATATCGGCCCGGTCACCGAGGCGCTGATGGACGCCCTGGGTACCGACTTTACCGTCGCCTGCCCGGCGCTGCCGGCCAACCGCCGCAGCGTGTTCAACGGTTATCTGTTCGCCAACGGCGTCCTGCTCAACGAGAGCGGCATGCAGGATCACCCGCTGACGCCAATGACCGATGCCAACCTGGTTCGCGTGCTCGGCGCGCAGACGACGCGGGAGATCGGGCTGATCGACTACGCCACGCTGCGTCAGGGCGACGCCGCGGTGACCACGCGCATCGAGGCGTTGAAAGCCGACGGTATCGGTATCGCGATCTGCGACGCCATCGATAACGAGGATCTGTTCGTGCTGGCTCGCGCCTGCCGCGATCTTCCATTGGTGACGGCGGGTTCCGGCCTGGCGCTGGGGTTGCCGGCCAATGTCGCCGATCGACTCGATCACCGGCAGGACGCCGCCCGCCTCGAGCCGATCGCCGGTCGCGAGGCGGTATTGAGCGGCAGCTGCTCGCGGGCCACGCTGGCCCAGATCGACCATGCCAAACAGCACATGCCGAGTTTTCACCTCGATGCTCAGGCGCTGCACGATGACTACGCAAGTGTCGTCGACGCGGCGCTCGCCAGCGCCGAAGCCCATTTCCAGGCGCACGCCGACAACGACGGCGGCCCGGTGCTGATCTACGCCAGCGCCACCCCGGAGGAGGTGCGTCAGGCCCAACAGCGGCTCGGCGTGCAGGAAGCCGGCGAACTGGTCGAGCGGGCGTTGGCCGAAATCGCCAGCGAGCTGGTCGGCCGCCTCGGCGTGCGGCGCCTGCTGGTCGCCGGTGGCGAGACCTCCGGCGCCGTGGTTAGCGCGCTCGGCGTTCAGGGGCTGCGGATCGGCGAGAGCATCGACCCCGGCGTGCCGTGGACGACCACGCTGGGGACCGAAGAGTCGCTGGCATTGGCGCTCAAGTCCGGCAACTTCGGCGCCACCGATTTCATGACCAAAGCCTGGAACCTGATGCCATGACCGCGATTCACACTTCGACCTCCTCGACCGAAAGCCGCCTGCGCGAAGAGATCGCCGAGATCGGCCGCTCCTTCCGCAACCTGGGCATGGCGCCGGGCACCTCCGGCAATATCAGCGCCAAGCTCGACGATGGCTGGCTGATGACGCCGACCAACGCCAGCCTCGGCGCACTGGACCCGGCGGAAATTTCCAAGCTCGACTGGGACGGCAACCTGCTCGCCGGCAAGCCGCCGACCAAGGAGTCGTTCCTGCACCGGGCCTTCTACGAGCAGCGCCCGGATACCGGCGGCATCATCCATCTTCACGCCACCCATTCGGCGGCGGTGTCCTGTCTCAACGGGCTCGACGAACACTCCTGCCTGCCGCCGATCACGCCCTACTTCGTGATGCGGGTCGGCCGCCTGCCGCTGGTGCCCTACTACCGCCCCGGCGATGCGGCGCTGGGCGAGGCGGTGCGCAACTATGCTGCGGACCATGCCGCCGTGCTGCTCGCCAATCACGGCCCGGTGGTGACGGGCAAGACGCTGGAAGCCGCACGCAACGCCATCGAAGAGCTGGAGGAGACCGCCAAGCTCTATCTGCTGCTGCGCCACCATGACGTGCGCACGCTGAACGAGAAGGAGATCGACGAGCTGCGTGACGCCTTCGGCGCCCAGTGGTAAGCGCGCATTCGTCTGTCCATACCTTCAACCGGATCACCGAGGAATCAGGCCATGCCGCGTTTCGCCGCCAATCTCAGCATGATGTTCAACGAAGTCCCGTTCATGGAGCGCTTTGCCAGAGCCGCCGCGAATGGTTTCACCGGAGTCGAGTTCCTGTTCCCGTATGACTTCGAACCCGAAGCGATCGCCGCCGAGCTGAAGCGCCACGGGCTCGAACAGGTGCTGTTCAACCTGCCGCCTGGCGACTGGGCTGCCGGCGAGCGCGGCCTGGCCGCCCTTCCCGGTCGTGAAGCGGAGTTCCGCGACAGCGTCGATACCGCGATTCGCTACGCCAAGGCGTTGAACTGCCCGCGCCTGCACGCCATGGCCGGACTGGTAGAAGAACCGACATCCGAGACTGTCCCGGACAATGTTTCCCGTGAAACATTTTCCGATAACCATCAGATTTATCTTGAGAATCTTCGCTTCGCCGCGCGAAAGCTCGCCGAACACGATCTGACGTTGCTGATCGAGCCGATCAATACTCGCGACATGCCGGGCTACTTCCTCAATCATCAGGCCGAAGGGCATGCGGTCCTCGCCGAGCTGAACGAGCCCAACGTCAAGGTGCAGATGGATTTCTACCATACCCAGATCATGGATGGAGATATCTGGAAGACCTACGAGCGCTACCGCGATGGCGTAGGCCATATCCAGATCGCCGGTGTGCCCGAACGGCACGAACCGGATACCGGTGAGGTCAACTACCCGTGGCTATTCGCCCAGCTCGACCAGGCCGGCTACGACGGCTGGCTGGGCTGCGAATACAAGCCCCGCGGCGAAACGGAAGCCGGGCTCGGCTGGTATCGCACCTATCGGATGTGACCGGCGATCATTCTTCGAACAACCGGATGCCATCCTCTTCGATGACGATCCGGCGCTGCTTGTAGAGGCGGCCGATGGCCTGCTTGAAGGCATTCTTGCTGACGCCCAGTCGCGCCTTGATGGCGTCGGCCGGGCTCTTGTCGCCCAGCGCCAGGAACCCGTCGTTGTCGGCCAGCGCCGCCAGCACCTTGTCGCCGACCACATCCAGACGCGCCTGTCCCGGCGGCAGTAGCGATAGATCCAGGCGGGCGTCGTCGCGCACACGACGGACATAACCTTCCACGCGGTCGCCGCGACGCAGCGGCCGCGACATGTCGTCGTGATACAGCAACCCCCAGAAGCGGCTATTGACCACCGCCTTGGCGCCGAGATCGGTCAGATCGGCGATCACCAGCGATACCCGGTCGCCCGCCTTCAAGCCTTCCGACTCGTCCTGCAGGAAGCGATCGAGCTTCATGCTGGCCACTGGGCGCATGCGGTCGTCGACATAGATCATCACCAGCACGCGCTTGCCCTCGTCCGGGCGGAAGCGCTGTTCGCCGAACGGCAGCAGCAGATCCTTGGGGCGGCCCCAGTTCAGGAAGGCGCCAATATCGTTGACCTTCGTCACCCGTAGATAAGCGACATCACCCACGTTGACCTGTGGCTCGGCAGCGCGTGACGATTCGGCGGGAGCGTTATCCCGAGGCGTGCGGGTCATAAGGGGTTCTCTGCTGGCAAGCGATGGATGAGATGCTGCCATTATGGCGGGCGCGCCGGTATCGAGCAAAACCGTTCGAAGGCCCTGGCCGGAATGGGAAACTCGGAGCCGGCTTGGCTGAATTCACACAACCGGAGGGAAAAGGTTTACACTCCAGAGCCAATCCATGGATTCGACCTTAGTATTAATCCTGTCGATAGTCGAATTCACTACGCGTGATTAGCAGACTAAAGAGTCGGCTCCCATAATGTCGCCACAGGTTGAGGCCGAGAGGCCATCAATCAAAAAGACATTTTGGAGGTAACGCCATGAAAACTCGCATTCTCGCAGCCATCGCAATCGCCATTGCTCTGCCCGCCGCCGCCCAGGCCAACAGTGCCGTCGAACAACGTCACTTTGATCAGCAGAGCGAAGCGCTCAATATCGAACAGACCGCGCAGTACCACGCACTGCCGACTCGCTACAGCGCCGACACCGTCGATGGCGGCCACAGCACCGCTGCCGATCAGGCCCTGAAGAACGTGGCCGAATCCACTCAACTGACTACCAGCGTGCAGCCGTCCAACAACAGCCTGATCGGCGAAGGTCAGAGCGCTGCTGCCGGCCAGGCGCTGCAGAACGCTACCCAGACCGTCAGCAATGACAAGGGCAACGTCGAAGTGAACTTCGCCACCCTGTAAGTCTTGCCTTCGGCAAAGTGCTAGCCGCTAGCGTATCCAAGGGAGCCACAGGCTCCCTTTTTAGTTTTATCTACTGCCTCCCTGATTTATATCCAGACTTATCCGCCAAGATCATTCTTATCGATAGCTGATTTCACGCCACTTGATTAGTCATCTAACGGAAATCACCCGATAATGACATCACAGGTTGAGGCCAAGGGCCCCACGCCACAACAGATGATCATTGGAGGCAACACCATGAAAACCCGCATTCTCGCAGCCATCGCAATCGCCATTGCTCTGCCCGCCGCCGCTCAGGCCAACAGTGCTGTCGAACAACGTCACTTTGATCAGCAGAGCGAAGCGCTCAATATCGAACAGACCGCGCAGTACCACGCACTGCCGACTCGCTACAGTGTCGATACCGTCATCGGCGGGCATAGCGCCGCAGCGGACCAGGCATTGGAGAACGTCGCCGACGCCACGCAACTCGCCACCAACATCTCGACCAGCCATAACCCGCTGGTGGGTGAAGGCCAGAGCGACGCCGCCGCCCAAGCGCTGCAGCACGCTACCCAGAATGGCAGCAACGACCGCGGCAACGTGGAAATGAGCTTCGCCAGCAACAGCTAAATTGCTGAGCGAGGAGTAGAACAAGGGCCTTCGGGCCCTTTTTTCGTAGCTGTCATTCTCTTTCTTTCGCAACGTTTCAGCCCAGGGAGCGCTCATCGAGCTGCTGCTGAACACATAGGCGAACGGGATGAAGCGCAAGACGACCGGAACGGAGAAGGCAAGACATAACACGGGGGTTAGTCGAATCTCGACGGGGCTGGCGCGCCCGTACCGCGCAACGTAGCGATTCGCCTGTGCAGACATTTGTGCAGTGTTTTCCTAAGCGGATCTTTCCGTACTCTTATCTCTTCGTTAATAAGGCAAGCACTTCGCTTCTTTAGCCCAGCGGAGCAGTTGGACAAGCTGAAGCTTTACACTACCTTGATTTATCAGCTGTAACACCAATGGCTCCCTGCACAGGCCGGCTTCCTCGGTTGCCGATTAATGAAATGCGTAAACGGATTCTTCAAGCACTTCTCGCATGCCTGCTTGCCTTCGCGCTGGCCCCGATTTCCGTGGCACAGGAACCGGCATCGCCGGACTCCTTGGATAGCGCACTCGTTCCGTTGGAAGCGAACGGGCTGATTACCCAGGCGCTGAGTCAGGTCGGCAGATGGGCCGGCGGCCTCGGCGATCAGTTCGGTCAAATCAAACAGGCGGCCCTCGAGTTACCTGACTGGTTCGGGACGCTCTTCAGCAGCGACGAGGGCCGAACGTTGCTGATGCAGGCGCTCATCGGTCTTGCTGCAGTATTCATCATCGGTCTTGTTCTCGAGTGGTGGCTGCGTCGTGTACTGAGCCGGCCCCGCCGCGCGTTGATCGAGCACGCCGAGGAAGCCGAAACGAATGCCAGGAAGGAACAGAACCGCAACGGCGAAACGCAACGCCAGGCATTCGAAAGGAAGCAGGACGAAGAGCGGAACGCGACGCAACTATCAGAACAACGTGCCTTCATGGAGACCGTAACGGCTGGAGGCACTCGCCCAGCGGAGGGGAGTGTGGCGCTGGTGCAGACCCATCGAAACGGCATCGATCGGATAGAAGCCGTCCCGGTCGATCCAGCAAACGCGGCGAGTGGCGGACCGGCGGCGGCACAGCAAGCCGTTGCCAGCGCTAACGAGGCAACCGGAAATGACGGTATCGCGGCGGAGAGCGCCCGGCATGATCGTAACGGCGCAGCGCCGAGACCAAGCGAAAACTGGAGCACATTGCGACATCTGCCTTTTGCCGTCGGTGTACTGATCCTCGACCTGTTGCCGTTGGTGCTGTTTTTCTGCGCGTCGGGCCTTGTCATGCATTGGCTAGAAGGCGGTAACGAACGCATCCATGCCGTGACGAGTGAATTCGTCAACGCCTATGTCATCACCCGCGTCACCATGGCTGTAGTGCGTCTGCTGGTTTCTCCCGCAAGCTGTGGCCTAAGCCTGCTGAAGGTGAACCACGATCTTTCGATGGTTCTGCACGTCTGGATACGACGCTTCGTCGTGCTTTCCACGTTCGGCATTGCCCTTGCAGGGGCCGTACGAGCCCTGGGTGCCAGCCCAGCGGGAAGCCTGGCGATCATCAAGATCGCTTCGTTGTTCGTGCACATCTTCCTCGTGATACTGATTTTCAAGCTCCGGCATCCGGTCGGCGAAGCCATTGCAGCACCGGCGGAGGCACACGGGCCGCTTGCTTCAATGCGCAACTGGCTGGCGCAGGTCTGGGCTTTTTTTGCCGCTGTCTTGGTGATGGGTGCCTGGGTCGTCTGGGCGCTTGGCGTCGAGAATGGCTTCCCCAGGCTGATTCATTTCATCAGCGTTTCGGGCGTCATCATTATCGCCGCTCGCGTGGTGGCGATCCTCGCGCTAGGCGCTCTAGAGCGGCTATTTCCCACTGCTGCTTCTGCCGAGACGCAGGACAACGGTACGTATGAGAGCCCCGAAACCGGTATTTTCGGTCGTCTGATCGAACGCTACCATCCATTGATCCGTCGCCTGATTTCGCTGGTCATCACGGCCTGTACGGTTGTTCTACTCTGTCAGGCCTGGGGGCTGAACGCGATAGGCTGGTTTGCGCCCGGGACCATCGGGCGCAGTTTAGTCTCGGCGGCTTTGACTATTCTGGTTGCCGTCATCGTCGCGACCGTTGTCTGGCAGACGGTAAACGCCGCAGCCGAGCGGCGGCTCGCGCTCTGGGAGAAGCAGGGTGAACGCATGCGAGTGGCGCGCTTGCGTACGCTGTTGCCGATGCTGCGAACCTGCCTGCTCATTCTTATCGTGTTGATTGTCGGCCTGACAGCGTTGAACGAGCTCGGGATTAATACGACACCGCTGCTGGCCGGTGCCAGCATTATCGGCGTTGCGATAGGCTTTGGTTCGCAGAAGCTGGTGCAAGACTTCATCACCGGTATCTTCTTGCTGATGGAAAACGCGATGCAGGTCGGTGACTGGGTGACGGTAGCTGGCATATCAGGGGTGGTCGAGTATCTGTCGATTCGCACCGTGCGACTGAGAGCCGGCGACGGTTCGCTGCATATCGTTCCCTTCAGCTCGGTATCGACGGTCAACAACACCAACCGCGGAATCGGTAATGCGGAGGTCAGCATCAGCGTCAGTTACGACACGGATATTGAACGAGCGATTACCGAGCTGAAGGATATCGGTGCCGGCCTGCGCAGTGATCCGGCATTCAAGGATCTGATTCTCAATGACCTCGAAGTGTGGGGCGTCAACGCGGTGGATGGCTCGATGGTGACACTGGTCGGCCGGATACAGTGTGTCGATAAAGGGCGCTGGGGAGTTCAACGTGAAACCAATCGACGCATTCTGGAGCGCTTTCGCAAGCTGGGAATCGAAATCGCCGACCCCCGTATACGTCTGCTGGTGCCGCGCGACGCTACAGGGCCTGACGCATCATCAGCACAGTAGCAGGCCGCGCCCGCAGCTTGAGATCGTAGAGTGCCACAGTGAGCCCTTGAGGATTTGAGGATTTGAGCTTCGCCGTCCGAACGCATGGTTCGAAGCTGCTAATGACCTGGTTCCGCACGCAATAGTCATGTGCCGAATTGGAAGCCAAGGGAGAGCGGTTCGGAGGAAGGGAAAGCGTCGGGATCAATTGATTTGTTGGCGCCAGCAGGATTCTATAATGACATCTAAATACCTGTTTTTATGAGATATTTATTAAGTCAGAAAATCTAGATATACCATCCAATATACCTCTCAGCTTCAAAAGCTGACCCTGTGGTTGTCCATCTCAGGACTACGTAGCCACGGCTCCAAGCCGCCAACCAAGTTCGCCCGACGGCACTGTGTGCCCCAGAATGATCGCCCATGGCGATTTTCAATCGCTGCCAAGGGCATCGATCCATGTCAATTCAAGTGAGAGAAGCGAGAGAGACAGACACCGGGGAGATCTTCGCCATTCGCACCAGCATGGCGGAGAACCACCTATCGATCGAGCAGCTTGCCGAAATGGGCATCACGCAGGAGGCCATTGCCGCCATGATCGCCCAGGGCCCTTGTCTCTGGGTTGCGGAGATTGATCGAGTACCCGTGGGCTTTTCGATGGTTCGTGACGAGACCGGGTGCGTGTTTGGACTGTTCGTCCGCGCCGACCATGAAGGGCTAGGTGTGGGCCGGTTACTCCTCGAGAGAGCCGAGCACCATCTATTCGCCAAATTCGACGAGATTTGGCTGGAAACCGAAATCGGCAGTCGAGCCTTCACGTTTTACGAGCGTGCCGGCTGGATTCCCGTTGAGAAACGGGACCGCGGCTTAATGAAATTCGTCAAAGTCCGGTCGGTCGCGGGTGGCCTGTGAGTGACAGTATTCGGCCAAAAGCGGACGTTCAGCCAAAAGTAGATATAACGCTGCCATAAACCGCGCGAGCTTGCGAGCGTCGGGCGACCGAAGGGAGCGGATTTGTGGCTTTGTTATGCAATTTTACCAGCCTCTAATTGAACGTAACCTTGACTGTAATGATGTCGACAAATCGGCAAGGCCTTCGGTATTAGGCAGGTATCTTATGTAGCGTATATGCCGAAGATCAAAAGGAATATCGTGCTCTGACTGAGTTATAAGGATCACCTCTTTACCGATAGCGTGGGCAACCCCAGCCTCGTAAAACACATTAGGATTTTTCCCTGAACAGTCACATACTACAACTTTGGCTCGAGCTATTATGTTTACGATATCTTGGATTATCGTATGGTGCTCCCATATGTTGTCAGCTCTTACGCTCTCCAAACCGACAGCACTGATTGATTGTTGAAGAGCAGCATGTACCGGATTAAATTCAGCTCCAAATGGCATCATGATCGAGACAAGATTTTCATCTTGCGAGTAAGCCGCTTCAAGCGAGAACACCTTCGGACTGATAGACCTTTTTTGTTGGTTTTGCAACAAAAGCTTAAATAGATCAACGTCGCACACAGACCAACAGGTGTGGGATAAACCAAATCGTCCTAATCTCAATTCTACTGAATGCCCTTCTAGCTCAGCATTGGAAATTGGCTGAATGCTATTGTCAATGGCATATTGAATAGATACCTCATGCCCCAAGGTGATATTTGTAATATACGCTACCCTTGCGAATTGCGGCCCGTTGCCCCCAGTTTCGGTCACTAAAAGTACAGGGTATTCCTTTAGTTTGGCAACATCGAGTGTACCGTTTGAATAAAAACTACTACCAACAGGGTCGCCTTCTCTAATATATATGCGGCTCATTGACATGGTTCCGCCTGAGTCAGGCCACCCTTGATAAGATACTAGCAAGTGAAACATATTTTTATCTAACTCCTCTGTGGCTCAATGCTTGCCCTGCATAACGCCGCGCTCACCGGTAAACTATGAGCGCAGCGATTAATTTATCCGCGTGCAGTGCCTTGTTATAACGCGTTTTAACTGCACATCCTCTCAGATATTTCCTTCAATTTATCTATATCTAGGCGATCACTCGCCCAGCCCTGAGCAAATGGTATAGTATTTGATTTTGGCAATTGCCCTTCTTTTAGATCCCTTACTCTCACCCTAGAAGGTAGAGCCGCACCTTCACCAACAAAAATTGCTTCTTGCTGAGATAAAATAGGTAGCGCTCCAACCATGCCAGAAAGTCCATCTGGCAGGAACCGAGCAACATGCTGCTGGTCTGCAGAATTTGTAAGCCTTACGCTTTGTCTGAA